>NZ_PQSU01000022.1 GCF_002920615.1 Streptomyces sp. Ru62
AGACTGCCGGGCCCGCGGCATGAGAGGGCGCCTCGGAGCCGCGGCGTGGGGGAATCGCCGGCCCGCGGCGTGAGGGGTGATCGCCGGGACGCGGCGTGAGGGGGGCCGCCGGGACGCGTCGTGGGGGAGACTGCCGGGCCCGCGGCATGAGAGGGCGCCTCGGAGCCGCGGCGTAGGGGGGATCGCCGGGACGCGGCATGGGGGGTGATCGCCGGGACGCGGCGTGAGGGGGGCCGCCGGGACGCGTCGTGGGGGAGACTGCCGGGCCCGCGGCATGGGAGGGCGCCTTGGGCCGCGGCGTGGGGGCGCCGCCGGGCCGCGCAGAGGCGGGGACTGCCCGGCCGCGGCCTGGGGGGTGATCGCCGTTGCGGCGGAGCTGTCGATTCGGACTTGGCCGCGACGCCCGCCCCCCCTCGGTCACCCCCCACGCGCCGCCCGCTAGTGGGCCGCCGATTCCCAGTCCGGGCCCACGCCCACCGAGACGTCCAGCGGGGCCCGGAGCTGCACGGCGCCCGCCATCTCGCGGCGGACGATCTCCTCCGCCGCCGCCCGCTCGCCCGGGGCGATCTCCAGCACGATCTCGTCGTGGACCTGGAGGAGCATGCGGGACCTGAGGTCCGCCTCCCGCAGCGCGCTGTCCACCTTGAGCATGGCGATCTTCACGATGTCCGCCGCCGTGCCCTGGATGGGCGCGTTGAGAGCCATGCGCTCGGCCGCCTCGCGGCGCTGGCGGTTGTCGCTGTTGAGGTCGGGCAGGTAGCGGCGGCGTCCGAAGAGCGTCGCGGTGTAGCCCGTCGCCCGGGCCTCGTCGACCGCCCGGCGCAGATAGTCCCGCACCCCGCCGAAGCGCTCGAAGTAGGCGTCCATCAGGGCGCGGGCCTCGGCCGCCTCGATGTTCAGCTGCTGGGAGAGGCCGAACGCGGACAGGCCGTACGCGAGGCCGTACGACATCGCCTTGATCTTGCGGCGCATCTCGGCGTCGACCGCGCCGGGCTCGACGCCGAACACCTGGGAGGCGGCGGTGGTGTGCAGGTCCTCACCGGAGGTGAACGCCTGGATCAGGCCCACGTCCTCGGAGAGGTGGGCCATGACGCGCAGCTCGATCTGGCTGTAGTCCGCGGTCATCAGGGACTCGAAGCCCTCGCCGACCACGAAGCCCCGGCGGATCGCCCGGCCCTCGTCCGTGCGGACGGGGATGTTCTGGAGGTTGGGGTCGGTGGAGGACAGACGCCCGGTCGCGGCCACCGTCTGGTTGAAGGTGGTGTGGATACGGCCGTCCCCCGCGATGGTCTTGATCAGGCCCTCGACGGTGACGCGGAGCTTCGCCTGCTCCCGGTGCCGGAGCATGATCACCGGCAGTTCGTTGTCGGTCTGGGTGGCCAGCCAGGCCAGGGCGTCGGCGTCCGTGGTGTAGCCGGTCTTGGTCTTCTTCGTCTTCGGCAGGGCCAGCTCGCCGAAGAGGACCTCCTGGAGCTGCTTGGGCGAGCCCAGGTTGAACTCGTGGCCGGCCGCCGCGTGCGCCTCCTTCACGGCCTGCTGCACGGCGCCCGCGAACATCTGCTCCATCGCTTCGAGATGCGGCCGGTCCGCCGCGATGCCGTGGCGCTCCATGCGGGCGAGCAGCGCGGAGGTGGGCAGCTCCATGTCGCGGAGCAGGTCGGCGGCGCCGACCTCCTCCAGGCGGCCCTCGAAGGCCGTGCCGAGGTCCAGGACGGCACGGGCCTGGACCATCAGGGCCTCGGCCTCGGCACCCTCGTCCGCGCCGAAGGCGAGCTGGCCGTCGGCCGTCGCGGCGGGGGCCAGCTCGCGGTGCAGGTACTCCATCGACAGCGCGTCCAGGTCGAAGGAGCGGCGGCCGGGCTTGACCAGGTAGGCGGCGAGCGCGGTGTCCATGCGTACGCCCTCGACGCTCCAGCCGTGCTCGGCGAAGACCCGCATGGCGCCCTTGGCGTCGTGGAACACCTTGGGGCGGGCCTCGTCCGCCAGCCAGGCGGCGAAGGCGTTCTCGTCGGCCTCGTCCAGCTCGGACGGGTCGAACCAGGCCGCCGCTCCCCCGGCCGCGGCGAGGGCGACCTCGGCGACCGAGCCGGCGCCCAGCGCCCAGGTGCCGACGGTGGCGACACCCAGCGGGCCGGCGCCGTGCTCGGCGAGCCAGGGGGCCAGCTCGCCGGTGCGCAGGATCGTGCCGTCGATCTCGACGCCGTCGGTGCTGACCGGGGTGGCCTCGGCCTCCTCTGTGCCGGGGTCGACGGCGAAGAGCCGCTCGCGCAGCGACGGGTTGCGGATCTCCAGGGTGTCCAGGACCATCGCGACGGCCTTGCGGTCGTACGGGGCCCGCTCCAGGTCGGCGACCGCCTTCGGCAGCTCCACCTGGCGTTCCAGCTCGGTGAGGACGCGGTTGAGCTTGACGGACTCCAGGTGGTCGCGCAGGTTCTGCCCGGCCTTGCCCTTGACCTCCTCGACCCGCTCGACCAGCTCGGCGAAGGAGCCGAACTGGTTGATCCACTTGGCGGCGGTCTTCTCGCCGACGCCGGGGATGCCCGGGAGGTTGTCGGACGGGTCGCCGCGCAGGGCCGCGAAGTCCGGGTACTGGGCGGGCGTCAATCCGTACTTCTCGAAAACCTTCTCCGGGGTGAAGCGGGTCAGCTCCGAGACGCCCTTGGTCGGGTAGAGCACGGTGGTGTTCTCGGTGACGAGCTGGAAGGAGTCGCGGTCGCCCGTGACGATCAGCACCTCGAAGCCCTCGGCCTCGGCCTGGGTGGCGAGGGTGGCGATGATGTCGTCCGCCTCGTAGCCCTCGACGGCGAAGCGGTGCGCGTGCATCGCGTCGAGCAGCTCGCCGATCAGCTCGACCTGGCCCTTGAACTCGTCCGGGGTCTTGGAGCGGTTCGCCTTGTACTCGGTGAACCGCTCGGAGCGCCAGGTCTTGCGGGAGACGTCGAAGGCCACCGCGAAGTGCGTGGGCGCCTCGTCACGCAGGGTGTTGGCCAGCATCGACGCGAAGCCGTAGATCGCGTTCGTCGGCTGGCCGGTCGCGGTCGTGAAGTTCTCCGCGGGCAGCGCGAAGAACGCGCGGTAGGCCAGCGAGTGCCCGTCCATGAGCATCAGCCGGGGACGGACGGCGCCGGGGGTCTTGTCGGTCTGCTTCGATGCTGTCTCTGCCACGTCCCCGATCCTGCCACGAGCCACTGACAGCGCGGGCCGGGCGGTTCCAGCGCGGCCACAGCCGGTGGCCCCCGGTCGCCGACGGCGACGACGATCCCGCGCCATGGACGCCGCGAGAGCCGGCAGGAGCCGTGGAAGGTGCTGCGCAGCGCGCGCCGCGTCCGTCGGGTCCGGCGCAAGCAATGCTGCCGCCTCCCGCCCGGGCCGCCCGGCACCGTTGTCAGCGGGCCGTGGGAGGATCGTCGAGGTACTTCTCACACGCAGTCGAAGGGGAGCGTGCGATGGCGACGAAGCCGCCCAAGGGTGATCCGGTCCAGGACGCGCCGCAGGTCGCGGAGCCCCGGCACGCGGCGGCGGGGCTGCCGGCCATCGGGCACACGCTGCGCATCGCGCAGCAGCAGATGGGTGTGAAGCGCACCGCGCTGACGCTGCTGCGCGTGAACCAGAAGGACGGCTTCGACTGCCCGGGCTGCGCCTGGCCGGAGCCGGACCACCGGCACACGGCGGAGTTCTGCGAGAACGGCGCCAAGGCGGTGGCCGAGGAGGCCACCCTGCGCCGGGTCACGCCCGAGTTCTTCGCCGCGCACTCCGTCGCGGACCTGTCCGGCCGCAGCGGCTACTGGCTGGGCCAGCAGGGCCGGCTCACGCACCCCATGTACCTCCCCGAGGGCGGCACGCACTACGAGCCGGTCTCCTGGGAGCGGGCCTTCGACATCGTCGCCGAGGAGATCGCCGCCCTCGGCTCCCCGGACGAGGCCGTCTTCTACACCTCCGGCCGCACCAGCAACGAGGCCGCGTTCCTGTACCAGCTCTTCGCGCGTGAGCTGGGCACGAACAACCTGCCGGACTGCTCGAACATGTGCCACGAGTCGTCCGGGTCGGCGCTCAGCGAGACCATCGGGATCGGCAAGGGCAGCGTCCTGCTGGAGGACCTGTACAAGGCCGACCTGATCATCGTCGCGGGCCAGAACCCGGGCACGAACCATCCGCGCATGCTCTCCGCGCTGGAGAAGGCCAAGGCGAACGGCGCGAAGGTCATCAGCGTCAACCCGCTGCCGGAGGCGGGCCTGGAGCGCTTCAAGAACCCCCAGACCCCGCAGGGTCTCCTCAAGGGCGCCGCCCTCACCGACCTGTTCCTGCAGATCCGCATCGGGGGTGACCAGGCCCTCTTCCGGCTCCTGAACAAGCTGGTCCTGGAGACGGAGGGCGCGGTCGACGAGGAGTTCGTCCGCGAACACACCCACGGCTTCGAGGAGTTCGCGAAGGCCGCGCGCGCCGCCGACTGGGACGAGACGCTGACCGCGACCGGACTCACGCGCGCGGAGATCGAGCAGGCCCTCGGCATGGTCCTCGCCTCCCAGCGGACCATCGTGTGCTGGGCCATGGGCCTCACCCAGCACAAGCACGCCGTCCCGACCATCCGTGAGGTGGTCAACTTCCTGCTGCTGCGCGGCAACATCGGCCGTCCGGGGGCGGGTGTGTGCCCGGTGCGCGGGCACAGCAACGTCCAGGGCGACCGCACCATGGGCATCTTCGAACGGCCCGCGCCGGCCTTCCTGGACGCCCTGGAGAAGGAGTTCGGGTTCGCGCCGCCGCGCGAGCACGGCTACGACGTCGTACGGGCCATCCGCGCGCTGCGCGACGGCGAGGCGAAGGTGTTCTTCGCCATGGGCGGCAACTTCGTCTCCGCCTCGCCCGACACGGAGGTCACCGAGGCCGCGATGCGCCGCGCACGCCTGACCGTGCACGTGTCGACCAAGCTGAACCGCTCGCACGTGGTCACGGGCGCGCGGGCGCTGATCCTGCCCACGCTGGGCCGGACCGAACGCGACGTACAGGACAGCGGCGAGCAGTTCGTGACGGTCGAGGACTCCATGGGCATGGTGCACGCCTCGCGCGGGCGCCTGAGGCCCGCGAGCCCGCAGCTGCGGTCCGAGCCGGCCATCGTCTGCGGTCTCGCCCGCCGGGTGCTCGGCGAGCGCAGCGTCGTGCCGTGGGAGGAGTTCGCGAAGGACTACGCGACCGTCCGTGACCGCATCGCGCGCGTGATCCCCGGTTTCGAGGACTTCAACGCGCGCGTGTCCCGGCCCGGCGGCTTCGCGCTGCCGCACGCCCCGCGCGACGAGCGGCGCTTCCCGACCGCCACGGGCAAGGCGAACTTCACGGCCGCGCCGGTGGAGTACCCGGCGCTGCCCGAGGGCCGGCTGCTGCTGCAGACCCTGCGCTCGCACGACCAGTACAACACCACGATCTACGGCCTGGACGACCGGTACCGGGGCATCACGGGCGGGCGCCGGGTGGTGCTGGTGCACCCCGAGGACGCCCGGTCGCTCGGGATCGCCGAGGGGTCGTACGTCGATCTGGTGAGCGAGTGGCGGGACGGGGTGGAGCGGCGGGCGCCCGGTTTCCGGGTCGTGCTGTACCCGACGGCCCGGGGCTGCGCGGCCGCGTACTACCCCGAGACGAACGTGCTGGTGCCGTTGGACGCCACCGCCGACACCAGCAACACCCCGGCCAGCAAGTCCGTCGTCGTACGGCTGGAGGACCACACCGGCGCCGCCGGGAGCCGTCTGGAACAATCGGCGACCGACTGAGCGTTTGCTCAGCGAGCAGACAGGTGGACGACGGACGGAGCCGGCCGATGGGTGAGCAGCAGCACGTGAAGTTCCCGCAGGAGGTCCTCGACGAGTACACGGCGCTCGGTGTGGACCTGCCCGCCCTGTTCTCGGCCGGGCATCTGGGCACGCGGATGGGCGTGCAGATCCTGGAGGCATCGGCGGACAAGGTCGTCGGGACCATGCCGGTGGAGGGCAACACCCAGCCGTACGGCCTGCTGCACGGCGGCGCCTCCGCGGTGCTGGCGGAGACCCTGGGCTCGGTCGGCTCCATGCTGCACGGCGGCGCCTCGAAGATCGCGGTCGGGGTGGACCTGAACTGCACGCACCATCGCGGGGTCCGCTCCGGCCTGGTGACCGGCGTGGCCACGCCGGTGCACCGGGGGCGGTCGACGGCGACGTACGAGATCGTGATCAGCGACGAGGAGGGCCGCCGCGTCTGCACCGCCCGGCTGACCTGCCTGCTGCGCGACGTCCGGCCGGGCGACGGTGCGCCCGCGGAGTCCGCCGCGAGCTGAGCCCCGCTTCCACCGGCCCGCGCCGGACCGTTGCCCCTCGCCGTCCCTCCCTCTAGCTTCGGCACATGGGACGGCGAGGAGGCCCCCGGCCGGGGGTGAGGTTCCTGGTGCTGGGGCTGGCGTTGCCGGCGTTGCTGTGCACGACGGGCTGCACCGGACCGGACGGCTCCGCTCCCTCCCCCGCCCCCACCCCGGGCACCGCCACCGCCACGGCCACGTCACAGCCGGCCTCGGACGCCGACCTGTGCACCAGGCTCGTCACCTACTGGGCCCGCAGGACGCTCGCCGACGACACCTACGGGGACTACCAGTCGATGGGCCTGTCCCACGGGCAGTACCAGATCCTCATGGACGTCGTGGCGGCGGGACGCTCCGTGCGACAGCGCCAAGGCACAGAGGCGGTCCTCCGCTTGATGGACCGCCAGGCCCACACGGCGTGTACCGCGCGCTACCGCGACGGGACCCCGGGCGGAGGTCCCTGGACATGACCGGCATCGGCCCGCCGGAGCCCGGCGAGGGCACCCGCGCGTGGGACGGCGGACGGCCGCGGAACCCCCGTCCGCCCGGCCGGACACGAGCCGCCCTGACCGCCTGGTACGCCCGCCACCGGCGGATCACCGTCACCCTCGCCGCCGCGGCCGTCGCCCTGGCGGGCGGCGGCTATCTGTACGCCACCCGGCCGCATCGGCCGCCCCCGCCGGAGCACCGCGCGCACGCGCAAGTCCCGTATCCCGCCCAGGTGGTGGACATGACCTATCTGGACGGCCGGACCACTCCCGCGGGCGCCCCGCCGCGCAGCTTCAGCTTCGCCGTGCTGCTGAGCGTGGCCTCGGGGCCGCCGGTCACCGTGACCCGGGTGACCCAGCCGTACGCGGGACTGTCGGTGAAAACGGAGCCAGCTGTTCCGTTTCGAACAAGGGCGGGTTCCGCCCGCAAGGTCACGATCACGATGCACGTGACGGAATGCGAAAAAGCCCCCCAGAACGCCGGACTCCCTTTCCTGGACGTAACTCTGCGTAATACGCGCGCAATACAGGTCCAGAGCTTCATCTTGGGCCCCCGCTACGCACAGGACCTCTCACACGCCCTGCAAGTAGCCTGCAGCAACAAATTTCGGTAATCACCAAAACGACTGAGACACCTGGATGGATCAAGGCGAGTCCTGCGGGTTCTCACAATGCGGACGGTGCGAATCCACCTGAATTCCACCTTCCACCCCACCAAGTACCGCTCTGCATTACGTCGTGTCATAACAAGAGCGTCACAGCCTGGGTCAGACACTCCTCCACGTTCCCCACACACGCTTAGAGTCACGGCCAGTCACCGCGCCTTCGGATTGTCCAATTCAGCGCGGCGCGCGACTCGGCCGCTTCCACGGGGAGGCGGTTGTGCCTGGGGAAAGGACTGATCGTGCGTCAACGTTCGCTTATCGCCATCACCGCCGCGCTGGCGGCGGGAGCGCTCACCCTCACCGCCTGCGGCTCGCGCGACAGCGGCGACAAGGGATCCGACTCCGACAACGGCGGCAGCACCGTCGTCATCGGCGTCGACGCCCCCCTGACCGGCGACCTGTCCGCCATGGGCCTCGGCATCAAGAACTCCGCGGACCTCGCCGTCCGCAACGCCAACAAGCAGAAGCTCGTCAAGGGCGTCACCTTCAAGATCGAAGCGCTCGACGACCAGGCGCAGCCGTCCGCCGGCCAGCAGAACGCCTCGAAGTTCGTCTCCGAGCAGGACGTCCTCGGTGTCGTCGGCCCGCTCAACTCCTCGGTCGCCGAGTCGATGCAGAAGGTCTTCGACGATGCCAAGCTCGTCGAGGTCTCCCCCGCCAACACCGGCCCCGCCCTGACCCAGGGCCCCGACTGGCAGAACAAGAAGGTCCGCCCCTACAAGGCGTACTTCCGCACCGCGACCACGGACGCCATCCAGGGCCCGTTCGCCGCCCAGTACGTCTTCAACACCGCCAAGAAGAAGAAGGTCTTCGTCATCGACGACAAGAAGACCTACGGCTCCGGCCTCGCCGCCACCTTCACCGGCGAGTTCAAGAAGCTCGGCGGCAAGGTCGTCGGCACCGAGCACATCAACCCGGACGCCAAGGACTTCTCCGCGGTCGCCACCAAGGTGAAGAACTCCGGTGCCGAAGTCGTCTACTACGGCGGCGAGTACCCGCAGGCCGGCCCGCTCAGCAAGCAGATCAAGGCCGCCGGCGCCAAGATCCCGCTGGTCGGCGGTGACGGCATCAAGGACGACACCTTCATGAAGCTGGCCGGCTCCGAGGCCACCGGCGACCTCGCCACCTCCGTCGGCGCCCCCGTCGAGGACCTGCCCTCCGCCAAGCAGTTCGTCGCCGACTACAAGGCCGCCGGCTACAAGGAGGAGTACTCGGCGTACGGCGGTTACGCCTACGACTCCGCCTGGGCGATCATCGAGGCCGTGAAGAAGGTCGTCGACGCCAACGGCGGCAAGCTGCCCTCCGACGCCCGCGCCAAGGTCACCGAGGCCATGCAGGGCGTGGCCTTCGACGGCGTGACCGGCAAGGTCTCCTTCGACGAGTACGGTGACGCCACCAACAAGCAGCTCACCGTGTACGCCGTGAAGAACGGTGCCTGGGTTCCCGTCAAGTCCGGTACCTACACCGGCTGATCCCCGCCCGAACCACCCACGAGCCGCGCGGGGCGCTGTTCCACTGGCGCCCCGCGCGGACTCGCATCCGGCCACATCCCTCGCACTTTCCGAACGCTCGGAGGACATGCGGTGAACGAACTGCCGCAGCAGCTGGTCAACGGCCTGCTACTAGGATCCATGTACGGGCTGGTCGCCATCGGCTACACAATGGTCTACGGCATTGTCCAGCTCATCAACTTCGCCCACGGCGAGATATTCATGACGGGAGCGTTCGGCGCTCTCACCGTCTGGCTCTGGCTCCCCGGCGGCACCACCATGTGGGTCGCGCTGCCGCTGATGATCATCGGCGCCGTCGTCGTCGCGGTCGCCATCGCCGTCGGAGCGGAACGATTCGCCTACCGGCCACTCCGCAACGCCCCGCGTCTCGCGCCCCTGATCACCGCCATCGGCCTCTCGCTGGCCCTCCAGCAGGCCGTATGGGCCTGGTACCCCGAGGCGAAGTCCGCGCGCACCTTCCCGCAGATCTCCGGCGGCCCCTTCGAGATCGGCAGCGTCACCATCCAGACCGGCGACATCTTCCTCGTCGTCGCCGCCCCCATCAGCATGGCCGTCCTCGCCTACTTCGTGATGAAGACCCGCACCGGCCGCGGCATGCAGGCCACCGCGCAGGACCCGGACACCGCCAAGCTGATGGGCGTCAACACCGACCGCATCATCGTCATCGCCTTCGCGCTCGGCGCCGCGTTCGCCGCCGTCGGAGCCGTCGCCTACGGCCTGAAGTACGGCGAGATCAACTTCCGGATGGGCTTCATCCTCGGCCTCAAGGCGTTCACCGCGGCCGTCCTCGGCGGCATCGGCAACATCTACGGAGCCATGATCGGCGGCGTGGTCCTCGGCGTCGCCGAGACCCTGGCCACCGCCTACATCGCCGACATCCCGGGCATGGACAAGTTCGGCAGCCAGTCCTGGGCCGACGTCTGGGCCTTCGTACTCCTCATCCTCGTACTGCTGTTCAGGCCACAGGGCCTGCTCGGCGAGCGCGTCGCGGACAGGGCGTGAGACCGATGACCACACAGACCACCGCACCCGACACACCCAGCGCCCGCAAGGCCGACACCCCCACCGGCCTGCTGCCCCTGCCCGAGAAGACCGCCCGCGCCCTCGCCCTCGGCGGCAGCGCGCTGACGATCGTCTCCACCTTCCTCGCCTGGACCTGGACCGCCGACTTCCCCGGCGACCTCACCGTCTACGGCTACCCGGGCGGCCTCCAGGTCCTCGTCCTCATCGGCGCACTCCTCGCCACCCTCTTCGCACTCGCCTCCTACGGCGTCCGCGGCCTGGGATGGCTGGCACCCGCCGGCCCCGACGCAGCCCTGCGGTTCGCCACCCTCGCCACCTTCGCCACCAGCTGGTACACGGTCCTCGCCATCAGCGTCGACCTCGGCGGACTCGTCAACCTGGAACCCGGCGGCTTCCTCGTCGCCCTCGGCAGCCTCGCCGCTCTCGCCGGCGCACTCGCCCTGCCCTTCCAGCACCCCGAACCCGAGCCGATCGACCCCGACGACACCGGCTGGGAGAAGTTCAAGCACGGCGCCGCGCACAAGTGGGAGACCACCAAGGCGGTCTTCGCCGCCGACGCCCCCCGGCCCGTCGCCACCCTGCCCTCGTACGCCGAGATCCTGATCATCGTCGCGATGCTCGCCCTCGGCCTCGTCGTCTTCACCTACGGCATCGGCACCGAGTACGACGAACTGTTCATCGGCTTCCTGATCACCGCCGGCTTCGGCTTCGCCGCCCTCAACAAAGCCGGCCTGATCGCCCACGCCTCACAGATCGCCTCACGCCACACCAACATCACCATCTGCGGCGCCTTCGTCGCGGCCGCACTCTTCCCCTTCACCCAGACCAACGACCAGTACGCGACCCTCGGCGTCTACATCCTCATCTTCGCCACCGTCGCCCTCGGCCTGAACATCGTCGTCGGCCTCGCCGGCCTCCTCGACCTCGGATACGTCGCCTTCCTCGGCGTCGGCGCCTACGCCGCGGCCCTGGTCTCCGGCTCCCCCAGCTCACCGTTCGACGTGCACTTCCCGTTCTGGGCCGCCGTACTCGTCGGCGCCGCCGCCTCCCTCGTCTTCGGCGTCCTCATCGGCGCCCCGACCCTCCGGCTGCGCGGCGACTACCTCGCCATCGTCACCCTCGGCTTCGGCGAGATCTTCCGCATCACCGCCAACAACCTCGACGGCACCTCCGGACCCGACCTCACCAACGGCTCCAACGGCATCTCCTCGATCCCCAACCTCGACGTCCTCGGCTTCGACTTCGGCGCCCAGCACGACATGGGCGGCTTCACCATCGGCCGGTTCGCCAACTACTTCTTCCTGATGCTGATCATCACCGCCGTCGTGGTACTGGTCTTCCGCCGCAGCGGCAACTCCCGCATCGGACGCGCCTGGGTCGCCATCCGCGAGGACGAGACCGCCGCACTCGCCATGGGCATCAACGGCTTCCGCGTCAAACTCATCGCCTTCGCCGTCGGCGCCTCCCTCGCCGGACTCGCCGGCACCGTCCAGGCCCACGTCACCTACACCGTGACCCCCGAGCAGTACCTCTTCGCCGGCCCCATCCCGCCCAACTCCGCCTTCCTGCTCGCCGCGGTCGTCCTCGGCGGCATGGGCACCATCAGCGGCCCCCTCATCGGCGCGGCCCTGCTCTTCCTCATCCCGAACAAGCTCCAGTTCCTCGGCAACTACCAGCTCTTCGCCTTCGGCCTCGCACTCATCCTGCTGATGCGGTTCCGCCCCGAGGGCCTCATCCCCAACCGGCGCCGCCAGCTCGAATTCCACGAAGAGACGGAAGCACCCACCCTCCTGACGAAGGCGGGGGCCTGACCACCATGACCACCGACACCACCACCAAGGACACCACCCCCGGCGCCACCGCGCCCGGCGAGACCGTCCTCGACGCCCGCGGCGTCACCATGCGCTTCGGCGGCCTCACCGCCGTACGCGGCGTCGACCTCACCGTCAACGCAGGCGAGATCGTCGGCCTCATCGGCCCCAACGGCGCCGGAAAGACCACCTTCTTCAACTGCCTCACCGGCCTGTACGTCCCCACCGAGGGCGAAGTCCGCTACAAGGGCGACGTCCTGCCGCCCAAGTCCTTCAAGGTCACCGCCGCCGGCATCGCACGCACCTTCCAGAACATCCGCCTGTTCGCCAACATGACGGTCCTGGAGAACGTCCTCGTCGGCCGCCACACCCGCACCAAAGAAGGCTTCTGGTCCGCCGTCCTGCGCGGCCCCGGCTTCCACAAGGCCGAAAAGGCCTCCAGGGACCGGGCCATGGAACTGCTGGCGTTCGTCGGCCTCGACCACAAGGCCGAACACCTCGCCCGCAACCTCCCCTACGGCGAACAGCGCAAACTGGAGATCGCCCGCGCCCTCGCCAGCGAACCCGGCCTGCTGCTCCTCGACGAACCCACCGCCGGCATGAACCCGCAGGAGACCCGGACCACCGAGGAACTGGTCTTCGCCATCCGGGACATGGGCATCGCCGTCCTCGTCATCGAGCACGACATGCGCTTCATCTTCAACCTGTGCGACCGCGTCGCCGTCCTCGTCCAGGGCGAGAAGCTCATCGAAGGCGACAGCGCCACCGTCCAGGGCGACGAACGCGTCGTCGCGGCCTACCTCGGCGAACCCTTCGAGGACGCACCCGGCGCCGAGGAGGTGGCCGAGGTCGAGGCCGCCGAGGCACACGCCGAAGCCACCGCCGAGGCGGACGCCGACACCACGGCCACGGGCGCCGACACCACGACCGACGCCGCGCCCGGCAAGGAGAACGACCGATGACCGCACTGCTCGAAGTCGAGGACCTGAGAGTCGCCTACGGCAAGATCGAAGCCGTCAAGGGCATCTCCTTCAAGGTCGAGGCCGGTCAGGTCGTCACCCTCATCGGCACCAACGGCGCCGGCAAGACCACCACCCTGCGCACCCTGTCCGGACTGCTCAAGCCCGTCGGCGGACAGATCAAGTTCAACGGCAGGTCGCTGAAGAAGATCCCCGCCCACCAGGTGGTCTCCCTGGGCCTCGCCCACTCCCCCGAGGGCCGGCACATCTTCCCCCGCATGAGCATCGAGGACAACCTCCGCCTCGGCGCCTTCCTGCGCAACGACAAGCCCGGCATCGAGAAGGACATCCAGCGCGCCTACGACCTCTTCCCCATCCTCGGGGAGCGGCGCAAGCAGGCCGCGGGCACCCTCTCCGGCGGTGAACAGCAGATGCTCGCCATGGGCAGGGCACTGATGTCCCAGCCCAAGCTGCTCATGCTCGACGAGCCGTCGATGGGCCTGTCACCGATCATGATGCAGAAGATCATGGCAACCATCGCCGAACTCAAGGCCCAGGGCACCACCATCCTGCTCGTCGAGCAGAACGCCCAGGCGGCCCTCTCGCTCGCCGACCAGGGACACGTCATGGAGGTCGGCAACATCGTCCTGTCCGGCACCGGACAGGACCTGCTGCACGACGAGTCCGTCCGGAAGGCCTACCTCGGCGAGGACTGACCCTCCGTGTACGACAGAGGCCCGCGCCCCCTTCTCCGGGGCGCGGGCCTGCGTCGTACGAGACGGGCTCAGTCCTTCTTGGCCGCCTTCTTCTCCTCGTTGTCCGCGATGACCGCCTCCGCGACCTGCTGCATCGACATACGGCGGTCCATCGACGTCTTCTGGATCCAGCGGAACGCCGCCGGCTCCGTCAGGCCGTACTCCGTCTGCAGGATCGACTTCGCGCGGTCCACCAGCTTGCGGGTCTCCAGCCGCTGGGTGAGGTCGGCGACCTCCTGCTCCAGCTGCTTCAGCTCGGTGAACCGGGAGACGGCCATCTCGATCGCCGGGACGACGTCGCTCTTGCTGAACGGCTTGACCAGGTAGGCCATGGCACCGGCGTCCCGGGCGCGCTCGACGAGGTCGCGCTGCGAGAAGGCGGTGAGCATCAGGACCGGCGCGATCGACTCACCGGCGATCTTCTCGGCCGCGGAGATGCCGTCCAGCTTGGGCATCTTCACGTCCAGGATGACCAGGTCCGGCTTGTGCTCGCGGGCCAGCTCGACGGCCTGCTCACCGTCCCCGGCCTCGCCGACGACGGTGTACCCCTCCTCCTCCAGCATCTCTTTGAGGTCGAGCCGGATCAGGGCCTCGTCCTCGGCGATGACGACACGGGTCGTCAGCGGAGGCACGTGCGACTTGTCGTCGTCGGGCACGTCTACGGGCTGGGGCGACTCGGGGGCGGTCACTGAGGCTCCTTGGTACGGGGCAGGGGCTCTGCTTCCAGCAGGGTACCTAGCTGCGGGGACGCGCGGTGAACCGGTACACTTCCCACGGCTTCGCAGCTTGCCCGGTTGGAGGAACTGGTCAGACTCGCGGCACTCAAAATGCCGTGCCCTTTGGGCATGTGGGTTCGAATCCCACACCGGGCACCACGACCATAAGCGGAGGGTCACGTTCGCGTGATCCTCCGCTTTTTACTGCATACGGCCGCCTTCGGTGACTCAGAGTGGCCGCATGAACCTGCATGGCACAGACGTGCGACAAAAGGCACTCGCCCTGCTGCGCAGTGGTGCGAAGAACGCCGACGTGGCCCGCGAGCTGAACGTACCCGTGGGGACGGTCGGCTACTGGAAGCATGTGGACCGGGCCAAGCGGGGCGAGTGCCCAGGCCGTCACGATCCCCCCTGTCCGCGTTGCCACGGGCGGAAGCTGGACGAGACCGCGTACAGCTACCTCCTCGGGCTGTACCTCGGCGACGGGCACATCAGCCACTACTCACAGCACCGCGTCCCCAACCTGATGATCAGCTGCACTGAATCGTGGCCGGGTCTCATGGAAACCTGCGAGACAGCGATGCGCACAGTCTTCCCGGACAACAGGGTCTGCCGGGTCCGCAGGACCGGTTGCAGCAATGTGAAGGTCTACTCGAAGCACCTGCACTGCCTCTTCCCCCAGCACGGCCCCGGTAAGAAGCACGAGCGTCCGATCGTCCTGGAAGCCTGGCAGCAAGCCGTCGTCGACGCCCACCCGTGGGAGTTCATCCGGGGGCTCATCCATTCCGACGGCTGCCGTATCACCAACTGGACGACCCGGCTCGTCGGCGGTGAGCGCAAGCGGTACGAGTATCCGCGCTACTTCTTCACCAACACCTCGGCCGACATCATCCGCCTCTTCACCGACGCCCTCGACAAGGTCGGTGTCGAGTGGAAGACGCTCAACCAGAGCCGCGCGGCCGTGACCGTCTCCATAGCCCGCAAAGCCTCCGTCGCCCTCATGGACACCCACGTCGGCCCCAAGCACTGAGCGGGGCCGGCCGTCACTTCGGGCTGTCGTCCTCGCCGATGTGGTGGACGCGGACCATGTTGGTCGAGCCGGAGACGCCGGGCGGGGAGCCGGCGGTGATGACGACGACGTCGCCCTTCTGACAGCGGCCGTACTTCAGGAGCAGTTCGTCCACCTGGTCGACCATCGCGTCCGTGGAGTCCACGTGCGGGCCGAGGAAGGTCTCCGCGCCCCAGGTGAGGCTGAGCTGGGAGCGGGTGGCCGGCTCCGGGGTGAAGGCCAGGAGGGGGATCGGGGAGCGGTAGCGGGAGAGGCGGCGGGCGGTGTCCCCGGACTGGGTGAACGCGACCAGGAACTTCGCGCCGAGGAAGTCGCCCATCTCGGCGGCGGCCCGGGCGACCGCGCCGCCCTGGGTGCGCGGCTTGTTCCGCTCGGTCAGCGGCGGGAGTCCCGCCGCCAGCATGTCCTCCTCGGCCGCTTCGATGATCTTCGCCATGGTGCGTACGGTCTCGACGGGGTACTTGCCGACGCTGGTCTCGCCGGAGAGCATGACCGCGTCGGTGCCGTCGAGGACCGCGTTGGCGACGTCGGATGCCTCGGCGCGGGTGGGCCGGGAGTTCTCGATCATCGAGTCGAGCATCTGGGTGGCGACGATCACCGGTTTGGCGTTGCGTTTGGCGAGTTTGACGGCGCGCTTCTGGACAATCGGCACCTGTTCCAGCGGCATCTCCACGCCGAGGTCGCCGCGGGCGACCATCAGGCCGTCGAAGGCGGCCACGATGCCGTCGAGGTCGGCGACGGCCTGCGGCTTCTCGATCTTGGCGATCACGGGGAGGCGACGGCCCTCGTCGGCCATGATCCGGTGTACGTCCACGACGTCGTCGCCGCTGCGGACGAAGGAGAGGGCGATGACGTCGAAGCCGGTGCGCAGGGCCCAGCGCAGGTCGTCCTCGTCCTTCTTGGAGAGGGCGGGGACGGAGACGGCCACGCCGGGGAGGTTCAGGCCCTTGTGGTCGGAGATGACGCCGCCCTCGACGACGCGGGTGTGTACGCGGGGGCCGTCGACGTCGGTGACCTCCAGGGTGACCTTGCCGTCGTCCACGAGGATGCGCTCGCCGGGGGTGACGTCGGTGGCGAGGCCGGCGTGGGTGGTGCCGCACCGGTGGCGGTCGCCGTCGATTCCTTCCTCCACGGTGATGGTGAAGGTGTCGTCGCGTTCAAGGAATACGGGTCCTTCGGTGAAGCGGCCGAGCCGGATCTTCGGGCCCTGAAGGTCGGCGAGGATTCCGACGCTGCGGCCGGTCTCGTCGGCCGCCTTTCGGACGCGCTGGTACCGCTCCTCGTGTTCGGCGTGGGTGCCGTGGCTGAGGTTGAACCGGGCTACGTCCATTCCGGCCTCGACCAGTGCTTTGATCTGGTCGTACGAGTCGGTGGCGGGCCCCAGTGTACAAACGATCTTTGCTCGGCGCATGAGTCGAGCCTATGGCTTACCGGCGGGTAGAGAATTGGCGCCGTATGACCAGTCAACGGACTTTCGGCAAAGGGTTATTGACAAGTGTTGAATTGTGCGGTGGTCCGCTCCTATGAGCGATGGTCATCAGATCGCAACCTTCTGGACCTGTTGTCGTAAGTCATGCTCAGGTCAGAATCTACGCGCGTTGTTGTACTCGCGCGTTGTTTGTGCCACCGCCAAGGAGACCGAGACATGCCGTTGAACCGCCGGAAGTTCCTGAAGAAGTCCGCCGCCACCGGAGCGGGAGTGGCGATCGCCGGCGCGGCGGCGGCTCCGACGGCCGAGGCGGCGGAGGCGAGGAAGCCCGGGCACCCCGTGAAGCGGTACTCCCTGACCGTCATGGGCACGACCGACCTGCACGGGCACGTCTTCAACTGGGACTACTTCAAGGACGCCGAGTACGCCGACAAGGCGGGCAACGCGATGGGCCTGGCCCGTATCTCCACCCTGGTCGAGCAGGTGCGCAAGGAGAAGGGCCGCTGCAACACGCTGCTTCTGGACGCCGGTGACACGATCCAGGGCACCCCGCTCACCTACTACTACGCCAAGGTCGACCCGATCACCGCCAAGGGTGGCCCGGTGCACCCGATGGCGCAGGCGATGAACGCGATCGGGTACGACGCGGCGGCCCTCGGCAACCACGAGTTCAACTACGGCATCGAGACGCTGCGGAAGTTCGAGGACCAGCTCGACTTCCCGCTGCTCGGGGCCAACGCGGTGGACGCGAAGACGCTGAAGCCCGCCTTCCCGCCGTACTTCATGAAGACCTTCCACGTGCCGGGCGCCAAGCCGGTGAAGGTCGCCGTGCTCGGTCTGACCAACCCGGGCATCGCGATCTGGGACAAGGCCTACGTCCAGGGCAAGCTGGCGTTCCCGGGTCTGGAGGAGCAGGCCGCCAAGTGGGTGCCGAAGCTGAGGTCGATGGGCGCGGACGTGGTGGTGGTCTCGGCGCACTCGGGCACCTCGGGCACGTCGTCGTACGGCGACCAGGTGCCGTACGTGGAGGACGCGGCGGCCAACGTGGCCAAGCAGGTGCCGGGCATCGACGCGATCCTGGTCGGGCACGCCCACCAGGAGATCCCGGAGCTGAAGGTCGTCAACGAGAAGACCGGGAAGACGGTCGTGCTGTCGGAGCCGCTGTGCTTCGCCGAGCGGCTGACGATCTTCGACATCGAGCTGGTGTTCAGCAAGGGCCGCTGGGAGGTGGAGTCGGTCTCCGCGTCGCTGCGCAACTCCAACACCGTCGCCGACGACCCGAAGATCACCAAGCTGCTCACCGACGAGCACAGGAAGGTCGTCGCGTACGTCAACCAGGTCGTGGGCCGGGCGACCGAGACCCTGACGACCGTCGAGGCCCGCTACAAGGACGCCCCGATCATCGACCTGATCACCAAGGTCCAGGAGGACGTGGTCAAGGCCGCGCTCGCGGGTACGGCGTACGCCTCGCTGCCGGTGATCGCCCAGGCTTCGCCGTTCTCCCGGACCTCCGAGATCCCGGCCGGCGACGTCACCATCCGGGACCTGTCGAGCCTGTACGTGTACGACAACACGCTGGTCGCCAAGCTGCTGACGGGCGCCCAGGTCCGCGCCTACCTGGAGTACTCGGCGGGGTACTACGTGCAGACGGCCGCCGATGCCACGGTGGACGTGGAGAAGCTGACCAACGCGGGTGGCCGCCCTGACTACAACTACGACTACGTCTCGGGCCTGTCGTACGACATCGACATCGCCCAGCCGGCCGGGTCGCGGATCAAGAACCTGACCTTCAACGGGGCCGCGCTGGACGACGCCCAGGAGTTCGTGTTCGCCGTGAACAACTACCGGGCCAACGGTGGCGGTGCCTTCCCGCACGTCGCCACCGCCAAGGAGCTGTGGTCGGAGTCGACGGAGATCCGCACCCGGATCGCCGAGTGGGTGACCGCGAAGGGTGTCCTGGACCCGAAGGACTTCGCCTCGGTGGACTGGAAGCTGGTGCGCGAGGGCAAGCCGGTGTTCTAGGGCCGCAGAGCTTCTGGAGTCGCAGCAGGTCGACGGCGGCGACGCCCACCACCGCGTCGAAGGGGTGGGCGTCGCCGAGCAGCCAGGCGTTGACCTCGCGTCGTCGGGGAGCGGCCGGTTGCCAAAGGCCGGGTGGGCCGCGCTCACCCGGCCGTGACGGCGTTCACCTGTCCTGGACGAGCGGGGTGAGCCGTTGCGGCTGCCTGCCCTGCGGCACCCGGGCAGCGGGCTCGTGAAGTCCGAAGGAGGTGAAGGCGGTCCGGGACGGGAGCGGGTACGGCTCCTTCCCGGTGAGCGAGTTGAGGATGGTGGCGCTGCGCCAGGCGGCGAGGCCGAGGTCGGGGGCGCCGACGCCGTGCGTGTGCAGCTCGGCGTTCTGGACGTAGACGGAGCCGGTGACCGAGGGGTCCAGCACGAGGCGGTACTGCTCGTCGACGCGTGGGCGTTCGCTGCTGTCGCGGCGGATGTAGGGGTCGAGTCCGGCGAGGATGCGGTCGAGGGGGCGTTCGCGGTAGCCGGTGGCGAGGACGACGGCGTCGGTGGTGAGCCGGGAGCGGCTGTCCTGCTGGAGGTGCTCCAGGTGCAGCTCGATCTTGCTGGTGGCGATCCGGCCGGCGGTGCGGACGCGGACGCCGGGGGTGAGGACGGTGTCGGGCCAGCCGCCGTGCAGGGTGCGCCGGTACAGCTCGTCGTGGATGGCGGCGAGGGTGCCGGCGTCGATGCCCTTGTAGAGCTGCCACTGGGCGGCGACCAGCCGGTCGCGGACGGGTTCGGCGAGGGCGTGGAAGTAGCGCGTGTAGTCGGGTGTGAAGTGTTCGAGGCCGAGCTTGGAGTACTCCATGGGCGCGAACGCCTCGGTACGGCCGATCCAGTGGAGTTTCTCCTGGCCGGCCGGGCGGTGCCGGAGCAGGTCGAGGAAGACCTCGGCGCCGGACTGTCCGGAGCCGACGACGGTGATGTGCCCGGCGGCGAGGATGGTGTCGCGGTGGTCGAGGTAGTCGGCGGCGTGGACGACGGGCACGCCGGGCGCGTCCACCAGGGGCCTGAGGGGGTCGGGTACGTAGGGGGCGGTGCCGATGCCGAGGACGACGTTGCGGGCGTAGGTCCGGCCGAGGGCCTCGGTCTCGCCGTCGGTGTCGAGTTGGGTGAAGTCGACCTCGAACACGTCCCGTTCGGAGTTCCAGCGGATGCCGTCGACCTGGTGGCGGAAGCGCAGCCCGGGCAGTTGCCCGGCGACCCAGCGGCCGTAGGCGTCGTACTCGGCGCGCTGGATGTGGAGGTGCTCGGAGAAGTAGAAGGGGAAGAGCCGCTCGCGTGCTTTGAGGTAGTTGAGGAAGCTCCAGGGGCTGGTGGGGTCGGCGAGGGTCACCAGGTCGGCGAGGAAGGGCACTTGGACGGTGGCGCCGTCGACGAGCAGGCCGGGGTGCCAGTCGAAGTCGGGGCGCTGTTCGTAGAAGACGGCGTCGAGTTCGGCGAGCGGCTGGGCGAGCGCGGCGAGGGAGAGGTTGCAGGGGCCGATGCCGACGCCGACCAGGTCGCGTGGGGAGGCGGGTTCGTGGCGTGGGGGGTGGGTCATGCGGGGAGGCTTCTTTCGGCGAGTTCGACGAGTTTGATCAGGTGGGCCAGGTCGTCCGGCCGGGTGTGGGGGTTGAGGACGGTGGCCTTGAGCCAGAGCCGGCCGTCGAGTCGGGCGCGGCCGAGGACGGCCCGGCCCTCGTGCAGCAGTCGTCGGCGTACGGTGGCGACGGCGTCGTCGTCGGCCTCGGCGGGCCGGAACAGGACGGTGCTGATGACGGGGCGGTCGTAGAGTTCGAAGCCGGGGTGCTCGCGGATCAGTGCGGCGAACTCCCGGGCCCGGGCGCAGACCTGGTCGACCAGGGCGCCGAGCCCGCTGCGGCCCAGTGCCTTCAGGGTGACGGCGATCTTCAGGATGTCGGGGCGGCGGCTGGTGCGCGGGGAGCGGCCGAGCAGGTCGGGGAGTCCTGCTTCGGTGTCGTCGTCGGCGTTCAGGTAGTCGGCGCGCTGGTGCAGTGCGGTGAGTTCGTGCGGGCGGGCGACGGCGAGGAGTCCGGCGGCGACTGGTTGCCAGCCGAGTTTGTGCAGGTCGAGGGTGACGGTGTGGGCGGCTTCGAGTCCGGCGAGTCTGTCGCGGTGCCGGTCGCTGAACAGCAGGCCGCCGCCGTAGGCCGCGTCGATGTGCAGCCGGGCGCCGTGGGCGGTGCACAGGCCGGCGATCTCGGGCAGCGGGTCGATGAGGCCGGCGTCGGTGGTGCCGGCGGTGGCGGCGACGAGCACCGGTCCGGGGAGCGCGGTGAGGGCTTCGTGGAGGGCGGCCGGGTCGAGGGTGCCGCCCGGTGCGGGGATGACGACCGGGTCGGGCAGGCCGAGCAGCCAGGCGGCGCGGGGCAGCGAGTGGTGGGCGTTGGCGCCGCACACGAGGCGCACGCCGCCGTGTGCCTCGCGGGCGAGCAGCAGGGCGAGCTGGTTGGATTCGGTGCCGCCGGTGGTGACGAGGGCGTCGGCGAGCCCGGCCGTGCGGGCGAGGGTGCGGGTGACGGCGGCTTCCAGGGCGGAGGCGGCCGGGGCCTGGTCCCAGGAGTCCAGGGAGGGGTTGAGGGCGCTGGCGGCGAGGTCGGCGGCGGCGGCCACGGCGAGCGGCGGGCAGTGCAGGTGGGCCGCGCACAGGGGGTCGGCGGGGTCGGCGGCGCCCGCGGCGAGCGCGTGCACGAGGGTGCGCAGGGCGTCCGGGTCGCCGGTGTCGGGCAGGACGTCCCCGAGGGCGTCGGCGACGCGGGTGGCGACGGCGTCCGGTCCGCCGGCGGGCAGTGGCCCGCCGCGTTCGGCGTGGCCGGCCGCGAGGGCGTCGAGCACGGTGTCGAGGAGGGGCCGCAGGGCGTCGGGGCCGGTGGGGCCGGAGGCGAGGGGCGGCAGGCTCGCGGGCTCTCCTGCGCTCATGGGCTCTCCTCCGGGCAGGTGAACGTCCGGCGGGCGTCGAGGGCCCGGGGCTTCCGGCGTGTGGGTGGAGTTCCAGCTTGTACCGGATGGGGGTCCTGTGTCCCGGAAGCCGGGCGAACGGAACCCGAAAGTGTGTACTGCCGTATCCCTTCGAGGTGTTGGGCCGGCCGGGCTCCTCGGGTCCGGTCCGGGAAGTCGGCGCTGTGGTGCCGGGCCGGTGGGGCGGGGGTGCGGGCCGGGGTTGCGGTGGGCCGGCGCATGCGGCGGCTCGTGCGGGAACAGCTCGGGGCCCGCCTGGGCCGGGGCCGGTCTCCACGGACGTCGGCCGGGGCGGCGAAGCCGTTCCCGTACGCGCGGGTGACCGCCTGGGTGGGCGCCCTGACGGTCTCGGCCGCGGCGGGGTGGCGGTGCACGGGGGCGCGGCCGGTGTTGCCGGTCGCGCCGGTCACCGCGATCTCGGTGCCGCCTGCGTGGGCTTCGTCGTTCCGGCCGTCCGAGCCCCGGAGGGGCGGCGGCCGGTCCGCCGCGTCGTCGGCGGGGGCCGGCCGCCGGCGCTGCACAGCGTGATCGGCGCCACTGCCCGGCAGGCCCGGGGCCGCCCGGGCCGGGCGGCCCCGGGGCCCGGCCATGCGCCGGCGCGGGCCGGTGACGCACGGCGGGGGAGCACCTCCGGTGCCGGCCCAGCGCCGGAGCCCGTGCCGCGTCGTCGGACGTGTGCCGGTGGGCGTGGCGCCGAAGAGGCGGTGCCCGTCCGTCTCGCCCTGCGCCGCGCCGGACCGCTCCTACTCCGCGTGCTCCTCGCCGCGCACCTTCAGGGCGCGGGACAGGTCGTCCAGGCGGTCGGCGAGGGTGCGGCGCAGGGCCGGGATGAGATCGGCGTCGCGCAGGCAGGCCTCGCCGAGGCGGAGGTTCTCGGCGTCGACGGCGTGGGCCGGGAAGCACCAACGGCCGGCGGCGACGGCGATGGCGGGGCCGCGGCGGGCGGCGACGGCGACCGCGTCCGTGTAGAAGCGCGGCACGTACTCCCGTACCAGGTCGGCCTGTTCGGGCTGCCAGAAGCCCCGGGCGGTGGCCGTGAAGAGGTAGTTGGACAGGTCGTCGCCGGCGAACATCGCGTCCCAGGCGGTGCGCTTGGCCTCCGGGTCGGGCAGGGCGGCACGGCAGCGGGCGGCGCCCTCCTGGCCGGTGGCGCTCGGGTCGCGCGCCAGTTCGGCGGCGATGGCGTCCTCGTCGGTGGCGCCGAGCACGGCGAGCCGGGCGAGGATGCGCCAGCGCAGTTCGGGGTCGAGTTCCGGTCCGCCGGGTACCGTGCCGTCGGCGAGCCAGGCGGCGATGGTCTCCGGGTGGGCGGCGACGTCGATCAGGTGCCGTACGGCGATCAGCCGCAGGCCGGGGTGGTCGCCGTCCTCGGTGCGTCGCAGGAGGTCGCGGCAGAGCGAGGTGAGGGTGGCCAGGGCGGCCGGGCGGTCCTGCGGTGTCAGGTACTGGTCGGCGAGCTGGCCGGCGGCGAAGGCGAGGACGCCCTGGGTGACGGCCAGGTCGGTCTCGCGCGGCAGGTGGGCGCGGGCCGTCTCCAGGTAGGCGGCGGGCGCGAGTTCGCCGTCGCGGACGGCGTCCCTGAGGGCGTTCCAGACGACCGCGCGGGTGAGCGGGTCGGGCAGGCCGGACAGGCTGGTGCGGAGCGTGTCGAAGGAGGCGGCGTCGAAGCGGATCTTGGCGTAGGTGAGGTCGCCGTCGTTGAGGAGGACGAGTGCGGGGCGCTTGCCGATGGGCTGCGGCGCGGTCTGCGGGACGTCGAGGTCGATGCGCTCGCGCAGCAGCAGCCTGCCCTCCTCGGCGACGTCGTGGTCGTACAGGCCGGCGCTGAGGCGGTGCGGGCGGCTGCCCGAGCGGTCGGCGGTCAGCGCGCAGGTGCCGCCGGTGGGGGCGATCTCCGGGGTGAGCTTGTCGACGCCGGTGGTGCGCAGCCAGCTGTCGGCCCAGGCGTGCACGTCGCGGTCGGTGGCGGAGGCGAGGGAGTCGATGAAGTCGGCGAGGGTGGCGTTGCCGAACTTGTGCCGCGTGAAGTGGGTGTTGATGCCGGCGAGGAAGTCCTTCTCGCCGAGCCAGGCGGCCAGCTGGCGCAGTGCGGAGGCGCCCTTGGCGTAGGAGATGCCGTCGAAGTTGAGCAGGGCGGAGGCCGTGTCGTCGACGTTCTCGGGGGCGACCGGGTGGGTGGTGGGCCGCTGGTCGGCGTCGTAGCCCCAGGACTTGCGGGTGACGCCGAACTCGGTCCAGGGGTCGGTGAAGCGGGTGGCCTCGGCTGTGGTCTGGTAGCCCATGTACTCGGCGAAGGACTCGTTGAGCCAGATGTCGTCCCACCACTTGAGGGTGACGAGGTCGCCGAACCACATGTGGGCCATCTCGTGGGCGATGACCATGGCGCGGGTCTGCCGCTCGGTGTCGGTGACGGCGGAGCGGTAGACGAATTCGTCGCGGAAGGTGACCAGGCCCGGGTTCTCCATGGCGCCCGCGTTGAACTCGGGGACGAACGCCTGGTCGTAGGAGTCGAAGGGGTAGGGCTCCTCGAACTTCTCGTGGTAGCGGTCGAAGCACGCGCGGGTGATGTCGAGGATCTCGTCGGCGTCGGTGTCGAGGTGGGGGGCGAGGGAGCGGCGGCAGTGGATGCCGAAGGGCAGTCCGCGGTGCTCGGTGCGCACGGAGTGCCAGGGGCCGGCGGCGACGGCGACCAGGTAGGTGGAGATCGGCGGCGTGGGCGCGGCCTGCCAGAGGCCGTCGCCGCGGTGCTCGGTGACGCCGTTGGCGAGGACGCTCCAGCCCTCGGGCGCCTTGACGGAGACCTCGAAGACGGCCTTCAGGTCGGGCTGGTCGAAGGCGGCGAAGATGCGCTGGACGTCGTCCAGGAACATCTGGGTGTAGACGTACGTCTCGCCGTCGCTGGGGTCGGTGAAGCGGTGCATGCCCTCGCCGGTGCGGGAGTAGCGCATGACCGCGTCGACGCGCAGTTCGTGCTCGCCGGCGGTGAGGTTCTTCAGTGGCAGCCGGTCCTCGCACAGGGACTCCGGGTCGAGCGGCTGTCCGTCGAGCGTGGCGCCGCGCAGCTCGGCGGGCTTCAGCTCGACGAACGTGTCCCCGTCGGACCGCGCCGTGAACCGGATCGCGGTGCGGGAGTCGAAGGTCTCGTCACCGGTCGTGAGGTCCAGTTCGATCGTGTACCGGTGGACGTCGAGGAACTGTGCTCGGAGCTGCGCTTCGTCGCGCGTGAGTACGGACATGCAGGCCATGCTGCCTGATGGGGCCGACAGCGCACAGGGGCGGACCGGTACACGGCTTTTGTCCCCTGCGCGCCCCCTTGCCCATCGCCGGGCCGGGCTCGTCCGGGCCCCGGTCAGGGGCGTGCCCGGTCCTCGTGCGCCGGCTGTCCGTTGTGGGTGTCCTCGGCGATGCGTTCGTGGTGCCGGATCACCTCGGCGATGATGAAGTTCAGGAACTTCTCGGCGAACGCCGGGTCGAGCTTGGCGTTCTCGGCGAGGCGGCGCAGCCGTTCGATCTGCCGGGCCTCGCGGGCCGGGTCGGCGGGCGGCAGCTGGTGCAGCGCCTTGAGCCGGCCGACCTGCTGGGTGCACTTGAAGCGTTCGGCGAGCATGTGGACGACGGCCGCGTCGATGTTGTCGATGCTGTCGCGCAGCCGCTCCAGTTCCTGGCGGACCTGGGGGTCGTCGGCACCGGTGCCGGTGTTGCTGGTGGTCATGGGGGCTCACCCTATGCGTTTCACGGGCCGGGCCCTACGGGTGTCCGGGGAGTGGATCACCGGCGGAATCGCGGGGGGCGGGGACGTGGTGGCCGACGGGGACCGGGTGCCGGCCCGAGGCCGAGTGCCCACCGGGACACACCAGGACACACCGGGACCCCTCCCGACCACTGCCGGGGTGGGGGCCGCCCGGCGGGGCCCTTCCCGCGCTGCCGTCCCGCCTACAGTGGTAGGGAGTTCCGGTGGCTTCAGGGGGTGCCGACGTGGCGAACGGCGGACCGGTCCAGCACGGCTACCCGCACCTGGAGACGGTGCGGGCGGCCATCACCGCGCTGTACCGGCGCCTGTCCCGCGACACCATCGAGACGTTCTCGGCCAGCGTGGCCCCGGCCGACGTGGCCTTCTGCGACACCGACGACCTGCATCTGGGCGCGCAACGCGTGGCCCGGGAGATCGTGCGGCACTTCCGGCTGCCGGACGCGCGGCTGATCGTCGGCTTCCGGGAGATGACCCACGCGGCGAACGTCGAACTCGCGGCGGGCCCCGAGTACTTCGTCGAGCTGAACGACCGGTTCCGTACCCACCGCAGGGACATCGGCGCCGCGCTCGCCCACGAGGTGGCGCACGTCTACCTGCACCGACTGGACCTCGCCTTCCCCACCACGGCGGAGAACGAGATCCTCACGGACACGGCGACGACCTATCTGGGCGCGGGCTGGCTGCTGCTGGACGCCTACCGGGAGGACGGGGTGTCGTCACAGAAACTCGGGTACCTCACCCCGGAGGAGTTCGGTTACGTCCTGGCCAAGCGGGCCCTGCTCTTCCAGGAGGACCCCTCGGTGTGGTTCACCAGCCCGCAGGCCTACACCGCCTACGTCAAGGGGATGGCCCGGGCCCGCCAGGACGAGCAGCAGCCGCCGCTGACGGCGGCGGGCTGGGCGGGCCGCCGCCGCTACGCCCACGACCGCCGGCACGCCTCCGGCGCCCCGCCGAGCGCCCCGTACGCCTTCGCCCCCGACAGCGGCGGCCACCTCGGGGTGACCTTCCCGTGCCCGACCTGCCACCAGCGGATCAGGGTGCCGGTGCGGGGGCGGGTACGGGCGCGCTGCGGGTTGTGCCGGACGGTGCTGGAGTGCGACACGTAGCTCCGGCGGGCTTCACCGCCGCATCGGCTGTCCCATGGACCGCCGTGTCAGCCCGCGTGTTCCGGCACCGCCCGCCGCGGAAGCGCCGCGCACAGCACCCCGCACACCACGAACGCCCCCACGACCCACGGCATCGCCCCGGCGAGCGCCTCGCCGGGCCCCTGCGTCACGGCCCCGAAGAACACCGTACCGATCACCGCCGCCCCCAGCGCGCCGCCGAACTGCTGAGCCGTGGAGAAGATCCCGGACGCTCCCCCGGCCAGTTCGCCCGGCACCGCCGACAGCACCACGTTCACCAACGGCACGACCAGGAACCCGAGCCCGGCCCCGGCGAGCACCAGTCCGGGGACCAGCGGCCAGGCGCCCGCGTGCACCGCCGGGGCGTCGTCGATGGCGGCCCACACCCAGCCGAACCCGCCGGCCATCAGCAGCGCCCCCGCACCGAGCACCAGCCGTCCGTACTTCACGGCGAGCCCGTCCGCGACGGGCGCGGTCAGGAATCCGCCGGCCGAGAACGCGACGGTGACCACCCCGGCCTGGAGCGGGGTGTACCCCTCGCCGCCCTGGAGCCAGACCGCGAAGACCAGGAAGAAGCCCTGCATGCCGAGGGAGAAGAGCAGCTGGACGAGCACGCCCACCGAGAACGCGGGGAGCGCGAACGCGCGCGCGGGCAGCAACGGCACCGTACCCGGCCGGTGCCGCCGGGCCTCGTACACGCCGAGCCCGGCCACGGTCGCCGCGCCCGCCGCGAGGCAGATCCAGCCCCACAGCGGCCAGCCGTTCTCCCGGCCCTGTACCAGCGGCAGCACGATCGCGACCAGTCCTCCGGCCAGTACCAGGCTGCCGAGGGGGTCCGGCCGCCCCGCCGACCGTTCCCGTGTGGTGGGCACCAGGCCCAGCCCGCCCACGAACGTCGCCACCGCGACCGGCACGTTGACCAGGAACACCGAGCGCCAGCCCCAGCCGAACAGATCGGCGTCGGTGAGCACCCCGCCGAGCAGGAGCCCGACCGCCGAGGCGAAGCCGGCGACCGCGCCGTACATCCCGAAGGCGGCCCCGCGCTCCTTGCCGTGGAACAGGGTGCGGAACGAGCCGATCACCTGCGGCACGAGCACGGCCGCCAGGACGCCCTGGACCGCCCGGGCCGCGATCAGCTGCGCCGGTGACCGGGCGATGCCGCACGCCAGGCTCGCCAGCCCGAAACCCGCCGTACCGGCGAGGAAGAGGGGCCGGCGGCCGACACGGTCGCCGAGGTGGCCGGAGACGATCAGGGCGGCCGCGAAGCCCAGCAGGTAGGCGGAGACGACCCATTGCAGGTCGCTGGCGGAGGCGTGCAGGTCCCGGCTGATGGACGGGACCGCCACGTTGACGATCGTTCCGTCGAGCAGGTCCATCAGGGCCGCGATCATCATCACGGCGGCGGCGGCCCAGCGGCGCGGATGGGGTACCGCCGTGGTCGGCGGGTCTGCGGTGACGGTCGTGGACATGGATGTCCCCCCTCGCTCGGATTATTTCGTTCGACCGAACGAAAGAGTTGCACGACGTGCCCGCTCCCGCAAGTGCTTAGTTCGACCGAACGAACTACTTGCTAGCCTGGGTCCATGACCGAGGGAGACGAGAAGCGGGACGAGACGCTCCGGCGCCTGATGGAGGTGGGCCGTGTCCACAGCGGCGTCACCGTGATGTTTCATTCGGCGGTCGCCGCCAAGCAGGGACTGAACGCCACGGAGGAGAAGACCCTCGACCTGCTGGAGCGGCACGGCCCGCTCACCGCGAAGGACCTGGCCCGGCTGACCGGTCTGGCCCCGGCCTCCGTCACCGGCCTCGTCGACCGCCTGGAGACCAAGGGCTTCGCCCGGCGGGTCGCCCACCCGACGGACAAGCGCCGGGTGCTGGTCGAACTGAACCAGGAGAAGATCGGCGAACTCACCGTCTTCTTCGAGGACTGGGCGCGCGACATCGTGGCGGCGTGCGAGGAGTTCAGCACGGAGGAACTGCAGACGGTGGTGCGCTTCCTGACGGTGATGGCGGAACGGCAACGGGAGGCGGCCGCGCGGCTCAGCTCATGAGCCGCGCGGGGCGGCTGCCGAGTCCCGGACCGTCGACGAATGTGAAGCAGCGCACCCGGGCCGGCGTCCCTGCGGCTGACAGTGGCCCGGGCGCCGCGCTCGGCGTGGGGGACGCCGGAGGAGTGCCGGGACCCGGTGCTCGCGGGCGGGCGCCAGGAGGTGGTGGCGGACCGGCGCGGGGGCGTTTCGTCAGTCCGGCCGCAGGACGCCCGCCGCGCGTGCGGCCGCGAGCCACCTCGGGAACTCGCCGACGAGACGGTCGTACAGCTCGGCGTCGGAGACCCGGCGCGGGTCCTGGCCGGCGTGGAAGAAGCCGGCGTTGTCCACGATCCGCTTGCCGGGGACCGCCAGTTCGTCCAGCTTGCGCAGGAACTCGAACTGCCGGCTGTCCGGGTCGCCGAAGCCGACGAACTGCCAGAACAGCGGGAGCCGCGCGGCCTTGCACAGATGGCGTTCGGCGGCGAGCTTGCTGATCGGTCCGCCGTCGGTTTGGAAGACGACGAGGGCGGGGGCGGTGGCGCCGCTGTCCAGGTAGTGGTCGATGACGGCGTCCATCGCCAGGTGGTAGCTGGTCCTGCCCATGTGGCCGAGCCCGGACACGATCCGCTCGACGCGGCCCTGGTGCCCGGCGAGGGCGATGTCGGTGACCGCGTCGACGTCCGTGGAGAAGAACACGACGGGCACCCGGCCGTCGTCGTCCAGGTGCGCGGACAGGCCCAGCACCCGGTCGGCGAGCGCCTGCACACTGCCGTCCTGGTAGTACGGCCGCATGGAGCCCGAGTAGTCGACCACGAGGTAGACGGCGGCCCGCAGCCCGTCCAGGCCGTGCTTGCGCAGGGACACCCCCGCCGACCGGTAGGCGCCGACCAGTGCGGGCGCGGTCTCCTCCACCTTGCGCAGACCGATCGCGGCCATGATCCCCCCTCGGCTGTTCCGGCGCCCGAGCGTACCCGTACGGCACACATGCGACGACGCCTGCCCAGTCGTCCGGTCGGGGACAGGCGGGCAGGCGCCGTTCATGTTCCGTACGCCTTTGTACGGGACGTCTGTGCGGGACCTGGGGTCCGTTGTGCGCGCGTCAGACCGCCAGGGCGCGGTCCGTCGGGCGGATCGGGGCCGGCAGGTCGCTGGCTCCGGTCAGGAAGCGGTCGACTCCGCGGGCGGCCGAGCGGCCCTCCGCGATCGCCCACACGATGAGGGACTGGCCGCGGCCGGCGTCACCGGCGACGAACACACCCGGCACGTTGGTCTGGAAGTCGGCGTCGCGGGCGATGTTACCGCGTTCGTCCAGCTCCAGGCCGAACTGCTCGACCAGGCCGTTCTCCCGGTCGGTGCCGGTGAAGCCCATGGCGAGGGTGACCAGCTGAGCGGGGATCTTGCGCTCGGTGCCCGGCTTGGGGGTGAGCCTGCCGTCGATGAACTCCACCTCGGTCAGGTGCAGCCACTGGACGTTGCCGTCCTCGTCGCCCTCGAAGTGGGTGGTGGAGACGGAGTAGACCCGCTCGCCGCCCTCCTCGTGCGCGCTGGTGACCTTGTAGAGCATCGGGAAGGTCGGCCAGGGCTGGTTCACCGGGTGCCGGTCGTCGTTCGGGCGGGGCATGATCTCCAGCTGGGTGACGGAGGCCGCGCCCTGCCGGTGGGCGGTGCCCACGCAGTCCGCGCCGGTGTCACCGCCGCCGATGACGACGACGTGCTTGCCCTCGGCCGAGATCGGCGCGGTGACGTAGTCGCCCTCCTGGACCTTGTTGGCCAGCGGCAGGTACTCCATGGCCTGGTAGACGCCCTTGAGCTCGCGGCCGGGCACCGGCAGGTCACGGGCGGTCGTGGCACCGACGGCCAGGACGACCGCGTCGTACCGCTTCTTCAGGTCGGTGGCCTTGAGGTCGCGGCCGATCTCGATGCCGGTGCGGAAGCGGGTGCCCTCCGCGCGCATCTGCTCGATACGGCGGTTGATGTGCCGCTTCTCCATCTTGAACTCGGGGATGCCGTACCGGAGGAGACCTCCGACGCGGTCCGCGCGCTCGTAGACGGCGACCGTGTGGCCGGCCCGGGTCAGCTGCTGGGCGGCGGCGAGGCCCGCCGGGCCGGAGCCGACGACCGCGACCGTCTTGCCGGACAGGCGCTCGGGGATCTGCGGGGCGACGTCCCCGGTCTCCCACGCCTTGTCGATGATCGAGACCTCGACGTTCTTGATGGTGACCGGCGGCTGGTTGATGCCCAGCACGCACGCCGACTCGCAGGGGGCCGGGCAGAGGCGACCGGTGAACTCCGGGAAGTTGTTGGTCGCGTGCAGGCGCTCCTGGGCGGCCGCCCAGTCCTCGCGGTAGGCGTAGTCGTTCCACTCGGGGATCAGGTTCCCCAGCGGACAGCCGTTGTGACAGAACGGGATGCCGCAGTCCATGCAGCGGCTGGCCTGCTTGCTGATGATCGGCAGCAGGGAGCCGGGGACGTAGACCTCGTTCCAGTCCTTGACCCGCTCGTCGACGGGGCGGGTCTTGGCGACCTCACGGCCGTGGTTCAGGAAGCCCTTGGGGTCAGCCATTGGTCGCCGCCTCCATCATCTTCTCGGTGATCTCGGTCTCGGTGAGACCGGCTCGCTCGGCGGCGTCCTTGGCGGCGAGCACTGCCTTGTACGTGCTGGGGATGATCTTGCTGAACCGCTCCACGGCCGTGTCCCAGTCGGCGAGCAGCTTCTCGGCGACCGTCGAGCCGGTCTCCTCGGCGTGGCGGCGCACCACGTCGTGCAGCCACTGCTTGTCCGCCGCGTCCAGCGCCTCGACGGAGCCGGCGTTGCCGGCGTTGACGTTGTCGCGGTCGAGGTCGATGACGTAGGCGATACCGCCGGACATGCCCGCCGCGAAGTTGCGGCCGGTCGGGCCGAGGACGACCGCGTGACCGCCGGTCATGTACTCGCAGCCGTGGTCGCCCACGCCCTCGGAGACGACCAGCGCGCCGGAGTTGCGGACGCAGAACCGCTCACCGGTACGGCCGCGCAGGAACAGCTCGCCGCCGGTGGCACCGTAGGCGATGGTGTTGCCCGCGATGGTCGAGTACTCGGCGAGGTGGTCGGCGGCCCGGTCCGGGCGGACGACGATCCGGCCGCCGGAGAGGCCCTTGCCGACGTAGTCGTTGGCGTCGCCCTCCAGGCGGAGCGTGACACCGCGCGGCAGGAAGGCGCCGAAGGACTGGCCGGCCGAGCCGGTGAAGGTGATGTCGATGGTGTCGTCGGGCAGGCCCGCCCCACCGAACTTCTTCGTCACCTCGTGGCCGAGCATGGTGCCGACCGTGCGGTTGATGTTGCGGATGGCGACCTGGGCGCGCACCGGCTGGGCCTCGGTGGCGTCCGAAGCGCCCAGCGCGTCGGCGGCGAGCTTGATCAGCTCGTTGTCCAGGGCCTTCTCCAGGCCGTGGTCCTGGGTGACCAGCTGGTGGCGGACCGCGCCCTCGGGCAGGTCCGGGACGTGGAACAGCGGCTCCAGGTCCAGGCCCTGCGCCTTCCAGTGGTCGACCGCGCGCTCGACGTCCAGCACCTCGGCGTGGCCGACGGCCTCCTCGATGGAGCGGAAGCCCAGCTCGGCGAGGAGCTCGCGGACCTCCTCGGCGATGAACCGGAAGAAGTTCACCACGTGCTCGGCCTTGCCGGCGAAGCGGTCGCGCAGGGCCGGGTTCTGGGTGGCGATGCCGACCGGGCAGGTGTCCAGGTGGCAGACGCGCATCATCACGCAGCCGGAGACGACGAGCGGGGCGGTCGCGAAACCGAACTCCTCGGCGCCGAGCAGCGCGGCGACGACCACGTCACGGCCGGTCTTGAGCTGGCCGTCGGTCTGGACGACGATGCGGTCGCGCAGGCCGTTGAGCAGCAGGGTCTGCTGGGTCTCGGCGAGGCCGAGCTCCCAGGGGCCGCCCGCGTGCTTCAGCGACGTCAGCGGGGAGGCACCCGTGCCGCCGTCGTGACCGGAGATGAGCACGACGTCCGCGTGCGCCTTGGACACACCGGCCGCGACGGTGCCGACACCGACCTCCGAGACCAGCTTCACGTGGATCCGCGCCTGCGGGTTCGCGTTCTTCAGGTCGTGGATCAGCTGGGCCAGGTCCTCGATGGAGTAGATGTCGTGGTGCGGCGGCGGGGAGATCAGGCCGACGCCCGGCGTCGAGTGCCGGGTCTTGGCGACCCATGGGTACACCTTGTGGCCGGGCAGCTGGCCGCCCTCGCCGGGCTTGGCGCCCTGGGCCATCTTGATCTGGATGTCGTCCGCGTTGACCAGGTACTCGGAGGTCACGCCGAAGCGGCCGGAGGCGACCTGCTTGATCGCCGAGCGGCGCGCCGGGTCGTACAGGCGCTCCGGGTCCTCGCCGCCCTCACCGGTGTTGGACTTGCCGCCCAGCTGGTTCATGGCGATGGCGAGGGTCTCGTGCGCCTCCTTGGAGATGGAGCCGTACGACATCGCGCCGGTGGAGAACCGCTTGACGATCTCGCTCGCCGGCTCGACCTCGTCGAGGGGGATCGGCTGCCGGTCGGACTTGAAGCCGAACAGGCCGCGCAGCGTCATCAGACGCTCGGACTGCTCGTTCACCCGCCCGGTGTACTTCTTGAAGATGTCGTACCGGCCGGTGCGCGTGGAGTGCTGGAGGCGGAAGACCGTCTCCGGGTCGAACAGGTGCGGCTCGCCCTCGCGGCGCCACTGGTACTCGCCGCCGATCTCCAGCGCGCGGTGCGCCGGGGCGATACCGGAGGCCGGGTAGGCCTTGGCGTGGCGGGCGGCGACCTCCTGGGCGATGACGTCGATGCCGACACCGCCGATCTTGGTGGCGGTGCCGTTGAAGTACTTCTCCACGAAGGTCTCGTCCAGGCCGACGGCCTCGAAGACCTGGGCGCCGCGGTAGGAGGCGACGGTGGAGATGCCCATCTTGGACATGACCTTCAGGACGCCCTTGCCGAGGGCGTAGATCAGGTTCTTGATGGCCTGCTCGGGCTCGATGCCGTTGATGAAGGTGCCCGCGCGCAGCAGGTCCTCCACCGACTCCATCGCCAGGTACGGGTTGACGGCGGCGGCGCCGTAGCCGATGAGCAGGGCGACGTGGTGGACCTCGCGGACGTCGCCGGCCTCGACCAGCAGGCCCACCTGGGTGCGCTGCTTGGTGCGGATGAGGTGGTGGTGGACGGCCGCGGTGAGCAGCAGCGACGGGATCGGCGCGTGCTCGGCGTCGGAGTGCCGGTCGGACAGGACGATCAGGCGGGCGCCGTTCTCGATCGCCGCGTCGGCCTCGGCGCAGATCTCCTCGATGCGGGCGGCGAGGGCCTCACCGCCGCCGGAGACCCGGTACAGACCGGACAGCGTGGCGGCCTTGAAGCCCGGCATGTCGCCGTCGGCGTTGATGTGGATGAGCTTGGCCAGCTCGTCGTTGTCGATGACCGGGAAGGGCAGCACGACGGACCGGCAGGAGGCGGCGGTCGGCTCCAGCAGGTTGCCCTGCGGGCCCAGCGACGAGCGCAGGGAGGTGACCAGCTCCTCGCGGATCGCGTCCAGCGGCGGGTTGGTGACCTGCGCGAACAGCTGGGTGAAGTAGTCGAAGAGCAGCCGCGGGCGCTCGGACAGGGCCGCGATCGGCGAGTCCGTGCCCATGGAGCCGATCGGCTCGGCGCCGGTGCGGGCCATCGGGGCGAGGATGACGCGCAGCTCCTCCTCGGTGTAGCCGAAGGTCTGCTGGCGGCGGGTGACCGAGGCGTGGGTGTGGACGATGTGCTCGCGCTCGGGCAGGTCGCCCAGCTCGATCTCGCCGGCCTCCAGCCACTCGGCGTACGGCTTCTCCGCGGCGAGGGACGCCTTGATCTCGTCGTCCTCGATGATGCGGTGCTCGGCGGTGTCGACGAGGAACATCTTGCCGGGCTGGAGGCGGCCCTTGCGGACGACCTTGGCCGGGTCGATGTCGAGGACGCCGACCTCGGAGCCGAGGACGACGAGGCCGTCGTCGGTGACCCAGTAGCGGCCGGGGCGCAGGCCGTTGCGGTCGAGCACGGCGCCGACCTGGGTGCCGTCGGTGAAGGTGACGCAGGCGGGGCCGTCCCAGGGCTCCATCATCGTGGAGTGGAACTGGTAGAAGGCGCGCCGGGCCGGGTCCATGGAGTCGTGGTTCTCCCACGCCTCCGGGATCATCATCAGCACGGAGTGCGGCAGCGAGCGGCCGCCCAGGTGCAGCAGCTCCAGGACCTCGTCGAAGGAGGCGGAGTCGGAGGCGTCCGGGGTACAGACCGGGAAGATCCGCTCGATGTTCTTCCCGTCGGAACCGAACAGGTCGGAGACGAGCTGGGACTCGCGGGCGCGCATCCAGTTGCGGTTGCCCTTGACGGTGTTGATCTCACCGTTGTGCGCGACGAAGCGGTACGGGTGCGCGAGCGGCCACGACGGGAAGGTGTTCGTGGAGAACCGGGAGTGCACGAGCGCGATCGCGGAGGCGAAGCGGCGGTCGGACAGGTCCGGGAAGAAGGGCTCCAGCTGGCCGGTGGTCAGCATGCCCTTGTAGACGATCGTCCGGGCGGACAGGGACGGGAAGTAGACCCCGGCCTCGCGCTCGGCGCGCTTGCGCAGCACGAACGCCTTGCGGTCCAGCGCGATGCCCTCGTCGGCGCCGTCGGTCACGAACATCTGCCGGAACACCGGCATGGTGGAGCGGGCGGTGGCGCCCAGCAGCTCGGGGGCGACCGGAACCTCGCGCCAGCCGAGGACGGTGAGCCCCTCGTCGGCGGCGATCGTCTCGATGTGTGAGACGGCGTCGTCGGTCCCGTCCTCCGGGAGGAAGGCGATGCCTACGGCATAGGAGCCGGCCGCGGGAAGGTCGAAACCGGCCACTTCACGGAGGAAGGCGTCCGGCACCTGCGAGAGGATGCCCGCGCCGTCGCCGGAGTCGGGCTCGGAGCCGGTGGCACCACGGTGCTCCAGGTTGCGCAGGACGGTGAGGGCCTGCTCGACCAGGGTGTGGGACGCCTCGCCGGTGAGGGTGGCGACGAAACCGACGCCGCACGCGTCGTGTTCGTTGCGGGGGTCGTACATACCCTGCGCAGCAGGGCGAGCATCCATGAACGACCAGTTCTGGCCATTCGCGGAATGCTGGGACGGCTGGCGCGGCGTACGCATCGGCTCTCCCGTCGTCGTCATGTGGCATGTGGCAGGTGCCGAGGGACGACGTTGGCCCTCTGCGTGAGATCTGCGATGAGATCAAAATTTCGTGCAGGTTACATGATGGAGCGGTTCTCGGGAACCGGAAACACCGTTCCAGCATGCGGACGCCGCGGTCGCGGCGGAGGTGCCGCGCGGACGCGGCGGGTGCCGTGCGGTGGCGGCGCGCTGCCGTGACGGGACGGCGGTGCCGTGCGGTGACGGCGGGGGCCACGCGGTGGCGGCCGACGTTCACGGGGGGACCGTCGGGGACACGATCGGTCGGATCGGCGTCCGGCGGCCCGAAGGGGGTCCGAGGCGGGCGTCATCGCCCACCCCGCGGGGGTGCGGCAGGCGTCGTTGCCCACAGCGCTTAAGGCTCATACCCGGTGGTAAAGGACTCGAAACCCACGAGTAACGGGTACTTATGCGGCCCATCGCATAGCTACCGGTCGACCTATCCTACGGCCGTTCCGAACAGAGTGCCCAGGGCGTACGTCACACCGGCCGCCGCACCACCGAGCGCGAGCTGCCGCAGACCGCTGAACCACCAGCTCCGGGCGGTCACCTTCGCCACGACGGCACCACACGCGAAGAGACCGGCGAGGGCCAGCAGGACGGCGGGCCACAGCGCGGTCGCGCCGAGCAGGTACGGCAGGACGGGCAGCAGGGCGCCGAGCGCGAACGAGCCGAAGGACGAGACCGCGGCGACCAGCGGCGAGGGCAGGTCCCCGGGGTCGATGCCGAGCTCCTCGCGGGCGTGGATCTCCAGGGCCTGCTCGGGGTCCTTGGAGAGCTGCCGGGCGACCTGCCGGGCCAGCCCCGGCTCGACCCCGCGGGCCACGTACAGCGCGGCCAGCTCGTCCTCCTCGTCCTGCGGATGCCTGCGCAGCTCACGGCGTTCGACGTCGAGTTCCGCCTCGACGAGTTCCCGCTGGGAGGCGACGGAGGTGTACTCGCCGGCCGCCATGGAGAAGGCGCCGGCGGCGAGTCCCGCGAGACCGGTGATGATGATCGTGTGCTGGCTCACGGACCCGCCGGCCACGCCCGTCATCAGGGCGAGGTTGGAGACGAGACCGTCCATGGCACCGAAGACGGCGGGGCGCAGCCATCCGCCGTTCACATCGCGGTGCGTGTGGTTGTCGCGGTGCGCCTCGTGCAGCGCGGCCTCGGTTTCGATGATGGCCATCCGGGTCCCCCAAGGAAGCTAAGCCAAAGCTAACTTTGGACGAGTTCTACTTTTCGACAACACAGAACTTACGCTCATCATTTCGTCCGCGCCAGCAAGGAAAGGCTCGGCTAACCTGCGGCTTCTTCCTCAGCCGCTCAGATGGGCGATAAGCAGCTCAGATGCCGACCGGGTGACAGAACCCCTCCCCCGGCTCACGCGGCCGCCTCCCGTGGGACACATCCGCAAAGGGTCCCCGTGCGACCCCGCCGAAGGAGGCCGCCCATGGCATCGATCGCCTGCACTCCCCCGGCTCCGACGCCCGGTGACGCCGCCGGACTCCGCGAGCGGGCCCGCGGTGCGCTGCTGGGCCTGGCCGTCGGGGACGCGCTGGGCGCACCGGCGGAGAACCTCAGGCCCTCCGAGATCCGCGCCCGATGGGGCCGGATCACCGGGTACGTCAGCGAGCAGCCGTACGGCACGGACGACACCGAGTACGCGATCTTCTCCGGTCTGCTGCTGGCCCGGCACGGCTCGGCGCTCACCCCGGAGCATGTCGAGGCGGCCTGGCACGAGTGGATCGCCGACCGGGCGGAGGGACCCTTCCGCGGCGCGGGCTTCAGCGAGCGCGGCACGCTGGAGAACCTCCGCCGTGGCCTCGCCGCCCCCATCTCGGCCCAGCACCGGCACGCCTGGAGCGACGGGCTGGCGATGCGGGCGGCGCCCTTCGGGGTCTTCGCCGCCGGGCGTCCCGCCGAGGCGGCCCGGCTGGTGGCCATCGACGGCTCCGTCAGCCACGAGGGCGAGGGCATCTACGGCGGCCAGGCGGTCGCGGCGGGCGTGGCGGCGGCGATGACCGGCGCGGCGGTCGCGGTGGTGATCGCCGCCGCCCTCGCGGTGATCCCGGACGACTCCTGGACGGCTCGCTCCCTGCGGCGTGCGGTGTCGGTGGCGCATCGCGGCGAACGCGCGGTCCGCTCCGCGGTCGTCATCGGGGGCTACCCCTGGACCGACCTGGCCCCCGAAGCGGTCGCCCTCGCCTTCGGCGCGTACGCGGCGGCCGACGGCGACTTCCGGGAGGCGGTCCTCACGGCCGTCAACATGGGCCGCGACGCGGACACGACGGCGGCGGTCGCAGGTGCCCTCTCCGGCGCCACCCAGGGCCTCTCGGCCATCCCGCCACACTGGTCATCGGCAATCGGCCCGGCCCGCGGCCGCTGCCTCCCGTCCATCACCGGCCACCACGTACTGGACGTCGCGGAGCTCCTGGTGACGGCGGCGGAAGGGGGCGCGGGGGAGGCGGGAGCGGGGGCGGTGGGGGCGGCGGGAACAGGGCCGGTGGAGGCCGGGGCGGCGGGGGCAGGGACGGCGGGGAAGCGGGAGGTGATCCCAGCGGACGCGGGAGCCGGGGCGGCAGGGAAACGGGAGCTGATTCCGGCGGACACGGGAGCCGGGGCGGCAGGGAAACGGGAGCTGATTCCGGCGGACACGGCGGGGACGTTGACTGCAGTCCTGCCGGGGAGCGCGGCGGAGGGGGAGCAGGTGGCAGTCGAGAGTGTGGTGCAGCCATCCCCACAGCCGACCGAACTTCCCCCACCCGCTCCCCCCACCACCCAGCCGACCGAGTCGGGTGGTGGGTGGGCAGGGGATCGGGGGTCCAGGGGGCGGAGCCCCCTGGTAGAGGACGGCGGCGCCGGGCAACCGGACGGCCGGCGGAGCCCCCTGGTGGGGGCCGGCAGCGCAGGGCAACCGGACAGCGAGGGTCGGCCATGACGGCGCGCCGTATCGAGGGCCTCCTCCTCGGCCTCGCCGCCGGAGACGCCGCCGGCTGGCCCGCCGCCCGGCACCGCGCCGCCCGCATGCCCGAGTGGACCCGCCGTCTCACCCGGGAACTGGACACCTTCGCCGAGCAGAACGCCACCACCACCCTCCCGGTGCCGATCGCCCTCAACCAACCCCCCGAACCCCTCCGCCTCGGCCCCTCCGACGACGCCGAGTGGGCGGCCTTCGCCGCGGAGGCGGTCCTGCGCGCCGGCGACGACGACGTCCTCGGCGACCTCAGCCGGGCCCGCCGTATGCGGGCCGCCATCGACCTCACCTGGACCGCCGTGGCCTCCGAGGTCGCCGCCGCGGCGGACCGCGCCCCGGAGATCGAGTCCGCCGTGCTGCCGCTGCGCGCCCGCATCTCCGTCCGCGCCGGCCTCGGCAACCTCGCCACCGGCCTGCGCCCGCCCGCCACCGGCCACGACAACCCGCACTACTTCGACGACGCGGCCTGCGTCCGCGCGTGCGTCCTCGCCGTGGCCCACCCCGGCGACCCGCAACAGGCCGCCGCCCTGGCCGAGTTCGACGCCCGCTACACCCAGGACGGCGACGGTGTGCACGGTGCGCGGGCCATGGCGGCGGCCCTCTCCCTCGCCCTCGCCGACGCGGACACCGGCACCTGCGTGACCGCCGCGATCGCCGAACTCCCGGCGGACACCGAGATCGGCCGCAACGCCCGCCACGCCCTCGCCCTGGCCGAGGACAGCGAGTCCGCCTTCGCGCTCGTCCCGCTCCTGGAACACCAGATCGTCGACCACGTCTACAGCTACGGCATCGCCGCCGCGGAGACCGTCCCCGTCGCGCTCGCCCTGGCCACCGCGGCCCGGGGCCGGATCGCCGAGGCCGTACCGGCCGCCGCCTGCCTGTCCCGGGTCGCCGACTCCGCGCCCGCCCTCGCCGGGGCGCTCACCGGCGCCCTCGGCGGCGGCGCGGCCATCCCCGCGACCTGGCGGGACGCCTGCCGCGTCCTGCCCGGCTGCACCCTGCCCCGTCTCACCGGCACCGACCTGGTGGAACTCGCCGGACTCCTGGAAGCCGCACAACCGGCCCGCCCAGGAGGATGATTCGGGGCATGACGCCCAAAGAAGAAGAAAGCAGCGGGCCCGGCCCGAACGGTCTCGCCGACCGCGTCACCGCCGCCGTGGTGGGAGCCGCCGTCGGTGACGCCCTCGGCGGCCCGGTCGAGGGCTACTCGCCCGACCAGATCGCCGAGCGGCACGGCGGTCGCGTACGCGGCATCGTCGGCCCCTGGCACGGTGACGCCTGGCGCACCGCCCGCCCCATCGCGCCGTACCACAAGGGCGACGGCCACGTCACCGACGACACCTTGATGACGCACGCGCTGATCCGCGTCTACGACCGCGTCCGCGACCACCTCGACGCCTACGCGATCGCCGAGCACCTGGTCCCGGACCTGATGACCACCCCCCGCTGGATCCCCGAGCTGGAGGCCGAGGCCCTGCCGCTGCACCGCCTCTTCCTCGCCGAGAAGTGGCTAGTGGCCCGGCTGGCCTACGGTCACGCCGACCCCCGGGAAGCGGGCACCGGCAACATCGTCAACTGCGGCGCGGCGATGTACATGGCCCCGGTCGGCCTGGTCAACGCGGCCAACCCGGCCGCCGCGTACGCCGAGGCGCTGGACGTCGCGGGCGCGCACCAGTCGTCGTACGGCCGTGAGGCGGCCGGTGTGTTCGCCGCGGCGATGGCCGCCGCGACCGCCCCCGGCGCCACCCCGGAGTCGGTGGTGGGCGCCTGCCTGTCGCTGGCCAAGGACGGCACCCGTACGGCGATCGAGAAGGTCTGCGAAGTCGCCGCCGGACACCGGGACTTCGAGTCGGCGCTCGGTCCGCTGCGCGCGGCGGTGGAGCCGTACGACACCGTCGGGCCGGACTACCGCGCGCCCTCCCTCGCCGCCCGCCGCCCCTCCCGGCTGCACTCCATCGAGGAACTGCCCATCGCGCTGGGCATGCTGGTCGTCTCCGGCGGCGACTACCGGCAGGCCGTGCTCGGCTCGGTCAACTACGGCCGGGACTGCGACTCGATCGCCACCATGGCCGGTGCCCTGGCGGGCGCGCTGGGCTCGCCCGCCCCCGAGGAGTGGGCGAAGACGGTCGCCGACGCCAGCCGTCTGGACCTGTGGGCGCCGGCCCGGACGCTCACCGAGGTCACGCGCGAGATCTTCGGCCGGGACGTCCACCGCCGGCGCGCCCACGAGGAGGCGTTCACCGCGCTCGGAGGCCGCCCGTGCTCCGGCTGACCTGGGTGCAGCCGGAGGATCTGCTGGGCCACGAGCTGCGCCAGGCCCGCCTGGACGGACGCGAACCTGCGGCGGTCGAGGCGCGCTGGCGGGCGGCGGGCGGCCCGGACGCCCCGGAGCGCGCGGGCGCGTCCCCGCACCGGGTGTCCCGCTATCTGCGCCTGCTGGCGGAGGATCTGCTGGACGAACTCGCCGATCTGCCCAGCCGCTTCGCCGACGACGAGCCGACGGACCTGGCCCGGATCAGGTCCCAGTGCCCCGACTGGCCCACCGGACGGTCCGCCACCGCTCCGGACCCCCGCGCCCTGGAGGCCGCCTGGCTCGGCCGGGCCATCGGCTGTCTCCTCGGCAAACCGGTCGAGAAACTCCCGCTCGACGGCATCCGCGCCCTCGCCCGGGCGGCCGGGAACTGGCCCCTCACCACCTGGTTCACCGCCCGGGGAGTCCCCGACGACCTCCTGGCCACGCACCCCTGGAACCGCCGCTCGGCCGCCACCTCGCTCGCCGAGAACATCGACGGCATGCCCGAGGACGACGACCTGAACTACCCCCTGCTCAACCTCCTCCTGCTCCAGCGCCACGGGAGGACCTTCACCACGGACGACGTGGCCCGGCTCTGGCTCGATGAACTCCCGCCCGGCCGCACCTTCACCGCCGAGCGCGTCGCCCACCGCAACCTCCTCTGCGGCATCGAACCCCCGCACACGGCCCGCCACCGCAACCCGTTCCGCGAGTGGATCGGCGCGCTGATCCGCGCCGACATGCACGGCTGGAGCAACCCGGGCGACCCGGCCGCCGCCGCGGAGCAGGCCCACCGCGACGCGGTCCTCACCCACACCGCCAACGGCGTCTACGCGGCGATGTTCGCGGCCGCCGCCATCGCCGCGGCCGCCACCGGCACGCACGACGTCCACGCCTGCCTGCGCACCGGCCGCGCGGTGGTCCCGGCCCGCTCCCGGCTGGCGAAGGCGATCGACCACGCCGTCCGACTGGCCACCGCCACCGACGACTTCGACGACGTCGTGGACGAACTCCACGCCGTCCACGGCCAGACCCACCACTGGGTCCACGCCGTCCCCAACACCGCCCTGACCGTCGCCGCCCTCACCCACGCCGGCGGCGACTTCACGGGCTCCGTCTGCCGTGCGGTGTCGGGTGGCTGGGACACCGATTCCAACGGCGCCACCGCCGGAGGCATCGCCGGCCTGCTCGCCGGCTCGCCCGGCGCGCTCCCCGACCGCTGGCGGGCCCCGCTGAAGAACCGGCTCGCCACGACCGTCGCGGACTTCGACGGCACCGGCTTCGACACCCTCGCCCACCTCACCCACCTGGAGGCGACCCGACCATGACCCACATCGCCGTCCTCGGCAGCACGAACATGGACCTCGTCACGTATGTCGGCAAGGCCCCGCAGCGCGGGGAGACCGTGACGGGACGGGAGTTCCGTACGATCCCCGGCGGCAAGGGCGCCAACCAGGCCATCGCCGCGGCCCGCGCCGGCGCCACCGTCTCGATGATCGGCGCGGTCGGCAACGACGCCTTCGGCGCCCGGCTGCGCGCCACCCTCGAACACTCCGGCGTCGACACCGACTTCCTGCGCACGGTCGAGGGCCCGTCCGGCACCGCGCACATCGTGGTGGACGACGAGGGCGGCAACGCGATCGTCGTCATCCCCGGCGCGAACGGCACGGTCGACCACCTCTCCCCCGGCGACGAGGGGGTGATCGCCACCGCCGACGCCCTGCTGCTGCAACTGGAGATCCCGCTCGCGGCGGTCGTCGCCGGCGCGGGGGCCGCCCACCGGCACGGCGTCCGTACGGTCCTCACACCCTCGCCCGTCCAGCCGCTGCCGCCCGAACTCCTGGCCGCCGTGGACCTGTTGGTGCCGAACGAGTACGAGGCGGTCACCCTCACCGGCCGCACCGACCCGCGCGAGGCGGCGGCCGCCCTGCTGGACCTGGTACCGGAGGTCGTGGTCACCCTGGGCGCCACCGGCTGCCTGTACGTGACCCGCGGCGCCGAACCGCTCGTGGTCCCCGCGCCCCGCGTGCGGGCCGTGGACTCCACGGGCGCGGGCGACACCTTCGTCGGCACGCTCGCGGTGGCCTTCGCCGAGGAGAAACCGGTACGGGAGGCCCTGTCCTGGGCGGCGGCCGCGGCGGCGATCTCCGTCCAGCGGGAAGGCGCGTCGGCGTCGATGCCGTACCGCCCGGAGATCGAGGCCCAGTACAGCGCATGAACACGACGAGCACGACACGTACGACGGCTACGACAGCTACGGCTACGACGGCTACGACCGCACGGACGTCCCCGGCCCTGGACGGTCTGCGGGTGCTGGACCTCGCGACCCTCTTCGCCGGTCCGATGGCCGCGACGCTGCTCGGTGACTTCGGCGCCGAGGTGATCAAGGTGGAGCATCCCCGGCGACCCGATCCGTCCCGGGGCCACGGCCCGGCCAAGGACGGCGTCGGCCTGTGGTGGAAGGTGCTCGGCCGCAACAAGCGGGCCATCACCCTCGACCTGTCCGCACCCGGCGGCCGGGAGACCCTGCTGCGGCTCGCCGCCACCGCCGACGTGGTGATCGAGAACTTCCGCCCCGGCACCCTGGAGAAATGGGACCTCGGCTGGCCGGAGCTGTCCGCGGCCAACCCCCGGCTGGTCCTGGCCCGGGTCACCGCCTTCGGTCAGTTCGGCCCCTGCGCGCACCGCCCCGGCTTCGGCACCCTCGCCGAGGCGATGAGCGGCTTCGCCGCGGTCACCGGCGAACCGGACGCGCCCCCGACGCTGCCGCCCTTCGGTCTCGCCGACTCGATCGCCGGCCTGGCGACCGCCTACGCCGTGCTGACGGCGCTGGCCGCGCGCGAGCGCACCGGCGCGGGACAGACGGTCGACATGGCGATCATCGAACCGATCCTGTCGGTCCTCGGCCCCCACGTCACCTGGTTCGACCAGCTCGGCTACGTCCAGGAACGCACCGGCAACCGGTCCGCGAACAACGCCCCGCGCAACACCTACCGCACCGCCGACGGCACCTGGGTCGCCGTCTCCACCTCCGCCCAGTCGGTCGCCGAACGGGTGCTACGGCTGGTGGGCCGCCCGGAGCTGATCGAGGAGCCGTGGTTCGCCACCGGCGCGGACCGCGCCGCCCACGCCGATGTGCTGGACGAGGCGGTCGGCTCCTGGATCGCCGTCCGCACCCGCGCCGAGGTGCTCGCGGCCTTCGAGAAGGCTCAGGCCGCGGTGGCCCCGGTGCAGGACGTCCGGGACGTCCTGGCGGACCCCCAGTACCAGGCCCTGGACACGGTGACCACCGTCGAGGACCCGGAACTGGGCCCGCTGCGCATGCAGAACGTCCTCTTCCGGCTCTCCGCCACGCCCGGCGAGATCCGCTGGGCCGGCCGCCCGCACGGCGCCGACACCGACGCCGTGCTCGCCGAACTCGGCCTCACCCCGGCCGACATCGCGGCACTGCGCGCGGAGGGCGCCCTGTGACCCGGTTCCCGCTCACCTGGCTCTACGTCCCCGGCGACCGCCCGCATGTCGTGGCCAAGGCCCTGGTGGCGGGCGCCGACGTGGTGGTGGTCGACCTGGAGGACGCGGTCGCCCCGGACCGCAAGGAGTACGCCCGCGCGGCCACCGCGGAACTCCTGACGGAGCTCCAGCCGGTCCCGGTGCACGTGCGCGTCAACGCCCTGGACAGCCCCTGGGCCGCTGCCGACCTCCCCGCCCTGGCCGGCCTGCCGGGCCTGTCCGGCGTGCGGCTGCCGAAGGTGACGGCCCCGGGCGAGGTACGGCAGGCCGCCGTGGCCACGCCCGTCCCCCTCTACGCGCTCCTGGAGTCGGCCCTCGGCATCGAGCATGCCTACGCCATCGCCACCGCTCACCCCGCCCTGCGGGGCATCGCCCTGGGCGAGGCCGACCTCCGCGCCGACCTCGGGGTACGGGCCGACGCGGGCCTGGACTGGCCGCGCTCACGGGTGATCGTCGCCGCCCGTGCGGCGGGCCTGGCCCCGCCGTCCCAGACCGTCTACCCGGACATCCGTGACCTCGACGGCCTGGCGGCCTCCTGCGCCCACGGCCGGGCTCTCGGGTTCCTGGGCCGCGCCGCGATCCACCCCCGCCAACTGCCGGTGATCGAGCGGGCCTACCTGCCCACGGAGGCCGAGACCGAACACGCGGAGACGGTCATCAAGGCGGCCTCGGCGAACGAGGGCGCCCAGGCCCTCCCCGACGGCCGTTTCATCGACGCGGCGGTGGTGGCGATGGCGCGGCGGACCCTGTCGCTGGCTGCCAGAAGCTGACCCTCCGCACACACCGAGGGCGCCCGGAAGACCTCCGGGCGCCCTCGGTGCCGTACCGCGAGCGGTCAGCTCTTCTCGGCCGGTGCCGCCTTCTCCTCGCCCTCGGCATCGGCGTCGGCGCCCGTCTCGGCGTCGGCGCCCGTCTCTGTGTCCTTTTCCCTGACCGAACCGTCGGAGACCCCCGGCTCGACCACGGCTTCCCGTCCCGGCCGCTTCTTCGACGACACCACGATGTACGCCACCGCCAGCAGGAAGACGAGCAGCGCGGTCCAGTCGTTCAGGCGGAGGCCCAGGATGTGGTGGGCGTCGTCCACCCGCATGTACTCGATCCAGCCCCGGCCGACGCAGTACGCGGCGACGTACAGGGCGAACGCCCGGCCGTGCCCCAGTTTGAAGCGGCGGTCCGCCCAGATGACCAGCAGGCCGACGCCGACGCACCACAGCGACTCGTAGAGGAACGTCGGGTGGTAGTACCCCGGCACCCGGCCGCCCTCGGAGGAGGTGATGTGCAGCGCCCAGGGGAGGTGGGTCTCACGGCCGTACAGCTCCTGGTTGAACCAGTTGCCCCAGCGGCCGATGGCCTGCGCGAACGCGATGCCGGGCGCGACGGCGTCGGCGTAGGCGGGCATCGGGATGCCCCGGCGCCGGGCGCCGATCCACGCGCCGAGCGCGCCGAGGGCGATGGCGCCCCAGATGCCCAGGCCGCCCTCCCACACCTTGAAGGCGTCCACCCAGTCACGGCCCTCGCTGAAGTACAGCTCGTAGTCCGTGATCACGTGGTAGAGCCGGCCGCCGACCAGGCCGAACGGCACGGCCCAGACGGCGATGTCGGCGACCGTGCCGGACTGCCCGCCGCGGGCGATCCAGCGCTTGTTGCCGAACCAGACGGCAACGAAGACGCCGATGATGATGCAGAAGGCGTAGGCGCGCAGCGGGATGGGGCCGAGGTACTGCACCCCGTGCGACGGGCTGGGGATATAGGCAAGGTTCATGGCAAGTCCGACGCTACCGTGCCGGGCCGTGGGGACGGCAAGCAGCCCGGCTACGGGTCCATAACGGGGGCGTGAGAAACGCTTACCCGCGGTCGGCGGCCTCCACGAGTTGCTTGAGCTTGGCCGGGGTCATCGTCTGGTCCTGGTAGATGTTCTTGCCGCCGAGCAGCACCGTGGGCGTGCCGGTGAAGCCGCCGGACCGGAACGCCTGGTTGGACCTGTCGACCCAGCTGTCGTGCGTGCCGTCCTGGACGCACTTGCGGAAGGCGGGCGTGTCCAGGCCCTTCACCTTGCCGGCCAGCTCGATCAGCTTGTCGTTGTCCGCGAAGGCGTCGTCGGTCTCCTTGGGCTGGTTCGCGAACAGCACGTCGTGGTAGTCGCGGAACTTCCCGGCGTCCTGGGCGCAGGCCGCGGCGTTGGCTGCGCGCAGCGATCCGGTGCCGCCGAGGTTGCCGTCGATCAGCCGGACGAGGTGGTACTCGATCCTGAGCTTGCCGGCGTCGGTCAGTTCGTGGAGGGTCGGCCGGTACGCCACCTCGAAGGCCTGGCAGGCCGGGCAGCGGAAGTCCTCCCAGACGGTGAGCGTCGACTTGGCGCCGTCCTTGCCGACCGGGATCGCGAGGCCGTCCTTGCCCTGCGCCCCCGACGGTGCCACGGCCGGGCCCGCGCTGCTGGCCTTGTGCTTGCCGGCGTTCGCGGCGACCACGCCGATCACCGCCGCCAGCCCCAGGACGCAGACGACGCTCGCGCCCACGATCAGCGTGCGCCGTCGCTTCTCCGCGGCCTTCTGCTTCTCGCGCTCGACCGCCAGCCGTTCCCGGGCGGTGCGCTTTCCGTCACGGTTCTTCTCGCTCACACCTCCAGAACGAACCGGGGAGGCGCAGCGCGCCTCCCCGGCCCGAGGTCCACTCGTTCGAGTGACCGAATCATCCGATACGGGACATTCGCCGACGGTCGCTCCCGCCCGTCACGCCTGTCCGCGCACGCCTTTCGCCAGCTCACCGGCCAGCTCGCGGACCGCCGCGATGCCGGAGGCGTGGTCGGGGGCGTCCAGCATCCGCTTCACGAACGCCGAGCCGACGATCACGCCGTCGGCGAAGCCCGCGACCTCGGCGGCCTGGGCCCGGTTGGAGACGCCGAGCCCGACGCAGACGGGCAGCCCGGTGCCGGTGGCACGGGTGCGCCGGACCAGGTCCTGGGCCTGCGTACCGACGGATTCCCGGGTGCCGGTGACGCCCATGAGGGAGGCCGCGTAGACGAAGCCGCTGCCCGCCGCGGTGATCTCGGCGAGCCGCTCGTCCTTGCTGCTCGGCGCCACGACGAAGACGGTCGCGAGGCCGTGCTTCTCGGCGTGCTCCCGCCACGGCGCCGACTCCTGCACGGGCAGGTCGGGCAGGATGCAGCCCGCGCCGCCCGCCTCGGCCAGCTCGGCGGTGAACCGCTCCACGCCGTAACGGTCGATGGGGTTCCAGTACGTCATGACGAGCACCGGCTTCCCGGTGGCCTCGTGGGCCTCCCGGACCGTGCGCATGACGTCGGCGATCCGCACCCCGCCCCGCAGGGCGATGTCGTCGGCGGTCTGGATGACCGGGCCGTCGAGCACCGGGTCGCTGTGCGGCAGCCCGACCTCGACGACGTCGGCGCCCCCGTCGAAGACGGCCTTGATCGCCTCGATGCCGCCGTCCACGGTCGGGAAGCCGGCCGGGAGGTAGGCGATGAGCGCGGAGCGGCCCTCGGCCTTGGCGGCGGCGAGGGTCTCGTCCAGCAGCCGGCCCTTCCCACCCGTGAATGCAGCCCCGCTCACTTGGCGTCCCCCTCGATCTCGGCGGTGTCGGCTTCGTCGGCGGCCACCTCGGCGTCGGTGTCGTAGAGGCCGAAGTAGCGGGCGGCGGTGTCCATGTCCTTGTCGCCGCGGCCGGACAGGTTGACGACGATCAGGCCGTCCTTGCCCAGCTCCTTGCCGACCTCCAGGGCGCCGGCCAGCGCGTGGGCGCTCTCGATGGCCGGGATGATGCCCTCGGTGCGCGACAGCAGGCGCAGGGCCTGCATGGCCGCGTCGTCGGTGATCGCGCGGTACTCGCCGCGGCCGGAGTCCTTCAGGTAGGAGTGCTCCGGGCCGATGCCCGGGTAGTCCAGTCCGGCGGAGATCGAGTACGGCTCGGTGATCTGGCCCTCGTCGTCCTGGAGGACGTACGAGCGGGAGCCGTGCAGGATGCCGGGCTCGCCGGCGGTGAGGGTGGCCGCGTGCTCGCCGGTCTCGATGCCGTGGCCGGCGGGCTCGCAGCCGATGAGGCGGACGCCCTCGTCGGGGATGAAGGCGTGGAAGAGGCCGATGGCGTTGGATCCGCCGCCGACACAGGCGACGGCCGCGTCGGGGAGGCGGCCGGCGCGCTCCAGGAGCTGGCGCCGTGCCTCCACGCCGATCACCCGGTGGAAGTCGCGGACCATGGCCGGGAACGGGTGCGGGCCGGCGACCGTGCCGAAGAGGTAGTGGGTGCGGTCGACGTTGGCGACCCAGTCCCGGAACGCCTCGTTGATGGCGTCCTTGAGGGTGCGGCTGCCGGACTTCACGGCGACGACCTCGGCGCCGAGCATGCGCATGCGGGCCACGTTGAGGGCCTGGCGCTCGGTGTCGATCTCGCCCATGTAGATGGTGCAGTCGAGGCCGAACAGCGCGCAGGCGGTGGCCGTGGCGACACCGTGCTGGCCGGCGCCGGTCTCGGCGATGACCCGGGTCTTGCCCATGCGCTTGGTGAGCAGGGCCTGGCCGAGCACGTTGTTGATCTTGTGGGAGCCGGTGTGGTTGAGGTCCTCGCGCTTGAGGAACACGCGGGCGCCGCCGGCGTGTTCGGCGAAACGGGGCACCTCGGTGAGCGCCGACGGACGGCCGGTGTAGTTGACGAGCAGGTCGTCGAGCTCACGGGCGAACTCGGGGTCGTGCTTGGCCTTGTCGTACTCGACGGCGACCTCGTCCACGGCGGCGACGAGGGCCTCCGGGATGAACTTGCCGCCGAACGCGCCGAAGTAGCCCTCGGCGCTGGGCACCTGGCCGGTGGGGTCAGGGATGAAGAACTCGCTGGGCATGCGGATACCTCACGGTGAGTGCGGTGAAAGAACACTGATCGCCGTGGGGGCGGGGCGAGTCGGTCGGCCTCAGGTCGTCTGTGGCTGGTCGCGCAGTTCCCCGCGCCCCTGAGGGGCGCGCTGCCATCGGCGTCCGTTGACCTGCCCGGGTTCGTCGCCGATGACGTACCGGACGCGACGGCCGTGGACACGGCGCGCGGGGGCGCGGCAGCCGCGCGGACGGCAGCCGCGCGCCAGGCGCGCGTGCCGGTCCACGGTCGTCACGGTGGGAGTCATCGGCGCCAAGCCTAGCGGGATCAGCCGCGCCCGTGCCGCAGGGCCGGGTGCTCGCCCGCCGCCACCAGGTCGGCCACCGCCGCCTTGGGGTCGCGGCCGGTCACCAGGGACTCGCCGACCAGCACCGCGTCGGCGCCGGCGTTGGCGTACGCGATCAGGTCGTGCGGGCCGCGGACACCGGACTCGGCGACCTTCACGACGGTGTCCGGGATCTCCGGGGCGACCCGCTCGAACGTGCCGCGGTCCACCTCCAGCGTCTTCAGGTTGCGCGCGTTGACGCCGATGACCTTGGCGCCCGCGTCCACCGCCCGCTCGACCTCGTCCTCGTCGTGCACCTCGACGAGGGGGGTCAGGCCGATGGACACCGCCCGCTCGATCAGGGACTCCAGGGCCGGCTGGTCCAGGGCGGCCACGATCAGCAGCGCGAGGTCGGCGCCGTACGCCCGGGCCTCCCACAGCTGGTACGACGTGACGATGAAGTCCTTGCGCAGGACGGGGATGTCGACCCGTGCGCGCACCGCCTCCAGGTCGGCGAGCGAGCCGCCGAAGCGGCGCTGTTCGGTGAGGACGGAGATCACGGCCGCGCCGCCCGCCTCGTAGTCCGCGGCGAGTCCGGCGGGGTCGGCGATGGCGGCCAGCGCGCCCTTGGAGGGGCTGGAGCGCTTCACCTCGCAGATCACCTTGACGCCGTCGCCCTTGAGCGCGGCCACCCCGTCCTTGGCGGCGTGGGCCTTGGCCGCGCGCTCCTTGAGCTCGTCGAGGGTGACGCGTGCCTGCCGCTCCGCGAGGTCGGCACGGACTCCGTCGATGATCTCGTCGAGCACACTCACGCGAGCGGCCCCCTTCCAGACGGTGGTTCCTTCAGGTTCTGAAAACCCGTGGTCAAACCGATGGTATCCGCAGGAGCGCCGAGGCCTCGCATCCGGTGGAGGGCGGTCCCACTACCTGGACGTTCGCTGTTCGATCAAGGGTGGAGCCAGCCACCGAACGGCAGGTTCCGGACGACGGTGAACACCAGCAGCAGAACGCCGGCCGCCCACAGCGGTCCCGGTCCGAGGTCGATCCGCAGCGGCCTGCCGCGTGCCGCGCGGACCACCCAGACGGTCCACAGCACGGCGAAGCCCAGGTAGCCGGCCACGGCCGGCGCGTTGTCGCGCAGGGCGGCGAGGAGGTCACCGTGCACGAAGGCATGCGCACTGCGCAGCCCGCCGCAGCCGGGGCAGTACAGGCCGGTGAGCCGGTACAGCGGGCAGACGGGGTAGTGCCCGGGTTCACCCGGATCGACGACACCGACGTAGCCGAAGGCCCCGCCGACGGCCGCGAACAGCCCCGCGGGGACTGCGACCCTCCGCCAGAAGGGGGCGGGTGGCGGCACCGGGCGGCTGAGGGCGTTCATGGGTTTCGCGGGGCCGGTCACGGCGGCATTCTCCCCCGCCTGACGTCGGCGTGCCCGCTCGACGCGGCGGTCAGCGGCGCCCTGCCGGCGCCCGCGAGTCCCCGTCCGGCCGCGGCGCCGGCACCGCTCCGGCACACGCGCGAAGGGCGGCCGGCACCAGGTGCCGGCCGCCCTTCGCCAAAACCCTGAGGCTCAGCTCTCGGCCGCGGCCGGCTCCCGCGTGGCCGCGGGCGCGGTGTGCGGCAGCGTGCGGGACTGCTTCGGCTGCCCCAGACCCATGGCGCGCATGATGCCGCCGACCACACCACCGAGGAGCGTGAGGGCCATGCCGGCCCAGAAGCCGACGGGCTGGGCCATCACCATGAAGGCGCCCGCGACGCAGAAACCGATGAAGGCGATGATGACACCGGTCCAGGCGGCCGGGGTGTGACCGTGGCTGCTGCCCGCCATGACTTGCTCCTCGTTGCTGTGTACGTGTCGTACTGTCCGAGCCGGACGCTCGCCGTCCATTGTCCCGTACGCGCGTGTGTGCCCGACGCGGGGGTGGCGTCTGTTTCACCACACCGGGGTTCCCCGCTCCGGGTCCGGGCTCCGGGTACGCCCCCGCGGATTCAGGCGCCCGTCGGGTCCTCGCCCCGGTCCAGCGCCTTCCAGATCTCCTCGGGCCGTTCCGGGTCGACCGGCCGGGCCGTGCGCCGCGGGCGGGCGGTGCCGCGCTCGTAGCGGCCGGACATGGCGGGCCACAGCCGGCCGTAGCGCAGGGCGAGCAGTCCGGCGAGCAGGAGCAGCACACCGCCGGCGGCCGCGACATAGGGCCAGCCGGTGTGGGTGAGCGCGTCGACCGTGGCGGAGGTGTCGCCGCTCGCCTTGGCCGCCTGCTCGTCCAGCGCGGAGCTGTCGGAGGCGGACACGAGGGCCGCGGCGGCGATCCCGGCGCCGGACAGCGCGAGCAGCCCGGAGACGAGGAACCGGCCGGCCCGGCGGACGGCGAAGACGGCGACGAGCGCGGCGAGGCCGACTATGGCGAGGGCCGCGGGGACGCCCGTGACGTCGCTGCCCTTGGCGGTCAGCGGGAACGCGCCGCCGGCCACCGTCGCGGTGCCCTCCGCCCAGCGCTGCCGGGTCGCGAGCAGCGCCACGGCCGCGCCGAGCGCACCGCACAGAAGGGCCACGGCGAGGCTCCGCCGGCCGGACCGGGCGGACGCGGCGGCTTGGGAACGGGGGTCAGGTACGGCAGTCACGTACTCCACTATCGCCTGAACCCCGGGTGAGGCGTCACCCGGGGTTCGTATGAGAAGCGTCCTATGCGCGAGCCGGAGTGCCCTGCTCGCCCAGCCGGTTGGCGGTGTGCACCGCCCGCAGCACCGCCGCCGCCTTGTTGCGGCACTCCTGGTCCTCCGCGACCGGGTCGGAGTCGGCGACGATACCGGCGCCGGCCTGGACGTAGGCCGTGCCGTCGCGGAGCAGGGCCGTACGGATGGCGATCGCGGTGTCGGAGTCGCCGGCGAAGTCGAGATAGCCGACGCAGCCCCCGTACAGGCCGCGCCGGGACGGTTCCAGTTCGTCGATGATCTGCATCGCGCGGGGCTTGGGTGCGCCGGAGAGGGTGCCGGCCGGGAAGCAGGCGGTGAGCACGTCGAAGGCCGTGCGGCCGGGGGCGATCCTGCCGGTGACGGTCGAGACGATGTGCATCACGTGCGAGTAGCGCTCGACGGACATGAAGTCGACCACCTCGACCGAGCCGGGCTCGCAGACCCGGCCGAGGTCGTTGCGGCCGAGGTCGACCAGCATCAGGTGCTCGGCGCGTTCCTTGGGGTCGGCGAGGAGTTCGTCGGCGAGGGCCTGGTCCTCCTGCGGGGTGGCCCCGCGGTGCCGGGTGCCGGCGATGGGGTGGACCATCGCGCGTCCGTCCTCGACCTTCACCAGCGCTTCGGGGGAGGAGCCGACGACGTCGAACCCGTCGAAGCGGAAGAGGTACATGTACGGCGAGGGGTTCGTGGCCCGCAGGACCCGGTAGACGTCCAGGGCGCTCGCCGTGCACGGCGTCTCGAAGCGCTGGGAGGGCACGACCTGGAAGGCCTCGCCCGCGCGGATGCGCTCCTTGACGTCCTCGACGGCCCGCTGGAAGTCGGGGCCGCCCCAGCGGGCGGTGTACTCGGGCAGCTCGGAGGGCGGCAGGTGGGCCGGGGGCTGGGCGACCGAGCGGGAGAGGTCCGCCTCCATGGCGTCGAGGCGGGCGACGGCGTCCGCGTACGCCTCGTCGACGCCGGTGTCGAGGTCGTTGTGGTTGATCGCGTTGGCGATCAGCAGGACCGAGCCCTCCCAGTGGTCCATCACCGCGAGGTCGCTGGTGAGCAGCATGGTCAGCTCGGGCAGCTTCAGGTCGTCGCGCTCGCCGGGGCCGATCTTCTCCAGGCGGCGGACGATGTCGTAGCCCAGGTAGCCGACCATACCGCCGGTGAAGGGCGGCAGGCCCTCCTGGTGCGGGGTGTGCAGGGCCTGGAGGGTGGCGCGCAGGGCCGCGAGGGGGTCGCCGTCGGTGGGGACGCCGACGGGCGGGGTGCCGAGCCAGTGGGCCTGTCCGTCCCGCGCGGTGAGCGTGGCGGCGCTGCGGACGCCGACGAAGGAGTAGCGGGACCAGGAGCGGCCGTTCTCCGCGGACTCCAGCAGGAAGGTGCCGGGGCGCTCGGCGGCGAGCTTGCGGTACAGCGCGACCGGGGTGTCGCCGTCGGCGAGCAGCTTGCGCGTGACCGGGATGACACGCCGGTCGGTGGCCAGCTTGCGGAAGGTCTCCAGTTCCATGGCCGCTGACCTTACTGACCGGGTCCGGGTACGCCCGAATCGGCGTCCTTGAGGAGCACGTCCGTGTCGAAGCAGGTGCGGGCGCCGGTGTGGCAGGCCGCGCCGACCTGGTCGACCTTGACCAGCAGGGTGTCGGCGTCGCAGTCCAGCGCGACCGACTTCACCCACTGGACGTGGCCGGAGGTGTCGCCCTTGACCCAGTACTCCCGGCGGCTGCGCGACCAGTAGGTGCAGCGGCCGGTGGTCAGGGTCCGGTGCAGCGCCTCGTCGTCCATCCAGCCGAGCATGAGCACCTCTCCGGTGTCGTACTGCTGGGCGATGGCGGGGACGAGCCCGTCGGCGCTGCGCTTGAGCCGCGCGGCGATCTCCGGGTCGAGGCTGCTGGGCCGGGAGGCACCGGTCGTACTGGTCATGGGTCACATTGTGCCGCGCGGGACCGCCCGCGGGACGCGGCCGTCCATGGAATGGTCACGGCGGCGCGCGGCGCCTCCCTGGGAGGGGACGGGTGGGCGGACCGGTTACGCGGTCGTAGGCTGACAGCATGTCGACCTTCGCCAAGCGTGAACGGCTTCTTCTCGCCGACCTCTTGGAAACCGCCGGGCCGGACGCCGAAACCCTCTGCGAGGGCTGGCGGGCCCGGGACCTGGCCGCGCACGTGGTCGTGCGCGAGCGCCGCCCGGACGCGGCGGGGGGCACGCTGATCAAGCAGCTCGCACCGCGTCTGGAGAAGGTGATGGCCGAGTACTCCGCGAAGCCGTACGAGGAGCTGATCCAGCTGATCCGTACCGGTCCGCCGCGCTTCTCGCCCTTCCAGCTCAAGCAGGTCGACGAGGCGGCCAACATCGTGGAGTTCTACGTCCACACGGAGGACGTCCGCCGCGCCCAGCCGGACTGGAGCCCGCGCGAGCTGGACCCGGTCTTCCAGGACGCGCTGTGGTCCCGCCTCGAACGCGCCGCGCGGCTGATGGGCCGGGGTGCGCCGACGGGTCTGGTGCTGCGCCGCCCGAACGGCCAGACGGCGGTGGCGCACCGGGGCACCCCGGTGGTCACGGTGACCGGTGAGCCGTCGGAGCTGCTGATGTTCGCGTACGGACGGCAGCGCGCGGCCAAGGTGGAGCTGGACGGCGACACCGAGGCGATCGCCGCGCTGCAATCCAAGCAGCTGGGCATCTGAGAGGGCCGGCCCGTGATCAAGGTGGCGATGACCGGCGTGTACGTGGACGACGTGGCGACGGCGCACGCCTTCTACACCGGCGTCCTCGGCTTCGAGACCCGCACGCACATGGACCTCGGGGACGGCACGCTGTTCGTGACGGTCGGGGCGCGGGAGGGGGCCCAGCCGGATCTCCAGCTGCTGCTGGAGCCCGGCCAGGGCCCGATCGCGGAGCCGTACCGCAGGGCGCTGTACGAGGCGGGGCTGCCGTGCATCGTCTTCTCCGTGGACGATCTGGGCGCGGAGTACGACCGGCTGCGCGGCCTGGGCGTCCGGTTCACGCACCCGCCGCAGGAGCAGGGGCCGGTGATCGCGGCGGTGTTCGACGACACGGTGGGCAATCTGGTGCAGCTGGTCCAGCCCAGGGAGTGAACGGCGGTCAGCCCGGGAGTTCGGCGCGGCGCAGGGCCGGCACGGCGAGGGCGACGGCCCCGCCGAGCCCGCAGACGACCGCGCTGGCGACGAACACCGGGCCGAGGCCCCAGGCGCCGATCGCGGCGGCGGCGAACGGCATGCTCAGCGGGGTGAGGCCGAGGCTGACCAGGCTGGCGACGGAGGTGACCCGGCCGAGGTAGGCGGGGTCGGACTGGGTCTGCAGCAGGGCGCCGCACATCGCGCCGCTGAGCCCGGTGAGCAGGCCGACGAGCACGGCCGTGGCGACGGCGGTGACGAGACCCGGTACGTAGGCGAGGGCGCCGATGGCCACGCAGCCCGCGATGATGGCGTACCCGGCGACCAGCCCGGCGCGCGGCAGCCTCCCCCGCACGGTCAGCAGCAGCGAGGCGGCCCCCGCGCCGGCCCCGAACCCGGCGAGCACCCAGCCCATGCCCGCGGCACCCCAGCCCCGGGCGTCGGCGAGCAGGGTCAGCCCGACGTTCAGCGGCCCGACGAAGCCGAGGTCACCGAGGGCGATGACGACCATCAGCGGCGCGAGCACCCGGTGCCGCCGGATGTACCGCAGCCCGGCCTTCAGGTCGCTCCAGGCGGTTCCCGCCGTGCCGGGCGTTCTCTCCATCGGCCGCTCCCGCATCCGCACCGACACCAGGAGCGGTACCGACAGGGCGATCAGGAGCCCGGCGACGGTGAACGCGGCCGGGGCTCCGCCGGTGGCCACGGCGAGTCCGCCGAGCGGGGCGCCGACGACGCTCGAAAAGCGGATGGCGAGGCCGCGCATGCCCTGGACCCGGGCGAGCTGGTCCTTCTCGGTGAGACGGGCCGGCAGCGCGCCCACGGCGGGCATGAACACGGCGTCGACGGTGCCGAAGAGCAGCGCCAGCAGGGCGAGCGGCCACAGCCCGGGGCTGGTGAGGAACAGCAGGGCGGCCACGGCGAGGACGGCGGCACAGCGTACGGCGTCACTGCCGATGACGACCCGGCGCGGCCCGAACCGGTCGGCGACCACTCCCCCGCCGAGCATCAGCACGGCCCTGGGCAGCGCGCCGGCCGACATCACGAGCCCGGCCTGCGCGGGGCTCCCCGTCTGGACGGCGGCCCAGGACAGGGCGAGGTAGTAGACGCTGTCGCCGAGCATCGAGGAGGTGTAGGCCCCGAGCCAGCGCAGCACATTGGGGTCGCGGTGGGCCCGCGCGGTGGCCGGCGGTATGAGCGTGGCGGTCACGGGAGGGCTGTCCTCTCAGACGTCAGACGCGGAACGGGAAGCCGTACACGTGCAGCGCGACATGCTCGCGCCCCTCGGTGTCACCGGCGGCCTCGCGGGCCCGCCCCCGCTCGTCGTACCGCTTGAGCAGGTCGGTCAGGTCCTTCTTCAGCTCGGCGAGTTCACCGGCGGTGAGCCGGAGCAGGGACTCCGAGTCGTGGGCCGCCGTGTTCCACTCGGGTCCCCAGTGGGCGCGTTCGTCGAGGTACCTCCGGTACATCTCGGCGCGCTGCTCCAGGAACATCCGCGAGGCCGCCAGGTGCGCGGCCGCCTTCTCGGGGGCGTCCTGGAAGTCCTCGTCGCGGATGGTGACGCCGTCGGACGCCGGCTGCCACCAGCGCTCCCGCCCGTCCGCGCTGCGCGGCTGGGCCTCCTCGACGAGACCGTGTTCGGCCAGTTTGCGCAGGTGGTAGCTGACGAGGGAGACGGCCTCGTCCACCTGCTCGGCGAGCTGTGAGGCGGTGGCGGCCTCCGCGACGAACAACAGCCGGTAGAGCTTCATGCGCAGCGGATGGGCGAGCGCCTTGAGCGTCCCGATGTCCGTGATCCGGCGGTTCTCCTCGCGTGCCATGACACCGAACCCTAGATACGAAAGAGAAACTGCGCAATATTGTTTGCGCAAGTTTCCTTTCGTATCTGCCCGCGCAAAGGCCCCGGCCACCCGGCCGGGGCCTGTCGATGTGGCGGCTACCTCACCGGGTGCCCCGCCCCCCGCAACGTCTCCTTCACCTGACCGATCCGCAGGTCCCCGAAGTGGAACACCGAGGCCGCGAGGACCGCGTCCGCGCCCGCGTCGATGGCCGGCGGGAAGTGGGCCAGCTTGCCGGCGCCGCCGGAGGCGATCACCGGGACGGTCACGTGCTTGCGCACTGCCGCGATCATCTCCAGGTCGTAGCCGTCCTTCGTGCCGTCCGCGTCCATGGAGTTCAGCAGGATCTCCCCCGCGCCCAGCTCGGCCGCCCGGTGCGCCCACTCCACCGCGTCGATGCCGGTGCCGCGCCGGCCGCCGTGGGTGGTGACCTCGAAGGTGCCCTCGGGGGTGCGGCGCGCGTCCACCGAGAGGACCAGCACCTGCCGGCCGAACCGCTCGGCGATCTCGCGGATCAGGTCGGGGCGCGCGATGGCCGCCGTGTTGACGCCCACCTTGTCGGCGCCCGCCCGCAGCAGCTTGTCCACGTCCTCGGCCGTGCGGACGCCGCCGCCGACGGTCAGCGGGATGAACACCTGCTCGGCGGTGCGGCGCACCACGTCGTACGTCGTCTCACGGTTGCCGGAGGACGCGGTGATGTCCAGGAACGTCAGCTCGTCGGCGCCCTCGGCGTCGTACACCTTGGCCATTTCGACGGGGTCGCCGGCGTCGCGCAGGTTCTGGAAGTTGACGCCCTTGACGACCCGGCCGTTGTCCACGTCCAGGCAGGGGATGACTCGGACCGCCAGGGTCATGAATCCACGGCTCCTTAAGGCCTTCAGCCTCTGAATGCTTCTAGTTCTACTTCGACCAGGATGCGCGGGTCGACGAAGCCCTCCACGACCAGCAGGGTCGAGACCGGGCGGACGGCGTCGAACAGCTCCTGGTGGGCCCGCCCGACGGCGTCCACGTCCCGCACATGGGTCAGGTACATCCGCGTGCGGATCACGGACTCGATGCCGAGCCCGAACTCCCCGATCGCTTCCAGGGCGCTGGTGAAGGCCACCTTGGCCTGTTCGTACGGGTCGCCCTCCCCGTACAGCACGGTGCCCTTGAAGGACGTCGTGCCGCCCACCAGCACCCGGTCACCCGCCGCGACGGCGCGCGCGAACCCGAAACTCTCTTCCCAGGGACTTCCGCTCTGCACGCGCCGCACGGCTCCGCTCATGACGACACAGCCTCCAAGGCCTCTTCCAGGGTGAACGCCTTCGCGTACAGCGCCTTCCCTACGATGGCGCCCTCGACACCGAGGGGCACCAGTTGGGCGATGGCACGGAGGTCGTCCAGGGACGACACGCCGCCGGAGGCCACGACCGGCCGGTCGGTGGCGGCGCACACGTTCTTCAGCAGCTCCAGGTTGGGGCCCTGGAGGGTGCCGTCCTTGGCGATGTCGGTGACGACGTAGCGGGCGCAGCCCTCCTTGTTCAGGCGCTCCAGCGTCTCGTAGAGGTCGCCGCCGTCGCGGGTCCAGCCCCGGCCGCGCAGGGTGGTGCCGCGCACGTCCAGGCCGACGGCGATCTTGTCGCCGTGCTCGGCGATGACCTTGGCGACCCACTCGGGGGTCTCCAGGGCGGCCGTGCCGAGGTTCACCCGGGTGCAGCCGGTGGCGAGGGCGGCGGCGAGGGTGTCGTCGTCGCGGATGCCGCCGGACAGCTCCACCTTGATGTCCATGGCCCCCGCGACCTCGGCGATCAGGGCGCGGTTGTCGCCGGTGCCGAACGCGGCGTCCAGGTCGACCAGGTGCAGCCACTCGGCGCCGGACCGCTGCCAGGCGAGGGCGGCCTCCAGCGGGGAGCCGTAGGAGGTCTCGGTCCCGGACTCGCCGTGCACGAGGCGGACGGCCTGGCCGTCGCGGACGTCGACGGCGGGGAGGAGTTCGAGCTTGGCCATGGTCTACAGGGTTCCGATCCAGTTGGTGAGGAGCTGGGCGCCGGCGTCGCCGGACTTCTCGGGGTGGAACTGGGTGGCCCACAGGGCGCCGTTCTCCACGGCGGCCACGAACGGCTTGCCGTGCGTCGACCAGGTGACCTTGGGGGCCTCGATCACCGGGTTGTGGGACTCCAGGGCCCAGTCGTGGACGGCGTAGGAGTGCACGAAGTAGAACCGCGCGTCGGCGTCCAGGCCGGCGAACAGCTGTGAGTCGGCCGGGGCGTCCACGGTGTTCCAGCCCATGTGGGGCACGACGTCGGCCTGGAGCGGCGCGACCGTGCCGGGCCACTCGTCCAGGCCCTCGGCCTCCACGCCGTGCTCGATGCCGCGTGCGAAGAGGATCTGCATGCCGACGCAGATGCCCATGACCGGGCGCCCGCCGGACAGCCGGCGGTCCACGACCCAGTCGCCCCGGGCGGCACGCAGGCCCGTCATGCAGGCGGCGAAGGCGCCGACGCCCGGCACGAGCAGGCCGTCGGCGTTCATCGCCTTGTCGAAGTCGCGCGTGATCTCGACGTCGGCGCCCACGCGCGCGAGGGCCCGCTCGGCGGAGCGGACGTTGCCGAAGCCGTAGTCGAAGACGACGACCTTCTTGTTCGTGGACCTGGTGCTCAATTCCACACCTCCAGCCGCATGACGCCCGCCACCAGGCACAGGCCCGCGCCGATCGAGAGCAGCACGATCAGGCTGGTGGGCATCTTCTGCTTGACGAAGGAGATGATGCCGCCGACCAGGAAGAGGCCGACGACGATCAGGAGGGTCGACAGACCGGTCATGGGTTACAGCGCGCCCTTCGTCGACGGGAGGATGCCGGCCGCGCGCGGGTCGCGCTCGGAGGCGTAACGCAGCGCCCGGGCCAGCGCCTTGAACTGGCACTCCACGATGTGGTGCGCGTTGCGCCCGTACGGTACGTGCACGTGCAGCGCGATCTGCGCCTGGGCGACGAAGGACTCCAGGATGTGCCGGGTCATCGTCGTGTCGTACTCGCCGATCATCGGCGCCATGTTCTCGGGCTCGGTGTGCACGAGGTACGGGCGGCCGGACAGGTCGACGGTGACCTGGGCGAGGGACTCGTCCAGCGGGACCGTGCAGTTGCCGAAGCGGTAGATGCCCACCTTGTCGCCGAGTGCCTGCTTGAAGGCGGCGCCGAGCGCGAGGGCGGTGTCCTCGATGGTGTGGTGGGAGTCGATGTGCAGGTCGCCGTCGGTCTTGACGGTCAGGTCGAACAGACCGTGCCGGCCGAGCTGGTCGAGCATGTGGTCGTAGAAGCCGACGCCGGTGGCGATGTCGGTCCGGCCGGTGCCGTCGAGGTCTATCTCGACCAGCACCGACGTCTCCTTGGTGGTGCGCTCCACGCGTCCTGTGCGGCTCATGCGTCACAGCTCCTTCTTCAACTCACGGACCGCGTCGAGGAACGCGTCGTTCTCCTCCGGGGTGCCGGCTGACACCCGCAGCCATCCCGGAACCCCGTTGTCCCGGACCAGGACGCCCCGGTCGAGGATCTTCCGCCAGGCCTCGTGGGCGCTGGCGAACCGGCCGAACTGCACGAAGTTCGCGTCGGACTCGGTCACCTCGTAGCCGATCGCACGCAGCTCGGCGACCAGCCGGTCCCGCTCCGCCTTGAGCTGCTCGACGTACCCGAGCAGCGTGTCGGTGTGCTCCAGCGCGGCCAGGGCGGTCGCCTGGGTGATCGCCGACAGGTGGTACGGCAGCCGGACGAGCTGGACGGCGTCCACGACCGCCGGGTGCGCGGCCAGGTAGCCGAGGCGCAGGCCGGCCGCGCCGAACGCCTTGGACATCGTCCGGGAGATCACCAGGTGCGGGCGGCCCTGGAGCAGCGGCAGCAGCGAGTCGCCGTGGCTGAACTCGATGTACGCCTCGTCCACGACCACCATGGACGGCTTGGCCGCCTGGGCCGCCTCGTACAGCGCGAGGACGGTCTCCGGCGGGACCGCGTTGCCGGTGGGGTTGTTGGGGGTGGTGATGAAGACGACGTCCGGCTTGTGCTCGGCGATCGCCTGCTCGGCTGCGGCCCGGTCGATCGTGAAGTCCTCGCGCCGCGGCCCGGAGATCCAGCCGGTGCCGGTACCGCGCGCGATGAGCGCGTGCATCGAGTACGACGGCTCGAAGCCGATCGCCGTGCGGCCCGGCCCGCCGAAGGTCTGCAGCAGCTGCTGGATGACCTCGTTGGAGCCGTTGGCGGCCCACACGTTCTCGATGCCGAGCGGGTACTTCCCGGTCTTCGTCAGGTACTTGGCCAGTTCGGTGCGCAGCTGGACCGCGTCCCGGTCCGGGTAGCGGTTCAGGCCGCGGGCGGCCTCCCGCACCCGCTCCGCGATCCGCTCGACCAGCGGCTCGGGCAGCGGGTAGGGGTTCTCGTTGGTGTTCAGCCGTACGGGGACGTCCAGCTGGGGCGCGCCGTAGGGGGACTTGCCACGCAGCTCGTCCCGTACGGGGAGATCGTCGATCCGCACGTCGCTCACTTGCTCTCGGGTACCTTCCAGCCGAACCTCGCCTTGACCGCCGCGCCGTGCGCGGGCAGGTCCTCCGCCTCCGCCAGCGTCACCACGTGGTGGGCGACCTCGGCGAGCGCGTCCCTCGTGTAGTCCACGATGTGGATGCCGCGCAGGAAGGACTGGACGGACAGCCCCGAGGAGTGGCAGGCGCAGCCGCCGGTGGGCAGCACGTGGTTGGAGCCGGCGGCGTAGTCGCCGAGCGAGACGGGGGCCCAGGGGCCGATGAAGATCGCGCCGGCGTTGCGGACCCGGTCGGCGACCGCCGCCGCGTCGGCGGTCTGGATCTCCAGGTGCTCGGCGCCGTACGCGTCGACGACCCGCAGGCCCTCGTCGATGCCGTCGACCAGCACGATGGCGGACTGCTTGCCCTTCAGCGCGGGCACGATCCGGTCCTCGACGTGCTTGGTGGCCGCGACCTGCGGCTCCAGCTCCTTCTCGACCGCGTCCGCCAGCTCGACGGAGTCGGTGACCAGGACGGCCGCCGCCAGCGGGTCGTGCTCGGCCTGGCTGATCAGGTCGGAGGCGACGTGCACCGGGTCGGCGCCGGCGTCGGCGAGGATCGCGATCTCGGTCGGGCCGGCCTCGGCGTCGATGCCGATCTTGCCGGTGAAGTAGCGCTTGGCGGCGGCGACCCAGATGTTGCCGGGTCCGGTGACCATGTTGGCGGGCGGGCAGGACTCCGTGCCGTACGCGAACATCGCGACGGCGGTGGCGCCGCCGGCCGCGTACACCTCGTCCACACCGAGCAGGGCGCAGGCGGCGAGGATCGTCGGGTGCGGCAGTCCGCCGAACTCGGCCTGGGCCGGCGAGGCGAGCGCGATGGACTCGACGCCGGCCTCCTGGGCGGGCACCACGTTCATCACCACGGAGGACGGGTAGACCGAGCGGCCGCCGGGCGCGTACAGCCCGACGCGCTCGACCGGAACCCATTTCTCGGTCACCGAGCCGCCGGGCACGACCTGCGTGGTGTGGGTCGTACGGCGCTGCTCGCGGTGGACCAGCCGGGCCCGCCGGATGGACTCCTCCAGGGCGGCGCGCACGGCCGGGTCGAGTCCGGCGAGCGCGTCGGTGAGTGCCTGGGCCGGGACACGGACGGATTCCAGCCGCACTCCGTCGAACTTCTCGGCGAAGTCGATCAGCGCCGCGTCGCCACGATGATGCACGGCCTCGCAGATCGGGCGCACCTTCTCCAGGGCGGCCTGAACGTCGAAGTCGGCTCGGGGCAGCAGGTCGCGCAGGGCGGGGCCCTCGGGAAGGGCGTCGCCGCGCAGATCGATTCGGGAAATCACAGTCCCAATTCTCTCAGACCGCCGTCGGCAGCCGTCCGCGCGTATCAATGGCTGATACAGACCGTGGGTCAATGGCCGGTACAGACGTGGGTCAATGACTGGTACAGAGGGTGGCCGGAACCCGGAAGATCACCTTCACGGGTGGTGTCCCGGCGGTCACAGAGGGCATGAACGGCTGTACGAAAACCAGCGAACCGGAAGAGGCGAGAAGAGGAGAACGGTGAGCGAGGGGGCCGGCATCCGCACGGGGGACCTGCCGGACGACCTGACCGCGACCGAGGCGGGCATGTGGCAGGCCTTCCGCAACGGCAGCGTGTACGACCTGAGCAGCGGCGACTTCGCGGTGGACGATCCGCACGGCGGGCATCCCTGGGGTCCGGAGCGGACCGTACGGGCCCGTATCGTCTGCTGGCTGCTCCTCGACGGCCCGCCGGCGCTCGCCGGCCGGGTGTCCGCGCTCAAGCTCGTCGGCGTGCGCGTCACCGACCCGCTGGACCTGGCGGGCGGCCAGGTCACGCCGTACGTGGAACTGCGCGGCTGCCGTTTCGACGAGGAGATCCGGCTGCCGGAGGCCCGGTTCACGACCCTGCGCCTGGTGGACTGCGCGGTGCCCCGCCTGGAGGCCGCCCGCGTGCACACGGAGGGCGATCTGCATCTGCCGCGCTGCCGCTTCCAGAACGGGGTCCGGCTGACGGACGCGCACATCGGCACCGATCTGCTGCTCAACCAGGCGGTCGCCTACCGGGACCGCAGCGGGCGGTCGATCGCGGCCGACGGGCTGACCGTCGGCCAGGACCTCCAGGCGGAGATGCTGGAGTCGCACGGCGAGTTCAGCCTGCGCGGCGCCCAGATCGGCGTCTCGCTCAGCCTGCGCGGCGCCAGGCTCGCCAACCCCTACGCCCGTTTCGCCCTGAACGCCCCCCAGCTGACGGTCGAGCGGACCCTGTACCTGACCCCGGCCGGTGTGGGCAACCCGCTGCTGAGCGGCACGACACCCGCGCGCGGGACACGCATCCAGCGGTTCGAGTCCCGGGGCGGGGTGCGTCTGGACGACGGGCGGTTCGGGGACGCCGTCGACCTGGAGCGGGCCCGGTTCGCCCTCACCGACGACCAGGAACTGTCGCTGCGCCGGGTGCAGACGCCGGAGCTGCGCTTCCTCGGGGACAAGCCGGAGCGCGGCAAGGTGGTGCTGTCCGGCGCGCGGGTGGTGAACCTGGTGGACCGGGCGAGCAGCTGGCCGGACGCGGGCAATCTGCACATGGGCGGGTTCGCCTACGAGAGCCTGGTGCCGCAGGGCCCGTTCCCGCTGACCCAGCGCCTGGACTGGGTGGCGGCGGCCACCGCCGAGTACGCCCCGGAGCCGTACGAGCGGCTGGCGGCGGTGCTGCGCGCGGCCGGGGAGGACGAGGACGCGCGCGAGGTGCTGCTCGCCAAGCAGCGCCGGCGGCGCGAGACGCTGCCGCTGGCCGGCAAGTTCTGGGGTTACCTCCAGGACTGGACGGTCGCCTACGGCTACCGCCCGGGCCGGGCCGCGGTGTGGATGGCGGTGCTGTGGGCGGCGGGCACGCTCGCCTTCGCCCGCGCGGACCATCCGCCGGTCAGCTCCGGCGGCCACCCGGTGTGGAGCCCGGCGCTGTTCACGCTGGACCTGCTGCTGCCGGTGATCGACCTGGGCCAGGCGGGCCAGTGGCAGCTGCGCGGCGGCTGGCAGTGGCTGGCGGCGGGGCTGATCCTGATCGGCTGGGTCCTGGCGACGACGGTGGCGGCGGGCGCGACCCGGCTGCTGCGGCGGAGCTGACGGAACACGGCGGAGCGGACGGAACACGGCGGAGCCGACGGAACACGGCGGCACCGACGGAACACGGCGCGCGGCCGACGCGAGCCATCAGGCGCAATCCATCAACGCTGACGGAATCTGCCCTTCACGCACACACCCCGCACAACATGCACATTCACCCTTTACCGCTCCTTGACTCTCGCACGTACAACTTTCCATGACTTGCCCGGGCCCTCTGGCGCCGCCCCGACCTGCGGACTTTCAATGGTCGGACCATGGCTCTGCTGCCCTCGTTCATCCGCCCCACCCGGATGACCAAACGCTCCGCGCGCCCGGCCGACCGCCCGCCGGCCGGGGACGAGGCCGTGCTCGACGCGCCCGACGACCGCCTCTCACCCGCGCTGGTCGCGGCCGGCCGGGGCGAGTACGCCGCCGCGGCCGGCCTGCTCGCCGCCACCCGCACCGCGACCGAGTGGGAGAACCGGGACCGGTACGTACGGCGCCTGACCGCCTTCGCCCGCTCGCGCCCCGAGTGGTACGAGGAGTGGCGCGCCGCCGCCCCGGACGACCCCGGCGTGCTGCTGCTCGGGGCCCAGCTGGCGGTGGACCGCGCCTGGCCCTCGCCCGCCCGGGCCGAGCTGCTGCGCGAGGTGAGCCCGCTCATCACCGCCGCCGCCCGCGCCGACGACCGCGACCCGGTGCCCTGGCGGATCGCGCTCGACCACGCGCGCGGCTCGCGGGCCGGGCACCGCTACTTCGAGGAGCTGTGGGAGGCGGCCGTCCGGCGCGCCCCGCACCACTACGGCTGCCATGTGGCCGCCCTGCGCTACCTGGCCGCCTTCTGTTGCGCCCAGTGGGGAGACACGCCCCACAGCCCCCATGGCTCGCACCGGGCGTGCTTCGACTTCGCCGAGCGCGCCGCGCAGGACGCCCCGGCCGACTCGCTCGTCCAGGCGCTGCCCGCCCGGGCGGCCTTCGGCTGCCTGACCGACGACTGCGACCCCGAGGTGCCGCGCGCCCGGCTGGACGCGGCGGCCGACCGCGCCATCGAGCTCTCCGGGCGTTTTCCGGCGGCCGACCCGTGGCCCGCCGAGGTCCGCAACAAACTGCTGTACGTCCTGCTGCGACTGGACCGCTGGGAGGACGCCCGCACCCAGCTGCGCCTGATCGGCCCCTACGCCACCTCCTTCCCCTGGGACCGGATCTCGGACGACCCGCTCGGCCACTTCCTGCGCGTGCGCGAACACCTGGAGACGGCGCTCCCGCGGCCCGCCCCGGCCGGGCTGCTGACGGCGTCCCGGGACCCCCTCGGCGAGCACGGCGGACACGCCCGCGCCGCCGACCACTAGGCTGGGGCGCCGTGACCACCGTCCGTCTCCCGCTCTTTCCGCTGAACTCGGTGCTGTTCCCGGGGCTCGTGCTGCCGCTGAACGTCTTCGAGGAGCGTTATCGCGCCATGATGCGCGCGCTGTTGAAGACCCCCGAGGAGGAGCCGCGCCGCTTCGCGGTCGTCGCCATCCGCGACGGCCACGAGGTCGCGCCGAGCGCCCCGGGCATGCCGGACCCCACGGCCCAGCCCGACCGGGGCCCGGCCGCCGGCTTCGGCCCCGACCCGCTCAAGGCCTTCCACGGGGTGGGCTGTGTGGCGGACGCGGCGACCATCCGGGAGCGGTCCGACGGCACCTTCGAGGTCCTGGCGACGGGCACGACGCGTGTCCGCCTGCTGTCCGTGGACGCGTCCGGGCCGTTCCTGACCGCCGAGCTGGAGGAGCTGCCCGAGGAGCCCGGGGACGAGGCCGGCGCGCTGGCGGAGGGCGTCCTGCGCTCCTTCCGCCAGTACCAGAAGCGTCTGGCGGGGGCCCGCGAGCGCTCGCTGTCCACCGGTGCCGACCTGCCCGACGACCCGGGCGTGGTGTCGTACCTGGTGGCCGCCGCGATGGTGCACGACACGCCGACCAAGCAGCGGCTGCTCCAGGCCCCGGACACCGCCTCCCGGCTCCGGGACGAGCTGAAACTCCTTCGCGCGGAGACGTCCATCATCCGTAGTCTGCCGTCGTTGCCCGCGTTCGAGCTGACGCGGACGCCGACGAGTCTGAACTGAGGGAAGCACGACACCCAGATGGCGAAGAAGTCGAAGAAGCAGCAGTCCGGGGGAACGCCCGCGACGGTGGCCCTGACGGCGGCGGGCGTGGACTTCACGGTCCACGCCTACGACCACGACCCGTCCCACCCCTCCTACGGCGAGGAGGCGGCGGAGGCGATGGGAGTCTCCCCCGACCGTGTCTTCAAGACCCTGGTGGCCGACGTCGACGGCTCCCTGGTGGTCGGTGTGGTCCCGGTGGCCGGCTCGCTGGATCTGAAGGCCCTGGCGGCGGCGGTGGGCGGCAAGCGGGCGAGCATGGCCGACCCGGCCCTCGCCGAACGCACCACGGGCTACGTCCGCGGCGGCATCTCCCCGCTCGGCCAGCGCAAGAAGCTCCCGACGGTGATCGACGACTCGGCACAGTCCCACGCGACGATCTGCGTCTCGGCGGGCCGCCGGGGCCTGGAGGTCGAGCTGGCGCCGGGGGACCTGGCGAAGCTGACGGAGGCGGTGCCGGCGCCGATCGGACGCGGCTGACGGGCTCGCCCGCCCCGCTCACTCCACGGCGTCCGCCACAGCGCCTCACTCCACGGCGTCCGTCACGGCCTCTCGCCGTACGGCAGCTCGGGGTCGCGGGGCCCGAACAGCGCGGTCAGTCCGAGATGCACCAGCAACCCCGCCAACGGCCACGCCAGCAACGCCCCCTTCGCCGACAGCTCCAGCGGCGCGGAGAACGTCACGCCCTTGCCCACGGCCTGCGCGTGCGCGAGCACGTCCGACTCGGGCCCCAGCCACACCCCGAGCCGCCAGGCCAGCAGCGACCCGAGCAGCCCGCCGAGGCCGAGGGCCACCGCGAGCGGCACACCCCCGCGCCGCCGCAGCAGGAACACCACCACGGCGCTGACCAGACCGAAGGCAAGCCCCAGCAGGATGAACGTTCCGTCCACCCCGACCGCCTGCTCGCCCTCGGTGTCCTTCACGTAGACGACCCAGTTCTTGTCGACCTCGTCACCGATCAGCGGCACGTGCGGCGCCAGCCACCACCACAGCAGCCCCAGCAGCACCCCGCCGAGCGCCAGCGCCACCGTGATCACGGCGGCCTCCCGCAGTTCCGTCTTCATCCCGGGGCCGTCCTGTTCGTACGCGCCCGCACCCGGCGCACCGGCGGGCGGCGGCGCCTGCCAGACCTGGTGCGGGGAGTTCTCGTGCGGCGGAGGAGGCGGAGTCAGCGGTGCGGTCACCCGACTATCGTGCCAGCTCGCGCTGTGGGCCGCGTCACCGGACGGCGGCCCTGCGGTACGCCCAGGCCGCCACGGCCAGCGAGACCACACCGACACCCGCGCACACACCCAGGTCAGCGAGGACGACGGCCCAGTCGGGGTCCGCCCCGAAGGTCCGCGCGTACGCCTCCACGCCATAGGTCGATGGCAGCAGATCACGGGCCAGCCGTACGATCTCCGGCATCCGGTCGGCCGGCAGCACGCCCAGCAGCAGCGCGGCCGACATGCCGAGCTGGCCGAGCAGCGTGGCCAGCTCCGGCCGGGGCGCGAGCAGCCCGCAGGCGGCGCCCAGGCCGGCCAGCGCGGCCCCGGCGAGCGGGATGACGGCCACCAGGATCCACAGGTTGGACAGCGGCAGCCCGAACAGCACACAGCCGAAGACGGCCGTCACCAGGGTCCCCGGCACGGTGAAGGAGGCGTACGCCGCCGCCGCGCCCAGCACCACGGCCGCCGGCGGCACCGGCAGTGTGGCGTAGTGGTCGAGCCCGCCGCTGGCCCGCAGCTGCCCGAAGTACTGCGACAGCAGGTTCAGCGCGACGTACGCGACGACCAGCACGGAGGACCCGGCCACCACGGACTGGGCCTCGTGGCCGCTGTCGACGACACCGCGCATCATCACGGCGATGCCGATGGACTGGAACGTGGCCACGAACAGCAGCGGGATCCGCGCCACCCGGGCCCGGGAGAGCTGCGCCCGGTAGACGGCCACCAACGACGGCCACAGCCGCGCGGACGGCCCGAGCTCGGCCGCGCCGGCCGCCGTGTCCGGTACGGCCCGGGCACCGCCCGGCAGAACCTCGGCGGGTACGACACTCACGACGGGCTGCTCCTCTTCCCTGCGGCAGTCGCCACGGCGGGCCTGTCCACCCCGGCGGTCGCGCAGACCTCCACGCATTCCATGGCCGGTGCGCTCACGTCTTCACCAGCCCCTGCCGGGCCGCGCCGCCCAGCGCCAGGTAGACGTCCTCCAGGCTGGGCGTGGCGAGCGTGAAGTCGTCCAGGGCGGCGAAGGCGGCGCCGCCGGTCACCGTGGCGACGACGGCGCGGGCCTCCTCGGGCGCGAGCCGGAGCGTCCAGCGCCGGCCGGACTCCACGGCCCGCTCGTACAGCACGGCGACCTCGGGCACCTCCAGCGGCGCCCGCTCCCGCCACACCAGCTCCACCCGCACCTCGCCGGCGACCCGTGCCTTGAGTCCGGCGGGGGTGTCGCAGGCGATGACCCGGCCCTGGTCGAGCACGGCGACCCGGTCCAGGACCGTCTCGGCCTCGATGACGTTGTGGGTGACCAGCAGCACGGTCGTACCGCGCTCGGCCCGCCGCCGGTCCACGGCGGCCCAGACCGCGCGCCGGGCCACCGGGTCCATGCCGGTGGTCGGCTCGTCCAGCACGAGCAGCGGCCGTTCCCCGACGAGCGCGGTGGCGAAGCAGGCGAGCCGCCGCTGGCCGCCGGACAGCTTCTTCAGCGCCCGTCCGGCGATCGGGGTCAGCCCCAGTTCCTCCAGGACGGCGTCCCGCTCGGCCCGCGCCCGCCGGACGTCCAGGCCGCGCAGGCGCCCGGTGGTCTCGGCGGCGAGGGAGACGGTCAGCTCGTCCAGTGCGGTGGACTCCTGGCCCAGGTAGGCGAGGAGCCGGGCGGCCCGCTCGGGATGGCGCACGATGTCGTGGCCGAGTATCTCGACGCTGCCGGTGTCCGGGCGCAGCAGCCCGGTGAGCTGCCGTACGAGGGTGGACTTGCCGGCGCCGTTGGGGCCGAGCAGCCCGAAGACCTCGCCGCGCCGCACGTCCAGTTCGACCCCGTCGGTGGCCCGCACCTCGGGGGTGCCCGGGGCGCCCCGCCGGCCCTTGACGGCCGGGTAGGTCTTGCCGAGCCCGCGCACGCGTACGACCTCGTCGTACCGAAGTGCCTGTCCCGCGCGCGTACTCACAAGGGACGAGCCTACGGGGTCGGGGCCCTTTACTCGCCCTTGGGGGCGGATCCGGGCGTTCAGTCGGCGGCGGGCGCGTGCTGTTCGGCCGCCGCCGGGACGTCGATCTCCCGCCAGAACCCCGCCCGAATGGCGTAACGGTCGTGCTCGTCGATCTGGTCGTCCTTGTGGGCGAGCAGCCCGAACCGGGCCGCGTACCGCAGCAGCTCCCCGTCGATCCGGTGCGGGATGCGCGGGTACATCTGCGACAGCCGCTGCAGATGACCCTGGTCGCCGAGCCGGGACATCCAGCGGCGGGCGAAGACCTGCCCGACCTCGTACGGGTCGCCGCCGACGGTGGTGATGTCCTCCTCCCGGTCGGCCCACCGCTGCTCGGCGGTGGTGAGCTGGGCCAGCGTCGGCATGGAGGCGACCTCGGGGGGCTCGGCGACCACGCCCGGCCGGTCGACCCAGCCCTTGTCGGAGGACCAGCGCAGGGTCGCGGTCGCCGGGTGCTGGACGGGCTGGGTGCCGGGTGCGCGCAGCGCGGCCAGGTCCTTGGGGGTCGGGACGCCCTTGGAGGCGGTCACCCGCTCCTGGGAGCCGTTCTCGGCGGCGGCGGCCGGCGGGTGGGCGGGCTGTTCGGCGGGCCGCTCGGCCGCGGTGCCGAGGGCGGACTCGGGAAGCGGCGCGGAGAGGATCGCGGCGATCTCGGGGCGGGGCGCGGGCGGCGGGGCGCAGACGCCGGTCAGCTCCTTGGCGCGGACGGCCTGGGTGATCCAGGCACGGTCCAGCACGCGCCGTTCGTCGGCCTCGGCGACCAGGTCCTCGGACTGGTTGTAGTCGCCGTCGGCGGCCTGGACGGCCCACAGGTGGACGGCGACGCCGTGCTCCTTGGCGGCCATCATGCCGGGCAGCAGATCGCCGTCGCCGGTGACGAGGACGACGTCGGAGCAGGCGCGGTTGCGGGCCAGCTCGGTCAGTTCCGCGTGCATGGCGGCGTCGACGCCCTTCTGGGCCCAGCGTCCGTCACTGCGGGTGAGCGCGCCGAGGCGGACGGTGACCCGGGGCATCACGCGCAGCCGGCGATGCTCCGGCTGGGGGACCCGGTCGGGGGCGCCGTCGAACCAGTAGATGCGCAACAGGGGGCGCTCGGTGTCGGACTCCGCGCGTTCCCGCAGCGCCTGGATCAGCGCGGCGTGGTCGACGGTGATCCGGGACCGCGAGGGCTCACCGGCGAGGAGGCTGGCGGCGGCTCCCAGCAGATACCCGGCGTCCACCAGGACGATGCAGCGGTCCACGCGACTCACCCTCTTCCCGGGAGGTTTTGCTTCGGACTTCCTTCGAGTCTGCCCGACCACGCGGGGGTTAACGGCCCGAACTCGATCTTCGGCGTGGCGTTTGCGGTTCCGGTACGCCCACCACCCCTGTCACACACGGTAATTATCCGACATGCGCTTGATGTCAGCGTATGTGAATCTGGTCCCGGCCCTGGCCCCTAGATCCCCCACAGGAGGCAGATCACCATGGCCAAGAACAAGAACCGCAAGCAGTCCGGCCCGCAGAACCGCGCTCCGCAGTCCGAGCACGCGCAGCGTCCGCAGGCGGAGGAGCACGAGCCGCCCATGGCGCACGCCCCGGGCAGCCCTTCGGAGGCCGCGCGCAAGAAGCAGAAGAGCTTCGGCCACAACTAAAGGGCAGTTGAAGCCCGGGCACAGGTGAGGGGCGCACCCGTAAGGGTGCGCCCCTTCGCGTTCATGCCTCCTCGATGCCCTTCCCGATGCCCTCCGCCGGGCCTCAGCCGGCCAGGCAGGACGGGCCGAGCAGCACCTTCAGATCGCCGAACAGCGCCGGGTCGGGCTTGACCCGGTGCCGGTCCAGGCGGAGCACGGTGGTCTTGCGCGGGCCCTGGAGCTTGATCCGGACCTCGCTGTCGCCCTTGTGGTGGCTGAGGATCTCGCCGAGGCGGCTGACCATCGGCGGCGTCACCTTCACGGCCGGGATGGTGAGCACGACGGGCGCGTTGGTGCCCGCGTTGGACAGGTCCGGGACCATCAGCTCCATGGCGACGAGCCGGGGCACGTCCTCGCGCTTGTCGAGGCGGCCCTTGACGAACACCACGGCGTCCTCGACGAGTTGGGTGGACACCAGCTGGTAGGTGGCCGGGAAGAACATGCACTCGATGGAGCCCGCCAGGTCCTCGACGGTGGCGATGGCCCAGGCGTTGCCCTGCTTGGTCATCTTGCGCTGCAGGCCGGAGATGATGCCGCCGATGGTCACCACCGAGCCGTCCCCGTAGTCACCGCCGGTGAGCTGGGCGATGCCCGCGTCCGCCTTGTCGGAGAGCACGTGCTCCAGGCCGAAGAGCGGGTGGTCGGAGACGTACAGACCGAGCATCTCCCGCTCCTGGGCGAGCAGGTAGGTCTTGTCCCACTCGTCGTCGGTGAACTCCACGTCGAGGCCGAAGCCGGGCTGGTCGCTGGTCTCCTCACCCATCCCGCCGAAGAGGTCGAACTGGCCCTCGGCCTCCTTGCGCTTGACCGCGACCACGTTGTCGATCATCGGCTCGTACTGGGCCATGAGGCCCTTGCGGGTGTGGCCCATCGAGTCGAAGGCGCCGGCCTTGATCAGCGATTCGGTGGTGCGCTTGTTGCAGACCACCGCGTCGACCTTGTCGAGGTAGTCGGGGAAGGAGGCGTACTTCCCCTTCGCCTTGCGGCACTTGATGATCGACTCGACCACGTTGGTGCCGACGTTGCGGACGGCGGACAGGCCGAAGAGGATCACGTCGTCGCCCTGGGCGGCGAAGTTGGCCTCGGACTCGTTGACGTTCGGCGGGAGCACCCGGATGCCCATGCGCCGGCACTCGTTGAGGTAGACCGCGGACTTGTCCTTGTCGTCCTTGACCGAGGTGAGCAGGGCCGCCATGTACTCGGCGGGGTGGTTCGCCTTCAGGTACGCCGTCCAGTACGACACCAGGCCGTACGCCGCGGAGTGCGCCTTGTTGAACGCGTAGCCGGCGAACGGGACCAGCACGTCCCAGAGCGCCTGGATGGCTTCGTCGCTGTAGCCGTTCTTGCGGGCGCCGGCCTGGAAGATGACGAAGTTCTTCTCCAGCTCCTCCGGCTTCTTCTTGCCCATCACGCGGCGGAGGATGTCGGCCTCGCCGAGCGAGTAGCCCGCGATGATCTGGGCGGCCTTCTGCACCTGCTCCTGGTAGACGATCAGGCCGTAGGTGACGTCCAGGACCTCCTTGAGCGGCGCCTCCAGCTCGGGGTGGATCGGCGTGATCTCCTGCTGCCCGTTCTTGCGCAGCGCGTAGTTCGTGTGGGAGTTCATGCCCATCGGGCCCGGGCGGTACAGGGCCGACACGGCGGAGATGTCTTCGAAGTTGTCCGGCTTCATCAGCCGCAGCAGGGACCGCATGGGGCCGCCGTCGAACTGGAAGACGCCGAGGGTGTCGCCGCGCTGGAGCAGCTCGAAGGTCGTGGGGTCGTCGAGCGGGAGGCTCAGGAGGTCGATGTCGATCCCCTTGTTGGCCTTCACCATCTTGACGGCGTCGTCCATGATCGTGAGGTTGCGCAGGCCCAGGAAGTCCATCTTCAGCAGGCCGAGCGACTCACAGCTCGGGTAGTCCCACTGGGTGATGGTCACGCCGTCGGTGTGCCTCACCCAGACCGGGACGTGCTCGGTGATGGTCTCGCTGGACATGATCACGCCGGCGGCGTGCACGCCCATCTGCCGGACCAGGCCCTCCACACCGCGCGCGGTGTCGATGACCTTCTTCACGTCCGGTTCGTTCTCGTACATCCCCCGGACCTCGCCCGCCTCCGAGTAGCGCGGGTGGCTGGGGTCCGTGATGCCGGACAGCGGGATGCCCTTGCCGAGGACGTCGGCGGGCATGGCCTTGGTGATCCGGTCGCCCATCGCGTACGGGTAACCGAGCACGCGCGCGGAGTCCTTGATCGCGTTCTTGGCCTTGATGGTGCCGTAGGTGCCGATCATGGCGACCTTGTCGGCGCCGTACTTCTCCGTCACGTACCGGATCACCTCGACGCGCCGGCGCTCGTCGAAGTCGATGTCGACATCCGGCATGGAGATGCGCTCGGGGTTGAGGAACCGCTCGAAGATCAGGCCGTGCGGGATCGGGTCGAGGTCGGTGATGCCGAGCGCGTAGGCGACGATCGAGCCGGCCGCGGAGCCCCGGCCCGGGCCGACCGCGATGCCCTGGCGCTTGGCCCACATGATGAAGTCGGCGACCACGAGGAAGTAGCCCGGGAACCCCATCTGGATGATGACGTCCATCTCGTACTCGGCCTGCTTCTGGCGGTCCTCGGGGACACCGCCCGGGAAGCGGCGCTCCATGCCGCGGCGGACCTCCTCCTGGAACCAGGTGACCTCGGTGTAGCCCTCGGGGATGTCGAACTTGGGCATGAGGTCGCGCTTCTCGAACATGCCGGTGGTGTCCACCATCTCGGCGACGAGGAGCGTGTTGGCGCAGCCCTCCTGCCAGGCGTCCGAGGAGTCGATGGCGTACATCTCGTCCGTGGACTTCAGGTAGTAGCCGGTGCCGTCGAACTTGAAGCGGTCGGGGTCGGAGAGGTTCTTGCCGGTCTGGATGCACAGCAGGGCGTCGTGGGCGCCCGCCTCGTGCGCGTACGTGTAGTGCGAGTCGTTGGTGACCAGCGGCGGGATGCCGAGCTTCTTGCCGATCTCCAGCAGGCCGTCGCGGACCCGGCGCTCGATCTCGATGCCGTGGTCCATCAGCTCCAGGAAGTACCTGTCCTTGCCGAAGATGTCCTGGTAGTCGGCGGCGGCCTTGAGGGCCTCGTCGAAGTGGCCGAGGCGCAGCCGGGTCTGCACCTCGCCGGAGGGGCAGCCGGTGGAGGCGACGATGCCCTCGGACCACTGGGCGATGGTCTCCTTGTCCATCCGGGGCCACTTCTGCAGCCAGCCCTCGGCGTAGGCGTCGGAGGAGAGCCGGAAGAGGTTGTGCAGGCCGGTCTTGTCCACGGCCCACATCGTCTTGTGGGTGTAACCACCCGAACCGGAGATGTCGTCCCGCTTCTGGTGCGGCTGGCCCCAGAGGATCTTGCGCTTGTTCCGCCGGGACTCGGGGGCGACATACGCCTCAATCCCGATGATCGGGGTGATTCCGGCCTTCTTCGCGCTATGGAAGAAGTCGTACGCCCCGTGGAGGTTGCCGTGGTCGGACATGGCGATGTGCGTCATGCCCATCTCGTTGCACGCGTTGAACATGTCCTTCAGCCGCGCGGCACCGTCCAGCAGCGAGTACTGGGTGTGGACGTGCAGGTGCGTGAAGGGCGGCTTTGACACGGTGAGGCCTCCGGGGGAAACACTCGGCGACGGGCTGGCGGACACTTCTGGGGTCAGCGTCGAAGTCTATGCCGCGGCACTGACAACGAGATGAAGACTTGGCGCGAAGCGGCCCCGATGTCGGGTGGTGGCCGGGTGACGGCGGGCACTCCCGCGTACCTTCGTGCGTTGGGTACGGCAGAAACGCTGTCGTACAGGTCACGCACCAGGAGGCACCCCGCGATGTCGGTCCCCCAGCTCGACGAGGAGCAGCGCGGCGAGGAGATCCTCGCCGTCTTCGACACCGCCTTCGGCCGGCTCCTGGCCGCCGACCCGGCCGCGTTCCGGGTGAAGTTCCGGAAGATGGCGGCCTCGGCCTTCGCCTTCTACCGGGGCACGGCGGCCCTCTTCTACCACGACCTCGACGCCGAGAAGCGCGGCGGCCCGTACCTGGACGAGCGCACCTCGCGCGTGTGGATCCACGGCGATCTGCACGCCGAGAACTTCGGCACGTACATGGACTCCAACGGCCGCCTGGTCTTCAACGTCAACGACTTCGACGAGGCCTACGTCGGCCCGTTCACCTGGGACCTGAAGCGCTTCTCGGCGTCGGTCGCCCTCATCGGGTACGCGAAGGCCCTCAGCGACGCGCAGATCACCGAGCTGGTGACGGTCTACGCCGCCGCCTACCGCGAGCGCATCCACGCCCTGGCCACGGGGGCCAAGCGGGACGAGGTGCCGCCGTTCACGCTGGACACCGCGCAGGGCCCGCTGCTGGACGCGCTGCGTGACGCCCGCTCGCTGACCCGCTTCGGCCTGCTGGACTCGATGACCGAGATCCGCGACTTCGAGCGCCGCTTCGCACCGGGCGGCGGCTCCATCGAGCTGGACGCGGCGACCCGCTACAAGGTCCTGGCGGCCTTCGACGGCTATCTGGAGACGCTGCCGGACTCCTCCCTGGCCCGCCCGGACTCGTACCGGGTGAAGGACGTCGTGGGCCGCCGGGGCATCGGCATCGGCTCCGCCGGCCTGCCGTCGTACAACATCCTCCTGGAGGGCCACAGCGACGCCCTGGAGAACGATGTCGTGATCTACATCAAGCAGGCCCAGACCCCGGCCGTCTCCCGGCACATCACGGATCCGGCCATCGCGGACTACTTCCGGCACGAGGGCCACCGCACGGTGATCTCCCAGCGCGCCCTCCAGGCGCACGCCGACCCGTGGCTCGGCTGGACCGAGCTGGACGGCGCCGGCCAGCTGGTCGCCGAGGTCTCGCCGTACGCCGTGGACCTGGACTGGGACGACATCGACGACCCGGAGGAGATCGCGGCCGTCGTCGCCGACCTGGGCCGGGCCACCGCGACCATGCACGCGGCGGCGGACGACACCTCCGGCGAGTCCCTGGTGCCGTTCTCCACCGAGCGGGCCATCGACGCGGCGCTCGCGGCCGACGAGGAGGGCTTCGCGCCCCTGCTGGTGGACTTCGCGCACAGCTACGGCGCACGCGCGCGTGCCGACCACCAGATCTTCGTCGACCTGTTCCGCAACGGCCGGATTCCGGGGCTGTAACCTTCACGGATTCACAGGCACCCTTTAGGGGTCCCTTACCGGCGTACGTGACAGACTCTCCTTTTGCTATGGACATATCCGGGACCCAGCTCAGAGCCGTGCGCGCGGCGCTGTTCACGGCCTTCGTCGTGACGCTCAGCACCGCGTCGCACGTGCTGCTGTCCCGTGTTCCGCTGCCGCCCGCGACGGTGGGCGCGGTCGCCGCCGGGGTGTTCGTCACCGCGTACGCGCTGGCGGGCCGTGAGCGCGGCTTCGGCCGGATCGCGGCCCTGCTGATCCCGCTGGAGCTGACCGCCGACACGGTGTTCACCACCGGCCAGCACGCCTGCTACGGCCGCGCGGGCGGTCCGGTCGCCGGTCCGCTGCGCGCGGTCGGCCTGGACGTGCTGTGCGAGGGCCGGGTGGGCACCCCGCTGACCCAGATGGCCGGTGGTCCCGGCCATTCCGGGGCGCTGCTCGCCCACGCCGGTCCGGCCACCGCCTGGCTGCTGCTCGCTGCGCACATCGGTGTGGGGCTGCTCGCCGCCGCCTGGCTGCGCCGGGGCGAGCGGGCGCTGACCCAGTTGCTGCGGGCGGTCGCCGCCACCACGTTCCGGCCGCTGCTGCTGGCGGTGGCCGCGGTCGCCGCACGGCCGCTGCCGGCCCGCCGGCTGCCCCGCCCGGCCCCGCGCCGCGCCGCCGCCCGCGACCGGCTCCTCACGCACTCCCTGGGACGGCGTGGACCGCCGTGCTCCCCGGCATTCGCCTGAGCACGACCAGTCCCCCACACGTATTCCGCGTACAGCGTGTGCGCGTCCCACATGGAGATCACCAATATGAGCAAGCGGAACAGCCAGGCGGCGAAGACGGCGGCCCGGGAGCGGCTGCGCCAGGAGCGCGAGCGGCAGGCCAAGCGCGACAAGGCCAGGCGGCAGCTCATCGTGGCCGCCTCGGTCGTGGCCGTCCTGGCCGCGGCCGGCGGCATCGGCTACGCCGTCGTGCAGAACAACAAGCCCGCCTACTGGGAGGCCGCGAAGGACGACAAGCTCGTCGAGCCGGCCAACACCTCGGGCACGGACGGCACGACGATCGTCCTCGGCAAGAGCAGCGCCAAGAAGACCCTGGTGATGTACGAGGACCCGCGCTGCCCGGTCTGCGCCGAGTTCGAGCAGGTGGTCGGCCCGACCGTCAAGAAGGACCTCGACGCGGGCAAGTTCAAGATCCAGTACGTCGGTGCGACCTTCCTCGACAAGAACCTGACCGGTGAGGGCTCCAAGAACGCGCTCAGCGCTCTGGGCGCCGCGCTCAACGTCAGCCCCGAGGCCTTCCTGGAGTACAAGACCGCGATGTACTCCAAGAAGTGGCACCCCGAGGAGACCACCGACAAGTTCAAGGACGACAGCTACCTGATCGAGATCGCTGACACGGTCCCCGCGCTGAAGGGCAACGCGGCGTTCCAGAAGGCCGTGAAGGACGGCACCTACGACAGGTGGGCGCTGGAGGAGTCCAAGCTCTTCGACAGGGACGGCATCTCGGGCACCCCGACCCTGAAGATGGACGGCAAGACCCTGACGGGCTCCGACGGCAAGAACGCGCCCATGTCGGTCGCCGAGTTCAACACCGCGCTGGAGGCGGCCCTCAAGGGCTGAGCCGACCGGCAGTCAAAGAGCGGGCGAACTTTTGCGAGTTCGCCCGCTCTCGCGCGTACCGATCAGTAACCTGATCGTCCGTGACCAGTCGATACAGATCATCCGAGGCATCCCAGAACCTCGGTTCGCTTTCGCCCCGCCGCCGTTCGGTCGTCAAGGCCGCGGCGGCGACCGCTGTCCTGGCCGGCCCGCTGGCCGCCGCGGCGTCGGCCCGCGCCGCCACGGACGCCCCCGCCTTCCTGCACGGTGTCGCCTCCGGCGACCCGCTGCCCGACGGTGTGCTGCTGTGGACCCGGGTGACCCCGGTCCCGGAGGCGATACCGGGTTCGGGGCTCGGCCCGGACACCGAGGTCAGCTGGATCGTCGCCAGGGACAAGGCGTTCACCAGCGTCGTCGCCAAGGGCTCCACCACCGCGACGGCCGCCTCCGACCACACCGTGAAGGCCGACATCCGCGGCCTGGAGCCGGCCACCGACTACTGGTTCCGCTTCTCGGCCGGCGGCACCGACTCCCCGGTGGCGCGCACCCGCACCGCGCCGGCGGCGGACGCTGACGTCTCCTCCCTGCGCTTCGGCGTGGTCTCCTGCGCCAACTGGGAGGCCGGCTACTTCTCCGCCTACCGCCACCTCGCGGCCCGCAACGACCTCGACGCCTGGCTCCATCTCGGCGACTACATCTACGAGTACAAGTCCGGGGAGTACGGGACCCGGGGCGAGGTCGTACGCCCGCACGCGCCGGCCAACGAGATCCTCACCCTCGCCGACTACCGGATCCGGCACGCCAGGTACAAGACCGACCCCGACCTCCAGGCCCTGCACCTGAAGGCGCCGGTCGTCGCGATCTGGGACGACCACGAGTTCGCCGACAACGCCTGGTCGGGCGGCGCCGTCAACCACACCGAGGGCGCCGAGGGCACCTGGGCGGCCCGTCAGGCCGCCGCGAAGCAGGCGTACTTCGAGTGGATGCCGGTCCGCCCGGCCGTCGCGGGCACCACCTACCGCCGGCTGCGCTTCGGCAAGCTCGCCGACCTCTCCCTGCTGGACCTGCGCTCCTTCCGCTCCCAGCAGGCGTCCACGGCCAGCGGCTCGGTGGACGACCCGGACCGCACGCTCACCGGGCGCGCCCAGCTCGACTGGCTGAAGGCCGGTCTGAAGGCCTCCGACACCAGGTGGCGGCTGGTCGGCAACTCGGTGATGATCTCGCCGTTCTCCTTCGGCTCCCTCTCCGCCGACCTGTTCAAGCCGCTCGCCAAGCTGCTCGGACTGCCGCAGGAGGGCATCGCCGCCAACACGGACCAGTGGGACGGCTACACCGACGACCGCCGTGAACTGCTGGCCCACCTGCGCTCCAACGCCATCGGCAACACCGTCTTCCTGACCGGTGACATCCACATGGCGTGGGCCAACGACGTCCCGGTGGACGCGGGCACCTACCCGCTGTCCGCGTCGGCGGCCACCGAGTTCGTGGTGACCTCGGTGACCTCCGACAACCTGGACGACATCGTGAAGGTCCCCGAGGGCACGGTCTCGGCGATCGCCGCGCCGGTCATCAAGGCCGCCAACCGGCACGTCCACTGGGTGGACACCGACCGGCACGGCTACGGCGTGCTCGACATCACAGCCGACCGCGCGCAGATGGACTACTACGTGCTGTCCGACCGCACCGACGCGAACGCCACCTCCACCTGGGTGCGTTCCTACCGCACCCGCAGCGGCACACAGAAGGTCGAGCGGACCTACGACCCGGTGTGACCGCTCAGCCCAGCGATTCGAGGAAGCCGAGCGCCACCCGCCAGGTGGCCTCGGCGGCCTCCGCGTCGTAGTCCGGCAGCTCGGGGTCGGTGTAGAGGTGCCCGGCCCCGGCGTACCGGTAGACCTCCACATCGGCGCCCGCCCGGCCCATCTGCAGGTACCAGGCGCTCAGCCAGTCGTCCGTCTCGAACGGGTCCGGTTCGGCCACGTGCAGCTGCACGGGCAGCTCGTCCACGTGCGCGTTCGGCGCGATGTCCGACGTGCCGTGCAGGAGCAGCAGCCCGCGCGCCTTGTCGTCGCCGAGGGCCAGGGTCTGGGCGACGGAGGCGCCGAGCGAGAACCCCGCGTACACCAGCCCGCGGTCCGAGTACGGCGCCGCCGCCAGCACGGCCCGCTTGAGCAGTTCCTCCTTGCCGATCCGCTCCTTGAACTCCATGCCGTCCTCGACGGTGTCGAACGTACGCCCCTCGAAGAGGTCCGGCGTCCACACCTCGTGGCCCGCCGCGCGCAGCCGGTCCGCGGCCTCGCGCACCGCGGGCCTGAGCCCGTAGGTCGAGTGAAAGAGCATGATGTTCATGAGGCCATGGTGCCAGCCGGCTACGGCAGTGCCGGTGCCGCCGTACCCAGGAACGCGCCGAACTCACATGTTCATGCCCTGCGCCCGCCGGTTAGGAGCGGAGGCATGGAGAACGTACTCCGCCCCCTGATCGTGCTCGGCGGCACGGTGCTGCTGACCCTGGCCATCGGCTGGGGCACCGACCGGCTGCTGTGCAAGGCCGACGAACGCGACCACGACACCCCTCTGTGGGGGCTGCTGCGCCGTGCCCGCATCCCCTACCAGCTCGTCCTGTGCACCGCTCTGCTGCGCGGCTCGTACGACCAGGCGAAGCTGCTGGAGCGACACCTGGTCGGCATCGGACGGACACTGACGCTTGTGCTGATCGGATCGGTCGCCTGGCTGCTGATCCGGATCGCCGCGGCGATCGTCGAGACCACCTACTCCCGCTACGCCCGCGTCCATCGCGACGCGGCACGGGTGCGCCGGGTGCGCACACAGGTGGAGTTGATCATGCGGGTGGTGTCCGCGATCGTCATCGTCGTGGCCGTCTCGTCGATGCTGCTGACGTTCCCGGCGATGCGCGCGGCGGGCGCCTCCCTGCTGGCGTCGGCGGGCATCATCGCCGCCATCGCCGGTGTCGCCGCCCAGTCGACGCTTTCCAACATGTTCGCCGGGCTGCAGATCGCCTTCGGCGACATGGTGCGCATCGGCGACACCGTCGTGGTCGACGGCGAGTGGGGCACGGTCGAGGAGATCACCCTCACCTTCCTGACCGTACGGACCTGGGACGAGCGCCGGATCACCATGCCGGTGTCGTACTTCACCTCCAAACCCTTCGAGAACTGGTCCCGTGGCACACCGCAGATGACCGGGATCGTCTACTGGCATCTCGACCACAGCGCGCCGATCGAGGCGATGCGCGAGAAGCTGCGGGACATCCTGCGCGCGTGCCCGGCCTGGGACGGCCGTGCGTGCAACCTCCAGGTGACGGACACCACGCCGAACACCATCCAGGTGCGCGCGCTGGTGACGGCGAAGGACGCCGACGACATCTGGACGGTGCGGGTCGCGGTCCGCGAGCAGATGATCAGCTGGCTGTCGGCGGAGCACCCCTACGCGCTGCCCCGGGTGAACACCGCGGATTCGGTGCTGCCGCCGTCCCGTGTCCCGTCCCCCGACCGCGCGTCCCTGCGCCGGGCCTACGAGTTCCCGCGCACCGGCCGGGGCTGACCGGCCACCGGCCGGGACCGACCCGTCACCGGCCGGGACCCGCCGCCCGCGCCGCTCAATGCGCGGCACTCACCGCAGGCTCCGCACGTCGAGATGCCGAAGCACCCGGTCCACGATCTCCGGGTCCGCTCCCGGCTCGCTGCGCGCCGCCAGTACCTCGTGGCGCGCCGCGCTCAGCATCTCGTTCTGGATGCGCCGCACCCGCTTCAGCCGCTTGGCCCGCTGGTGATGGGCCTCCCGCCGCTCCTCCTCCCCCATGTCCGGGCTGATCCGGATCCCGATGTCGAAGGCCCGCCGCAGCATCTGCTCGGAGAGCTCCTCGGGCAGCTCCTCCACCTGCTCGATCTCCCGCAGCCGCCGCTTCGCGGCCTTCGCCGCCCGCACCGCCAGCTCCTTCTCGAACTCCTTCTCCCGCTCGGAGTCGGCCTGCACCCCGAGCCGCTTCACCAGCCACGGAAGCGTCAGCCCCTGCACGACCAGCGTGGCGACGATCACCCCGAAGGCGATGAAGACGATCTCGTCCCGGTCGGGGAACGGCGCCCCGGCGTCCGTCTTGAGCGGCACGGCCAGCGCCAGCGCCACCGAGGCCACCCCGCGCATCCCGGACCACCACATGACGACGGTCTCCCGCCAGCTCACCGGGATCTCCTCGTCGTAGTCCCGGCGGGCGTGCAGCCGTTTGGTCAGCCAGGTCGCCGGCAGCAGCCACAGCAGCCGTACGACGACCACCACGCCCACGACGGCCGCCGCCCAGCCGAGCATCTCGCCCCACCGCCCCTGGGCCGTGCGGATGGCGTTGTGCAGCTCCAGGCCGATGAGTCCGAAGGCGACGCCGGTGACGAGCGTGTCGATGATGTCCCAGAAGGTGTGGCCGGCGAGCCGGGTCATCACGTCGTCGGCGTCGGTGGCGTACTCGGCGAGGAACAGCGCCGTGGTGAGCACCGCGAGCACCCCGGAGCCGTGCAGCTTCTCGGCGAGCACATAGGAGGCGTACGGCACGAGCAGGGTCATGCCGATCTGCAGGGTGGGATCGCCGAGCAGGTCCATCAGCTTGTTCGCGCCCCAGCCCAGAGCCAGACCGACGGCCACCGCGACGACGGCGGACAGCACCAGGTCGAGACCCGCCCGCCAGGGCGAGAACGTACCGCTCACGGCCGCGGCGATGGCCACGTGGTACAGCACGATGGCGGTGACGTCGTTGAAGAGGCCCTCGCCCTCCAGGATCGACACCAGGCGGCGCGGCAGCCCCAGCTGTCCGGCGACGCTGGTGGCGGCGACCGGGTCGGGCGGAGCGATCAGGGCGCCCAGCGCGACGGCGGCGGCGATGGGCAGTCCCGGCACGATGGCGTTGGCGACGAACGCGACGCACACCGTCGTGACGAACACCAGGGCCACGGCCAGCAGGAAGATCGGCCGGAGGTTGGCCGCGAACTGCCGCCAGGAGGTCCGGCGTACGGCGGCGTAGAGCAGCGGTGGCAGCAGCCCGGGCAGGATCAGATCCGGTGGGATGTCCACGTTGGGCACGAATTCGGCCACGGCCAGAACCCCGCCGAACAGGGTCATCAACACCGGCGCCGGCACCCCGAACCGGTCCCCCACCGGGACGCTCACCAGGGCCCCGAGCAGCAGTACGAACAACAGAGCCAGCTGGTCCACGGACGGCGCTCCGGGAGTCGACGATCACACGGCAGACCTCAAGCCTGCCATGACGCCCACGGCCCGGCGTACCGATGCCCTGACGGCCGCGCACCCGGGCGGAGAGCCGCGCGACCGGCGGCGGCTCCCCGGCTACAGGGCCCGGCGCATCGCCCGGTGGGGTATGCCCGCGTCCGGGAACTCCGGGCCGTACGCCTCGTAGCCGAGCCGCTCGTAGAAACCCAGGGCGTGGGTCTGCGCGTGCAGGTCCACGGCCGTGAGGCCACGCGCGCGGGCCGCGTCCTCGATGGCGCGCACCAGGGCCGCGCCGACGCCGAGCCCACGGGCCGCCCGGGAGACGGCTAGCCGGCCCAGCGAGCCCACCGCCGGGTCCCCGCCGGTCTTGGCGGCCGCCGCCTCGCCGTGCAGCAGGCGCCCGGTGCCCAGCGGCACCCCGTCCTCGCGGACCGCCAGCACATGCACGGCCACGGCGTCGTAGGCGTCGTACTCGATGTCCTCGGCCACGCCCTGCTCGGCCACGAAGACCTCCTTGCGGACCGCGAAGCAGGCCTCGCGGTCGGCGGGGTCCTCGGCGACCCGGACGCTGTAGGCGGTGCTCACGCCCATGTCTCCTCCCGGACCTGGTCGAGGGCCTTCTGCAGGTCCTCGGGGTAGTCGCTCTCGAACTCCACCCAGGAGCCGTCGCCGGGGTGCTCGAAGCCGAGGCGTACGGCGTGCAGCCACTGGCGGGTCAGGCGCAGCCGCTTGGCGAGGGTGGGGTCGGCGCCGTACGTGAGGTCGCCGACGCACGGGTGGCGGTGGGCGGCCATGTGGACACGGATCTGGTGGGTGCGGCCCGTCTCCAGCTTGACGTCCAGCAGGGAGGCGGCGCGGAACGCCTCGATCAGGTCGTAGTGGGTCACGGAGGGCTTGCCGTCGGCCGTGACCGCCCACTTGTAGTCGTGGTTCGGGTGCCGGCCGATCGGGGCGTCGATGGTCCCGCTCGTCGGGTCCGGGTGGCCCTGGACCAGGGTGTGGTAGCGCTTGTCGACCGTGCGCTCCTTGAACTGGCGCTTGAGCGACGTGTACGCCCGCTCCGACTTGGCGACCACCATCAGGCCCGACGTACCGACGTCCAGACGGTGCACGATGCCCTGGCGCTCCGCGGCGCCGGAGGTGGAGATCCGGTACCCGGCGGCGGCGAGACCGCCGATGACGGTCGGGCCGGACCAGCCCGGCGACGGGTGCGCGGCCACGCCGACCGGCTTGACGATCACGACCACGTCATCGTCGTCGTGCACGATCTCCATGCCCTCGACCGGCTCGGCGACCACCTGCACCGGCGCGGGCGCCTGCGGCATCTCGACCTCCAGCCAGGCGCCGCCGCGCACCCGCTCGGACTTGCCGACCACCGCGCCGTCGACCTGGACCTTGCCGGCCGCGGCCAGCTCCGCCGCCTTCGTGCGGGAGAAGCCGAACATCCGGGAGATGGCGGCGTCGACGCGCTCGCCCTCCAGGCCGTCGGGCACGGGCAGGGTACGGATCTCGGGAATCGTGCTCACCCGTCGAGTATGCCGGACGGGCCGGAAGGCTCCGCACGAGCCTGTGGAAAACCCGGACGGACCCCGGGATCAGTCCTTGTGGACCGTGCCGTCGGGGTCCAGACCGCGGAAGGACAGCAGCACGATCAGGATGCCGCCGCACACGATGGCCGAGTCGGCGAGGTTGAACACCGCGAACCCCTTGGGCGCGATGAAGTCCACCACCTCGCCCTCGAAGACGCCCGGCGCCCGGAAGATCCGGTCGGTGAGGTTGCCGAGCGCGCCGCCGAGCAGCAGGCCGAGCGCGACCGCCCAGGGGAAGCTGTACAGCTTGCGGGCCAGGCGGATGATCACGACGATCACGGCCGCGGCGATCAGAGTGAAGATCACCGTGAAGGCCGCGCCGAACCCGAAGGCGGCACCCGGGTTCCGGATCGCGTGCAGCTCCAGCAGGTCCCCGACGACCTGGATGGGCGCGTGCCCCTCCAGGCGGGACACGACGAGCATCTTGCTGATCAGGTCGAGGGCGTACGCGAACGCGGCCACCGCGAACAGCACGGCGATCCGGCGCCCGCGGCCGGTCCGCCCCGCCGTGGTCCCCTGCTCGCCCGCGCCGGACGCGCCGGCCTGCCCGGAAGCACCGGCCGCGCCGGTGCCGACGGGTGCTCCGGCCGCCGCCGTGTGCTCGCCGCCGTCGTCCGGGGTGTCCGGCGTACCGATGATCCGCTCCGCCTCTGCCACGTGAGTCCCTCAACCTAGGTGCCTGACTGAGGACGAGACTACGGCACGCCTTGAGGGCCCCTCACGCTCAGGAGCGGCGTTCCTGCTTCTGCTTGCACTCCACGCACAGCGTGGCCCTCGGGAACGCCTGCATCCGGGCCTTCCCGATGGGGTTGCCGCAGTTCTCGCACAGGCCGTAGGTGCCCGCGTCGAGCCGTTCCAGGGCGCGCTCGGTCTGGGTGAGCATCTCGCGCGCGTTGGCGGCCAGCGCCAGCTCGTGCTCGCGCGTGATGTTCTTGGTGCCCGTGTCGGCCTGGTCGTCGCCGGCGCCGTCCCCGGAGTCCCGCATCAGGCCGACCAGGGACGCCTCGGACGAGCTGATCTCCTCCCGCAACCGCTCCAGCTCGGACTGCAGCTCCGCGCGGGCCTCGTCGACCTCCTCCGCGGTCCAGGGATCCTCGCCGGGGCGTACCGCCAGTTCGCCGGGCTCCACCGCGCCGAGCCGCGCCTTGGGAACGGCGGTCTGCTCCGCCGTGGCCGTGCCAGGAGTCTTCTTCGCAACCACCGTCGTGGCTCCCGTCTGCTTCGCGGCCCGCGCCGCGCCCGCGTCCTTGGTCGTGCTCTTGTCAGCCGTCTCCTTCACCGCGGCCTTGTCGGCGGCGGCCTTCCGGGGGGCGGCCTTCTTGGCGACGGCCTTCTTCCCGACCGCTTCTTCGGCGGCCGTTCCCTTGACGGCCGTTTCCTCGGCCGCCGTCTTCTTGACGGCCGTTTCCCTCATCGCCGACTTCTCCGCCGCGGCCGTCTGCCGGGCGGCCGACCTCTTCGTGGCCGTCTTCTTCATCACGGCCTTCTCCGCCACGGCCGCCTTCCCGACCGCCTCCTTCCCGGCCTCCTTCGCGGCCGGCTTCTTGTTGACCGTCCTGCCGGCGGCCGTCCTGTCAGCCGCCGTCGCCCTGGTGGCCGGCTTCTTGGCGACCGCCTTGGTGCCCACGACCTCCTTCGCGGCCGTTTTGTCGGCAGTTTCCTTCACCGCCGCCTTCTTCGCAGCGGCCTTCTTCGCAGCGACCTTCTTCTCGGCCGTCTTCTTCTCAGCCGTCTTCTTCTCAGCCGTCTTCTTCGCGATCTTCCCCGGAGCGGCCGATTCCGTGCCGACGACCGCCTTGGTGCCCACCGCTTTCGTGGCCACCGCCTTGGCAGCCACCGCCTTCGTGGCAGCGGTCTTCGTGGCAGCCGTCTTCGCAGCGCTCTTCGTGGCAGTCACCCTGACGGGCGCCGCCTTCTCGGCCACCGGCTTCCTGGCAGCCGTCTTCGTGGCGGCCGTCCTGCCCGGGGCCGTCTTCGTGGTGGCAGGCCTCGCGCCGGTCTTCCCGGTCGCCGGCTGCTGTACGGCGGTCTTCTTCGCCACCATGGCCGCGACCCCTTCACATATTGTGATCTTGCACGCGAATCGTGCTGGGACGATAAATCGACTTGAGTCCCGCGGCAACGGGGCACACCGCCCGATTCGCCCGCCCGCACCCCCGAGCCACGGGCATGCATCCGTTGTGCCCAGCTCCCCGCCGGGTAATCCGCCGGGCCGGACCCGCACCGGCCCCGGCGCCCGCTCCCCTCGCCATTCGGGTCATACGGCCCGGCCGGCGGACCCCGCCCCCGCCGCGCGGAAAACCGGTCCGCCGCTGTCCGCGCGGAGCCGTACACTGGGCGGAGCGAGAAGCGTGGATGGGGACGAGTAGCGGCGTACGCAGCCCAGAGCGACCCGGGGACGGTGTGAGCCCGGGGGCGAGCGCGACGTGAAGATCACCCCGGAGCCGCCGGAAGAAAGCCGCAGCCGCAGGGCGACGGCGAGTAGAACCGGCTTCGCGACCCCAATGAGGGGGCTCACCGGCGCGTACGACGTGGCGGGGAGCCAAGGAGGGTGGTACCGCGGGAGCGCGCCGCACACGGCGTAGACAGGAACGAAGGCTCTCGTCCCTCCGACGGAAGGCAGCAAGTCCGTTGGAGGATGCTCGCAGATGACAGCGCCGACGTACCGCCAGGTGCCCGCACAGGTCGACCTGCCCGCTCTTGAGCACGCCGTGCTCGACTTCTGGCGCGAGCAGAAGATCTTCGCCAAGAGCCTGGAGCAGTCCGAGGGCCGCCCGGAATGGGTGTTCTACGAGGGCCCGCCCACCGCGAACGGCATGCCCGGCGCCCACCACATCGAGGCCCGCGTCTTCAAGGACGTCTTCCCCCGCTTCCGCACCATGCGCGGCTACCACGTGGCCCGCAAGGCTGGCTGGGACTGCCACGGCCTGCCCGTCGAGCTGGCCGTCGAGAAGGAGCTGGGCTTCTCCGGCAAGCCGGACATCGAGGCGTACGGCATCGCCGAGTTCAACGCCAAGTGCCGCGAGTCCGTGACCCGGCACACCGACGCGTTCACCGAGCTGACGACCCGCATGGGCTACTGGGTCGACCTGGACGACGCCTATCGGACCATGGACCCCGACTACGTGCAGTCGGTGTGGTGGTCGCTGAAGCAGATCTTCGACAAGGGTCTGCTCACCCAGGACTACCGGGTCGCCCCCTGGTGCCCGCGCTGCGGCACCGGCCTGTCCGACCACGAGCTGGCGCAGGGCTACGAGACGGTCGTCGACCCGTCGGTGTACGTCCGTTTCCCGCTCACCTCCGGTCCGCTCGCCGGCCAGGCAGCGCTCCTGGTGTGGACGACGACCCCCTGGACCCTGGTGTCCAACACGGCGGTCGCCGCTCACCCGGAGGTGACCTACGTGGTCGCCACCGACGGCGAGGAGAAGCTCGTGGTCGCCGAGCCGCTCCTCGCCAAGGCGCTCGGCGAGGGCTGGGAGACCACGGGCCAGACCTTCACCGGCGCCGAGATGGAGCGCTGGACGTATCAACGTCCGTTCGAGCTGGTGGAGTTCCCGGAGCCGGCGCACTTCGTCGTGAACGCCGAGTACGTCACCACCGACGACGGTACGGGTCTGGTCCACCAGTCCCCGGCCTTCGGTGAGGACGACCTCAAGGTCTGCCGCTCCTACGGCCTGCCGGTCGTGAACCCGGTCCGCCCGGACGGCACCTTCGACGAGGGCGTCCCGCTGGTAGGCGGCGTCTTCTTCAAGAAGGCGGACGAAAAGCTCACCGAGGACCTGAACCAGCGCGGCCTGCTGTTCAAGCACCTGCCGTACGAACACAGCTACCCGCACTGCTGGCGCTGCCACACCGCGCTGCTCTACTACGCGCAGCCCTCCTGGTACATCCGCACCACGGCCATCAAGGACCGGCTCATCCAGGAGAACGAGAAGACCAACTGGTTCCCGGAGACGGTCAAGCACGGCCGGTACGGCGACTGGCTGAACAACAACATCGACTGGGCGCTGTCCCGCAACCGCTACTGGGGCACCCCGCTGCCGATCTGGCGCTGCGAGGAGGAGCACCTCACCTGCGTCGGCTCCCTCACCGAGCTGAGCGAGCTGACCGGCACCGACCAGTCGGGCCTCGACCCGCACCGCCCGTACATCGACGAGGTCACCTTCGCCTGCCCGCACGAGGGCTGCGGCGCGACGGCCACGCGCGTGCCGGAGGTCATCGATGCCTGGTACGACTCGGGCTCGATGCCGTTCGCGCAGTGGGGCTACCCGTACAAGAACAAGGAGCTGTTCGAGAGCCGGTACCCGGCGCAGTTCATCTCCGAGGCGATCGACCAGACCCGTGGCTGGTTCTACACGCTGATGGCCGTCGGCACGCTCGTCTTCGACAAGTCGTCGTACGAGAACGTCGTCTGCCTGGGCCACATCCTGGCCGAGGACGGCCGCAAGATGTCCAAGCACCTGGGCAACATCCTGCAGCCGATCCCGCTCATGGACCAGCACGGCGCGGACGCGGTGCGCTGGTTCATGGCGGCCGGCGGCTCTCCGTGGGCCGCCCGCCGGGTGGGCCACGGCACCATCCAGGAGGTCGTCCGCAAGACGCTGCTGACCTACTGGAACACGGTCGCCTTCCAGGCCCTGTACGCCCGTACGTCGAACTGGGCGCCGTCCGCGGCGGACCCGGCGCCGGCCGAGCGTCCGGTGCTGGACCGCTGGCTGCTCTCCGAGCTGCACGCGCTCACCGACCAGGTGACGCAGGCGCTGGAGGCGTACGACACCCAGCGCGCCGGCAAGCTGCTGTCCGCGTTCGTCGACGACCTGTCGAACTGGTACGTCCGCCGTTCCCGCCGCCGCTTCTGGCAGGGCGACAAGGCCGCGCTGCGCACGCTGCACGAGGTGCTGGAGACGGTCACCAAGCTGATGGCGCCGATCACCCCGTTCATCACCGAGCGGGTGTGGCAGGACCTGGTCGTTCCGGTGACCCCGGGCGCGCCGGAGTCCGTGCACCTGGCCACCTGGCCGGAGGCGGACCTGTCGGCGATCGACCCGGAGCTGTCGAAGCAGATGGTCCTCGTCCGCCGGCTGGTGGAGCTGGGCCGCGCCACGCGCGCGGAGTCCGGTGTCAAGACGCGTCAGCCGCTGTCCCGGGCGCTGATCGCGGCGACCGGGTTCGAGGCCCTGGACCGGGAGCTGCACGCGCAGATCACGGAGGAGCTGAACGTCGAGGGTCTGGCGTCGCTCAGCGAGGTCGGCGGCAGCCTGGTCGACACGACCGCGAAGGCCAACTTCCGGGCGCTCGGCAAGCGGTTCGGCAAGCGGGTGCAGGACGTGGCGAAGGCGATCGCCGCCGCCGACGCCGCCGCGCTGTCCCTCGCCCTGCGTGAGGGCACGGCCTCCGTGGAGGTCGACGGTGAGACGGTCACCCTCGCCCCCGATGAGGTGATCATCACGGAGACCCCGCGCGAGGGCTGGTCGGTGGCCTCCGACTCGGGTGCCACGGTGGCGCTGGACCTGGAGATCACCGAGGAGCTGCGGCAGGCGGGCCTGGCCCGTGACGCGATCCGGCTGATCCAGGAGGCCCGCAAGAACAGCGGGCTGGACGTCGCCGACCGGATCGCGCTGCGCTGGACCTCCACGGACCCGGCCGTGGTGGCGGCCCTCGCCGAGCACGCGGGGCTGATCGCCGAGGAGGTCCTGTCGACCGACTTCGGGCAGGGCGAGGCCGACGACAGCTTCGGCGAGCCGTTCACCGACGAGGGGCTGTCCCTCACGTTCCGGCTGCGCAAGGCGTAAGCGCCGGGCGGTCCGCGAAGGGCCCGGCCTCCTTCGGGGAGGCCGGGCCCTTCCTCGGTTCCGTCCGCACGCAACCCGCGTAAAAAGGGCGGGCCCCCGGGACCGAAGTCCGGGGGCCCGCCCTATCAGACGCTGCCGACGCCGTTGTCGTACTGGTGCCCGGTGCTCAGTTGTCGTCCTCGTCGATCAGGAACCCACGCATCGGCGAGGGAGCCTGACCCATCGGGGACGGGCCCTGCGGGCGGACCGGGGCCATGGGCTGGGTCATGGCCGGGGTCATCTGCTGCTGACCGCCGTAGGACGGGCCGGACGGCGAGGGGTTGCCACCCATCGTCTGGTTGCCGCCGTAGGACGGGGCGCCGGCGCCGGCCGGGGCCATGGAGGGCGCCGGGGACGGCGGCAGGGACGCGGTGGCCGGGGTGCGCGGCGGGGCCAGCGAGTCGTCGGCCTGGGTCTCCAACTGACGGAGCTGCGACTCCAGGTACGACTTCAGGCGCGTGCGGTACTCGCGCTCGAAGCCGCGCAGGTCCTCGACCTTGCGCTCCAGCGTCGCGCGGGCGGACTCCAGGGAGCCCATGGCGACGCGGTGCTTCTCCTGCGCGTCCCGCTCCAGGGCGTCGGCCTTGGCACGGGCGTCACGCTCCAGACCCTCGGCGCGGCTGCGGGCCTCGCCGACGATCTTGTTGGCCTCGGAGCGGGCCTCGGCGATCGCCTGGTCGGCGGTCTGCTGGGCCAGCGAGAGGACACGGGCGGCGCTGTCGCCACCGGGGCCCTGACCGGGACCGCCCATCGGACCGCCCATGGGGCCACCCATGGGACCGCCCATCGGGCCGCCCATCTGCTGCTGCATGGGCGGCTGGCCGCCCATCGGGCCCTGACCCATCGGACCCTGGCCCATCGGGCCGGGACCCTGCGGGCCGCCCTGACCGCCGGGGCCGGCGGGCAGCTGCGGGGCACCGCTCGGCAGCTGGGGCGGACCACCCATGGGGCCACCCATCTGCTGCTGCGGCGGGCCCGATATCCCGGCGGGCACCGGAGCGCCGGGACCTCGCATGCCCTGCTGCTGGTGCTGCTGCTGGTCCTGCTCCGGAGGCTTGCGCGCGTTCTGCTGGTTCTGCGCGGCGGCGCGGGTGGCCGCGGCCAGCTTGGCGCGCAGGTCCTCGTTCTCGCGGAGCAGACGGGTCAGTTCGGCTTCGACCTCGTCGAGGAAGGCATCGACCTCGTCCTCGTCATAGCCTTCTCGGAGGCGGACGGTCGTGAACTGCTTGTTCCGCACGTCCTCGGGGGTCAACGGCATCTCTTCACCTCAACGTAGTCATCGGCAGTCGGCAAGACCGGATCGTCCCCACCCTCATCTCACGAAGCTCTGCGCGATGGAGATGAGAATGTAGACGATGATCATCAGTACGAAGAAGGACAGGTCGAGCGCCACGCCCCCGAGACGCAGCGGCGGGATGAACCGCCGCAGAAGCTTCAGCGGTGGATCGGTGACAGTGTAGGTGGCCTCCAGTACGACCACCATCGCCTTGCCGGGTTGCCACGAGCGGGCGAACTGGAAAACGTAGTCCATGACCAGCCGGAAGATGAGCACGACGAGGAACACCATCAGCGCGATGTAGATCACCTGCGCGAACACGCTCATGGCCTGTGGTTCCCTCTCCCCTGTTCCGTGCTCTTCCGTGCTTCGATCCGGTCGTACGTCTCAGCTCTGGTTGAAGAACCCGCCCTCTGCGATGCGGGCCTTGTCCTCCGCCGTGACATCGACGTTAGCAGGAGACAACAGGAACACCTTCTGCGTCACCCGCTCGATGCTGCCGTGAAGACCAAACACCAAACCAGCCGCAAAGTCGACAAGTCGCTTGGCATCTGTGTCATCCATCTCAGTCAGATTCATGATCACCGGGGTGCCCTCACGGAAGTGTTCCCCGATGGTACGGGCCTCGTTGTAGGTCCGCGGGTGAAGCGTGGTGATCCGGTAAGGCTCTCGTTCCGACACGACCTTGGGCATGATCACCGGCGCGTTCTTCTCCAGGGACTGACGTTCTTGTGTGATGGATGCCACGGGCGCGATCCGCGCCGGACGTCCGGATTCCGCGGCGAGCGAAGTCGAACGGGCCACCGGTTCGCGAGGCGCGGGCGGTTGTACGATTCGCACCTCTTCGTCCCTTTGGGACTGATGTGCACCGTGCGACTGGTGCGACGGCTCGTGCCGTCGGTGGTCCCGCTCGGGCTCCGGGTCCAACTCGGGCTCGAAGTCGTCGTCGGGGTCGAATCCGCGGCCGTCGTACCCATCGTCCTCCACGAGGCCGAGGTAGACCGCCATCTTGCGCATCGCGCCGGCCATGCTCTGAGTCCTCCGCTCTGTGGTGGATCGACTGACGACTGCCAAATGCCCGCGATCCACGTGGTCGTTGTGCCCGCCTTGGCGCGCACTGACCATATTTTCTGCTGTGGTCCGACTTCCTGGCGACGTTACCCGAGCCTGGGGCGGACTCCGAGTACCGCGGTGCCGACGCGCACATGTGTCGCCCCGGCGGCCACGGCCTGTTCGAGGTCCGCGCTCATCCCTGCCGACACCATGGTTGCAGCCGGATGGGCTCGGCGCAGGTCAGTCGACAAAACCACCAGGCGCTCGAACGCCGCCTGTTCGCGTCCCGCGTACTCCCCGGTGAGCGGAGCGACGGTCATCAGTCCGTCGAGCCGCAGCCCGGGCGCCTCGGCGACGAGGTCGGCCAACTCTTCGATTCCTTCCGGGGCCACGCCACCGCGGTCGCCCCTGCCGCTCGCGCCGGCGTCGAACGCGACCTGGATGAGACAGCCCACCTCGCGCTCCGCCCGCACCGCCTCCTTCGACAGCGCGGCGACGAGCCGGGAACGGTCGACGGACTGCACGACATCGGCGTAACCGACCACGGAACGCACCTTGTTGGTCTGCAACTGACCGACAAAGTGCCACTTCAGGGGCAGATCCGCGCAGGCCGCGGCCTTCGGGGCCGCGTCCTGGTCGCGGTTCTCGGCGACATGGCGCACACCGAGTTCCGACAGGATCCGCACATCGCTCGCCGGGTAGGTCTTGGTGACCACGATCAGGGTCACCTCCTCCCGCGCGCGCCCGGCCGCCGCGCACGCGGCGGCGATGCGCTCCTCCACCCTCGCCAGGTTCGCGGCGAGTTCGGTCTTACGGTCCGTCATGCCCCATCAGTCCAGCCAGACATAGCCCGCGAGCCGCCCGGTGGTGCGGTCGCGGCGGTACGAGAAGTGGTCGTCCGACTCCAGCGTGCACACCGGCGCCTGCGCCCGGTCGCACACCCCGAGCCGGTCGAGCTGCGCGTGCACCCCGGCGCTCACATCGAGCGCCGGCGTGCCCCAGCTCGTTTCGGCGCGCGCCGCCGGCTCGACGGCGGCCACCTCGGCGCGCATCGCCTCCGGCACCTCGTAGCACCGGCCGCACACGGACGGGCCGGTGCGGGCGACGATCCGGCGCGCCTCGGCACCGAGTCCCACCATGGCGCGTACGGCGGCGGGGACGACCCCCTTGACCATGCCGGGCCGGCCGGCGTGGGCCGCCGCGACGATCCCGGCGACGGGGTCGGCCAGCAGCACCGGCACGCAGTCGGCGGTGAGGACGGCGAGGGCGAGCCCGCGCCGGGCGGTGACGATCGCGTCGACCTCCGGCACCGGCTTCTCGCCCCACGGTTCGTCCACCACGGCGACGTCGGCGCCGTGCACCTGGTTCATCCAGACGACCCGGCCGGGATCCAGGCCCAGCGACTTGGCCGCCAGCTCCCGGTTGCCCCGTACCGCCTCGGGCGCGTCGCCGACCGCGCCGCCGAGGTTCAGCTCCTCATACGGAGCGGCGCTCACCCCGCCCCACCGGTCGGTGAAGGCGAAGTGCGCGCCGCTCACGCTCTCGCGCTGTCCTATCACTTGAGGAAGTCCGGGACGTCCAGCTCCTCGGCCGCGCTGTCCGAGTAGGTCCGGGGCGCCGGCGTCACCGGCGGGGCGACCGGGATCTCGGCCACCGGCTCGGGCGCCGGCTCCGGCTCCTCCTTCGGCTTGACGCTGCCCAGCGAGCCGAAGGACGGACGGCTCGGCTCGCTCGGCCGGGCCGGAGCGGGCTCCTCGCGGCGGGCGGGGGCGGAGCCGGCGGAGGCCGTGCCGAGGACGTTGTCCCGGCGGGCCGGGGGCTGGCCGCCGTCGAAGCCGGCCGCGATGACGGTGACCCGGACCTCGTCGCCGAGGGCGTCGTCGATGACCGCGCCGAAGATGATGTTGGCCTCGGGGTGGGCGGCCTCGCTGACCAGCTGGGCGGCCTCGTTGATCTCGAACAGGCCGAGGTCGGAACCGCCGGAGATGGAGAGCAGCACGCCGCGCGCGCCGTCGATGGACGCCTCCAGCAGCGGCGAGGAGATCGCCATCTCGGCCGCCGCCACCGCGCGGTCGTCGCCGCGGGCCGAGCCGATGCCCATGAGGGCCGAACCGGCCTCGGACATGACCGACTTGACGTCGGCGAAGTCCAGGTTGATCAGGCCGGGGGTGGTGATGAGGTCGGTGATGCCCTGAACACCGGAGAGCAGGACCTGGTCGGCGGACTTGAAGGCGTCCAGGACCGAGACCTGGCGGTCCGAGATGGACAGCAGCCGGTCGTTCGGGATGACGATGAGGGTGTCGACCTCTTCGCGGAGTTCGGCGATGCCGTCCTCGGCCTGGTTCGCGCGGCGCCGTCCCTCGAAGGTGAACGGGCGGGTGACCACGCCGATGGTCAGGGCGCCGAGCGAGCGCGCGATGTTGGCCACGACGGGCGCGCCGCCGGTGCCGGTGCCGCCGCCTTCACCGGCCGTCACGAAGACCATGTCGGCCCCCTTGAGGACCTCCTCGATCTCCTCGCGGTGGTCCTCGGCGGCCTTGCGGCCGACGGCCGGGTTGGCTCCGGCGCCGAGTCCGCGGGTGAGTTCGCGGCCGACGTCGAGCTTGACGTCGGCGTCGCTCATCAACAGCGCCTGTGCGTCGGTGTTGATGGCGATGAACTCGACGCCCTTGAGACCGACCTCGATCATCCGGTTGATGGCATTGACACCACCGCCGCCGACACCGATGACCTTGATGACTGCGAGGTAGTTCTGCGGTGCTGCCACGTCGAAGGCCTCTCGCCTCGAATTACGTTGTCGCCGCCGCGCGGTGCCCCGCGCCGGGACGACGGATGCCGAATGGGACGGTCCGTAGCGCCGACCCGAACCCTAACCCTGAAGTTTAGGGTTACCAGTGTGTCTGTTCCCTGGAGTCTTCTGAACAGGACACTAAGTCGACAAGTGGCGCCCGTTCAACGAACACGCCGAACCTCCCGTTTTTCTTTTCACCCTATGTGATCAGCCGTAGCAGTGCCCAACCAGGGTGCTGGCCTGCGCGGATGTGCGTCAACTCCCCGATGACGCAGGGGCGGTGGGGACGCTGACATCGAAGTGCCGCGCGCCGGGAGATGCTTTCATGAGAGCCGTGAGGGCCCGCGCCTTGGCGCGGCCCTGTTCGCCGCTGCCCCATGCGACGGTGCGGCCGTCGGCCAACTCCAGCGAGATGTCGTCGTAGGTGCGCACGTGGACGGACCGGGCGGTCTTCGTCACGGCGGCCGGCAGGTCCCCCGCGACCCGGACCGCCTCGCGCACCAGCCGGTCGGTGCCGAAGCGCCGGAAGCTGGCGGCACCCGGACCCGTCCGGGAAGCGGACAATTCCAGCATCGGAACACCGTTCGGCGCCTGCGCGACCGTGGCGAACCGAACACCGTCGTCATCGACTTCGACGAAGTTCGCGCCCTTTCGGATCAACAGCACCGGAGTGCGCTCCATCACTTTCAGGCCGATTCCATGCGGCCAGGAACGAACCACGTCTACGGTGTCAATTCGGGGCAATTTCCGGCGAAGTCGGGCTGCGATGGCACCCGTGTCGGCGGAAATCATCGGTTTTCCGACCGGCACGGCCGCCGCCTCGCGCACCTCGGCCGGAGTCAGCACACGCGTGCCCGACACCGAGACGTGCTCGACGCGCAGCCATGTGGAGCCGTACAGCGCCCAGGCGGAACCGCCCCCGAGGAGCACGAGGAGGGCGACGAGGGCGACGATCGCACGAAGGCGCCGCCGATCGAGCCCGCGGGCGGGCGGCGGGCCGGACGACTCCTGCTGGCGTTCACCGCGCTCGGCGGTGGAGGGTCCGGCCACGCTGCTCACTGCCCTTTCGTCATACGGTCCTACCGGCGCGAGGTGATCGCCTCGTACACCATGCCGACGAGCAGGTCGTCGGCGTCCCGGCGGCCGAACTCGCTCGCCGCGCGGGACATCTCGTACAGCCGGTGCGGGTCGGCGAGCACGGGCAGCACGTTCTGCTGCACCCACTCGGGCGTCAGGTCCGCGTCGTCGACCAGGAGCCCACCGCCGGCCTTGACCACCGGCTGGGCGTTGAGCCGCTGTTCGCCGTTGCCGATGGGCAGCGGGACGTACGCGGCCGGGAGCCCGACGGCGGAGAGTTCGGCGACGGTCATCGCGCCCGCGCGGCAGAGCATCATGTCTGCCGCCGCGTACGCGAGGTCCATCCGGTCCAGGTAACTTACCGGGATATAGGGGGGCATTCCCGGCATCTGGTGCACCTGCGGCAGTTCGTTCTTCGGGCCGACCGCGTGCAGGATCTGGATACCGGCCTGCTGGAGCCACGGGGCGACCGCCTGCGTCACCTCGTTCAGCCGCCGGGCACCCTGCGAGCCGCCGGAGACGAGCAGCGTGGGCAGGTTGGGGTCGAGGCCGAAGCGGTGGCGGGCCTCGGGCCGTACGGCGGCGCGGTCCAGCGTGGCGATGGAGCGGCGCAGCGGGATGCCGATGTAGCGGGCGTCACGCAGCTTGCTGTCCGGGGTGGAGACGGCGACCCGGGCCGCGTACCGCGAGCCGATCTTGTTGGCCAGGCCCGGACGGGCGTTGGCCTCGTGGATCACGATCGGCACGCCGAGGCGCTTGGCGGCCAGATAGCCGGGCAGGGCGACGTAGCCGCCGAAGCCGACCACGCAGTCCGCCTTGGTGCGCTCCAGGATCTGCTCGGCGGCCTTGATCGTGCCGCGCAGCCGGCCCGGGACGGTGATCAGCTCGGGGGTGGGCTTGCGCGGCAGCGGCACCGCCGGGATCAGCGCCAGCTCGTAGCCGCGCTCCGGGACGAGCCGGGTCTCCAGGCCGCGCTCCGTGCCCAGGGCCGTGATCCCCACGGTCGGGTCCTGCCTGCGCAGGGCGTCCGCGAGGGCGAGCGCGGGCTCGATGTGGCCGGCGGTCCCTCCACCGGCGAGTACGACATGCACCGAAATTCACCGCTCTCCGGACGAACGCGCCGCCGAGGCACGCCGTCGCATCGTGTTCCATCTCCGAGGCCCCCGCTCGGCACCGGAGCCTCCCGCCCGCTTTCTACCAAAGCGAGGTTGCCGCATCGCAAGCGCTGCCCGCGCAGCGGGCTCGTCGCGCGCGAAGGCGATCAGCAGCCCGATGGCGAACATGGTCGGCAGCAGGGCGGACCCTCCGTAGGAGAACAGCGGGAGGGGGACACCGGCGATCGGCAGCAGACCGAGCACCGCACCGATGTTGATCACCGCCTGGGCGGTGATCCAGGTGGTCACGCCTCCCGCGGCATACCTCACGAAGGGGTCCTCCGTGCGTCCGGCCACGCGGATACCCGCATAGCCTAGAGCCGCGAACAGGGCGAGCACCGACAGCGTCCCCGCCAGGCCCAGTTCCTCACCGGTGACGGCGAAGATGAAGTCGGTGTGGGCTTCCGGGAGTTGCCCCCATTTTTCCACACTCGCGCCGAGTCCGGAGCCGAAGAGTCCGCCGGAGGCCAGCGCGTAGATGCCGTGCACGGCCTGCCAGCAGTCGGCGACCCCGGCCTTGGGCTCCGTGGCACCGATGCAGGCGAGGCGGGCCATCCGGTTGGGGCTCGTCTTGATGAGCGTCACACCGATCAGGCCGGCGACGGACAGCACGCCCGCGAACAGCCGGGTCGGCGCGCCCGCCAGCCAGAGCAGGCCGAAGAGGATCGCCGTGAGGATGATCGCGGTGCCCATGTCGCCGCCGAGCATGATCAACCCGAGCAGCAGGAACGCGACGGGGACCAGCGGCACCAGCATGTGCTTCCACTGGGTCAGCAGCTTCCTCTCCTGCTTGCGGGCGATCAGGTCCGCGCCCCACAGCACCAGGGCGAGCTTGCCGAACTCGCTGGGCTGGATCTGGAAGGAGCCGCCGAGGGAGATCCAGTTCTGGTTGCCGTTGACCGCCATCCCTATCCCGGGCACCTGCACCAGGGCCATCAGGAAGACGGCGCCGGCGAGGATCGGGTAGGCCAGCGCCCGGTGCAGTTTCACCGGCATGCGTGAGGCGACGAACAGCAGTGCGCCGCCGATGAGCGCGGCGAGGAACTGCTTGCGGAAGAAGTACGACCCGGGCAGCGAGAGCTGGAGCGCGGTGATCTGGGAGGCCGAGTAGACCATCACCAGGCCCAGCACGGTGATCAGCACACTGCCGCCGACGATCAGGTAGTAGGCGGTCAGCGGCCGGTCCCAGGCCCTGCGCGCCCGCGTGTAGAGCCGTTGTACGGGGTTCTCGCGCGGGGGCCGGGGAACGGTGGACCGCGGGCGCCGGGACGCCCGCTGCACGGGTGGCCGGCCGGTACGGCTACTGGGCATCGGCGCCTCCGCTGAACGTCGACCGTCCCACGCGTCCCTCCCAAGATCCGCCCGGCAGGCGGCCGGGGTCAGGCGCCGAGTTCGCGGACCGCCGCCGCGAACACGTCACCGCGCTGGTTGTAGTTGGTGAACATGTCCATGGAGGCACAGGCCGGGGCCAGCAGCACCGTGTCGCCGGGCTGAGCCAGCCGCTTCGCTTCCGTCACCGCCTGGAGCATCGCCCCAGTGTCGGTCCGGTCGAGGTCGACCACGGGTACTTCCGGCGCGTGTCGCGCGAGGGCGTCCCGGATCAGGGCGCGGTCGGCACCGATCAGGACGACACCGCGCAGCCGCTTCGCCGACCTGGCGACCAGCTCGTCGAAGGTCGCGCCCTTCGCCAGACCGCCCGCGATCCATACGATCGGTTCATATGACGCCAATGACGCTTCCGCGGCGTGGGTGTTGGTCGCCTTGGAGTCGTCCACGTACGCCACGCCGTCGATGTCGGCGACGTGCGCGATGCGGTGGGCGTCCGGGCGGAAGGCCCGCAGGCCGTCCCGTACGGCGCTCGCGGGCACCCCGAAGGCACGGGCGAGGGCCGCTGCGGCAAGGGCGTTGGCGATGTTGTGCGGCGCGGGCGGGTCGACGTCGGAGACCTCGGCCAGCTCCTGCGCGTTCTCGTGCCGGTTCTCGACGAAGGCCCGGTCGACCAGGATGCCGTCCACGACGCCGAGTTGGGAGGGCCCGGGCGTGCCGAGGGTGAACCCGACGGCCCGGCAGCCCTCTTCGACGTCGGCCTCGCGCACGAGGTCCTCGGTGGCCTTGTCGGCGACGTTGTAGACGCAGGCGACCTTGTTGCCCTCGTAGATGCGGCCCTTGTCGCGCGCGTACGCCTCCATGGAGCCGTGCCAGTCGAGGTGGTCCGGGGCGAGGTTGAGCACCACCGCGGAGTGCGCCCGCAGGGAGGGCGCCCAGTGGAGCTGGTAGCTGGACAGCTCGACGGCGAGCACGTCGTACCGCTCCTCGCCGAGGACCGCGTCCAGCAGGGAGACGCCGATGTTGCCCACGGCGGCCGTGCGCAGGCCCGCCGCCTTCAGGATGGAGGCGAGCATCTGGACGGTCGTGGTCTTGCCGTTGGTGCCCGTCACGGCCAGCCACGGGGCCGCGTCGGGGCCGCGCAGCCGCCAGGCCAGCTCCACGTCGCCCCAGACCGGCACGCCGGCCTTCTCCGCGGCGAGGAACAGCGGCTTGTCGGGCTTCCAGCCGGGCGCGGTGACGATCAGCTCGGTGCCCTCCGGCAGGGTCTCGCCGTCGCCGAGGCGCACGGTGATGCCGAGCGCCTCCAGCTCCGCGGCCTGTTCCCGCGCGCGTGCGTCGTCGCCGTCGTTGACGACCGTGACGACCGCCCCGCGCGCGTGCAGCACTTTCGCCGCCGGGACGCCGGAGACGCCGAGCCCGGCGACGGTGACGCGCTTGCCCTGGAAGTCGGAAGGCCCAGAAGGCACCGAGGAGGTCACTTGTCCGCTGCCCATCCCGCGTAGAAGAGGCCCAGTCCGACGATCACACAGATGCCCTGGATGATCCAGAACCGGACCACCACCAGGACTTCGGACCAGCCCTTGAGTTCGAAGTGGTGCTGGAGCGGTGCCATCCGGAAGACGCGCTTGCCGGTGAGCCGGAAGGAGCCGACCTGGATGACGACCGACATGGTGATGAGGACGAACAGGCCGCCCATGATGGCCACCAGCAGCTCCGTGCGGGAGAGGATGGCCAGGCCGGTGAGGACACCGCCGAGGGCGAGCGAGCCGGTGTCGCCCATGAAGATCTTGGCCGGCGAGGTGTTCCACCACAGGAAGCCGAGGCAGGCACCCATCAGCGCGGAGGCGACCACGGCCAGGTCCAGCGGGTCGCGCACCTCGTAGCAGGCGCCGGGGTTGGTCAGGGTGCCCGCGTTGGCGCAGGACTCCTGGAACTGCCAGACGCCGATGAACGTGTAGGCGCCGAAGACGAGCACGGAGGCGCCGGTGGCCAGACCGTCCAGACCGTCGGTGAGGTTCACGCCGTTCGACATGGCGAGGATCATGAACAGCGCCCAGACGACGAACAGCACCGGGCCGATGGACCAGCCGAAGTCGGTGATGAACGACAGCTTGGTGGAGGCCGGGGTGTTGCCGCGGGCGTCGGAGAACTGCAGCGACAGCACGGCGAAGGCGATGCCGACGATCAGCTGTCCGGCCATCTTGGCCTTGGCCCGCAGGCCCAGCGAGCGCCGCTTGACGATCTTGATGTAGTCGTCGAGGAAGCCGACCAGGCCCATGCCGAACATCAGGCCGAGGACCAGCAGCCCGGAGTAGGTGGGCGGGTAACCGGTGATGAGCTTGCTCAGGAAGTACGCGGCGATCGTCGCCAGGATGAAGGCGATGCCGCCCATGGTCGGCGTACCGCGCTTGCTGGCGTGCTCGCGCGGGCCGTCGTCACGGATGTACTGGCCGTAGCCCTTGCGGGCGAGGAGCTTGATCAGCAGCGGGGTGCCGACCAGCGTCAGGAAGAGGCCAATGACTCCTGAGAACAGGATCTGCTTCATCATCGGGCGGCAACCTCACCCTCGGCACCGGTCTCGACGAGCGCCTGGGCGACGCTCTCCAGACCCACCGAACGGGACGCCTTCACGAGCACGACGTCCCCCGGGCGCAACTCGCTGCGCAACAGGTCGATCGCCGCCTGTGCGTCGGACACGTGCACCGACTCCTCACCCCACGAACCCTCGTTATATGCGCCCAATTGCAGCCAGGAGGCCTCAATCCCCCCGACGGCGACGAGCTTGCTGACGTTGAGCCGGACGGCGAGCCGTCCGACGGCGTCGTGCTCGGCGAGCGCCTCGTCCCCCAGCTCGGCCATCTTGCCGAGCACCGCCCACGTGCGGCGCCCCTTGCCCATGGCCGCGAGCGCCCTGAGGGCGGCCCGCATGGACTCGGGGTTGGCGTTGTAGGCGTCGTTGACGATGGTCACGCCGTCCGGGCGCTCGGTGACCTCCATGCGCCAGCGGGAGAGGGAGCCCGCCTCGGAGAGCGCGGTGGCGATCTCTTCCGCGGACATGCCCAGCTCATGGGCGACGGCGGCCGCGGCGAGCGCGTTCGACACGTGATGCTCACCGTACAGGCGCATCGTCAGATCACTTGCACCGGAGGGTGTGTGAAGCCTGAAGGAGGGCTGTCCGCTGTCCGTGAGTCGTACGTTCTCGGCCCGTACGTCCGCTTCGGCCGACTCTCCGAAAAGGACCACCTTCGCCTTGGTACGGGAGGCCATGGCCCGCACCAGCGGGTCGTCGGCGTTGAGGATCGCCACACCGCCCTCCTCCGCCGGGGGAAGGGCCTCCACGAGTTCGCCCTTGGCCTGGGCGATCTGCTCACGTCCGCCGAACTCGCCGATGTGGGCGCTGCCGACGTTGAGCACCAGGCCGATCCTCGGCGGGGTGAGGCCGGTGAGGTAGCGGATGTGCCCGATGCCCCGGGCGCCCATCTCCAGCACGAGGAACCGTGTCTCCTCGGTGGCGGACAGGGCGGTCAGCGGCAGCCCGATCTCGTTGTTGAGCGAGCCGGGCGTGAACACCGTCGGTGCCTTGCGCCGCAGCACCTGGGCGATGAGGTCCTTGGTGCTGGTCTTGCCGGCCGAGCCGGTCAGGGCGACGAGGGTCGCGCCGAGCCGGCGTACGACGTGCCGGGCGAGGGCGCCGAGGGCCGTCTGGACGTCCTCGACGACGATCGCGGGGACGCCGACCGGGCGGGAGGCCAGCACGGCGACCGCGCCGGCCTCGGTCACCGCCCGGGCGTAGTCGTGGCCGTCCACGCGCTCGCCGACGAAGGCGGCGAACAGGCTGCCGGGCACCACCTCGCGGGAGTCCCGGACGACCGGCCCCGTGACCTGTACGGACGGATCCGGTATGTCGTGCGTCTGCCCGCCGACGACTGCTGCGATCTCGGCGAGGGAGAGGGCGATCACAAGTTCATCCCCTGGGTCTTCTGGATTTTCATCCCTGGGTCTTCTGGATGGCTTCGCGGAGCACCTGGCGGTCGTCGAAGGGACGGACCACGCCGGCGATGTCCTGGCCCTGCTCGTGGCCCTTGCCCGCGACCAGCACGGTGTCGCCGGCCTGGGCGCGGCCCACGGCGGCGGCGACGGCGGCGGCCCGGTCCTCGAAGAGGAGGACCTCGCCGCGCTCGTGCGCGGGCACGGAGGCCGCGCCCTGGAGCATGGTCGCGAGGATCGCGAGGGGATCCTCGGAGCGGGGGTTGTCGGAGGTCAGCACGGCCGTGTCGGCGAGCCGGGCCACGGCGGCGCCCATCGGGGCGCGCTTGGTCCGGTCGCGGTCGCCGCCGCAGCCGAGGACGACGTGCAGCCGGCCCTTGGTGACCTTGCGCAGCGCCTTGAGCACCGACTCGACGGCGTCGGTCTTGTGGGCGTAGTCGACCACCGCCAGGTAGGGCTGCCCGGCGTCGACGCGCTCCAGGCGGCCCGGGACGCCCGGGACGGCGGCGATGCCGTCGGCGGCGGTCTGCGGGTCGAGGCCGGCCGCGGCGAGGGCGACGATGGCGGCGAGGGTGTTCGCCACGTTGAAGGGGCCCGGCAGCGGCGACTTGGCGTGCACGCGCTCGCCGTTCGGGCCGAGGACGGTGAACGTCGAGTCCATGGGACCGACCTGGACGTCCTGGGCGCGCCAGTCGGCGTCGGGGTGGCCCTCGGCGGAGAAGGTGACGACCGGCACGGTCGCCTCCTTCGCGAGCCGGCGGCCGTACTCGTCGTCGGCGTTGACCACGCCGAATGCGCTGCGTTTCGGCGTGAACAGCTGTGCCTTGGCCCGGAAGTAGTCCTCCATGTCGGAGTGGAACTCCATGTGTTCCGGGCTGAGGTTGGTGAAGACGGCGATGTCGAAGACGCAGCCGTCGACCCGGCCGAGGACCAGGGCGTGGCTGGAGACCTCCATGGCGACTGCCTCGACGCCCCCTTCGCGCATGACGGCGAACAGGGCCTGGAGGTCGGTGGCCTCGGGCGTGGTGCGCTCGGACTTGATGCGCTCGTCGCCGATGCGGATCTCGACGGTGCCGATGAGACCGGTCGAACGGACGGTCTTCAGGCCGCCTTCCACGAGGTAGGCGGTGGTGGTCTTGCCGGAGGTGCCGGTGATGCCGATCTGGAGCAGGTCGCGGCCCGGGTGGCGGTAGATCGTGGCCGCCAGCTCTCCCATCCGCCCGCGCGGGTCCTCGACCACCAGGACGGGCAGCCCGGACGCGGCGGCGCGCTCGGCGCCCGTGGGGTCGGTGAGCACGGCCACGGCGCCCAGGCTCGCGGCCTGGGTGACGAAGTCGGCGCCGTGCAGCCGGGCGCCCGGGAGGGCGGCGTACAGGTCACCGGGGCGGACCGCGCGCGAGTCGTGGGTGATCCCCGTGACCTCGGCGGCGGCTTCCGGCGCGGTGACACCCAGCTGGCCGGCGAGCTCCGCGAGGGGTGTGGCGGGGAGCGTCGTCGGCCGGGGCAGTCCCGGATACGTCACGGGTTGGCCCTTCTGGGTGATGGGGGACTGATCAGCGTGTGGCACGGCGGTGAGCGTACCGGGCGTACCCGCTCCGGAGCGAAGTGAGGGCCTGTGGGCGCCTTGGTTCCCGGGGTCCGGGGTGATCGTTGTCACGAGCTGGTTCCTGGTGTTTCCGAGGTGCTGATCAGGGCTTGTAGTCGACGGGCAGGTTGGCGGCCTTCGCGCCGGTCGGCGGGACCTGGAGGGTCTTCAGGGCGAACTCCATCACCTGCTTGTAGATGGGGGCGCAGATCTGGCCGCCGAAGTAGCTGCCCGAGGTGGCGTTCTGGATGGCGCAGTAGACGGTGATCCGGGGGTTGTCGGCGGGGGCGAAGCCGGCGAAGGACGACGTGTAACCGCGGTAGCGGCCGGTGACCGGATCCACGCGGTTGGCGGTGCCGGTCTTGCCCGCGACCCGGTACCCGGGGATGCGGGCCTTGATGCCGGTGCCCTGCCCGTCGTCTACGACGGACTCCAGCATCTGCGCGAGGCTCTTGGCGGTCTTCTCGCTGACGACCCGTGTCCGCTCGGGCTTCGGCGCCGGGTCGAAGCGGCCGTCGGCGCCCTTGGTGCCGCGCACGAGGGTCGGCTGGACGCGGACGCCGCCGTTGGCGATGGTCGAGTACACGGAGGCGGCCTGCATCGCGTTGATGGAGAAGCCCTGACCGAAGGGGATCGTGTACTGCTGCGAGGTGGACCACTTCTGCGGCGGCGCGAGGATGCCGGCGGTCTCGCCGGGGAAGCCCAGACCGGTGGGGCTGCCGATGCCGAACTTGCGCAGGTACGAGTAGAGGACCTTGTTGGCCTCGGGCTGGGTCCTGCCGAGTTCGCCGGTGGCCAGGATGGTGCCGATGTTGCTGGACTTGGCGAGCACGCCGTTGAGGGTCAGGTGCCAGGTGGCGTGGTCGACGTCGTCCTGGAAGAGCCGGTCGCCGCGGTGCAGCCGGTTGGGTACGACGACATGGGTGAGCGGGGTGGCGACGTTCCGCTCCAGCACGGCCGCCATCGACATCACCTTCGCCGTGGAACCGGGTTCGTAGGCGTCCTGGACGGCCGCGTTGCCCATGGCGTCGCCGTCGGCCTTCGACAGGTCGTTGGGGTCGAAGCCGGGCGAGTTGGCCATGGCGAGGATCTGGCCGGTGCGGGTGTCCTGGACGATGACGTAACCCCGGTCCGCCTTGGACTTCCTCACCTGTTCGCTGATCGCGTCCTGCGCGGCCCACTGGATGTCGCGGTCGATGGTCAGCTCGACGTCGGAGCCGGGCACGGCGGGGGTCTCGGTGGACCCGGCCGTCGGCACCTGGCGCCCGCCGGCCTGGGCGTAGCGGACCTTGCCGTCCTTACCGGAGAGCTGCTTGTCCAGCTCCTGCTCGATGCCGCCGCCGCCCTGGCCGTCGGCGTTGACCCAGCCCAGTATCCCGGCGGCCAGGTCGCCGTTGGGGTACACCCGCTGGCTGCTGGGGTCCGCGAAGACACCGGCCAGGACGTTGACGGTGGTGTGATCCGTCTCCGACTTGTTGGTGAGCGCGGTCTTCAGGTCCTTGATCTGCTTCCAGACCTGCGGGGTCTGCCGGGCGGCGAGCCGGGTGTAGCGGGAGTTCTTGTTCGCGGGGCGCAGTTTCCTGACGAGCGCGGCCTGGTCCTGGCCGAGGATCGGGGCGAGCAGCGCGGCGGCCTTCTCGGGACCGTCGGAGATCTTCAGCTGCGCGCGGCTGAACATCGTCGGGTCGGCCGTGATGTCGTACGCGTCCTCGCTGACGGCGAGGGCGACACCGTTGCGGTCGGTGATCTCGCCGCGCTCGGCGGCCAGCGTGTGCACCACGTACCGGTTCTGCTCGGCCCGCGCCGTGTAGGAGCTCGCGTCGACGGCCTGGACCTGGAGCAGCCGCACCACGAAGGCGAGCAGCACCAGGGTCAGGGCGAGGCTGACCAGGCGCAGCCGGGGCCGGGGGCTGCCGAGCCGGAGGGGGCGCGACACCGGGGGCCGGGCTCCGCCGGAGCGGCGGACCGGCCGGGCACCGGGCCCGGGCTGCCGCCGGACGGCACCCCGCGGCCGGGGAGGCTTGGCGGGCCCGGGCACGCGGCGGCGCGGCGGTTCCCTGTCGGACACTTCCGTCACCTGCCGGGGGTCGGGGTGGGGATGGGCTGGAGGGTGGCGGGCGGCGCGGGGGGCGCGGCCGCCGGGTCGCTCGGGGGCTGCGGCGGCACGGTGGGGGCCGGGGCGGCGGGCGGGGCCGTGGAGAGGGTGGCGCCGGCCGGGGTGAGGGGGCCGGGGCCGGCCGGGGCCGTGAGGGCGGCGGGCTCGGGGGCGGCGACGCGGGGGACGCCCTTGACGGTACCGTCGGGGCCGAGGAAGGCCGGGTCGCCGCCGGGGACCATGCCGAGCTGGCGGGCGCGGCGCTGGAGTGCGTCCGGGGACGAGTAGGCGTCGATGTCCCGCTGGAGGGCCTGCTCCTGGTCGGTGAGGCTCTTCGTCTGCTTCTCCAGGTCGGCGAGTTCGAACGAGCCTTCGCTGAGCGCGGAGTTCAGCACCAGCAGCCCGATGAGGCCGCCACCGAGGAGCACGACGACGAGCAGGACGAACGGGGTGCGGGCCGCCTGGGCGCGGCCGGCCGGGAGGAGCCGGGCGAGCCGGGCGGCCCTCCCCTTCAGCTCGGGTTTCCTGCTCACTGCTCCCCCGGTGCGTGCGGGACACCGCTCCCCCGGTGCGCGGGGGAACCCTTCCGACCCGTCTCGCTCACTCGACGTCCTCCCGGATGCGCTCGGCACCCCGCAGTCTGGCCGGTGCGGCCCGGCGGTTCTCGGCGATCTCTTCCTCGGTGGGAAGTTCGGCACCACGGGTGAGCAGCTTGAGCCGCGGCTGGTACCGCTCGGGCACGACGGGCAGCCCCGGCGGCGCGGTGGTGGCGGCCCCGGCCGCGAACACCTGCTTGACGAGCCGGTCTTCGAGCGAGTGGTACGACAGCACGGCGATGCGCCCGCCGACGTCCAGGGCCTTCACGGCGGCCGGGATCGCCCGCTCCAGGACCGACAGTTCGCCGTTGACCTCGATGCGCAGCGCCTGGAAGGTGCGCTTGGCCGGATTGCCGCCGGTACGCTTGGCGGCCTGCGGCAGCGCGTCCCGGATGAGTTCCACGAGCCGCGCGCTGTTGCTGAACGGCTCCTTCTCGCGCTCCCGGACGATGGCGGCGACGATCCGCTTGGCCTGCTTCTCCTCGCCGTACGCCCGCAGGATCCGCACGAGTTCGCCGGCCGGGTAGGTGTTGAGGACCTCGGCGGCGCTGATCCCGGTCGTCTGGTCCATGCGCATGTCCAGGGGCGCGTCCTGCGCGTAGGCGAAGCCCCGGTCGGCCTCGTCGAGCTGCATGGAGGAGACGCCGAGGTCGAACAGCACGCCCTGCACGCGCGCGATGCCGAGCCGGTCCAGCACCTCGGGCAGCTCGTCGTACACGGCGTGCACGAGGGTGGCGCGGTCCCCGTAGGAGACCAGCCGCTCACCGGACAGCCGCAGCGCCTCCTTGTCCCGGTCGAGGCCGATCAGCCGCGCCTCGGGGAACCGGCCGAGCAGCGCCTCGCTGTGCCCGCCGAGGCCGAGGGTGCAGTCGACGACCACCGCGCCCGGCTGCTCCAGGGCGGGCGCCAGCAGGTCCAGGCACCGCTGGAGCATCACCGGGACGTGTCGACTCTGGCTCAAGGGGGCCTCTCAGGATCCGGCGCAGGATACGCACCGCCTCGGGTCCCCGCCAGCTCGTGAAGGTGCGGCCTGCCGGCGCCGGAAGCGTCAGCCGACCGGGAGCGGGAGGAGGCCGAGCCGTACGTACGCGCCGCGCGCGTGGGGAGACGGTCCGGGCGCATGCCGGGGTCTCCGGGGGTTTCACCAGCAGGAAGAGCCACGCCTCCCGCTTCGCGCCACTTTAGTCCACCCTGTCTCGCGGTCAATCAACCGGCCTGCGCGTCGCGCACCGCGCGCGGACCGGTGCGGTCATTCGAACGGATTCATCCGTCCGGTCGGTTTCGCCCTCCGTGTGGGTTAGCTCACAACACGCCACGATGGCGATTTTTGTCCCCTCTCACAGCACGCCGGAACCTCGCGTGACCAGTAACGTCGTCAGCATGACGACTTCTGCAGCAGTGCCCACTGGATCCGAAGGCGCCATACCGGCCGGAGACACCGTGACCGACCGCCTCGTGGAGGCCAACCGGCGGTACGCCGAGGCGTTCACGGACCCCGGCATGGACGCCAGCCCCGTTCTCCACGTCGCCGTCGTCGCGTGCATGGACGCCCGCCTCGACCTGCACAAGGCCCTCGGCCTGCAGCTCGGCGACTGCCACACGATCCGCAACGCGGGCGGTGTGGTCACCGACGACGTCATCCGGTCGCTGACCATCAGCCAGCGCAAGCTCGGCACCCGCAGCATCGTGCTCATTCACCACACCGGCTGCGGCCTGGAGGCCCTCACCGAGGACTTCCGCACCGAGCTGGAGATGGAGGTCGGCCAGCGGCCGTCCTGGGCGGTGGAGTCCTTCCACGACGTGGACCAGGACGTGCGCCAGTCCATGCAGCGGGTGCGCACCTCGCCGTTCCTGCTGCACACCGACGACGTCCGCGGCTTCGTCTTCGACGTGCGCACCGGTCTGCTGCGCGAGGTCGACCCGGCCTGAACCGGGGTGCCGGACCGCCGCCCCGGAACACATCCCGCCGTTCCGTATCGAAAATGCGGTCGAAAAGTCGTAAGACCGGCATCGTGCGGGCAGTTGTCCACAGGCGAGTGACACGAATCGGTAACGGCAGCAAGAATGCGGGGTGTGACGTCACGCGGAACTTTTCCCGCGTGGTGTCCGTGTTTCGGGGTGGGCCGGTTTCGCACGAGAGCGTCGGCCCGGAAAGAACGGGCCGAGGAGGGCCGGGTGACGACCTATGACGATCGAGCGAGCCTCACTGAGCTGACCGCCACGGTGGAGCGGGTGCGCGGTTCGGTGGAGGGCGTGATCGAGGGCAAGCCCGAGGTCGTACGACTCGCGCTGACCGTGCTGCTCGCGGAGGGCCACCTGCTGATCGAGGACGTCCCCGGGGTGGGCAAGACGATGCTCGCCAAGGCGCTGGCGCGGTCCATCGACTGCTCGGTGCGGCGCATCCAGTTCACACCGGACCTGCTGCCCTCGGACATCACCGGCGTGTCCATCTGGGACCAGCAGCGCCGGGACTTCGAGTTCAAGCCGGGTGCCATCTTCGCGCAGATCGTGATCGGCGACGAGATCAACCGCGCCTCGCCCAAGACCCAGTCCGCGCTGCTGGAGTCGATGGAGGAGCGGCAGGTCACCATCGACGGGCAGACGTACGAACTGCCCAGCCCCTTCATGGTGGTGGCCACCCAGAACCCGGTCGAGATGGAGGGCACCTACCCGCTGCCCGAGGCCCAGCGCGACCGCTTCATGGCCCGCGTCTCCGTCGGCTACCCGAGCGTGGAGGCCGAGCTGCAGATGCTCGACATCCACGGCGGGGTCAGCCCGCTGGACGACCTCCAGCCGGTGGCGCACGCGCACGAGATCGTGAAGCTGATCGAGGCGGTGCGCGGGGTGCACGTCGCCGAGCCGGTCCGGCGCTACGCGGTCGAACTGGTAGCCGCCACCCGTGCCCACCCCGACCTCAGACTCGGCGCCTCCCCGCGCGCGACGCTGCACCTGCTGCGCGCGGCCAAGGCGTCCGCGGCGCTCGCCGGCCGGGAGTACGCGCTGCCGGACGACGTCCAGGCGCTCGCCGTCGCCGTCCTCGCCCACCGTCTGCTGCCCACGGCGCAGGCCCAGCTGAACCGCCGCACGGCCGAGCAGGTGGTGCTGGAGATCCTCCAGCACACCCCGGTGCCCACCGCCCAGGCCCCGGTCCCGCAGAACGGCTTCGGTGGCCTGGGCCGTAGCGTCCCGGCCTATCCCCAGCAGCCCCCGCGGAGTCTGTGATGAGTTCCTGGGGGGCCGGTCAGGCGGAGGCCGACCGCGGGGAGGCGGGCGGGATCCGTACGGCCCTGGCGGGCCTCACCACCCGGGGCCGCTCCTTCCTCGCGGCCGGGATCGCCGCCGCGATCTGCTCGTTCGTGCTGGGCCTGAGCGAGCTGCTGCGGGTCGGCCTGCTGCTCGCGGTGCTGCCCCTGATCTGCGCGGCCGTGCTGTACCGCACGCGCTACCGGGTGGCCGCGAGCCGCCGCCTCGCCCCCGCGCGCGTCCCCGCCGGCAGCGAGGCGCGGGTGCACCTGCGCATGGACAACGTCTCCCGGCTGCCCACCGGACTGCTGATGCTCCAGGACCGGGTGCCGTACGTCCTCGGGCCCCGGCCCCGCTTCGTGCTGGACCGGGTCGAGCCGGGCGGCCGCCGTGAGGTGTCCTACCGGGTCCGCTCCGACCTGCGGGGCCGCTATCCGCTCGGCCCGCTCCAGCTGCGGCTCACCGACCCCTTCGGCATGTGCGAGCTGACCCGATCCTTCTCGACGTACGACACCCTGACGGTCATCCCGCGCGTGGAGCCGCTCTCCCCGGTCCGCTTCGGCGGCGAGGCCAAGGGGTACGGCGACGGACGGCAGCGCTCGCTGGCCCTCGCCGGCGAGGACGACGTCATCCCGCGCGGCTACCGCTACGGCGACGACCTGCGCCGGGTGCACTGGCGGTCCACCGCCCGCTACGGCGAGCTGATGGTGCGCCGCGAGGAGCAGCCCCGGCGCTCCCGGTGCACCGTGCTCCTGGACACCCGCGGCGGCGCCTACGAGGGCGCGGGCCCGGACTCGGCCTTCGAGTGGGCCGTCTCCGGTGCCGCCTCCGTGCTGGTGCACATGCTGGAGCGCGGCTTCTCGGTACGGCTGCTGACCGACAGCGGCAGCGCGGTGCCCGGCGAGGGCGCCGACGGGTTCGCGGGCACCGGCCAGGAGACGGCGGACGCGGCCGGGCTGATGCTGGACACCCTCGCGGTGATCGACCACTCCGACGGCACCGGGCTGTCCCGGGCGTACGACGTGCTGCGCGGCGGCAACGAGGGGCTGCTGATCGCCTTCCTCGGCGACCTGGACGAGGAGCAGGCCACGACGGTCGCCAAGATGAGCCGGCGCAGCGGCGGCGCCGTCGCCTTCGTGCTGGACCCCGACACCTGGACCCGGGAGGCGACCGACGTGCCCCGCCCCGGCGACCGGCACGAGGAGCGGCTGCGGATGCTGCGCGAGGCGGGCTGGACGGCGCTGAGCGTGCCGCGCGGCGCCTCGGCGGACGAACTGTGGCGGCAGGCGGACCGGGAGCGCTCCGGACTGACCGCCGTGACCGGGGAGGCGCGGGGATGAGCGGGCGGGCACGACTGGCACTGTGCGCGGCGGCGGCCACCCTGATGGCCTCCTGCTCGCTGCTGCCGCTGGTCACCGAGCCGACCTGGCTGCTGCAACTGGTCCCGCTGGTGGCCATCCAGACCGAGGTGGGCGCGGCGGCCCGGCGGGTGCCGCTGGGCCGGACGCTGACCGTGGCGGCGCAGGCGCTGGTCACCCTGATGCTGCTGACCCTGGTCTTCGCCCGGGGGCACGCGCTCATCGGGCTGATCCCCGGCCCGGACACCTTCCGCTATTTCGCCGACCTGCTCCAGCAGGGCACGGACGACGTCAGCCGGTACGCGACACCGGCGCCGGTCACCGACGGCATCAAACTGATGCTGATCGGCGGCGCGCTGCTGATCGGCCTGCTGGTGGACACGCTCGCGGTGACCCTGCGCAGCGCGGCCCCGGCCGGTCTGCCGTTGCTCGCGCTGTACTCGGTGGCCGCGGGCCTGTCCGGGGGCGGGGCGGGCTGGCTGTGGTTCCTGGTGGCGGCGGCCGGCTATCTGATGCTGCTGCTCGCGGAGGGCCGGGACCGGCTCGCCCAGTGGGGCCGCGTCTTCGGCGGCGCGCCCCGCACCCCGGGCGGCCCGGAGGGCGCCGTGGCGCCGGTGCGCACCGGACGCCGGATCGGCGCGGTCGCGCTCGGCGTGGCCCTGGTGGTGCCGCTCGCCCTGCCCACGATCAACGGCGGCCTGCTGGGTACCGCGGGCACCGGCGTGGGGGCGGGAGGCGGCAACGGGGGCACGATCTCGGCGGTCAACCCGCTGGTGTCCCTGCGAGACAACCTGAACACGAACGACGACCGCCAGGTGCTGACGCTGCGGACGGACTCGAACGACATCTCCGACCTGTACCTGCGGATCGTCTCCCTGGACGACTTCGACGGCACCACCTGGAAGCCGGCCCAGCGGCACGTCGTCGGCGTGCCGGACAAGCTCCCCACGCCCATCGGCCTGGGCTCGGACATCGAGCGCGGCAAGGTGACGACGACCGTCACGGCGGCGGACTGGTACGCGCAGGACTGGCTGCCGATGCCCTACCCGCCGAGCGATGTGAAGATCAGCGGCCGGTGGCGGTACGAGCCCGTCGGGATGACCCTCGTCGGCGACCGCGGCCAGACCACGCGCGGCGAGACCTACCGGGTGACCAGCCTGGACGTGCAGCCGACGGCGGAACAGCTCGCCGCCGCGCCGCAGCCGCCGGCCGCCCTGAGGCGGGAGTACACCAAGGTGCCGTCCTCGCTGCCGAAGGTGGTGGCCCGCACCGCGCGGGAGATCACGGCGGGCACCAGCAGTCACTACGCGGAAGCCGTCAAGCTGCAGGACTGGTTCGCGGTCAACGGGGGCTTCCAGTACGACACCTCGGTGGAGGTGGGCCGCGGTCCCGGCGCCATAGCGAACTTCCTGAAGAAGAAGCAGGGCTTCTGCGTCCACTTCTCCTTCGCGATGGCCGCGATGGCCCGCACGCTCGGCATCCCGGCCCGGGTCGCGGTGGGCTTCGCGCCCGGCACCCCGCAGGCCGACGGCACGGTCGCGGTGAGCCAGAAGGACGCGCACGCGTGGCCCGAGCTGTACTTCGAGGGCGTGGGCTGGACCCGCTTCGAGCCGACCCCCACCCGGGGCACCACGCCGTCGTACACCCAGTCGGACACGCCCGGCAGCTCGCTGCCGGACGAGGCGCTGCCGTCCAAGGGCGCGTCCTCGGCGCCCTCGGCGGCGGCATCGCCGAGCGAGAGCTGCGCCGGTGAGCTGCGCAAGCTCCAGGCCTGCGGCAGCCCGTCCGCGGCGGCGGTCCCGCACCATGAGGGCGGCGGCGACGGCTGGTGGTGGTGGCCGCTGATCGGGCTGGGCGCGCTGCTGGTCCTGGCGGTTCCGCTGTCGCCGCTGCTGTGGCGGGAGCAGATGCGCGGGCGCCGGCTGGGCGGGCACGCCCGGACGGCGGGGGGCGCGGCGGCGCACACCCTGGCGGCCTGGCAGGAACTGACCGACAGCGCCTGGGACCACGGCATCGCGCCGGACGAGTCGCTGACTCCGCGCAAGGCCGCCGACCGGATCGTCCGGCTCGGCCATCTCGACGCGGCGACCGGGGCCGCTGTGCACCGGGTGGCGGACGCGGTGGAGCAGGTGCTGTACGCGCCCGCCCCGCGCCCGGCCGCGGGAGCGGCACAGGACGTGCGCCGGGTGATCGAGGGGCTGCGGGCCACGGTGAGCACCGGGACCCGGCTGCGGGCGCGGTTCCTGCCCCGCTCCTCGGTCCGGGTGCTGTGGGCGCTGTCGGCCCGCTGGTCGACCCTGCGGACCCGCCTCACGGCAACCCGCCCGACGCTACGCCGACCGTCCGGACAGCGGGGCTGACCACGGCGACGCCGGTGACGCGGATGACGCCGGTGACGCGGGGCTGTACGCACGGGGCGCCGGCGCTGGGTGCTCGGGTGGTGTCGGTCCGCTGGTCGGCCCTCGTTGACCCGGCCCGCGGCGGCTCGCCCGACGCACGCGGCGCCGGCGCCCCCCCACGGCTGACCGCACGCAGCGTGGCTGACCGCACGAAGCGCGGGCAGCGTGGCTCTCTTCGGGCGCGTCTCGGTGCGGCTGAGCGGCGGCGGGGCCGAGCGCACCGCGAGGGCGGCTCAGTACGCATCAGGGGCGGCCACCAGTCGGTGGCCGCCCCTCACGTATGTCTGCGGGTCCGGCGCCGTGGGAGGCGCGGCGCGGTCAGTGACCCTGTTCGTCCCGGCGGCGCTGCCAGCGCTGCTCGATCCGGTCCATCATGGAGCGCTTCGGCCGCGCCTGGCGGCGCGGGGTGCCCGGGGGCTGCTCACCCGGCTTCGGTGCCTTGCGCCAGCCGGTGACGGCGAGCACGGCACAGCCCAGCATGACGAGGAAACCCACCACGCTGACCCAGATCAGCTGCGCGACCATTCCGGCCATGAGGAGCGCGATACCCGCGAGGAAGCCTGCGACCGCCTGGTAGACCCGCCGCCGGGTGTACGTCCGCAGCCCGTTTCCCTCAAGCGCCGACGCGAACTTGGGGTCTTCGGCGTACAGCGCTCGCTCCATCTGCTCAAGCATTCGCTGCTCGTGCTCAGAGAGCGGCACGGAGTCCTCCTCATCGTGCAGTCGCCGGGGGCGACCCGGGGGGTCCCTTCAGGATAGGCAGGGAATCGCCCCCGTGAAACCCGCCCCTCTACGCCAATTGGCCAACCGGAGCCCGTCATGGCCGTCCGACTCGCTGAGGCTTCCATTCCCCGGCGGCCGACCCGTCATGCCGGACGGTGTACCTCGATCATACGGCGCAAACCCCTCGATCGGGGGGCTTGTGGCGTACTCCATCTGCGCCCGAGGCGCTGATCAGCGGCTCGTCCCGCGTGTGCGCCCCGGCCCCGGTGATGCGCCTGCGAGCCGGAGGTGATCTCAGACCTCGCGGGCACCGATGGTCTCACCGAGCACGTGGAGTTGGGTGGCGACGGAGTGGAACGCGGGCAGTTCGGCCGCCGCGGCCTCCAGCTGCACCAGTGCGTCGAGGGCACCGGGCTCGGTGTCCACCAGGACCCCGGGCACCAGGTCGGCGAAGACGCGCACGCCGTGCACCGCGCCGACCCGCAGACCCGCGCCCTCCACCAGCGCGGTGAGCTGCTCGGCGGTGAAGCGACGGGGCATCGGGTCGCCGGCGCCCCAGCGGCCGTCGGGGTCCTGGAGTGCCTGCCGGGCCTCGGTGAAGTGGCCGGCCAGGGCACGAGCGAGCACGGCACCGCCGAGACCGGCCGCGAGCAGGCTGAGGACGCCCTCGGCGCGCAGCGCGGCGACCGCGTTGCGGATGCCCTCGGCCGGGTCGTCGACGTACTCCAGGACGCCGTGGCACAGGACGGCGTCGTAGCCGCCGCGCTCGACCACGTCGAACAGACCGTGCGCATCGCCCTGGACGCCCCTGATCCGGTCGGCGACACCGGCCTCGGCGGCGCGGCGCTCCAGTGCGAACAGGGCGTTGGGGCTGGGGTCGACCACCGTGACGCGGTGGCCGAGGCTTGCGAGGGGCACGGCGAACCCGCCGCTGCCGCCTCCGGTGTCCAGGACGTCCAGCGAGTCCCGGCCCGCGGCCTTGACCCGGCGGTCCAGGGCGTCCTGCAACACCTCCCAGACCACGGCCGTACGGAGAGAGGCGCGAGGACGGGAGGGGTCGGAGCGCAGCGACGTCGTCTGGGGGTGGTGGTGGGAGACGGGCGGGCGCATCGGGTCCGACACGGCAGTTGACTCCTCGGCGGGGCGGGACTTCAGGCGATGTCCACCCTATTGCCTCCACGCCGTGCCTGGTCACTGCGACGGCGCCGACCCTGCGCGCCTCCCCCGGCGGGGGTCCCGTGGTCAGCCCGCGTCCGGCAGATCACCTCCCGGACCAGTCCCCCTCATCGGACCGCCTCCCCTCCCCGGACGGTCCCCGCCGGTACCGGTGCCGCCGTCGACGGCGGCGGGGTCACCGGCGGGGTCCTGGCGGGGCTGGGGCAGGACCGGCTGGAGGACCAGCATCCGCTCCACGATGCGGAGGAACATCTCCACGTCGCGTATCAGGTCGTCGGCGTCCCGCTGTCCGGCCGCTCCCTGGATGCCCGCCTCGGCGCGGGCGCGGCGCGCGGCGCCGGAGGCGAACAGGGCGCTCCACTCGGTCAGCTCCGGGGCGATCTCTGGCAGCACCTCCCAGGCGCTGCGGATCCGGGCCCGGCGGCGCGGGGAGGTCTCGGGCCGGCCCCGGGCGGCGAGCACGGCGGCGGCGGTGCGCAGGGCGGCGAGGTGGGCCGTCGCATAGCGCTCGTTCGGCGTGTCCAGCACGGTGGCCTCCTCCAGTCCGGCACGGGCCTGGGCGAGCAGGTCGAGGGCGGCGGGCGGGGCCGTGGCCCGGCGGAGCACGGGGTGCACGTCGCTCGCCGGACCGGTCAGTGAGGGGGCAGGGCCGGTGGCGCGGCGCCGACGGGCGGCGGCTGCGGACGAGTGGGCCATGACGAACCTCCTGTCGTCTGGGTGACGGCACGAATGCCGTATGTGCCCATCGTGCGGTATGCCACTGACAATCCGTTCTGACCTGGGCTTTTGCCTCGATCGTAGGTTCGGGCGTATTTTTGCACTGACCAGTCAGTTCAATTACGGCCTACGCTGGCAGGGGGGCTTGTGGACGACGCACACGGAACGGTCGGCACGGACGGACCCGTCGACGCGGGGGGACCCGTCGACGCGGGCGGCACGGCCGGCGCCGACGTCAGGGCCGAGGCGCTCGGGATCAGGGGGCCGCGGGGGTGGGCCTTCCGCGGTGTCACCCTGGACGCGGAGCCCGGCTCGCTGATCGCGATCGAGGGACCGTCCGGCTCCGGCCGCACGTGTCTGCTGCTCGCACTCACGGGACGGATGAAGCCCACCGAAGGAGTGGCCACCGTCGCCGGGTTCAAACTCCCCCGTCAGATGGCGGCCCTGCGCCGTGTCAGCGCGGTGGCGAACGTGACCGGCGTGACCGACCTGGAGCCGGCCCTCACCGTCGGGGAGCACCTGCGCGAACGGGCCCTGTTGCAGCGCAGGTTCGGCGACTCCCTGCGCCATCTGCTGCACCCCCGCGCCCAGCGCGCGTACGAGGCGCGGCTGCGGGTCGACGCGGCCCTGGCCGCCGCCGGACTCGACCTGGAGACGCTCCCGAATGGCTCCCGGACGGCCGTACGCGACCTGGAACGGCCGCAGGAGCTGCGCCTGTCCCTCGCGCTGGCCCTGCTCGGCCGGCCCCGGCTGCTCGGGGTGGACGACGTCGACATGAAGCTCTCGGACGCCGAACGCGCCCAGATCTGGGACCTGTTGCGGTCGCTCACGCGCGCGGGCACGACGGTCGTGGCCGTCTGCCGTACCGCTCCCGAGGACTGTGTCACCGTGCCGACCGAGCCGCAGAAGACCGAGCCGAAGAAGAACGGGCCGAAGAAGAACGGGCCGAAGAACAACGGGCCGAAGAACAACGGGCCGAAGAAGAAGGGGCCCAGGAAGAACGGGCCGAGGAACGCCGGGCCGGAGGACTCCGGGCCGAAGGACTCCGGGCCGAAGGACTCCGGGCCGAAGGACTCCGAGCCGCAGAAGGAGGACGCCGGTGATGCGCTCACCGAGGCTGGCCGCGCTTGAGCTGAGGCGCTTCGGGCGCGGGAAGCTTCCCAGGGCCGCCCTCGTCGCGCTGCTCGTGCTGCCCCTGCTGTACGGCGCCCTGTACCTGTGGTCGTTCTGGGACCCGTACGGCCGGCTGGACCGCATCCCGGTGGCCCTGGTGAACGACGACAAGGGCGCCACGGCGGGCGGCAAGAAGATCACCGCCGGTGACGACATCGTCGACGGACTGCGCGACAGCCGGACCTTCGAGTGGCACGAGGTGAGTGACGAGGAGGCCCGCGCGGGGGTCGAGGACGGCACCTACTACCTGTCGCTGACCATGCCGGCCGACTTCAGTAGCCGGATCGCGTCCAGTTCCGGCGACTCCCCGGAGACCGGCGCCCTCCAGGTGCGCACCAACGACGCGAACAACTACATCGTCGGCCAGATCTCCCGCACGGTCTTCAACGAGGTGCGCTCGGCCGCGTCCACCAAGGCCTCCCGGAGCTTCCTGGACAAGATCTTCGTGTCCTTCTCCGACATCCACGACAAGACCGTCACGGCCGCGCAGGGCGCCGACAAGCTGAACAGCGGGATCGGGAAGGCGGAGAAGGGCTCCAAGGACCTCGCTGACGGGCTGAAGGACGCCAAGGGCGGCAGCGGCAAGCTGGCCAAGGGGCTGAAGAAGCTCGACACCGGTTCGGGCGACCTCCAGGAGGGCTCGCGCCAGGTGGCCGACGGCACCCAGGCGCTCGCCGACAAGGTCGACGGCGTCTACGCCCAGGCGGGCCCGTTCCTGAAGAACAACGAGAAGACGATCGGGGACACCGCACGGCTGGTCTCCGACTCGGCGAAGGCGGTCAAGGACAACCTGGACGTGCTGGTGAAGCTCGCGCCCGGCGCCGCCAAGACCGCGCACGCCTCCTCCGCCGTCCTGGACGAGGTCTACAAGGCGCGCTGCGAGAGCGCGTCGCTCCCCGACCCGGCCTGCCCCGAGCTGAAGCGGGCCAGGACGGCCGCCGCCGAGGTGGCCACCGTCGCCGACGACCTCAACACGCTGATCGCGGACCAGGACGGCGACCTGAAAACGATGCGGGACAACCTGGGCACCCTCCAGAAGCAGGCCGACGCCCTCGCCGAGCGCGCGCCGCACCTGTCCGAGGACGTCGAGGACGCCGTCAAGAAGATCGACAAGCTGAACACCGGGGCGCACCAGGTCGCCGCCGGTGCCGAGAAGCTGCACACCGGACTGGGCACCGCCCACACGGGTGCGGTCGCCCTGGACAAGGGCATCGGCACCGCGAAGTCGGGCGCCGAGACCCTCAACGGCGGCCTGTACAAGCTCTCCGACGGCTCCGGCAAGCTCGCCGGCGGACTGCACTCGGGCGCGAAGAAGATCCCGGACTACGACAAGCAGGACCGCGACCGGCGCACCGGCGTGATGTCCGACCCGGTCCAGCTCGCCTCGCACGACCTGCACAGGGCGCCGAACTACGGCACCGGTTTCGCCCCCTACTTCATCCCGCTGTCGCTGTGGGTCGGCGCGATGGTGGCCTACATGCTGATCCCGCCGCTCAACCGGCGCGCCCTGGCGGCCGGTGCCTCCGCCTGGCGGATCGCGGTGGCCGGCTGGCTCCCGGTGGCCGCGGTGGGCGTGCTCCAGGTGGCCGCCCTGATGGCCGTGCTGCACTGGGCGGTCGGCCTGCAGATGCTGCGGGCGGCCGGCACGATCGGCTTCCTGTTCCTGGTCACGGCCTGCTTCGCGGCGATCGTGCAGTGGCTGAACGCCCGCTTCGGCGCGGCCGGCCGGATCCTCGTGCTCGCGCTGCTGATGCTCCAGCTCACCTCGGCGGGCGGCACCTATCCCGTCCAGACCAGCCCGGGCTTCTTCAACGCGATCCACCCGTTCCTGCCGATGAGCTACATCGTGGAGGCGCTGCGCCGGCTGATCACGGGCGGCGGGCTCGGCCCGGTCTGGCTGGCGTGCGGTGTGCTCGCCGGGTTCACCGCCGGCGCCCTCGCGCTGACCGCCCTCGCGGCCCGCCGCCGCCAGGTGTGGACGCCGGCCCGGCTGCACCCGGAGCTGACCCTGTGATCCGGGGCGGGCGCCCGCACGCGCGCGTACCTGTGAGAATCGGGGCCATGGAAAGCAGCAGCGCCAAGGCCGGCGGCAGCACGCGCCGCGAGGCCACCCGGCAGAAGCTCTACGAGGCGGCCGTCACGCTCATCGCCGAGCAGGGCTTCTCCGCGACCACGGTGGACGAGATCGCCGAGCGGGCCGGGGTCGCGAAGGGCACGGTCTACTACAACTTCGCGAGCAAGTCCGTTCTCTTCGAGGAGCTGCTCAGGCACGGCGTCGGCCTGCTCACCGCCTCCCTGAAGGAAGCGGCCGAGCAGGCGGCGCGCGAGGGCCGCGGCAAGGTGGACGCCCTGGACGCGATGATCCGCGCGGGCCTGGTCTTCATCGACCGCTACCCGGCCTTCACCCAGCTGTACGTGGCCGAGCTGTGGCGCACCAACCGGGCCTGGCAGTCCACCCTGATGGTGGTGCGGCAGGAGGCGGTCGCGGTGGTGGAGGGGGTGCTGCGCGAAGGTGTGGCGGCCGGCGAGTTCAGCGACGAGATCGACGTCCAGCTGACGGCGGCGGCACTGGTCGGCATGGTCCTGGTGGCCGCGCTGGACTGGAAGTCGTTCCAGCCGGAGCGCTCCCTGGACGACGTGCACGCGGCGCTGTCCCGGCTGCTCCAGGGGCGGGTCAGCGGCAAGGTCTGAGCGGGCGCCCGCGGGCCCGAGAGACGCACACGGGCCCGAGAGACGCACACGGCCCGAGAGGGTTACGCGGAAGGCGCCGGTCCGCTGTGGACCGGCGCCTCCCCCTTCCCCGTGCCGCCACCGGGATTCCCCCGTTCTCCCCCGTTCCTCCCGGTGGCTCCCCCGTTGCTCCCCCGTACTTCCCTCCCGTACTCCCCGTACGGGCTCCCCCGTCGCGGACCCCCGTGGTGGTCTTCCCCCGAGGCCCCCGTGTCTCGCTTCCGCCGACGGATCGGCGGAAGGAGCGGCCAGGGGGCGGGCGCCGTTCCGCCGCCCCGTGTCGGCGGTGCCGGGCCGCGCCCCTCTGCCGTGCCTCCACTCTCCCGTCCGCACCGGTCCCGGCCCATCCGCGCGCGTACTCATCTGGCCGTCTGAGTACGCGTACTCAGCCGTCCGCGCGCGTGCCCACGCCTGTGGTCCGCCGCCTGGCTACGATCGCGTCCGTGTCCGTACTCCCTCTGGTCTTCACGAGCGGCTGGGCCAGCGGCATCAACGCCTACGCGGTGGTGCTGCTGCTCGGTCTCTTCGGTGCGACCGGGGTCGCCGACGACGTCCCGCAGACGTTGCAGCGCCCCGAGGTGCTGATCGTCGCGGGTGTGCTGTTCCTGTGCGAGGCCGTCGCCGACAAGATCCCCTACGTCGACTCGCTGTGGGACTCCGTGCACACGGTGGTCCGGCCGCTCGCCGGTGCCTGGGTCGGGGCGCTGCTCGCCGGGCAGAGCGGCTCGCTCTCCGATGTGGCGGCCGGCCTGATCGGCGGTTCGACGGCGCTGGCGAGCCACACCGTGAAGGCCGGGACGCGGATGGCGGTCAACACCTCCCCCGAGCCGTTCAGCAACATCGCGCTGAGCCTCGCCGAGGATCTCGGGGTCGGGGGCATCGTCACCTTCGCGGTGTTCCATCCGGAGGCGGCGGCGGTCGTCGCGGCCGTCCTGCTGGCCGGCGGGCTGCTGACCCTGCTGTTCCTCGTCTCGCGCATCCGCCGCTTCCTGCGTCGCCGGGCCCAGCGCCGGGAGGAGCGGCGCCTCGCCTCACGGGCCCCCTGACCTGCGCCCAAGGCGCCCGGCGACCGGGGTGTCAGTGGCGGTCGATAAAGTCACGGGCATGGCACGGATTGCGGTGATCGGCGCCGGAATGGGCGCGATGGCGGCCGCCGCCCGGCTGGCCGTCGCGGGCCACCGGGTGACGGTGTACGAACGGACGGAGACGTACGGCGGCGCGGTGCGCCGGTTCGAGCGGGACGGGTTCCGCTTCGACACGGGCCCGGGACTGCTGACACTGCCCGCCGTGTACCGCGACCTGTTCATCAAGACCGGCAAGGAACCGCTGGAGGACCTCGTCGAGCTGGTGCAGGTCGACCCGTCCTCGCGGCACGTCTTCGCGGACGGCACGGAGGTGTCCCTGCCCAACGCCTCCCGCGCGGGCGTCGTCGCGGCGCTGGACGAGGCGCTGGGCGCGGGGGCGGGCGAGCGCTGGGGCGACTTCCTGGTGCGCGCCCGCGAGGCCTGGGACCGCACCCGCCGGCCGCTGCTGGAGGAGCCGCTGTGGCCCAACTGGCAGGTGCTGGCCGACAAGGAACCGTATCCGGGCACCACGTACAAGCGGTTGCTGGGCCGGCGTCGCGTGGTCAAGCTGTTCGAGATCGGCAGGCGGGAACTGCGCGACGCCCGGCTGGCCCAGTTGCTGGACGGCTACGCGCTCGCGTACGGCGTCGACCCGGGCACCGCCCCGGCGAGCGCGGCCGTGCTGCCCTACATGGAGCACGCCTTCGGCACCTGGTACGTGCGCGGCGGCATCCGCGAGCTGGCGCGCGCGGTGTACGAGCGGTGCCGGAAACGGCGGGTCGAGTTCGTCTTCGGCGCCGAGGTCACCGGGATCGTGGAGAAGGACGGCCGCGCGGCCGGGGTGGAGCTGGGTGGGGGCACCTCCCAGGCTCTCGGCTCTGGGGGAGGCACGGTGGCCGACGCGGACTTCGTGGTCGCCCAGGGCCCGTGGAGGCTGCGCGACCTGACGGGCCGGCAGGTGTACGGGGCGGAGGGCGTCGAACCGGAGCCGGAGAACCGGTATCCGGGCCGGGTGGTCGTGTGCCTGGCGCTGCGCGGGGCACGGGAGCCCGGCGCGGTGCACCGCACGGTGGTGCACGCGGCCGACGACGAAGGCGATCTGGATCTGTTCCGGCACGGCGTGCTGCCCGACCTGCCGACGACCGTCGTCGACCGGCCGGACGACCCGGCCCTGCGCCCCGACGGGGAGCACGAGAGCGTGGTGCTGACGGCGACGGTGCCGTCGGCGACGGAGTACGACTGGGCGGCGCCCGGTGCCGCCGACGCCTTCGCGGACCGGATGGTCGCCGCCGCCGAGCGGGCTGTGCCGGGGCTGCGCGAGCGGGTGCTGTGGCGCGAGGTCCGCACACCGCTGGACACCGAGCGGGAGACGGGAGCCGTGGGCGGTGCCGTGCCGCCGCCCGCGCTGGCCGCGCCGGAGGGCGTGCTGCATCCGGCCAACTCCACGGCGCTGCCGGGCCTGTTCGCCGTCGGCGGCTGGTCCCACCCGGGCGGCGGCCTCCCGCACGCCGGCATGTCCGGCGCGCTGGTGGCCGGCCTGATCGTGGAGGGCCCGGACTTCCGCGGCTCGCAGTGAACGGGCTCCACGGGCCCCGGTGAACGGCGGGTTCGCGCCGGACGCCCGCGGGGGAACGGGCTCCCGCCGGTCGCCCCCAGGCTGTCTGTGAGCCGGGGGCCGGACGGTCAGAAGCGGTACTGCTCGTCGTACCCGGCCCCGGACTGCGGCTGCTGTCCGCCCTGCTGGTGGGGATACGGCTGTTCCTGCGGGAGTTCGCCGCCGTAGGTCTCGTCGGTGCGCTGCTGCGGCACCCACACCCCGCCGGCCGGGGTCTCGCCGTAACCGCCGGTGGCGTACGGGTCCTGCGCGTAGCCCTGCTGCTGCCCGTACTGCTGGCCGTACCCCTGGTCGTAGGAGCCGTAGGGCTGGCTGCCGATGTACGGGTCGGAGTAGTTGGCGTACCCCTGCTGGGCCGCGCTGTCGTAGTCGTAACCCTGCTGGCCGTAGCCGGAGTAGTCGTAGGCGTAGCTCTGCTGGTCGCCCTGCTGGGCGGTGTGCGCGTGCGCGGGATCGCCGTAGACGCCGTAGTTGCCGGTGTCGTCGGGGATGGGCTGCGGCTCGTAGACGGCGGTGGTCTCGGCGGCGGTGGGATCGGCCGTCCGGGCGGCGGCCGGGGTGAACACGTCGTCGCGGTCGTAGTCGTCGTCGTAGTCGCCGTGCGCCTGGCCGTAGGGACCGTGGCCGGTGGCGTGCTCGGGGTCGCCGTCGTCGGCGGCCGGGGCGAACTCGGGGTCGGCGCCCTGCGGGTCCGGTGCGTGCCGGTCCGCCCGGCCGCGGCGCCGCTTGCTGCCGGTCGCCGCCTCGGGGCCGGGCCGCTTGACCGCCCAGCCGGAGGCGAAGCCGCGGCGGAACGACAGCGTGACGTAGGTCTGGCCGACCGCGAAGGCGATCGCGCCCAGCCCGATCACGATGACGGACGGCATCAGCACGCCGACCACGACGCCGAGGAAGCCGCCGAAGGCGAGGAGGCGCCAGCGCAGCCGCGCCTTGTACTGCAGCAGTACCTCGCCCAGCAACCACAGCGCGACGCCGCCGAACGCGATGTAGAGGACCGTCCAGCCCATGTACGCCCCTCTCCCAGTGACCGCTACGCAGTGTGTCGTATCGCGGTGCGGCCGGTCTAGGCCTGCGGGGGGTGGTGCAGGCCCAGGTTCTCGTAGATTTCCAGGGTCGCCGTGGAGTTGTTGAGCGTGATGAAGTGCAGTCCGGGCACTCCCTCGGCCAGCAGCCGCGCGCAGAACTCCGTGGCGAACTCGATACCGATGGAGCGTACCGCCGCGGGATCGTCCTTCGCTGTGAGGATCCGCTCTTTCAGGGCGTCCGGGACATGGGCGTTGCTGAGCTTCGGCAACCGTTCCAGCATCTTCACACTGGTGACGGGCAGGACTTCCGGGATGACCGGGGTCTCGCAGCCCGCGGCCGCCACGCGGTCGCGCAGGCGCAGATACGACTCCGGCTGGAAGAACATCTGTGTGATGGCGTAGTCGGCGCCCGCACGGCACTTGTCCACGAAGTGGGCGACATCGGTGTCCCAGTCCGCGGAACGCGGGTGCATCTCCGGGAACGCGGCGACGCCGACGCAGAAGTCGCCCGACTCCTTGATGAGCCGGACGAGTTCGGCCGCGTAGGTCAGGCCGCGCGGGTGTGGCACCCACTCGCCCATCGGGTCGCCGGGCGGGTCGCCGCGCACGGCGAGCATGTTGCGGATGCCGGCGTCCGCGTACTGGCCGATGATGTTGCGCAGTTCGGCGATGGAGTGGTCGACCGCGGTGAGGTGGGCGACCGGGGTCAGCGTGGTGTCCGCGACGATCTGCTGGGTCTCCTTGACCGTGCCCGCGCGGGTGGAACCGCCGGCGCCGTAGGTCACGGAGACGAAGTCCGGGGCGACCGCCTCGACCCGGCGGAGCGCGCTCCACAGGTTCCGCTCGCCCTTCGGGGTCTTCGGCGCCGAGAACTCGAACGAGTACGTCGTCTTGCCGGTGGCGAGGATGTCGCGCACGGTGCGTGCGCGATCAGTCCTGGTGGATGCGGTTCCGAGGGCCATACCGGCAGGTTAGCCAGGGGTGGGCGGTCCCCCAACCGGATGCCGGGAATTTGCCCGAATTGCCGCTCTCCTGTCCAGCAGATGGACAGAACGGCTCTAGCGGGCGTCCCGCAGCCGCTTCGCGAACTGCGTCGCCGCCGCGCCCGGGTCGTCCGCCTCGGTGATCGCGCGGACCACGACCACCCGGCGGGCACCTGCGTCCAGCACCTGGTCCAGGTTGCCGAGGTCGATGCCGCCGATGGCGAACCAGGGGCGGTCGGTGCCGAGGCCCGCCGCGTAGCGGACCAGGTCCAGGCCGGGGGCGTGGCGGCCGGGCTTGGTCGGGGTGGGCCAGCAGGGACCGGTGCAGAAGTAGTCCACGCCCTCCTGGACGGCGGCAGCGGCGGCCTCCGCCTCGGCGTGCGTGGAGCGGCCGATCAGCACCCGGTCGCCGAGGATCGCCCGGGCCGCGGGGACCGGGAGATCGCCCTGGCCGAGGTGGAGCACGTCGGCGCGGGCGGCGTGGGCGACGTCGGCCCGGTCGTTGACCGCGAGCAGCTTGCCGTGCCGGGCGCACGCGTCGGCGAAGACCTCCAGGTGTTCCAGTTCCTCTGCGGCCTCCATGCCCTTGTCCCGCAGTTGCACGACGTCGACACCGCCGGCCAGGACCGCGTCCAGGAACTCGGGCAGGTCGCCCTGGCGCTTGCGGGCGTCCGTGCAGAGGTACAGGCGGGCGTCGGCGAGCGCGGCGCGGGCGGTGTCGGACATGCGTGGGTCCCCCCGTGGTCGGTGTCCCTGGCGGTGGTGCGCGGTGGCGTACGGGCGTCCGGCCCGCACGCCACCTGCCTGCTGCGGATCGGCTCAGACGGCGAGCGCCTGGGCGCGGCGCTTCACCTCCGTGCCGCGATTCTCACTCAGGGCCTGCGCGGGGGTGCCGGGCAGGGTCGGGTCGGGGGTGAAGAGCCACTCGATCATCTCTTCGACCGTGAAGCCGTCGTCCCGCAGGAGCGTCAGGGTCCCGGACAGGCCCTTGACGACCTTGTCCCCGTCGATGAAGGCGGCGGGGACGTGCAGCGCCCTGTTCTCACCGCGGCGTACGGCGATCAGCTGGCCCTCCTTGACCAGCTGCCGGACACGCGTCACCTCGACACCGAGCATGTCGGCGATGTCGGGCAGGGTGAGCCAGGCGGGGACGAGAGCATCGATCTTTGCGTCAATCTCGGTCACGTTTCCTAGCCTGCCATCCCCCACTGACAGTCGGAAGTCAGGCAGGTCCAGGCGGGAGGGTGGGCTCGGTGGCACCGCTCCTCGTAGCCGGCCTGATCCGGACGACAGAGCCTAGTCGGCCGTGGCGTTCTTCAGGGGCCGCGCCGGGTCGGTCAGTGCCTCGGGGTCCATCCGCCGGCCCGCCTCGATCAGGCGGCGGCCCTGGGCAAGGTCGCGGGGGCGGCCGACGGCCAGCAGGGCCACCAGACGGTCCTCGCGGAGCCAGCAGACCGTCCAGGACGGGCCCGCCGGGTCGCCGCGCCGAACCAGGCGGTCGGCCCCGGCGTGGTGACCGGCGTACTGGACGAAGCGGCCGAACTGCTCGGACCAGAAGTACGGCACCGGATCGTAGACCGCCGGGGTCTCGCCGAGGATGTTCGCGGCGACCGTGCGCGGACCCTGCAGGGCGTTGTCCCAGTGGTGGACGAGGAGCCGCTCGCCGTAGCGCGCCGACGGGAAGGAGGCGCAGTCGCCGACGGCGTACACACCGGGCACGGAGGTGCTCAGGCGGTCGTCGGTGAGGACCTCGCCGTGCGCGCCCAGCTCGATGCCGGAGCCGGCCAGCCAGCCGGTGGCGGGTCGGGCACCGATGCCGACGACGACGGCACCCGCGGGCAGCCGGGTGCCGTCGGCGAGCACCACCTCGCCGGGCTCGACGCGCTCCACGCGCGCGTGGGTGAGCAGTTCCGCGCCCGCCTCGGCGTACCAGGCGGCCATGGGCGCGGCGACCTCGGCGGGCAGGGCGCCGGCGAGCGGATGGGCGGCGGCCTCCACGACGGTCACCGCACAGCCGGCCTCCCGGGCGGCGGTGGCGAACTCGGCGCCGATCCAGCCGGCGCCCACGACCACGATGTCGTGCTGCCGGGCGAGCACGGGGCGCAGCCGTTCGGCGTCGTCCAGGGTGCGCAGCAGATGCACGCCGGGCACGCCCTCGGTGCCGGGCAGCCGGACCGGTTCGGCGCCGGTGGCGAGGACCAGGACGTCGTACGGCACCGGGCCCGTCTCAGTGTCCAGCTCGTGGTCGGCGGGGCGCACGCCGTACACCTCGCAGCCGAGCCGCAGCTCGACCCCGAGGGCCTCGAAGTCCACCTCGAAGGCGGAGTCCTCGGCCTTGCCGAGCAGCACCGCCTTCGACAGCGGCGGCCGGTCGTACGGCTGGTGCGGCTCGGCGCCGATGATGGTCACGTCGCCCCGGAAACCCTGCTCCCGCAGGGCGACCGCGGTCTGCACCCCGGCCATGCCCGCGCCGACGACGACCACGCGCCGCGCCGCCGCCGTGCCCTCTTTCCCTGTCTGCTCGCTCACCCGATCACCATAGACAATCGACGCATTGACGATCCGTCAGTCAGACGGCGGGCTCGGTGACCTGCTCCACCACGCTCGTGCCGGAGCCGGCCTGGGACTCCCACTCCCAGGTCTCGTCCAGGCGCACCCGCCCGTCCGGCAGCTCGACGACCGTCGACACGCAGTGGCCCGACGAGGTCGTCCCGTCGGTCTTGAGCTGCACGTACCGGAAGTCCAGCCGGTCGCCCTCGCGGGTGCCGACCAGATGGCCGCGCACGACGTCACCGCCCGTGTACTCGGCCCAGATCTCGCCGTCCTTCTCGTGGTACGCGAACCGTGTGCGGGTACCCACCTGACCTGGGGCTTGGTCCGCCACGGGGGCGAGGATCAGTCCGTCGAGCGACCGGGCCATGGAACGGGGCTCCCTTACGGGTGAGGAGGGCGGCGGGCTAGGGTTGCCACCGTACAAGCACTCGCGGGAGCCCGGACGCACCGGGCTGAGAGGGAGGCTGGCGGCCTCCGACCGTACGAACCTGATCCGGGTCATGCCGGCGAAGGGAGGGGCTGGACGCCCATGTCGTCACGTACGTCCGACGTCCTCGTCATCGGGGGCGGGATCATCGGCCTGGTCACGGCCTGGCGCGCGGCGCAGCGCGGGCTCGCCACGGCCGTGGTGGATCCCGAACCCGGCGGCGGGGCCGCGCGGGTCGCGGCCGGGATGCTGGCCGCGGTCACCGAACTGCACTACGGCGAGGAGACCCTGCTCGCCCTGAACCTGGAGTCTGCCCGTCGCTACCCGGCGTTCGTGGCCGAGCTGAGCGAACTGACCGGCCATGACCTCGGCTACCGCCGCTGCGGCACCCTCGCCGTCGCCCTGGACGCCGACGACCGTGCCCACCTGCGCGAGCTGCACGCGCTCCAGCAGCGCTCGGGCCTCGCCTCGGAGTGGCTGTCGGGGCGGGAGTGCCGGCGCCTGGAGCCGATGCTGGCGCCGGGGGTGCGCGGCGGGCTGCGGGTCGACGGCGACCACCAGATCGACCCGCGCCGGCTGGCGGCGGCCCTGGTGGCCGCGTGCGAGCGGGCCGGTGTGGTGTTCCACCGGGCGTGGGCGCAGCGGCTGGACGTGGTACGGGACCGGGCCACCGGGGTCACCACGGCGGACGGCACGGCGCTGCGCGCGGACCGGGTGGTGCTCGCGGCCGGCAGTCTGAGCGGGCGCCTCGCGGGCGTGCCGGACGAGCTGCTGCCTCCGGTGCGGCCGGTGAAGGGGCAGGTGCTGCGGCTGACCGTGCCGCCGCGGTACGCGCCGTTCCTGAGCCGGACCGTGCGGGCCGTGGTGCGGGGCGGCCAGGTCTACCTGGTGCCCCGGGAGAACGGCGAGCTGGTCGTCGGCGCCACCAGCGAGGAGCTGGGCTGGGACACGACGGTCACCGCCGGCGGCGTGTACGAGCTGCTGCGCGACGCGCACGAGCTGGTGCCCGGCATCACCGAGCTGCCGCTGACCGAGACCCGGGCCGGGCTGCGCCCCGGCTCCCCGGACAACGCGCCGCTGCTCGGCCCGTCCGGGCTGGCCGGGCTGCTGCTGGCCACCGGGCACTACCGCAACGGCGTGCTGCTGACACCGGTCACCGGGGACGTGCTGGCGCACGCGCTGGTCACCGGTGAGCTTCCGGAGGAGGCGCGTCCGTTCACGCCGCGGCGCTTCGGCACCGCGTCCGGGGAAGACGCCGCGCGCGTGGAGACGATAGAGGAGCTGGAGCAGCCCGCATGAACAGCCAGGTCATGATCTCCGTCAACGGGGAGCGCCGGGAGATCGCCCCGGGCACCGCTCTCGACACCCTCGTCCGGACCCTCACCGCCGCCCCGCGCGGGGTGGCCGCCGCCGTCAACGAGACCGTCGTCCCGCGCGCGCAGTGGGCGACGACCGCGCTCGCCGACGGCGACCGGGTCGAAGTCCTCACCGCCGTGCAGGGAGGCTGAGCCATGGCCGACGATCCCCTGGTCCTCGGTGACCTGACCTTCTCCTCCCGGCTGATCATGGGCACGGGCGGAGCGCCCAGCCTGGACGTGCTGGAGCGGGCGCTGGTCGCCTCCGGTACGGAACTGACCACGGTCGCGATGCGCCGGGTGGACCCCTCCGTGCACGGCTCGGTGCTGTCGGTGCTGGAGAAGCTCGGCATCCGCGTGCTGCCGAACACGGCCGGCTGTTTCACCGCGGGCGAGGCCGTGCTGACCGCCCGGCTGGCCCGGGAGGCACTGGGCACGGACCTGGTGAAGCTGGAGGTCATCGCCGACGAGCGGACGCTGCTGCCGGATCCCGTGGAACTGCTGGAGGCGGCGGAGACACTGGTGGACGACGGGTTCACGGTGCTGCCGTACACGAACGACGATCCGGTGCTCGCGCGCAAGCTCCAGGACGTCGGGTGCGCCGCGGTGATGCCGCTCGGGTCGCCGATCGGGTCCGGGCTGGGCATCCGCAACCCGCACAACTTCCAGCTCATCGTGGAGCACGCGCGTGTGCCGGTGATTCTGGACGCGGGCGCCGGTACGGCGTCGGACGCGGCACTGGCGATGGAGCTGGGGTGCGCGGGGGTGATGCTCGCCTCCGCGGTGACCCGGGCCCAGGAGCCGGAGCTGATGGCTTCCGCCATGAAGCTCGCCGTGGAGGGGGGCCGGCTGGCCCGGCTGGCCGGGCGGATTCCCCGCAGGTACCTCGCCGAGGCGTCGTCTCCTGCGGAGGGGCTGGCCGTGCTGGATCCCGAGCGTCCCGCGTTCTGAACCGGTGCACTGGTTCCGGGCCGGGACGTCGTGGGTGCGTCACAGGTCGGCTGCAGTGCTGGTGGAAAGCGGTCTCGGCGCGGGAACTGCCGGTGCTCCCTCGTAGACTCGCCTCTCGTGGATACGACCCTTCAGGACCCCCTCGTCGGGCAGGTGCTCGACGGCCGGTACCGCGTCGACGCGCGGATCGCTGCCGGCGGGATGGCCACGGTCTACCGGGCCCTGGACACCCGCCTGGACCGTGTGCTCGCGCTGAAGGTGATGCACCCGACGCTCGCGGCCGACGGCGCGTTCGTCGAGCGGTTCATCCGGGAGGCCAAGTCCGTCGCCCGGCTGGACCACCCCAACGTGGTGCAGGTCTTCGACCAGGGGACCGACGGGTCGTACGTCTACCTGGCGATGGAGTACATCGCCGGCTGCACCCTGCGGGACGTGCTGCGCGAACGGGGCGCGCTGCAGCCGCGGGCCGCGCTGGACATCCTGGAGCCGGTGCTCGCCGCGCTCGGTGCCGCGCACCGGGCCGGGTTCGTGCACCGCGACATGAAGCCCGAGAACGTGCTGATAGGCGACGACGGCCGGGTCAAGGTCGCCGACTTCGGGCTGGTGCGCTCCGTGGACACGGTGACCAGCACGACGGGCGCCGTGCTCGGGACCGTCTCCTATCTCGCGCCGGAGCAGATCGAGCAGGGCGCCACCGACCCGCGCGTCGACGTGTACGCGTGCGGTGTGGTCCTGTACGAGATGCTGACGGGCGCCAAGCCGCACTCCGGGGACTCCCCGGCACAGGTGCTCTACAAGCACCTCCACGAGGACGTTCCGCCGCCCTCGGCGCTCGTGCCCGGCCTGCCGTACCCGCTGGACGAGCTGGTCGCGTCGGCCACCGCGCGCACCCCGGACATCCGGCCGCACGACGCCGTGGCCCTGCTCGCCCAGACGCGCGAGGCCCGTCTGTCGCTGACCGACGAGCAGCTGGACGCACTGCCGCCGCAGGCGCTGACCGCGGAGCACGACAACGCGGAGGACCGCACGAGCGTGATCCCGCGCGCGCTCACCTCCCCCACGCTCGGCTTCGCTCGCGCGGGGGGACCCCCGTCCGGTCCGCTGCCCGTCGATGAGGGCACGGACGCCCCTGTGGACGGCATCGACCGCACCGCCCGGTTCCAGAGCCCCCCGCTGCCGCCCCGTCGGCGCCCGGTGCGGCCCCGGCGCGCGGTGCTGGCGGTGATCGCGGCCGTGCTGGTGGTGTTCGGCGTGGGCGCCGGGGTCTGGTACATCAACTCCGGCCAGTTCACCAAGGTGCCGCCGCTGCTGGCCAAGACGGAGGCGCAGGCCAAGGAGCGGCTGAAGGCGGCCGGGCTGGACGTCGGGCAGGTCAAGCGCGCGTACAGCGACACGGTCGAGCGCGGCACGGTGATCGGCACCGACCCGGCGCCGGGCGCGCGCATCCGGGACCACGACTCCGTGACGCTGACCGTGTCGCTGGGACCGAAGACGGTGGACGTCCCGGACGTGGCGGGCCAGTCGCTCGCCAAGGCGCGGGCGCGGCTGAAGGCGGAGGACCTGGAGCCGGGCATGGTCACCCGGGAGTTCAGTGACGACGTCCCCAGGGGCTCGGTGATCGGTACGACGCCGGAGGCGGGCACCGAGCGGCACGCGGGTTCGGCGATCGCGCTGATCGTCAGCAAGGGCAGCCCGATCGACGTGCCGGACGTCACCGGCGACGACCTGGAGAGCGCGAAGCAGGAGCTGACGGACGCCGGGCTGAAGGTGAAGGTGGCCGAGGAGCGGATCAACTCCGAGTACGACGAGGGCGAGGTCGCCGCGCAGAGCCCGGGTGACGGTCGCGAGGCGGCCGAGGGCGACACGGTGACGCTGACGCTGTCCAAGGGCCCGGAGATGGTCGAGGTCCCGGACGTGGTCGGGGACAGCGTGGACGACGCCCACCAGGCACTGGAGGACGCCGGGTTCGAGGTGAAGGAGGACCGCGGGCTGCTCGGGCTGTTCGGGGACACCGTGAAGAAGCAGTCGGTGGACGGCGGTGACGAGGCGCCCAAGGGGTCGACGATCACGATCACCATCCGGTGACAGGTCTCACCGGGGAGCGCGGTCCGGGCGTGGGGGCGGACATGACACCCTGAACGGGTGAGTCCCGTTCAGTCCTCCCTCCCACGCAACCCCGTCGGCGGCCATGTGCCCGTGGCCGGTGGTCTGCACTCCGTCGGGCTGTCGTACGCCCGTGACCTGAAGGCCGAGACCGTGCAGGTCTTCGTCGCCAATCCGCGCGGCTGGGCCACGCCCGCCGGGAACCCGCGGCAGGACGAGGCGTTCCGCGCGGCCTGTGCCGAGGAGTCGGTCCCGGCGTACGTGCACGCCCCGTACCTGATCAACTTCGGCTCGCACACGGAGGCCACCGTGGAACGGTCGGTCGAGTCGCTGCGGCACTCGTTGCGGCGCGGGCGGGAGATCGGCGCGCTGGGTGTCGTGGTGCACACCGGGAGCGCCACCGGCGGGCGGACGCGGGAGGTCGCCCTGAAGCAGGTGCGCGCGCGTCTGCTGCCGCTGCTGGACGAGCTGACCCACGACGACGACCCGTTCCTGCTGCTGGAGTCGACCGCCGGGCAGGGCGCTTCGCTGTGCTCGCGGACCTGGGACTTCGGGCCGTACTTCGAGGCGCTGGACGCGCATCCGAAGCTGGGCGTGTGCCTGGACACGTGCCACATCTTCGCCGCGGGGCACGACCTGACCGGGCCGGACGGCATGCACCAGACCCTGGACCTGCTGGTGGACACCGTCGGCCCCGGCCGGCTGAAGCTGATCCACGCCAACGACTCCAAGGACGTGGTGGGCGCCCACAAGGACCGGCACGAGAACATCGGCGCCGGCCACATCGGGGAGGACGCGTTCCGGGCGCTCATGACCCACCCCGCGACCGAGGGCGTACCGCTGGTCATCGAGACGCCCGGCGGCAAGGAGGGGCACGCGGCGGACGTGGAGCGGCTGAAGAAACTCCGCGACGACTGACCGTTCAGGAATACCCCCGTGGGGTATATGGTTCCCGCAAGGCGCAGGAGCCGTCACCGACATGGGGGTAGTCATGCAGCACGAGGCGCACGCGGCACACGCACAGCACCACGGGCCCGCCGACACGGACCACCGGGGACACCACCACGCGCCCCCCGCCACCTGGGCCATGGCCGTCCAGGCCACCCTGCACTGCCTCACCGGCTGCGCCATCGGCGAGGTGCTCGGCATGGTCGTCGGCACGGCCTTCGGCTGGGGCAACCTGCCGACCATGGTGCTGGCGATCGCCCTGGCCTTCGCCTTCGGCTACTCGCTCACCCTGCGCGGGGTCCTGCGGGCCGGCGTGGACTTCCGTACGGCCTTCCGGGTGGCGCTGGCCGCGGACACCCTGTCCATCGTCGTGATGGAGCTGATGGACAACGGGGTGATCCTGGTCTGGCCGTCGGCGATGGACGCCACGCTGGGCGACGCGCTGTTCTGGATCTCGCTCGCGGTCTCGTTCGTGATCGCCTTCATGGTGACCACCCCGGTCAACAAGTGGATGATCGGCCGGGGCAAGGGGCACGCGGTGGTGCACCGGTACCACCACTGAGCGGGCCGGGGATCAGAGCTCGGGGCCGTCCCCGGGCTCCTCCTGGTAGGAGTAGCGCTGCTCCTTCCAGGGATCGCCGATGTTGTGGTAGCCGCGCTCCTCCCAGAAGCCGCGGCGGTCGGCGGTCATGTACTCCACACCCCGGACCCATTTGGGCCCCTTCCAGGCGTACAGGTGGGGCACGATCAGCCGGACCGGGAAGCCGTGCTCGGCGGTGAGCAGCTCTCCGTCCTTGTGGGTGGCGAAGATCGTGCGGTCGGAGAGGAAGTCCGCGAGGCGCAGGTTCGAGCTGAAGCCGTACTCCGCCCAGACCATCACATGGGTGACGTCCGGCGCCGGCGGGGCCAGGTCCACGAGCGCGCGGGCCGGGATGCCGCCCCACTCCGCGCCGACCATGCTGAACTTCGTCACGCAGTGCAGATCGGCCACCACCGTCGTGTACGGCAGGGCCGTGAACTCCTCGTGGTCCCAGGTGTGCTTGTCGCCGTCGGCGGTGGCGCCGAAGACCCTGAACTCCCAGCGCTCGGGCCGGAACTTCGGGACCGGCCCGTAGTGCGTGACCGGCCAGCCGCGCTGGAGCCGCTGACCCGGCGGAAGCTCGGAACCTGCCGCTGCCCCAGACTCTCGCTCCACCGGATGACCCATGTATCCATCCTGACAGACCTCGGGCAGTGCCCCTGACCACCCACTCCCGAACCGGGCAACTACTATCAACTCGGGACGTACTTACTAAGTGCGTACTTACTGGACGATCTTCCCCACCGGTGCAATCATGCGGCGCTATCGGCCGGGTCCACCTGGAAGGAGTCCACAGCGATGCAAGGCGACCCCGAGGTCATCGAACTGCTCAACGAACAGCTGACCGCCGAGCTGACCGCGATCAACCAGTACTTCCTGCATGCCAAGCTCCAGGACCACAAGGGGTGGACGAAGCTCGCCCGGTACACGCGCGCGGAGTCGTTCGACGAGATGCGGCACGCCGAGGTCCTCACCGACCGCATCCTGCTCCTCGACGGCCTGCCGAACTACCAGCGGCTCTTCCATGTGCGGGTCGGGCAGACGGTGACCGAGATGTTCCAGGCCGACCGGCAGATCGAGGTCGAGGCCATCGACCGGCTGCGCCGGGGCATCCAGGTGATGCGCGAGAAGGACGACATCACGTCGGCGAACGTCTTCGAGGCGATCCTGGCCGACGAGGAGCACCACATCGACTACCTGGACACCCAGCTGGAGCTGGTGGACAAGCTGGGCGAGGCGCTCTACCTGTCGACCGTCATCGAGCAGAGCCAGCCCGACTCCTCGGGCCCGGGCACGGACGGCTTCTCCACCCACTGAGCCCTCGCGGGGGCGGACGCTACGCGGCGTCGTCCAGCGGTACGAGGGCCGGGGCGCGCTGGTCGATCAGTTCCCGGCGGGGGCAGGCACCACGGCCGAGCAGCGCCTGGATGCGCCGCACGCAGCCGCCGCAGTCGGTGCCCGCCTTGCAGGCCGAGGCTATCTGGCGCGGTGTGCAGGCGCCGTTCTCCGCGTGCTGCTTGACCTGGTCCTCGGTGACACCGAAGCAGCTGCAGACGTACACGCGGATTCACCTCCCGACGGGGTCACTGTTCCTGCCACCCCATTTCCGGTGAGGCAAACCTAACCTTACCCATCCCCCCGGCAGCCGCAAAAGTGGCAGGGGCGCGGATCGGATGTGATCCGCGCCCCAGGACTCCGCGTCACAGGACGGTCGCTACCGGTCCCCGGTCACTGGTCCCGGTACATCTCGGCCACCAGGAACGCCAGGTCCAGCGACTGGCTGCGGTTCAGCCGCGGGTCGCAGGCCGTCTCGTAGCGCTGGTGCAGGTCGTCCACGAAGATCTCGTCGCCGCCGCCCACGCACTCGGTGACGTCGTCGCCGGTCAGCTCGACGTGGATGCCGCCCGGGTGGGTGCCCAGCGCCTTGTGGACCTCGAAGAAGCCCTTCACCTCGTCGAGCACGTCGTCGAAGCGGCGGGTCTTGTGCCCGGAGGCCGCCTCGAACGTGTTGCCGTGCATCGGGTCGGTCACCCAGGCCACCGTCGCACCGGACGCCGTGACCTTCTCGACCAGCTCGGGGAGCTTGTCGCGGATCTGGCCGGCGCCCATGCGGACGATGAAGGTCAGCCGGCCCGGCTCCCGCTCGGGGTCGAGGCGGTCGATGTAGCGCAGCGCCTCCTCGGCCGTCGTGGTCGGACCGAGCTTGATGCCGATCGGGTTGCGGATCTTCGAGGCGAACTCGATGTGCGCGTGGTCCAGCTGCCGGGTGCGCTCGCCGATCCACACCATGTGCGCCGAGACGTCGTACAGCTTGCCGGTGCGGGAGTCGACCCGGGTCAGGGCGGACTCGTAGTCCAGCAGCAGCGCCTCGTGCGAGGAGTAGAACTCGACGGTCTTGAACTCCTCCGGGTCGGTGCCGCAGGCCCGCATGAAGTTCAGCGCGCTGTCGATCTCGCGCGCGAGCTGCTCGTAGCGCTGGCCCGACGGCGAGGTCCGCACGAAGTCCTGGTTCCAGGCGTGCACCTGGCGCAGGTCGGCGTAACCGCCGGTGGTGAAGGCGCGCACCAGGTTCAGCGTCGAGGCCGACGCGTGGTACATGCGCTTCAGCCGCTCCGGGTCCGGGATGCGGCTGGCCTCGGTGAAGTCGAAGCCGTTGACGGAGTCGCCCCGGTACACCGGGAGCGTCACGCCGTCGCGGGTCTCGGTGGGCTTGGAGCGGGGCTTGGAGTACTGGCCCGCGATCCGGCCGACCTTGACCACGGGCACGGAGGCCGCGTAGGTGAGGACGGCACCCATCTGGAGCAGCGTCTTGAGCTTGTTGCGGATGTGGTCGGCGGACACCGCGTCGAAGGCCTCGGCGCAGTCGCCGCCCTGGAGGAGGAACGCCTCTCCCTTGGCGACGGCCGCCATCCGGGCGCGCAGCTGGTCGCACTCGCCCGCGAAGACGAGCGGCGGATACGACTCGAGGTCCGCGATCACTGCGCGCAGAGCCTCGGGGTCGGGGTACTCGGGCTGCTGCGCCGCGGGCAGGTTTCGCCAGGTGTTGCCAGCGCTCGGGCTGGTCTTAGCGTTCACGGTCACGAGCTCCACATTACGGGGTGATGTCGTGGGGTCCTGTCGGTGCTCATTTGATGAGACACCGTGTGCACAGTGCGGACGTGGGATAGGCTGCACGGCATGTTCGCGCTTTCGACCCAGAACTGGTGGTGGACCGCTCATCCGGCGGCCCACTGACTAGCGCGTACGCAAGACTTCGCGAAGGCCGCCCGAGGGGCGGCCTTCGGTGTGTCCGGGGCCGTTCCTCTCCGTCAGACGACTCAGAAGGAACCCGACCCGTGGACCTCATGGACCTGCTGTCCGATCCCCGCCCCTTCGCCCTGCTCCGCCGCCGCACCCCGGGCCGTGACGAGCACCTGGTGGAGGTACTGCTCGGCCCGGTGACCAGCCGGGACCGGCTCGCCGACCTGCCCGACGAGGGTCTCGCCCTGGTCCCGTTCCGGCAGATCCGCGAGCGCGGCTTCGACGTCCGCGACGACGGCACCCCGCTGCTGGTGCTGACCCCGCAGGAGACGCACACGCTGCCGCTGGACGAGGCCCTGGCCCAGCTCCCCGCGCACGACGTACGGGTCGAGGGCGGCGGCTTCGACGTGGGCGACGAGGAGTACGCGGAGACCGTCGGTCGGGTGCTGCGCGAGGAGATCGGGCGGGGCGAGGGCGCGAACTTCGTGATCCGGCGCACCTACGAGGGCGAGATCCCCGGCTTCGGCCGCGCGGACGCGCTCGCGCTGTTCCGGCGGCTGCTGGAGGGCGAGCGGGGCGCGTACTGGACGTTCGTGGTGCACACCGGGGACCGGACGCTGGTGGGCGCGAGTCCGGAGGTGCACGTGCGGATGAGCGGCGGGACCGTCGTGATGAACCCGATCAGCGGGACGTACCGCTATCCCGCCGAGGGGCCGACCCCCGAGCACCTGCTCGGCTTCCTCGCCGACGGCAAGGAGATCGAGGAGCTGTCGATGGTCGTCGACGAGGAGCTCAAGATGATGTGCACCGTCGGCGACATGGGCGGGGTCGTGGTCGGCCCGCGGCTGAAGGAGATGGCGCACCTCGCGCACACCGAGTACGAGCTGCGCGGCAAGTCCTCGCTGGACGTGCGGGAGGTGCTGCGGGAGACCATGTTCGCGGCGACGGTGACCGGGTCGCCGGTGCAGAACGCGTGCCGGGTGATCGAGCGGCACGAGGCCGGTGGACGCGGGTACTACGCCGGGGCGCTCGCCCTGCTCGGGCGGGACTCCGGGGGCGCGCAGACCCTCGACTCCCCCATCCTGATCCGCACCGCCGACATCTGTGCCGACGGCCGGCTGCGCGTCCCGGTGGGGGCGACGCTGGTGCGCGGCTCCGATCCTGCGGGCGAGGTCGCCGAGACCCATGCGAAGGCGGCGGGCGTGCTGGCCGCCCTCGGGGTACGGCCGTCCCGGCCGCGGGCGGAGCGGGAGCCTGCGCGGCTGGCCGACGATCCGCGGGTGCGGGCCGCGCTGGACGGGCGCCGGGCCGGGCTCGCGCCGTTCTGGCTGCGGATGCAGGAGCGCGTGCCGGAGCCGGCCGGCCACGCGCTGGTGGTCGACGGCGAGGACACCTTCACGGCGATGCTGGCGCACGTGCTGCGCTCGGGCGGCCTGGAGGTGACGGTACGGCGGTACGACGAGCCGGGACTGCGGGCTGCGGTGCTCGCGCACCGGGGGCCGGTGGTGCTGGGCCCCGGTCCGGGTGACCCGCGTGACGGGGCCGATCCGAAGATGCGCTTCCTGCGCGAGCTGGTGGCCACCGTGATCCGCGAGCACCGGCACGGGGTGCTGGGCGTCTGCCTGGGGCATGAGCTGGTCGCGGCCGAGCTGGGTCTGGAGCTGGTCCGCAAGGAGGTGCCGTACCAGGGGGCGCAGACGGAGATCGACCTGTTCGGGCGGCCGGAGACGGTCGGGTTCTACAACAGCTTCGTCGCGCGGTGCGACGAGGAGGCGGCCCGCGAACTGGCGGCGCACGGCGTCGAGGTGAGCCGCGCGGCCAACGGCGAGGTGCACGCCCTGCGGGGCCCCGGCTTCGCGGGCGTGCAGTTCCACCCCGAGTCGGTGCTGACCCTGAACGGCGCGGCGGTCGTACGGGAGCTGATCGGTCAGCTGCGCCGCACGACCGTGTAGCCGCCGGGCGCCGCCGTCAGCCGAAGAACACCCCGATCTCCTGGTACAGCTTCGGGTCCACCGTCTTCAGCCGGGCCGTCGCCTCGGCCAGGGGGACGCGGACGATGTCGGTGGCGCGCAGGGCGACCATCGTGCCGAAGTCGCCGTCGTGGACGCAGTCGATGGCGTGCAGACCGAAGCGGGTGGCGAGCCAGCGGTCGAAGGCGCTCGGGGTGCCGCCGCGCTGGACGTGCCCGAGGACCGTCGTACGGGCCTCCTTCCCGGTGCGCCTCTCGATCTCCTTGGCCAGCCACTCGCCCACCCCGGACAGCCGGACGTGCCCGAAGGAGTCCCGCGACCGGTCCTTGAGCACCATGTCGCCGTCCTTCGGCACGGCGCCCTCGGCGACGACCACGATCGGCGCGTACGACGCCCGGAACCGGGAGGTCACCCAGTCGCAGACCTGCTCGATGTCGAAGCGCTGCTCGGGGATGAGGATGACGTTGGCGCCGCCGGCCAGGCCGGAGTGGAGGGCGATCCAGCCGGCGTGCCGGCCCATCACCTCCACCACGAGGACCCGCATGTGGGACTCGGCGGTGGTGTGCAGCCGGTCGATGGCCTCGGTGGCGATGTTGACGGCGGTGTCGAAGCCGAAGGTGTAGTCGGTGGCCGCCAGGTCGTTGTCTATCGTCTTCGGCACTCCGACGCAGGGCACCCCGTACTCGCCGGACAACCGCGCGGCGACGCCCAGGGTGTCCTCGCCACCGATCACGATGAGGGCCTGGACGTCCAGCTTGGCCAGGTTGTCCTTGATCCGGCGGATGCCGTCGTCGACCTTGAGGGGGTTGGTCCGCGAGGAGCCGAGGATGGTGCCGCCGCGGGGCAGGATGCCGCGCACCGCGGGGATGTCGAGACGGACGGTGTCGCCTTCCAGGGGACCCCGCCAGCCGTCCCGGAAGCCGACGAAGTCATAGCCGTACTCCTGCACGCCCTTGCGGACGATGCCCCGGATGACGGCGTTGAGCCCGGGGCAGTCGCCGCCTCCGGTCAGTACTCCGACCCGCATGGAAATGTCCCTTCGCAGCGGTTCCCTGACACCCGGTCACGCTAATGGTGATTCAGGTCACACCGGGAGAGGCGGGAAGGGTGATTCCGGTGCACGGCCGGAAGCGGGCCGTGCCGGTCCTACTCCTCGTCCAGGCCGCGCTCGATCGCGTACCGCACCAGCTCCACCCGGTTGTGCAGCTGGAGCTTGCCGAGGGTGTTCTGCACGTGGTTCTGCACCGTGCGGTGGGAGATGACGAGGCGTTCGGCGATCTGTTTGTAGCTCAGGCCCTTCGCCACCAGCCGCAGCACCTCCGTCTCCCGGTCCGTCAGCCGGGGGGCGCCCGGCTCGTCGGCGTCCGGCGCGGGCGCGGGCTCGGCGGCCAGCCGCCGGTACTCGCCGAGGACCAGCCCGGCGAGGCCCGGCGTGAACACCGGGTCGCCGACGGCGGTACGGCGCACCGCGTCGAGCAGTTCCTCGGTGGAGGCCGACTTCAGCAGGTAGCCGGTCGCGCCGGACTTCACGGCCTCCAGCACGTCCGCGTGCTCGCCGCTCGCCGAGAGGACGAGGACGCGCAACGCCGGGTTGTGGCCGACGAGTTCCTTGCACACCTGGACGCCGGGCTTGGCCGGCAGGTTGAGGTCCAGCACGAGGACGTCGGGGGCGGCGGCCTTGGCGCGGCGGACCGCCTGCTCGCCGTCGCCGGCGGTGGCGACCACCTCGAAGCCGGACTCGGCCAGGTCACGGGCGACCGCGTCACGCCACATCGGGTGGTCGTCCACCACCATGACCTTGATCGGGTCCTGCTGTGTCATCGCTGCTCCGCCTTCTTCCCCCGCGCCCGCACGGCGCCCTTCGGTACCTTCAGTTCCACTTCCGTGCCCTGTCCGGGTACGGAGACGATCTCGGCGCTGCCGCCGAGGTCGCGCAGCCGGCCCCGGATCGACTGGGCCACCCCCAGCCGGCCCTCGCCCTCGGCCTGCGCCAGCCGGCCCTCGGGGATGCCGGGGCCGTCGTCCCGGACGGTGACGACGACCTCGTCCGGCTCGTCCTCCACCAGGATCCAGGCCCGGGCCTCGGCCCCCGCGTGCAGGCGCACGTTGTCCAGGGCGGCCCCGACCGCGGCGGCCACCTCGCGGGCCGCGGCCGACGGCAGCAGCACCGGTGCACCGGGCTCGGCGAGGCTGACCCGGGCGCACGCGTACCGGGCGAGCAGGGAGCGCAGGTCGACCGGGCCGGCCGGGTCGTCCTCGTCCGGCTCCTCCACCGCGCGGACCACGGCGCCGGCCGCCAGGTCCTCCGAGACCCGGGACACCGGGACCAGGCCGCCCGACACCAGCGTGCGCAGCGCCACCTCCTGCTCCCCGGCCAGCCGGCCCAGTTCGGCCGCCTCGCCGCCGAGGGCCGCGCCCCGGCGCTTCACCATCGCCAGCACCTGGAGCACGCTGTCGTGGATGTCCCGGGCCAGCCGCTCCCGCTCCCGGGTGGCGGCCTCGATCTCCAGCGCGCGGGCGAGGGTGCGCTCGGAGGCGCGGGCCACCTCCACCACGTAGCCGATGGCGATGGAGGCCACCCAGACGAGGATCACGTTGTGCACGGTGTCCCGGGCCGGGTGGCCGCGCTCGACCAGGTTGACGGCGGCCACGGCCGTGGAGGCGACGGCCGCCCAGCGCCAGCCGCCCTTGACGGCGAAGGCCAGCACCGCGCCCGCCGTCCATATCGACGGCAGGGTGGGGCCACCGCCCGCGATCCGCTCGTGGCTGTCGGCGACCGGGGTGAGCAGGATGCCGACGAGGGCGACGGTCAGGTCGGCGGCCAGGAAGCGCCGGGTGCAGCTCGCCGCGCCCGCCACCTTGGGCAGGGTGGCGAGGGTCCACACGGCCAGGACGGCGTAGTAGGCCACGGCGACCCAGGGCCGCCTGAAGTGGTCGTACGCGGTGGCGCACAGGCCGATCGCGTACAGCATGGTCAGGACGCGGTAGCCGGCGAGCGCCCGCCACAGCGGCAGCTCGACCGACATGCGCATGACGCGTTCACGCTTCGGCATGTCCCCCGGTTCCCCCCGGCTCCCCGTTGTGCCCGTCTAGGGCTCGGCCTGCTCCTTGGCGGCCTTCGCCGCCTTCTCGGCCTTCTCCGCCTCCTTCGCCGCCTTCGCCGCCTCCGCGATCTGCCGCTTGGCGGCGGTCGCGTAGATGTCGACGTACTCCTGGCCGGAGAGCTTCATGATCTCGTACATGACCTCGTCGGTCAGCGCCCGCAGCACGAACCGGTCGTGCTCCATGCCCTGGTACCGGCTGAAGTCCAGGGGCTTGCCTATGCGGATGCCGGGCCGCATCAGCTTCGGCACGACCTGGCCGGGCGGCTGGATCTTCTCCGTGTCGATCATGGCCACGGGGATGACGGGCGCGCCGGTGGCGAGGGCCACGCGCGCGAGGCCGCCGGGCTTGCCCCGGTACAGCCGCCCGTCGGGCGAACGGGTGCCCTCCGGGTAGATGCCGAAGAGCTCGCCGCGCTCCAGCACCTCTATGCCGCTCCTGATCGCCGCCTCACCGGCGCCACGCGCCCCGGAGCGGTCCACCGGGAGCTGGCCGACGCCCTTGAAGAAGGCGGCGGTGAGCCGGCCCTTCACGCCCGGGGTGGTGAAGTACTCCGCCTTGGCGATGAAGGTGACCTTGCGGTCCAGCACCACCGGCAGGAAGAACGAGTCCGAGAAGGACAGGTGATTACTGGCCAGGATCGCCGGGCCCGTGGCCGGAACGTTCTCCAGGCCCTCCACCCATGGCCTGAAGGCGACCTTCAGCGGCCCCCCGATGGCGACCTTCATCGCGCCGTACAACACCCGTGTGCCTCCTGTTTCCGTCGAGGAGACCTTAACCCGGAGGACCGTCAATGAGCCCGACGACCCTGGTCGGTGTCAGTGCGGTCGCGTACGGTGAACCACATGCCAGTTCTCCCCGGAGCCGAGCCGTACCGCCACGAGGGCGGTGAGGTGGGGGTTCTCCTCTGCCACGGCTTCACCGGCTCGCCCCAGTCGCTGCGCCCCTGGGCGGAGCACCACGCGGCCCACGGCCTGACCGTCTCCCTGCCGCTGCTGCCCGGCCACGGCACCCGTTGGGAGGACATGCAGCTCACCACCTGGCAGGACTGGTACGCGCAGGTGGACCGCGAACTGCGGCTGCTCGCCGAACGCTGCTCCCGGGTGTTCGTGGCGGGTCTGTCGATGGGCGGGGCGCTGGCCCTGAGGCTCGCGGCCCGGCACGGCGAGCGGGTCGCGGGCGCGGTGGTCGTCAACCCGGCCAACAAGGTGCACGGCCTGTCGGCGTACGCCCTGCCGGTGGCCCGGCACCTGGTGCGGACGACGAAGGGCATCGCCAGCGACATCGCGAAGGAGGGCGCGGCCGAGCTGGGCTACGACCGGGTGCCGCTGCACGCGGCGCACTCCCTGCGGGTGTTCCTGCGCCGGCTGGACGGCGAGCTGCCCCAGGTCACCCAGCCGTTGCTGCTGCTGCGCAGCGCCCGGGACCATGTCGTCCCGGCGGCCGACTCGGCGCGGGTGCTGAGCCGGGTGTCGGCCGCCGACGTCACGGAGATCGTGCTGGAACACAGCTACCACGTGGCGACGTTGGACAACGACGCGGACCGGATCTTCGAGGAGAGCCTCGCCTTCATCGGCCGGCTCGCACCCAGTGTCGGCAAGGAAGGGACGGCCGCAGTTGGCTGAGCACGACTCCGACCGTGAGGGCCGCGAGGACCGCGAGGGCCAGGGCGGTCACGAGGCCCGCGAGCCGGACCGGCAGGAGGTGCCGTTCGACGAGGACGCCGCCTGGCGCGCCATCGTCGCCGGGTACGGCGAGGAGCCGCCGGACCCGCCGGGCGCCCGGCCCTTCAAGCCGGTCGAGGATCTCGCGCTGCTGGAGAAGAACGTGGCGAAGGACCAGGAGGGCGAGTCCCGCGGCGACCCGGAGGACTCCGCGGACCGGCAGCCCGCCCGGCCGCTGGGCGGCTCGGTCTCCTTCGCGCCCGGTATCGGCCCGCGGGACTACACGGCGCCCGAGCCGTCCGACGACGACTTCGACGAGGACGACGAGGGCCACTTCGTGCCGCCGGAGCCGCCCCCGCTGCCGACCACGGACACGACCGCCAGGTTCGCCTGGCTCGGCGTGGTCGGCGGCCCGGTCCTGCTCCTGCTGGCGGTGCTGCTCGGCTGGGACATGACCTGGTGGCTGGCGACCCTCGGCATCGGCGGCTTCCTCGGCGGCTTCGTGACGCTGGTGACGCGGATGCGGACGGACGACGAGGAGGACGACGACCCCGGGCGCGGCGCGGTGGTCTGAACCGGCTCAGGCCGGGATCCGAGGGCTCAGGCCGGGACCAGCGGGCTCACGCCGGGACCAGCGGGCTGAAGCCGGGACCCGAGGCTCACGCGGGGACGCGAAGCTCACACCGGGGCCCGGAGCGCTCACGCCGGACCCGACGGCCAAAGCCGGGACCCGAGGGCTCACGCCGGGATTCTGAGGGCTCACGCCGGGACCCGAGGCTCACGCCGGGATTCTGAGGGCCGCGAGGACCGGGAGGTGGTCCGTGGCCGCCCTCAGGTCCGCCTCGCGCACGCCCGGCTGGTCCAGGGGCACCCCGCAGCCCAGCACCTCGATGCCCTTGGTCGCGAAGACCGCGTCGATGCGGCGGCGGGGGTCGGTGGGCGTGGAGGTGAACTCGCCGCCCCAGGGAGCGGTCGCACGGCAGTCCTGGAGGGTCTCGGCGAGCCGGCGGAAGGTACGGCCGTCGGGGCCCTCGTTGAGGTCGCCGCCCGCGACGGCGTGCTCGACACCGAGTGCGGCGAGGCGGTCGAGGAGCAGGCCGCCCTGCTCGTGGCGCTCGTCCGGCTGGAGCGACAGATGGCAGCTGAGCACGCCGAGGCGGGCGGCGCCGAAGCGCACCACCGCCGTGGCGAAGCCGCGCCGGTGGAGGCCGGGGGTGAGCGGCAGGAGGACGTCCTCCGTGCGCTCGACGGTGGCGCGCAGGGAGCACAGGACCGCCGGTCCCGCCGCCGTGGCGCCGCCGGTGAGGATGACCTGGCCGGAGGCCGCTGCGAGCCGCGCCAGCTTCTTGCGCCAGCGGAAGAAGCGGGGGGCCTCCTGGAGGAGGACCAGGTCGGGGGCGCAGGCGGTGATGATCCTCGCCAGAGCGTCCGTGTCGTCGCGCATCGAGCGGATGTTGTAGCTCAGGACGCGGATGACCGCGGAACCGTCGGGCTCTGTTGCGGAGTTGGGGAGCAGCGCCATGTGGATCAATCTACGCCCCATGGGCCGGGGCGCGAGGACGGTGGGCGACCGCCGGCATCGTTGCGGTTCGTCGCGCCGTTCCCCGCGCCCCTTCGGGCACTACATGATCGGGTCGGGCTCCCGGGCCAGGTCCGCCGCGCCCACCATGCCCGCCTTGTTGCCCAGCTGGGCCGCGATCACATCGGCGACCGGGCGCCAGTTGCCACCGACCAGCCAGCGCTTGTAGGACTTGCGGATGGGGTCGAGGACCAGCTCGCCCTCGTCGGACAGGCCACCGCCGACGATGAAGGCGGACGGGTCGAAGAGGGAGGCCAGGTCGGCGAGGCCGGCGCCGGCCCAGCGGGCCAGCTCGCGGTAGGAGTCGACGGCGACGGGGTCGCCCTGGCGGGCGGCCATGGAGATGTGCTTGCCCTCGATTCCCTCCGGGGTGCCGTCGCCCAGCGAGAGCAGCAGGTCGGCGTTCTCCGGGGTGGCGTTGGCGCGCTGCTTGGCGTAGCGGACCAGGGCGCGGCCGGAGGCGTACTGCTCCCAGCAGCCCTGCGAGCCGCAGCCGCACAGCAGGCCGTCCGGCACCATCCGGATGTGGCCGAACTCGGCGGCCACGCCGAAGTGGCCGCGGCGCAGCTTGTTGCCGATGATGATGCCGCCGCCGAGGCCGGTGCCGAGCGTGATGCAGATGACGTTGCGGTGGCCCTTGCCGGCGCCGAACTTGTACTCGCCCCAGGCGGCGGCGTTGGCGTCGTTCTCGACCACGACCGGGAGGCCGGTGCGTGCCTCGACCTTCTCCTTGAGCGGCTCGTTGCGCCAGTCGATGTTCGGCGCGAAGTACACCGTGGAGCGCTGCCGGTTGACGTAACCGGCCGCGCCGATACCCACGCCGACGATCTCGTGCCCGGCGCGCGCGCCCTCCACCGCCGAGGCGATGGCGTCCACGATGGCCTCGGGCGTGGTGGGGGTCGGCACCTTGAAGGTCGAGAGGATGTTGCCTTCCTCGTCGACCACGCCGGCCGCGATCTTCGTGCCGCCGATGTCGACGCCGATGGTGAGTCCCATGAATCCCTCAGTTTCGGTCGAGCCCCGCTACGGCCAACCGTACCCGAGGCCCTGCCGTGCGAGGGTTTCAGTCCAGGTCGATGCGTTCTCCTGGGCCGGTGCCCTCGCCCGGGTCGCGCGGGTCCTTCCGGTCCCGCGCCGGGTCGGCCGTGCCGGTGGTCCAGCGGCGCTCCTGGGCCTGGACGGCGGAGCGGTAGGCGGCGAGCAGTTCGCCGCCCGCCGCGGCCAGGTGGTCGAAGACGTCCGGGTTGCGGTCTATGACGGGCTCGACGGCGGCCTTCGCCTGCTGGACGACCTGCCGCACCACCTGCTGGGCGGCGGGTCCGGCGAGGCCACCGAGGAGCGGTGACTGGAGGCCGGCCAGCTTGTCGGCCACCGTGTCCACGAGCTTCTTCAGTTCCTCGGCCGCCGAGCCCGGCGGCGGGCCGTACTCGGCGCGACGGCGGGCCTGCTCGGCGGCGAGGTCCTCGGCGGCGGCCGTGGCCCAGGCGTCGGCGTCGGTCGCCTTCGCCGGCTCCTCCGGGGAAGGGTCGGGTGCGGGACGCTCTTCGCTCATGGCGGCTCCTGACGACGGTTCGCCTTTACGACGTTACCCGAACGGGCGTGCCCGTTCACCGTCCGGCGGCGGGCCACAGATCCGGGTCCGGGGCGAACCGGATGCGCAGCTCGCCGTCCCGGAGTCCGGCGCCGGCGACGGTGCACCGGCGCAGGGCGGAGGGCAGGGGAACGATCCGGCGGAACGGGCCCGCGGTGATCAGGAGTTCGTCGCCGCGCCGGATGAGGTCCAGCTCGTCCCGTATCGCGCCGGGCAGCGGGAGGTGCCAGACCAGCACGCCGTCCTCGGCGAGCCGGTCGGTGACGGGCCACCCGACCGGGGTGGTCGCCGGGTTGACGCCGGGCACGGCGAGGGCGGTGAGGTCGTCCGGGCCGTGCGGGTCGTGGCCGAGGTGCGGGACGGGGTGGACGTCGTACGACTCCTGCCACTCGGCGAGCGTCTTGCGCTGCTGGGCCAGCAGCGAGGAGAGCCAGCCGTCGGGGGCGGTCTCGGGCAGGACGCGGTTGGCGATCAGGGACTCGGTGCGCAGGGCGCGCAGGGCGAGGCCGAGGGTGGCGGTGCGGACGGCGTCGGCGCCGGCCGGGCCGGGCTCGGCGACCAGGCGTACGGCGGTGTTCCGGTCGGTGAGGACCGCCTCGACGGCGGCCAGTTCGACGTCCCAGCGGGCCGCCGTCTCGTAGAGCCAGTCGGCGGGCATGGGGACGCCGGCGAGACGGCCGAGGACCGGGCGCAGGGCGCGGGCGGCCTGCCGTTCGGGCGGCAGGAGGCGGCGCAGGTAGCGGCGCAGTTCCTCGGGCAGGGCGAGCAGGGCGAGGGCCTGCGGGAGGGGCGGCAGGTCGACGACGAGGAGGTCGTACCGCTCGGACAGGGCCGCGTCCCGCAGCGCGCGCAGGAAGGACAGTTCCTCCGCGCCGGGCAGCGGGGTGACCTCCTCGGCGTCCAGGCGGGCTGCGCCGAGGAGGTCGAGGACGTTCGCGGCGCGGGTCTGGAAGGCGGTGAGGTCCTGGCGGAAGCGTTCGGCGGCGTCGGGCCGCCAGGCGCCGAGGCGCGGGGTGACCTCGGTGGGGACCGGTCCTGTCGCGGTGCCCAGGGCGGTGCCGGGGGTGTCCGTGCGGTCGGCGCTCAGCAGGAGGGTGCGATGGCCCTCGCGGGCGGCTTCGAGCGCGGTGGCGGCGGCCACGGTCGTACGACCGCTGCCGCCGGGGCCCGTGATCAGGATGGTGCGCATGACGGTGAACGGTACCGCCGTGCGCGGGGGGGCGGAGGGAGGCGTCTACTCCTCCCCCGACTCGACCCTCTTCTTCAGACCCGCCAGTGCCCGGTCGATGATGACCTTCTCCGCCTTGCGCTTGATCATGCCCAGCATGGGGATCTTGACGTCGACCGTGAGCTGGTAGGTGACCTCGGTGGCGCCCGCGCCGGCCGGCTTCAGCAGGTAGGAGCCGTCGAGGGAACGGAGCATCTGGGACTTGACGAGGGTCCAGGAGACCTCGTGCTCGCCGGTCCAGGTGTAGGCGAGGGTCTGGTCGTCCTTGATGGCGCCGGCGTCCATGACGAGGCGGACCTGTTCGGCGCGGCCCCGCTCGTCCGTGGCGAGGACGTCCGCCTCCTTCACCTCACCGGTCCAGTCCGGGTAGCGCGCGAAGTCGGCGATCACCGCCATGACGTCGGCCGGAGCGGCCTCGATCGTGATGCTCGAACTGGTGTGTTCCGCCATCGCCGTGGCTCCTCCAGATGCGGGCCGGGTGGGAGAGGTTCGTGTGCGCCGGGCTGCGCACGTGTGTGCAGCGTGAAGGCTACCGCGCCGTCGGCCCGCCACCTTCACCGCGCCCGCCGGGCCTCACCATTCGAGTGCCCAGGGCGTGCCGGTCCCGGCGAAGTGCCCCACGTTCACGCACTCGGTGGCGCCGATCCGCATCCGGCGTACCAGCGGCTGGTGCACGTGCCCGAACAGGGCGTACCGGGGCCGGGTGCGGCGGATGGCGTCCAGCAGGGCCCGGCTGCCCCGCTCGAAGCGGCGGGCCACGGTGTCGTAGACCAGTTCGGGCACCTCCGGCGGGATGTGGGTGCACAGGACGTCGACCTCGCCGACGGCCTCGATCTTCGCCGCGTACTCCTCGTCGCTGATCTCGTACGGCGTCCGCATCGGGGTGCGCAGGCCGCCGCCGACGAAGCCGAAGGTCCACCCGCCGATCTCCACCCGCTGGCCGTCGAGGACCGTGGTGCCGGGCCGGGCGTACTCCGGCCAGAGCGTCGGCATGTCGACATTTCCGTAGGTGGCGTACGTCGGGGCGGGGAACGCGGCGAACAGCTCGGCGTACTGCTTGCGCACGGCCTTCTCGATGGCCGTGGCCCGGTCGGCGCCGATCCCGGCCCACAGCCGGGCGCCGAAGGCGCGGGCCTCCTCGAAGCGGCGGGCGGTGCGCAGTTCGACGATGCGGTCGGCGTTCTCCTTGCCGAACAGGTCGGGGAAGATCCCGCGCGCGTGGTCGGCGTAGTCGAGGAAGAGGACGAGGTCGCCGAGGCAGATCAGGGCGTCGGCACCGTCGCCGGCCCGGGCCAGGTCGCGGGCGTTGCCGTGCACGTCGCTGACCACATGGACGCGCGTGCGCCGGGTGCCGGAACGTGGGGATGCCATGGCGATCAAGCGTAGGCGTGTGCGGTCCAGGTGAACAGTGCCGGTCCGGCCTGCGGTTACTCGCCGGTCGGTTCGGCCGTGGACTACTGTGCGCGAAGGAACACCCAGGTGTGTGACGCAGCGAACATCTCGCCGGGACCCCCTGTCGTAGACGCCATACCGGCGGGTAACGTCCGGGCAGTCCAGTCGTGCTCAGGATTTCAACATGTGAATCCTCATGTTGTTCCGGAGCACTTGCCCGAGCCTTGGACCGCACCGTCGCATCGCACAACGTCGTGGCGCCGGCGCCCTATGAGGAGCAGCAGTCTTGCGCGAGTTCAGCCTTCCGGCTTTGTACGAGGTCCCCGCGGACGGGAATCTGACCGACATCGTCCGCAGAAACGCCGCGCAGCATCCCGACGTCGCCGTGATCGCCCGCAAGGTGGGAGGTGCCTGGCAGGACGTGACCGCCCGGGAGTTCCTGGCCGAGGTGCGCACCGCCGCCAAGGGTCTCATCGCCTCCGGCGTGCAGCCGGGCGACCGGGTGGGCCTGATGTCGCGGACGCGCTACGAGTGGACACTGCTGGACTTCGCGATCTGGAGCGCGGGCGCGATCACCGTGCCGGTGTACGAGACCAGCTCGCCGGAGCAGGTGCAGTGGATCCTGTCCGACTCGGGCGCCACCGCCTGCATCGTGGAGCTCGACAACCACGTGGCGGCCGTGGAGACGGTGCGCGAGTCGCTGCCCGCGCTGAAGCACGTCTGGCAGATCGAGGCCGGGGGCGTCGCGGAGCTGGGCCGGCTCGGGCAGGACGTGTCGGACGCGACGGTGGAGGAGCGCAGCTCGCTCGCCAAGGCCGACGACCCGGCGACCATCGTCTACACCAGCGGCACGACCGGGCGCCCCAAGGGCTGTGCCCTGACCCACCGCAGCTTCTTCGCCGAGTGCGGGAACGTCGTGGAGCGGCTGCGCCCGCTGTTCCGCACCGGTGAGTGCTCCGTCCTGCTCTTCCTGCCGCTCGCGCACGTCTTCGGGCGGCTGGTGCAGGTGGCGCCGATGATGGCGCCGATCAAGCTGGGCTGCGTCCCGGACATCAAGAACCTCACCGACGAACTGGCCGCGTTCCGGCCGACCCTGATCCTCGGCGTGCCGCGGGTCTTCGAGAAGGTCTACAACTCGGCGCGGGCCAAGGCGCAGGCGGACGGCAAGGGCGCGATCTTCGACAAGGCGGCGGACACCGCGATCGCCTACAGCAAAGCGCTGGACAGCCCGTCGGGCCCGTCGTTCGGTCTGAAGCTCAAGCACAAGGTCTTCGACAAGCTGGTCTACAGCAAGCTGCGCGCGGTCCTGGGCGGGCGGGGCGAGTACGCCATCTCCGGCGGCGCCCCGCTGGGCGAGCGGCTCGGGCACTTCTTCCGGGGCATCGGCTTCACGGTGCTGGAGGGCTACGGCCTGACCGAGTCCTGCGCGGCGACCGCGTTCAACCCGTGGGACCGGCAGAAGATCGGCACGGTCGGGCAGCCGCTGCCCGGCTCGGTGGTGCGGATCGCGGACGACGGCGAGGTGCTGCTGCACGGCGAGCACCTGTTCAAGGAGTACTGGAACAACCCCGGCGCGACGGCGGAGGCGCTGGCCGACGGCTGGTTCCACACCGGTGACATCGGCACCCTCGACGAGGACGGCTATCTGAGGATCACCGGCCGGAAGAAGGAGATCATCGTCACGGCGGGCGGCAAGAACGTGGCCCCGGCGGTGATCGAGGACCGGATCCGGGCGCACGCGCTGGTCGCGGAGTGCATGGTGGTGGGCGACGGGCGGCCGTTCGTGGGCGCGCTGGTCACCATCGACGAGGAGTTCCTGGGCCGCTGGTGCGCCGAGCACGGCAAGCCGGCGGGCGCCACCGCGGCCTCGCTGAAGGACGACCCGGACCTGCTCGCGGCGGTCCAGGCGGCCGTGGACGACGGCAACGCCGCGGTGTCGAAGGCGGAATCGGTGCGGAAGTTCCGCATCCTGCCCTCCCAGTTCACGGAGGAGTCGGGCCACCTCACCCCGTCGCTGAAGCTCAAGCGGAACGTGGTGGCGAAGGACTACTCGGACGAGATCGAGGCGATCTACGCCAAGTGACGGGCGGCGCTCCACGCCCCGTGAGCTGATCGGTGCCTCATGGCGCGGTGTCCTCGGCGAGGACCCGCGCCATGGTGCGTTCGGCGAGGGCCGTGAGGGGGTCGGCGCTCCGGGCGGCGGTCCGGCCGAGCCGCACCCCGCCGGAGAAGGCGCCGTACGAGAACGTCGCCCGCCCGGTTTCCTGCTGATCGCGGGGTACGGGCCGGCCCAGTGCTCCCAGCCCGTGCCGGCAGGCTGCCGGCACGGTTCAGAGCAACGCCTTCAGCCGCTCGGCCAGCAGGTCCCAGCGCCACCGCTCCTCCACCCACCGGCGGCCCCGCTCCCCCATGCGGCGGCGCAGTTCGGCGTCGGCCAGCAGCGCCACGATCCGTTCGGCGGTCTGGTCCACCGAGCCGCCCCGGACCACCCAGCCCGTCTCGCCGTCCAGGACCGCGTCCGGGGCGCCGCCCGAGTCGCCCGCGACGACCGGCAGGCCGGTCGCCGACGCCTCCAGGTAGACGATGCCGAGGCCCTCCACGTCCAGGCCGCCGCGCCGGGTGCGGCAGGGCATGGCGAAGACGTCCCCGGCGCCGTAGTGCGCGGGCAGCTCGGACCAGGGCACGGCGCCCGTGAAGCGCACCGAGCCGGCGACCCCCGTCTCGTGGGCGAGGCGGCGCAGGTCCTTCTCGTACGGTCCGCCGCCGACGATGAGCAGGACGGTGTCCGGCTCGGCGGCCAGGATGCGGGGCATGGCCCGGATCAGGGTGTCCTGGCCCTTGCGCGGGACCAGCCGGGAGACGCAGACGACCACCGGGCGGTCGGTGAGCCCGAGCCGGGCGCGCACCTCGTCACCGCCGGACCCGGGGTGGAAGGTCTTCTCGTCGACGCCGGGCGGCAGCTGCGCCATCCGCGAGGCCGCCTGGGGCGTGAGGGCGGTCGCTATCCGGGAGCGGGTGTACTCGCCGAGGTAGGTGATCGTGTCCGTGGACTCGCCGATCCGGCGCAGCAGTTGCCGGGCGGCGGGGAGCTGGGCCCAGCCGGCCTCGTGCCCGTGGGTGGTGGCCACCAGCCGTTCGGCGCCGGCCTTCCGCAGCGCCGGCGCCATCAGGCCCAGCGGTGCCGCCGCGCCGAACCACACGGAGGCGCACCCGTGCTCGCGGAGCAGCCCGACCGCCCGTCGGGTGGCCCCCGGTGTGGGCAGCAGCATGGTCGTACGATCGCGTACGACGGTGAAGGGCTGCTCGGCGTCGAAGGCGGCGGTGGCCTCGGCGCCCTCCCGGCCGCGCTTCCAGGTGGAGGCGTAGACGACCAGCCGGCCGGGGTCCAGGCGCAGGGCCATGTTGTGCAGGAAGGCCTGGATGCCGCCCGGCCGGGGCGGGAAGTCGTTGGTGACGATCAGGGTCTTGTGCATCGCCGCCGACCCTACCGAACGGGGCGTTCCCGGTCGGGCGCGGCCGAGCCTGTGGCATGCGCACAGGTGTGCACGACATCATGGACGCTCGCAGCGATGCGAACGGCACGGCGGTCGACGCGGAACCGGACGGCAGGGGGATCAGGTGGAGACGAAGGGTGCCGGGCGGTCCCTGGCATGGCTGCTCGCGACCTGGGTCGTCACCCGTGCGGTGCTGCTGCTGTTCGTGTTCCGGGTGTTCGCCTTCCCGGGCCCGGACGTCACCTCGGACGTGTCGGTGATCTACCGCGGCTGGTACGAGGTCCTGCGTCAAGGAACGTTTCCGCTGGACGACGTGACCTGGCAGTACCCGCCCGCCGCGGCCCTCCCCGTGCTCTCCCCCGGCGTCCTGCCCTTCCTGTCGTACGCGCACGCCTTCTTCGTGCTGGCCTGCCTCGCCGACGCCGTCGTGCTGGCCCTGCTGCGGTACGCGGGCGGACGGCCGGACCGGTCGCCGCGCGGGGCCTGGGCGTGGGTGGCGGGCGTGCCGCTGCTCGGGCCGACGGTGTACGCCCGCTACGACGTGATGGTGACCGCGGTGGCCGTGGCGGCGCTGCTGGCCGGCACCCGGCACCCGCGGGTGATGGGCGCCCTGACGGCCTTCGGCGCCCTGCTGAAGGTGTGGCCGGCGCTGCTGCTGGTCGGTGCCGTACGGCGGCGGGCGTGGGCGTCGGCGGTGGTGACCGCGGCGGGTCTGGCGCTGCTGTTCACGGTGTCGATGCCGGGCGCCTTCGCGTTCCTGACCTTCCAGCGGGACCGGGGCACCGAGGTGGAGTCGCTGGGCGCCCTGGTCTTCCACGTGGCCCGGCACTTCGGCTGGCGGGGCGAGGTGCTGCTGAACTACGGCTCGATCGAGTTCCTGGGCCCGCACGTCGACCAGGTCAGCACGGCCGCGCTGGCGCTGACCGGGGCCGCGTTCGGCTGGCTGCTGCTGTGGCGGCTGCGCGCGACCCGGTTCGCGCCGCACACCCTCGCCGACGCGGCCCTGACGGCGGTGCTGCTGTTCACGGTGACCAGCCGGGTGATCAGCCCGCAGTACCTGGTGTGGCTGATCGGCCTGGCCGCCGTGTGCCTGTCGTACCGGGCCAGCCGCATGGGACCGCCCGCGCTGCTCTGTCTCCTCGCGTCCCTCGTGACGGTCCTGGAGTTCCCGCTGGGCTTCTCGCACGTGGTGACGAGCGACTGGTACGGCGTCACGCTCCTGGTGGTCCGCAACGGCCTGCTGGTCGCGGCCACGGTCACGGCGGCCCGCCGGCTGTGGCGCGCGACCGCCCCGCCCCGCGCCACCGCCCCCTTCCCGCCTCAGACCACCCGCCCCACGGGGGCCCCGGTGTCCTCCTGACGCCGGGCGCCCAAGGGCAGTCGGAGGGCCGCCGTCCGCCGCCGGGTGCCGTCCCTGATCGAGCGGGCCGCGCCGGGCAGGCCGCCGTGCTCAGCCGAGCCGGTTCGTGACGTAGTCGCGCCAGCGCGCGGTGAACTCTTCCGGGGTCGTCCCGAGCACCTTCCGAAGTGCCTCCTCCACCGCGCCCGCCCGCTTCCCGTGGGCGCCGACGGCCCGGTAGAAGGCGCTGAGCCGGTCCGCGCCCCACCGCTCGGCGATCATCCGGCAGGCCAGCCAGCCGCCCTCGTAGGCCTGCGCGAGCCGGGTCGGCTCGCGGGTGAAGGCGAAGTCCCCGTCGCCGGGCAGCGCGTCGGGCACCTGACCGTCCTGGACGGCCCGGGTCAGCTCCGGCGCGATCTCGGCCGGGGTGCGGCCGGTGCCCAGATAGCCGATCCAGTCGGCGTAGCCCTCGGAGAGCCACAGCGGGGTGGCGGCGGTGGTGTCCGCCCGGGTGGCGACATGGGTCGTCTCGTGGGTCAGGACGACCTGCTTGCCGGCGTCCCCGAGCACGGCGTACGCCTCCGGGTTGACCAGCACCCGGTCCGCCGGCGACGGGCCGGAGCCGCCCGTCTCGCCCGTGGTGACGGCCGCGATGCCCCGGTAGTCGGCGGCGGGCGAGCCGAGCAGCGCCGCCATGCCCTCCAGGGACGGGGGTACGAGGACGACGATCCGGCGGCTCCAGTCCCGGCCCCACGCCCCGGAGACGGCCGGGACCGCCCGGTCGGCCAGCCGCGCGTACGGCCTCAGGCCGGCGGCGGACCCCCCGGCGCCGAGCACCAGACTGTGCGCGCCCCTGACGGCGGTCACCGTGCCCTGGTCCCACAACTGCTGCCCGGCCTTCCGGGCGGGCTTGTCGGCGGTGACGTACCAGTGGCCGTCGGCGGCGCGGCCCAGGGTGAGGGTGCGGCGGGCGTCGACCGGGGCCTTGTCGTAGCCGGCGACGCGGTAGCGCAGGTCGGCGTCGGCGGTGGCGCCCGAGGGGGTGCGGCGCACGGCGGTGACCCGGTAGCTCCAGGAGGACAGCGGGAGGGCGCGCAGCCGGGTGTACTCGGTGCGGGTGCCGGTCGCGCCGTACGCCGTCTCGTCGTGGCCGAGCAGGGCCGCCGCGCGCCGGTCGAGCACCCGCTGCACCTCGGCCCGCGCGGAGTCGGTCACCGTGCGCCCGCCGCACCCGGTCAGCGGCAGCAGCAGGGCGAGCCCCACGGCCCCGATCTCCCACGCCCGCCTGCGACCAGCCATTTCCCGATCGTACGGCGAGGAGGGCGGTCAGGGCCGGGTGACCGAGGAGACCGGCATCATCCCGACCGGGTCGTAGCGCACCGGAGCACCGGGATAGGGGGCGTGGATGACCTGGCCGTTGCCGGCGTACATCGCCACATGGCTGGCGTCGGAGCGGTAGACGACCAGGTCACCGGGGCGGGCCTGGGAGAGCGGCACCTGCCGGCCGGCGAACCGCTGCTCCTGCGAGGTGCGCGGCAGATGGACCCCGGCGTGCCCGTACGCCCACTGCATCAGGCCGGAACAGTCGAAGCCGGAGGGGCCGTTGGCGCCCCACACATAGGGCCGGCCGAGGGCGGAGCGGGCGGCGGCCAGGGCCGCCGCGGCGCGGCCGTCCGGGGCCGGGACGCCGCTCAGGTCGGGCAGGTCGGCGCGGCCGTCACGGGAGGCCCGGTCGTAGGCCGCGCGGTCGGCGGCGGGCAGGGCGTTGATCAGCCGCCGGGCCCGGGCCAGCTTCCGCTCCACGGTCCGCTTGTGCGCGGCCACGGCCTTGCGGCTCTTCTCCAGCTCGGCGAGCTTCCCGGCCGCCTCCGCGCGCTCCTGGGCGAGGTCGCGCAGCGCCGACTGCAACTCCCCCAGCCGGCGGGCCTGCCGGGCGCCGATGCGGTCGAGCGTGGACGCCTTGTCCAGGTAGTCGTCGGGGTCGGCGGAGAAGAGCAGGGCGACCGTCGGGTCGATGCCACCGGAGCGGTACTGGGCGCCGGCCAGCGAACCGAGCTGCTCCCGCAGGTCGTTGACGCGCTGCTGCTGCCGGGCGATGTGGTCCTGGGCGTCCCGGACCTCCCGGCGCAGCCGGCCGGCGTGCTCGTCGGCCTTGTCGAAGGCCTGGGTCGCCTTCTCGGCCTCCTCGTACAGGCGGTCCACCTCGGCCCGGGTGCCGGCACCCGGTGCCCCCTGCGCCGGTACGGCGCCCAGCGCGGCGGCGGCCGACAGCACGCACAGGGCGACGGCACCCCGGTCGAATCCGGACGGGGCAAGGCGACGGTGGGACCCCACGGCAGTCCTAACTGCTGGCGGACACAGACCGTTTCCCCGGCGCCTGGGGACGGGGAGGCCCCGGCGCCGGGGAAACGCGGCAGACAGTAGCCGTGCGGACGGGCCCGGACCAAAGACCTCGGAGTCAACACAGACTGACGCCCCGCCGCTGACGCAGGTCAACGGCGGGGCGTGGAGTCAGTTCGCGTTCCGGTGATTCGCCCGTTCGGGCGCCACCGTGTCCGTGTGTCGCCGGTGTCAGACCCGGACGCCGAACATGAACGGGCCACCGATGGTCGTCATGGACTCGTACCGGACGACCGTGCCGGTGCGCGGGGCGTGCAGGATCTGGCCGTTGCCCGCGTAGAGGCCGACGTGGTGCAGGTCGTTGAAGAAGAAGACCAGGTCGCCGACCTTGAGGTCGCTCTGGTTGTAGATCCTCGTGCCGATCTGCGCCTGCGCCTCGGAGGTGCGCGGGATGGAGACGCCGGCCTGGGCGTAGGCCCAGGAGGTCAGGCCCGAGCAGTCGAAGGAGGAGGGGCCGGTGGCGCCGTAGACGTAGGGCGAGCCGAGCCGGGTCTGGGCGGCGGAGAAGGCCGCCTGGGCGCGACCGGAGGCGGGCGGGGCGTCACCGAGGTCCACGCGCTCGGTGGAGGAGCGGTTGGCGCGCTGCTGCTCCTCGGCGAGCTGCGCCTTCTCCTTGGCGGTCAGGGAGTTCAGGAGCTTCTGCGCCTCGGCGAGCTTGCTCTGGACTTCCTTCTTCTTGTTGCCCAGCTCGGTGCGGGTGGCGGAGAGGTCCTTGAGCTTCTCGGTGGCCTCCGCCCGCTCCTGGGCGAGTTCGCGCTGTTTGTCCTGGATCTTCTTCAGCGCGTCGACCTGCTGGCTGCTCAACTGGTCGAGCGTGGACGCCTTGTCGAGGTAGTCGTCCGGGTTGGACGACAGGAAGAGCTGGACCGAGGCGTCGATGCCGCCGGAGCGGTACTGGGCGGTGGCCAGCGAACCCAGGCCGTCGCGGAGCTTGTTGAGCTCCTCCTGGCCACGGGCGACGTTGTCCTGGATGGTGGAGATTTCCTTCTGCAGCTTCTGCTGCTTCTCCTTGGCGCCGTTGTACTTCTCGGTCGCCTGCTCGGCCTGCTCGTAGAGCTTGTCGACCTTCGCCTTCACCTCGTCCTTGCTCAGCTTCTCGCTGGGGGCGGCGTTGGCGGCGTTCGCGCTCAGCGCGACGGCAGCGGCGGCTGCGGTGGTCAGCACGGTCACACGAGTGCGACTCGGCTGCTTGGGTCGACGGTGGGACGCCACGGAGGACGAACTCCTTCTTGTGAGTGATCACCCGTTCGGAGGTTCGAGCCCAGACCCTAGTGACCTCGTTGTGATCAGTTCAAATCCCACAGCAAAAAATCTCGTCACACAGTGCATTCTTTGCACACAACTCACGTGCAGTGAGAGCGGGTTGACCCTACGTTGCGTGACGATACGACCAATTCGGGCATCCGCTACGCCCGTTGGACCTTCAGGACAGTCGCTTCAGAAGCACCGCAGAGGCCACCGGTCGGGCACCCGCCTTCGCGACCCCGTCGGCCACCTCGCGGTCGGTGGAGGCGACGATCACCGGACGGCCCGGCGGCTCCGCGCGCACCAGCTGGCGGATCAGCTCGTCCGCCGTGACGCCCGGCTTGGAGAACAGCACCCGCACCCCGCGCGGCGGCGCGAGCAGCACCGGCGCGGCCAGTTCCGCGCCGTCGAAGACACACGTCACCTCGGCCCCGGTCTGCGCGGCGAGCGCGGAGAGCTGCCCCAGCAGCCGCAACCGCTGCTTCTCCAGCGGCATCTGCGGATAGCCGGTCTTGGTCACGTTGTAGCCGTCGACGACCAGATGCGCCTGCGGCAGGGCGAGCAGTTGATCGAGAATGGCCGGATCGTTCTCCGACAGGGCGCGCGCCGCGATGTCCTTCGGCGTCATCCGGCCCGGTTCGACCGCGTCCACCGTCTCGGCCGGGCGCACGGACACCGGCGGCAGGGCCAGTTCGCGCCGCAGCCCCTGGGTCGCCTCCAGCAGGGTGTCGAGCAGCAGCCGTACCCGCATGTCCTCCACGCTGCGGCCCTCCCGGGCCGCCCGGCGGGTGGCCTCCAGCGCGGCCTCGGCCTCGCCCAGGCGGGCCTTGAGCCGCCGGGACTCGCTCTCCGCGGCCGACACCTGCGCCTGCGCCTCGGCGCGTACGGCGTCCATCTCGCCCTGCGCCTTGCGCAGGGCGGCCTCGCCCCGCTTGACGTCACTGAGGGCGGCGCGCAGCTTGCGGTGAAGCGATTCCGCTTCCTTCTTCGCCGAGTCGAGCTCCGTGCGCAGCCGTTCGGTCTCCGCGCGGGTGTGGTCGCGGGCCTGCGCCAGCTCCGCGCGCAGCCGCTCCAGCTCGGCCCGGTTCTCCTCGTCGGCACGCTCGGCGTGCGCGCGCTGGGCCTCCTCGCCGGCCGCGGTGACCAGCTTCACCCAGCCCGCCGGGCGCAGCACATAGGCCGCGGCCGCCACGTCGAGCGGGTCCGCGGCCGGGGGCGGGGAGCCGGCGTCGAGGGCACCGGCGAGTTCCGGCTGCGCCTCTCTGAACCGTTCCCCGATCCGCTGCCGGAACAGGGCATCGGTCTCCAGCGCCGCCGCCATCGCGTTCCCGGCGAACTTCGCCCGGCGATTGGGGGCGAACCGGGCGTACTGCCTGAGCTGGGCGGGTAGTTCCGCCACGGTCAGCCCGCCGAAGCCGTCCGACACGATCTGTACGACCCGCTTGCGCACGCCGTCGGGCAGCGGACGGTCAAGCACCTCAGCGGTGCCGTCGCCCGGCCCCCCGCCTGCGGTCTCCACCATCCGTCACACCCCAATACCGGAATAAGCCTCTCCGGGGGCCGCTCCGCTCAGGAGCCGGCGCCCGGCCTGTCCACGAGTTCCACCTGGTCCACCGCGTTGCACCAGCGGCAGCGCACCGATTCGATGGTCTCACTGACCACCTCGCGCTCCTCCACCGTGGGCTCGCCCGCCAGGTCGAGGTGGACGTACTCGACGACCTTGGACGAGCGGGTCACGTCGAAGCGCGTCAGGTTGCCGCACAGGGTGCAGCGCCATCGTGTCGTGGCCGTCGGCAGGGGAACCGTCATCGTGACTGTTCTCTTCCTTCTCGTGTCGGTCCGCGCCGTCCCCCGACGCGTGTGGCCGTAACCCTACGGCCTGGCGGGCGCCCGCCGCCCGTCCGTCCACGGCGGCGAGGCGGTCTGTCAGCAAGCGTCCCGTTACGTCATGCTCTGTAGTCATGATCAGCACCTGGAGCACGGCGGTCGGCAGGGCACTCAGAGCGGTCCGGGGCACCTCGGCACCGATGACGTACGGCCTCATCGTCCTGTGCGGTCTGATCTTCGCCCTCGGCCCGGCCTCCGGGCTGGTCCCCGGGTACGGCTCCGGGGACGCGCTGCTCGCCGCGCAGCGGGCGTACTTCCGGCACTGGGGCGTGGTCCCGGCCGAGCTGTTCGACGGCCCGGCCGGGGCCGCGCTCACCCCGGCCACCGCGCTGTTCGTGCACGGCAGCTGGGTGCATCTGCTCGGCAACATGCTCTTCCTCTTCGTCTTCGGGGCGATGACCGAGGAACGGATGGGCCGGGTGGAGTTCACCCTGTTCTACGTCGGCTGCGGCTACCTCGCCCTGCTGGGGTACGCGGCGGCCAACGCGGCCTCCGAGCAGTCGCTGGTCGGCGCCTCCGGGGCGGTCTCGGCGGTCCTCGGAGCGTTCCTCTACCTTTTCCCCCGCGCCCGTGTGACCAGTCTCCTGCCGTTCCTGTTCTTCCTGCCGCTGCGCTTCCCGGCCTGGGTGGTGCTGCCGTCCTGGGCGGCCCTGCAATGGCTGGCGGCGGGGCAGGCCTCCGACGGTCCCGGGGTGGCGTACCTGGCGCACCTGGTGGGGTTCGGGCTGGGCTTCGGCTACGCGTGGGTGCGTTACGGCCGTGGGACTAGAGTGAAAGCCGCCCCAGCTCCGGTCACCGAGGGAGAGAGACAGCCGTGATCACCGCGATCGTCCTGATCAAGACCAGCGTGGACCGGATCCCCGAGATCGCGGAGCGGATCGCTTCGCTGGATTCGGTGAGCGAGGTGTTCTCCGTCACCGGTACGTACGACCTGATCGCGATGGTCCGGGTGCGGGAGCACGAGGATCTCGCCGAGATCATTCCGGGGCGGATCAGCAAGATCCCCGGGGTGGAGGCCACGGACACGCACGTCGCGTTCCGCACCTACTCCCAGCACGACCTGGAAGCCGCGTTCGCGATCGGCCTCGACAACTAGGGACGACCGGGGAGGCTACGCGCTCACGTCCACCGCGGCGATCCCGCTGCCCGAGGGCACGTAGAGCCGGCCGCCGCGCGCGACCGGGGTGTGCTGGTCGTCGCCCGCGTCCCGGCCCAGGACCGCGTTCCAGCGCTTCTGCCCGTTGAGGTCCAGCGCGCAGACCTTCTCGCCCGCATGCGCGTACACGGTGTCGCCGGCCACCACCGCGCGGGGATGGGCCGAGCCGCCCTCGAAGCCGTACGTCCAGGCACGGGAGCCGTCGGCCGCCCGGACGGCGTACACGCCCCCCTGTTCGGTGCCGACGGCCAGCGTACGGCTGCCCCCGGTCAGGACGCCTCCGTCGTCCTCCTTGCGCCACAGCCGCCGGCCGTCCGTGACGCGGAAGCCCTGGAGCTCGGCGGCGGAGTCCGTGAACAGCGTGGTGCCCGCGAGAACGAGCGCGGTGGCGTCGGTACCCCCGGACACCTGCCACTTCCGCGAGCCGTCCCGCGCGTCCAGCGCCAGCAGGACGTCGCCGTAGCTGCCCGTGAAGACGGTCCCGCCCGAGACGAGCGGGGTGCCGGTGGGGCCGGCCAGGGTCTTGGCGGTCCACTTCTCGCTGCCGTCGGAGGCGTAGCAGCGCAGCCCGCCCGTGCTCGTGCCGCCGACGCAGACGAGGACGTCCTGGCCGGTCAGGACGGGGACGTCGTACCGCTGGTCACCGAGGGTGCGGGTCCACAGCGTGCTGCCGGACGGACTCACCGCGGCCAGCCGGCGCGAGTCCTCGGAGTGCAGGCCCACCACGCAGTACACGGCGTCCCGGGTGGCCACGGGCGTGGAGACGTCGTCGCCGAGCCGGACCTTCCAGCGCTTGGAGCCGTCCCGGGAGATGGCGTGCAGCACGCCTCCGGAGGTGCCCGCGTAGACGACGGAACCGTCCGGGGAGAGCGCGCAGCAGGCCCCGTCCAGGCCGCCGATGCCGCCGAGGTCGTACTGCCAGCGCAGCACCGCCGGCGCCCCGTTCGTGCGGTCGGCGGACGGGGTTGGTGAGCGGTCGCTGCCGCCACTGCTCTCGGTACCGAAGCCGTACCCCCACAGCCGGCCGCCGACCCCCAGCCCGGCCACGGCGACGGCTCCCCCGGCGAGAACCTGCAGAAGCCGCCGCCGCCCGGGAGCCACGGCACCCGAGCGACGGCTGGGGGCGCTGGAGCCGATGACGGTGTCCGAGCCGGTGGGGGTGGCCGTCCTGGTCGAGTCGGTGGGGGTGGCCGGTCCGGTCGAGTCGGTGAGGGACCCCGCCGCCGAGCCGGTGGGAGCGGCCGTCCGGACCGCGTCGCCGTGAGTGGCAGGGCCGGCGGAGCCGTTCCCGGCCGCAGCGGTCGGCGAGCCCTGCGGGGCGGCTTCCGCTGCTGAGTCGCCGCGGGTGCCAGGGATGGCGGAGTCCTCCGGGGCCGCGGGAGGCACCGAGCCGAGCGGGGTGGCACGGCCGGCCGAGTCGGTGGTGGTGGGGTGCGGGGTCAGGTACTCCACGCCGCTGGGGCGGTCGTCCTGGGTGGGGCGGGGCCGGGTCGCGGGGCCGTACCAGCCCGGGCGGACGGCGGCGCGCAGGGTGTCCGGGGCGAACCCGGCGCTCGCCACCACCTCCGCCGGCTCCGGACGCTCCAGCGGGTCCTCGCGCAGACAGGCCGTCACCAGCGGGCGGATGTCCTCCGGCACGCCGGACAGGTCGAAGTCGCGGGTGAGGATGCGCAGCAGGACCACCGAGTCCTGGCCCTCGCCGAACGGCTCCCGGCCGGCCGCCGCGTACGCGAGGACCGCGCCGAGCGAGAAGACGTCGCTGGGCGGGCCGACCTGGCCGCCGTTGCGGATCTGCTCCGGCGAGACGTAGCCGACCGAGCCGACCACCGCGCCGGTGCGGGTCAGCGAGGTGGCCTCCAGCGCCCGGACGATCCCGAAGTCGATGACCCGGGGCCCGTCCGGACCCAGCAGGATGTTCGACGGCTTCAGGTCCCGGTGGACCAGCCCCCTGGCGTGGATGGCCGTGAGCGCCTCGCCGAGCGCGGCCGCGAGGATCCGGACCGCGGGGCGCGGCAGCGCTCCGTGGTCGAGCACGGCGTCCCGCAGGTTCGGTCCGGACACGAACTCCGTCGCCATCCAGGGCCGTTCGGCCTCGGTGTCGGCGTCCACGACCCGCGCGGTGTACGTGTCCGCGCCGCCGACGGTCTGGGCGGCGCGGACCTCGTGGCGGAAGCGGGCGCGGAAGGTGCGGTCCTCGGCGTGCTCGGCCCGTACGACCTTCACCGCGAGCCGCAGTCCGGTGCGGGACTCGGCGAGGTAGACCTCGCCCATGCCGCCCGCGCCCAGCCTGTGCGTGGCGGCGTACGGGCCGATGTGGCGCGGGTCTGTGGCGCGCAACGGCTGCACTGACGGGCTCCCCCTGTCCGACGTGGTGTCAAGGGGAGGTTATAGCGCCGTCAGACCGCCGGCACGCAGCGGCCGTCCTCCGTGCGGTACTGCCACTTCGCGCCCTGCGCCACCAGTTCACTGACGGCGTTGACGAAGCGCTCCACGTGCTCGTCCGGCGTGCCCGCGCCGAAGCTGACGCGGATGGCGTTGAGGGACTTCTCGCCCGGGGCCGCCTCGGGGGCGCCGCACTCGCCCTGGGTCTGCGGGTCGCTGCCGAGCAGGGTGCGCACCAGGGGGTGGGCGCAGAAGAGGCCGTCGCGGACGCCGATGCCGTACTCGGCGGAGAGCGCGGCGGCGAAGTGCGAGCTGTTCCAGCCCTCGACGACGAAGGAGATGACGCCGACCCTCGGGGCGTCGTCGCCGAAGAGGGACAGCACGCGCACCTCGGGCACCTCGGCCAGGCCCTCGCGGACCTTGGCGATCAGGTGCTGTTCGCGGGCGACGAGAGTGTCCCAGCCGGCCTCGGTGAGGGCCTTGCAGGCGGAGGCGATGGCGTAGGCGCCGATGACGTTCGGGGAGCCGGCCTCGTGCCGGGCCGCGGTCTCGTGCCACTCGACGGCCACGCCGCCGTCCTGGCGCCGGGTGACCTTGCGGCTGGCGCCGCCGCCCGCGAGGTACGGCTCGGCCTGCTGGAGCCAGTCGGCGCGGCCGGCCAGGACGCCGGAGCCGAAGGGGGCGTACAGCTTGTGGCCGGAGAAGGCGACCCAGTCCACGTCCAGGTCACGGAGGTCCACCGGGTGGTGCGGAGCGAGCTGGGCGGCGTCCAGGACGATGCGGGCGCCGTGGGCGTGCGCGGCGGCGGCCAGTTCGCGCACCGGCCACAGCTCGCCGGTGACGTTGGAGGCGCCGGTGACGCAGACCAGGGCCGGGCCGTAGGGGTCCCGGTCGGCCAGGGCCCGCTCCAGGGTCTCCACGGCCTGCCGCGGGGTGCGCGGGGCGTCGAGGTAGGTGACTCGCGCGTCCTGCCAGGGCAGCAGCGAGGCGTGGTGCTCGGTCTCGAAGACGTAGACCTGGCAGTCGGCCGGGATCGCCCGGGCCAGCAGGTTGAGGGAGTCGGTGGTCGAACGGGTGAAGACCACCTGGTCGGCCGGGCGGCAGCCGAGGAAGTCGGCGACCGTCCTGCGGGCGTTCTCGAACAGGTCGGTGGAGAGCTGGGAGAGGTAGCCGGCGCCGCGGTGCACACTGCCGTAGTACGGGGCGTACGCGGCGACGTCGTCCCAGACGCGCTGGAGGGCGGGGGCGCTGGCCGCGTAGTCCAGGGCGGCGTAGCTGACTTCGCCGCCGGTGACCAGCGGGACGGTGACATCTCGCCCCAGAACGGGCAGAGGGGTGCAAACAGAGTGGTCGGCGGCAGCGGTGGAGACAGACATGACGGAACTCCCGTGACAGGAATGCGGAGAAACGCAGAACAGGACTGCGCAGGGGTGTGCGGAGGCGGGGCTCTGCGGCCCTAACGCATTCGCTTGCTCACGGAAGACTCCCTCGGACGACCAGGACCCCTGGTATGCGAGGGGTCCGCGCTTGCCGTAGGCCTTGCTGCCGTACGACCTGGTCTTCACCCGGGGCACCCCGCCACGGACGGAGGGTTGCCGGACAGTCGGCCGGGGCCTCATGACTGTCACTCATGACCTGGTACAGGAACGTACTGAAGTGATCGTCGTCCCGCAACCCGTGTCCGGATCGCGGGACGACTCCCGGGCGCGTCAGGCGTTGCTGACGGCCACCCAGCGGTCCAGGGTGCGCTTGGCCGCGCCCGAGTCGATCGACTCCGCGGCCCGCGCCATGCCCGCGCGGATCTGCTCGGTGAGCGGCGCGTCCGTCGGCTCCAGGGCCACCAGCGCCGCCGCCGAGTTCAGCAGGACGGCGTCCCGTACGGCCCCCCTCTCGCCGTCCAGCAGCCGGCGGGCGACCTCGGCGTTGTAGGAGGCGTCGGCACCGCGCAGGGCGTCCACGGGGACGAGCTCGATGCCCACCTCCCGCGGGTCGAAGACCTCCTCCGTGACCTTGCCGTCCCGGACCACCCACACGCGGGAGGTGGCGGTGACGGTCAGCTCGTCCAGGCCGTCGTCGCCCCGGAAGACCAGCGCGGAGTTGCCGCGCTCGGCGAGGACACCGGCGACGATCGGCGCCATGCGGGGATCCGCGACACCGACGGCCTGCGACCGCACCTGCGCGGGGTTGGTCAGCGGGCCCAGCACGTTGAAGGTGGTCCGGATGCCCAACTGGCCGCGCGCGGGGGCGACATGACGCAGGGACGGGTGGAACCGCACCGCGAAGCAGATGGTGATGCCGGCCTCCTCGGCCACCTCGGCCACCCGCTGCGGGGTCAGGTTGAGGTTGATGCCCAGCTTCTCCAGGACGTCGGAGGAGCCGGAGGCGGAGGACGCGGCGCGGTTGCCGTGCTTGACGACCTTCGCCCCCGCGCCCGCGACGACGATCGAGGACATGGTGGAGATGTTCACCGTCTTGGCACCGTCGCCGCCGGTGCCGACGATGTCGACGGCCGGGCCGGGCACCTCGATGACGTTCGCGTGCGCGTACATCGTCCGGACCAGTCCGGTGATCTCCTGGACCGTCTCGCCCTTGGCCCGCAGCGCCACCATGAAGCCCGCGATCTGCGCGTCGGTCGCCTCCCCGCGCATGATCAGGTCCATCGCCCAGGCGGTGTCGTCGGCGCTCAGGTCCCGGCCGTCCAGCAGACCGTTCAGCAGGGCGGGCCAGGAGCGGCCCGCCGCGGTGTCGCCTCCAGCGGGGGTCACAGCGCTCATCAGCCGCTCCTTGAACAGATTCCTGCTACGTCGACACCACCCTATCCAGCCGGGCGGCACGGCGAAGGGCCCCGTCCGTAACCCGGACGGGGCCCTTCGGCGTGGCGTGGCGACGCGGGGATCAGTGGTGGCCGTGGCCGCTCGTGATCTCCTTGTACTCCTCGACGGTCGGCTTCGGGATCTGGTTGTCCTCGCCGAAGTAGGCGTTGGACAGCTTCGCCCGCAGCTTCTCCGAGGCCGGGATCTTGCGCTCGACCCCGTTCTCGTCGACCGCCGGACCGATCTCGGCCGGCTGGTACTGCTCGTGCGAGGTGAGCGTGTGCAGCTGCTCCTGGCTGAGCGGCTCGTGCACCTCGATGAACTCACCGTGCGGCAGCCGCTTGATGATGCCGGTCTCGCGGCCGTGCAGCACCTTGTCGCGGTCGCGGCGCTGGAGGCCCAGGCAGATCCGCTTGGTGACGATGAACGCGATGACCGGAGCGACGAAGTAGGCGATCCGGACGAACCAGGTGACCGCGTTGATCGACAGGTGGAAGTGGGTGGCGAAGATGTCGTTGCCACCACCGATCAGCATCACGAAGTACACGGTCAGCCAGGCGACACCGAACGCCGTACGGGTCGGGGCGTTGCGCGGGCGGTCCAGGATGTGGTGCTCGCGCTTGTCGCCGGTGACCCAGGCCTCGATGAACGGGTACACCGCGATCGCGCCGAGGATCACGCCGAACAGCACCAGCGGGATGAACACGCCCAGGACCAGCGTGTGGCCCCAGAAGTTGATCTCCCAGCCCGGCATGGCGCGGATCAGACCCTCGGCCATACCCATGTACCAGTCCGGCTGGGCGCCGGTGGACACCTGGTCCGGACGGTAGGGGCCGATGGCCCAGATCGGGTTGATCTGCGCGATGGCCGCGAGGGCCGCGAGCACACCGAAGACCAGGAAGAAGAAGCCGCCTGCCTTCGCCATGTACACCGGCAGCAGCGGCATGCCGACGACGTTCTTGTTCGTCTTGCCGGGACCCGTGAACTGCGTGTGCTTGTGGTAGAAGACCAGGATCAGGTGGCCCACCACCAGGCCCAGCATGATGCCCGGCAGCAGCAGGATGTGGATCGAGTAGAAGCGGGCCACGAAGTCGCCGCCCGGGAACTCCCCGCCGAAGAGGAAGAACGAGATGTACGTGCCGACGATCGGCACGGACAGGATCGCGCCCTCCATGAAGCGGACACCGGTGCCGGAGAGCAGGTCGTCCGGGAGCGAGTAACCGGTGAAACCGGTGAACATGCCCAGGACGAGCAGCAGGAAGCCGAACAGCCAGTTGACCTCACGCGGCTTGCGGAACGCGCCGGTGAAGAACACGCGCATCATGTGCACGAACATGCCGGCGATGAAGACGACCGCGCCCCAGTGGTGGATCTGCCGGATGAGCAGACCACCGCGCACGTCGAAGGAGATGTGCAGGGTCGAGCTGAACGCCTCGGACATCAGCTGTCCCTGGAGCGGGACGTACGAGCCGTGGTACTCCACCTCGTTCATCGACGGGTGGAAGAACAGCGTCAGGTAGACACCCGTCAGGATGATGATGATGAAGCTGTAGAGGCAGACCTCACCCAACATGAACGACCAGTGGTCGGGGAAGATCTTGCGCATGTTGGCCTTGGCGAGGGAGTAGATCCCGAGCCGGCCGTCGGCCCAGTCGGCGAGACGCTCGCCGGCCGGTGCCTTCCCGCGGGGGCGGGAGGTCTCGTTCGCTGAAGTACTCATCCGCGCTCCCAGAATGCAGGACCGACGGGCTCCTCGAAGTCGCCGAGCGCCTGGAGGTAACCCTCACTGTCCACACCGATGCGCAGCTGCGGCAGGGCGTGGCCGGCGGGGCCGAAGATCACTCGGGCACCGTCGGAGAGGTCGAAGGTGGACTGGTGGCACGGGCACAGCACGTGGTGCGTCTGCTGCTCGTACAGGGAGATCGGGCAGCCGACGTGGGTGCAGATCTTCGAGTACGCGACGATGCCCTCGTGCGACCACTCCAGCTCGCGCTTGTCCTTGATGTTGCCCGGCTGGAGCCGGACGATCATCAGCGCGGCCTTGGCGATCTCCGTCTGGAACTCCTCGGAGTGCTCCTCCAGGCCGTCCGGCTTGGCGAAGGTGAGCGAGCCCACGGAGACGTCCTCGGGACGCAGCGGCTGGTTCGTGTTCATGTTGACCAGGCGCTTGCCCTTGGCCCACATGGTGTGGCGGAGCTTGGTCCCCGGCGCCGGGCCGAGACCGCCGAGCAGCATGACACCGGAGAGCGGCACCAGGGCCAGCGCGCCGAACATCGTGTTGCGGATCAGCTTGCGGCGTCCGATCGCCGACTCCTTGGCGCCCTGGCGGAAGTCGTCGTGGACCTTCGCCCGGACGTCGGAGGGAGCCTCGATCGGGTGACGGTCGTCGGCGATCTCCACGTCGGACATCAGGGTGCGGGCCCAGTGGACCGCGCCCACGCCGATGCAGAACAGCGCCACACCGAGGGTCAGACCGAGCGCGAAGTTCATCGCGCTGATGTGCCCGATCGGGAAGACGAAGATCTGCTTGTCGGTCGGGATGGCCAGGTACGCGACGATGAAGCCGATGGTGGCCAGCATCGACACCGTGAACAGCAGGGCCACCACGCGCTCGGACCGCTTGGCGGCCCGCTCGTCGATGTCCTGGATCCGGTGCTCGTGCGGCGGCAGCCCCGGGTCCGCGAACGGGTTCTCCTCGTCCGCGATCCCTACCGCGCCGTGCGCGTGGTCCTGCTCAGCGGGCAGGTTCTCTTCTGGAATGTCTTGGCTACTCATGACTTCTTGGCCTTTGCGGTCCGAGCGGCGACCCAGACGGCGACCACGATGAGCGTGCCGAGGCCGAAGATCCAGCCGAACAGACCCTCACTGACCGGCCCCAGGCCGCCCAGCTCCAGACCACCCGGGTTCTCGGTCTTGTCGCCGTTGACCGCGTTGAGGTACGCGATGATGTCCTTCTTGTTCTTCTCCGACAGCGTGGTGTCGGGGAAGGACGGCATGTTCTGCGGGCCCGTCTGCATGGCCTCGTAGATGTGCTTCGGAGCGACACCCTCCAGGCTCGGCGCGAACTTGCCCTTGGTCAGGGCGCCGCCCTTGCCGGTGAAGTTGTGGCACTGCGCGCAGTTGGTGCGGAACAGCTCGCCACCCTTGGCGATGTCCGCGCCCGCGGGACCGTACTGCTCCTTCGTGGGCACGGTCGGGCCGGCGCCCAGCGACGCGACGTACGCGGCGAGCTGGTCGATCTGGGCCTGCGAGTAGATGTTCTTCTTGCGCGGGATCTGGGCGCCCTGCGAGGTGGCGGCGGGCATGCGGCCGGTGCCGACCTGGAAGTCGACGGCCGCGGCGCCCACGCCGACGAGGCTCGGGCCGTCGGAGGAGCCCTGGCCACCGGTGCCGTGGCAGCTGGCGCAGCCGACCTCGTAGAGCTTCTTGCCCTCCTTGATGGTCAGGGACTGGGAGGTTTCATCGGCCTGCGCCTTGTCCGCGGGCGCGAACGCGGCGTACAGCCCCCCAGTGGCCGCCAGCGCGAGGAGTAGGACGACGACCGCCGCCAGCGGATGGCGTCGTCGTGCGGAGAGCTTTTTCACGGATTACCCCGGTGTCAGGATCTTCTGCGTCGGTGCTTCTGGATGTGCGGGAGCGGTCCCGGCTACTTGATCAGGTAGATCGTGGCGAAGAGGCCGATCCAGACGACATCGACGAAGTGCCAGTAGTAGGACACGACGATGGCGGCGGTCGCCTGCTCGTGGGTGAACCTCTTGGCCATGTAGGTGCGGCCGAGGACCAGCAGGAAGGCGATGAGACCGCCCGTCACGTGCAGGCCGTGGAAGCCGGTGGTCAGGTAGAACACCGAGCCGTACGGGTCGGAGGACAGCGAGATGCCGTCCTTCTTCACCAGCTCCGTGTACTCGTAGATCTGACCGCCGATGAAGATCGCACCCATGATGAAGGTGAGGATGAACCAGCCACGGAGCTTCTTCACATCGCCGCGCTCGGCCGCGAACACGCCGAGCTGGCAGGTGAGGGAGGAGAGCACCAGGATCGTGGTGTTCGTGGCGGAGAAGGGCACGTTGAGTGCCTCCGCCATCTCCTTCCAGTGAGCCGGTCCGGTCACCGACCGGAGGGTGAAGTACATCGCGAAGAGGGCCGCGAAGAACATCAGCTCGGAACTCAGCCAGATGATGGTTCCGACGCTGGTGAGGTTCGGCCGGTTGACCGACGGGTGCGCGTGCCCGGTTTCTACTGTCGTTGCTGTCGCCACGACCGACATTATGTCGGTCGCTTATCTCGCGCTCACTCCGGGGGGTGCCGTTCGGAGTGTTGCCACCCGCAAGACCGGTGTTGACGTGGTGTTCATGGGGACGATCGCGGGAGTAACATCCGCCGGAACGGGCCCGCCCGTCCTGTCCGTACGACGCTGACGTCTCGGAGGAACAATGCAGCCGACCGCCACGGTGCTGGTCTACAGCGACGACTCCAACACCCGCGAGCAAGTACGGCTGGCCGCCGGGCGTCGGCCGGCGCCCGACGTCCCCCTCGTCGAGTTCGTGGAGTGCGCGACTCCGCAGGCGGTGCTGCGGGAGCTGGACAAGGGCGGCATCGACGTCTGCGTGCTCGACGGCGAGGCCGTGCCGATGGGCGGCATGGGGGTGTGCCGGCAGATCAAGGACGAGGTGTTCAACTGCCCGCCGGTGCTGCTGCTCATGGGGCGGCCCCAGGACGCGTGGCTGGCCACGTGGAGCCGGGCCGACGCGGCCGTCACCCTGCCGGTGGATCCGGTGGAGTTCGCCTCCGCGCTGGCCTCCCTGCTGCGTCAGCGGCGCCTGGTGGGCGCCTAGGCCCTGTCGCCGGGCGGGGCGCCGGGTTCGTGGGCGAGTGTGGGCCGGTCGGTCCACCTCGCACAGTTCCCCGCGCCCCTTCATCACGCCGCCGCCGGCTGCACGCGTAGCGCGTCCCCCGGGGCCGGGCCGTCCGGTTTGCCGTTGAAGAGGGCGCTGCCCTGGCGCCACTTCTGCCAGTCGACGTTCCAGTCACCGAAGCCGTTGCCGAAGGGCTCCATCTCGTCGCCGTTGGAGTTGACGACCTTGACGATGTCGCCCTCGCGGACGGTGTCGAAGAACCACTCGGCGTTGGACGTGCTCATACCGGTGCAGCCGTGGCTGACGTTGGCGTACCCCTGGGAGCCCACCGACCAGGGGGCGGCGTGGACGTACTCGCCGGACCAGGTGACCCGGGTGGCGTAGTAGACCGGCAGGTCGTAGGAGTCGGCGCTGCCCTCGGCGATGCCGACCGTGGTGCCGCGCATGCGTACGAAGTACTGCTTGGCCAGGACGACCTTGACGCCGTTGCGGGTCTCGAAGCCGGGTTTGCCCGTGGTGATGGGGATCTGGTTGATCTCCTGGCCGTTCTTGTAGACCGTCATCTGGTGCGTGGCGGCGTCCGTGACGGCCTCGATCCTGTCACCGGTGGTGATCTTCAGCGGCTTGGCCGCGCCGCCCCACAGCCGGTCGCCGATCTTGACGCCCTCCAGGTTGCTGTGCACCTGGATGGTGGCGTGGGCGGGCCAGTAGTCCTTGGGCCGGTAGTGGAGTTCCTTGTTGTCGACCCAGTGCCAGGCGCCCTGCACGGCCGGCGTGGAATCCACCCGGAGGGCCTGCTCGACGACGGCGCGCTGCGCCTTGTCCTTGATCTCGTGGTCGAGTTGGGCGGTGATCGGCTGTCCGACGCCGTAGGTGCCCTTCTCCGGCCCGAACGTGACGTTCAGGCGCTGCTTGCTGGTCGGCTGGCTGGTGTCGAACGTGAGGACCTTGCGGCCGGGCGCGCCGTCCTCGTCCTCGGTGCTCACCGTGACCGTGTAGTGGGCGTTGGCGGCCAGCGGGGAGGTGCTGTGCCAGCGGCTGCCGTCGGCGGCGAGTTCGCCCGCCACATGGCGCCCTGTGGAGTCCTGGGCGGTGACGTCCGTGATACGGCCCTCGTCGCTGTTGGCGGTCACCTCCAGGGGTTTGTCCGGGTCGGCCCGCTTCCCCGCTTCGGTGGGGCCGTTGAAGGAGATCAGGCCCGCTGCGTCGTACGGCCTGGCCGCCAGGGGGTTGCCGTCCGAACCGCAAGCGGTGACGCCCGCGCCGAGGGCGGTCACCAGCAGCGCGCAGCTGACGACGGTGCGGGTCCGCGGAGTGTGGTTCATATGATCACGCTATGAGATGAAGAGCTCACTGGCATGGCAGCTAACCCTTACGAGCGAACGACGCTGCGCCAGAGGAAGGACGCGCGACGGGCGCGCGAAGGGCACGCCGGAGCAGCCGGAAAAGCCGGGAGCCCGGACCCTCCTGAGGGGGGTCCGGGCTCCCGGCGCGTCGCTGCGCGTTCTACTGGGTGCGGTTCTCACCGTGGTAGTACTCGAACACCCAGCCGAAGATGCCGACCACGATGAACGGGGCGGCGAAGTAGATCAGCCACCAGCCGACCGCGATGCTGAGGAAGGCGACGGCGCCGCCGAAGCCCAGCATGAGCGGCTGCCAGCTGTGCGGGCTGAAGAAGCCCAGCTCGCCCGCGTCGTCCGCGACATCGGCCTCCTTGTCGTCCTGGGCGCCCGCGTCGACCCGCCGGGCGGTGAAGCCCAGGTAGAAGCCGATCATGACGCTCAGGCCGAAGGCCAGGAAGAGCGCGGTGGTACCGGCCGGCTCCTTCGACCACACGCCATACACGATGGCCATGATCAGGATGAAGACGCTCAGCCAGATGAACATCCGACCCTGGATCTTCACTTGCCGGCCTCCTTGCTGCCCGCGACGGCGGTGCCGTGACCGGCGTGCTCAAGCTGTTCGAGCGCGGCGATCTCAGGGTGGTGCAGGTCGAACGCCGGGGATTCGCTGCGGATCCGCGGCAGGGTGAGGAAGTTGTGCCGGGGCGGCGGGCAGGAGGTCGCCCACTCCAGCGAGCGGCCGTAGCCCCACGGGTCGTCCACGCCGACCGGCTTGCCGTACTTGGCCGTCTTCCAGACGTTGTAGAGGAACGGCAGGATCGACAGGCCGAGCAGGAAGGAGCTGATGGTCGACACCGTGTTCAGCGCGGTGAAGCCGTCGGCGGCCAGGTAGTCGGCGTACCGGCGCGGCATGCCCTCGGCGCCCAGCCAGTGCTGGACCAGGAAGGTGCCGTGGAAACCGATGAACAGCGTCCAGAAGGTGATCTTGCCGAGACGCTCGTCGAGCATCTTGCCGGTCCACTTCGGCCACCAGAAGTGGAAGCCGGAGAACATCGCGAAGACGACCGTACCGAAGACCACGTAGTGGAAGTGGGCCACCACGAAGTACGAGTCGGAGACGTGGAAGTCCATGGGCGGGGACGCGAGGATGACACCGGTCAGACCACCGAACGTGAAGGTGATCAGGAATCCGGTCGCCCAGAGCATCGGTGTCTCGAAGGACAACGAGCCCTTCCACATCGTGCCGATCCAGTTGAAGAACTTCACACCGGTCGGCACGGCGATCAGGAAGGTCATGAAGGAGAAGAACGGCAGCAGCACACCACCGGTGACGTACATGTGGTGGGCCCACACCGTCACGGACAGACCGGCGATCGCGATGGTCGCGGCGATCAGACCCATGTAGCCGAACATCGGCTTGCGGGAGAACACCGGGATCACTTCGCTGATGATGCCGAAGAACGGCAGCGCGATGATGTACACCTCTGGGTGGCCGAAGAACCAGAAGAGGTGTTGCCACAGCAGTGCGCCGCCGTTT
>NZ_PQSU01000023.1 GCF_002920615.1 Streptomyces sp. Ru62
AGTGTCGTCCTTCGGTATCAGCGGCACCAACGTCCACACCATCATCGAGGAGGCCCCGGCCGAGGAGCCCGCGCCGGACACGGACGCGGCGCCTGCCCCGCTGCTGCCGCTCGTGATCTCCGGGGCCACCCCCGAGGCCCTGGCCGCGCAGGCCGCACGGCTGCGCGCGGTCGCCGACCGGCCGCTGCCCGACCTCGCCCGCTCCCTGACCACGGGCCGCGCCGCCCTCACCCACCGGGCCGCCGTCGTGGCCCGCGACCGGGACGAACTCCTCACCGGACTCACCGCGCTGGCCGACGGCACCGCATCGGACACCGTGGTCCGCGGCCGGCCCGCCGGCGGCAAGGTCGCCTTCCTCTTCACCGGCCAGGGCGCCCAGCGCCCCGGCATGGGCCGCGCCCTGTACGCCGCCCACCCGGTCTTCCGGCGGGCGCTCGACGAGGTCTGCCAGGCGCTCGACGCCCACCTCGACCGCCCGCTGCGGGACGTGATGTGGGCCGAGCCCGGCACCGAGGACGCCGGCCTGCTCGACCACACCCTCTACACGCAGAGCGCCCTGTTCGCCGTCGAGACCGCCCTGTACCGGCTGCTGGAGTCCGCCGGCGTACGGCCCGACCGGCTCGCGGGGCACTCCATCGGCGAACTGACGGCCGCCCACGTGGCCGGGGTCTGGGCCCTGGCGGACGCCGCCCGGCTGGTCGCCGCCCGCGGCCGGCTGATGCAGGCGCTGCCCGCCGGCGGCGCGATGCTCGCCGTCGACGCCACCGAGGAGGAGGTGCTGGAGCACCTCGGCCCCGAGGTGTCCGTCGCCGCCGTCAACGGGCCCCGCGCCGTCGTCGTCTCCGGCACCGAGGCCGCCGTCTCCGCCGTCGCCGAGGCGTTCTCCGACCGCCGCACCAAGCGGCTGCGGGTCAGCCACGCCTTCCACTCCCCGCTGATGGACCCGATGCTGGCGGAGTTCGAGAAGACGGCCCGCGAGCTGCGGTACGCGCCGCCCGCCATCCCCGTCGTCTCCGACGTGACCGGCGCACGCGCGAGCGAGGACGAGCTGTGCGCGCCCGAGTACTGGGTCCGGCACGTCCGCGAAGCGGTCCGCTTCGGCGACGGCGTCCGGACGCTGGAGGCCGACGGCGTGCGCACCTTCCTCGAACTCGGTCCCGACGCCGTCCTGTCGGCCATGGGCGTGCAGGCCGTCGCCGACGCCGAACGGTCGGCGTTCGTCCCCGCGCTGCGCCGGGACCGCGACGAGGAGCAGACCTTCGCGACGCTGCTCGGCGCCGCCCACGTGCGCGGTGTGACGGTCGACTGGCAACGGGTCTTCGCCGGTACCGGCGCCCGCCGCACCGATCTGCCGACCTACGCCTTCCAGCGGCGGCGGCTGTGGCTGGACGACGAGCCGGGCGCGGTCACCGACGCCGGCGGGCTGGGCCAGGCACCGGCCGGCCACCCGATGCTCGGCGCCGCCCTCGAACTCGCCGGCGACGACCAGGTGGCGCTCACCGGCCGGCTGTCCCTCGCCACCCACCCGTGGCTCGCGGACCACTCCGTGGCCGGGGTCGTCCTCGTCCCGGGCAGCGCCTTCGTCGAACTGGCCGTCCAGGCCGGCGACCGCACACACTGCCCGCGTGTGGAGGAACTCACCCTGGAACGGCCCCTGGTCCTGCCCGAGCGGGGCGCCGTCCACCTCCAGGTGGCCGCGGCGGCCCCCGACGCCGACGGGCGCCGGCGGCTGACCGTGCACGCCCGGCCCGAGGGCGCGGACGGGGAGTGGACCCGGCACGCCGCCGGCGTCCTCGCCCCGCACACCGCCCAGGAACCGGCCGCCGTCACCGACTGGCCGCCCGCCGGAGCCGTCACCGTGGACGTCACCGGCACCTACGACCACCTCGCCGAGCAGGGCTACCACTACGGCCCGACCTTCCGCTGCCTGCGCGGCGCCTGGCGGCTCGGCGAGGAGGTGTGGGCCGAACTCGCCCTGCCCGACGCCGAAGCGGCCGACGGCTTCGCACTGCACCCCGCGCTGCTCGACTCCACGCTGCACGCCATCGACCTGCTCGCCGGCCAGGACCCGACCGTGATGACCCTGCCCTTCTCCTGGGAGGGCGTCACCCTGCACGCCACCGGCGCCACGGCCGTCCGGCTGCGCCTCACCCCGCACGGCACCGACCACATGACCCTGCGCCTGTACGACGGCACGGGCGCCCCCGTGGCCGAGGTGACCGCGCTGCGCGTCCGCCAGGTCACCACCGAGCAACTGCAAGCGGCCGCACCCGCCCCCGGCGACCTGTTCCGTGTGCGCTGGACCGAACTCCCGCTCACCCTCACCGACCCGGCCCCCGAGCCCCGCACCCTCACCGTGACGGCGGACGGTTCCGAGACGCCCACCGCCGCCCCGGACGGCGAACCCGGTGCCGACCTGCCCGCGCTGGCGCGTCGGACCGCCGTGCAGGCCCTCGCCGCGCTGCGGCGGGACCTCGCCGGCGTGCCGGAGGGCGGTGCGCCGCTGGTGGTGGTGACCCGGTCCGCCGTCGCCGTGCACGCCGACGCCGTGCCCGACCCGGCGCAGGCCGTGCTCTGGGGCATGGTGCGGGCGGCGGCGGTCGAGCACCCCGGCCGGTTCGTGCTCGTCGACACCGACGACGACCCGGCCTCGGCCGCCGTCCTCCCGGCCGCCGTGGCCACCGGCGCACCCGAACTCGCCCTGCGCGCGGGCACGGTGCACGTGCCGGAACTGGCCAGGGCCACGGACGCGGAGCCCGGCCCGGCGCCCGCGCTGGATCCCGACGGCACCGTCCTCGTCACCGGCGGTACCGGCAGCCTCGGCCGGCTGCTGGCCCGGCACCTGGTCACCCGGCACGGCGTGCGCCACCTGCTGCTGACCGGCCGAAGCGGGCGCCTGTCCGAGCCCGGCGCCCTGGACGACCTCACCGCCCTCGGCGCGCAGGTGACCGTCGCCGCCTGCGACGCCACCGAACGGGACGCGCTCGCCGCCCTGCTGGCGTCCGTGCCGGCCGAGCACCCGCTGACCGCCGTGGTGCACGCCGCCGGCGTCCTGGACGACGGGCTGCTCACCGACCTGACCCCCGAGCGGCTGGAGGCGGTGATGCGCCCGAAGGCCGACGCCGCCTGGCATCTGCACGAGCTGACCCGTGACCTCGGTCTCGCCGCGTTCGTCCTGTTCTCCTCCGCCGCCGGCACCCTTGGCGCGGCGGGGCAGGCCAACTACGCCGCCGGGAACGCCTTCCTGGACGCCCTCGCCGCGCGGCGCCGTGCCGACGGGCTGCCGGCCCTGTCGCTGGGCTGGGGACTGTGGGACACGGGGGAGGGCATGGCGGCCGGTCTCGGCGAGACGGAGCTGCGCCGGCTGGCACGTGACGGCATCCTGCCGCTGCCCGCCGACCGCGCGCTGGACCTGTTCGACCGGGCGCTGACCGAGGCGGGCAGCCCGGCCGCCGACCGCGCCCTGCTGCTCCCGGTCCACGTCCAGGTCACCGCCGACGCCCCCGCCCTGGTGCGGGGCCTCGCCCCGGCGGCCGTACGCCGCACCGCCCGGCCGGCGGCCACCGAGGCGCCGGCAGCCGTCGAGTCGCTGCCGCGGCGGCTGGCCCGGCTGAGCGCCGCCGACGCCGTGCGGCTGCTGGTGGAGACGGTGTGCGGGCACGTCGCCGACGTCCTCGGACACGGCTCCGGCAGCGCCGTCGACCCGCAGCGTTCCCTGGGCGACCTGGGCGTGGACTCGCTCGCCGCCCTGGACCTGCGCAACCGGCTGAGCGCCGACACCGGCCTGCGGCTGTCCACCACCCTCACCTTCGACTACCCGACCTCCGAAGCCCTCGCACGGCACCTCTTCGAGGAACTGGGCGGCGACACCTCCGGCGACCCGGTCGACATCGAGGCCGAAGTGGTACGGCTGGAGACGCTGTTGGGTACGGCGCTGGACTCGGCCGCGCTGGACGAGGAGCAGCGGGCCCGGGTGGCCGCCCGGCTGCGCACCCTGAGCGCGCGCTGGGACGGCACCGGCGAGTGGCGGGAGAGCGCCACCGGTACCACCGGGGACACGGGACTGGAGACGGCCACGGCCGACGAGCTGTTCGACATCCTGGACGACGAACTGGGCAGCTTCAGCTGAGGCGCACGCCCGACGGAGCGCGGCTCCACCGGAGGTCTCTCCGGTGGAGCCGCGCTCCGTTCGGTGCTCCCGGTCCGTGGACGGCGAGCCGCCGGGACCGCTCAGCCCGCGGACGAGTGGGTGCTGGCCCAGCGGTCCGACAGCTTCGGTATGCGGTGGTCCAGCATCTTCGACGGCAGCTCCGAACGGTTGGCCACGTTCAGCTTGCGGTAGACCCGGGTGAGGTGCTGCTCCACCGTGCTGATCGTGACGTGCAGGCGGGCGCTGATCTCCCGGTTGGTGTACCCGAGCGCGGCCAGCCCGGCGACCCGGCACTCCGCGTCGCTCAGGATGGCGGGGCCGGCGTCGGACTCGGCGCTGTCGGTGCGTACCGGGTCCTCCAGCAGGTGCGCGTCGACCGGCGACTCGATGCGGCAGGCCTCGGCCTCCCGTGCCGCCTGCCGCGCCACCAGCCGGGCCCGGGCGTACTCGCCGAGTTCGTAGTGCGCCGCGGAGAGGTCGGCGTACGCCTGGGCCAGTGCGTACCGGTCGCCGCACGCCTTGAGCAGGTCGATCGACTCGCGCAGCAGCGAGGCGCGGCGGTGCGGCTTGCAGGTGGCTGCCAGCAGGCGCAGCGCCATCGCCCGGGCCCTGGAACTGTGCCCACCGGGCAGCCGCAGCTGTTCCTCGGCCCACTCCCGGGCGGTGCGGGCCTTCCCGATCCGCAGGTTGGCCAGGGCCAGGTCGGACCGCCAGGGGATGCCCTTCTGCAGGCTGGGGTTGCCTTCCCGGAGCAGCCGTCCGCAGGTCTCGAAGTCGCCCAGTGCCGCGAAGGGCCGTTCGGTGGCGAGGAAGTGGTGACCGCGGGCACGCAGGTACTGGATGCCGAACACGGTGCGGAACATCGGTTCGGGCACATCGTGCTTGAGCAGTTCCTCGGCCTCGTCGTAGGAGCCCATGGCGGTGTGCGCGGAGATCGCCGTCGACAGCGGGAGGCCGATGAGCACACCCCAGCTCTCGGCGCGCAGGGTGCCGAGCGCGGCGAGCGCGCCCTGCGACGCGGTGGTCACGTCACCCTGGAGCAGGGCGATCTCCGCCCGGATGCTGCCGAGCAGGGCCTGCCAGGTCGTCGCCCGGCGTTCCACGGCCCGCTCCAGCAGCGCGGCACAGGCCTCGGCGGCGATCGCGGGCCGGTCCGCGTGGGCGACCGCGAGCAGTGACATGGCGACCAACTCCAGGTTGAGGTGGTCGAGTTGGTGGCCCTGGAGGGCCTGGGCGACGGCCGCAGCGGAGTCGTCGGTGGCCTCACCGCCGATGAGCGCGGCCACCCGGGCGGCCAGTCCGCCGGCACCGGCGTGCGCCTGCCGGCGGTGCGGGTCGAGGCCGGCCATGGGAGCGCCCTTGCCGGGGAGCGCCACGCCGTAGAACCACTGCCGCACGAACTCGACCTCGGCGACGATCTGGGCGTCGGCGGGCGACTGCGCGTGGACGAGGGTGGCGACGGCCTGGGCGGCCAGTTCGGTGTCGCCCTGCCACAGCAGGTACCGCAGGACGGTGGCGGCGTCCCGCATGCTCAGTTCGCCGGCGAGCGCGGCCTCGCGCAGTGGTTCCAGGTGGGGGGCGGCCGCTGCCGGGTTGGTGCGCCATTCGGCGCGCGCGAGGGCCACCGACAGCGCGTGGCGTTCCCGTTCGTCGGCGCAGTCGCCCAGGACCAGGCCGAGGTAGTCGGTGCAGCGCTCCACGTCGTCCGCGGCCAGTGCCTGATCCGCGGCGGTGCGCAGGATGCCCGCCCCCCAGCCCGCCGGGACGAGCTGCGCGAGATGGAGGTGGCGTGCCACTTCGACGGCCGGGGCGCCGGAACGGTACAGCATGTGGGCGATCCGGCCGTGCAGCCGGGTGCGGGCGACGACGTCCATGTCCTCCAGCACGGCCGCGGCGGCGGTCGGGTGCCGGAAGGCGTGACCGTCCAGCAGACCCGAGGAGTTGAGGACGTCCACGGCTTCCTGGGTGCCGGCCGGTGTGGTGCCGGCCAGCTCCCCCACGGGGACGGTCCCCGCCAGGGTGCCGAGCGCGGCCACTGCCCGGGCCACCCGGACGTGGCCCGGCTCGCCGCGGTGCAGCAGGGACAGCACCGCCTGGCGGTAGGCGGCGCCGGCGACGGGCGGTCCGATCTCGGGGGCGACGTGGGTGCTGTCGTCCAGCAGGGCGTGGACGAGGAGCGGGCTGCCTGCGGTGGCCCGGTGGTAGGCGTCGCGGATGTGTGCGGGAAGGGCCCGGCCGGCCTGTGCGGCCAGCAGTTCGCCGACGCTCGCCTCCGACAGGGGAGCGAGGCGTACGCGTCGGTGCGGCTGGCGGAGCAGCTCCGTGTGCGCGGGCGAGCGGGTCTCCCCGAAGTGTCCCGAGGTGGCGCACACCACGAGGACCCGCCGGGAGCGGCTGCGGTGCAGCAGGTGGACGATGGTCTGTAACGAGGCCCGGTCCATGGCGTGGGCGTCGTCCACGGCGACGACCAGGGGCCGGTCGCCACCGGCCAGACGCAGCAGTGTTTCGACCGCCGTCTCGTGCCCGGCGGACGCGCCGACGGGCTCGTGCACGGGGTCCGTGGGCCGGCGGACATCCGCCGAGGGGTGCGCTGCCGACGCGGCAGGGTGTGACATGGCGCACTCCGCTTCGGCATTGCGGAGCAATTGCCCGGCCAGACTCATCGGCTGATCTCGTTCGGCCGAACCGGCAGTACCGGTCAGTATGTGCGCGCCGGTGCTGTTCAGCGTGGTGAGGAATTCATGCACCAGCTGGGTCTTGCCCGATCCGGGACCACCCGTGATGATCACGAGACGGCCGTGTCCCCGCACGCTGTCAGTGAACGCCTCACCCAAGGCCTGCAGTTCTCGCGTACGGCCGAAAAGGTGCATCGAGGATCCCCCTAGATTCATTTTTTCGAGCGAGATGGTGCCCCGTTTCCCCCATGACGAGGCGGCGTCGTGCGACGCTGCGTGGAGAGTTTGTAAGGCGACGGCACTGTCGCAAAGGCGGCGCGCCGGGTCGGCTCGTAATCGGTCGGAACGGCCCCTGACCGGCGGCGAAGAGTATCGCATCGATGTACCCGAATGATTTCGGCCAATTTATGGCTGACTTTGGTTCGGATGTCCGCGGCTTTGCTGGTGAAGTACCGAATAAAGATTAGGTGCTCATAGCAGGCAGAAACGCTATCTGTCCAGGCCAACGTTGTCAACTGCCGCCCTTGATGACTCCCTGCCCTACTGTGTGGATGGTCCACCGAGACGTCCTTTTACAGTCCGTTGATTTACCGGACGGTTAAAGAAAGGGTCCGGACATCGTCAATCGTGACATCGGTCACGGGAAAGCGCTTCCGCTGCCCGTTCGGGCAGGGCCCATTGCCGGATGAACCTCTGTGCCCTTTGGGCCGAGGCCGTATACGAAGCGGGCGGGTCGGTTGCCCGTCCCGCCCGCTCCCCCTGGTCACGCGCTGTTTCCCCGGCACGGACCCCATGCGCGACGGGAAACCCGCCGACCGGCGGTCCCGGCCGGCCGGGGCGGGCCGTCGACACCGCCTGCGCACCGGTCGCGGCCGGTGTCTGGTACACCTGGGGCGGCGGCCACGGCGCCCAGCCCGGCCCTCATCGCCCTCCACCTCGGCGCCGGAATGATGGTGGAGGCCCGCCGGTCCGGCACCAGGTGATGGTCAGTGACACCCGGGGCCGGCCTGGCCGGCCGGCGTACCGGCCTGCGCCGACTGATGTCAGGGGCTCGTGAGGACGACCAGTTGCCGGGTCGCCCGGGTCATCGCGACATAGTGGTCGACCGCCCCTTCGACGCCCTCGCCGAACCTCTCCGGGTCGACCAGGACGACCAGGTCGAATTCCAGTCCCTTCGACAGCTCCGGCGTCAGGGAACGGACGCGGGCGCTCGGCCGGAACGCGGGATCGCCGATGACACAGGCGGTCCCGTCGGCGTGTGCGGCGAGCCAGGCGTCGAGGACCGAGCGCAGCTCCGAGACGGACCCGTGGACGACGGGGACGCCGTTGCTGCGGATGGACGTCGGCACGTTGGCGTCCGGCAGCACCGCCCGGATGACCGGCTCGGCCTCCGTCATGATCTCCTCCGGCGTCCGGTAGTTGACGGTCAGGGACGCCAGGCGGATCCGGTCGAACCCCACCCGGGCGAGCCGCTCCTGCCACGACTCCGTGAACCCGTGCCGGGCCTGGGCGCGGTCCCCGACGATGGTGAAGCTCCGGGACGGGCACCGCAGGAGCAGCATCTGCCACTCCGCGTCGGTCAGTTCCTGCGCCTCGTCCACGACGACGTGCGCGAACGGCCCGGCGAGCAGGTCGGGGTCGGTAGCGGGCAGGGCGCTGTCGTCGACCAGGGAGTTCCGCATGTCCTGCCCGTGCAGCATGACCAGCACGCCTTCGCCGTCGTCGTAGGTGTGGGCTTCCAGCAGGTTGTCGACGACCCTGTCCATGCGCTCGCGTTCGGCGGCGAGTGCGGCGGCGTGCCGGCGCTTCTGCCGGGCCGTCTCCGGGTCGCCGAGCCGCTGCCGGGCCGCGTCCAGGAGCGGCAGGTCGGACACCGTCCAGGCCTGGGCCTCCGCGCGCTGCAACAGCCGCACCTCCTCACGGCTCAGCCACGGGGCGCACATCCGCAGATACGCCGGTACCGTCCAGAGGTCTCCGACGAGGTCGGCCGCCTCCAGCAGCGGCCAGGCACGGCCGAAGGCCGTGCGCAGCTCCCTGTTCCGCAGCAGCGACCTGCGCAGCAGTTCGGGCGGGGCGTCACCGTCGTGCTTGTCCACCAGGATGGTGAGCAGTTCCTCCCACACCTGCTCGCGCGCCTCGTTGTGCGGAGTACCGGGTTCCGCCGCGTCGAACGCCACGGCCCAGTCATCGGCGGTCAGCCGGATGTCGGACCAGTGGGTGGTGACCGTCATGCCCTCGGCCGGCGGCTCCTCGTAGAACCCGACGGCCTTCTCGATCGCCTTCACCATGTCCGCGGACGACTTCAGCCGGGCCACCTCCGGATCGGCCTCGGCCACCGCTGTGGCGCCCTCGGCGACCAGGTCCCGCAGGGTGCACGTCTGCACGCCCTCCTCGCCGAGGCTGGGCAGGACGTCGGCGACGTAGGACAGGTACGGCCGGTGCGGACCGACGAACAGGACGCCGCCCCGGCGGTGACCCAGGCGCGGGTCGGAGTGCAGGAGGTAGGCGGAGCGGTGCAGGGCGACCACGGTCTTCCCCGTGCCCGGACCGCCGTCCACGACGAGGGCGCCGCGCGAGCCCGCCCGGATCACCGCGTCCTGGTCGGCCTGGATGGTCCCGAGCACGTCCCGCATCCGCGGCGACCGGCTGCCGCCCAGACTGGCGATGAACGCGGACTGGTCGTCCAGCGCGGCATGCCCGGCCAGCCCGTCCGGGGTGAACACCTCGTCCCAGTAGTCGGTGATCCGGCCATCGGTCCAGCGGTACCTGCGGCGGCTCACCAGACCCATCGGGTGCGCGTGGGTGGCTCCGAAGAACGGCTCGGCCGCGGGGGAGCGCCAGTCCACCAGCAGCCGGCGGCCCGCGTTGTCGGTGAGCCCGAGCCGGCCGACGTAGACCGGCTCCTGGCCGTCCGCGCCGACCATGCGTCCGAGGCACAGGTCCAGCCCGTAGCGGCGCAGGGCGCGCAGACGGCCGGTCAGCCGGTGGATCTCGGCATCCCGGTCCATCGCCTGCCGTCCCTGGCCGCCCGGCGCCCTGCGCTCGGCGTCGAGACGGTCGGAGAGCTCGGCGATCTGCTCCTCAAGACACTCCGCGATGGCCGTGAAGTGCCGCTCGTCGTCGGCGATCAGCGCCGGGTCGGCCTTGGCGGCGAGGCGGCCGGGGAGGTCGAAGGCGCGGGTGGGCAGGGGAAGTTTCACGTCAGGGGCTCCCTTGTGAGGCCGGTTGGGCCGTGGCAGGTGGCAGGTGGCAGGGCGGTGGGACGGTGGGACGGTGGGGTGAGGGACGGGGGCGACGAACCCGCGGCCACGACGCACGGTGCTGCGTGCCCCGCGTGGCCGCTCCCGGTCCAGGCCGACGGGCTCAGCCGGCCGCGTCGAGCAGCAGCCGTGCGGCCACCGACGCCCCGTCGGTGCGGACGCGGCCGGCCAGGGCAGCCGCTCGTACGGGGGTCTCCGGGGCGAGGGCCGTCCCAAGGGCGGCCGACAGGGAGGCGAACGTCGGCGTGGAACTCTCGTGCGCCGCGCCGATGGCCGACTCGGCCACCCGGCCCACCCAGTACGGCTGGTCCGCCGGCTGGGGCACGACCACCTGGGGCGCGCCGGCCGGCGCCGCGGCCGTCGTCGTACCGGCGCCGCCGTGGTGCACGACGGCGGCCACCCGGCCGAACAGCGCCTGCTGGTTCACCTCGCCGACGACGAAGCAGTCGTCCCGGTGGTCGACCGGGGACAGACCGGCCCAGCCCCGGGCCACCACCGCACGCCGCCCCCGCGCGCGGACCGGCTCGACGGCGACCCGGCCGATGTCCGCCGCCGCGTGCAGGGGCATGCTGCCGAAGCCCACGTACACCGGTGGTGCACCGGCCTCCAGGAACGCCACCAGGTCGGCCGGCAGCGGGCGTCCGTCGGGCAGGACCCACGCCCCGGTCCGCACCACATCGCGGTCCGGGCTCTTGCGCCAGGGGTCCAGCACCGGGTCCGTCGCCAGCCACGGCCGGTTGCCGATGACGCAGTCGCGCACGTGCTCCACCGGCGGCAGCCCGATCGACGCCCGGTTCGTGTTGAGCGCCTCACCGAACAGCGCGTCGGCGTTCCGGGCGTCCAGCTCCCACAGCACCTCGTGGTCGGTCACCTCCGGCGGGAGCGGGAGGCCCGGGCGCGCCAGCGGCCGACGGTGCGCAGCGGGCAGGGTGAGCTGCTGGAAGGTCACGGACACGGAGCGGATGCCGAGCTTCTCCGCCACCGACAGCGCGCCGGCCGCGGCGGGCAGCGCGCCGGTCGCCACCAGCACATCGCAGTCCTGTGCCGCCTCGGTGACCGTATCGAGCTGACCGGCGATCAGCTCGGCCGCGCGCCGGGGCAGGGACGCGGGCGGGAGCGCCGCTCGCGTCAGCGCGCGCGCCGACGGGCCGACCGGGACCAGCGGGACGCCGACCTCGGCCGGCCGCTGCGCGAAGTCCTCGTCCGGCGGCGCGCACACCCGCACCTGAGCGCCGAGTCCCCGCAACCGCGCCGCGAGCCCCACCAGGGGTTCGACGTTCCCGCGTGACCCATACGTCGACAGAAGTACGCGCACCTCGTGAATCACCTGTTTCCGCAGCTTCCTGGCCTGGGCCGGCAATTCTGCGGCACGACCGGGGCCTTGCCGCAAGCCCCCCGGTGCGCTATAAGTTGATGGTGGCAAGGAGTGGCTGACTCCTTGCCTTTGTCTTTGCGCCCGGGCGACAGAACGGCCGCGATCACCCGCACACCTGAACGCCTCGCCGAACCGGTCGCCCCCTCGGTGCCCCGCCTGCCCAGCAAGGTGCCGGATGCCCCGCGGTGGGTGATCCTGTAGGAATGCGGGGTGAGCGAGGTGCGCGGCTCCGGGAGGCCTACGCCGCCTCCGGTCGTCGCGCGCTGCGCGTGACACTCGTGGCCGCGGCCGGCTTCTACGTCTTCCGCTACGGCTTCGACCGCCCCGTGGCGGCGACCTACGCGCTGTTCACCGTGGTCGCACTCGGCGGACTGGCCAGGATCCCCGGTACCGGGCGGCAGCGCGCGGCCGTGATGGCGCGCCTGCTGCCGGTGTGCTGGGTGCTGGTGGCCGCCGGCACCTATCTGTCGGTGCGGACCTGGAGCGCGGTCGTCGGCATGCTGGTGGTCGGCTTCACGCTGGCCTTCGCCGCCGTCGGCGGACCCCGCCCGGCGGGCGCGGCGCCCGGCCTCCAACTCCTCTACATCCTCCCCTCCTTCCCGCCGTACGACCCCGGCTCGCTCGGTGATCGGCTGATCGGTACGACGACGGGGCTGGCCCTCTTCGTCGCGGCCGAGGCACTGCTCTTCCGGGAGCCCGCCCCGGCGTCGTACCAGGAGCGGGTCGCCCGGGCGGCGGTGGTCGCCGAGCGGTGCGCGGCGAAGCTCGCGGCACACCGGGACGCCCTCGCCGGCACCGACGTCCTGGCGGCCCAGGAGATGAGCCAGTCGCTGCGGTCGCTCAGCGTGCCCGAGGCGGAGCGGCCGGCGGGGCCCGGGGTGCGCGCCCGTGCCCTCGCCCACACCGGCCTGGCCACCCGTACCCTGCTCGGCAGGCTGGCCGGGCTGCCCGCCCTGCCGCACCACGGCACGGCACCCGAGGTGACCGCCGTACTGGGGGCGGTGGCGCGCATGGCCACGGCGACCACGAGCTGTCTGCGGGCCGGGACGTCCCCCGCGGCACAGCACATGGAACTGACCGCGGCACGCGCCGACCTGTCCGCCGTGTCCGCGGGGCCCCCTGCCACCCCGGCCGACGACTGCCTCCCGCCCGCCGTCCTGCGCTGCCACGCCGCCGTGCTGGAGATCGCCGACGCGGCGCTGGCCATGGGCGCGGCGGCCGATCTGGCGGTGCGGGGCCGGCACGCCTCGGTGGAACTGCAGCCCGGCCGGTTCTGGTACGCCACCACCTGGGCCCCCGTCCTGTGGTGGCACCGGCTGCGCGGCCATGCCGGGCGCCGCTCGGTGTTCTTCCAGAACGCCGTGCGCATCGCCCTGGCCCTGACGGCGGCCCGGCTGGTCGCCGGGGTGGACACCCTGCCGCACGGCTTCTGGGCGATGCTGGCGACCCTCACCCTGACCCGCACCACCATGGGCGAGACCTGGAGCACCATCCGTCTGGCGCTGGCGGGCACGCTGGCCGGGGCCCTGCTGAGCGCCGGTGTCCTGATCTTCGTGGGTTCCGACACCACCGTGTACGCCGTCCTCCTGCCGCTGTGGATGCTGCTCGGCTTCACGGTGGGGCCGGTCAGGGGCGTCGGATGGGCGCAGGGACTGTTCACCGTGCTCGTGGCGCTGGTCTTCGCGCAGCTGGCGCCGCCGACCTGGCGGCTGGCGGAGGTCCGCGTGCTGAACGTGCTCATCGGCAGCGCGATCGGCGCGGTCTTCGGCGTGCTGGCCTGGCCCCGGGGCGGCCATGAGGAACTGCGCCGGACGGCGGCCGATCTGCTGCGCAGGGCCGCGGAGATCGTCGTGGCCACCAGTGCCTCGGTGGCGTGCGGCACGGTGTCGCCGCCGCTGTCCAGGGCGTCGCACCACCGCTGCCTGCAACGTGCCATCGTCCTCGCGGAGTCCGCGTACGCGCAGGTGCAGAGCGAGCCGACGCCGCCCTTCGGAGGCAGCGGCCGCCGGGTGCGGCCGCCCGCCGTGGACTGGCAGGCGACGCTGATCGCCGGGCATCACACCCTGTGGGGCTCGGCACGGCTGCTGGAGCCGCCGCTCACCCCGCTGAGCCCGGCGGCGGCCCAGTCGGCCGGCATGCTGGGGGAGCGGGTGGCGGGCCGGATGCTGCTGGTCTCGGCGGCGCTGGACCCGGGGGACGACACCCCCGTCGCGGCGACACCGCTGATCGATCCGACCCTGCCCGGCCTCACCGCCGAGCCGCCCGGCGCCCCCCGTCGGTACTACGCGACCGTGGCGTGGCTGGACTCCCTCATGACCGACCTGACACGCATCACGTACGCCGTCCCGTGGCACGCGACGGCGAGGACGACAGCCGGCACCTCCTGAGCCCGGCCCCAGGTGCGGGGGTGTGCGTCGGCCCGCTCGGCACCGCGGCCGTCGGGCCGCACGCCCCTCGGGACCTCACCGGCCGAGGACAGCCCCGGTCACTGACCCACCCGTCCGTCGACGCACTCGCGCAGCAGATCGGCGTGTCCGCAGTGACGGGCGTACTCCTCGATCCTGTGCACCAGCAGCTCGCGCACCGCGATCCTGTCCTTCCCCAGCCGCTCACCCAGATCCGGGTGCTCGGCCAGCGCCGCGTCGGTCGCGGCCTGCTCGCGCGCCAGATCGGCATACGCGGCGTCGACCACGGCCTGCTCGGCGACCGCCCCGTGGAAGTCCCCGTCCGGCTCGCCGTACAGCTTCGGCAGCGGGTCGCCGTCGCTGATCCAGCCACGCCAGTCCCGCTCCACCTCCGCGAGGTGGCGCAGCAGGCCGAGCAGCGACATGGTCGACGGCGGTACCGACCGGCGGGCCAGCTGCTCGGGGTCCAGGCCCTCGCACTTCATCAGCAGGGTGGTGCGGTACCCCGTCAGGAAGTCCTCCAGCGTCGCCGGCTCGCCCTCCGGACCGGCTCCTTCGCTGTGCCGGGGATCGTCCGCGGGGTCGACCCACATGTCGGGGTGGACGGTTGCCTGGCTCCAGCGTGCGGGTTGCTCAGTCATGCGGGCCATGGTCGTCCGACAGGGCCCGAGTCCGCCAGTGCCGGGTCCCGCCTCTCCCGGGGCGCCCGCCACCTCCCCGGAACCGGCCGGGGAGGCGGCGGGCGCCGGATGCGTCAGGTGGTGCCTTGTGCCGTGACGCAGCCGATGGAACCGGCGGGGACGTTGTTGCCGGTGGATGTGGCGGTGAAGCCGAAGGTGACACTGCCGTCGGCGGGCACGACCCGGTTGTGGTCCACGTTGCGGACCGTGACCGTGCCGTCGGTACCGGTGGACGGCGTGCCGTTCCACAGGCTGCTGATCTTGGTGCCGGCCCCGGGCTGCCAGGCCACGGCCCACCCGTCGAGCGGCGCCGTGCCGTGGTTCATGACCTCGACGGAGGCCTGGAAGCCACCGCTCCAGGAGTTCACCACGGAGTACGTGGCCATGCAGGACCCGGTGTGCGGATCCGTGGGAGTCGGCGTGGGCGTGGGCGTCGGCGTACCGCCGGAGGTGCGGATGCCTGTGACCTCGCCGTGGCCGCCGTCGAAGACGATGTCCGAGCAGGAGAAGAAGTTCTCCTGGCTGTCCGAACGCACCCACTGGATGAACAGCAGGGCGTCACCGGACCGCCCGGAGGGCAGCTTCAGGTCCCAGTAGTAGTGGCCGCCGTCGGTGCCCGGCGACCCCTGCTGCGGCGGATTGGTGACCGTCTGGATCAGATCGAGGTCGGCCCAGCGCAGGGCGGAGGCCGGCGACCAGCCCTGCTTGGTGACGTAGACCCGGAAGTCACCCGGGTGCGCCGCCCAGTTGCTGTACTGCGCCTGGATCGTCGCCCCGCTGGTCAGATGGGTGCGCGGCCAGTCCGAGCGGGCCGCGTTGTAGGCGCGGAAATCGTACGGCGACCGGTCACCCGCACTGCACAGGGTGCCGTCCGGGACGTAACCCGCGCCCCGGCCACCGGCGTTGGAGTCGAGCACGGCGAACCAGTTGTACAGCGCCGTCGCACCGCTCTTGGCCAGCGCGTCCCGGCACGCCGGGTTGGTCGGGTCCAGGCCGCCGGTCGTCGTGTGCGCGTCAAGGTAGCACAGGTAGGTGCGGGATCCGGGCAGCATCGCCACGCCGTGCGCCTGGGCGCTGGTCTGCCCCAGGAGGGTGAGGGCGAGTGCCGCCAGCAGCGTCGACAGAGCCGCTGCCACCGACATCAGTCTGTTGCGTCGAGCCACGTTCAGCTCCTTCCGATTCGGATCAGACGGGCGGTAAACCCCGGGCGGGCGCCGTACCGGAGTACGCCGGGACCGCCGGGGCGTCGGTGTGGGTCACGCCGGTGCCATGGCCGCGGCCGGCGAACGGGTTCGCGGCACCGGTCACGACGGCGGGGGGCGCGGTGAGCTGCCCGGCCAGACCCAGTGCCAGGGTGGCGAACATCGCGCCCAGCGAGGCCGCCCGGTGCCGTCGGCGCCCCGGTCTCGGCCGGTGCGCGGGTGTCCGGCGGGTGGGGTGTGTCATGGGTCCTCCTCGTGCGGGGCTGCGGGTGGTACGGGCCAGGTGCGGTCGACGGGCGCGCGGTCAGCTCCCGGCACAGTGCGGGGCGGGTGTGCCGGCGGTGCCTTCCGCGGTGAAGCCGAACGAGGTGGTGGCACCGGGCTGCAAGGAGCCGTTGAAGGCGGCGTTGCGGACGGAGGCCCGGCCGTCGGCCGTGGTCAGGGAGCCGTTCCAGAGGCTGGTGACGCGGGAGCCGCCCAGGTCCCAGTCCACGGACCAGCCCGTCAGCGGGGTGGAGCCGGTGTTCTCGACCGTCACCTCCGCCTGGTGACCGCCTTGCCAGGAGGAGGTCGTGCGGAACCGCGCGGTGCACGCGCCGGGCGCCGGCGGGGACGCGGGGCCGGCACCGGAGTACGTCAGCCCGTACCCGTACGGGAAGAGCGGGTCCTTGCCGTCACCGTCGTTGACCGGTTCCTGCGCGGAGGTCCGCGGCCAGCTCACCGGCAGCTTGCCGGTGGGCGCGTAGTCGCCGAACAGCACGTCGGACACACCGGCGCCCTCCGTGCCGGGCAGCCAGGCGGCCAGCAGCGCCTTCCAGTCGGGCAGCTGGGCGGAGACGTCGAGCGGACGGCCCGAGACGAGGACCACGACGACCGGCACCCCGCTCGCCTTCAGCCGGGCGAGGGTTGCCAGGTCCTCCTGGTCCAGTCCGAGGCCGCCCGGCCGGTCGCCCCGGCCCTCGGCGTACGGGGTCTCGCCGACCACGGCGATCGCGGCGCGGTAGGAGGAGTCGATGCCGTTGCCGTACCGGTCGTAGGTGACCCGGGACGGGTCGGTGACGGCGGCCCGGATGCCCCGCAGGACCGTGGTGCCGTCCGTGACGGGACCGCTGCGCCCCTGCCAGCCGACGGTCCAGCCGCCGCTCTGGTTGCCGATGTCGTCGGCGGACCTGCCCGCGACGAACAGCTTGGCCGACTTCGGCAGGGGCAGCACACCGCCCTCGTTCTTCAGCAGCACCTGCGAGGCGCGCACCGCCTGCCGGGCCAGCTCCCGGTGCGCGGCAGATCCGACCGTGGCGGTGTACGAACGGTCGGTGAAAGGCCGCTCGAACAGGCCGAGTTGGAACTTCTTGGTCAGGATGCGCCGGTTGGCGTCGTCGATCCGGGACTGCGGGACGCGGCCCGCGGTGACCTCGCCGCGCAGCAGGGTGAGGAACCTCTTGTAGTCATGGGGGACCATCACCATGTCGACGCCCGCGTTGACGGCCGTACTGATCTCGGCGCCGGTGAAGCCGCTCTGCCCGTCGAGCTGGTCGACCGCGGCCCAGTCGGACACCACGAACCCGTCGAAGCCGAGCTCGCCCTTCAGCAGGTCGGTGACCAGGTACGTGTTCGCGTGGGACCTGACCCCGTTCCAGCTGCTGTACGACAGCATCACCGCGCCCACGCCACGGCGCACCGCCTCCTTGAACGGCGGCAGGTGGACGGCGCGCAGTTCGGCCTCGGACAGCTTGGTGTCGCCCCGGTCCACACCGCCGACCGTGCCGCCGTCGCCGAGGTAGTGCTTGGCGGTGGCCAGCACGGGCGCCGGCCCGCCGCCCAGGGTCTCACCCTGCAGCCCGGTGATGAACGTCGTGAGGGAGGCGGGAAGTCCGGGGCTCTCGCCGTACGACTCGTAGGTACGGCCCCACCGGTCGTCGCGGGCCACGCACAGGCACGGCGCGAAGTCCCAGTCGATCCCGGTGCCCGACACCTCCTCGGCCACCGCCCGCCCGATCCGCTGGACGAGCGCGGGGTCGCGGGTGGCGCCGAGGCCGATGTTGTGCGGGAAGAGCGTGGCCCCGCGCACCGCGTTGTGGCCGTGCACCGCGTCGATGCCGTAGATCATCGGAATGCCGAGCGGAGTCGCCAGGGCCGTGCGCTGGAGCGAGTCGTACGTGTCCGCCCAGGTCTGGGCGTTGTTGGGGCTGACGGTCGAGTCGCCGCCGGAGAGCACGGAGCCGATGCGGTGGGCGGCGAGGTCGGACTGCGGGACGAGGGCGTCCTTCTCGATCTGCGTCATCTGGCCGAGCTTGTCGTCCAGGGTCATCCGCGCCAGCAGATCGGTGACGCGGTCCGGCACGGGTGAGGACGGGTCCTGGTACGGCAGGACCGCGGCCGGCGAGGTGGCGACGGGCTCCGGTGCGGCGGCGGGTGCGGTGAGGGCCAGGGCCGCGGCACACACGGCCAGGGCCGTCACCGGGCGGCGGTGGGCGAGCGGGAGGCTCATGCGGGCGGGCCTTTCCTGGAGCGGTCCGGGAGCGGGGCGGCGCTGCGGTGGAGCCGGGAGCGGGGTGGAGCCGGGACCCGCCCGATCGTCGGGTGCGGGACGAGCGGGTCCCGGAGCGGGTGGGTGGGTCACGCGGGCGGTGCGCCGGGTGCGCGGGTCACGCGGTGGTGCAGGCGGCCCCGTTCAGGCTGAACGCGGAGGGCTTGGCGAACGTGCCGCCGTAGCTGCCCTGGAACCCGAAGGACACCTGACCGCCGGGCGCGATCTGCGCGTTGTAGGCGAGAGAGCTCGCCGTGACCGCCCCCGAGGACGGCGCCACGGCGGCGCCCCAGGCGCTGGTGATCCGCTGCCCCGCGGGCAGGGCGAAGGCGAGCTGCCAGCCGCTGACAGGGGAGGAGCCGGTGTTGGTGACGGTGACCTCGGCGGTGAAGCCGCCCTGCCAGACGTTGGTCCCGTACGCCACCTTGCAGGCCGCCGGGCTCCCGGGGCCGCCGCTGCCGGTGTCCACGGTGGAGGAGAACGAGGTCACGGCCAGGCCGGCGCCGTTCTGCCAGGGCTCGAAGCCCGCCTGCACGCTGGTCAGGTACCAGCTGTCCTGCGCGAGCCCGCGGGAGACGGCCTGCCGGACGAAGTCCATGACGTCGAAGCTCCAGCTGGTGATCGCCGACGGCGCGACGAAGGACAGCACGTCGTTGCCGCCGTTGTTGCCGGACCACACCTGCCACTGACGCCCGGCGACGGTCGCGGTGCCGACCTGCGAGCCCACCGGCTGGATGGAGCCCACCTTGTTGAACCACACCATGATCTCGGTCTTGTTGACGCCGTCGGTGCGGGGCGTGGGGTCGAGCCAGATGTCGTACGCGGCGTCGTACACCGCGTTGCTCACATAGCCGTAGGAAATGCTGGTGGGCGCGCGGGAGATGCTGCTGAGCCGGGCCGGAAGGTCCGTCCCGGGCGAGCAGTTGGTGTAGTGACAGCCGTTGTAGACGGACGGGTAGGACTTGGGGGCGCCATTCGTCGGTACCGAGCCGTCGGCCTGGGTGACGCGGAACCCGGAGTCCGTGACGTCGATGCACTGGCTCTCACTGGTGCCCCAGCGGTTGTTCTGGACGACGTAGCGGCCCTGGATCGTCGTCGAGCCGTACTGTTCGCAGATCGTGGTGTCGGCCTGGGCCGCGGGAGCGACGGTGAGCAGCGCCGCAAGGGCGGCGAGCGCGGTGAGCAGTGCGCCCAGCAGGCCGCGCGCTCCACGGACAGGGTGCTTGTACGGTCGCATGCGGGTCCTCTCCATGACGGTGAGGGGAGTTCGGGAGCGCTCCCGGACGCAGCTGGATGGGAGCGCTCCCATTCCCTCCGTTGGGCAGGGACTGTAGGGAGAGTTCATGTCCCTGACAAGGCTCCGCGCGGGGTGAGTGTCGAAGAAGTCTCGAAACCGCAGGTGGAAGCGGGCCGGTCGGCGGGACGGTCGGGGTCTGGGAGCGCTCCCGAAATATTCGGCCCGGCCGCGGCACACCCGGGCGCCGACGGCACTACGCCGACTCGCGCACCACCAGCTCCGTACGGAGGATCACATGCCGCCACGCCACGGACGACTCCTCCAGCTCCTCCAGAAGCAGGCGCACCATGGCCCGCCCGATCTCCTCCAGCGGCTGCCGCACCGTGGTCAGCCGTGGCTCGGTCCGCTCGGCCAGCGGGAAGTCGTCGAAACCGATGACGGCGACGTCCTCCGGCACCCGGCGTCCCGCCGCGCGCAGCGCGTCGAGGGCGCCGGCGGCGGTGGTGTCCGAGGCGGCGAGCACACCGTCGATCTCCGGGTGCCGCTCGATCAGCCGGGCCATGGCGCGCCGGCCGCTCTCCGCGGTGAAATCGCCCTCCGCGACCCAGGACGGCGGGGCGTCCAGCCCGGCGTGGGCCAGGGCTTCGCGGTAGCCGCGCAGCCGGCACCGGGTGACGTACATGTCGAGCGGCCCGGTGATCGTGGCGATCGTCCGCCGGCCCTTGTCCAGCAGGTGGGTGACCGCGCTGCGGGCGCCGCCGACGTTGTCCGCGTCGACGTAGCTGACGTGCTCGTCGGCAGAACGGCGGCCCAGCAGGACGGTCGGCAGCCGGGCCTCGGCGAGCATGTCCGGCAGCGGATCGTCGGCGTGCACGGACATCACCAGCACCCCGTCGACCCGGCCGCCGCGGGCGTACTCCAGGAAGCGCTCGCGCTCGGTGTCCGAGCGGACCAGGGTCAGCAGCAACTGCATCCCCGTGTCGGTCAGGGCGTCGCCCAGCGAACGGACGATCTCGGAGAAGAACGGCTCCGCGAACTTCCGCCAGTCCGGCTCCGTCATGACGAGCGCGACCGCGTCGGCCCGTCGCCCGGCGAGGGAACGGGCCGCGAGATTGGGCACGTAGCCCAGTTCCGCGATGGCCTGCTGCACGGCCCGGCGTGTCGACTCCTTCACACCTGCCGCGTTGTTGACGACGCGGGAGACCGTGCCCCGGCCCACTCCGGCGTGAGCGGCCACCTCCTCCAGCGTCGGCGAGCCAGGGCGCCGCTTGCCCATGACCACCTCCCCCAAGAGATCACCGATATTACGGGCCCGGCGACGGCGGGCCCACGGAAAGTTTCGAACGGGCTGCCGGGCGGGCGCCGTAACCGGTCATCCCCTGCCGCGCCCACCGTCCCATCCCGTGCCCCTCGGCGGCGCATATGTCATATTTCGACTAATCCCGACGAAAGGTGTGTCATGAGGGTCGCAGTCATCGGCGGTACCGGGCTGATCGGGTCGCAGGTCGTCAGGAAGCTGGAGGCCGCGGGGCACGAGGCGGTGCCGCACTCGCACTCCACCGGGGTCGACGTCATCAGCGGCGCGGGGTTGGACGCGGCCGTGGCGGGAGCCGATGTGGTGGTCGACACGACGAACTCCCCGACCTTCGACGCGGCCTCCCTGGCCTTCTTCCAGACCTCGATGGACAACCTCCTGGCCTCGGCCCGCAAGGGCGGCGTCGGCCACATCGTGATCCTCTCGATCGTCGGCGTCGACCAGGTGCCGGAGCTGGACTACTACCGGGCCAAGGTGCTCCAGGAGAACATCCTCGCGGCCGGTCCCGTCCCGTACTCGATCGTCCGGGCCACGCAGTTCATGGAGTTCATGGACGACGTCCTGTCCTGGACCACCGACGGCGACACCGTCCGGCTGCCCGCCACGCCGATCCAGCCGATCGCCGCCGAGGACGTGGCCGACGCGGTGGCGGAGGCCGCCATGGGCGCCCCGCTGAACGGCATCCGCAACATCGCCGGCCCCGAGGTCTTCACCCTGGACGAGCTGGGCCGCATGACCCTCTCCCGCAAGGGCGACAACCGCAGCGTCGTCACCGATCCGACCGCCGGCATGTTCGCCGTCGTCAAGGGGGACGCGCTGACCGACCCGCACGCCCGTCTCGCCCCCACCCGCTACGAGGACTGGCTCTCCTGACCCCCCGGTGCCGGACCGGGACGTCAGATGCCCAGGACGTCAAGGAGGGCCGACGGGTCCGGTTCCGGGGCACCCTCCAGTCGCTGCTCCGCCCAGATGACCTTGCCCCTCGCCGCGTAGCGCGTACCCCACATGTCCGCGAACTGGGACACCAGGAACAGACCGCGGCCCCCTTCGTCGGTGCTGGCCGCGCGCCGCAGCCGCGGTGAGGTGTTGCTGCCGTCCGCCACCTCGCACACCAGGGTGCGGCCCAGCAGCAGCCGCACCCGTACCGGCGGAGCGCCGTAGCGGATCGCGTTGGTCAGCAGTTCGCTGAGGATCAGCTCCGTGCCGAACGCCGTCTCCTCCAGCCCCCAGTCGGCGAGCCGCCGGCTCACCTCGCCGCGAACCCGGGGCACGGCCTCCGCGTCGAAGGGGACGTCCCAGGTCGCGACGCACGCCGGGTCGAGCAGCCGGGTCCGGGCGACCAGCAGCGCCACGTCGTCACTGGGATGCCCGGGAAGCATCGTCTCCACGAGGGCGCGGCAGGTCTCCTCCGGTGTCCGGTCCGCGTCGGCGATGGCCGAGGACAGCAGCGCCAGGCCCTCGTCGACGTCCCGTCCACGGTTCTCGATCAGCCCGTCGGTGAACAGCACGAGACGGCTGCCCTCGGGCAGCTCCAGCTCCCCGGCCTCGAAGGGATGACCGCCCACTCCCAGAGGCGGCGACAGCGGGAGGTCGGGGAAGGACACCCTGCCCTGCGGATCCACCACGGCGGGTGCCAGGTGCCCGGCGCGGGAGAGGGTGCAGTGCCCGCCGACCGGGTCGTAGATGGCGTAGAGGCAGGTGGCACCGGTGAGCGGTACCTGGTCGTCGTCGGCGGCGGTCGCGCTCTGGGTGTCCAGCCGGGTCACCATCTCGTCCAGATGTCCGAGCAGTTCGTCCGGGGCCAGGTCCAGCGAGGAGAAGTTCAGCACGGCCGTGCGCAACCGCCCCATGGTGACCGCGGCCTGGAGCCCGTGTCCCACGATGTCCCCGACCACCAGCGCCACCCGGAAGCCGGGCAGCGGGATGACGTCGAACCAGTCGCCGCCCACGCCGGACTCCGCCGGCAGATAACGCGAGGCGATCTCCAGCGCGCCCTGGTCCGGCAGGCCCAGCGGCAGCAGGTTGCGTTGCAGGGTCACGGCGAGCGCGTGCTCACGGGAGTACCGGCGCGCATTGTCGATGGCGACGGCGGCGCGGGCCACCAGCTCCTCGGCCACGGCGACGTCCTCCTCCTCGAACCGGGGGGAGCCCGCACCACGCCAGAAGTCGACCATGCCGAGGACCACCCCACGCGCCCGGAGCGGCACCGTGATCAGCGAGTGGATGCCGTAGTCCAGTGCCCGCCGCGCTCCCTCGGGGTCCTGCGCCCGCCAGTCCCCGGCGGAGTGCAGGTCCGGGACCAGGACGGCCTTGCCCCGGCGCAGCGCCGCCGCCATCGGCGTGTCGGCCACCATCAACCGGATCACCTCGCCCACCGCCTGCAAGGGGTGTCCGCCCTGTGCGGCCCGCAGCGCGGTACGGCGCATCTCGCGGACCGCGCTCGTGGGCTCCTCACCGCGCAGCACGGAGTCGAGGAGTTCCACGGTGACGAAGTCGGCCATGCGGGGGACCGCCACCTCGGACAACTCCTCAGCCGTCCGCCGTACGTCGAGTGTGGTGCCGATCCGCACGCCCGCCTCGTACAGGAACGAGAGCCGGCTCCGTGCCACCTCGGCCTGCCCGGAGAGCGCCCTCAGCTCCGTGGTGTCACGGAAGGTGGCGACCAGTCCCTGGGCGCCGCCGTACGGGGCGGTGGGCCGGGTGTTCACCGCCAGCAGCCGGTCCCCGGCCGGGACGACCTCGTCGGACGCCGTCTCACCCGACAGCAGCAGCCGCGCCAGACCCGGCCCCAGCCCCAGCTCCCGCACATGCCGCTGGTCGGCGTCCCCGGGCAGGTCCAGCAGCCGGCGTGCCTCGTCGTTGGCCAGCACCACGCACCCGTCACCGCCGACGATCAGCACGCCCTCGCGCACCGCGTGCAGCACGGCGTCGTGGTGCTCGTACATCCGGGTCATCTCGGCCGGCCCGAGTCCGTGGGTCTGCCGCAGCAGCCGGCGGCTGACCAGCGCCGTGCCCCCGGTCGCCAGCAGCAGCGCCCCCGCCGCCATGCCGAGCAGCATCGGCAGCTGCTGGTTCAGCACCTGGCCGACGTTGCTGTACTTGATCCCGGCGGTGACCATGCCGACCACGCGCCTGCTGGAGTCCGTCACCGGTACGACCGCCCGCACGGCGTCGCCGGGCCGGCCGTGGAACGTCTCGGTGTACATCTCGCCCATGGCGGCCCGGCCGACGCCCTCGGCCTCCGTGCCGATCAGGGTGGGATCGGTGTCGGTGATCCGGACTCCGCGCCGGTCGAGGACACTGACGAAATCGACGCCGGACCCCTTCTGCACCTGCTCCGTCGCCGACTGCAACCGGGCCGCCGGGTCCGGCGACCGCAGCGCGCCCGCCGTTCCCGGTGCGTGCGCGAACGCCTCCGCCACGGCCAGGGAACGGTCCTCGGCGGTGCGCTGGGCGTCGTACCGGCCCTGCACCACCAGGGCTGCGGCTCCCGCCGCGACCAGCACCAGCATGATCAGCGCCTGTAGCACGAACACCTGCGCGGCGAGCGTGCGGACGCTCAGGGACGGCGAAAGACGGCGTCTGCGTGGCGGCCAGAGCCCGCGGCCACGGGCCGGGCCGGAAGACCCACGTGAGCCGGGCGGCGGCGCCGCGCCCGCCCATGGCCAGCGGGAACGTCCGCTCATCTCCCTTTTCTAGCACTGGGCCCGCGTGCTCGGCGACCGGTGTGCCCGCCGATGGGTGGGGGGCGGGCGCACGCGGTGTCGGGGTGGGCGGATGGCCGGGTCTGTGTGCCGGGGTGGCCGGGGCGGGCGCCCGGCCTGTGGGGTGGCCGCCGGGGGACGGGGGCCGGTGGGGCGGATGACTGGGTCTGTGTGTCGGGGTGGCCGGTACCGCGACCGGTGTGGTCGTCGATGGGTGCGGGTGGCGCGTGCCGAGCCGAGGTGAGCGGACGCCTGGCCTGTGGGGGGCCGAGGTGTGGGGGCTGGGCAGGGGGGTGTCACGGGCGGCGCGGGGATCGAGGGCCGGGGCGGCCCGTGCCCTGCCGGGTGTCGTCGGCCAGGCTCGCGGGCACCCCGGACCGGGCATCGGGCGCGCCTCCCGTCACCCGGCGCGTGTCACGAAACGCCGGGTCACGGCCAGGGCGGCGGCCATGATGCTCAGCTGAGGGTTCACCTTCGGACAGCTCGGCAGGACGGAACCGTCGGCGATCAGTACGCCGTGTACGCCGCGCAACCACCCCTCCGGGTCGGCCGGCGACCACTCGGGGTCGGCGCCTGCCGCCGCCGTACCGGTGGGGTGGAACGCGGAGAGGTGCAGGTGGCGCGCGCTGACTGTGTCGAGCACGGCCTCCAGCTCGGCAGGGGTGCGGGCGCGCGGGGCCCGGGGGACGCCCGTCAGCACCTCCTCGGCGCCGGCGGCGAACAGCAGACGCCCCATGGCCCGTTGGGCCCGCAGCAGCCGGCCGGCGTCACGCGCCGCGAGGCGGTAGCGCGGCAGTGGGCGGTCACGGCCGAGGACCCGGCCCGACGGGCGGTCGGCGATCATGGCGCCGAGCGTCGCCAGCCGGTCCGCCTGTTCGAGTTCCCGCCGCAGTTCCCGGCCGATCCCCGGCGGCACGAAGGAAGTCAGGCCCGCAGGCGCCGCGGTCGCCTCGATCAGGATGCCGTCGGCCCGCAGGTGCTCCACGCCGACGCTCTGCAGGACGCCCTGCCAGGCGGTGACCGGACGGCCGAAGCGGCCCGCGACGCTGATGGCGGGGTGCACGCTGAGGTTGCGGCCGAGCCGCGGGTGCCCGCCCAGGCCGGAGCGGCGCAGCAGCGGCGGGGTGTGGAGGGCCCCGGCGGCGACCACGACCAAGGGGCTGAGGATCTCCAGTTCGCTGCCGTCCGGACGGTGGGCGAGCACCCCGGCGGCCCGTGGACCGCCCGGCCCGTCGCGGTCGGTGAGGATTCGCCGTACCCGGGCGCCCGTCACGATGCGTGTGCCGGACGCGCACGCCTCGGGAAGCACGGACAGCTGGACGCTCTGCTTGGCGCCGGTGGGGCAGCCGACGACGCACTGGCAGGAGCCCCGGCAGCCGGGGGCGTTGCGCCGCAGGGGCGCGGCGGTCCAGCCGAGTTCCCGGGCCCCGGCCAGGGCGAGCCGGCCGTTGGCGCCGAGGACGTCCAGCGGCTGCGGTGCCACCCGCAGCAGGCGTTCGACCTCGTCCAGGCACGTGGAGAAGTCCTCGGCGGCGGCGAACCCGTACCGGCTGAGCCAGCGGGCGACCACGTGTTCCGGTGTCCGGTAGCACGTTCCCGAGTTGACGACGGTCGTACCGCCGACCGCACGGCCCACGGGCAGGACCAGCGGGGGACTCCCCACGGCTACGGTCGCGCCGCCGTCCCGGTACAGGCTCGTGAAGCGGTCGAGCGGCGCCCGACGGCCGAACGACGCGGTGGAGTGGTGCTCGCCCTCTTCGACGACGAGCACGCGCATCCCGGCAGCGGCGAGCGTCCGCGCGGCCATCGCGCCACCCGCCCCCGACCCCACGACGACCGCGTCGGCGGTGGACCGGGTGGGCCAGCCGGAGGAGTGCGTGCAGTCGAGCGGGGGATCGTCGGGCGGGGGCCCCGACGACGTGGTTGGCGAAGGGGTGGGGCCCCAGGGCGAGGACTCCAGAGGTGCGGCCTGCGAGGGCGTGCCGTCGAGCGGCTGATGCGCCGGTGCGGACACCGAGGGCGTCGGGTCGCGGTGCAGCATGCGTTCGGTGCCGGCGGCCAGCAGGAGCGGTACCTTGACCGCGTCCAGCAGCGGCAGCAGAGCCGGGTGCGCGGCGAGCGACGTCATGACGTGCTCTCGTTCCTCCGCGCCGAGTGCGGACAGCCGCCTGCCGGTGAGGGCGACGGCGTACGCGTCGATCGCCACGGCGGCGCCGCGCACGGCCGCGCGTGCCGGGGCCGGCATGACGTCGAGCAGGGCCGCGACGCGCCGGGGTACCGCCCTGGTCCACTCGGCCGTGCCGTCGTCGGCGAGAACCGCGGCCACGAGTCCCGTCAGGGCGGGGGGAGTCGTGCTCATCGGCCCCCGACCTCCGCGTGTGCGGTGCCCGACAGCCGCCATGCCGCCTCCGGCCGCCACCGGCCCCACCAGCGCTCCACGCGCACGTCCGCGTCCGCCCGCTCGCTGTTGTGGCACACGGCGGCGGTACCGTCCGGGTCGGTGTAGTCGAGGGCGAGCGTCCCGTCCGGCGGCTGGGTCACCGTCACCCGGATGCGCCGCAGGCCCGCACGGCCCTCGACCCGCCAGCGCGGCAGTCCGATGTCCGCGCGGAACCGGCCGATGCCCGCCCAGCCCACGGCGGTCCGCTCCACCCGCCGGGGCCAGGTGCGGCCGTTGCGGTACAGGCGGAGGAACACCAGAGGGGGCAGCCGGTCGAGCCCGCGCCGCGTCGACACGGCGGCGACGATCTCCAGGACGTCACCGCCCCCGAGGTCGGCGTGGAGCCAGGCCCAGCGGCGGGCGTTGCCGTGCCCGAAGATACGCGCGCTCGCGCCGGGAGCGTCCGTGAGCCGTAGCTCGCGGGTCCCGTGGCGGACGGTTCCCGTGTAGCGGGCACGGGTGGCGGGCAGCAGGTGCGTGGCCGGCAGCCAGGGACGCCGCCAGGACCAGCGCGGAAACGTGTGCAGCGGCGGACCCTGGAGCTCCTCGGTGAGCGCCCAGGTGAACGACCCCGCCGAACCGGTCAGCCGACCGGGCGCGACACCGACGCCCCCGGCGACGAAGCCGTCGGCCCGACCGGTCGCGGTGCCGGTCCGGTCGGGCCAGCCGTCGGTCGGGGTGTCGGTTTGGTCGGGCCAGCTGTCGGTCGGGGCGTCGGTCCGGTCGGTGCAGCCGTCGGTCGGGGTGCCGGTCCGGTCGGGCCAGCCGTCGGTCGGGGCGCCAGTCCGATCGGTCCAGCCGTCCGTCGCGGTGTCGGTCCGGGCGGTGGAGCCGTCGGTGTCGGTGCGGCCCCCGTGGCCGCCCTGCCGACCCGCCCAGGGCACCGGTCCGAACCGGGCGTGTTCCACCGGGCCCTCCTTGGGGAACACGGCGATCCAGCCGTGCGCGTAGGCGGGCGCGCCGTCGCGTGGGGCGACGAGTTCGTGGTGCAGCCAGACACCGGTGCCGGTCGCCGGATCGGTCAGGGTCGTGTACCAGACCTCCGTCCGCCCCGGCGTGCCGTCCCAGCGCGGCGCCAGATACCGGTCGGCGGCGGACCCGCCCGCCCGCGGGAACCGGAACCCGGCGAGGAAGGGCAGCAGACCGGTGGCGATCGGGAAGCGCAGGGTGCCCTCGCCGACGCGTGCGCCGTCCTCGTAGAGCGTGTACGGCAGGACGGTCATCGAGGACAGGGGACGCCTGAACGACACCGACTTCCAGCCGTCCAGCAGCAGCCGCCGGCCCTCCAGGTCGAAGCCGAGCCGGTAGCGGATCCGGCGGCGCGCCAGCAGCGAGATCTCCAACTCGCCCTCGGCCGAGGGGTCGTCGGCCCGTCCCGCTATCCGGAGGCGTCCCGTCAGCCGCGCCCGGGTCGTGCGGTGGGGCAGCACCAGGCTGTCCGCACGGGCCAGCAGGTCCAGCCGTACGGGGCGGTCGGCCGCGTCGCCGGCCAGGCGGACCCGGCCCAGCATCGTCTCCCGGAACACCGTTCCGCGCGGGGTCACGAGGCGTCCCCCCGGCGCCCGCCGGAGCGCGCGAGCCCTTCGAGCATGATGCGCTCCGTCGCCGACAGGTAGTGCCCGGCGGCGGTGCGTGCCGCGTCCGGGTCGCCGGCCGCCACCGCCTCGACGACCGGTGCCAGGCGGTCGTGCGCGGCCCGGGCGTCCTCGAACGGTCCGGCCAGCGCGGCGCGCACCGGCAGGTACGCGTTGAACAGGGTGTTGGTCAGCAGCACGTAGACGCGGTTGCCCGTGGCCCGGGCCAGCGCCCGGTGCACCTCGGCGTCCGCGAGCTGCGCCGGGTCGCCGCCGTCCGCTTCGGCGACGGCCGCCAGCAGCCGGCGCAGTGCGGCGGTGTCGGCCGCCGTGGCGCGGGCCGCGGCGCGTTCGGCGATCAACGCACCGATGCTGCGGCGTACCTCGAAGATCTCACCGATCCAGTCGGGGCTGTGGCGCACGAGCATGGGCAGCAGATCGGCTCCGCCCAGGCGCAGGAAGTCCCGTACGCGCGTCCCCACCCCGTGGCGAGTCTCCAGCAGCCCGGACTGCACCAGCCGGCCGAAGGCGTGTTTGAGGGTGGTGCGGGTGACCCCGAACCCGTCGGCCAGCTCGCGTTCCGGCGGCAGATAGCTCCCGGCCGGGTGACGCCCGGCGAGGATGTCCTCGCGCAGCTTCCTCTCCAGTACGTCGACGATCGTCTCGCGTGGCAGTGCTTCCACTCCGGCCTCCGGCAACACAGGGGTTCCGCGGTGAGATGTTCACTGGTTCAGTGGCTGAGCCACTGAACCAGTGCGCGCCCATGGAGTCAATGCCCGTGCCGGAACATGCCGTTGAGTGGAGCAATCACGGCGCGTCGCGGGCCCGCGCACCAGGCTGGACGTCTTGTCGAGTTCCTGTGACAGGAGTCCGTGTGCGAAGACCACGTATGCCGAAGCCTGGACATACCGGTCGGGAGGTGCCGGAGGACGGAGCCGGTGCGCGGACGCAGTTGTCGGCCCCTCCGGCATGGATGCGATGGCTACCGGTCCTGTACGTCGCGGCCCTTCTGCTGCTGGAACCCGCGACGCCCGTGGAGTGGCCGGTGAGCTTCGTGCTGATCGCCCTGCCGCTCGTGGCCGCCTTCGCCCACGGCCCGGTCGCCGTCGGCGGCGCCACCGTGTTCGCCGCCGTCCTGGAAGGGGTGCTGGCCGGTACCCCGTGCTGCGCGGGCCGCGAGGTCGGCTACCTGTGGGACCGCCACTATGTGGCCTCCTACATCTGCACCGGCCTGGTCGGCGTCCTCGGCATGATCCTGGCGGCACACCGAGTCCGCCGCGAGCGCACGCTGGCCGACGTACGCTTCGTGGCCGACATCGCCCAGCGGGTCCTGCTCCGACCGGTTCCGCACCGGATCGGCAGCCTCCACCTGGAGAGCCTCTACCGGTCCGCCGCCGCGGAGGCACGCATCGGCGGCGACCTGTACGAGGCCGTCCCCACCCGGTACGGCGTCCGGCTGCTCATCGGCGACGTCCGGGGCAAGGGGCTGCTCGCGGTGGAGACCGCCGCGGCCCTGCTCGGCGCGTTCCGCGAGGCGGCGCACGACGAACCCGCGCTGCCCGCCCTGGCCGACCGGGTGGAGACGAGCATGAACCGCAGGGCCGTGCTGCTGGGCGGTGGTGAGGTGGGCGAACGGTTCGTCACCGCGGTCTTCGCCGAGATCCCCCTCGGGGAGCCGCTGATCCGCGTCGTCAACTGCGGCCATCCACCCCCGGTCCGCATCCGCTCCGGCGAGGTGTGCGAACTCGACAGGGGGCGGTCGGCGCCGCCGCTGAACCTGGGGATGCTGCTGGGGGAGCCGTACCACGTGGACGCCTACTCCTTCCGGCCCGGTGACCAGCTCCTGCTGTACACGGACGGCATCACGGAGACGCGTGACGCGGCCGGCTCCTTCTACCCCCTGCTCCAGCGCCTGCGTTCCTGGAGCTCCCTGCCGCCCCGGGAGCTCCTGGAACGGCTCCACCAGGACCTGCTGGACTACAGCGGCGACCGTCTGCAGGACGACATCGCGGCGCTCGCCGTCCGCCTCCCGGCCGACCAGCCGTCCGTGCCGGTCGCGCCACCGCCCGGCTGAGCACGGTGCGCGGCGCCCCGGGCCGCCACCGGATCAGAAGGCCGTGTGCGCGAACCAGCGATCGAGGACCGTGCGGTCTCCCGAGACGTCGAAGACGGGCTCCTGGTACGACCGCCGCCCGTACAGCAGCAGCAGAAGATCCGCCGCCTCCCCGCGCACCGTCACCGTCTCCGGCTCGGACCCGGCGTCCCCACCGGCCGGCGGCAGCAGCCGGAAGCCGTCCGCGTCGAGCCGTACCCGCCACTGCTCACCGGCCGCGCCACCGGGGCCCGTGCGGAGGAACGCGACGATCTCGCCGTCGCCGCGCAGCTTCGTCACACCGGGAGCGAAGAGCCCCGCGTAGGGCAGGTTGACGAGGAACTCGTCCACGCCGTCCGCCGCCAGTACGGGGTCGAGGTCCGGCTCCCGGCCGACGGCGCGCTCCGCGTCCACCCGGTGCACCAGCGTCTCGCAGAGCATCCGGCGGGCCCAGAACCGGGCGTGCCGGTCCTCGCCCCAGGCCCACATCGCCGCGTCCGGATCCGTGTCCCGCAGTACGGCCGCCACCCCGGGCACCCCGGCCGCCACCCAGTCGGCGTAGTCCCGGGGGTCGTCCGGCAACCCCAGTTCCACCTCACGGCTGCGCGGAGGCTCCTGCACGCGCTGGGTCAGCAGCGTGCCGAACCAGCGCTGCAACGTCCCCACGTGCCGGGCGAGATCGGCCAGCGTCCAGTCGGGACAGGAGGGGACGGCGCTCGCCGGGTCGGCGCCCCGCACCGCCTCGGCGAACCGGCGGGTCTCCCGCTCGATCGCCTCACGGTAGGTGTCGTACGGCAGGGGATGCCCCGCCCCACTCGTCGTTGCCATCTGCTGCCGCCGTTCTGCCCTGGCACGGATGCCGGCCTTCTCGTCGCGATCAGTGTGGAGGCTGGAGCCCACTCGAAGGCAAATCGACGCGGTGGGGCGGCGCACCGCCGCCCCACCCGTACCGCGGTCAGGGAACGCGGGCCACCGCCGCGTAGATCCCGCTCCCCTCCGGCACCGTGTCCGTACCCGGCACGCCCCACTCCGTGGCGGTCACCAGGCCGGGCGGCACGAGGTCCAGGCCGTCGAAGAAGCGCTCCACCTCCGGGCGCGACCGGAAACCGAGCTTGATGCCGCCCTTGGCGTACTCGGCCGTGACCTGCGCGGCGAGTTCCGGATAGAGGTCGGACGCGGCGTGCGACAGCACCAGGTGACTGCCCGGCGGCAGCGTGGCGACCAGGTTCCGGACGATTCCGTGGGCGTCCTGCTCGTCGGTGACGAAGTGCATCAGCGCGATCAGCGACAGCGCGATCGGCCGGTCGAAGTCCAGGATCCGGCGGGCGTGACGGACGATGGAGTCCGGCTCCCGCACATCGGCCTGGATGTAGTCGGTGACGCCTTCGTCGCTGCTGATCAGCAGCGCCTCGGCGTGGCGCAGGACGATCGGGTCGTTGTCGGTGTAGACGACCTTCGCCGTCGGCACGATCTCCTGGACGATCTGGTGGAGATTGGGCTGGGTGGGGATGCCCGTACCGATGTCCAGGAACTGGTCGATCCCCTGCCGGGCGAGCCAGGCGGCGGCCCGGTGCATGAACTGACGGTTCTGTCGTGCCGCGTCCCGCGCCTCGGCCGGCAGCCGCTCTCCCACGGCCTCGTCGACCGGGTAGTTGTCCTTGCCGCCCAACAGCCAGTCGTAGACCCGCGCGGGATGCGCCTTGCTGGTGTCGATCTCCAGGGGCGGCGGTGAGTCGGTCGTCATAGCAGCTCCGTTGCGCGGGTGAGCGGTTCAGGCCATGTGTTCGATCATCCTACTCGCGCTGCGCAGGTGCCTCGCGCCGCGCGGAGAAGGGGAGTTGAAGCGGAGCCGAGCCCGACCTCCGGCCCCGCCGCTGCACCGAACCGCAGAACCTCCGCTCACCGGGGCCAGGTCATCGACACGGCCCCGGTGGCGGGACCGGGGGCCGAGCGATCAGGGCTGGGCGGCCAGTTGGAAGCTCTGGGCGGTGGACCCGTCACATGTCCGCTGGGTGAGCTGGACGCTGTCGGCGGCCGTGCCGGACGCGGTCAGGCACTTTCCGCTGTGCCGGGCGGTGAAGTGGTACCGCCCGGCGGCCTCTTTCACCGGCAGCCACTGCTGGTTGGTGCCACCACCGTAGGACCACAGCTGCAAGGGCGCGTTGTCCGCTGTGGAACGGTCGACGACATCGATGACCTGCTGCGGATTGCCGCGGGCGGCGATGCGCATGTAGCCGCTGTCGGTGGAGCGGAACTGGAACTGCTGTGCCGTGGTGGAGTTGCAGGTGTACTGCTGGACGACGGTCCCGTTGGCCGTGCCGGCGGCACGGGCGTCGACACACGTTCCGTTCCCGGCGTTGCGCAGCGTGTACCAGGCGGTCTCGGAGATGCCGTCCGTGGGCGGCTGGGACGACGCCGCTCCGCCCAGCCACTTCAGCCCGTCCAGGAGGAACTGGTTCTGCGTGGCGCTGGCGAAGGTGGACGACAGGGCCGTGTCGGTGTCGTAGTTCATCGCGTTGTGGCCGAAGTTCGCGTACAGCATCTTGTACTTGGTGTTCGTCCACAGGATCGGGTAGTACCCGCTGTACCACGTCTGGTTGGGGTCGGTGCCGAGCGGGAAGCTGCTGGGGTCGACGGAGGCCAGGATCTTGATGTCGGGATTCTGGCGCAGGTCGTTGGACCAGCTGTACCACTCGCTCACCGACGAGGTGAAGGTGGCGGGCAGGTTCCGGGTCGAGGGGTGCGTACGGTCCTCCACGCGCAGGACGGCCGTGGTCGGTCCCCAGGTGTTCGAGCGGAAGTTCCCGCTGCCCAGGAACTGGTTGTGGTACCACGGCCAGCTCTGCGCATCGGTGGTGAAGGCCGAGACGTGGAAGCCCATCCAGGCGCCGCCGCCGCGCATGTACTGCTCGAAGCCCGCTCGTTGGGCGGCCGACTGGGGCAGGTCGTCGAGGAAGAGGACCACCTGGTAGTTGTTGACACCGCCGTTCGCGAGGAGGTCCCAGTTGTTGCTGGCGGTGTAGGTGAAGCCGTTCGCGGCTGCCTGCTGGGGGAACCACTGGTTGGCTTCGCGGACGAAGCTGATGTGTGCCGCGTCCCATGTGCCGTTGTACAGCGCCAGTACGCGGAACGGCTCGGCGGCCGCCGCGGCCCGCGCGGGTGGCTGCGCTGTCAGGCTGACCAGCGCCGCGAGGAGAAAGGCCAGCCACATGGGGATGCGTGCCGCGCCGGATCTCACCTGTTGCATCCGATGCTCCCTTCTCGGCCGGGCCCGGGAGGGGGGCCAGGCATGAACGAAGGCGTTCATGAACGTGAGTGCTGGTCGTATGCGTAGATGCTGCTGGCCGGTGAACCTAAAGGTCTGGACCAGACCCGTCAAGAGTCGATGACAAGAAACTCCCCGGCCGGCCTGGTGCGTTGAGCACTTGTAGCCAACGGGACTGGGTAGGCTGCGACAACTCCACCCGCCAGGAGGCGAAGTGACGGATCGTAAGGATCGTGCGGAGTCGGTCGAATCGATGGAGCAGCTCGCCGTGGTCTGGCGCGCCATGGTGCTCGACCGTGACCCGGACGCCGATGTGCGGGACCTCCCGGGTATCGCCGTCCGCTGGGCCGACTGCCGGTTCCCCTTCTGGAACTGCGTCACCTTGACGGAGGCCGACGCGGACACGGCGCTGGTCGAGGAACGCCTGGGCCAGGCGGCGGACATCATGCGGGCGAAGCGGCACCCGGGGTTCCTGTGGCTCTTCGAGGACCTCCTCGACGACGAGGTGCGTGCGGGCGTACGGACCGCGGCCGAGGAGGCGGGCCTTGAGTACGCCTTCCCCGGCACCGGAATGGCCGGCGACCTCCTCCCCGTCCCCGAACCGTCCCACCCGGACCTGACGTTCGTGCGCGTGACCACCGAGGAAGACCTGCGGGCGTACGCGGACCTGAACTCACGGGCCTACGGCTTCCCGCTGGAGGACGGTCGCGACGGACTCCTCGGCTCGGTGCTGTGGAAGAACCAGGTGCATGCCTACCTGGGGTTGCGGGACGGCGTCCCGGTGGCATGCGCCGGAACCGTCGAGGCGGAGGGCCGCCTGTTCGTCGTGCTGGTCGCCACCTCGCCGGACTGGCAGCGCAGGGGCTACGGGGAGGCGGTGACGCGCAAGGCCCTGTACGAGGGAGCCCGGGCCACCGGCCTGACCCGCGCCACACTGCACGCGACCGCGGCGGGAGCGCCCGTGTATCCCCGCATCGGCTTCAAGCCGAACTCGCCGATCCACTTCTACACGCTGAAGCAGTGACCGCCCTCCCCCCCGGCCGGGCGGTTGCGGTCCAGTGAGGTCACGTACGTCGCCGGCAGCGGAGCGCGATGTGCGCCGCGCTCGTCCCAGGGGCCGGTCCGCCGGCCGCGGCCGAACCCTGGCCGGCCGACGACCCGCGGCGGGAGGAGAGGGGCCACGTCTTCCGTCGGCCCGGGGGAGAACCGGGCGCGCGTCCGGATCCGTGACCCGGATGGCGTACCGAGGAAATGATTCGGCGGGTGACATCGGGAGGCAGGAGGCGTAACGGGCCCCCGCGGTCCGTGAGCATGGGCGCGTGCCCGACCGGGCGGCCCCGCCGCCCCGGCGGTACGGCTTGTTCGCTCCCGCATCCCACAAGGAGTTCGTCGTGCGTGTCCGTCGTCAGCTCACCAGTGCCCTCGGTTCCTTCGCCCTCGCGTTCGCCTTCCTCGGCGCCGGCACCGCCACCGCGACCCCGGCGGCCGCCGATCCGTGCGGCTTCTACGAGACCGGCTCCGACGCCTACTACAACCACTGCACCTCCGACGGCTCCCATGTGGTGATCAAGGTCGAGGTGGCCTTGGCGCCCGACTACGAGCGCTGCGTCGCCCCGGGCAGGACCTGGCTGGGCTCCGCCACCAAGATCCAGGGCGCCCACTACGTCGGCCGCACCTGCTGACCCCGGCGCGTCACTCCGGCCCAGTGTTCTCCGAGTGCACCGGAGATTTCCCGTGAGTGCACTCTTGCGCGGGTGCCGCCTGACCTGCCAGAGCAAGGACGGCAGCCCTTTTGTGCGCTCGGGGACCCGGGGCGGTGCGCTGTGAGGCAAACAACCGGCGTTTCCCCGCCCCGGCGGGGCCGCCGACGCCTCCCCACCCGTCCCTGCCGCGCCCACCGGGCAGCTCCCGCGGCCTCCGGCAAGGTCTTCCGCACCTTGTTGAACATTTGAACCTCCCCTTTCACGGCTTGTAGAAAGGCCCGGTCAGAGGGAGGGAGACGCCATGGCGGAGCGACGACTGCGAGTCCGGGTGGGCAGCGACGCGCTGCAGGAACTGATCGAGGAACTCGCCGAACGGCTGCAGCGGTCCGTGGTCGTCGACGACCCCCTGGTACGGCTGATCTGCTCCAGCCAGCACTTCGGCGACGAGGACCCGGTCCGCATACGCAGCTTGCTGCGCGGCCGGGCCGACGACGTCGCCATCCGGTACGTCCTCGACCAGGGCGTGGCCCGCTGGACCCAGCCGGGGTTCATCCCGGCCTGCGACGACCTCGGGCTGCTCACCCGCTACTGCGTTCCGCTGCGCGAGCGCGGCGAACTGCTCGGCCTGCTGATGGTCGTCGCACCGGAGGGAACGCTCACCCGCGAGGAGACCGACCGTGTCGCGCAGGCGGTGCCCGCGATCAGCGCCCAGCTCCGCGCGGACCAACTGGCCGCCTCCGCCGACGAGGTGGACCTGCAGGAGACACTGGACTCCCTCTTCGGCACCGGTGAGACGGCCCGCGCCGCGGCGCGTCGGCAGATCCTGGACGGCGGCGTCCTGCCCGACGCCCCGCACGCGGTGGTGAGCGTCGTCCAGGTCTCCCGCTCGGTGGAGCCGCCGGGACAGGTGGAGATCGCGCTGCGCGCGTCCCTGGAGAAGTTCCTGCGCACTCGCTCGGCGGACGGCGTCATGGCCGCCACGCCGGACGGCGCGGTCCTCCTCCAGGTCTCGGCCCGGCCGTTGACGGCACAGGAACTGGGGGAACAGGCCACGGCCGTCCGGGAGGCCCTCGCCGCCTACCTGGAAGCCTCGGCCGCCCCCGTGCTCGGCATCGGCGGCACCCACGACGGCCTCGCCGACGCCTGGACCTCGCACGCGCAGGCGCGGGTCGCGGCCCGTGCCGCGCGCCGCCTGCCCCACCTCAAGGGCGTCGGCGCATGGGAGTCGCTGGGCGAACTCGCCGTACTCCTCCAAGTACCGGACCACGCCCTCACCCCGTCACTGCTGCCCACACCGCTGCGCCGGCTGCTGGACAGCCCCGGCGGCCAGCGCCTGGAGGAGACGCTGCGGTGCTTCCTCGAACACGCCGGATCGATCCCGCGCACGGCCGAGGCCCTGCAGATCCACCGCACCTCGCTGTACTACCGGCTGCGTCAGATCCAGGAGATCACCGGCCTCGACCTGGACAGCGGCGGTGACCGACTGGTCCTGCACCTGGGCCTGCGCGCCCTTGAACTGCTCCAGGCGCAGAGCGACGTCCAGCCCGCCGTCTGACCGGGGCGCCGCCCGGTGCGCGAGAGCGCGGGGCGGCACCGGTGCCGGGCGGAACCGCCCGCCCTACAGAGTGACGAAATACGCGCCGGCCGATCACTACGCGGCGCCGGGGTGTTGTACCAGCCCCCTACAGAATGACGAAGATTTCGCCGGCCGATCACTACGGAGCGCGGTGGTGCGCGCGGTGTCGGGTGGCACAGAATTCCGTATGCGGGAGCCGTGCCGAGGCCCGGTCCGTGAAACAGATCCGTAACTCGCCGCCGCGGAGCACGCCGTGGCGGTGGAGTTCGAGAAGGAGTCGACGTGGGGGCCGTGAACCAGCTGACGACCAGCGACGGAGTGCGCCTGGTGTACCGGGACAGCGGGGGAGAGGGATTCCCTCTGGTCAAGCTGCACGGCTGGGGCCAGACGCAGGAGATGTTCCGTCATCAGGTCCGGGGACTTTCCCCCGCGCACCGTGTCATCACCCTGGATTTCCGGGGACACGGGGTGTCCGACAAGCCGTACCACGGTTATCGCATCGCTCGTTTCGCCGCCGATGTGCTGGAGCTCGTCGACCACTTGGGGCTCGACCGGTTCGACGCCCTGGGCTGGTCGATGGGGGCCTCGGTGTGGTGGAGCTTCGTCGACCAGTACGGCACCGGTCGTATCCGGCGCTTCGTCGCCGTGGACCAGCCCGCGGCCGTCGCCGCGGTGCCGTGGATGTCGGTCGAGGAGCAACGGCAGTCGGGTGCCATCTTCGATGTGGCCGGTCTGGTCGCGCTCGGCGCGGAGCTTGCCGGTCCGGGTGGTGAACAGGCGCGGTACGAGTTCGTCCGCGGCATGTTCTCCGGCGACCCCGACCCCGCGATCCTCTCCTTCGTGGCCGAGCAGATCAGGGCCACCCCCGCGCACGCGGGGGTGCCGCTGCTCTTCGACCACTGTGCCCAGGACTGGCGGGACGTGCTGCCCCGTGTCGATGTGCCGACGCTGGTCATCGGATGCGACGGCAGCCATGTCCACCCGCGGTCGCAGCAGTTCGTCGCCCAGCGGATCCCAAGCGCGCGGCTCCATGTCTTCCCCACCACGGTGGCCAACTCGCACTTTCCCTTCCTGGAGAATCCGCCGGCCTTCAACGACGTCGTCGGCGCATTCCTCTCCGAGCAGCCGGATCCGGTGGATCACACCGACGTGAACGTCTGAGTCCGGATTTCTCTCTGAAGAACTGAACATGAAAAGAAAACGACGGGAGACCGATGTGACCCGGTCGATCACCCCTGCCATGCCCGAAACCCCCGGAAACGCGCCGTCCGCTACGGCCCCGGGAAATGATTCAGGCCCTTTCATCAACCTGCCCTGGCCGACCGCCGACGACGACGAACACCTGTACCTGGCCGTCAACGTCTCCGACGAGACAGTGCTTTTCCCACACGATTCCCTTCTGTGGTTGGAGCCCGGTGACATCGTCATCGGCGGCGCCTTCCGCCCCGACCTCCTTTCCCGCCGGGAGAACCTGGCCCTCTTCCGTGTTCCCCTGTGCCTGCTGGACGCGTCGGCGGCCGACCTGCACGAGCTCTCGCACACCCACCTCAGTGGGAGGAGCGGCCTGACGTCGCTGGTCTCGCAGTTCCTGACCGCACTCGCCAGAACGCCGCGCCACCAGCGCCTGACCGGTGGCCGACGCCTCGCCCTGAACACGGCCGACCTCGTGGCCCTCCTCGTCGGCGACGTCCTCCAGACGCGCGGACGGCGCTCCGCCCCCGGCGCCCACGAGATGCTGACGCGGATCCAACAGCACATCCAGGACAACCTCATGGACCCGGACCTCGCGCCCGAGTCGATCGCCCGGGCCCACCACATCTCGGTGCGCTACCTGCACAAGCTCTTCCAGTCCGGCGGCACCACCGTGAGCGCCTGGATACGGCAACGCAGACTCGACGCCTGCCGCGCCGAACTGCGCGGGCGGCGCCGCACCGTGGCCGCCGTGGCCAACAGCTGGGGCTTCGCCAGCCCCTCCCACTTCAGCCGCCTCTTCCGGCAGACCTACGGCATCACCCCCAAGGAGTGGCAGGCCACCGTCTCCTCCGACGTCTGAGCCGCCCACCCGCCGGCACCAGACCCATCCGTCGGCCCGTTCGCCGGCGTCTCCCGCCGCCGCAGCCCCCATCCCACCACTGCCCACGAGGCCACCCATGCGAAGCCGTCGAGGCCGCCGGGCACGCCAGCGTCCGCCCCCTGGCCGGCCACCCCTCGCCGACACACCCGTGAACCGGGAAGGAACCCCGCCATGCCCCCCACCCCCACCGTCGTCCTGGTCCACGGAGCGTTCGCCGACACGGCGGTCTGGTTCGGCGTCGTCGCCGAGCTGCACAGCCACGGCATCCCGGTCGTCGCCCCGCCGAACCCGCTGCGCGGCCTCGCGGCGGATGCCGCGCGCATCGCGTCGGTGGCCGCGCAGATCGACGGCCCCGTCGTTCTGGTCGGGCACGCCTACGGCGGGGCGGTGATCACCGTGGCGGGCACCGCCGACAACGTCGTCGCCCTGGTCTACGTCGCCGCCCATGTGCCGGAGGAGGGGGAGAGCCCCGGCGAACTCCAGGGCCGATTTCCCGCCACCGGACCGGCGGGCGACCTCCAGCGGTGGAGCTACCCGGTCCCCGGTGGCGGTGAGGGCGTCGAGGTCACCCTCGGCGTGGAGGCGTTCGCGACGGTGTTCGCCGCCGATGTCTCGGCCCCGGTCGCCCAGGTGCTCGCCTCGTGTCAACCTCCGCTGGCCCTGGCCGCCTTCGAGGAGAAGGCCACTGCCGCCGCGTGGCGGACCAAACCGTCGTGGGCCCTGGTGGCCGGCGCCGACCGGGTGATCGCCCCGGACGTGGAGCGCTTCGGTGCCGCGCGGGCCGGGTCGACCGTGGTCGAGATCGACGGTGCCTCGCACGCCGTCACCCTCTCGCAGCCCACGGCCGTGGCCCGGCTCATCCGCGACGCCGTCCACGCGGTGAGCCGACCCGCACACATCCGCCCACAGGGCACACACCCCCCCGCATGAGACCGCAGCCGAAAGGAAGGACCAGCCGATGACGACGCAGCTCAAGCCGCTTCTGCGGACGTGGGAATGGCAGGCCGAGGCCGCCTGCCGGGGCATGGACAGCTCGGTGTTCTTCTCACCGCCAGGTGAGCGGGGCTCCGCACGGCGCCGGCGCGAGCAGAGGGCACAGGAGATCTGCCGGCAGTGCCCGGTGCGCCTCCCGTGCGCGGGCTTCGCCGCGGCGTCCGACCAGCGGTACGGCGTGTGGGGCGGCCGCACGGAGGCCGAACGCCGCGCCACCCCCTCGACCCCGGCCGCCCCGAACCCCTGAACCGCCCAGCCTCGGGCGTGGGGCGTCAGCATCATGGCGGACGCGGTCCGGGCCCCCTCCCGGGCCGCGCCGCAGGGTCAGCGGGAGCGGGCAGGTCAGCGGTGAGCCCGACCGGCGCCGGGAGCGGCCTCGGCGGGCCGCGGTGCCCGAGAGGGCCCGGGCACCCCGGCCCTGGGTCAGGTCACCGGACGACGACCCCGGTGCGACCCGTGACGCCTCCGGCGGTCACCGAGACGGTGACGGTGCCGGGGCGGTGGGCGGTCAGGGCGCCGGTGGCGGGATCCACCGAGGCGATCTCGGGGTCGCTGGACGTCCAGACGTGGGAGGCCGGGTCCGCGATCGGGATCGTGAGCGGTGCGATGTCGTCGCCGCCGATCTGCTCGCCCGTCGCGCTCAGGGCGATGTGGTCGCCCTTGGCGACGGGGTCCTTCGGACCGTGGACGGTGATCGACGCGAGCGCGGGCTCCACGGTGTACTGAAGGTCGCCGTCGTCACCGATCCGGACCAGACCGAAGTGGTAGATGCCGCCCTGGTCGGCCGGGGCGTAGGCCGGCATGCCGAGGTCGGCGAAGGTGAACTGCGGGACGCCACCCTCCTCGGTGGTCACGCTCCGCCCCTCGGGATCGAGGATCTGCTCGGCGAAGCCGCGGGCGTGACCGTACATCATGATCACGTGCTGCTTCGGGTGCGTCTGCTGGTAGCGCTGCACCAGCCGCAGATACATGCGGGCCTCCCAGCGGTCCGTGAACTGGCTGTTCGCGGCCGGGTGCGGGTCGTAGGCGGGCATGTGCGTGACGACCAGTACGTCCTTCGCGGTGGTGTCCGTCAACTGCCGGATCAGCCAGGGGTACTGGGCGCCCTCCGGGTCCTGGAACGGGTCCGAGGACTGAAGGCTTCCGTGCGAGTTGTCCGTGACGATCAGCCGCGCCGCGCCCTGGGTGTAGGCGTAGTGGGTGTCGCCGAAGGTGTCACTGTAGTTGCCGTTCTCGGCGTCGGCGCCCTGGGTGATCTCGTGGTTGCCGACGATGTCGCGCTCGGGAACGCCGAGCGCGTCCATCTTCGACTTGGCGAACCGCAGGTCCGCGAGCTTGCCGTCGTCGGCCATGTCGCCGAGGAACTGGGCGGCGTCCGGCCGGGCCTGCGGGGTGAGCGAGGGCAGCCGCTCGGCGATCGAGTCCATCACGTTGCTGCTCACCGACCCGGGGCCGGAGGCGAGCAGATGGGCGTCGTCACCGGTGAGGAGGGTGGTGCCGTGCCTCGCGAAGTCCGCGGAGTCCTCCTCGAAGGACAGCCACTTGGGGTTCTGCGGGACGGCGTGGTACTCGGGCGCCGTGACGGGCCGCGGAGAGTACAGGGCCTGGAGGCCCGCGACGTTGAGCGAGCCGCTGTAGGGGGTGCTCGGGCTGATCGCCAGGAAGTCGATGAAGCTGATGGTCAGCGGGAACTGCATGCCGGCGGGCAGCTGGGCGACCGCCAGGTGCCAGTCCTTCCAGGTGACGTACGTCGGGTAGAGCGTGGTGGAGGAACCGTTGACGCCGATGTACTTCTCGGCGAGTTCGATGCCGTTGCCGTCCCCCTTGATCCACACACCGATGCCGGTGGGAACCTGACCGTTGTTCGTGTCGGTCTTCAGAGTGGTCTTCGGAGAGAGCACCAGCTGCTTCACCCCGGACCCGGCCGGCATCGAGTAGTCCAGCCTCAGCGATCCCGGCTCGTCGGATCCCGGCGGGACGACGCCGGGGTCGGCGGCCAGGGTGGCGGGCTTGCCGGTGGTGTTGTTGCTCAGCCGCCAGACGTCCAGGCTGGTCATCGGGTCGATGACCTTGCGGACGCTGCCGACGGCGATCGACGTGGTGCCGGTGGAGCCCGCGACCGTCGCGGTCACCTCCGCGAGTCCGCCCTCGTCGGCGTCGGCGGTGAACAGGCCGTGCGCGTCGACGGTGCCGAGGCCCGCCGGGTTCACCTTCCAGGTGACCGCCTCGGCGGGGATCCGCACCTGGTCGCCGTCCTTGTCGGTGGCCGACAGGGTGAGCTGCCGGGTGGCGCCGTTGTCGAGGTCGGCCTTGTCGGGCGAGACCGTGAGGGTCTTGAGCCTTCCGACGACCTCCAGCTTCTCGGAGGCGGAGGCCGTGCCGTCGGAGGCGATGATCCGGCCCGTGCCGGTGCGGCGCGGGGTCAGCACGCCGTCGTCGTACGTGGCGAGGTCGGTGGGCTCGACGCGGACCCGCGTGTGCCCGGCCGCAGGGTTGGCGAACCGGTCGACGGCGTACACCGGCAGCGGGACGGAGCCGCCGGCGACGGTGGTGAGCGTCTTCCCGCCGTTGACGACGACCTTGGCGGCCGGTCCGGGCTCCTTGGCGGTGGAGTAGAAGAAGATGCCGTTGGCGACCGGGCGTTCGGTGTTGCCGGGCAGGTCGGACGGCGTGTTGACGACTTCGGCCCGGTCGGCGCCGGGAGCTCGGCTGACCATCGTGGTGGAACCACCGCCGTCGAACAGCATCGCGGTCCAGGCGCCGTGGGCGACCATGTAACCGGCGACCTCGTCCCTGGTCACGCCGAAGGCAGTCGCAGCGCCGCCATGGCCGTCGACGGCGACGACGACGGCGTGCTTGCCGTCCTCGGTGATGCCGACGGCTGTCTCCGGGTTGGCGCCGCTGGGCGGGGTGCCGGTCGGGTCCCGGTATACCTTGCCGTCCTTCACCAGGGTGTCGACACCGCTGATCAGCTCGGTGACATCGTTGTCGGGGGAGAGGCGGGTGGTGATGCCCACGTCGTCACCGGTGTGCAGGCTGTCGGTGAGCCACTGCCCGCCGTCGCCGGCGCCGAGCAGGCCGAGCCGGCCGGCGGTCAACCGGGGCACGGTGGTCACCCCGGTCCGCACGCTCTCGACGACGAAGCCGCCGTCCGTGGCCCGGCCGAGCACCAGCGTGGACGGCTCGGCCAGGTCCGGGGTCTCGCCGAGATCGGGGGTGACCTCGGTGATGCCGCCGGCGGACACGTCGTTCACCGTGTTCACCGAGGTGAGCGGGCGGGTCGCGGAGCCCGCGGTGATGGTGCCGGAGAACGTCTCCGGACCCATCACCATGGTGCCGTCGGGCTTGACGCCCAACTGGGAGGCGAAGCCCGGCTCGGGGCTCTTCAGCATGTGCCCGCCGGAGACGATGCCGCCGAGCGGGCGTCCACTGGCGTGGATCTCGAAGTAGTCGCCGTTGACGCCGGCGACGGCGCCGGTGCGGTGTGCCATCGAGGACGGCGTCTCGTCCGCCGGGTCGGTCAGGGTGTCGCCGGCCTCCACCATCCCGACCCGGAGGTTCGGGTCGGTCAGGTCGGCCGTGAGCACCTGCATGTGCTGGCGACCGCCGACGGTGTCGTAGGTCTCGCTGTAGTGCCGCAGCCCACGGGTGACGGTCTCGGCCGGTGTACGGGTGTGGTCCACCACCACCGGCCAGTTCTGCGGTGTGTCCGGCAGCCAGTCACGGTGCTCCGTGTGCCGGGACGCGGCCGTGGCGTCGGCGGAGCCGAAGGCGGTTCCCGCCCCGCCCACGGCACCGGCCAGCACCAGCGCCAGCGCCGTCGCCACCGCGGTACGGCGTGAGCCGGCCGCCGCGGGTCTCTCGTTACGAAGTGTCATCACGCTTTTCCTGGAAGACGTGCGCGCCGATGGTCATCGACGCCCACGACCACCGCACACCGGTTCGGCGGAGCACAGGTGTCCGGACCCGGTGGCGAAGATGACCATCAGGCGCGCGTCCACGGGCCTTCGGTCACGCGGCGTTCACCATCGGCCGTGGGTGCTGCTGGTGCGTGGTTGCGTGAAGGCGCACGTGGCTGGCTCGCGGAGGTGTTCACGTCAGGAAGTGTGCTGGGGGCACCGGGCGGATGCCCACCCCGGTGGCGGGGCTCCCAGATGCACAACGCGGCCCGCCCCGCAAGGATCGCTTGTGAGGCGTGTGTGCTCCGTGATGGTGTGCGGCGTGCGCACCCACACGCCATCGGTCGCTCGGCATCCGCGCGAGCTGGGGGAACCGCCCGTTTCGGCGCTCCAACCGGATCATTGTCATGTTGATCAAACGCATCCTGAACCGTTCTCCTCAGTCCACGCCATCGGCGGCGCACCCCACCCCCACGGCGCCCACGGCGGCCGCCACCGGGGCGATGGTGACCGCGGCCGACGTCGGCCTGCTGCTCCTGCGGCTGACCTTCGGCCTGTACATGGCCGCGCACGGCGCTCAGAAGGTCTTCGGTCTCTTCGGAGGTAACGGTCTGACCGCGACCGGGAAGGCCTTCGAGTCCCTGGGCTATCGCCCGGGCAAGCTGTTCGCGCTGATCGGGGGCCTGTCGGAGCTGTTCGGCGGTCTCGGCCTGGCTCTGGGGCTGCTGACCCCGCTCGCGGCTGCCGCCCTGATCGGGGTCATGATCAACGCGATGGTCACGGTGACCGCCGCCCATGGCCTGTGGGAAACGGACGGCGGTGTGGAGTACAACGTGGCGATCGCCGTCGCCGCCTTGGCCGTCGCGGCCATCGGCCCCGGCCGGCTGGCCGCTGACCGCTTCTTCCCCTGGGGCCGGGGCGGCTGGGCGGAGGCTGCCGTCGCCCTCGGCCTGGGCGGCATCGGCGCCGCGATCTCCCTCAGCGTCTAGGTGTACTCGGCCAACAGCTCGGTGATTCGCGTCGGTGGTTGATCAGGAGAGGACCTCCGGGCGCGTGCTCGCCATGCAGCCGGTCGGCCCGACCTGGCCGTCCCATCCGGAGGAGGGAGCGGGTGCGAAAGTCGGGGGCGGATGGTCAGCGGTGTGGTTAGGATGCCGGAGATGAAGAACTTCTCCTCGTACGGATTGGGGGAATCGTCCGCGCAAGGTGAGTGCTGATGGCACATCACTTCGCGAACGACATCCCGTCCCGCCTGTTGATGTGGCAGCGCGTGCGCGAGTACGCCGTGCCACCGTCCATGATCGAGACCGCGACCGCGCGCCGTGCGGTCGGCGACTGGGCGGGGGCCTGCGCCGCCGCCCGCGTCGACATCGATCTCGATCTGCGCGCCGTGCGCAAGCGCCACGGCACCGATGTCGCCACCCGGCTTCGTGCGGATCTGCGTCGGCTGGCGCCGGATCTGCTCCGCTGGCACATGCCCCGGATCGCCCCCGACGGACGGCTCCGGCCCGGCCTCACCCTCTCCCTGGCCCGTTACGGCGGTCCGGGCGGCACACCGCTGCACCTGGTGGTGCGGACACCACCGACGTGGGCGGAGGCCGGGCAGCGCATGTCACTGGCCCTGTGGGAGGGGACCGGGAGCAGTGTCCCGGGGCACCACCCGCACCCCTACCCCGACCGGCGTCACCGCCTCGACCTGCACCGGCACCTCTGGGACTCCGGACGAAGCGGCGAACTCGCACGGCGATGCGGAGCGGACGGCGCACCGCCGACGATGCCGTCCGGCCGCTCCGACGGACCTCGCCGTCCAGCCCCGCCGGATCGTCCGGACCGTCCGGATGATCCAGGTCGCCCGGACCGGTCCAGCGGTGACGACGCGTCGTGGGCGGTCTCCCGCTGGGCCGCCGAGGCGGAGTTGCTGTTGCGGGCCGAGGGCCGCCGTCCACGCGGCGCCTTCACCGTGCGGCTCGGTGCACGCAGCCGCGCCGTGCTCGAACTCGTCGCACCCGACGACAGCCACGCCCCGACGTTCCGGCCGCTGCGGGAGCCGCTGCCGTCGCAGCAGGTCGCCGCGCTTCCGCTGCTGCCGGAGGCGGCGGCTCGCGTCCTGCCCGATCTGGAACTGCTGCGCGCCGGGCTCGTCGCGGCCGACCGTCTGCATCCGCTCGTCGCCGCGGCACTGGCGGAGCCCAGCCCGGCAGCAGCGACCGGACCGGCCCCCGAGCCCCACGACCCGCACCGGGTGCGGTGCCGGGGCGAGGTCCACCGGATCGCGCTCCGGGACGGGGTGCTGACGGCGATCGACCATGATCCGGCCGAACTACGGCGGGAGGAACTGCTGGTGGCGCTCGGCGGGCCGGCGCTGCCCTGTCTACGGGCCATCGACGCGGTGCACCGCAGCCCGGAGGCACTGCCCGCGGTCAGGGAGCGGCTCCTCCACGGTGACGTCGCCGGCGCGCTGACCGTGATCGAGGGACTCCTCGGCCCCGGCGCCGTCCTGCCCGACGGGCCGCTCCGGCGGGAACTGGAGTCGGCCGCGACCCGGCGCGTCGACCACGGTCTCTTCCGCTCGGGGCTGGTCACCGTGCACCCCGCTGCCCGTGCCGCGGGAGGCGGGAACGCCTCGGACGCGGGACACGCCGACGCGAGTCATCGCCCGCGGCCCGATCGCCGTACCCCGCACGCCATGCTCCGCAAGCGGAGCAGCCGGGCCCGGCCACGTACCGGCTCCCTGCGCTGATCAGCCGTCCTCCGCCCAGCACACCCACAGGCACCGCACCTTCGGTGCCCCATGCCCCCATGACATCCGGACGGGCCGTCCCGTTCCCTCCTCCCACCCAGGTGATGCCCATGACATCCAGCACCCTCCCGCGGACCGCGGTTGCGGCCGTCGGCGCGCCCGCACCACTCCCCGCCGGCCCGTCCGGCACCCGCGCACAACTCGCCGTCGCCGACGATCTCCTGACCCTCCTGCGGACCACCAGCACCGAGCCCCGCCCCGATGACCAGCTCGAAGCCCTCACCCTGGCCGTCGCGGCCGACCTGCCCGTCCTGCTCTGGGGTGAACCGGGCATCGGCAAGACCGCGGCCCTGACGCAGCTCGCCCACTCCCTCGGCCTGCCGCTGACGACCGTGATCGCCAGCGTCCACGAGCCGTCCGACTTCTCCGGGCTGCCCATCGTGGGCGACGACCCGGCGGAGCAGGGCGTGCCGATGGCGCCGCCGCAGTGGGCCGTGGAGCTGGTGCGGGCCGGACGGGGGCTGCTCTTCCTGGACGAACTCTCCACCGCCACCCCCGCCGTGCAGGCCGCACTGCTCCGGGTCGTCCTGGAGCGGAAGGTGGGTGCCCTCCAACTGCCGCAGGGCGTGCGGATCGTGGCCGCCGCCAATCCCCGCGCTTCCGCGGCGGACGGGTGGGAACTGAGCCCGCCGCTCGCCAACCGGTTCGTGCATCTGCACTGGTCGCACGACCCGGAGGTGGTGGTGCGCGGGCTGGGCGGGGTCTGGCCCCGGGCGGAGCTGCCCCGGCTGGTGCCCGAGCGGCTGCCGGACGCGGTGGCCCACGCCCGGCGCGCGGTCTGCGGTTTCCTGCGAGCCCGGCCGACGCTGATCCACCGGCTGCCGAGCACGGAGACACGACGCGGCGCCGCCTGGCCCTCGCCCCGCAGCTGGGACGCCGCGCTGACCCTGCTGGCCTTCGGCACGGCGGCCTCCGTCTCCCGGGAGGTGCTGGCGTTGCTGGTACGGGGCGCGGTCGGGGACGGCCCAGGGCTCGAACTCCTCGCCCACCTGGACCGGATGGACCTGCCGGACCCGGAGTCCCTGCTGGCCGATCCCGCCTTTGCCGAGCTGCCCGTGCGGGGCGATCTGCGCCAGGCGACGCTGGAGGCGGTGGTGGCCGCCGTCGGAGCGAGACCGGAGCGGCAGCGGTGGGAGGCGGGCTGGGCGGTACTGGTCCGGGCCCTGGAGACCGGCGCCCCCGACCTGCTGGTGGCCCCGGCGACGACACTGGCGGCGCTGCGGCGTGACGACTGGGAGGTGCCGGAGGCGGTGGAGCGGCTGGCCGGGGTGGTCGGCCTCGCCCGACGGGCCGAGCGGTCGGTGGGACGCGCCACCGCGGCCGACGCCGGGCGTACGACGGGAACGCGCCGGTGACGGGGAGCGCGAAGCGCCCGCGGCCGCTGCCACGTCCCATGCCCCGGCCCGCGCCGGCCCGCCCGGTACGGGCCGCGGTGCCGGCCCCGCCGACCGCCGGCGGTGGACCGTACGACCGTCCCGGACTGCCGCTGGACCAGGAGAAGTTGCTGGCCGCCCGGCTGCACGCGGTGAAGGTCCGCCCCTACCTGGCCGCCGCCCTCTTCGCGCTGCACGTGGTGGAGGACCGCTCGGTGCCGACGATGGCGGTCGACGCGCACTGGCGCTGCTACGTCTCACCCGGCTTCGTGGCGCGCACCCCGGTGGAGGAACTGGCGGGCGTCTGGGTGCACGAGGTCTCCCACCTGCTCCGCGACCACCACGCGCGGGGCGAGCGGTACGCGCGGGAGCACGAGGGGCACGGTCCCGGCGGGCGAAGCGGGAGGGGGAGCTCCCCGACCGGGAGCCGCGAGAGGCTACGGCGCAACATCGCCGCCGACTTCGAGATCAACGACGACATCTACGGCGACGGCCTGCCCCGGCCTGCCGGAGCGGTGCACCCGTCCATGCTGCGGCTGCCCGAGGGTCTGCTCATGGAGGAGTACCTGCGTACGGCGTCGCTGTCCGCGCTCACCGCGGAGCTGGCCTGGCTGGACTGCGGCAGTGGTGCCGACGGGCAGGCCCGGCCGTGGGAGCTGGGACCCGACGGCGCACACGGGCTGAGCAGGCGGGTGGCCGAGGGCATCAGAGGCCGGCCCGGCCACGCGCCGGAGGGGTGGCGCCGATGGGCCGAGGAGGCGTTCCATCCGCCGCAGCCCTGGCGGCAGTTGCTCGGAGCGGCGGTCCGCTCGGCGACGGGCGCGCCGGGGGCGGGGGAGGACCACAGCTACCGGCGTCCGTCCCGGCGCTCGGCCGGCGTCCCCGGAGCACTGCTGCCGAGCCTGCGCCGCAAGCCGCCCAGGGTCTGCGTCGTGATCGACACCTCAGGGTCGGTGAGCGACGCCGAACTGGGCAGCGCGCTGCTGGAGGTCGCGGCGATCTCCCGTGCGGTGGGCGGACGGCGCGACCTGGTCTCGGTGATCTCCTGCGACGCGGCGGCCGGGGTCGCCGTCCCCCTGTGCCGCGCCGAGAACATCGCACTGGTCGGCGGCGGCGGAACCGATCTGCGCTCCGGTTTCACCCGGGCGCTGCGCTCCCGCCCGGACGTGATCGTCGCCCTCACGGACGGACAGACCCCGTGGCCCTCCACCCAGCCGCCCTGCCGCACCGTCGTCGGCCTCTTCCCCCGCCCCGCCCACGCCGTGGACGAGGAAGACCCCGACTACGTTCCGGACACCCCACCGCCCTGGGCACGGGTCGTCACGATCGGCTGAGACCGGGACCGGAAGCGGCCACGGCGAGGGCGGGCACGACGCGGTGGCCGTCCCCGTCCCTGGCCGTCCCGGCTCGGCGGACCAGGCGCACAGCCGACCGCGGGGGCGACGGAGGCACTGGTGCGGAGTCCCGACCGCCGGCCGCCGCGGCCGGCACCGTACGCGCGCGCACAGCTCATCGTCGGCGCGGCCGTGCCGTACCTGCTCGGACCGGGCTGGAGAACGCCGACGGCCGGACGCGCACCGGCACCCGCACGACCGGGCTGCCCGTCCTGCGCCGAGCGGCCCGGCCGAGGGGTGTGTCACTCGGCCGGCATCAGCCGCTCGGTCAGTGCCTCGACCGAGGCGACGACGGCCGCGCGGTGCCGCTTGAGCCGGGCCGCCTCGCCATCGTCGGTGGGATTGCGGATGGCCGGCGGCGTGAAGAGCCACGCCTGGGCGGCGGCGAGGGCGATCATGAGGGCGTCCATGCCGGTTTCCAGGTCGGCCCCGTGTGCGTCGGCGACGGCCTGGGCCTTGCTGAGATGTGCCTCCAGCTCCGCCGTCGACGCCTCCGGCCGCTCCAGCGACTTCCACTGGGTGAGCCGGATCAGGTCCGGGTCGGCGACGAAGGCGTCGAACAGAGCGCCGGCGTAGGCCGCCAGGTCGTCCGGGGTGAAGGGGACGACATCGGCCAGGATGCGGACGCGGGCCTCCAGGACCGCGTCGAAGAGGGCGTCCTTGGACCCGAAGTAGGCATAGATCGCCTGTTTGTTGGCGGGCGCGTTCTTGGCGATGCGTTCGACGCGTGCTCCGGCGAGTCCATGTGCGACGAACTCCTCGTGCGCGGCCTCCAGCAGCCGGGCACGCGTCGCGGAAGAGTCATAGCCCATGGCGGCAGCCTAAAAGACAAACGTCTGGATCGAAAAAGGCCGTCATCCCGCGTCCGGGGCGGCCGGGCAGGGGGGGCGCCGACCGCGCCGGCCGTAGGGTGCCCCCGCACTGCCCCACGGCCGGCCGCGAGGAGGATCAGCCCCCATGGCCACGACGACGTTGCCGCGGGTGCCGCCCGCCGCCAGCACCCCTTGGGCCTCGGCTGCGCGTTCCAGAGGGAAGGTGGCGCCCACCCGCACCCTCAGCCTGCCGGCGTCGGCCAGCTCCGCCACGGCCTTGAGATCGTCTCCGCCGAGCCGGCAGAAGACCGGGACGACACCCGGCAGCCCGGTCTCCGCGACAGAGGCGACACGGCCACCCGGCCGGACGGTGCCCGCGGCCGACACCAGCGTGCCGCCCCCGACCGTGTCCAGGACGGCGTCCGCGCCGGCGGGCACCCCGAGGACGCGCTGGGCGACCCCCTCCCCGTAGGCGACCGGGAGGACGCCGAGGGAACGCAGGTAGGCGTGGTCACGCGCCGAGGCCGTCCCGACGACCCGGGCGCCGCGTGCCCGGCCGATCTGGGCGGCGAGCGAGCCGACACCGCCGGCCGCGCCGTGCACGAGCAGCGTCTCACCCTGCCGGACACGCAGGGCACGCACCACGGCCCGGTAGGCGGTGAGGCCGGCGAGGGGCAGTCCGGCGGCCTCGGCGAAGCTCATGGTGCGGGGCTTGTGCACCGGCGTGCGGACATCGGCCGACACCAGCTCGGCCAGTCCGCCGTGCGCGCGCTGCACGTCGCCGCGGAGGTACCCGATGACCTCGTCACCGGGGGATAACTCGGTGGCGGCGGACCCCGCGTGCTCTCCGGTCCCGGCCTGCTGAGCCTGGCGGACAGTCTGGCGGCAGAGCTGTCGCCGGTGCGCTCGGTGCCGGCGTAGGGCGTACGGCGGAATTGCCGCGCGGGCGCGCCCGGGGGTGCGTCAGCGCCCCGCACCCGGTTCGCCGGCATCCGACGCCAGGCCGGGCGGACCAGTCCTCCAAGGAGGGCTCAGGCTCGCGCGGTCCTCGGCCTCGTGCGGTCGTCAGCGCTGCGGCGGCTGTTCCTCGGTCCGGGTCCGGCCGAGGGTTTCCGCCGCGGCCTCGGCGAAGTCGTGGATGAGGGGCGAGCGCCGGGACGCCACCCATGCCAGGGCCACCTCGTTGGGGCCGATGTCCTCCACGGGCAGCGGGATGACGTCCGGGCGGGTGTAGAAACTGGCGGTGGACAACGGGAGCACACAGATGCCCGCACCGGAGGCCACCAGTTCCAGCTTCTCCTCCACCTGGTGGATCACGGGCACCTCGGGGCGCCGCCGCTCCCGCAACTCCAGTGCCACGTCACGCCATTCGGGTACGGCGTCCGGGTCCTGGAGCAGGTGCTCGGACGCGAGGTCGCCGACGGTCACCGACGCCCTGTCCGCCAGACGGTGTCCGGCCGGCACCATCACGACCCGGGGCTCCCTGAAGAGCGGCCGCACCTGGAGGCCCCGCTGGTCGATGGGCAGCCGCACGACGCCGATGTCCGCCCGGCCGTCCTGCAGCACCTCCACCTGGTTGTCCCAACTCGTGCGCAGCAGACGCACGTTGACGCCGGGACGGCGGGCGGAGAAGACGGCCGTGGCCGGGGTGACCGTGATGCCGGGCATGAACCCGACGGTCAGCGTGGGGGTGCCCCGCGCCGCCGTCTTCGCCCGCCGCAGCAGCGCCTCGGCCGAGGCGAGCAGCGGGACGGCGTCCTCCAGCAACTGCTCCCCGGCCGGCGTGAGCAGCGTGCCGCGCCGGTCCCGTGCGAAGACCTCGACGCCCAGGTCGTCCTCCAGGCTCCGGATCTGCCGGGACAGCACCGGCTGCGCGATGTGCAGCCGCTCGGCCGCACGCCCGAAGTGGAGCTCCTCGGCCACGGCCACGAAATACCGGAGCTTCCGCAGGTCAAGATCCACCCGGACTCACCGCTCACTCTCTCCGAGGCGACGGCCCGGCCGGGCGGTCGGCTCTCCTGGAACGACTCCTCGATCGCCCCGTGGGACGACCGAGGCAGTTCTGCACGAATCTACCCGCCCCGGCCACGGCGAGCCGTCACGGACGGTGCCCGCCGCCTTCGCGAGAGGTGCCGCCTTGTCCCTGGCCCGGTCACTTCTCGCCGGCGAGGACGGCCAGCGGGTCGGTGTGCGCGGGGGTCCACCCCAGCTCGGCCTCGGCGCGTGCCGGGGTGAGCTGCTGGTCCAGGGCGAAGGCGTCCGCGACCGGCCCCATCTGCTCACGGGCCTGCTTCAGCGTGATGGAGGCGACCTTGCCGTCGAGACCGAGCGAGCGGGCGACGGCCAGCGCGCACTCCTTGGCGGTGGGGTTCACACCGCCCACGCCGACGTACACAGAGCCGGGCTTCGCCTTCAGGGCGGCGACGTACAGCTCCGCGATGTCGTCGATGTGCACCAGCGCCCAGCGGTTCGCACCGTCGCCGATGTACGGAACGGCTCCCGCCTCCTTGCCCGGGACGGCGTAGAAGAAGTCGATCAGGCGGTTCTCACCGCCGTACAGCAGACCGGGCTGCACCACGACGGGGCGGCCACCCTGCTGCGCGCGCCGCAGAACGGCGTACTCCACCGGCTTGCGCCAGGCGACCAGGGCCGGCGGGTTCCAGGGGGCGGTCTCGTCCACGACCCCGTCCGTGTCGCCGTAGACCCAGGTGCCGCCGGTGTGGACGTAGGTGCCGGTGCCGATGCCGTCCTGCATGGCGGTGGCCGCCGCGAGGTCCTCGTCCCCGGTCTCGGCCTGCGCCAGGTGGACGACCGCCTCCGCGCGGGCCGCCGCCGCGTTCAGCACGCCGAGATCCCCCAGCCCGCCGCGCACCGGCGTCGCCCCGAGGGTCGCGACGGTCTCGGCGGCGACGTCGTTGCGGGCCAGCGCCTCGACGGTGTGTCCGTGGCGGATCAGCGCACTGATCGTGGCCTTGCCGATGTATCCGGATCCACCGGTGAGGAAGATCTTCATGGTGATGGCTCCTGTCTCCGTGGCTCGGGGAGTTCGCTGACTTCGCTGACCAGCCTGCGCTCAGGGACGGACCCCCGTCCAAGACCTCTTCCGCCGCCTGTGATACCCGAGGGGCATCAGCGCTGTGGCCGTCGGCGACTGATGCCCGCAAGGCATCACGGACGCCGAAAGAGGTCTTGGACATCGTGAGCGCCCCGCCCGAGCGTGGGACGCGGACCAACGCCACGCCCCAAGGAGACGCCCCATGTCCCAGACCGCCGCGGCGCGGCCCGCCACCCCGGCGGCTCCCGCGCACCCCGGCATATCGCGCGCCCTGACCCTGCTCCTCGCCGTGGCCACCGGTGCGATCGCCGCGAACGTGTACTACGCCCAGCCGCTGCTCGCCGTGATCGCGCGTTCCCTGGGCACCTCCACCGGCGCCGCCGGTGTCGTCGTCACCGTCACCCAACTCGGCTTCGCCGTCGGCCTGGTGTCTGTGCTCCCGCTGGCCGACATCGTCAGGCGCCGGTCCCTGATGAGCGCTCTGCTGCTGCTCGACACCGCCGCGCTCGCCGCGGTGGGCCTGGCACCCCGACTGGCCGCCGCCCTCGTCGCCTTCGCCGTGCTCGGTCTCGCGAATGTCGCCGCCCAGGTGCTCGTGCCCGTGGCGGCCCACCTCGCCGACGACACCCAGCGCGGACGCACCGTGGCCACCGTCATCAGTGGCCTGCTCACCGGCATGCTCCTCGCGCGGACCGTCGGGGGCCTCGTGACCGAACTCGTCGGCTGGCGCCCGCTGTTCCTCGGGGCCGCGGCGCTGATGATCGTCGTCAACGTGGTCCTGCGCCGCGCTCTGCACGGCATCGATCCCGTCCCGGGCCGGCCCGTCGGCTATGGCGAGGTACTGCGCTCCACCGTCCGCATCTACCGGACCGAAGCCGCCGTCCGCGTCCGCTCCGCGTACGGCGCCCTGGGCTTCGCAGCGTTCAGCGTCTTCTGGTCCACCGCCGCCCTGCGGCTCAGCCAGGCCCCGTTCGGCTACTCACCCGCCGTCATCGGCCTGTTCGGGCTGCTCGGCGCCGCCGGCGCGACGGCCGCCCGTCTCACCGGCCGCGTCCAGCGGCACACCCATCCCGTGCCCACCGCGGCCGCGCTCGCGCTCATCGCCCTGGCCTACGCCGTGCTCCTGGCCGCGGGCAACACGCTGGGCGGCATCATCGTGGGCGTGCTGGTCCTCGACGTCGGCGTCCAGGCGCTGCACGTGCTCAACCAGCGTGTCATCTACGACGTCGACGCGGCGGCCCGCAACCGGGTCAACAGCATCTACATGACGTTCTACTTCCTGGGCGGTGCTCTCGGCTCCGCCCTGGCGTCCTCCGTATGGCCGAGGGCCGGCTGGGCCGGCATCTGCCTGACCGGCCTCGGCGTCACCGCACTCGCGACCGTGCTGTGGGTCCGCACCTCCGTCCGACGCGCGCAGTAGCACGCCGTCACCGGGAAGAGGGGACGGACGAGGGCAGCGACAGGGCCTCCTACCATGGCCGCCGGCGCGACCGCCCGGGCTGACGCCGCATCACGCATGAGCGGCGCGGGACGCGTGGCCGCCGCCCGGACCCGGCGCTCGCCGGGTCCGGGCGGCGGACTGGTGCGCGGAGCGGCTCAGCCGCGCAGCGTCGCGACCGGGCTGTTGTACGCCTCCGCCGTCAGCACCGGGCGCCGCGCCGAGCCGGCCCCCTTCGGCCAGGACAGCCGGACGGTCCGGGACTCGCCGGGCAGCAGCCACAGGTAGTTGTCGCTGTACAGCGTCGGCAGCACCCGGCGGCCGTGCGCGTCCTCCAGCAGCGACAGCCGGACCATGGCGGCCACCGCCGGGCCCTGGTTGCGGATCACCGCCGTCAGCTCCTGGCGGTCACCGGAGCGCGACCACCGGGTGATCGCACCCGTGAGCCTCACCTGCCTCGCCTTGTTCAGCCCCCGCAGCGCGGCGGCCTCGCGGTAGCGCCAGTAGGTGTTCCGCGACAGCTCCCTGCCCCGGGAGTCCTCCAGCGTCAGCCGCAGCAGGTGCAGGTCCGGAAGGCCGTCCGTCCACGCGGCGGTGAACGCCTCGGCGGTGGCCGCCCGTTCCACGTCCACCCGGGCGGTCCTGCCGCTGCCGAGCTGCCGGCCGGACAGGTCGTACAGCCGGGCGGTGACGGTGGCGCCCCGCAGGTCCGCCGACGTGTGGTTCACCGCGATGACCCGCCACTTCACCGGATCCGCCTGCACATGCAGCGGTTCGCAGGCCGAACGGGCGCCGTAGTAGGTGCCGTTGACGTCGAAGTCGTAGTCGTACGTCTGCCAGACCGTGCTGTGCCAGGCCGGGTGGGACATCCACAGCATCAGACCGGAGGCGTTGTCCCACAGGTTGGCGTTCCACGCCTCGAACATGGCACGTGTGTTCTCGTAGTTGACGAACTGCGCCTTGCGGGCGAAGTCGTCCAGGTCGCCGGACTCGCCCAGGCGGGCCTCGATGGCAGCCTTGTAGTTCTGCGGCGCCTGGTTCCCGTGCTCGCTCCAGTCGTGGTAGTACCACGCACCCCGGATCGGCCACTCGGGCTCGTCGCCCGTCATGCTGCGGGTGCTCGCCGCGGTGGAGACGACGGGCATGCCGATCTCGGTGTGGAAGCCGAAGTCACGGCTGCCGTACGTCATCGGGTCGAAGTACTTCTCCGGTTCCACCCAGCCGTAGGGGCCGCCGCCCGTGATGATGCCGCCCGCCGAGTTGTTCTGGTAGAGCACGCCGGGCACCTGCCGCTCCACCGCCTCGCGCATCCCCTTGTCGATGGCGGCCGGGGGGTTGCCCTCGTTGGCGCCGCACCAGACCACCACGGACGGGTGGATGCGGTACCGCAGCACGGTGTCCCGCGCGATCGCGTTGAAGGCGTCGTGGTCCGGCGGGTCCATGCCCCACGCGTTGGGGAAGTCGTTCCACACCAGGATGCCGTGCCGGTCGCAGGCGGCGAAGAACTCCTCCCTGTCGCTGCTGCCCACCCAGTTGCGGATCATGGTGAAGTTCATGTCCCGGTGCATCCGCACGGCCGCGTCCATGCGCTCCGCCGGCATCCGGCGCAGCAGTTCGTCCCAGCCCCAGTTGCCGCCGCGAGCCAGCACGCGCACGCCGTTGACGCTGATCTTCAGCGGGTCCGGCGTGTTCGACACGGACTTGACGTCGGTCCACTGCTCGCCGTCGTCGGACACCTGGATCGTGTACGACTTCGGGTACGCGGTCTCCCAGACGACGGCGACGCGGTCGAACGCCCGCGAGGAGCCGAGGTCCACCTTGATCCACTGGTGGTCCTCGTAGGCGGACGACCAGCGGGTGTTCGGGTTCCCGTCGGTGGCGTTCGACGCCGGGTGGTCTGACTCCTCCGTGGAAGCGGTGGCCTTCTGGTGCAGGGCGAGGTCGGTGCCGGGTTCACTCCGGTCGACGACGGACAGCGACCACAACGAGTTGCCCCAACTGGTGTTGCGCAGGCCGCAGTCGAGCCGCACATAGCGTGCGGTCCGCCGGTCGAAGTCCTCGACCTGGAGACTGGCGTTGCCGTTGTTGAACGGCAGCGGCACCGCCCCGTTGTCCACCGACTTCACATCGGTCCAGTCCGAGCCGTTCGAGGAGACCTGGACCACGAAGATCTTCGCGTACGCCTGCTCCCAGGTGAGGTCGACCCGGTCGAAGGACTGGACGGAGCCGAGGTCCACGCTGATCCACTGGTCGTCCTCGTAGGCGGAGGACCAGCGGGTGCCGGAGTCGCCGTCGGTGGCATTCGCCGCGCGGTTGCCGTCCTGATCGGTGCTGGACGCGTCGGCGTGGGCGTGCAGCGCGAGGTCGGTGTCCGGCCGGGTGCTGTCCCGCACGGACAGGGTCCACAGGGAACTGCCCCACGAGGTGGCCCGCGTCAGACAGCGGATGCGGACGTGCTGGGCCTGCTGCCGGTCGAAGGTCACGGTCTGCGTGTAGGCGTCGCCGGACGCGGTGAACTGGAGCGGTACGTCGTACTCGTAGCCGAACTGGCGGATGCCGAAGCGGGTGGTGCGCCGGTCGCTCTCCTGGCCACCCACCGAGGCGGTGAGCGTGAGGTCGTGCAGGTGGGCCTCGCCCAGACCGTTCGGCCACCACAGCTTGGGCTCGCGCACCCTCAACTGGCCGAACGCGTCCGGCGCGAAGACGACGTCCAGGCTCTCACCGGCCTTCACGGTGACCGTCTTCGACACCCGTACCCCGTCGAAGGCGGCGGTGACCGTCGTCTGGTGGTCGGCGGTGTCCGCGTTGCGCACCGGCACCACGACGGTCAGCTCGGCCACCGACACGTCCGGCAGCGCGGGCAGCACGGTGTCCACGCGCGGGTCGCCGATGACGACGTGACCGGTCGACCTCAGCCGGACGTGGTTCCAGATGCCCGCCGCGCGGTCGCGCACGGCCGGCATCCAGTCCCAGCCCGAGGACGCCAGGTACGTCGGGGAGTTGAGGTTCATCTGCTGCGCGCCGGCGTCCACCCAGGACTCGCCCAGCGGACCCTTGTCACCGGGGCTGCCCGGCACCGGCATCGGCGTGATCCTCACCGCGAGGGCGTTCTCGCCGCTCTCGGTGAGCTGCCGGGTGACGTCGAAGGCGGCACGGGCGAACGGGTACGTCAGGTCGCCCACCCGCTCGCCGTTGAGCCACACATCGGCCTTGTGGTTGACGCCGTCGAACTCCAGCCAGACGTGCCGGCCGGCGCCGGTGCGCAGACCGCGCGGCAGCGCGAAGTCCCGCTTGTACCACCAGGAGTGGCGCGACAACGCCTCCGGTATGTGCAGGTTGTTCAGACCCGCCACCGGGTCGGGCAGCTTGCCCTGCTCCACGAGCGAGCCCAGCACCGTGCCGGGAACGGTCGCCGGCAGCCAGCCGCTGGTGTCGACGGACGTCTTCGACAGTCCGGCTCCGTCCGTGCCGGCCCAGTCGTCCATGGTGAGCCGCCAGCCCGACTCCACGGGCACGGTCCCGTCGTCCGCGACCGTGAGCGCCGGCGCCTCGTCGTGCCGGGTGCCCCAGTCGGTCCAGCCGGTGGCCGAAGGGCGGTGGCCCTTGGCGGTGCCGTACACCTCGAAGCCGTTGAGGCCGAGGGGCAGCGGACTGGAGCGCTTGCGCGAGGTCATGCGCACCCAGCGCGCGGACACCGGGCGGGGCAGCTGGACGTCCACGACGCCACCGGTTCCGGCCGTGGTGCTGTACACCGTGGTCCAGGACTCGTGGTCCACGGACGTCTCGACCACGAAGACCAGCGAGAAGCTCGACTGGATCTCGTCGCCCGTGGTGCCGCTGTGCACGTTGCCGGTGGTGGGCGGCGTGTACACCGGGTCGGAGGCGTCGGCCTCGAAGGTGAGGCGGACCCGCGTGACCTCGCAGGCCGCCTGGAGGTCGACGGCTATCCACTGCGGATCGCCGCCCTCGGCACGCCAGCCGCTGCCCTTCACGCCGGGGGAGGAGAGCCGGTCGACGACGAAGGAGCCGGGGGTGGCGGCGTAGGCCGTCGAAGAGACCGAGACCGGCCGGTAGAGCGCCAGCTCACCGGGGGTGGCGGCGGAGCCCACCGGCGCGCCGTCGGGCGCGGCGACGGCGGTCGCCGCAGGAAGCACGGAACCGAGGCCGAACCCGGCCAGCAAGGTGGTACCCGTGGTGACGATGGCCCGTCGCGACGGATGGCGCGACGGATCCGACTGATCTGTCATGAGCGTGACGTCCCATCAAAAAGCGGTGCAGTCCGGACCTCTCCGGGGCTGCCGCAGTAGGCATGACAACGTTGCCAAAGGCTGGGTCGCGCAGCGGCTCGTGTCAACCCCTGTTACGTGGTTCGCTGCCCGACCGCTTCCCTCGCCTTGTGCCGGGTCTGGTGGAGCATGGCTATAGCGAATGGGGGAAGTGTGCGGTCGTCGGTCCGCGCGTGCGCGGGCGGCTCGGGGTGTACTGCGGGGAGCGTGGAGGCTTGAGCGGGTCCTGCGGCGCCGAATCGGTGTCATGCGGCCTTCTGTGGCGCGGGGTGTCGTGCCGGCCGACCCTGCGAGGCGGGGGTGGGTGCCCGCCTGAACCCACCGGGTGGTTGCAGATGTGATCAGTGTGGATGCGGCGGTGATCTCCGCCGTGCCGGAGGCGATCGGTGTGCCGCGGTGGGCCGTCGGCCACTTCCGCGGCGGCGGCCGGTGAGCCGGGCGGCCGGCCCGGCGGGTGACGGTGTGCCGGGTCGTCTGCCTCGCGCGCTGGTCCGGCACGTGCGGGACACCGGGTGGGCAGGGCGAGAGGGCCGCCTGTTCGGTGACGACGACGTGGACCAGGTGCCGTCGACGGTGATGTCCTGCGCCGGGACCTGGTCCCGGAACGCAGAGTCGTCACATACGGCTCCAGGCCGGTCATGCGCTCCCGCAGATCGGCGACGGCGGCCGCGCGTACCGCGTCGTCGTCCGACTCCAGGGCGTCGCTCGACTCGGCGATCAGCCCCAGGAGCACGGGGAGCGAGTCGGCGGCCGGTCCCTTCCATCCGGCCCCGTGGTCCCATCCGTTGGGGTCGTAGTGGGTGATGCCACCGTCCGCCGTCCCGAGCATCAGGTGCTGGTCGCCCCACAGGGCCACGGTGAAGGAGAACCGTAAGGCCCCCATGGATTCCGCGTCGTTCGATCGATGCCGGCCCCAGTCAACCGCACAGCCGACCGGCGAACGGCGGGGAGGGTGCCGGGAACGGCCCCAGGGCGATGCTCGGGAGGGCCGGCCGAAGACCTCGCCCGGCCCAGTCGTGGTGCGCGTTCGGCATGACCTGAACGAAATCGCCGATCAGGGCGTGGGCGAGGCGTCGGTGAGAGACATCCACTGCCGGAGTGTCTCCTGGTGGGAGCCGGTCGCCGTGCCCGAGGCGACTGCCTGCGCGTCGGCGACGGAGCACGGCACCCCCGCGCGGGTCAGCAGCACGAGCGGCCACTCGGGGCCCGCGCCGGCTCCCGCCCCGTCGAAGGCGGTCCAGTCCCACGGCCCGTCGAAGCGCCACGCCCGTCCTGCGGCGTCCGCGACCTCGTCACCCGGCCGGAGAAACGCGTACGGCCGCATCAACAACTCGAAGGAGAACGGGATACCGTCGCCCGGGTGAAGGGCGAATCCCAAGCCGTCGAGGTGGCTCTCGTCCGGGAACTCCCGGTAGGACAGGCCCCGGCGCAGCACGGTCACGGTCAGCCCGGGGCGCGGTAGCCAGCCCGTCTCCAGGGGAGGGTCGTGGTGGTCGACGGCGGTGACGTGAACCACGGTCGGCGGCACTCCGACCCGGCAGACGTCTCCCGCCTTCAGGTGCTCGGGCGGCGGGTCGGTCCGGAACAATCCCGACTCCGTCTCAGGGCTCACGTTCTCGCCGGTGTCCACGCCCAGGGCGACGATCCCGTTCCAGTGGAGGAACGCGCTGTCGGTGTCGATGCGCCACCATGGCCACCGCACCGACACGTGCCCCCACGTGAGCCCCTGTTCGACTTCGGCCGGTGTGAAGGGGCAGGCGACCGACAGTACGTCACCCACCCGGAAGTCCCCCTCATGTGCCATGGGGCCAGGCTAGTACCGGCACCGCTCGCGGTCCTCGCGGGCCCGCCACGACGCCGGACCGGTGGGGGCCAGGCACCCTGTCGGTTCGGCCCGGACCCACCCCACGCACACGCGCCCCCGGCACATCACCGGCCCCCGCGCACCCGGGGGCTGCGCGGACTTGCAGGAAAGTTGAGCTTCATCGTATAAGGACTGCCGGACATCATCTTTCACCATCGTCTATCTCCGCAGTCTCCTCAGAGGAAGGTGATCGATGGGCGAGGGCTGGACGTTCGCCGGGGAGGCGACCGGGGGCGGAAGCGACTCCGTGACCCTGATCGAAGGCTCTTCCTTCTGTCTGTCCGAGCGGGGCGGTGACCTGGTATCCGGCACGCCCCACGGGCTGTTCCACCGCGACACGCGCATCCTGTCGGCATGGCGGCTGCGCGTCGACGACGAGGAGGTGGACCCGCTCACCGTCATCGCGCAGGAGCCGTACGAGGCCCTCTTCCTCGGCCGGGCCCGCCCGCGCCCGGGACAGAGCGAGGCCACCGTGCTGGTGGAGCGGCACCGGTTCGTGGGCGCCGGAATGCGCGAGGACCTGGTGCTGCGCAACCTCGGCACCGAGGCCGCCGCGTGCCGCCTCACCCTGCGCGCCGAGGCCGACTTCGCCGACCTGTTCGCGGTGAAGGAAGGCCGGGTCGAGCCGCGAGGGCAGTACGGCGTCGACTACGGCGACGGGGTCCTGGCACTGAACCGGCAGTGGCGCGGCGAGAGCCGGGGGGTGCGGATCGTCGCCGAGGGCGCGGCGTGCTCACCCGGCCGGCTCACCTTCCGCGCCGTCGTACCGCCGCGCGGGGAGTGGCGGGCCTCCGTGCTGGTGACACCGGTGATCGACGGGGTGGAGACGCCGACGTCGTTCCCCCTGGAGCGGCCCGTCGAGCAGGCCGGGCCGTCGGTGCGCTCCTCCGAGTGGCGGCAGTCCGGCCCCCGGATCCAGGTCGGCGACGAGACCCTCGCGCTGACCTTGCGGCGGAGCTGCCGGGATCTCGGGGCGCTTCGGATCTTCGACCCGGAGCGGCCGGACACGCCCGTGGTGGCGGCCGGCGCGCCCTGGTTCATGGCCCTGTTCGGGCGGGACTCGATCCTGACCTCGCTGATGTCGCTGCCGCTCGACCCCCATCTCGCTCTCGGCACCGCCCAGGTGCTGGCCCGGCACCAGGGCTCGTCGGCCGACCCGGTGACCGAGGAGGAGCCGGGCCGGATCCCGCACGAACTGCGCTTCGGCGTGGAGGCCTCGCTGGCGCTGGGCGGCACCGTGTACTACGGCACCGTGGACGCCACCCCGCTGTTCGTGCTGCTGCTCGGCGAACTGTGCCGCTGGGGCGTCGACCCGGACGCCGTACGGGAGTTGCTGCCGCACGCCGACCGGGCCCTGACCTGGATCGAGGAGTACGGCGACCGGGACGGCGACGGGTTCGTCGAGTACCGGCGGGCCACCGACCGCGGGCTGGCCAACCAGGGCTGGAAGGACTCCTGGGACGGCGTCAACGGCGCCGACGGCCGGATCGCCGAGCCACCGATCGCGCTCGCGGAGGTGCAGGGCTATGTGTACGCCGCCTACCTGGCACGGGCGTTGCTGGCGGAGCGGCTGGAGGACGGCTCCGGCGCGGAGCGGTGGCGCAAGCGGGCCCGGGAGCTGAAGCAGCGGTTCAACGAGCGGTTCTGGCTGCCCGGACGGGGCTGGTACGCCGAGGCGTTGGACGGCGACAAGCGGCCGGTGGACGCGCTCGTCTCCAACATGGGGCACTGCCTGTGGACCGGCATCGTCGACGCGGACCGGGCACCCGCCGTGGCCGAGCGTCTGCTGTCGCCCGAGCTGTTCAGCGGCTGGGGCGTACGCACCCTGGCCACCTCCATGGCCGCGTACAACCCGATGAGCTACCACAACGGCTCGGTGTGGCCGCACGACAGCGCCATCGTCGCCGCCGGCCTGATGCGGTACGGCTTCGCCGACCACGCCCGCCGGATCGCCGAGGCCGTGCTGGACGCCGCCGCGGCCTTCGGCGGACGTCTGCCGGAACTGCTCTGCGGCTTCGACCGCGCCGAGTACGCCCAGCCGGTGCCGTACCCGGCCGCCTGTTCCCCACAGGCCTGGGCGTCCGCCGCCCCGCTGCTCGTCCTGCGGGTGCTGCTGGGCGCGGAGGTCTGCCTGCCGCACGGCGTCGTCCGGGTGAACCCCCATATGCCGCCCCGGTTCGGCCCGTTGCGGCTGACCGGCGTACCCCTGGGCGAGGCTCGGGCGACGCTGACGGTGTCCGAGGACGGCCGCCCGCGGATCACCGGGCTGCCCGACGGCGTACGGCTGACGGACACCCCGTGCCCCTGCACGGCCGTCGCCACCGAACTCCCGGGCTCGCCCTGAGCGTTCGTCCCTTCCGACCTTCTCCCCTCCGTCGCGGCGCGCGGCCGACGTGTGGCCGCCGCGTGCGACCCGCCGCCGCGGCCGACGCCGCCCGCGGCCCGGCCCCTCACCCACTCGCCCGTCCTGCGGGCACGACACGGCACGCCGCGGCGCGGCGGCCGTGCCGTGCGCGTACGCCACGGGCGCGACCGGAAAGGAGTCCTCTCGTGAACGACCGGCCGCTTCGTGTCGCCATGGTCGCGCCACCGTGGTTCGAGCTCCCGCCGCGCGGTTACGGCGGCATCGAGGCGATGTGCGCCGATCTCACGGACGCGCTCGTGGCCCGCGGCCACGACGTCACCCTGGTAGCGGCGGGCCGCAACGGCACCCGCGCCCACCGCATGCTGCGTACCTACGACGTGCCGCAGGGCCGGCGCCTGGGGGAACCGCTGCCGGAGGTGCTGCACTCCGCTGCCGCGGCCCGGTTCCTGGACGACCTCGACGTGGACGTCATCCACGACCACACCCTCGCCGGACCCCTGCTCGCCCGCGGTCACCGGGCACCCACGGTCGTCACCACGCACGGTCCGCTGGACGGCGAACCGGGGGAGTACTACCGGCACCTGGGCGACAGCGTGCACCTGGTGGCGATCTCCCACTCCCAGCGCGGCCAGGCGCCCGACCTCAACTGGGCCGGTACCGTGCACAACGCGCTGCGGGCCGACGACTTCCCCTACCGGCGCGACAAGGAGGACTGGGTCTTCTTCCTGGGCCGCTGCACACCCGACAAGGGCATGCACCTCGCGATCGACGCCGCCGTCGCCGCCGGCCGGGAGATCAAACTGGCCGCCAAGTGCAGCGAGCCCGCCGAACATGCCTACTTCGAGGCCGAGATCGAGCCCCGGCTCGGGCCGGGCGTGGAGTGGCTCGGCGAGGTCACCGGCGACCGCAAGAAGCAGCTCCTGGCCCGGGCGCGCTGTCTGCTGTTCCCGCTGCGGTGGGAGGAGCCGTTCGGCATGGTGATGATCGAGGCGATGGTGTGCGGCACCCCGGTCGTCACCCTGCGCCGCGGCTCGGTCCCCGAGGTCGTCGTGGACGGGGTGACCGGCCTGGTCCGTGACGACGCCGACGAGCTGCCGGAGGCGATCGAGGCGGTCGGCGCCCTCGATCCCCGTGACTGCCGTGATCATGTCGTCGACCGTTTCCAGCCGGAGACCATGGCGGCCGGGTACGAGGCGGTGTACCGCAAGGTGATCGCCACAGCAACAGCCACCACCACGACGCCGGCACCGGAGATCGCCCCGGCCGTACCGCCCACCCAGGAGGACATGCTTCCGGTGGCCTGACGCCCGCCGGGAGGCCGGTACGAGCGGCACGTACGGCTTCCCGGCGCCGACCTCCGGCGTAGTACGCTCTTCAACCGTTGGATTCCAAGATTCCGGGAGGCGTCCGTGGCGCTGGAGGCGGCTGGCGTCTCGCCCGAGGAGGAGTCCCTCTACCAGATGCTGGTGACGTCCGGCCGGGCCACCAGGGAGGACATCGCCGAGCGGGCCCGCCTGACCGACGCGGAGACCGAGCGGATCCTGGGCTCACTGGTCTCCAAGGGCCTCGCCACCCATACGGACGGGACACCCCGGGTGTTCCGTCCGGCTCCGCCGGAGGCGGCGCTGCTGCCCCGGCTGAAGCACAGCGCCGACGCGCTGGACCTGGCCCGGGTCGAGGCCGCACGTCTCATCGAGTCCTATCGGGAGACGATGCGCAGGCATGACGCCGGCCAGCTGCTGGAGGTGATCACCGGAGCGGAGGCCCTGCGCCAGCAGCTCCGGCAGATCCAGTCGAGCGCGCGCCACGAGATGCTGTGGTTCTGCAAGGCCCAGTACGTGGCCATGCCGTCGGGCACCAACGCCGAGGAGTTCGAGGCGCTGGCCCGGGGCGTGCGCTACCGAGTGCTGTACGAGAAGGCGTTCTTCGACGACGAGGGCGCCCTGGAGAACGTGGTGGCGGGCGTCCGGGCCGGTGAGGTGGCTCGTGCCGTACCGCACCTGCCGCTGCGTCTGGCCGTCGCCGACCGCTCCGTCGCCGTCTTCCCCCTCGTGGCCGGCGGGCCGCACGGCAGCCCGGAGGAGCCGACCACGGCGCTGGTCAGGGACAGCAATCTGCTCGCGGCCCTCATCGCCCTGTTCGACTGCTACTGGGAGGACGCCGTCCCCCTGGACATCGACGGCACCGGCATGCTCGCGGAGGCCGACGGTGCCGGTCCGGCCGACTCGCTCTCGGCCACCGACCGCAAGCTGTTGTCGCTGCTCGTGGCGGGAGTCGCCGACAAGGCGATCGCCTCGCAGATGGGGCTGAGCCGCCGGACGGTCCAGCGCCGCATCCAGGGGATGATGGAGCGCGCCGGCGCGGTGACCCGTATGCAACTCGCCTGGCAGGCGTCGCGACGCGGCTGGCTGTGAACAGGCCCGCCCGGCGCTGACCGCACCATGGGCACGCGGGTCGCAGGCGCGGGCCGATCGCTGCCACGGCTCGTCCCGTTCTCCGACAGGCGCGGCGGGTGCCGGGCCCACCAAGGGCCCGGCACCCGCCGTACCGAGTGTCCGCACGAGCGCGTCAGTGCAGTCCGCGCGTCACGCCGTACCGCGGTGCAGGAACGCCCGCTCCACGGTCTGACGCACGCCGTTACCCGCGGAATCCGTGGCGGTCACGCGGAGCGTCACATACACGTCACCGCGCACCTTCGACGGCCGTTCCACGGTGGCCGTGAACTGCCGGCCGTCGCCGTGCCGCGCGGTGCGCGCCGTGGTCCAGGTCTTCCCGCCGTCGTACGACGCCTCGGCCTTCAGACGCACGCCGCGCGGGGCGGCCACGCCGTCCTGCATGCGGACGGTGAAGCCCAGGCTGTGTGTGCGCGCCCGGCTCACGGCGCCCTGCGCGTCGACCGGTACGGCGTAGTCGAGCTGGAGCAGCGGCAGCGGGGCGGACTCGGCCGTGGTGTCCGAGCGGAACGTCCACGAGGTGCGCGTGCGCACGCCGAGGCGCCAGTCGTCCGAGACACGGGCGGTCGTCAGGTCCAGCCGGAACCGGGCGTTGCCCGGGGCGACTTCGAAACTGCCCCACGCGCCGTTGTCGGAGACCGCGGTCTGCTTTCCGTCGCGGTACAGCACCGCCGAGGCGACGTCGTCGGCGGCGGTCGCCCGGCCGGTGCCGAAGCCACCCGCCTCCGCGAACGACCAGTGACCGGCGTCGGAGTCGGTGAACTCCGGGACGTACACGCTCAGGGTGTCGCCGTTGCGGACCGACGGCCGGGTCCAGCCGCGGGGAACGGACGGGCGCACGGGCGCTCCGAACCACCGTTCCGTGGCGCGCTGACCGGGACGGTAGGTACGCGGCGCGTTCCGCATGCCGGCCGCCAACGGCAGGTCGGGGACGTCGACCACGTTGTGGTGCACGACGTGGTTCCACAGCGTGTCCCCGCCGGTCACGTACTCGACGCGCTCCCGGCCCACCGGGACGTAACGGCTGTACTGGTTCCACGCGGTCTCCTGGTACGGCCGCCACCCGAAACGCTGCTCGCTGGCCCACAGCGAGGCACCGGTGCGGGTGTACGTGCTGCGCACCACGGCGCTCTCCCGCTCCGAGACGGTGTGCACGACCTGCTTGGGGACGAAGCCCTTCGACACCTGCACCACGTCGTACAGGTACGGGCTGCGCACCGTGCCGGAGAGTGCCACCGTCGTGGTGCCCTTCCTGACGCGTTCCAGCAGGGCGGTGCCGTCCTTCCAGGAGGCTCGCATGCTGGGCACCGCCGTCCGGTCACCCGTCGGCTGCCACCGGGTCCAGGCACTGCCCTGCTCCTCGGGCCACACCATCAGCAGCGCCTTGGCGCCGGCCTTCGCGGCGGACCGGGCGAGTTCCGGCCCGGTGACGGAGAAGTCGTAGCGGACGACGGCGAGTCCGCCGCGTGCGCGGCGGAAGTCGGGCGCCGACGACGTGCCCGCGTCCACGGCGGTCAGCCGTGCGCCGCGGTCCGGGAAGACGGCGGAGTCGGGCTCGTAGAACGGGACGAACTCCCGGGAGCCGGAGACCTTCGCCCGCAGCTGCGGGGCCACCATCTGCCAGCGCGAGGAGAACTCGAAGGCGCCGTCGGTCACCCGGGAGGTCGGGCTGACGTAGAGGCGTGTGACGTCGTCGAAGTACATGGCTCCCTGGATCAGCCCGTGCCCGTCGATCCGGCGGTACACGGTGGTGCTGAGGATGCCGTGCTGCTCGGCCGGGCGTGGTGTGCGGATGCGCACCTGGGTGGCCTCGGCGGCGTTCAGCGTCACCGTCCGGTCCTCGGTGACCTTGACCTCGGGCGCGACGACGGTGCCCGCCTCGCCGCCGTGATCCGTCATGTCGTAGAAGGCCGAGCTGACGTAGTACGTGCCCTCCTCCACGAGGGCGACGTGGGCCTGCCTGTCCGCGTAGTCCACGAATCCGTCGGGGCCCCAGATGGTGGGCAGCCAGTCCGGCATCACCTTGCCGTCGCGGTCACGGTAGAACACGGTCAGCCGGTGTTGCGGGGCGTGGACCGCGAGGGAGACGGTGGTGTGGGTGAGTACGGCACCGTCCGCGGACTTCGCGGTGAGGTACCCGTAGTAGTTGCCGCGGACCGCGTGACGGGCGTCGGTGCTCAGCGGTACCTCGGCCGTGGCGCCGGGGTCGAGCCGCACGGTGTCGGAGTCGAGGCCGACCACCCCGTCCGGGAGCGCGCGTCCGGACTCGGTGGCCAGGGAGAGGGACAGGGAGAGCGTGACCGGGCGGTCGCCGGAGTTGGTGTAGCGAACGGTGGCCGACCGCTGCCGTCCTCCCGGGCCGCCGGTCCGCAGCGGGGCGAGGGAGACGGAACCGCCGGCCCGGACGGGGCCCATGGCCGTGGCCAGGTCGATCCGGCCGCCGCCCTGTTCGGTCACCTCGGTGTGGGGCACGGTGTGCGCGGTGCTGATCAGCGCGTCCTTGAGCTGCTGGGCGTCCCAGTCCGGGTGCTGCTGGGCCAGGAGCGCGGCGGCGCCGGCGACGTGCGGGGTGGCCATGGAGGTCCCCGACAGGGCGACGTAGTGGGCGTCGACCGGGTCGCCCAGGGTGGTGCCGGACGCGCGGGCGGCGACGATGCCGACCCCGGGGGCGGTCACGTCGGGCTTGACCGCGCCGTCGCCCAGGCGCGGGCCGCGGCTGGAGAACGGGGCGAGGGAGTCGTCACGGTCGACGGCCCCCACGGTCAGCGCGGCGTCGGCCGCACCCGGGGAGCTGACACTGGACGGACCTGTCTCCCCCTCGTTGCCCGCCGCGACGACGAAGAGCGTGCCGCTGGAGGCGGTCAGGGAGTCGACCGCCTGGCTGAGCGGATCGGTGCCGTCGGACGGAGACCCCGACCCCAGGCTCATGTTGACGACCTTGGCGTGTTCGCGTGTCGCCCACTGCATGCCGTCGATCACGGCCGACTCGGTACCGTAGCCGTCGTCGCCCAGGACCTTGCCGATGAGGAGGTCGGCCCGGGGCGCCACGCCCCGACGGGTCCCGCCCGACGCGGTGCCGCTGCCGCCGACGATCGAGGCGACGTGCGTGCCGTGACCGAAGTGGTCGTCGGTGTTGGAACTGCCCGAGAAGTCCTCGGCCTTGGCGATCCGGCCCGCCAGGTCGGGATGGTTCGCGTCGGCCCCCGTGTCGAGCACGGCCACCTTGACGCCCTGGCCCTCGTCACCCGCCTTCCAGGCAGTGGGGGCGTTGATCTGCGCGGTGCTGCGGTCCAGTACGGCCTTCACCCTGCCGTCCAGCGACACCCGGGGGGTCAGTGCGGCGCGGGCGGCGCCGGCCTTGCCACCGGGGTTCAACGTCTTCCAGAAGTCCCCCAGCTGGCGGTCGGCGACCCGCAGCGACCGCGCGTGGATGCTCGGCAGGTTCCGGGAGGGAACCCCTGGGGTGTTGAGCGCCACGAGCCGGTCGGCGGTGGCCGCCGCGGCTCTTGCCGCCTCAGCGGTGACCCTGGCCGCCCCCTCCCGTGACGGATCGGAGGAGACGATCAGCGGAAGCGCGGAGGCGTGTGCCTCGTCGTAGCCCTGGGAGATCAGGGAGGTGACGTCGAACAGCCGGCGGTCCAGTGTGCCCGCGGACACCAGGTCCTCGGCGTCCCACGGGAGCACGGTCAGCGACTTGTCGTCCTCTTCGAACGTCTCGAAGGGGATGTGCTCGCGACCGGGCCCGGGCCGCACCGACGCGGTGCGCCGTCCGCCGGGCAGCGACGTCACGGTCACCTGGTCCCCGGTGATCAGCCGTACGGTCGTGGAGCGCGCCCCCGGCCCGGCCGCGGGACGGGTGCCGGTACCGCTGGTGGCCGTCCGCGCCATGGCGGTGGTGGGTACGACTCCAGCAAGCAGTATCAATCCTGTTGATATCGCCGCCATGAGGCGGAACTTTGCCATCAGGGAAACACCTTTCGAACAGCCGTAGATCACAACTGTCCGAAATCATTTGGCGAGAAGGCCGGACCTGTCACTGGCGCGCGCTGTCACAGCTGCGACATGTCCCAACGGCGACACGGCACGAGCTTCTTGGACGCGCGCGGCTCGTGCCGCCGCGTCCCCCTTCAGGCAGTACGGAACCGGAAGGCGCCCGTCCCGCTGCCCAGGGTCAGCCAGATGTGGTCCTCCTCCTTGACCAGGCGCAGCGCGACATGGGCGCACCCCGGGCAGCGGGCGGTCATCCCCGGTTCGGGGCCGTAGAGGTGGAGTTGCGCCAGAGTCCCGGACCGCCGGCAGTTCGGGCATCGCCACCAGGCCGTGGTGGGCTCCACGGAGAGGATCTCCGACAACGGGCCGGCAAGAGCGTTGCCGTCGAGGAAGGCGGCGGGGTCACCCATGAGAATCTCCCCTGTCCGGAGCAGAAGGGTCAGCCGAAGCGTTCGGTGCGGATGGTCGCGGGTTCCTTCCCCTGACCGGCGAACAACTCCACGAGCAGGTCGCCGACGGCCTCCACGAATCCGGTGGAACCGCAGACGTAGACGGGACTCACCGGATCCAGGCGCGCCGTCGGCTCCCGCAGGTCCGCCGCCGTGATGCGGCCGGGCGCGCGGGAGGTGCCGTGCGGGGTCCGACGGGTGTGGACGAACCGGATGTCGAGGAACGGGCCGCCGTCGACGAGCTCTTCGCGGTACCAGATGTCCTCGGGATCGCGCACGGAGTACACCAGTTGGAAGAGGCTGCGCGAGCCCGCCGAGCGATGGGCGCGGATCATGGCCATGAGCGGTACGACACCGGAACCGCCCGCCACCGAGAGCACCGGCTCGGTCTGCTCCGGGCGCCACACGAACCAGTTGCCGAGCGGTCCGCGTATCTCGACCTCCTCGCCCGGCGGCAGCTGGTCGGCCAGGTAGGGCGAGACCTCGCCATCGGCCACGGCCTGCACGCCCAGTTCCAGCCGGTCGTCGGCGGCGGGCGCGGCCAGGGAGTAGCTGCGCACGGCCTGGTAGCCGTCGTCGGCCGTGAGACGCACATCGACGTGCTGGCCGGGCAGGTGGCCGGGCCAGCCGGGCACGGTGAACACCAGCGTGCGGGCGGTCGCGCTCTGCGCGCGGCGCCCGACCAGCCGCGCCGGCAGCCAGCCGAGAGCCATGGTCAGTCGCCCCAGTGACGCTGCTCGCGCCAGGGGTCGCCGTAGTTGTGGTAGCCGGCGGACTCCCAGAAACCCGGGTCGTCCTCGGGTGTCAGCCGCAGTCCGCGCACCCACTTCGCCGACTTCCAGAAGTACAGGTGCGGGACCAGCAGTCGCGCCGGTCCGCCGTGCTCGGGCGAGAGTGCGTAGCCGTCGTAGGTGTGGGCGATCCATGCCCTGCCACCGAGCAGGTCGGCGAGCGGAAGGTTGGTGGTGTAGCCGCCGTAGCTGTCGACCACCACGTACTCGGCGGTCGTCTCCACTCCTTCGAGGAAGGCGTCGAGGGACACTCCGCGCCAGCGCGTGTCGAACTTGGACCAGCGGGTGACGCAGTGGATGTCCGTCACCGTGTCCTGCTGGGGCAGGGCCATCATCTGGTCCCAGGTCCAGCTCCGCGTCTCACCGAGTTCCGTGGTGAGGGTGAAGGACCACGCCTCGGTCGGCACCCGCGGAGTGGGACCGGCCGACAGGACGGGGAACGACTCGGTCGGATACTGTCCGGGCGGCAGCCGTCCCGCCAACGCGTGGGGTCGTCCTCGGAAGCCGGGTGAGAAGGAAGTCAACGTCATCTCCTGCGCGCTGTGACCCGCCGCTGGAGGAGCAGGGCGCTCCTTCTCCAGTCTCGGACCACACAGGCGGCTCGACCACTCGGGCCGGGACCGGGGTGGAACCGCTCGCCGGTCATGAACACGACCCGCTCATGGGTGGACATTCCGGCCACCAGGCGTAAGGGTGGGCCCAATGCCGGCCACAGCCTCCTGTTCACCGCACGCCTCGTGGAGGAAGAGCGATGCCCGTCATTGTGTCCACTGCGGAGCTGTCCGCCGCCGACCGGGTGGAGCGGTGGCACGAAGCGGTGACGAACACCTTCATACCGCTCGGTGTCGATCTTCTTGAGGAGGAGCCGTCACCTGCCGACATCGTCAGCGACCGGCTCGGCGTCCTGCGCATCTCCCGTGTCCAGGCGGGGCCGCAGACGGTGACGCGGAGCAGACGCCTGATAACCGGCGAGGACCAGGAATTCATCATCCTCACTCTCCAGGAGCGAGGTACCGCGATGAAGGAACAGGACGGGCGGCAGTGCGTGGTCCGGCCCGGCCAGTTCTCCCTCTCGGATTCCTCCCGCGCGTTCCGGAAAACGCTCCACGAGAGATTCGCTTTCACCTCCTTCCATTTTCCTCGCGAAGTGCTTTCCGTACCGCCCGAGGACCTGCGGCTGCTGACCGCGACCACCTTCACCGGCAGTGAGGGGAGTTCGGCCGTCCTGGCCCAGTACTTCACGGGCCTGGCACGCGTGGCGGCCGACGTCGACGACGCCGTCGGCCGCCAGCTCGCGGTCACCGCGCTGGATCTGCTGGCCCTGCTCATCGACGAGCGCCGCGGCCGTCTGTCCCGGCCGCACTCGGCGACGGCTGCCGCCACTCTGGTGCGCGTCAAGGACCACATCATGAGGAACCTCGGCGACCCCGACCTCTCACCACGCACGATCGCCGCCGTTCACTTCATGTCCGTGCGCTACCTGCACAAGATCTTCGAGCAGGAGGGAACCACGGTGGCCGGATGGATCCGGGCGCAGCGCCTGGAGCGGTGCCGCCGTGACCTCCTCCGCCCCCGGGCACTGGAGACCGGAGTGGCGGTCATCGCACGACGGTGGGGCTTCGTGAGCGCCGCCCACTTCAGCCGGGCCTTCCGCGACGCCTACGGCATGACACCCCGCGAGTGGCTGGCGTACGGTCTGTCGGACGCACGGCGGCCAGGAGGAGACGTGGCCGCCTGAGGCCCCGCTCCGTGGACCGGGGCCGGGCCGCGCAGCCCGGCGGACGAATAATCGGTTGCCGATCGGCGGCGGTGGTGGCTGCAATGCCCGGCATGGACACCCGGGTGCGCCGGCCACGGCGAGACGAGATGAACGCGTACCACCAGGCCTCGCCGCTCCGCGCCCCGGACGGCCGGCGACCGAGCGGACCGTCCGTCCGGATCGGCGCCCTCGCCCCGCTGACTCGGCCCGGCTGGGCCGAGGCGGGCCGGCACCTGCTCGCCGGACTGGAGCTGGCCGTGCGCGATGTCAACGACGCCGGCGGGATCGCCGGAAGGCCACTGGAGCTGGTGGTCCGGGACACCGCGGCTGATCCTGACAGGGCCGCGGCGGCCGTGGACGAACTGGCTCGCCCGGGTGTGGCCGCCGTGGCGGGGGAGTACCACAGCGTCGTCGCTCGCACGGCCGCCGCCCGGGCCGACGCCCTCGGCCTGCCCTTCCTCTGTTCGTCGGCGGTTCTCGACGGGCTCACCGAGCAGCCGACGCAGTGGGTCGCGCGCCTGGCCCCGCCGCAGTCGCGCGGCTGGCGGCTCTACGCGGACTTCCTCCTCGGCGAGGGTCACCGCCGCATCGCCGTGGCAACCGAGCCGAGTGTGTACTGGGCATCCGGGGCGCGCGTTCTGCGGGACCGCCTCGCTCCGTACGGCGGCACCGTCGTCGAACTCGACATGCGCGCGCTCACGCCCACGGAGGTGTGCGACGAACTCGTCGACAACCGCGCGACAGCCCTGCTCCTCCTGGTCGGCCATCCGGAGCCGGCGGTGCCGATCGCCGAGTCCGTCCGCCGGGACCAGCGCCTCGCCGGGCTGATGATCGGTGCTCCGGCCGGGCAGCCGGAGTTCGCCGAATGGGCGGCGTTGCTGGGCGAGGACGGCGCCGGTATCCCGTTCCTGCGTTACCTGCCCGAGCGCCTGACTCCGCTCGGCGCACGAGTCGGGACGGCCCTCCGCGAGCGGCTGACCGCAGCACCCTCCTTCGTCGCCTTCGAGGGCTACGACACGATCGCCGTCCTCACCGATGTGCTCCGCTCTTCCGGCGCGGACCGGACGCGCACCGCCGAATACTGGCCGGGCGTCGCGGTCGAAGGCACCCGCGGGCCGATCCGCTTCTCCCGCGTGCCGGGCATCGGCGTGTGGCAGTGGGACGGGGCGCCCATCCACGTCGCTGACCGCGACCCGGCGCACCCGGACCGCTTCCGCATCCTTCGCACCGGCTGAGAACAGCCGCCCTCGCCGGGGTCGTGCGTGGACATCCTGCAGTGGCCGCAAAAGGCGAAGGTGTCAGCAGCCGCTGCTGTTCAGACGGGCGTGTGCCGTCTGGCGTGGATCACTGCGGCTCAGGGGCGTCGTGCCAGGAAGACGAACTCTCTGCCTGGCCGGTCGGGCGCATCGCGCACCTCCTGCACCACGTACCCGTGCGCGACCAGGTCCGACTCGACCTCGTCCCGATCCCGGAAGCGCAGGGTGGAATCCGACGTCAGCACCTGTCCGTCCGCTGCGAAGACGTAGGTCCAGCGGAAAGTCACGAGAGGCGGGCTCACCTCGATCAGCTGGACCCAGGTCTCGACGGAGCCGACACCCGGGATCTCCGTCACGCGGTAGGAGGTCTCGCGGGTCCATTCTTCCCAGGCGCGTCCGGTCGGATCACGTGTCTCGAAGACCAGGTGCCCGCCGGGCCGCAGCGCTTCGTGAGCTCCCCGCAGCGTCTTCCGCCATGCGTGCGGATCGGCGATCGCCTGGGCGACGTTCGCTGTCATCGTCGCGAGGTCGGTCCGCAGCGGCGGGAGGGCCGTCACGTCACCGCAGAACCACCGCACGCGGTCACTCCCCGGTTTGGACCGGGCGACGTCGATGGACGCCCGGGCGGGATCGATGCCGACGACGTCGATCCCGCGGTCGGCCAGAAGCAGGGCGAACACCCCTGTGCCGCAGCCGATGTCCAGAACCTGGCGCGCCCCGAGCTCCTCCACGATCCGGAGGTAGGCGTCGAGGTCACTGCGGTCGGGGTCGAGCGGATCGTAGATCGCGGCGAGTCGTGGATGCGCGAAGCATTCGTCTGCCATGCGGCCGAACGTATGTGGAGGCGGCCCCGAAGGGCTACCGGGTTTCGTCGGATTCAATCGGCCCGGCTTCTCGGGCGCGCTTCGAGTCCGCCGGAGGTACTGCCGTCCTCCACTACTCGGTGATACCGTATAGCAGTACTCGGTAGCACCAAGTACCGAGGGGGCTCAGGAGGACCCGCGATGGACGACCTGACGGAGATGCTGAAGGGCACGCTCGAAGGGTGCGTGCTCGAAATCATCGGCAGCGAGGAGACCTACGGGTACGCCATCACCCGTCGGCTGAACGAGCTCGGCTTCGCCGACGTCATCGAGGGCACGGTCTACACCATCTTGCTGCGGCTGGAGAGGAAGGGACTCGTCCAGGTGACGAAACGACCGTCCGGGGTCGGTCCGCCGCGCAAGTTCTATGCGCTCAACGACGCTGGACGCGAGGAACTCGCGAAGTTCTGGGCGAAATGGCAGTACGTGTCATCACGCATCAACCGGCTCAAGGAGGGCGGGAGATGAAATTCTGGGAGACCATCACCGGCAGCGATCTCACCAGGGAATGGCAGGCGTTCGAAGCCCGGGCCGAGGCCCTGCCGGACGACTACCGCGCGGCGTGGGAACAGATCAAGGGCCACCTCTTCCCCCATGCGGACTTCACCGGCCGCAACCTGACGCCGATCCTCGACGCCGCCCTGGGGCTGCTCGAAGAAGCAGCGGCGGACGGGCAGAGCGTCCAGGAGGTGCTCGGCGACGACATCCGGGCCTTCTGCACCGCGCTGGTCGGTGGAGAAGGGGCTCGCACCTGTCGCGACCGGTGGCGCGAGCAGTTGAACAGGAACGTCGCAAGGAAATTGGGCCGGCTGGGAGGCTGACATGAGCATCCAGGACATCATCGAGGGCAAGAAGCAGTGGCGTGCGCACATGGCCCGGGTCAAGGCGCTCCCGCCGGACTACCAGATCGTCTACAAGGAGATGCAGAGGTACCTGTTCAAGGTCGGACCGGTCGACCTGTCTGACGGGCCCCTGCTCCCCGGGATCGTCGACTTCTTCGAGGAGGGTGTCGCCGCGGGCAAGGGAGTCCTGGAACTCATCGGCGACGACGTCGCCGCGTTCTGCGACGACCTGGTCAAGGACTCTCCCACCTATGCGGACGTCTACCAGGAATCCCTCGGCGGGGAACCCGGCACGGCCGAGAAGTGACACCCGCCGTCCCGTGCCAGGGGGCATGGGACGCCCCCGCGGTTCGTTCACCGCGCCGCAGCGCGAGCAGCGCGGGCCGACCGGCCGCCAGAAGCTGCCGCAGACAACTGCCCCCTTCTCCCGGGAGCCTCCTACGCGGCGGTACCGGCGGGCCGGGAAGGGCGGATGTCGTAAGAGATGCGTCCGGCGGGGAGGTAGAAGAGGGCGATCAGCGCGCCTCCTCGCACCTCGGGGTAGTGGTGGCTGCCCGGAGCGGGTGCGGTCCAGCCCGGTCCCTGCCAGCCGTTCGGTCCCGCCAGTTCGGCGCCGGGGTCGACGGGGACGACCAGGTTCAGCTCGCCGTAGGGGTGCGCGTGGTACTGGCCGCGGTAGCGCTCGACGCTGTCCATGTACACGGCGGTGATGCTGAAGTAGTGGGTCTGCTCGGTCGGTTCGGCGATGCGGCTGCGTCGGTAGCGCGGGCCGTCGACCTCGATGTTCGCCGCCCAGCCCTCTACCAGGACACCGATCCTGATCAGGCGCGCCAAGTCCTGGTAGAGCCCGCTTCCGGGACCGTAGGTGGCGTTCAGCCAAGCCTCCAGGTCCTTGCCGGCCGTACGGTTCCTCACCTCGTCCAGGAACGGGATGCTGCGGTCGACCAGTGCCTTGCGGCTGTCCTCGCTCATGCGCGGGTCCTCTCGTGTCGCCAGGGGTCCGACCCGACCACCATCCTCCCGCTTTTCGTTACAGTCAATAGCTGTAACGTAAGAGGGGCAGCGGGTGCTCACTGTGAGGCACCGCTGGACCTTCCTCAGGCGGAGTGGCTTTCCCCGTCCACGGCGAGCGTGGGCCACACGGCTGCGACGACCCGCTCGGCGAAGTCGGCCGGCACGTCCCGGCCGGTCCGCAGGTAGTCGGCGAAGTAGCTGCCGAAACAGAGGGTCACGATCATGTCCAGGTCGACGTCCTCACGCACCGCGCCCCGGCGCTGCAGCGAGACGAGCGTCATCAGCAGTTCCTCACAGCGAGGGCGTACGGCGTGTTCCCGTAGCTGCTCCAGCAGGCCCGGCACCCGCTCCACCTCGGCCATGAAATTGCCGTGCAGGGCCATGGCCCGCTCGTTGTGATAGCGCGGGTCGAGACGGCGCACCGCCTCGACGAGCGCCTCGCGCGGAGCCAGCTGGTCCATGTCCAGCGGAGGGTAGGCCTCGCGCTGCTTGCGCAGTCCGTAGTCCAGGGCGTCGATGACGAGGTCGTACTTGTTCGCCCAACGCCGGTACAGCGTGGGCCGGGTGACGCCGGCGTCGGCGACGATGTCCCCGATCGTCATGGACGCGTAGCCATCCGTGGCCAGTCGCTTGCGCGTGGCCTGGATGATCGCCTCCTCGATCGCCGGATCCCGAGGCCGGCCACTGGCGGGGGCTGCCTGCTCCGCGCCCGAGCGCCCGCCGCGCTCGCCGGCCCGCCCATCGGAACGCGTCGTCCTCGCCTTCGCCATCTCATCCCTTCCCGACACACAGGGCCAGTCGGAGCCGGGTCGCGCATCCGCTCCCCGCCGCACCAGCACCCTACGCGAAGTCGGGGGAGCGTCCCGGGGTGGACCGAGGACGCACCGCAGGTCCGGGGCAGGGGCCACCCGATGCCACGACGGTGGCCGCCCGGAAGCCGGTCCGCCGCAGTGAGGACCGGACGGCACCGGGGGCCGGAGCCCGACCGGTACCGGCGGCCGTGAGTGCGATGACGAGCGCGTCGCCGCTCCAGCCGGGCCGTGCGCTTGCACCGGCCCGGCTGGAGCGGCGACCGATGCCTGATCGCCGCAGCTGTCTGCGGCGGAGCACCACCGCCTGGCGTACCCGCCGCAGGCGGCACGGCGGCACCTGGCCACTCCAACACGTCGTAGGCCAGGGAGAGATGAGACGCGCGGGGGCGTTCCTTGCGCGACATCTCGCGGAAGGAACGCCCCGGCCGCACGCGGCACTCACACTGGCGAGCCGCGCGTCAGGTGTGTCAGGCGAGGCCGGCCTTCAGGGCGGCGGCGACCTGAACCACACGCTCGGCCTGGTGGCGGGCCGCGTTGCGGGTCTGCTCGCCGACGGGGTTGTTGCCCTGGGCGTCGACGTGCGACGTACCGTACGGGTTGCCGTCGACGAACTTGACCGGGTCGGTGTAACCGGGGGACACGATGATCCCGCCGAAGTGGTGGATGGAGTTGTACAGGGCGAGCAGCGTGGACTCCTGGCCACCGTGCGCGGTGGCGGTGGTCACGAAGCCGCTGTAGACCTTGTTGGCCAGCTTGCCCTGCGCCCACAGGCCGCCGAGGGTGTCGATGAACTGCTTCAGCTGCGACGAGATGTTGCCGAAGCGGGTCGGAGTGCCGAAGACGATCGCGTCCGCCCACTCGACGTCGGCGGTCGTGGCCTCGGGTACGCCCGCGCTCTCCGCGGCGTGGGCGGCCCACGCCTGGTTGGAGGCGATCGCGGCCTCCGGAGCCAGCTCGGCGGCCTTCAGCAGGCGCACCTCGGCGCCCGCCTTCTCGGCCGCCTCCGAGATCTCCTTGGCGATCTCGGCCGAGAAGCCGGTGGAGGAGTAGTAGATGACGGCGAGGCGGACAGGGGTGGTCATGGAGTCGTCTCCGATCCTGAGGATGCGTGCAGTGCGCCGTGGCGGACGCAGGTCACCTGGGGCGCAGGTGCCGTGCGGGCACGTTGTCCGACGCGGTAGGTGAATCTTAAACGAGTTTGTTCAATCGTCAACCACCGGGCTGTCGCCGTGCCACCCCGCGGGCGTCGTCGTGCCACCCCCACTGGCGTCGCCGTGCCCCCCGCCCGTGCCGCCGGTCGGACGCTACTCGGCCTGTGCGCGGCGGGCGCTGGCGAAGCGGCGCTGGTAGGCGGCGGGGGAGATGGACAACTCCCGTGCGAAGACGCGCCGGAGACTCTCGTAACTCGGGAAGCCCGCCAAGGACGCCGCCTGGGTCGCGGTGTACCCCTGGTCGAGCAGCGACTTCGCGATGTCGAACCGGATGGACTCGACGTACCGCGCCGGCGTGGTGCCCAGTTCCTCCCGGAACAGCCTGGTGAGGTGACGCGTGCTGAGGTTGAGATGCCCGGCGAGTTCGGTGAGGGAGTGGTCGCCGGTGGGATCCGCCGTGACCAGGTCGACGATCCGGCGCAGGGCGGGCGACCGGGGCGGCGGCCCCTGGAGCGGGGCGGAGAACTGCGACTGGCCGCCTGCCCGTTGCAGGTAGACCACCAGGGAGCGGGCCACCTCCCGGCTGACGTCGGGACCGTGGTCCTCCTCGACGAGGGCGAGCGCCAGGTCGATGCCGGCGGTGACTCCCGCCGAGGTGTACGTCGTGCCGTCGCGCACGTAGATGGCGTCGGGTTCGACGCGGGTCTTCGGGTGCCTGGCGGCGAGTTCGCCCGCGATCTTCCAGTGGGTGGTCGCCCGCTTGCCGTCCAGAAGGCCCGTCGCGCCCAGGACGAAGGCACCGGAGCACACGGAGGCGACCCGGCCGGAACGGGCCGCCAGATCCCTGGCGGCATCGACCAGATCGCGCGTGACCGGGGTCCTGGGGTAGACGTCTCCGCCCGGCACCAGGAAGGTGTCCGGGTCCGGCTCCGCGGCGGCGCCGCCGTCGACGGCGATCCGCATGCCGATGGAGGAGGCGACATCGGCACCCGTCGTCGACACCAGGGCGATGCCGTAGTCGGCACCGAGGAGATTCGCCTCCCCGAAGACCTCGGCGGGGCCGACGACGTCCAGCAGTTTGACCCCGTCGTAGACGAGGATCGCCACACGATGCGTGTCGGAGCTCACAGAGCCATCCTGAGGTGACTGGATTCGAGTGGTTCATGGCCGGACCGAGGCGGCGCCGGAGGCAGCACGGTCGGCACCGTGGAGAGCGGACGCACCGTCCACTCGTAGCACATCGCACCGGAAAGCACGGACATCATGACCGACATCATCGCAGGCGTGGAAATACCCGAGACATCGGCCGTCGCGGAGGCCACGGAATTCCTCCGGGAACGGACGAACCCCCTGATCTTCCACCACTCCCGGCGGGTGTTTCTCCTCGGTTCCCTGCATGCGCGGAAGCTGGATCTCCGTCCCGACCCGGAGTTGCTCTACATCTCCGCGATGTTCCATGACACGGGCCTTCTGATCCCGTTCTCCGACACGCCACAGCGTTTCGAGGTGGACGGCGCCGACCACGCGCGGAAGTTCCTGCTCGACCGCGGGTTCTCCGAGAGCGCCGCCGAGGTGGTCTGGATGGCGATCGCGCTGCACACGACCCCGGAGATCCCCGGCCGCATGGGCCCCGAGATCGCTGCCACCAACTACGGCGTGCTGACCGACGCGATCGGCTGGGGGATGGACAGACTGGAAGGCGACCAGCTGGACGAGATCGTCGCTGCACATCCGCGCGGAGATTTCAAGAAGGAATTCCTGCAGGCATTCTTCGACGGTCTCAAAGACCGCCCGGACACCACATACGGCACCATCAACGCCGACATCCTGGAACACTTCGTTCCCGGATTCCGCCGTACGTCCATGGTCGAGCGCATCAACGATGCTCCCTGGCCGCGGTGACCCGGCAGCGGCCGGGCACGAGTCGATGCGACCGCCGCGTCCCCGCCGCGGTCCCCGCCGTCTGAGCCGGCCTGCCGCCTTCGGCGTGCTGACGGTCACCACCGTCGTACTGATGGCGACCGCGAGCGCACCCTCGCCGATCTACCCCCTGTACCGGGAGCGCTGGGACTTCTCGGTCACCATGGTGACGGTCGTCTTCGCCGTGTACGTCGTGGGGCTGCTCGCGGCCCTGCTGGCCCTGGGGCCGGTGAGCGACCGCCTGGGACGCCGTCCCGTGCTCCTCACCGCGCTCCTGCTGGCGGCGGCCGGCACGGCGATCTTCTGGACGGCCGGCGGTGTCCTGTCCCTGGTGATCGCACGGACGGTGCAGGGCGTCGCCACCGGAACGGCCGTCGGAGGGCTGGCCGCCGGGCTCGTCGACTTCTCCCCGGCGAGGCGTCCGCACGCGGGGACCACGGCGACGGCGGTGGGGACGAGTGTGGGCCTGGCCGCCGGCGCCGCGGTCGTGGGCCTGCTGGTCCAGTCGGTCGCCCACCCGGACACCTACGTCTTCTCCGTCCTCACCTGCGCCTTCCTGCTCCTCGCGGTGACCGTGTGGCACATCCCCGAGACCGTCGCACGGCCGGCGGGCGGGCCGATCCGGCTCCGCCCGAGGGTGCGCGTCCCGCCCGGCGCCCGGCACCGGTTCCTGGCCGCCGTACCCGCCCTCGTGGCGGGCTGGTCCGTGACCGGGCTGTTCCTCGCACTGACCCCCTCGGTGGTCGCCGGTGTCCTCCACGTCACCTGGGGAGCCGCCGGCGGGCTCGACATCGCCGCGCTGTTCCTGGCCGGCGGTCTGGGCGGCATGTGGTCCGCCCGGCACACGGTACGGCGGGCCACACTGCTGGGAGCCGTCCTCCTGACCCTGGGGTCGGCTGGACTGGCCGTGGCCATCGCCCTGGCGTCCCCGGTCGCCTACGCGGGCGGGGCCGTCGTGGCGGGGACGGGCGTCGGCCTGACGTACAACGGCAGTCTCCGCGCCATAGGCGAGGTCACCACCGCGCAGTCACGATCGGAGGTGTTCTCGGCCGTGTACGTCGTCAGCTATGCGGCGCTGAGTCTTCCCGCCCTCGCGGCCGGCCTCCTGGCACCGGCACGCGGCCTGAGGACCACCAGCTTCCTCTACATCGCGTTCGTCGGCGCCCTGTCGCTGCTCGCCCTGGTCCACGCGGCCCGGTCGGGGGCCGGCGGGCCCTCGGGGCGCGACACAGGATCGCCACGCCGCGCCGGCGCTTCCACCGCCTGCGCCGGCCGTACCGGTCAGACGGGGCCCGCTGTCGCACATCGCTCACCCACGAGCGGCGACGGTTCCCCGCCGAGCAACCGCTGAAGTCCTCCACCTCTCACCACAACCAAGAAACTCTCACCACACACCAAGAAACTCTCACCACACACCAGGAAAGGAGTGCTCGTGCGAGCCATCACCGTCCGGGACCGCGAAGCCGGGATCACCGGACTGACCCTGGAAGACCTGCCCCGTCCCCACGCCGCCGAGAACGACGTCATCGTGCGGGTGCACGCCGCGGGCTTCACCCGAGGAGAGCTCGACTGGCCCGCCAGCTGGACCGACCGGGCCGGCCGCGACCGCACCCCCAGCGTCCCCGGCCACGAGGTCTCGGGGGTGGTGAGCGAACTCGGCTACGGAACGACCGGTCTCACCGTCGGCCAGCGCGTCTTCGGACTGACCGACTGGGCCCGCAACGGCTCGCTGGCCGAGTACGTCGCCGTGGAAGCCCGTAACCTCGCCCCGCTGCCCGCCGACGTCGACCACACGGTGGCAGCCGCACTGCCGATCTCCGGACTGACCGCCTGGCAGGGGCTGTTCGACCACGCCCACCTCGTCACCGGGCAGACCGTCCTGATCCACGGCGCCGCCGGCGCGGTCGGCTCGATCGCCGTCCAGCTCGCGCACCAGGCGGGAGCCCGTGTGGTCGGCTCCGGACGCGCCGCCGACCGGGACACCGTCCTCGGCCTGGGCGCCCACGAGTTCCTCGACCTGGAGGCCGGCCGGTTCGAGGACGTCGGCCAGGTCGACGTCGTGTTCGACGTGATCGGCGGTGACATCCTCGACCGCTCGGCCGCGCTGGTGCGCGCCGGCGGCACGCTCGTCACCATCGCCCACCCGCCCACCGTGCGCCCCGACGACGGACGAGCCCTGTTCTTCGTCGTGGAACCCGACCGGGTACGCCTCGCCGACCTGGCCCAGCGACTGCGGGACGGCCGGCTCCGGGTACGGGTCGGCGAGGTCCGTCCGCTGACCGAGGCAGCCGCCGCTTTCACCCGCAAGCAGCGCGTCGCCGGCCGCACGATCATCCGCGTCACCGAGGACCGAGGGTGAGAAGGCCGGCTGTCCTGGCACCCCACCGCAGAGGCGTGCCATGAAGCTCGGTCATACGTGGGCTTTGATCTGCCGCGCAGGGTGTCCGAGCGCGGCGGGTGCCGCGGGCGTGGGCTCACGCGGCCGGGGCTACTTCTGCGTGACGTCCTTGACGAAGACGACGCCGTCGGTGCTCGCCAGATGGGCCGGGTCGAGTGGGGCGTAGCCGAACCAGGGGGACACGCGGGGCGCGGGGCGGCTGCCGTCGAGGGCGGCGGCCAGCCGTGGGGCGTCCATGACGCAGCGGTCCTCCGGGAGCGCGTACAGGAGTCCTTCCAGGGTGCCCGGCGGCGGGGTGTCCACCCCCTGGTGCCGGATCGTGCCGAGGGCCGTGGCCACGAAGGCGTACTCCTCGCCGAGCTCCGCGCTCACCAGCGCACCGGCGCTCCACCACTCCACCGGCCCCTGCCACATCTGCATCCTGCTCTTCTCCCGCTGGAGATGGGAGTTGTGGGCGTGGACGAGGGCCGGGCCCCGAGCGGCGAGGGCGAGGAGGTTGTGAGCCATCATCGCGTCCCGCAGCGCGCACAGCCGCGTCATGCGGGCCGGTGAGGCGTCGGCCATCCAGTAGTGGTAGCGCAGCAGTCCGGTGGCGGTGCGCCCGTACAGACGCGCCCGCTCCCACTCGTCCCGCGAGGTCGCCGCGATCAGGTGCGGGGCCTGCGTGTCCAGCAGCGTCACCAGATCGTCGGCGAGCAGCCGCAGCCGGCCGGCCTCGGCCGACTGCCCCACGGACCGGGCCGGGTCCGTCATCGCGGCGGGATCGGTCCACCGGTCGTCCGCGCCGAGCAGGCGGTCGAGTGTCTCCCCGGTGGAGGGGAGCAGTTCCGCGTCCACCAGGGCCGCGAGGTGGTCGTGGAGCGCGGCGAGGGCCTGCCGGGGACTCGCGGCGCCGGTGATCTCCAACGGGCCGTCGAAACCGGCGAAGCGGAGCCGCTCGGACGCGGGGCGGCCGTCGTTGTGGGCGCGCATCCAGCGCACGAGCTCGCGGTTGGCCGCGGAGGTGCCCCAGCCGTGGCTGAAGCCGTGCTCCATGACCTCGTCGAGCGTGCCCGTGCCCGAGGTGACGTAGTCGTCCACGACCAGACCCCTCATGCAGTCGCTCTCGATCGCGATCGTCCGGTAGCCCTCCTCCTCGACGAGCTGCCGGAAGAGCTCGTTGCGCAGGTCGAGCAGAGTGTCCTCACCGTGCGTGGGCTCGCCCAGGGCGAGAAGCCGCGGCCGGGCGGGGAGCAGCCTCATGACGGCGTCCGCCTCGACGGCCTGGGCGGTGCCCTTGATGTCAGTAGCCATGCATTAAACGGTATCTTTGAACCTTCGATGGAAGGTTTTCCGCAATATCGGCAGGATCATGGGACGAAACCCTCAAAGCGGCGACAGACTCAGACCGGTCGACCTGGCCCGGGGGAGCGGTCTGTCCACGCAGGCGATCAGGAACTACGAGGAGGCCGGCATCCTTCCGGTCGCCGGTCGCACACCCCACGGCTACCGCGTCTACACCTCGCTGCACGACCGGGCCCTGCGCGCGTTTCTCGCCCTGGTGCCCGGCCACGGCCACCAGACGGCGACGTCGATCATGCGAGCCGTGAACCAGGACGCGATCGACGAGGCGTTTCGGCTCATCGACGACAGCCACGCCCAACTCCTCGACGACCGGCGGACCCTGCACGCGGTGGAGAACGCCCTCCGCGAACTGGCGACCACGGCCGCGCCCGAGCCCGATACGGGGTCCGAGCCGACCGCGGGGTCTAGGAGCGGCGACACGTTCATCGGACCACTGGCGGTGAAGCTCGGCATCCGGCCCGCGACCCTGCGCAAGTGGGAGCGCGCCGGTCTCGTACGCCCGCGCCGCGACCCGCGGACCGGATACCGCGTCTACGACGCGGCCGACGTACGGGACGCCAGGCTGGCCCACCAGCTGAGGCGGGGCGGCTACCTCCTGGAACAGATCGCCCCACTGATCGCCCAGGTGCGGGCGGCCGGCGGAGTGGAGCCCCTGGAGACCGCACTGCGCGACTGGCACGGCCGGCTGTCCGCCCGCGGGCGCGCGATGCTGGCCGGGGCCGCCGAGTTGGAGGCCTACCTCCGAGAGCGCGTCCCCACCAAGACCTGAGCCGCGCCGACACTTCACGCTCGCTCGCCGAAGGAGACGTGCCCGTCGGACCCGCCGGCGGCCTCGTCCGGCCCGACCCGGTCGCCGTCCGCGTCGATGTCGTTCCCGGCCCGGAACCCAGGACAACGACGAAGAAGCGTGTGCACCTCGATCTCGCCACCACCTCTACGTCCCGTCAGGCGGAGTTGATCGCGCCCCTGGAGGCTCTCGGTGCGACACCTGTCGACGTGGGCCAGGGCCACGTGCCGTGGACGGTCCTCGCCGACCCGGAGGGCCACGAGTTCTGTGTCCTCGCCCCGTCCTGAGATCACCCTCGTCCTTCTTCCGGTGCCGTGCGTCGACACCGCGGTGGTGCGGACCTTCGCGGACCCTGTTCAGCGCACGGTCACCCACGCATGGCGAGGCGCAACTCCTCGAAGAGGTCACGGAGTTCGCTCGGCATGCGTGGCGCCACGTCCGCGCCCACCTCCAGCAGGAGCCGGACACCGCGCCGGAACTCCCTGTCGCCGTGGGGCTCTTCCAGCATCCTCGCCACCTCGGTCAACGCGGTGCCGATGGCCCCCTCGACCTCGTCCGGGAGGCTGTCGAGGTAGACGTCGTCCTCGGTGAGCACCAGGTCCACGATGCGGCGGGAGGCTTCCCTGACGGACTGCGAACCAGTCTCGGACGGCACGGTTCCCCCATGTTGGTCAGCACGTCGTACTCCTCCTCATAATGAATCACCCCTTTCACCCGGCCGGCGAGGAGCACCAGGCGTGAACGTCGAAATCCCACCGGACGTACGCGACACCGCCGCCCGGCTCGGCGCCGGCGTCCCCTACGCCCTGAAAGTCCTGGCCGGCCGACTGGCCGACGACCCTGACATGGGCGAGCCTTCGGGGCTGCCCGGCATCCTCAGTGTGGCGGTCGACGGCGACATGTTCGAGGACTGTCCCGACTTCTCCGTCGGCTACGTCCGCGAGCCGGACCGGATCCAGTTCCGCTACCTGGGACTGACCAAGCCCACCGAGCCCGACCCGGACACCCATGAGCATGACCAGGACCAGGGGCAGGACCAAGACCAGGACCAGCCGGCCGACACCGCGGCCGCCGCGGTCACCGTACGGGAGATCGCCGACGCCTGGCACCGCATCGTCCGCCGGCTGCAGGACAAGGCCCCCGATTCCTATGCCGCTCTGCGCGCCGGTGCCGAGCCCGCCGCCGTCGCGGCTCTGGAAGGCGACCTCGGCATCCGGATACCCCTTGAGCTCCACGTCCTGTGGCTGATGACCGCGGGTGACGACGGAGTCAACGGCTGGGGATGCCTACCCGGCAACCGGACTCTGATGCCCCTGGACGCCGTGGCCGCCACCTACCGGCTGAACATGGACGTGCAGGCTCACCAGGACACTCTCAACGCCAACCGTCCAGTGGACGGGCGGATCACCTTCTGGAAGCCCACCTGGATCCCGGTCCTCTCCTTCGGCCCGGCTGACCACAGCTCAGGCATGTACCTGGACGCGGCCACCGGCTTCCTGGGCTGCTGGTCCCGCTACAACGATGACCCCGGCGAAGAACTCGACACGCTCGTCACCTACCTGGAAGAGGCTGCCGACATGCTCGAAGCGCCGACCTTGGCCACGCGGGACAAGCCCGGCCTGATCGGCGGGACGCTGGTATGGCTCAGCAGCGTCGGTCCCACCCGGAAGGACCACTGGCAGCCCCTGAACGGCTGACAGCACCGCCGGAGACACGGGCCTGCCCGCGGAATCCGGGCGACTTGGCCCGCTCCTTCACCCACTGGAGTCGCCCGTCGTCCGGGGCTGTCGGACACGGCGTGTATCGGTGGCCCTGGACCGCGTGTCGAGCTCGAACGCGCGGTTCCTGAGGTGCCCGGGCGCCGCCCTGCCCTACTCGCCGGCGCGGGCCACGAGCAGCGGCTGGAAGAAGCCTGTCTCCTGCGGCGTCCGCCAGCCGGGATCGACGAATCCGGCCTGGGCGGCGAGGTCGGCCAGCCGCCTCTGGCCGAGCGCCCAACAGGTGGTCCGGCGGACCCTGACGCGCCACTCTCCGCCTTCCGGGAGGAGTTGGAAATGCTCCATGTCGTAGTGCTCGCCGTCGTCGTGCCAGCGCCAGAGCTGGAAGGTGACGGTCCGCTCTCCGTCGTCGGCGGCCCGGTGCACTTGTGGGGGCGTCGAAGAGGGGTGGTCGCGCAGCAGGTCCTCGTAGGGGCGCGTGCTGACCAGCAGCAGGCCGGCGGGACGCAACACGCGGCGCATCTCGGTCAAGGCGGCCCGCACATCATGCTCTGTCAGCAGGTGAGGCAGCGCGTTGTCTGCGCAGACGACGGCGTCGAACCGGCCATCGGGAAACGGTAGACGTCGCATGTCGGCGGTGGCCGTGCGCAAGCTCAGGCCCCGGCGGGCGGCCTCACGGACAGCGCGGGCGGCGGCGCGGTGGCTGAGGTCGGTGCCGGTGACGCTGTGCCCGCGCAGCGCAAGGCCGATGGCCTGCGTGCCGATGCCGCAGGAACAGTCGAGCACCGTCGCGCGATCCTGGCCGACCAGGGCGTCCAGGGCCTCCCCCTGCCGACGCACGCCGGCATCCCAGTCCGAGTAGATCAGGTGGTAGTCGTCGGCCAGTTCGTCGTAGAAGCGCGCCACCGATGTCTCGGACATGACCCGAGATTACTGTGGCTGGGCTCCCGGAGGCGCTCGCGGTCAGGCTCCGTTCGGCCGGTCACGTCACCGCGGTCAGCGTCGCGTAGACCACGACGTTGCCCAGGTAGCCGGTGCGCTTGGTGTAGCCGCCGCCGCAGGTGATCAACCGGAGTTCGGGCCGTCCGGAACTGCCGTAGACCTTCTTGCTGGGGAACTCCTCCCTGTCGTAGAGCTCGACGGCGCCTACGGTGAACACCGCTGTCCGCCGGTCCGCCCGGCTGATCTCGATGGTGGCTCCCTCGGTCAGGGCGCCGAGGTCGTAGAAGACGCCGGGCTCGCCGGTGGGTGTGTCCACATGCCCGGTGGCGACGGCGGTTCCTGCCGAGCCGGGAGGCGTGCCGTCGCCGTACCAGCCGGCGCTGCCGGGTTTGTCAGGGGGCGGAGTCCGTAGTGCTCCTGCCGCGTCCAGGCCCACTCGTGTCATCGGGGCGTTCACCCCGATGGCAGCGATCCGCAGCCGGACCGGATCTGCGGGGGGCAGCGGGTGGACGGCAGGGCGGGTGGGGGCCGCCGAGGTCGAGAAGGACTGGGCTGCCGATGGCCGCGGGGGTGGCTTGCCGTCGTCCACCGCGCTGATCAGCAGCACGACACCGGCCGTCATCATGCAGGTCAGAAGCAGCACCGCGGGGATGAACGGAGCTCGGTGAGCGTTGGTGTGGTGTCTGGATGCCATCGCGGTCGAGTCTTTGCTTCACGGCGGGTGTGTCGCAGTGGGTGGTGTGTTCGCTGATCACGTTCGGTGGTCAGGGTCGCTGATCAGGTTCGGTTGCCGTTCGGGCGGCGGCACAACCAGACCGCACCCCCGGCGGCGGCCGTGACGAGCAGCCCACCGCCCAGGGCGAGCCCCACATCCGTGTCCTCGCCCGGTCCGAAGCCGGCACTGACCGAACCGCTCGGAGGCCGTCCGACGACCCGGTACGTCTCCGTCACCATGGTCAGCGGAGGACACTTCACGGTGACTGTGTCGTCGCCCGGCCGGGTTCCTTCGGGGACTTGGAACTCGCCGGTGAGCACCCCCTCCTGCTCGCCTGCGAAGAGGTGGAACTCCCCTCCCGCTTCAGACCAGCCCTTGCCGTAATCCGCGTCAGCGTCGCAGGCGCTCGTACTGACCGTGACCGTGGAACCCGGTGGGGCGTTCCACGGCTCGATACTGACATCCGAGTCGTCAGCGGCGGCAGCGGCCGGGATCTGCAGCCCGAGGGCACCGAGAACCAGGCCGATACCCGCACCCATGTGTCTGTAGCGCATGCGAATCCTCCAACGGAACCGTGTCCGGCCTGCTGCGCGGCACGTCTCGTGTGTTCCGCACACGAGGCAACCGACAGTCCGTCAGTTCCGCAACCTGACGAGCAGCCGAACATGTCACCCGGTCAGGCGCACCGGGGTTCCCTCTTGATCGCTTACGCAGGTCACCGATGCGGAGGTCATCAGTACTCATCACCCACCGCCCCGTCTCCATATCGGTGACAGCCGACCGGTCTGTCCTGCGCGGCACACCCGCGGGTGGTCCGGGGCCGGGCGGGCACGGGGCATGCCATGGTCCTGCTGAACGGGTCACCACAGCGTGACGATCCGCCGGATCGCGGTAGCGTCGCCCGCCGCCGTCGCGCGGGCCGCTCCTGTGGGGGCCGTTTTCCGGTCGAGGCTCAGGTCCGGGGCGAGGCCGGTACGTCGACGGGGATGTCCAGTCGGTCGGCCAGGGTGGTGAGGGCTCTCCCCAGCGGGAGCGCGACCCGGGTGAGGGCGTGCCGGTCGCCTCGGGTCTGGTCGCGGTTGATGATGAGCACCGGCGTCCCGGCCTGGGCCGCCTGGCGGACGAACCGCAGTCCGGACATCACCGTCAGTGAGGAACCGAGGACCAGCAGTGAGGCTGCCTCACGGACCAGCTCGCGGCAGTGTTCGACCCGCTGCGGGGGGACCGCCTCGCCGAAGAACACGACGTCCGGCTTGAGGATGCCGCCGCAGATCACGCAGGGCAGTACGCGGAAGCCCTCGACCTGTTCGTCGGTGAGGTCGGCGTCACCGTCCGGGTTGATGCCCGCCGCCACCGGTGCGAAGTCCGGGTTGGCCGCTTCCAGCCGCTGGGCCAGTTCGCGGCGCGGACTGAGGGCGCCGCACCCGAGGCAGACGACCCGGTCCAGACTCCCGTGGAGTTCCACGACGCCCTCGCTGCCGGCGGCCTGGTGCAGGCCGTCCACGTTCTGGGTGATCACGCCGGAGAGCAGGCCGTGCCGTCCGAACGCGGCCACGGCCCCGTGCCCGGCATTGGGGCGGGCACGGCCGAAGGTGCGCCATCCGAGGTGGCTGCGCGCCCAGTACCGGCGCCGGGCCCGTGCGCCGGCGGTGAACTCCTGGTAGGTCATCGGGGTGTGCCGGCTCAGACTCCCACCCTCGCCCCGGTAGTCGGGGATGCCCGACTCCGTGGAGATGCCCGCCCCGCTGAGCACCAGCACACCGCCGGCGCTCAGCGCATCGGCGACCGGCTCCAGATCCGTGGTGCCGGGCGGCAGGTCCTCGGTGGGGGTCCAGCTCAGAGTGGGGCGCATACGCATGCCGCAAGAGTACGAAACCGGCTGCCGTCGGGGAGTCCGGTACGGCGTCCCCCCGACTCTTGCGCAGCGCACCGCACGGCACCGGACCGCACCGGCCCGTGGCTGCCGGGTTCCGAGTCCGCGTCGCTTCCCGGACGGGGACGGACGTCGGTGTGCCCCCAGGCGTGCCCGGACCGCGTGGGAGGGCTGAGCCCCGTACACCGTGGCGCAGGGGCTCAGGAGCGCACCGACTCCCCGCATCCCTCAGGTCACGGGCGCTCGTCCGGGCGCATCGTCCCGGACCCTCACCAGTCATTCCGGCATGAGGGCGCCACCGGATGCGCGGTGGGCGGACGAACTGGAGGTTCCGCCCGGGTGACGGGCTCGGCGAGCGGCTCGGGACCTTGCGCCGGAACGGGCCGGGGCAGGGCGGCTGTGGGGAACGCCCGCAACGACGCGACCTGGTTCCCCTGGGACCGCCCGCGCAGAGAGGGGCGACGCCCGTCGAGCACGCCCTGAATGATCGCCGGGTCCTGTTCGTCGTCGGCTTCCGGCTGCATCCTCGCCTCGACGGCACCGTCACCGCCGCCGAGACCGGGCAGGGCGCCGAGCCTGAACCACGGGACAACGGCATAAGGTTTCGGCATGGAGTTGGACGAGGGGCGCAGGGCGGCCGAGGCCGGGGACTGGGTGGGCGCGGGACACGCCTTCGTCCGGGCCGCCATGGACGGCAGTGCGGAGGGTGCCGAGCTGGCGGCCCGGGTGACCGTCGAGCTGGAACCGCTGGCGGACGGTGGGTCGGCGGAGGCCGCCGCGCTGCTCGCCGGGATCTACCTGGAGTACTTCGACGCGTCGGCCCTCCCCAGGGCCGTGCGTCACGCCCGCGCGGCGGCCGAGGCCGGGCTTCCGGCCGGTCAGCGCACCTACGGGCACATCCTGGCGACGGGTCTCGGCGTCGAGAAGGACGAGGCGCGTGCCGCCGGACTGTTCAGGGCGGCGGCCGAGGGCGGGGACGCCTACGCCATGTTCAACCTCGCCCAACTGGTCGACGACCCCGACGAGTCCCTGCGACTGTTCGAGGCCGCCGCACGCGAGGGCATCGTGGCCGCCGGCGCGGTCCTCGGCGACCGGCTGTCCGCGCTGGACCGCGACGAGGACGCGCTGGGCTGGTACGTCTGGGCGGCCGGGCGTGGGCACACCGGGGCGATGAACGCGGCAGCCCGCTGGTATCGCGACGGCTTCGGCACCACTCCGGACCCGGTGCAGGCGGTGCGCTGGTTCTTCGTCATGTTCGCGCACGGCGACGGAGACGGCATCCACGAGGCGATCGAGCTGGTGAAGGCGGGGGCTCTGGACGAGGGCCAGATCCGCGAGGCCGGGCGGCTCGCCGGCGCCCCCGAGGCGGCGGAGGCCCTGATCGACACGGTTCTGGGCGGCAGCCGGGACTGATGCGACGCCGGACCGGGAACCGGTCCGGCGTACCCGTCACGGATCGCCCGGGTCGGACGGCGGCCCGCGGGCGGGAACGCAGACGGAAGGCGGGCTCGGCACGCTCTTCGAGGGCCCGCCGGGCAGGGCGTACCGCGACGGCGGCCCGGGGTCGAAACGATCGGGCAAGAGACCTGGTCCAGAGAGTGGGACGCTCTTTGCGGGGAGCGGGTACTGCTGTGGAAACAGGCGCATGATTCAGCGTTTCTGACGCTTCTCCCTCCCGCTGTCGGATGTCCTCAAGTGAAGCGGCACACCTGGCAGTTGAGGACAGCGGAACGGAGACCCCGGATGCCGGATCCGTGCGCCTCGACCACGTCACCCACCAGTACCGCCGGGGCGGGAAGACCGTCACCGCCGTCGGGCCGGTCGACCTGACCGTCCCCGCCGGCGAGTTCCTGGTCCTGGTCGGCGCCTCCGGCTGCGGCAAGAGCACGCTGTTGCGGCTGATCGCCGGATTCGAGCAGCCCACCCACGGCTCGCTGCGGGTCTCCGGTGCCGAGCCGCGGCCCGGTGAGTCGGCCGGCGTGGTGTTCCAGACGCCCCGGCTGTTCCCGTGGCGTACCGTGCGGGGCGACATCGACCTGGCACTGCGGTACGCCGGGGTGAACCGCGGCCAATGGCCCGAGCGGCGGGCGGAGTTGCTGGCGCGGGTGGGTCTCGAAGGCACCGACAAGAGGCTACCTGGGAGATCTCCGGCGGTCAGCAGCAGCGGGTCGCCATCGCCCGCGCCCTGTCCGCCGAGAACCCGCTCTTCCTGCTCGACGAGCCGTTCGCGGCGCTGTACGCGCTGACCCGGGAACGGCTCCAGGAGGACGTCCGCCAGGTGACCGCCCAGACCGGGCGGACCACGGTGTTCGTGACGCACTCGGCGGACGAGGCGGTGTTCCTCGGCTCCCGCATCGTGGTGCTGACGAAGGGGCCGGGAACCGTGGCCCTGGACCTGCCGAACCCCCTGCCGCGTGGCGATGTCGACGCCGAAGAGCTCCGGAACTCCTTGGAGTTCGCCGAACTGCGCGCGGAGGTCTCCCACGCCGTCAAGGCCGCCGCCGCGGCCTGACCTCCCTATCGAGGAAAGGAAACACAGACGGATGAGCAGCCTCAGTGAACGGCCCGCAGCGGTACGGCTGCCGATCACCGAGCTCGGCCCGCACTTCGGAGCCGAGATCCGCGGCATCGATCTCGGTCGCCTCGACGACGACCAGGTCCTCGCGCTCCGGCAAGCACTCGTGAAGTACAAGGTGCTCTTCGTGCGAGGGCAGGACGGCCTCGACGACTCCCAGCAGATCGAGTTCGGCCGGCGCCTGGGCGAGGTACCCGATCCACGACTCCGGTGACGTGGCCCCCGAGGTGTACTCGCTGGACAGCCAGGACAACGGGTTCGCCGACGTCTGGCACACGGACGTGACGTTCGTACGACGGCCGCCCGCGATCTCCGTCCTGCGGGCCGTGGTGCTGCCGCCGAACGGCGGTGACACGAACTGGGCCGACAGCCAACTCGCCTACGAATCGCTGTTACCGGGCCTGCGGAAGCTGGTCGACCCACTCACCGCCGTGCACGACGGCACCCGCGAGTTCGGGTACTACCTCGCCCAGCGTCGGAAAGGCCGCGGAAACCTCTGGGAGGGCCAGGTCTTCACCGACCTGACGCCGGTCGAGCACCCGGTGTCACCAAGCCGGAGCACGTCGTACGCCATCGCTGGCGACCCGGTGACGTCGCCCTGTGGGACAACCGCAGTACGGCCCACTACGCCAACCGTGACTACGGCGACCGCCACCGGGTCATGCACCGCATCACCTTACGACCGAGCGGAAGCGCGACGACGCCTCCGGGAACGCCATGACGTTCGCGCATAGGGGGTGTGCCCAGGTTTCGTTGGACTCATGACCACCCCGCTTCCTAGCGTGGCGTGCATGAACGCTCCGCGCATCGCCCTCGTCACGGGCGCCAACCAAGGACTCGGCCGCGCCCTCGTCGAAGGACTGGCGGCCCGCATGGACTCGGACGACCTGGTCCTGCTCACCGGCCGCAGCCGCCCGCGCGTGACGGACGCCGCACACGAGGTCGGCCGGCTGCCCGGCACCCGCGCCCAGGTCGAGGGCCGGGTCCTGGACGTCACCGACACCGACGCCGTCGCCCGTCTCGCCGGGGATCTCCGAGCCCGGTACGGAGGTGTCGACGTCGTCCTGTCCAACGCGGTGGCCCGCGTGCTGCCCGAGGAGTCACAGGCCGGGCGGGCCGACGAGTTCATCGACGTCTCCAACACCGCCACGCACGCGATTCTGCGCTCCTTCGGCCCCGTCCTGCGCCCCGGCGGCCGGCTGCTCGTCGTCGCCAGCAGCCTGGGCACCCTCGGTCACCTGGATCCCCGGCTGCACCACCTCTTCGACGGCGCGAGTCTCGACCAGGTCGAGTGCGCCGTCGAATCGTGGCGCCGTGCCGTCCACGACCGGACCGCGCAGGAGGCCGGCTGGCCGGTCTGGCTGAACGTCCCCTCGAAGGTGGCTCAGGTCGCCGCCGTCCGCGCCGTCGCCGCCGAGCGCCGTGAGAGCGATCTCGCCGACGGCACACTGATCGCGGCGGTGTGTCCCGGCATGGTCGACACCGCCACCTCCCGCCCCTGGTTCAGCGACTACAGCCAGGCCCAGTCACCGGCCCGGGCCGCCGAAGCCGTGCTCGACCTGGTCCTCGCCGAACATGTCGATCCGGCCCTCTACGGCGAACTCGTCCGCTTCGGCCAAGCCCTGGACTGGTACGACGGCACACCCCCGGTGGAGCAGGACCGCATGCTCACACCGTGAACACGCGGGGCCGTCGCACACAACCTGGACAGTCGCGGCGCCATCGACCGCCGGGCAGTCCCCCCACCGAGCGGACACCCCCCGAACCGCGCTGGGGTGTCAGCGGGTGGCGAGGAGTTCCAGCGTGTCGATCACGCGGTTCGAGAAACCCCACTCGTTGTCGTACCACGCGACCACCTTGATGTGCCGGCCGTCGACGCGGGTGAGGGCCGAGTCGAAGATCGACGAGGCGGGATTGCCCGTGATGTCGGACGACACGAGCGGGTCGTCCGAGTACTCAAGGATGCCGGCGAGCGGCCCCTCCGCCGCGGCGCGGTACGCGGCCAGCACCTCGTCGCGCGTCACGTCGCGGGCGACGGTCGTGTTGAGCTCGACGATCGAGCCCACCGGCACCGGCACGCGGATCGAGTCGCCCGACAGCCTGCCGTCGAGGTTCGGCAGCACCAGGCCGATCGCCTTGGCGGCGCCGGTCGTGGTCGGCACGATGTTGACGCCTGCGGCCCGGGCGCGACGGGCGTCACGGTGCGGGCCGTCCTGCAGGTTCTGCTCCTGCGTGTAGGCGTGCACCGTCGTCATGAACCCGTGCTCGATGCCGGCGAGTTCGTCGAGGACCGCGGCCAGCGGCGCGAGCGCGTTGGTGGTGCAGGAGGCGTTCGAGACGATCGTGTGCACCGCCGGATCGTAGGCGTCGGTGTTCACGCCGAACGCGAGAGTGACGTCGGCGCCGTCCGACGGCGCGCTCACGAGCACCTTCTTGGCCCCGGCGTCGAGGTGGGCCCGGGCGGCCTTGGCCGCGGTGAAGCGGCCGGTGGCTTCCAGGACGACGTCGACACCGAGTTCGGCCCACGGCAACTGCGCCGGTTCCCGCTCGGCCAGCACCGTGATCCGCCGGCCGTCGACGACGAGGGTGTTGCCGTCGACGGCCACCGGGCGCCCGAGCCGGCCGGCCGTGCTGTCGAAGGCGAGCAGCCGGGCGAGCGCGGCGGGCTCTGTCAGATCGTTGACGGCGACGATCTCCAGGGCACTGTCGCGCTCCAGCAGTGCGCGCAGCACATTGCGTCCGATGCGGCCGAATCCGTTGATGGCGATGCGAGTCATGAGTGATGTCCCTTCCGTTCGCCACCAGACTCGCCCGCGGTCCGCACCGCCGACAGTGGCGGGATCGCCAGGGTCCAAAAGGATCCCGCCAGCCGCCGTGGTGCCGGGCGGGTCACTCGCCCCGGGTGAAGGTGCGCCGGTACTCACTCGGTGTGGTGCCGAGGATGCGCTGGAAGTGCAGCCGTAGGTTCGCGCCGGTGCCGAGCCCGACGTCGTCGGCGATCTGCTCGACGCTGCGCTGCGAGCGTTCAAGCAGTTCGCGGGCCAGGTCGATGCGGGCGCGCATCACCCACTGCATCGGCGTGTAGCCGGTCTCCTCCACGAAGCGCCGGGAGAACGTGCGGGGCGAGACTCCCGCCTGCCGCGCCAGTACGTCGAGGGTGAGGGGCCCGCCGAGCCGGTGCAGCGCCCACTCACGGGTCGCGGCGAACCGCTCGCCGAGCGGCTCGGGCACACTGCGCGGGACGTACTGTGCCTGGCCGCCGCTGCGGTAGGGGGCCGCGACCAGACGCCGGGCCGCGTGGTTGGACGCGGCCACTCCGAGATCACCGCGCAGGATGTGCAGGCACAGGTCGATGCCGGAGGCGGCGCCCGCCGAGGTGAGCACGCTGCCCTCGTCGACGAACAGCACGTTCTCGTCCACCTGGACGAGCGGATGCCCGGCCGCGAGTGCCCGCGTGTAGTGCCAGTGCGTCGTGGCGCGCTTGCCGTCGAGCAGGCCCGTGGCGGCGAGCGCGAAGGCGCCCGTGGAAATGGCGGCCAGCCGCGCGCCCCGGTCGTGGGCCGTGATCAGCGCGTCGATCACGGCCTGCGGCGGGTCGTCGCGATCCGGGAACCGGTAGCCGGGGACGAAGACGATGTCGGCCCACGCAAGCGCGTCGAGGCCGTGGGCGACGTGGTACGCGAGGCCGTCCCCGCCGGTCACGAGACCGGGTGCCGCCCCGCACACCCGCACCTCGTACGGCATGCTCGCGCGGGTCGTGAAGACCTGCGCGGGAATTCCGACGTCGAGCGGCTTCGCACCCTCCAGGACGAGGACGGCGACGCGGCGAAGGCGGGAGGGTGGCACAGGGAAAGGTTACGTGGGACGTGACGCCGGTTCGCCACCGCGCGGTCGTCGTCCCCGTCCCGTCGCTCCTTCCTGCCGTGTGCGGTGCCGTGCCTCAGAGCTGGATGGGCAGGTGGCGGGGGCCGCGGAGCATGGCGTTCTGACGGTAGGGGGGCGGGTCCTGGACCAGCCGGGCGGTGCCGAGGTGGGGGAGCAGGGCGCCGAGCGCGGAATACGCCTCGATACGGGCCAGGGGGCCGCCGTAGCAGATGTGGATGCCGCTGCCGAAGCCGAAGTGCTGGTTGTCCGGACGGGTGGGGTCGAACCGGTCGGGTTCGTGGAACCGCTTGGGGTCGCGGCTGCCCGAGGCCAGTACCAGGATGACGGACGAGCCTTCCGGGACGGTGGTGCCGGCGACGTCGATGTCGGCCCGCGGGATGCGCTCGCGCATGTGGACCGGAGGCTCGTACCGCAGCAGTTCCTCCACCGCCCGGGGCAGCAGGTCCGGTTCGCGGCGCAGCAGGTCCAGCTGTTCGGGCCGGCGCAGCAGGGTGAGCACACCGTTGGTGATGAGGTTGACCGTGGTCTCGTGCCCGGCGATGAGCAGCAGGACCGCTGTTTCGGCGAGTTCCTCCCGAGTGAGCCGCAGGGCCGGGTCGGGCTCGTTGACGAAGGCGGAGAGCATGTCGTCGCTGGGCTTGCCGCGGCGCTCTTCGGCGAGGTTCACCAAGTAGCCGCCCATCTCCATCTTCGCCTGTTCACCGGCCTTGTCCGTCTCGGTGGTGTCCGCACCGGCCCTGACGTCGGCGGCGGCGACGAGGGCGTCGGACCAGGCCCTGAAGAGGGGCTCGTCCTCGCGTGGCACGCCGAGCAGGCGGCAGATGACCGTGACGGGCAGCGGGTACGCGAAGTCGTCGACCAGATCGATCTGCTCGCCCGCACGGAAGGAGGCCAGCAGCTCCTGGGTGATCCGGTCGATCTCGCCGCGCATGCCGTCGACGCGGTGCGGGCTGTGCGGCGGACCGAAGGGCCGCATGGCCAGGGTGCGCAGTCTGTGGTGTTCGGGGTCGTCGAGCCGCAGGAACGGCAGTTGCTGCGCCTCCCCGCCGCGGGTACGGGGATCGACGCTCACCCGCGGGTCGTGGAGCAGGGCGGCGACCTCGTGGTAGGTGCCGACCAGGTAGCTGCCGTCGGTCTGCTGAACCACGGGACCGGCCGCGCGGAGTTCCGCGTACAGCGGGTACGGGTCAGGGCGGTTGGAGTAGTCGGTGATGCGTGCCAGCAGGGTCTCGGAGGCCATGGCGGCTCCTCGGGGTCGAGCGGGACGTGGGCTACACCACGGTCAGTCGGCGGTCGGGCAGGTGACCGGTGAGCGCGACGGTCGGGCCGTGGGACAGCACCGACGGATCGGGCACGTCGGAAGGGATCGTGACGTCGGCCGCGATCGCGCGGTCCGGCGCGCCGGGCGGGGGCGGGAAGGGGGCGGCCGTCTCGATCAGATGCCGGTAGTAGTCGAGCGACTTGGCCATGTCGACGGTGACGGCCGCGGTGACCCGGCCCTTGTACCCGTAGACCATGGCAAGACGGCGGGCCTCCAGCGAGCCTTGGGCGATGACGACGTGGTCCGAGTAGGTGGGCACGCCCACGGACTTGATGTTGAGTCCGAACTGGGTCGACCAGAAGACCGGCACGGCCAGGTGCGGGCGTTGCAGCGGGCCCGGGCTGACCATGTTGTGGGCCGCCACCTGGGCCTGCTCGACCGCGTTGCCCCAGTGCTCCAGGGACAGCATCTGGTAGCCGAAGAGCGGGTGGGGGAAGCGGGAGACGTCGCCGGCCACGAAGACGTCGTCGGTGACGATCCCGTACATGTTGAAGGCCCGGCATCCCGCGTCGCACGCGATGCCGCGCGGGCCCACCGCCAGCCCCGACTCCGCCAGCCATTCGACATTGCGGATCGCTCCCAACGCCGCCACGCACACGTCCGCGTCGATCCGGCTGCCGTCGGACAGCTCCGCACCCGTGAACGCTCCGTTGCCGTTCAGGGCGGTGACCGTCACGCCGGTGCGCAGGTCCACGCCGTGGTTGCGCTGCATGACGGCCGCGAGCTTCGACAGGGTGCCGCCGAGCGCGCCGACCAGCGGAGCGGGGCCGCGCTCGGTGACCGTGACCTGCACTCCCAGCTCCCGGCACGCCGAGGCGATCTCGGAGCCCGTGAAGCCGCCGCCGATGACCAGGACGCGCTCCGGCCTCGCGGCGAGCCGCTCGGCCAGCCCCGCGCCGTCCTCCCGGGAACGCAGGGTGAACACGCCCTCCAGCGCGGCCTCCTCCTTGTTGGGCCAGGGCCGCGCCCGGGTGCCAGTGGCGATCAACACCCGGTCGTACGGCAGTGACTCCCCCTCTTCCAGCAGCACCCGCTTCTCCAGCAGGTCCAGGCCCGTGGCGCGGACGCCCAGCCGCCACTCGGCGTCCGGGTCCCGGCGCATCGGCAGCTCGGTGGTCTCCGCCGTCGCCTGCCCGAGCAGCACCTGCTTGGACAGCGGCGGACGGTCGTAGGGTGCGTGGGGTTCGTCCCCGACCACGGTCAGTGAGCCGGTGAAGCCTTCCTCGCGCAGCGCTTCCGCGGCCCGCAGCCCGGCCAGCGACGCACCGACGATGACGATGCGGCCGTCCTTGAGGTCATCGGGCACCGCTGCTCACCTCTTCACCCAGGAGGATGGCCTGGACCGGACAGGCCGCCGCGGCCTGGCGTACGCGTTCCTCCTGGTCGTCGGGTACGGCCGTGGCGTAGAGGAGGCCTTCCTCGCCGTGCAGCTCGAACACGCCCGGCGCGAGGAACACACACTGTGCGTATCCCTGGCAGCGCGTGAGATCGACAACGGTCCGCATCTTCACTACCTCCTCCGCCGTCACACCCCCCCTCACCTCCAGAATGGGCGGAGACCCGTGCGCTCGCACGGTGACCGCCTGCGGGACGCGGCCGGTGAGCCGTCAGTTGCGGGCGCGGTCGAGGGCGGAGTGCTTGAACGCGGGGCGGGCTCAGCCCAGTTGCTCGTCCCGTGGCTCATCTCCTCGGCGTGCAGGCCGACATGGTCGGCGTAGGTCGGCATCTCCTCGATGGCCAGGCGGACCTGGAGGGAGCAGACGGAGCAGGCGTCCCCGTCGCCTTCCGGGCCGTCGGGCCGGCCTGGGTGCCGTGACACCGGACCAGGAGCCGGAGACCGGTTCGTTGCCGAGGGCACCGAAGCCGGCTCCCTGCCCCGCCCCCCGGACGCAGCACCGTGCCCGCGCCGCCCCCGTCGTGGTCGCCGGACCCGTCGATCGTCGTCGGCCCGACGGCTCCCCGTCGGAGCGACGGCAGGGCACGGCACCGTCGGCCGACCGGACGCGTGGTCCGATCGGGTGCCGACCGGGGCAGTCAGGTCCCACGGCACCGCCCGTTCCGGGGTCGGTGGCCCGAACGGCCCTGTCGGGAACCCGGCGCGTCGATGGAAGGTGGTCGTACAGAGGCCGAGACACAAGAAACCCCCGAACGCCGTCCCGACACGAAAGGGATCCGGATGTCCGTCGACACGCGCACGGCGCCCGCCGCACTCTCGGACGAGGAGCTCGCCTCCCTGGACGCCCACTGGCGCGCCGCGAACTACCTCTCCGTCGGCCAGATCTATCTCATGGCGAACCCCCTGCTGAGCGAGCCGCTCCAGCCCGAGCACGTCAAACCACGGCTGCTCGGCCACTGGGGCACCTCACCCGGCCTGAACCTGGTGCACACCCACCTCAACCGCGTGATCAAGGCCCGCGGCCTGGACGCGCTGTGCATCTGGGGGCCCGGACACGGCGGCCCGGCCGTGCTCGCCAACTCCTGGCTGGAGGGGTCGTACACCGAGACCTACCCGGACGTCACCCGGGACGCGGCCGGCATGGCCCGGCTGTTCAAGCAGTTCTCCTTCCCGGGCGGGGTGCCCAGCCATGTCGCCCCCGAGACCCCCGGCTCCATTCACGAGGGCGGTGAACTCGGCTACTCCCTGTCACACGCCTACGGCGCGGCCTTCGACAACCCGGACCTGCTGGTCGCCTGCGTGATCGGTGACGGGGAGGCGGAGACCGGGCCGCTGGCCGCCTCCTGGCACTCCGACAAGTTCCTCGACCCGGTCCACGACGGCGCCGTGCTGCCGATCCTGCACCTGAACGGCTACAAGATCGCCAACCCGACGGTGCTGGCCCGGCTCCCGGAAACCGAACTCGACGAACTTCTGCGTGGCTACGGCCACGACCCCATCCATGTCACCGGTGACGACCCGACGGCCGTCCATCGCGCGATGGCCGCGGCGATGGACGAGGCGGTCGACCGCATCGCCGGTTTCCAGCGTGCCGCCCGCGAGGAGCAGGCCACGGACCGGCCCCGCTGGCCCGTGATCGTGCTGCGCACGCCCAAGGGCTGGACCGGTCCCGCCGAGGTGGACGGACTGCCGGTCGAGGGCACCTGGCGGGCGCACCAGGTGCCGCTGGCCGCCGTACGGGACAACCCGGAACACCTGCGGCAGCTGGAACAGTGGCTGCGCTCCTACCGTCCCGAGGAACTGTTCGACGAGCACGGCGCCCCTCGCGCACACGTCGTGGCATGCGTCCCGGAGGGTGCCCGGCGGCTCGGTGCCACCCCGCACGCCAACGGCGGCCTCCTCCTGCGGGAACTGCCTCTGCCGCCCCTGGAGAAGTACGCCGTCGAGGTGGACAAGCACGGCGCCACTCTGCACGAACCCACGCGTGTCCTCGGTGACCTGCTCGAAGACGTCATGCGGGCGACCACGGACCGCCGCGACTTCCGGCTCGTCGGCCCCGACGAGACCGCCTCCAACCGGCTCCAGGCCGTCTACGCGGCCAGCGGCAAGGCGTGGCAGGCCGCCACCCTCGACGTGGACGAACACCTCGACCGGCACGGCCGGGTCATGGAGATCCTCTCCGAGCACACCTGCCAGGGCTGGCTGGAGGGCTACCTCCTCACCGGCCGGCACGGGTTGTTCTCCTGCTACGAGGCCTTCGTGCACATCGTGGACTCCATGGTCAACCAGCACATCAAGTGGCTGCGCACCACCCGCCGCCTGCCCTGGCGCGCTCCTGTCGCCTCCCTGAACTACCTCCTCACGTCCCATGTGTGGCGGCAGGACCACAACGGCTTCTCCCACCAGGACCCCGGCTTCGTGGACCACATCCTGAACAAGAGCCCCGAGGCCGTACGGGTCTACTTCCCGCCGGACGCGAACACACTGCTGTCCGTGGCGGACCACGCCCTGCGCAGCCGCGACTACGTCAACGTGATCGTGGCGGGCAAGCAGCCCTGCTTCGACTGGCTGCCGATGGAGGAGGCGAAGGTCCACTGCGCCCGGGGCGCCGGCATCTGGGAGTGGGCCGGCAGCGAGGACGGTACGCGTGAACCGGACGCGGTGCTCGCGTGCGCGGGTGACGTGCCGACGCAGGAGGTCCTCGCCGCGGCCCAGCTACTGCGCCGCCACCTGCCCGACCTGGCCGTGCGCGTGGTCAACGTGGTCGACATCGCCCGACTGCTGCCGAGCGAGGAACACCCGCACGGCATGAGCGACTTCGAGTACGACGGGCTCTTCACGGCGGACAAGCCGGTGATCTTCGCCTACCACGGCTACCCCTGGCTCATCCACCGCCTGGCCTACCGCCGTACCGGGCACCGCCACCTGCACGTGCGCGGCTACAAGGAGATCGGCACGACGACCACCCCCTTCGACATGGTGGTCCGCAACGACCTGGACCGCTACCGCCTGGTCATGGACGTCATCGACCGCGTCCCCGGCCTCGCCGTCCGCGCGGCCGCCGTACGCCAGCACATGGAGGACGCCCGCCAGCGCCACCACGTCCACATCCGGGAACACGGCACGGACCTGCCCGAGGTCGCCGACTGGACATGGGACGGCTGAACCGCCGCCCGGGAGCGCCCCGGCGGAGCATCGCCGCGGCGCTCTCCGCCCTGTCCCCGCGGGCTCGCGCATCCGGCCACGGGGCAGGGCCGAAGCAGGTGAGAGACCATGATGTTCTGGTACGGCCACGTCTTCGTGAGGAGCCGACGACCTCCGGCCGGGACCGTGAACGCGCTCGCGGTGTACGGCGCGACAGGCGGCCCCAGGAAAGGCGGTGGGGACGATGACACTCCCTCTGGTCGTGGGAGTCGACGGATCGGAGCCGAGCCTCGTCGCGGTCGACTGGGCCGTGGACGAAGCCGTCCGGCACGGTCTCCCGCTCAGGCTCGTCCACGCCTCCCTCTGGGAGCGCTACGAGGCCGGCCTGCCCCCGGCGGGTCCGGGACGGCCCTCCGAGCAGGTGCTGGCCGAGCAGATCGTGGCCTCGGCGGCCGACCGGGCGGAACGCCGCCACCGGGACGTGAAGATCACCACCGACATCGTGCCCGAGGACGCGGCGGCGGCTCTCGTGCGCGAGGGCGGCGCGGCCTTCGCGCTGGTGACCGGTTCACGCGGCCGCGGCGAGCTCAGGGGACTGCTGCTCGGCTCGGTCGGTCTGGCCGTGGCGGCCCGGGCCCCCTGCCCGGCGGTCGTCGTCCGGGGCGACCGGGTGGGCCTGGAGGGTGGGCATGGGCGCATCCTGCTCGGCCTCGGTGAAACCGGTGCCGGCGCGGAAGCCGTGCGCTTCGCCTTCCAGGAGGCAGGGGTGCGCGGCTGCGTCCTCGACGTCGTGCGTGCCTGGCGCAGGACCGCCCACGACAGGAGCGGCAACCCGATACAGGCCGGAGGGCCGGTCGACACATCCGGGGAGAACGCCTCCGCCGTCGTCGACGCCCGGCTCATGGCCGCGATCGACGAGTATCCGCACGTCCGGACGCGCCCGGCGGTCGTCGAGGGGCCGGCCGGCAGGGTCCTCGTGGACCGGTCGGCCGCGGCGGACCTCGTGATCGTCGGGGCACGACGCGGGAAGGGACACTTCGGACTCCAGCTCGGCCGTGTGGGCCATGCCCTCCTCCACCATGCCCAGTGCCCGGTCGCGGTCGTGCCCGAACGGCGGTGAGGGCGGCGCGGCACGCTTCCGGGCGCACGGGCGGGAGCGGTCCTGCGGACTCATCCGAACAGGCTGCGCACCCTGATGGTCTCGACGCGCCGCCACGTGCCACCGGGCAGCAGCATCCGCTCGCCGTCGGCGCTGCGAGCGCTCAACCGACCGGAACCGGCCGGCCGGGGCCCCGCTCGCCGCCGGGTCTTCCTCGTCGAGGGCAGCGCCGGACCGCGGCAGGTCCGCTCGGCCCGCGCATCAGGTTGAGTGCGTCGGCTCATCGGCCCTCCAGTTCGCGAGTGCGGGATGCTCCGGGGAACGCCGGGCCCTTCCTGGCGGAGGGGCTCGCCCCGATGACCGGACAGCGACCGGTCACACACCCAGCATCTCTCCTCTTGTACCCGGAGGCGGGGCCGAATCGCACACCCGTGGGAGCAAGTGGAACCGGCTGGGTGGCGGTGTGGCGACGGGTCCCGCAGCGTGGGGAACAGGGGCGGACCGGCCCGGTGGGCGCACACCGAAGAACCGGGTCACACCGAACGAGAGGTGGGACGCATGGACAAGGATGCCTCCGAGCGCCGGGTGGTGGTCGGTGTCGACGGGTCGCGGTCCTCGTACGACGCCCTGCGCTGGGCCGTGCGCTACGCCGGTCTGGTCGGCGGCATTGTGGAGGCGGTCGCGGTGTGGGAGCTGCCGGGCCTGTACGGCTGGTCGGGGCCCGCCGTGGACATGGACGTCGACGAGGACGAGACGCGCCAGAAGATGGGCCAGGAGCTGACCGACGTGCTCGGCGCGGACACGGCCGGCTCGGTGCGGACCCGTGTGGTGCACGGCAACCCCGCCGACGTCCTGTTGCGGGCCGCCGAAGGAGCCGAGGTCCTGGTCGTCGGCAGCCGGGGCAGGGGCGGGTTCGCGCGCGCCCTGCTGGGCTCCGTCAGCCAGCACGTCTCGCAGCACGCGAGCTGCCCGGTGGTGATCGTGCGCTCCGCGCAGCAGTGAAAGCAACGGCACGTGGGGCCGGGCACCCCGGGGCGGCCGTCGCGCAGGACGAGGATGGCCACGAGACCGGACAGCGCGCGCTGACCGGCCCACCCCGCCACCCGGACCTGCCGGATCCGCAGCGGTCGGCTTCCGCCTGACGGGTGCCGTCTGACGGGTGCCGCGCGAGGCGGCCCGGACCGATGACACGGCCCACGGGGGCTCGGTGGCCCTCGTCAGTCCAGGATCTCGGCGATGCCGCGGCGGCGAAGGTCGGCCAGCCCGGTCAGCATGGCCTCGATCTGCTCGGGGGAGTGCCCGACCCAGCCCTTGAGCTCCGACACGACGCGCACGGGCTCGCGTGTGCGATAGGAGCGGGTGGGGTTGCCCGGGAACTTCTTGTCGGTGACATTGGGATCGTCCTCCAGGTCGCCGGTCGGCTCCACCACGTAGATCCGCCCCGGCCCGTCGCCGGCTGCGAGCTCGGCGCCCCAGACGGCGGCATCCAGGGTCTCGGAAACGTACACGTGGCGGGACGTACGCCCCTCCTCGAAGTTGGAGGCGTACCCGGGGATCAGCAGATCCCCTGGAACAAGCGCCGCCTTCGTACCGTGCAGGTAGGTTCCCGCCTCGTACACCTGGAAGGGGACAGGTGCGTTGGTCATGGGCTGCTCCTCGGGGCCTGGGCTCGGGGTTACAGGGAACCACAGCTCCTTGCGCGCGCCTGCCCGGAGTATGCCCCCGTGCCCGCCCCGCCGGGCTCGACACCGGGCGCCGGGACCACGGACGCTTACGGCTCCAGCCGACCTCGGCTGCCGGCCGCTCGACCCGGACCCTTCCCCGGTGCGTCACCATCTGCCCCCATGCGAGGGCGCGAGAGCGGCGCCCCGGGCTCCCTGGACCGGTCGCCGCCCGCCCGTCGCCGCCCGCCCGTCGGCGGGCCGGTCACCTGAGACGAGGGCCGGAGTCCATCGCGACGGCGGACGGCGGATGATCAGCGAGCGGGCGGTGCTGATCCGGTTCGGGGCGCCGTGTCAGGTGCGCAGGAGCCGCAGGTCGATCGCGTCGGCCATCGCCTCCATCCCTTCGTCGTCGGGGTGGATGTGGTCGCCCGAGTCGTAGGCCGGGTTGAGGGCCGCCGGGTCGGCGGGGTCGCGCATGGTCCGGTCGAAGTCGATGACACCGTCGAAAGCGCCGCTGGTGCGGATCCACTGGTTGACGCTCTGGCGGATCCTCTCCGCGTCGGGCGTGTAGTACCCGTTGCCCTTGTCCGGCATCAGCGTCGCGCCGATGATATTGACGTGGGCGGCGTGTGCCTCGTCGATCAGGGTGCGGTAGCCGTCGATCAGGTCCTGCGCGGTCAGTGCCCGGCCGTCGGGGCCCGCGTTGTTGCCGATGTCGTTGATGCCTTCGAAGAGGATGACGTCCTTGACGCCTGGCTGGCCGAGGGCGTCGTGGGAGAAGCGCTTGAGAGCGCTGACCCCCTGCCACAGGTTCGGGACGTCGGTGAGAACCCGATTGCCGCCGATTCCGGCGTCGACGACACTCAGTTTCTGCGGGCCCGGTCCGGAGCCCAGCCGGCGACCGAGGAAGTCGGGCCACCGGGTGTAGGTGCCGGTCGAGGAATGGTAGCCGTCCGTGATGGAGTCGCCGAAGGCGACGACGGTGCCCCTCGCGGTCGGTGACACGACGTCCATCCCGGCCAGGTAGTACCAGGAGGTCGTGGTGGTGCCGAACGCGGCGGCGCCGTCGTCCCCGGCGTGGTTGCCGGAGGCTATGTACGTGGTGTCGAACGCGTCGGAGTGCCAGGTCGACGTTCCCGTGGCGCCGGGGACGTAGAGGCTGACGAGCAGGTTCTCGCCGGCGCTGACCGAGATCGGGACGACGTCGCTGACCGCCTCTTCGCCGACGGGGATCGTGACGTGCCGCGAGCCGCCGAAGGCGACGTTCCGAGTGGTGCCGCGCGTCGCCTCGCCGCCGCTCGCCTGGACGGCCAGGTCCACCGTGCTGAGATCGAGGGGCGCGGTGCCGTACCGGTTCGACAGGGTGATGCGTACGCCCGAGCCCGCGACGCTGCTGTGCACCACCATCCGTATGGTCTGGTTGTCGAAGGACGGGCCGCCGGTCGTCATGCTGGGGGACCAGGCACTGACCCTGGTGCCCTTGCCCTGCGACGGTGATGTGGCGGCGGCGTCCGCCTCGTGCGCGGTGCTCAACGGAACGACCGTGAGCATCATTCCGGTCACAGCGCCGAACACGGACAGCAGGGATCCGCGACGCGGTCGGCGATCCGCCGCCGTGCCTTCCTTCTCCGGGGACATCGTTGTTCTCTCCACTCTCCGCGTCGTCCGCGGCGGGCCGGCTCCGCGGGGAGTCCGGCCCGGTCCCGCCTCCGCCGAAGACGGAGGGATTCCGGACGGAGGGACTCCGGGCGGCGGGACGGTCCGCTGACGACGGGTCATCGGGGTTGGCTCGGGGGGTTCGTGGGTGCCGTACCGGCCTCGGCCGAGGCCGCTGAGCGTGCCGTCAGCCGAGGTTGTTCAACGTGACGGACCCACCCGGCTCGATGCTGATCCTCCGCGAAGTGCCGCCCGCGAACACGGTCGTGTCACGGCCGCCGACGCTCTTCAAGGTCACCTGGGTGACCTTGCCGTTCTTCCACCTGAGGTCGGCGACGAAGCCGCCACGCACGCCGACGCCGGACACCGAGCCGGACGCCGCCCACGCGGCGGGCAGTGCGGGCAGCAGCTCGACGTGGCCCGGCCGCGAGTAGACCAGCATCTCGATCATCGCGGAGGGGGTGCCGAAGTTCGCGTCGATCTGGAAGATGCCGCGGCCCTGCCCCATGTCCATGATGTCGAAGAGGTTCGGCGCGGTCCCGTTGCTGCCGCCCGTCGACGGCTTCAGGTTGTTGACGACGAGTTGGTAGGCCTTCTCGGCGTTCTTCAGCCGGGCCCAGCACAGGCTGCGCCAGGCGTTGGCCCAGCCGTAGCTGTTCATGCCGCGCGCGGTCAGGAGGGCGGTCGCGCCGGCGAGGATGTCCTTCGGCGTGGACTCGTCGGGCCGGATCCGGTCACCCGGGAAGAGACCGACGAGCGGGGACAGGTGCCGGTGGGTGGTCTCGCCCAGGTCGTCGGGCGACATCCACTCCTCCAGCCAGCCGGTCTTGGGGCTGACCACGGGCAGGTACAGGCGTTGGCGCAGTCCGTCGACGGTCACACCGTAGGAGGCGTCCCTGCCGAGCACTCCGGTCGCGGTGCGGTAGTTGCCGAAGAGGTTCCACACCAGTTCCTGGGCGTAGGTGATGCCCTTGGCGTCCAGCGGTCCCTGCTCGGGGGACCAGTCGCTGTCGGCGATGAGGACCTCGCGTGCGGAGCCGGAGGCGTCGGTGACGGTCGTGGTGATGAGCCGGGCCTCCCAGAACTCCACGGCGCCCTTGAGGAGGGGGTAGATCTTCTCCAGGTAGGCGCGGTCCTGGGTGTACTCGTAGTGCTCGAACAGGTTCTGGCAGAGCCAGGCGTTGCCCGCCGGGTGCCACCACCAGCCGCCTCCGCCGTAGGGGTTGGTGGAGATGGCCACGGTCCAACCGGCGATCTTCCCGCTGGAGTTGCGGTACCTGTTGGTCGGGCTGTTGAAGAGCCGCCGCGTGACGTCCGTCCATGAGGGCAGTTGTGCGAGGCAGTAGTCCGTGAAGGCGTCGAAGCAGTCCGACAGGCCGGCGCGGTCGGCCAGCCAGTAGTTCATCTGGACGTTGATGTCGGTGTGGTAGTCGCCCATCCAGTCCGGGTCGTTGCCGTCGAGCCACGGTCCCTGCAGCCCCATCGGCAGGACGCCCCGTGACCCGGAGATCATCAGGTAGCGCCCGAACTGGAGGTACGCCGCCTCCAGTTCCGGGTCCGGCACGTTGTCCCGGTAGCGGGCCTGTACGCGCTGCCAGGTGTCCAGCTTGCGCTGTGCGGTGGACGAGGTGCCGAGGTCGACGGCCAGTTGCTCGAACGCCGGGCGGAAGTCCGCGACGTGGGTGTGCAGCAGGGTGCTCGCGGAGTGGCCGGCCGCGTCCTGGACCTTGGTGCGCGCCAGACGCTCCGGGTCCAGGGCCGGGTCGCGGAACCCGGTGGCCGCGTCGGGCGCGTAGTTCGTGCCGCCGCTGAACACGACGGTGAGGTCCTTGCAGCCGCTGAACGTGATCGACGTACCGCTGACGGTCACCGTGCCGGTTCCGCTGGTCGCGGTGACGGCGGCGCCGTACTTCAGGCCGTTGGCGAGGGAAGCCCCGAACGAGGCGTAGCGGCCCGCGCCGGCCGCGGTGGTGTGCTCGCCGTGGGTGCCGGCCAGCGTGACGGTGCCGGTGTAGGTGCCGCCGCCGAGCTGGGAGAAGTGGACGACGATGACGTCGTCGGGGCGGCTGGCGAAGATCTGCCGCTGATAGGTGACGCCGGACAGGTCGTAGGACGCGCTGACGATGCCCTGGGCCAGGTCCAGGGTGCGACGGTAGTTGTCGACGGAGCCCAGGTCGTGACCGGGGATGTCGACGGTGAGCTCGGCCAGCAGGGTCAGGGACCCGAAGTCGTCCCGCCCGTAGGGGAACTGGCCGTCGCTCTGCAGGGTGTCGTTGACGCCACCGGTCCACAGGGTGGCGTCGGTGATCGTCAGCAGTTCGCTGGAGGGGTCGTTGCTCACGAGCGCCCCGAGGCGCCCGTTCCCGACCGGCAGGCCCTGCCGGATCATCGAGGTGGGGGAGCCGGGGGCCCGCCACCACAGTTGGTTCTTCGTGGCGGCGGCGCCGGACAGCATGGGCGAGGAAGTGGGGCGGGAAGGGGCCGCCGACGCGGTGAAGCTCGGCAGACCGCCGAGCGCGGCGGCCGCGCCGGCGGTGGCGGCGAGGGAGAGGAAGCCTCTGCGGCTGGGACGGTTCTCGCGCGATTCGGTGTGCTGGGTGTCCACGTGGTGCACTCCATGTCCGGGGAACGGCGCATGCGGGAACGACGGATGCGGGGCCGTCGGGTGTGTGGTGCGAGGCGGGTGGGCCCGGAGCCGTACCGGGCCCACGCGCGGGTCAGGCGGACTTGGGGACGTCGATCCTGTCGATGTCGGGGGAGTAGTCCCAGCCGCTGTCGAACGTGATGCTGTTGGAGCCCGCCTTCAGGGCCAACTGGACGCTGACGGTGCGGGCCGTGCTCCAGTCACCCGTGGAGGGGAACTTGAGCCGGGTGCCGTTGCCGCTGTTGGAGTAGACGGTCACCGACCGGGGATCGCCGCTGACGTAGGCGACGTCGATCGTGTAGATGCCGTCCTTCTTCACCTTGACGTCGTTGAACTGCAGCCGGCTGTCGAGGTAGAGGTTGCCGATCTTCTTGCCGCCGGAGCAGGCGTCGCACGAGGCGACGGAGGCGTTCCCGGTCAGGGTGTTGTTCCCGGACTCGGCTTCGTAGCGGGTGGTCGCGAGCGCAGGGCCGCCCGGCTTGACGGTGAACAGCCGTGAGCCGTGCGCGGGCAGCGTCGCGGTGATCCTGTTCTTGTACGTCCCGAGGTTCTGGTGCCTCCACAGGTCGCGCACGGAGGCCGCGCCGGTGAAGCCGAACGATGCCCAGTCGGCGGTGACGGAGGCCGAAGAGTCAGCGAGGTTGAACAGGGCGACGGTGTAACTGCCGTCAGGGTTCCTGCTCCCCCAGACCTGCTGGTCGCCCATCGGGGTGACGGGGCGTGCGACCGGCGAGTCGTTCTGGTCGACGGCGATGACCTCCTGGTTGGTCAGCAGGGAGAGGCCGTAGTCGTCCAGTCTGGTGAGGTCGTCACCGGTGAACAGGGGCGACTTGTTGATGGCCCACAGGGTCATATAGCTCTGCCGCTCGGCAGGGGTGAGGCCGTCCATCTCCCCGTTGCCGACGTCGATCGCATCGAGGTCGTTCCAGCCCCCGGGGCCTGCCTTGCCGCTCCACGCGGGGGCGTCGTCCCAACGGTCGTTGACCGAGTTCTCCCAGGTGACCAGCGTCTTGCAGTAGCACTCCACATCGGTGTCGATGCGCCAGCCGTTGGAGTACTTCTTCCAGTCGGCGGCGTGGCCGATGTCGAGCGACCAGGACAGTTCCAGGTGCATCGGGCGTCCGGTGTCGCCGATGGCCTTGTGCCAGGCGGCGACGTCCGGGACGTTGTTGTAGTTGTCTCCGGACCTGAACGAGCCGGGACCCACGCCGTCGAGCTTCAGGAAGTCGTAGCCCCAGTCCGCGAGCATCTGTGCCTGCGAGTCGATGTACTTCTGCGCGCAGGGGTTGTCGAAGTTCAGCTTGTAGGCGCTGTCCCAGCCGTTGGTGGTGCGCAGGTCGGGGTAGACCACGTCCGCGGTGGTGCAGCCGGGGGCGTTCCGGATCGGCACCTTCCCTTCGCCGTACGCCCCCTTCTCCAGTCCGACGGGCAGGTAGATACCGGCCTTGAGGCCCTTGGCGTGGATGTGGTCGGCCACGGACTTCATGCCGTTCGGGAACCGGACCGGGTCGGGCGTCTGCCGGCCGTACTGGTCGAACTCGGACGTCCAGTTCTGGTCCATCCACCAGCCGGCGTCGATGTTGACGTACTCGTAGCCGTACTTCTTCAGGGTGGTGGCCAAGGCGTCCGCCTGCTTCAGGACGTTGGCCTCGGTGAGGTAGCTGTAGCTGCCGTTCGGGTTCAGCCCCGGGTACTGGGAGGACTGCATGCTCCAGCTGGACCAGCCCATGTAGGGCTTGGCCGCGAGGCCGGGGGTGGCGTCGGCCGTCGTCGAAGCGGAACCGACGGCCGCGACGGGGGAGTCGGGGGTGGCGGCCACGGCCCGGTCGACGGCCGGGACCGCTGTGGCGAGCCCGGCCGTGACGGCCAGGACCAGCGTCGCTCTGAGGGTACGGCGCGGGAGGCCGGGGTGGGTTCCGCGCAGGGCTGTGTACGGGGATGACCGCATGGGTCGCCTCCTGGGGGTGGGGTGAGCGGAATCGTGCGGTGGTACCCGGTGGGGGTCGGGTGTGGTATCGGGCAGGACGGACGCCGGGGGAGGCGGCCGAGCGGCCGGCCGCCGGGGCGTCGGATCGGTGGCCCGGTCCGTGCCCGAGCCGATGGGGAGCCCGCTGGTGCGCTGTCGCCGTGGCGTGCGGCGCACCGGGAGCAGGGGGGTCGTGGTCGTGGACGCACCTGCCGCGACGAACGTGGGGAGGGGGAACCGCCTTCGCGCCGGCACGGTGCCGCCGACGGCGAGAGCGGGCAGGGCCGGGCTGATGACGGCCCTGGCGTCCGGGGGCCGTCCGGCGGCCGGAGGCGCCCGCGGTCTACGGGCTGCGGCTCTGCAGCGTCATGGGCTGCTCCTCGTACGTGTCCGATCCCATGAAGGACTGGATCGCGGTGGCCGCGGCCCCGCGCGCCCACTCCTCGAAGGGGAGCGGACGTGTCACCACGTCACATCGCGCGGCGGTACCGAAGGCGGACGCGGCGAACGCGTCCCGGATGCCCTCGGCGAAGAGGTCGTAGGCGGCCAGGCCCTCCCCGGAGATGATCACCCGTTCGGGACCGAGGAGGTTCACCAGGGAGCCGATCGCCTTGCCGATGGCCTCGCCGGCCCGTGCGTAGACCGCCCGGGCACCGGGGTCCTCGCGGCGGGCCAGATCCAGCGCCTCAGCGGTGTCGGCCACCCGCTCGCCGGTGGCCGCGCGCACCGCGCGGACTATCGCGGGGTCCGCCGCGATCGCCTCCACGCACCCCCGGTTTCCGCAGTGGCACGGCGGGCCGAGCGGGTCGAGGGACAGATGCCCGATCTCACCGGCCACGCCGTGCGCGCCCGACACCACCCGTCCGTGCACCACCAGGCCACAGCCGATGCCGGCGCCCACGGTGACCAGGGCGAAGTGCGAGAGTCCGACTCCGGCCCCGAACCAGTGCTCGGCGACCGTGAGCGCCCGCACGTCGTTGTCGACCGTGACCGGCAATCCGGTCGCGGCCGCGGCGAGTTCGGCGAGCGGCACGTCCCGCCACTCCAGGAAGGGCGAGTAACGGACGACCCCCTCGGCCCGGTCCACGTCCCCCGAGATGGCGATGCCCAACCCCCGCACCCGTACGCCGAATCCGGCCGCTTCGGTGAGCAACTCCTGTACCAGCGCGATGATGGCGGGGAGCACCACCTCCGGCTCGCGGCCCGTGAGGTGTACGTGCCGGGACATCCGGATACGGCAACACAGATCGGCCAGTACGGCGATGATCTCGTCGCCCGTCACCTTGAGCCCGATGAACAGCGCCCTCCCGCCGTCCACCCACACCAGGTTGGCCGGGCGTCCCACGGCGGGCGGCGCCTCTTCGTCCACCCCCTCGACCAGATAGCCGAGTTCCATCAGCGGACGAACCGCCTTGGTGACGGCGGCGGCGGACAGGCTGGTCCGCCGCGCGACCTCGGCCCGGGTGAGCGGACCGTGGGAGAGCAGCGTGGTGAAGACCAGGGAAGCGGCCGGAGTCATGGTGGGGACCGACTCACGGGGGGAGGTCGGGCGCATGGCCGGAAACCTAGGCGTCCCTCTTTTCCGCTGTCAATGAAAAAACCATACTTCTTCAGAAGTGCTTACTGGAGGGGTGCTCAACCTAGGAAATGGCGAGCTCTGCACGGATGTTGACGGTGGATCCAAGGGATCGGTCCTGGCGACCCGGGAAGCATCTCGGCCGTTCCCGGCAGGTCCTGGGGCCCACCGCTGACTTCCCGGTTCCTATAGGGTTTTGATCCGGTTCGAACCGACGATGACTGATCGGTGGACCCGTCACAGCCGGATTCCTCCGCCTCCCTGACCAGGTCGAAGCCGATTGTGTGGTTCGAGGGGTTGACGGGCGACGCTCGGTGGCCAAGCATCGCCGTACCAATTTCCTATGTGATTCTGGGGTGTGGTGGAGATGCGTCCCCCGACCCGTTCCGTCCTCTCAGGTGTCGCCGTCGCCGTGCTCCTGGCAGCCCCGGCGGCCTGCACCATCAAGAACTCCGGTGCCGGGACCGGCACCCGGGCCCCCGCGCCCGGCAAGTCCGGCACCGGCACCACCGAGTTGGCCGACGGGTCGGGCGTCAAGGTGGCCCTCGTGCCCGGCGGCGCCCACCCGTACTTCCAGCCCTGGAAAGCGGCGGGCGCCGCCGCGAGGAAGGAGTACGGCCTCGGCGACGTGACCTTCGACGAGACCTCCGAGTGGGACCAGCAGAAGCAGGACAACCTGCTCTCCACGCTCGCGGCCCGCGGCTACAACGCGTTCGGGGTCTTCGGGGTGTCGCCCACCGACATCAACACCACCTTCCAGGACCTCAGGTCACAGGGTTTCGCCGTGGCCTCGCTCGCGTCCTGCCCTGCCGGCCCCACCGACAAGGCCGACTTCTGCCTGTCCACGGATGTGGAGGTCGCCGCCTACAAGGCCGCCAGGGCCGCGATCGACGCCATGGGCGGCAAGGGCACGCTCGTCCACCTCACCGGCAACAACGTGGACGCCAACACGCAGCTGCGCATCAAGGGCGTGGCCAAGGCGGTGCAGGAGTCCGGCGGCCAGGTCAGGCTGTTGCAGACCGTCACCGACGTCGACAAGGACCTGCAGACCGCGCAGAAGGCGGTCTCCGACCTGCTCGCGGCCAAGGGCGACCGGATCCAGGGCATCGTCACCACCGCCTACAACCCGGCCGTCGCCGCCGCCGACGCGGTGAAGAGTTCCGGGTCCGCCGCCAAGGTCGTCGCCATCGACGACGACGCCAAGATCCTCGGCGCGATCAAGGACGGCTCGGTCGCCGCGACCGTCGTGCAGAACCCCGTGGGACAGGCCGAGGTGGGGACCTGGGTGCTGGCGCTGCTGCGGACGAAGCAGTGCGCCATGCGCCACCCGGGCCAGACCGTCGACTCCGGTTCGTTCGTGGTCACCAGGGCGAACGCGGGCACCTACGACGCGGCCAGGAAGGCGAAGACCGAGCAGCTCAAGAAGGAGTTCGCGGACACGCTCCTCGTCTGCGAGTGACCACCGACGGCCCTACGGAAAGCGGACCCCGCCCGATGACCACCATCACGACCGCGACCGCGCTGCTCGCCGACATCGCGGTGGAGAAGGACCGCACGGACGCCGTGCAGGCCTTCGTCAAGCAGGAGACGATCCTCGTCGAGATCACCACCGGGGACGGCCTCCGGGGAACCGGCTACGCCTACACGATCGGCACCGGCGGCTCATCCGTCCTGGCCCTGCTCCGGGACCACCTGCTGCCCCTCCTCGCCGGAGCGGACGCCCGTAACGTCGAGGCGCTGTGGCAGCGGCTGTTCGCCACGACCCGGGCCACCACCACCGGAGCCATCACCTCCCTGGCCCTCGCCGCCGTGGACACCGCCCTGTGGGACCTGCGGTGCAAGCGCGCCGGTGAACCGCTGTGGCGGCTGGCCGGCGGCCACCGCCAGGAGGTCCCGCTCTACGACACCGAGGGCGGCTGGCTCCACCTGAGCACCGACGACCTGGTCCGTTCGGCACGCGAGGCCCAGCGGGCCGGATGGGCGGGCGTCAAGATCAAGGTCGGGAAACCGCACGTGGCCGAGGACGCCGAGCGGCTGCGCGCCGTCCGCGAGGCGGTCGGCCCGTCCCTGCACATCATGACCGACGCCAACCAGTCGCAGAGCGTCTCGTCGGCCCTCCACCTCGCGGCCGCCCTTGAGCCCTACGGGCCGTACTGGTTCGAGGAGCCCCTTCCGGCCGACGACGTCAGCGGACACGCCCGCCTGGCGGCCGCGACGACGATCCCCGTCGCCGTCGGTGAATCCCTGTACTCCGCCATGCAGTTCCGCACGTATCTGGAGGCGGGCGCCGCCTCTGTCGTGCAGGTCGACGCCGCGCGCGTCGGCGGCATCACGCCGTGGCTGAAGGTCGCGCACACGGCGGAGAGCCACAACGTCATGGTCTGCCCGCACTTCCTGATGGAACTGCACGTCAGCCTGGCCGCCGCGGTGCCCAACGGGATGTTCGTCGAGTACATCCCGCAGTTGACGGCGGTGACCCGCACCGGCCTGACGGTCCGTGACGGACGGGCGGTCGCACCGGACGTGCCGGGTATCGGGATCGACTGGGACAGGGACGCCATCGACAACAGGAGGGTGGCATGAGGACACCCGTCACGGCACCGGAGCCCGAGGCCGGCGAGGAGGCCGGCGCACGACGCCCCCCGCGGCGGCTGCCGTCCTGGGTGGACCAGCGGCTCGGTCTCCTGGTGCTCACCGTCGCCCTCGCCGCGCTGTTCGGCGCCCTGCGGCCGGCGTTCCTGGACCAGCGGCTCGTGCTGTTCCCCCTGCTGCGGGAGATCTCGACGCTGACCGTGGTGGCGCTCGCCCAGCTGGCCGTCCTCTCCGTGGGACACATGAACCTCGCCGTCGGCCGGATGGCGGCCTTCGGTGCCCTCTTCGCCGGCCTCGGCTACGACCGGCTCCACCTTCCGCTCCAACTCGGCCTCGTCGTCTGCCTGTGCGCCGGAGCCGCCATCGGCGCCCTGACGGGCTGGATCATCGCCCGGACCGGTGTGAGTTCCTTCGTGGTCACCCTGGCCATGGACTTCGCGCTGATGGGACTGGTCTCCCTGCTCTACTCGGCGCTGACCGGGAACGCGGCCTTCACCACGCGGCCGAGCGGGCTCCTGGACCTGCGCTCCACCTCACTCGCCGACATCTGCGTCGGTGGCGTCTGCGGAACCCCGGCCGTGCCGCAGATGGCGCAGTTCACGGTCCTGGCGCTGGCCGGCCTCGGTTTCCTGTACGCCGGCACCCGGATGGGCCGCGAGCTGCTGCTGACAGGGGCGAACCCGAAGGCGGCGGAGTTGTCGGGCATCCCCACGGGCCGCCGCGTGATCCTCGCGCACAGCCTGTCCGGACTGCTCGCCGCGCTCGCCGGGTTCATGGCCGCTGTCAGCACCGGCACGTTCCGCGCCTCGATCGGCGACGACTTCATGCTTCCCTCGTTCCTCGGCGCCGTCCTCGGCGGCACCCTTCTCACCGGCGGGGTCGTCTCCGTGCTCGGAGCGCTGCTGGGCACCTCCCTCGTCGCGGTCATCCGCAAGGGTCTGGACCTGCTCGGCGTCGGCCTGGAGAGCCTGAACATCTACCTCGGCTGTGTCCTCCTGCTGGCCCTGTCGGCCGACCGGGTGCGTGCCGTCGTCTCCTACCGCAAGGTGGTGCGCTCCACGTGATCACGATCCATCAGTGCGGAGCCCGGACCGCCGAGGCCCTGCGCCGCTTCTCCCGCTCCACGGCCATGACACTGCTGTGCGTGACGCTGGGCGGCTGCCTGGCCCTGGGGATCGCCTCGTCGGGCGAGTTCTTCCAAGGGCCGTCGGTACGGACCTTCCTCCAGTACCTGGCCACGCCGATCCTCATCGGGCTGGCCCAGATGGTCGCCCTGTGTGTCGGACAGCTCAACCTCGCCGTCGGCGCCCTGGGGGGCTGCACGGCCTGTCTGACGGGTGTCCTGATGGCCGACGGCGGCGTCCCGGCACCCGTCGCCGTGACGGCCGGCGTCCTCATGGCCATGCTGGTCGGTCTGGCGACCGGTGTCTTCATCGTGGCCACGCGGATCAACGGCTTCATCGTCACGCTCGGCGTGATGACCATCCTGCTGGGGGCGCAGTACCGGCTGGCCGGCACGCGTACCGTCGACGGCTACTCACCGGCCCTCAAGGACCTCGGCCGGGCGGCCCCGCTGAACCTCCCGCTGGTGTTCCTCACCGCACTCGCCGCGGCGGCGCTGCTGGCCGTGTTCCTGCACCGCGCGACCGCCGGACGGCGGCTCCTCGCGGCAGGGGGCAACCCGCAGGCGGCGCGGCTGTCCGGCATCTCCACCGACCGGCAGATCGTGCTCGCGCACACCCTGTCCGGCCTCCTGGTCGGAGTCGCCGCCGTGACCGCGACGGCGTCACTGCCCGGCGTCAACCGCAGCGTGGGCGGTGACTGGCTGCTGCCGAGCTTCGCCGCCCCGATCATCGGAGGCGTCGGGCTCGGCGGCGGCTCCGTCGCGGTCCTCGGCACGGTGCTGGCGGCGTTCGTGATGCGGCTCGTCGACGCCGCGCGCGCCCAGTTCTCGCTCGACCCGAGCTGGGTGAACCTCCTCATCGGACTGGTCGTGCTCGGCACGGTGGTCGGCGGCCGCCTCCACCAGACACGCCTGGAGAAGAGGGGGAAGGCGCACGGGCGGACCCCGCCGGCGCCGGCCGGCCGAACACCGACGGCCGGCGCCGCCCTGCCGGACGCGGGAGGTGGGCAGTGAGCGACGTCCTTCTCGAAGGCCGGGAGATCGTCAAGGTCTTCCCAGGAGTGCGGGCCCTGGACGGCGTCGGACTGCGCCTGACGGCCGGATCCGTGCACGCGCTGCTGGGCGAGAACGGCGCGGGGAAGTCCACGCTCATCAAGGTCCTGACCGGCGTCCACGCGCCCGACGGCGGCCGGCTCACCTGGCGCGGCGAAGAGGTCCGCCTGCGCTCGCCGCTGGAGGCCACCCGGACCGGCATCGGCGTCGTCCACCAGGAACGCAACCTGATACCCGACTTCTCGGTGGCGGAGAACATCACGCTGACAAGCCCCCCTGCGCGTCTCGGGTTCGTCGACCGCGGCGCCATGAGCGCGCCCGCCCTGCGCTGCCTGGCCGAGCTGGACCTGGACCTGGACCCGCTCCGGCCGGTGCGCGAACTGTCGGTCGCCCAGCAGCAGTTGGTGGAGATCGCGAAGGCGCTCCACACCGAGAGCCGGGTGCTGCTGCTCGACGAGCCGACCGCCTCGTTGTCCCCGCGGGAGGCCGAACGCCTCTTCGCCGTCGTCCGGCGCCTCACGGCCCGCGGCGCGTGCGTCGTCTTCGTCAGCCACAGACTGGAAGAGGTCTTCGCGCTCTGCGACACCGTCACCGTGCTGCGCGACGGCAGGTCCGTGCTGGAGTCCTCTCCGCTCGCCCGCCACACCCACGACGACATCGTGAATCTGATGGTGGGCCGCGCGCACACGGCGACCGAGATGCGGCCACGCACCCCGGACCGTACGGCCGCCCCGGTCCTCGCGCTCGACGGCATCTCCACCGCCGACGGCCACCGGGACGTCTCCCTGGCGGTGCGGCCCGGCGAGATCGTCGGTCTCTACGGCCTCGTCGGCGCCGGGCGCAGCGAACTGGTCAGAGCGGTACTGGGCCTCGGCCGGATCACCGCCGGCGAGATCAGGATGCACGGCGACCCGGTCCGGATCGCCTCGCCCCGTCAGGCGCTGCACGAGTTCGGCATCGGCTACCTGACCGAGAACCGCAAGGAAGAGGGCGTCTTCCTCGAACAGCCCGTCCACCGGAACATCACGGTCACCGTGTGGAAGAAGCTGGCCAGGGCTCTCGGGTCCGTTCCCGCCGCCGAGGAGCGGAAGGCGGCACAGGACCTGGTCGACCGGCTCGGGATCCGCATCTCGGGCCTTGAGCAGAACGTGGGTGAACTGTCCGGCGGCAACCAGCAGAAGGTGAGTCTGGCGAAGTGGCTCGCGGCCGACACCCGTCTGCTGATCGTCGACGAACCGACCGTGGGCGTCGACGTGCGCACCAAGCAGGCCTTCCACCGGCTCCTGTGGGAGCTGGCCCGCGAGGGTCTGCCGATCCTGCTGATCAGCAGCGACCTCACCGAGATGATCACGCTGGCGGACCGTGTCCTCGTCATGGCCGACCACCGCGTCCGTGGCGAGGTCGACAACGACGGCGACTATGAACGGATGAGCGGCCGGATCATCCGCGTCATCCACGACCGTGCGCTCTCGGCGGCGACCACGGAAACAGAGGCGGAGTGAAGCGCGTGGCACTGGTGGTCCGGGTCCGCCCGGACCAGCGGGAGAGGTGAGGCGACGGGGGCCCGGTGGCGGCTCACGGAACAGGGGTCCCTGATGCCCTGAGACCCGGCCGACCCCGAGCCGGGCAACGTGCTCACCTCGCTAAACTGCGTCGTCCCGACAACCTGGAGCGGCAGGAGCAGGAGAACGGATGCCACAGCATGACAGTTCCTCTGCCAGGGCCCCGGAGTCCGGAAGCGGCCGATCCGCCGGCGCCGGTCGCCAGGTTCTCTCGGACAGCGTCTACGAGCAGATCAAGGCCATGGTCATGGATCATGAGATCGCTCCGGGAGCGCGCGTGGGGATCGAAGCGGTGTCGCGCGCTCTCGGCGTCTCGCCCACGCCCGTCCGCGAGGCGTTGGCCAGGCTGGAGTCCGACGGACTCGTGGTCAAGAGGTCGCTGTCCGGGTACCGGGCGACAGAGCTGCTGACACGCGAGGGCCTTGAGCAGCTCTTCGAGATGCGGCTCCTGCTGGAACCGCGAGCGGCGGCTCTCGCCGCCGTCAACGCCACCGAGGAGCAACTCGACGCCCTCGAACGGCTCGTGGAGGAGATGCAGACCCACCCGGGGCCGACGGGGCGCTACGCGGACTACCGCGGCTTCGCCGCTCTGGACCAGCGCTTCCACGACACCATCGCGGTGGCCTCGCAACGTCCGCTGCTCGCCGATGCGGTGGAGCGGCTCCACTCTCATCTGCATGTCTTCCGCATCAGAAGGGTGGTGAACGCCGACGACCCCACGCTGGCGGAACACGAACGCGTCGTACGCGCCATACTGCGCCGCAAGCCCGACCGCGCCGCGGAAGCCATGGCGGACCACCTCACCGGGAGCCTCCAGCGCCAGCTCAGCCAGGCCGGGAAACCCTGACCGGCCGGGCCGCGCGTGCCGTCCGGGAGCGGGTACCCGTCCGGTGCCCGAGGATGGGTATGACCCGAGCGGCCAGGAAAGAGGCGCAAAGTGACGGACAGCAGCGCGGCGTCGCTGTTGCGGCTGATGCAGGCCAGTCATACGGCTACGCTCGAAGAGCTTCCCAGGATGATCGCCGACCACGCCGCCGTGGCAGGCATGCAGGACGTGATCCTTTTCGTGGTGGACATCCGGGAGACGGTGCTGCGCCGGCTCACTGGTCGGGGGCTGGCTGCCGGGGAGGGCGGGCAGGAGTTCACCGTCGCGGGCAGTCTGCCCGGCCAGGCCTACCGGCGCGTGGAACTGGTGTCCGAACCCGAACGGGAAGGGGAGTGCGGCCGGCCGGGCGGGCGGCGGTGGTGGGTGGCCATCACCGACGGTGTGGAGCGCCTGGGCGTGCTGCGGGCCGATACCGACACCGACGGCGAGCCCGTCCGCCAAGCCCTGCGCGACCTGGCGTCGATGACGGCCCTGCTGTTGCTGAGCAAGCGGTCCTTCAGCGACTCCTACGCGCGTCTGGTGCGGACAGAGCCGATGAACGTGGCCGCGGAGATGCAGTGGAACCTCACCCCGCCACCCGCCTACGCGGGTCACAACGCCACCGTCGGCGCGGTGATGGAGCCCGCCTACCAGGTGGGCGGCGACGCCTTCGACTACGCGGTGGCCGGCAGCACCCTCCACCTGGGCGTCTTCGACGCCATGGGCCACGACACCACCGCCGGCATCACCGCGAACGTCGCCGTGTCCGCCTGCCGCAACGCCCGCCGCCAGGGTGCCTCGCTGACCGAGACCAGCCGGATGGTGGAGGAGACGCTGATCGAGCAGTTCGGCACCAGCCGCTACGTCACCGCCATCCTCGCCGACCTGGACATGGAGAGCGGCCGGCTGACGTGGATCAACCGCGGTCACCACCTGCCCATCCTGATCCGCGGCAACCGCTGGACCACCGAACTGGTCTGCCCCCCGGCCGGTCCCATGGGCGCCGATCTCGGCCTGTCGGTCACCACGGCCATCGAGCAGCTGGAACCCGGCGATCGCCTGCTGCTGTACACCGACGGCGTCGTCGAAGCCCGCGACAGGCATGGCACAGCATTCGGCCAGGACCGTTTCGTCGACTTCATCCGCCGCCACCACTCCGGCCGGCACACCCTGCACGAGACCCTGCGCCGGCTGATGGCCGCCGTCATGGAACACCACGACGGCAAGCTCGACGACGACGCCACCGTACTGCTCACCGAGTGGCGCGGCGGCCACCAGCAGGAGCTGACCCCATGAACCCCGGCCCACGCGGAAGGAGACGGCGATGAACTCGGACCAGCCCGCCTTCCGCGATCACCAGCACACCCTCCAGGTGCACGTCCGCCGTCTGAGCACCGACCGCCACCTCGTCACGGTCGTGGGCGACCTCGACCTGCACACCGCCTCGCACCTCGCGGACGCCCTGCAACCCCTGGTCCTCACCGGGGGGCACAGGGTGCTCCTGGACCTGTCCGACGTCGCCTTCCTGGACTCCACCGGGCTCACCTGCCTGATCGCGGTCTACCGCACGGCCCGGAGCACCGGCGCCCGCCTGGCGCTGATCGCACCCAGCGAACGCGTACGGCGCATGCTGGCGCTGACCGGAACGGACCAGGTACTGCACAGCTACGCCACCCTGGACGCCGTCCCCGACTGACCGACCGCGACCGGCGGCGGGTCAGCCGGGGTCGTCGAACATGGCCAGCAGTGCTTCCTCGTCCGTCTCGGGCACCGGCTGCTCCGGCTGCGGGATCTGCTCGGCCCACACCGTCTTGCCCTGCGGCATGTAGCGGGCACCCCAGCTCTTGGTGTACTGCGCCACGAGGAACAGGCCGCGCCCGCCCTCCTCGGTCGTGGCCGCGCGTCTGATCCGAGGAGAGGTGTTGCTGCCGTCGGAGACCTCGCAGATCAGTGAGTCGTCGCGCAGCAACCGCAGGCCCACCGGCCCCGGGCCGCCGTACCGCACGGCGTTGGTGACCAGCTCGCTGACCACGAGCCCGGTGTTGAAGTCCAGCTCCGACATGCCCCACGCGGCGAGCTGGGCGCGGGTGAGCGCCCTGGCCCGGGCCACGGCCGCGGGGTCGGACGGGAACTCCCAGGACGCCATCCGGTCCTCGGGCAGCGCGTGCACACGGGCCAGCAGCAGGGCCACGTCGTCGGACGGGCCGCTGGGCAGGAGCGCGTCCGTGACCAGGTCGCAGGTGTCCTCCAGTTCCGGACCGGCGAGGCGCAGGGAGGCCAGCAGTTGCTCGGTGCGCGCTCCGGTGTCCTCGTAGCCGCGGCTCTCCTTCAGCAGTCCGTCGGTGTACATCGTCAGCAGGCTGCCCCCGGGCAGCTCGACGGTGGCGGACTCGTACGGCTGGATCCCACCGAGCCCGAGCGGCGGACCGGTCGGGAGGTCGATCAGCTGTGCCCGCCCGTCCGGAGTCAGCAGAGCGGGCGGCGGATGACCGGCCGTCGCGGCCGTGCACCGGCAGGACACCGGGTCGTAGATCGCGTACAGGCAGGTCGTCCCCGTCGCCGGGTCCTGGTCGCCGGCGTCTCCTTCGGGGGTGCGGCTGACCAGGTCGTCCAGGTGGGCCAGCACCTCCTCGGGCAGCAGGTCCAGACCGGCCAGCGTCCGTACCGCCGTACGCAGCCGGCCCATGGTCGCCGCGGCCTGCAACCCGTTTCCGGGCACGTCGCCGACGACCAGCGCCACGCGCATACCGGACAGCGGGATCGCGTCGAACCAGTCCCCGCCCACCCCTGACCTGGCGTCCGCGGGCAGATAGCGGGAGGCGAGGCCGACGGTGCTCAGCCGGGGCAGGGCGTGCGGCAACAGGCTGCGTTGCAGGGTGAGGGAGGCGTGGTGCTCCCGGCCGTAGCGGCGGGCGTTGTCCATGCTGATCGCGGCACGGGCCGCCAGCTCGCCCGCCAGCGTCAGGTCGTCCTGCTCGTACGGCCTCGTCCTGCCGCGGCGGTAGAAACCCGCCAGGCCGAGGACGGAGCCCCGCGCGGACAGCGGAGCGCCCAGGTAGGAGTGCACGCCCTCGCCCAGGAATTGGACGGGGTGCGCCTGGCCGGTCGGGTGCCCGGCCAGGGCGGCGGTCACCACCGAGTCCGTGACCGGCCGCCCGGTCTCCAGGCACCGGGCCTGGGGTGTTCCGGCGGGGTAGCCGGTCGGCTCGTTCACCCCGCCGATCGGCAGGTCGCGGGAGCCCTCGCCCGCCCAGGCGGCCACCCGGCGCAGTGGTGCGCCGGGGCGCAGCGGTCCGGGCGGTGGCTCCTCGCCCGCCAGGACGCTTTCGACCAGGTCGACGACGACCAGGTCGGCGAAGCGCGGCACGGTGATCTCCGCCAGTTGCTCGGCGGTACGCCACAGGTCCAGCGTGGTGCCGAGCCGGACACCTGCCTCGTTCAGCAGGGACAGCCGGCCGCGCGCCTCGGCGGCGAGCCGGCCGACGCCCGGCTCGCCCACGAGCAGCAGCCACGCGTCGGTCGTTCCGCCGGCGTGCGGTTCCGCCACCTCGGCGGGGCGGTCCGGGAGCGGCACACGACCATCGGTGGCGGTCGCGCCGGCCGGACGTGCCGTGCCCGTGCCGCCGGTGTCCTCGAAACTGACCTCGACCGCCGCCCCCTCCGCGTCACCGTGGTGCAGCTCCCGCCGGCGCAGGACGGCCACGCGACTGCCCGCGAGCGGCACCTCGGCGAACGCCTCACCGTTGGAGGAGATCAGCTCGACGGCACGCTCCAGCAGTATCAGCCGTTCCTGCGAGGCCAGCCGGGGCGGCGGTCCGCCGCGCCGGGACAGCTCTCCCGACTCAAGGTCCAGCTCGGCGTGCCCCCCGCGCTCCATGGCCCGGCGGAAGGAGTGGGTGAGTTCGAGCTCGCGTGCCGTGCTCAGCTCCAGCAGGCGTTCCCCGATGCGTTCGGTGGCGTCCTGAAGGACAAGCGCCATGCCGGGGTCGGCCAGTTCCCGGGGGACGGAGAGGTTGACCGCGCCCCGCACGGTGCCGCCCACCGGGTCGCGCACCGGCGCGGCCATGCAGGTGAGCTCCTTGAGGTCGTGCAGGAAGTGTTCGTGGCCCACGACCACGAACGGCGCCCTGGTGCTCAGCACCATGCTGACGCTGCTGGTTCCCATGAACCGCTCGTCGACGTTGGCGCCCGGCACCAGGGAGGCGGCGTCCATCAGTTCCAGCCCCGCCGGGTCGCCCCAGCGGTCCACGATGTGCGCCCGTGAGTCGGCCAGTGCCACGGTCACCGGTATGCCCGAGAACCGTTCGTACAGGCGGTTCAGCACCGGCGTGGCAGCCCTGATCAGCCGGGAGTCGGGGTCCAGGTCACGCTCGATCGGCAGGACCGCCCGCTCGCGGTCGATGCCGAGGGACTGGGAGCGCTGCCAGGAAGCGAGGATCTCCGGGCGCACTCCGGCGTCCAGCGGCGCGCGGCCGTCCTGATCGCTGCCCGAAGGAGTTGGGTACGACTCCACCGCTCCAGGATAATCGGGCAAACAGGACACTTGCTTCGGCGTGGCTCGTCACCCTTCGCAGCCGTCGCCGCACGTCTCACAGGTCAGCGTGACCGGGCGTCGGCCGAGAGCTCCGGGTGGCCTCGGTCGCGGTGTAGGAGGAGGCGAAGGTGAACGCGCGCGGGGACGGCCCGTGGGCCCGCAGGTGCGCCAGTCGCTCCAGGGCCTCACCGACGGTCGGGAGGTGACCGGCGGGGATCCACCAGAGCACCAGGTGCGCCTCGACGTGCCGGTGGAACCATTCGCGCCGCCGCCGCAGCGCTTCCAGGTGCCCGCTGCGGTACGTGAAGTCCCACAGGGCCTCCTGGGTCTCCCACACGGACAGGTTGACGATGACGTCCTCGCCCGCCGGGCGCAGGCCGGTGGCGTCCGCCGCTCCCTCCTCCACGAGCCGCCACACGAAGCCGGGAGCGCCGTCGGCGGCCGTGTTGACCGGGTCGAGCATCTCGACGAACGGCGTCATGCGCGGGTCGTCGAGGGGGTGACGGAGCGTGGCGACGTTGAGTTCGGCGAGATGGGCGGCGTGCGCGGATGCGGTCATGGCCTCATCCCAGCACGCCCCCCATTTCTATGTCAATCACTGTTGTTTTTAGAACTCTCGACCACTACGCAGCACTCGCCCGGCCGGGCGTCCATGCGGGCGCGGACGGACCCGTCCGTGCCGAGCAGCCCCTCCAGCAGCGCGAGATTCATGCCGCAGACGAGTGGCGGGAAGCGTTCGGCGACGGCGTGGAAGGGGCAGTTGCGCATACGGACGACACCTGCGGCCGTCGCGGTCGTCTCCTCGGCGGATTCGGCGGCCCGTACTCCCTCGGTGCTCCCGACGCCTTCGGCGGTCGGTACGCCCTCGGTGCTCCCGGCGCCTTCCAGGTACGGTTCGTAGCCGCGGGCGGCCAGCGTCCGCATGGCCTCTTCCAGGCCGCCGCAGGGTGCCACGGAGCCGCGCAGGGCCTCACCCCGGCGGCGCGCGGCCGCGCAGAGCCCGGCGTCCAGTCCGGCCTCCTCGGCGGCCTCGGCGAGCAGCTCGGCGGCGGTGCGGTAGTCGCGGGCGGGCAGCGACACCGACCGTTCGACCGGGGCCCGGGTGTACACCTTGGCGGGACGGCCGGCCCCCGGCCCCGAGCGGCCCGTCAGCCGGCGGCTACCGCATTCCAGCAACCCGGCCTCGGTCAGCTTGTCCAGATGGTGCGCGGCGAGCGTGCGTGCCACCCCGGCGGCCTCGGCGGCCTCGTTGCGGCCGACCTCGCGACCCTGTGCCACCACGTACTCGTACAGGCGGCGCCGCACCGGATCCTGCAGCACCGCGATCGAGTCGATGTCCTTCACCTGGCCATTCTAGGAACAATCCACGTTGGAGATAGAAAGACGGGTCCGCTCCGGCCGATGCCATCCGCAGAACGCCCGGCAGGCGGCCCGTGCCGGATCCGGTGACCGGCGGACCACGGCCACGGCCGCCGTGCATGAAGTGCTCCGGGCAGGGGAGCCGTGTGTCCCGGCCACGCCACAGGAGGTTCCATGTTCGACGGGTTCACGCTGACGCGTCGCGAGGGCGACGGGGTCCGGTTGCGGGTGCGTCACGGCGGCAGTGGTCCTGCGGTCCTGCTCCTGCACGGGCACCCGCGAACGCACGCCACCTGGCACCGGGTGGCCCCGTTGCTGGCGGCGGCGGGTCGCACGGTGGTCTGCCCCGACCTGCGCGGTTACGGGGAGTCCGAGAAGCCGCCGACCGACCCGAGCCACAGCCCGTACTCCAAACGCGCCATGGCCGGCGACTGCCTGGCGGTCATGCGCGGCCTCGGGCACGAACGGTTCACCGTCGTCGGGCACGACCGGGGCGCGTACGTGGCCACGCGCCTCGCCCTGGACCACCCGGAAGCCGTGTCCGCCGTCAGCGTGCTGGACGCCGTTCCCATCGGGGAAGCGCTACGGCGCTGTGACGCGACGTTCGCCGCGAGTTGGTGGCACTGGTTCTTCCTCGGGCAGACCGGCAAGCCCGCCGAACGCGTCATCAACGCCGACCCGGACGCCTGGTACAAGGCCACCGCCGAGCAGATGGGCGCCGAAGCGTACGACGACTACCGCCGCGCCATTCACGACCCGGCCACCGTCCACGCCATGTGCGAGGACTACCGTGCCGGCCTCGGCGTCGACCGGGAACACGACGACGCCGACCGGCGGACCGGTCGGCGCATCGACTGTCCCGTGCAGGTGCTGTGGGCCACCCGCGACGACATGGCCGACCTCTACGGCGATGTGCTGGGCGTCTGGCGCCCCTGGGTGGCCGGCCCACTGGACGGCTCCCCGATCGACTCCGGACACCACATGGCCGAAGAGGCTCCCGAGGCACTCGTCACCGCCCTGCTCGCCTTCTGGGGAGCGGCGCCACCGGAGCGGACGGCCGCACGACAGCCCGCACGGAAGCGCCAGTGACAGCGCACCGATCGCCCTGCTGGAACAAAATGGGACGAAAGTGACGGCGAGCCTGGGGAGACGCGGTGACGCAGGGCAACAGTGGGAACGACGAGGGGGCCGCCGAGGAGCGTGACCCGTACGAGGGGGGACTCGACGCCGAGGACGCCGACGAGTACACCGAGCTCGGCGAGGACATCGCCGAGAACGCCGAGAACGCCGAGCACATGGACGAGTACACCGAGCCCGAGCCGTACGACGTCGAGCCGGAGCCCTACGGCGGGGCCGCCACCGCTGCTGAGGCGGTGGCCGTCCCCGGCGGTGAGGCAGTCGGCGGGCGAGTGGCGGCCGGTGCCGACCCCGACGTCTTCCTCGACGTTCCGGTGTTGAAGGTCGACGAGATCGACCTGGACGTCGAGGACCTGCGGGCGCACGTCTCGCTGCAGGCCGAGGTGCTTGATCTGGTGAAGCTGAATGTGGGCGCCGATGTCACGCTGGGCCGGGTGCACCTGGGCATCTCGGGTGTGGAGGCGCAGGCTCAGCTCAGGGTGCGGCTCGACAATGTCGCCTCGATCATCAACCGCGTGCTGACCACGCTCGACCGCAATCCGGAGATCCTGCGTGAACTGGCGCGGGGTGTCGGCTCCGCTGTGCAGGACGTCGGTGGCGGGGCCCGTCAGGCCGTGGGAGAGCTGGGTACGGGGGCCGGAAGGGCCGTCCAGGACGTCGGCGTGGGCGCCCGGTCCGCGGTACAGGACGTCGGACGCGGTGTCGGCTCGGTGGCTCAGGACATCGGGCAGGGCGCCGGAAGCGCCGTCCGGGACGTGGGCACCGGTGCCGGGCGCGTGGTGCAGGAGGTCGGCGGTGAGGCGGGCCGGGTCGTCGGCGAGACCGGGGCGGAGGTCGGCGACACCACGGGGAAGGTGGCCGGGACGGCCTCGGGCGTGACGGAAGCGGCCGGCGAGGCGGTGCGGGACGGTGGTCGTGCCGTCGCGGATGTCCCGCACGCGGCGGGCGGCACCGCGCATCGCACCGAGTCCGCCGGACGGGGTGCGGTCCGCAAGCCCGCGGAGGGCCGGCGCCGGGCCGTCCGGGATCAGGAAGGCACCCGTGCGCGCCGAGCACGCGCCGAGGACGGCAAGCCGGCACTCCGGCCCCGACGCCACCGCACCGCCGAGGAGCGGGAGGAGCCGCCCTGAACGGGAGGCACGGCAGCGCGGGGCCGGGCGGGGGACCTCTCGTTCCGGTCGACGGTCCACGCCGAGCGTCTCCGTTTCGCGGCACAGCCCAGGACAGCCGTCCGCTTCCCCGGCACCGGGGAGCGGGAGTCGACGAGCCACAGCGACCGAACCCGCCTCCCCGACAGGGTCGCGCCCGGCGAGGAGTACCGCGACGTCACCGTCTCCTACCGCCTCGCCACCCGGCTCACCGGGCCGGAAGACGAAGGGAGCGGCTCGGGCTCCGTCGGCCTGTCCTGAGGACCCGGTGCCTCAGCCGACCCCGGAGCGCTACGGCCGGCCCGTAGAGCGCGCGCCCACCCTCCGGGCCGAAGTGAGCGCGTTCCTCAAGTCCCGCCGTGACAGGATCACGCCTGAGCCGGCGGGACTGCCGGTGTACGGGCACCGTCGGGTGCCCGGGCTGCGCCGGGGCGAGGTCGCGATGCTCGCCGGGATGAGCGTCGAGTACTACACGCGCCTGGAACGCGACGATCTCAGCGGAGCCTCCGACAGCGTCCTGGACGCACTCGCGCAGGCCCTGCGGCTCGACGACACCGAACGGGACCACCTCTACGCCCTGGCCCGTGCCGCGAGCGCGACCCCGGCCCGGGTCCGGCGTCGCCCGAAGAAGGCCGCCGTGCGGCCCAGCGTGCTGCGCACCATCGAGGGCCTGCGCGACCGGCCGGCGTACGTGCGCAACAACCGCATGGACATCCTGGCCGCGCTCGCCCGCGCCCTGCACCATGAGGTGTTCGAGCAGAAGCCGGCCAATACCTGCCGCTTCGTCTTCCTCGACCCCCGCGCCACCCGGCTTGCTGGTCGTGCTGCTCGGCGGAGCCGGCTTCGCCAACAACCGCATCGTGGGGGCGAGGTCGTCCGGGTCGCCGGAACCGGCCGGTCCCTGCCCATGGCCCTGGCCACGTCCGCCTTCCAGGTCGGTATCGCCACGGGCTCCTGGCTCGGCGGCATCGCGCTGACCTCCGGCCTGGGCCTCAAGGGCCCGTCGCTGACCGGCTTCGCCTTCGCCCTGGCGGCCCTGCTGCCGCTCGGCCTGCTCGCCGCCTCCCACGGCAAGGCGGAATCGGCCGACCGACCTGGCCGGCGCACGAATTCGCGACCGCTCTCGCCCCGTTCGTCGCCGCCGGAACGGCCGGTGACCGGCTGCCCTATGCCCCCGCGACCGCCGCCCGCATCCGCCACTTCGGCTGAGGGAGGAGAGCGGACAACAGCCGTGGACGGCTCAAGAGGGCCGCTGCGCGGAGAGGGGTGAACGGTGGTCGCGGAAGGACTCGGTGGTGTCGCGGGCCGGCAGGTCCGGTTCCCCGTGGGCGGCGAAGTGTCCGGGGTGATCGCCTGCCGGGAGACCGCCGCCGGCCGGCTCCCGGCACCGGCGGTCGGCCGCCCCGCCGGTGTCCGTATGCGGCCCGGTCCCTCGGGGCGGCCGGAGGCCGGGCCGTTGCCGCGGCTCAGGCCGGAGTGATCTCGACCGGCAGCTTCTTGATGCCGTTGACGAAGTTGGAGCGGACCCGCGGGACGTCCCCGGCCAGTTTGATGTCCGCCAGACGAGGAATCAGCTCTTCGAACATGATGCGGATCTCCGTGCGCGCCAGCAGGTTGCCCAGGCACAGGTGGGGGCTGCCCTTGCCGAACGTGATGTGGTCGTTGTTCTGCCGGGTGACGTCGAAGTCGTACGGGTTGCCGAAGACCTCCTCGTCGCGGTTGCCGGAGGCGAACCACATGACGACCTTGTCGCCCTCCCTGATGTGCTTGCCGCCCAGTTCGACATCGCGCGTGGCGGTGCGGCGGAAGTGATAGACGGGGGAGGCCCAGCGCAGGAACTCCTCCACCGCCGTCGGGATGAGGGAGGGGTCCTCCTGGAGGCGGGCGAGCTGTTCGGGGTGCTGGATGAGGGCCAGCATGGAGTGGGTGATGGTGTGGCGGGTCGTCTCGTTGCCGGCGACGACCAGGAGCAGGAAGTAGTTGTCGAAGTCCTGCGGGGACAAGGGGACGCCGTCGCGCGGGGTCTCGTTGACCAGCTTGGAGATCAGGTCGGTGCCGGTGCCGCCGCGTCGCTGCCGGGCCAGCTCGCGGCCGTAGGCGAAGACCTCCAGGGAGGCGGGGGAGCGGAAGGGCAGGTCGCGGTACTTCTCGCTCTCCTCGCTGTGCAGCAGGACGTCCGCGTAGTCGGGGTCGGTGTTGCCGATGATGCGGTTGCCCCAGTCGATGAGCTGCTGGTTGTCCTCCGGGGGCACGTCCAGGAGCCGGGCGAGGACGTTGATGGGGAAGTCGGCGGAGACCTCCTTGACGAAGTCGAAAGTGCCCTTGGCGAGGGCCGCGTCCAGGGTGGTCGCGGTCAGACCGCGCAGGAAGTCGGCGTAGCTGTTGATGACGCTCGCGCCGAACTGCCGCTGGAGCAGGCTGCGCAGGGCGCGGTGGCGGACCCCGTCCAGCTCCAGGATGGAGGCGCGCTTCTTGATCTGGTCGTCGTCGACCTCTTCGAGGTTGACGAACCTCGTCGAGGTGAAGGTCTCCGCGTCGCGGTCGACGCGGGCGATGTCGGCGTGCCGTGTGAGCGACCAGAAGCCGGAGTTGGGTGCCTCCTCGGGCTGCCAGTGGACGGGGGCCTCGTGGCGCAGGGTGTGGAACATGCGCCACGGGGTGACGCCGTCGGTGAAGTTGTCGAGGTTCGCGAGGTCGACGTCGGCCAGCGGCAGCGGCTCGCGTACGGCGTCGGTCACGGACTGGGCGGCGGTGGTCATAGGGTGTGTGCTCCTCGGTGTCCCGGGCGGTCCGGCGTCACAGGTGGTAGGCGTACTCGGTGAACTCCCAGTCGGTGACGTGCCGTTGGAAGCGCGCGACCTCGTCACGCTTGTACGCGAGGTAGGAAGTGGTGAAGTCCTTGCCCAGCACCTCGGCCAGCGCCGTGTCCGCCTGCAGAGCGTCGAGGGCCGCGGGCAGGTCCATCGGCAGCAGGGCGGACTTCGCGGTGTCGTAGCCGTAGCCCTCCAGCGGCGCGGGGGGCTCCTCGCCGGTCAGCACACCCAGCAGGGCCGCCGCGAGGGTTCCCGCGATCAGCAGGTAGGGGTTGGCGCTGGCGTCGCCGAGGCGCAGTTCGAGGCGGGAGCCCGGGCCGCGCTCCGGTGGGACGCGGATCATGGCGCTGCGGTTGTCCAGCCCCCAGTCGATCAGCCAGGGCGCGAGGGTGTCGGGGCCGAAGCGTTTGTAGGAGTTGACCGTCGGGTTGGCCAGTGCGGCCAGTGCGGGGGCGTGGGCGAGGATGCCGGCCACGGCGTGACGGGCGGTGGCGGAGAGGCCGTAGGGGGCGGACGGGTCGTCGAAGACGTTGTCGTCCCGCTCGTCCACGCAGGACAGGTGGAGGTGGAAGCCCGATCCGCCGACGCCGTTGAAGGGCTTGGCCATGAAGGTGGCGAGGCGGCCCTCCCTGCGGGCCAGTTCCTTGATCGCCGCCTTGAAGCGGAAGGCGCGGTCGGCGGCGGCCATGGCGTCGGAGTGGGTCAGGTTGATCTCGAACTGTGAGCCGTCGAACTCGTGGTTGCCGCTGCTGACGCCGAGGTCCATGTCGCGCAGCAGGCGCAGGGTGCGCAGCAGGTGGTTGTCCCCGTCGGCGCGCAGGCCCGCCGTGTAGACGACGCCCGCCGCCTGGTCGTAGCGGCGCCAGCCGGCGGGGGTGCCGGGGGCGGCGTCGCAGAGGAAGTACTCCAGTTCCGGGCCGACCACCGGGCGCAGCCCGTGCTGGTGACATCGGTCGACGACGGCGCGCAGCAGGTCGCGGGGGGACTCGGGGGCGGCCGCTCCGGTGGCGGGGTCGGTGACGTCGCCAAGGCAGGTGGCCACTCCGGGCTCCCACGGCAGGGCGGTGAGGGTGCCGAGGTCGGGGCGCACGCAGATGTCGGGCAGTCCGGCGTCCAGGCCACCGGAGACCGGGACCACGTCGCCCTGGGGGCTGGTGTGGTAGACGGCCCGGCAGAAGGCGAGCCCGTGGTCGCAGGCCGCGGGCAGATGGTCGAGCAGGACGTCCCGGGCGCGTTCGGTGCCGATGAGGTCGGGATAGGTCACCCGGACCACGTCGATGCCCTCGGCGGCCAGCCGCTCCATGTGGCGGCGGACGGGTGAGGTGTCGGATGCGCTCACCGGTGTCTCCTCTAGGGGAAGGGGGCGCCTCCCAGAGCTCGGAGCGCTGGGGGAGGGAAGGGGGGGGCGGCGGGTCAGGACTGCGGAGAGGGGCAGTGGCCGCCGGTTGTTTGATGCCAAACGGTAGGGACGTGTATCACCTTCCCGCAAGGGTCCTGTCGCAGAAATTTATCCATGCGGATAGCTATTGACCAGAGCCCGGCCCGTTCCTATGTTGTTTGAAGCCAAACGAGTTGGGGGTGCGGGCGATCCGCACCCCTTTGGCCGGGGCCCGGTCCGCACGGTCCGGGCCCCTCTTCCCTCTCCCCGACGCCCCCCTCAGCACCAGGAGGACCGGCCATGAAGGTCGTCGTCGACATGAACAAGTGCCAGGACCACGGCCAGTGCGTCTTCGCCGCACCCGACGTCTTCCGTTTCGACGACGCCGGTCATCTGGCCTACGTCCCCGATCCCGACGACGCGCTCCGGGACGAGGTCGAGGAGGCCGCCGACGTCTGCCCGCTCCAGGCCATCCGGATCGAGGACTGAGCCATGAGCGCGACCGTCGTCGTGGCCGGCGCGTCCATGGCCGGCCTGCGCGCGGCAGAGCAGCTGCGCGCCGCCGGCTGGGACGGGCCGATCACCCTCATCGGGGACGAGCCCCACATGCCCTACAACCGGCCGCCGCTGTCCAAGGGGGTCCTGGCCGGCAAGGCCCCGTTCGAGTCGCTCGCCTTCCGGCCCCGGGCCAGCGTCGCGGACGTGCGGTGGCGGCTGGGCACCAAGGTCGTCGCGGCCGATCTGGACCGGCGTGTCGTCACACTCGACGACGGCGAGGCCCTCGCCTACCGGGGACTCGTGGTGGCCACGGGCATGCGCCCGAGGCGGCTGCGCTGCCCCGGCCCCGTCACGGGCCGGCACACGGTCCGCACGCTGGCCGACGCCCAGGGGCTGCGCGAGGCGCTGACCCGGCCGGGAGCTCGAGTGGTGATCGTCGGCGCGGGATTCATCGGCTGCGAGGTCGCCGCGACCGCCGTGGCCCTGGGCGCCGCCGAGGTCACCGTGGTGGACCCGCTGCCGCTGCCCATGGTCGGTCCCCTGGGCGACCAGCTCGCCAAGGCGCTGCTCCGTCGGCACGAACAGCGGGGTGTCCGCTTCGCCCTCGGCACCGGGGTCACCGGGTTCGACGGCGACGACCGGGTCACCGGAGTCGTCCTGGCCGACGGCACGGTCCTCGCCGCGGACGTCGTGGTCGAGTGCGTCGGCTCCCTCGCCAACACCGAGTGGCTCGACGGCAACGGCCTCGACCTGACCGACGGCGTGCTCACCGACGCGCACCTGCGGGCCGGCGGACGCCCCGACGTGGTCGCCGTCGGCGACGTCGCCCGCTTCCCGAACGCCCGCTACGACGGTGTGCCCCGTCGCGTCGAGCACTGGTCGATCCCCACGGACACCGCCAGGCACGCCGCCCGGGTCCTCGCCGCCCACCTCGCCGGCGGCGACGCCGGACTCCAGCGGTTCGCACCCCTGCCGACCTTCTGGAGCGACCAGCACGACTTCCGCCTCCAGTCCTTCGGCGCCCCGGCCCTCGGCAAGGACGACGTACGCGTCCTGGACGGCGACCCGGACGGGGACGTCGTGGCCGGCTACCACACCGGCGGCCGCCTCGTCGGTGTGGTAGCCCTCGGCGGCCCGGCCGCCGCGGCGGCCGCCGCCCGCTACCGCACCGAACTGCTCAAGCAGCCCGCCCTCACCGCGTAAGGAACCCAAGTGACCAGCGTCCGTGGATACTTCCACCCCAAGACGGCGACGGGTGCCTCGTCGCTGATCCCCTCCCCGCCCTGGCGCTACTCCGGTGACCTGCTCACCGTCGAGTACCGCACGGATCCCGCCCGGGTGCGTGAACTGCTCCCCGAGCCGCTCGAACTCGCCGACGACGACCCGGGCGCGGTCGCGCTGATCTGGGCCGACTGGCAGTCCTGCGCGGCCTCCGGAGAGGAACTGCTGGACCCGGTGCGCTCCCAGTACAAGGAGGCCTTCGCGGTCGTCCGCTGCGCGTACCGGGGGCAGACCTACAGCCGCTGCGTCCACATCTGGGTGGACAAGGACTTCGCGATCGCCCGTGGACTGCACCAGGGATACCCGAAGAAGCTCGGCTCCATCCACCAGACCCGCCCGCACCCCTACGGGCCGGCCCCCCGCATCGAGGCCGGGGCCCGCTTCGGCGCCACCCTGGCCGCTGCCGACCGGCGCCTCGCCCAGGCCGTCGTCACGCTGCGCGAGCCGTCCGAGACCAACGGCTTCGTCAACGGCCACCCGATGGCCCACCACCGCTGGCTGCCCTCCATCGAAAAGGGGAAGGGCCTCGCCCTGGACGAGCTGATCGAGTCCGGCGCCGCTTCCTTCGAGGGCGGGCAGCCCTGGACCGGCGACGCCGACCTGGAACTGTTCGATTCGCCCACCGAGGAACTGGCCCGGCTGGAGGTCCGCGAGCCGATCGCCGCGTACTACCGGCAGGTGGGCGTGGTCTGGGACGGCGGCCGACTGCTGGAGTCGAACACCTCCGGCGCCGAGTGATCCCGTACCGCACCGACCCCAGGAGCCCCGCACCATGAGCGCACACCTCACCACCGTCGCCGGAGTCACCGTCGACACCCGGCACTGGATCGGCGGTGAACGCGTCGCCTCCACCGACACGTTCACCGACGTCTCACCCATCGACGGCAGCAGCCTGGGCGAGATCGCCCGCGGCACCGCCATGGAGGCCGCGGCGGCCGTCCGCGCCGCCAAGGCGGCCTTCCCCGGCTGGGCCGCCACCCCGCGCGCCGAGCGCGCCCGCATCCTGCACGCCGTCGCCGACGGCGTGGACAAGCGCCTCGAAGACCTGGCCATCGTCGAGACGTGCGACAACGGCGCTCTCCTGCGCTCCCACCGGCGCGGCGTGATGCCCCGGGTCGCCCACAACTTCCGCTTCTTCGCCGACTGGCTGCTGCGACTGGACCACGAGGACTTCCAGACACGCGGGCACACCAACCACGTCAGCTGGGACCCCGCCGGCCCGTGCGTCCTGATCACCCCGTGGAACGCGCCACTGATGCTGGCGACATGGAAGGTCGCCCCGGCGCTCGCGGCCGGCAACACCGTCGTCCTCAAACCCGCCGAGTGGTCACCCCTGACGGCCTCCCTCCTCGCGGACGTCGCGGCCGAGGCCGGGCTCCCGGCCGGCGTCCTCAACGTCGTACAGGGCTACGGCTCCGAGATCGGTGACGCGCTCACCTCGCACCCGGACGTACGGCGCATCAGCTTCACCGGCTCGGTCCCGACCGCGCGGCGCATCGCCGCCTCGGCCGCCGCCAACCTGACGCCCCTCAGCCTCGAACTCGGCGGCAAGTCCCCGCTGCTGGTCTTCGCCGACGCCGACCTCGACCTCGCCGTCGACCTCGCGGTGGAACAGTACGACAACGCCGGCCAGGTCTGCCTCGCCGCCACCCGCATCCTGGTCGAGGACGCCGTCGCCGGAGAGTTCACCACCCGCTTCGCCGAGAAGGCGGCCCGGCTCAAGCAGGGCGACCCCCGGGACGAGGCCACCGACATCGGCCCCAACATCCACCCCCGGCAGGTGGAGAAGATCGACGGCTTCGTGCGGCGCGCCGTCGCGGCGGGCGCCCGCGCGGTCGTCGGCGGCCACCGCGGGGAGGGGCTGTACTACGCGCCGACCCTGCTCACGGACGTGGCGCAGGACGCGGAGATCGTCCAGGAGGAGGTCTTCGGGCCCGTCCTGACGCTGCAGACCTTCACCACCGAGGAGGAGGCGGTCCGGCTCGCCAACGACACCCGGTTCGGCCTCGCCGCCACCGTGGCCACCGGAGACCGGGAGCGGGCCGAGCGCGTCACCGCGCGGCTGGTCGCGGGCACCGTCTGGGTCAACTGCTTCTTCGTCCGCGATCTCCAGGCCCCCTTCGGCGGCTCCCGCCAGTCCGGCGTCGGCCGTGAGGGCGGCACCTGGAGCTTCGACTTCTACTGCGACGTGAAGAACACCGTCACCGCGCCGAAGGGATTCAAGGACCATGGGTGAGATCGTCGGGGCGGGACTGCTCGCCCACGTCCCCACCATCGTGCTCCCGAGAAAGACCCGGCTGGAGCTGAACGAGGGCAAGGAGATCACCCTCGTCACCGGCCTGGAGCAGCTCCGTGGGGACGTCTTCGAGCGCGACGACTACGACACCGTCGTAGTCCTCGACTCGCACTGGGCCACCACCGTCGAGTTCGTCGTCACCGCGCAGGACCGCCGCGCCGGGCTGTTCACCTCCGAGGAACTGCCGCGCGGCATGTGCCGGATGCCGTACGACTTCCCCGGCGACCCCGAACTGGCCCGCAACATCGCCTCGTTCGCCGACCGGCACGGCACGTGGATCACCGCGATCGACGACGCGTACCTGCCGGTCTACTACGCCACGATCAACCTGTGGAAGTTCCTCGGCGAGGGCCTGCCGGACAAGCGGTGGGTGACCATCGGCGTCTGCCAGACCGGCGACATGGAGGACCACCTGCGCCTGGGCCGCGCCCTGGCCGACGGCATCGCCGCGACGCCGGGCCGCCGGGTGCTGCTGATCGCCTCCGGCGCGCTCTCGCACACCTTCTGGCCGCTGCGCGAGCTGCGCGACCACGAGTCCAGCGACCCGGCGCACATCTTCACACCCGAGGCACGCGAGGCCGACCTGGAGCGCATCGCCTGGTTCAAGGAGGGCCGCCACGACAAAGTCCTCGACACCATGGACGAGTTCTGGAAGTACCGGCCCGAGGCGAAGTTCTTCCACTACCTGATGATGGCCGGCGCCCTCGGCGAGCAGCGCTGCGTCGCCCGGGCCCGCCAGTACGGCGCGTACGAGAACTCCATCGGCACCGGCCAGGTCCACCTCTGGTTCGACCGCCCGGCCGACGGCTGGACCGGCACCGGCCTGCCCGCCCCGCGCACCCCGCACAGCCGTGTCTAGCCAACGAATGTCATCCAGGAGCACCGACATGCCCGAATACCGCCGTATCCTCCTCGACGGCGCCGCCGTGGAAACCGTACGGGACGGTGACGAACTGGTCGCCGGAGACGGCCGCCGCGTCAAGGCCGACGAGGCGCGGCACCTCCCTCCGGTCGTCCCCTCCAAGGTGATCGCGGTCCACCTCAACCACCGCAGCCGCGTGGAGGAGTTCGGGATCGGCCTGCCCGGCACCCCGACCTACTTCCACAAGCCGACCTCGGCCCTCAACTCCCACAGGGGCGCCGTCGTCCGGCCCGAGGGCTGCAAGTGGCTCAACTACGAGGGCGAGGTCGCCATCGTCATCGGCAGGACGGCACGCAACATCGCCCCGGCCGAGGCGGGGCGGTACATCGCCGGATACACCGTCGCCAACGACTACGGCCTGCACGACTTCCGCGACACCGACGCCGGCTCCATGCTCCGCGTCAAGGGCTCCGACACCCTCTGCCCGCTCGGCCCCGGCCTGGTCACCGACTGGGACTTCCGCGGCAAGCGGCTGCGCACCTACGTCAACGGCGAGGTCGTCCAGGACGGCTCCACCGACGAGATGACCTGGGACATGCACTACCTCGTCGCCGACATCGCCCGCACCATCACCCTGTACCCAGGCGACGTCCTGCTGTCCGGCACCCCCGCCAACTCCCGGCCCGTCGAGCCCGGCGACGTCGTGGAGGTGGAGGTCGAGGGCCTCGGCCGGCTCACCAACCACATCGTCACCGGACCCACCGCGATCCGCACCGACGTGGGGGCCCAGCCCACCGAATCCGAGGAGGTGCTGTCCACCGCCCTCGGCGGCGACTGGGAGTTCCGTGGCATCAGGCCGCCCAGGCGTTGACCGGGCCGCCGCCGGTAGGGTCGGCGTCATGACCGACTCCGTCGAGCCCGCCGGCGAGCGCCGTCCCCGCAAGCGCGTCAACCACTACGGGACGGGCCGGGCCGCCCTGCTGGACGCCGCCGTCCGCGTGGTGGCCCGCGGCGGGCTGCGCAAGCTCACCTACCGGGCGGTCGCGGAGGAGGCCGGGGTCACCCACGGCCTGGTCGTGCACCACTTCGGTTCGCGTGACGCGCTGATCGAGGAAGCCGTCACCCATGCCGTCCGCACCTCGCTGACCAGCAGCACGCTCGACATCGGCACCGGTGATCCGGCCGACTTCGCGGGCGGGCTCACGGACATGGTGGACAGCGGTCCGGAGCTCCAGGCGTTCCAGTACGAGCTGCTCCTCGAAGCCCGGCGCAGGCCGGAGCTGCTGCCGCACCTGCGCAGCCTGTACGAGGAGTACTTCGACGCCACCCGGCGGGAGCTGTCCCGCATGCTCCCCGCCCCGGTGAGCCGCGGCACCTCCCGGCTCGTCTTCGCGGCCCTGGAGGGCCTGGTCCTGCACCAGCTCGTCTTCGGCGAGCGCGAGGTCACCGAGGAGGCGCTCGGCGAGCTCAGGACCCTGCTGCGCGCACTGGCCGAGGGGCCAGCCGGGAGCTGACCGGCCTCCCGTCGGATCGTCCGCGCGGGCGGCGGGGGTGGGACCCCCACTTCACGCCACGGTAAGAATTCGCCCTCCTCGGGATTCCCTGCGCCCAACCCCTTGTCAAACGGATAGTTCCGCCCCACGATGAGGCAACTCGTTTGGCCTGAAACGATCCTCCCCTTCTCTGGCAGGTGATCCGAGTGGACAGTCAGACGGCCTCCGCCGAGCGGACCGTACGGGACGCCCCCACTGCAGCCACGCTCAAACCCAACGCCCTGGGTGTCCTGGGCATCCTCTTCTTCGTCCTGTCCGGTCAGGCCCCGCTCACGGGAATCGCCGGCGCGGCTCCGATCTCCGTCGCCCTCGGCAACGGATCGGGGACCCCGGCGGCCTACCTGCTGGCCGGAGCCGTCATCCTGCTCTTCTCCGTCGGCTTCGTCGCCATGGGGCGGCACGTCGTGGACGCCGGCGCCTTCTACACGTACATCGGCACCGGCCTGGGCCGCACCGCCGGGGCGGGCAGCGCGAGCGTCGCCCTCTTCGCGTACTGCGTCATCCAGGCGGCGATGTACGGCCTGTACGGCTCGATCGTCAGCGGGCTCGTGGCCGACCACACCCCGCTCCATGTGCCCTGGTGGGCGTGCACGCTGATCACCATGGCCGTGGTCCAGGCGCTGGGCTCCGCGGGGATCGAGATGGGAGCCCGGGTCCTGGCCGTCTTCGTGCTCGCCGAGTTCGGCATCCTGCTGGTCTTCGGCCTGGTCACCCTGTTCAAGGGAGGCGGCCCGGAGGGACTGGGCGTGGCCGACAGCTTCTCTCCGTCGGCGGCCCTCCAGGGCGCGCCCGGCGTCGCCGTGATGTTCGCCGTGGCGTCGATGTTCGGCTTCGAGGCCACCGCGATCTACGGCGAGGAGGCCAAGGAGCCGAAGAAGACGGTGCCGCGGGCCACCTATCTGTCGGTGATCGTGGTGACCGCGTTCTTCGCCCTCACCTCCTGGATGCTGATCTCGGCCTACGGCGCGTCCAAGGCTCCGGCGGCCGCGGGCACGGCACTGGCGAGCGGCGACTCCGCGGGCTTCGTCTTCGCGCCCATCGCCGGCCAGTTCGGCGGCTGGATCAACGACGTCCTGCCGATCCTCCTGGCCACCTCCCTGTTCGCCGGCATCCTGACCTTCCACAACTCCGCCAACCGCTACCTGTTCTCCCTCGGCCGCGACCGCCAGCTCCCCGGCTGTCTCTGCCGGCTCAACAGCCGTCTCGCCCCGTGGGCCGCGGGCTGTGCGCAGACCGTGATCGCCGTCCTCCTCGTCGTGCCGTTCGCGCTGGCCGGCAAGGACCCGGTGCTCACCCTCTTCTCCTGGTTCAGCGGGCTCGCCGTCCTCGCCATGATGCTGCTCTACCTGCTGACCTCGGTGTCCGTCGTGGTGTTCTTCCGCCGCCGGCGGGTGGACGGCCGGATGTGGAACACGCTGATCGCGCCCGTGCTCGGCGCGCTCGGCCTCGCGGGTGCGATCTGGCTCATCCTGGCGAACTTCACCACCCTCATCGGCGGCGAGGCGAGCACGGCGTTCTGGCTCGTGCTGTCCGTGCCCGTCGTGCTGGTCCTCGGAGTGGCCAACGAACGCGTCAGGCGCAGGCGCACCGCCCCCGACGTCCGCTGACACCGAGTGGCCGCCCGTCCGGCACGAACCCGAGGCGGGCGGCCGTCCGCCCTTCCCACCGCCGACCACCCGGTCTGGAGGACCGCATGACTGTTGCCACCCACGACGAGTGGCTCCGCCGGGCGAAGACGCTCGACCTGCCCCGCACCCATCTCATCGACGGCGCCGAGGAAGCCGGGGGCGGCAGCACGTTCCCCGTGATCTCGCCCCGTGACGGACAGCCGCTGACGGAAGTCGCCGACGGCGGCGCCGCCGAGGTCGAGGCCGCCGTGGCCGCCGCCCGCCGCGCCTTCGACCACGGCCCCTGGCCGCGGCTCGCCCCCGCCGACCGCGGCCGGATCCTGCTGCGTGTCGCCGATCTCCTGGAGGCCCACCGGTCCGAGCTGGCGCTCACCGTCAGCCTGGAGATGGGCAAGCCCATCACCGACGCCCACGACATCGAACTGCGGGCCGTGATCAACACCTTCCGCTGGTACGGCCAGCTCGCCGACAAGCTCACCGACGAGTCCCCGCACACCGCTCCCGACGCCCTCGCCCTGGTCACCCGCGAGCCGGCCGGCGTCGTCGGCGCGGTCGTCCCCTGGAACTTCCCCCTCACCCTCGCGGGCTGGAAGGTCGCCCCCGCCCTGGCCGCCGGCTGCACGGTGGTCCTCAAACCGTCGGAGAACTCGCCACTGTCGGCGCTCCTGCTCGGCCGGCTCGCCCTGGAGGCCGGACTGCCCCCGGGCGTGCTCAACGTCGTGGCCGGCGACGGCCCGGTCACTGGCCGCGCCCTCGGCCTCCACCCCGACGTCGACGTCCTGGCCTTCACCGGCTCCACCGCCGTGGGCCGCCACTTCCTGCGCTACTCCGCAGACTCCAACCTCAAGCGCGTCTGGCTGGAACTGGGCGGCAAGTCCCCCAACATCGTCCTGCCGGACGCCCCCGACCTCGGCAAGGCCGCGGCCACCGCCGCCTGGGGCATCTTCTTCAACCAGGGAGAGATGTGCACCGCGCCCTCCCGGCTGCTGGTCCACTCCTCCATCGCCGAGGAAGTCACCGAAGCCGTCGTACGACGCGCCCGTGAGCTGCGCGTCGGCGACCCGCTCGACCCGGCCACCGAGATGGGCGCCCTGGTCGGCGAGCAGCACCTCGCCCGCGTGCTCGGCCACATCGACGCCGCGCGGCGCGACGGCGCCCGCCTGCGCACCGGCGGCACCCGGATCCTCACCGAGACCGGCGGTGTCCACCTCGAACCGACCGTCTTCGACCAGGTCGCACCGGACAGCCGGCTGGCACACGAGGAGGTCTTCGGCCCCGTGCTGTCCGTCCTCACCTTCGACGACGTCGACCAGGCCGTCCGCCTGGCCAACGCCACCGAGTACGGCCTCGCCGCCGGCCTGTGGACCTCCGACCTGTCCACCGCCCACCGGGTGTCCCGCGCCCTCAGGGCCGGCACCGTGTGGGTCAACTGCTACGAGGAGGGCGACCTGACCGTGCCCTTCGGCGGCATGAAGCAGTCCGGCAACGGACGGGACAAGTCCGCCCACGCCCTGGAGAAGTACACCGAACTGAAGACCACCTGGATCCAGCTGTGACCCACCGCCCGCTGATCGCCGTACCCGCCCGCTTCGCCGCCACCACCTCGGCGCTGCGCCACGCCGCCGAGGTCAACGCGCGCGCCCTGGTCGAGGCCGTGTGGCGGGCCGGCGGCGAGCCCGTCACCCTGCACCCGCACGCCCCCGGCGGCACGGCCGACCCCGCCGAGGTCGCCGCCCGCCTCGCCCGCTTCGACGGCCTGCTGCTCCCCGGCGGGGGCGACATCGCCCCCCACCGCTACGGAGCGGCCGACGCGCACGAGGCCGTCTACGACGTCGACGACGAGCAGGACGCCTTCGACCTGGAACTCGCCCGTCAGGCGCTCGCGCACGGCACGCCGCTCCTGGCCGTCTGCCGCGGCCTTCAGGTGGTCAACACGGCACTGGGCGGAACACTCCACCAGGACATGGGCGGCCCCGGGCGCGAGCACCGCCATGTGCGCCACCCCGTCTCCATCGCCCCCGGCTCGGCCCTGGCCGAGGCCACCGGCGTCGACAAGGCGGAGGCGTCCTGCTACCACCACCAGCACGTGGACCGGCTGGGGGAGGGGCTGACGGTCACGGCACGCGCCGCCGACGGGACCGTCGAGGCCGTCGAACTCACCGACGGGGGCCCGGTGCTGGCCGTGCAGTGGCACCCCGAGGACACCGCGCACGAGGACCCGGTGCAGCAGAGTCTCTTCGACGCGCTGGTGCGCGCCGCACGCGCGACGCTCTGACGACGGCCGCGGGGGCGCGGGGCCGTGCCCCCGGGCGCGGCGCCGGGCCGGGACACCGCCGCGCCCGGTCAGCCCTTGGGGCGTCGTCCGCTGCGGCGCGGCGTCGGGGACTCACCGTTTAGCAGCGACCTGCGGCGGTCCTCGCCCTCCTCCTCGATCTGCAGGACGACACGCCGCAGCCCGTCGGCGAGACCGCGGCACTCCGCGTCGCTCAGCCGGGCGGTGACGAAGGCCTCCTCCTCGTTGAACGCGGGGAACACCCGGCGCATGAAGTCCTCGCCCTCCTCGGTGAGGGACAGCAGGACGAGCCGCCCGTCGGTGGGGTGACCGGCGCGCCTCAGCAGCCCACGCGACTCCAGCGTGCGGGAGACACCGGTCAGCGTGCCCTTGGAGATGCCCGCCTCCTCGGCCACGTGCCGGGTCTCGGACTCGCCCCACACCCACACCACCCACAGCACCACGAAGGCGGTCCAGGTCAGGTCCGAGCCGCGCAGTACGGAGTTCTCCAGGTGCTGGCGCACGGCGGACGCGGCCCGGTAGATGTTGGCCACCGCGGCCATCTGCTCGCGGCGCAGGGGGATGTCGCCGAGCTTCTCCGCGGCGAGCTTCTCCGCCTCGCTGATGGACCGCTGGCTGGGCACCGTGGCTCCCTCACGTCGTCCCTGGATCGCGCGCCCCACGGGCCGGCGATCGTTCGGTACCAAATTGTACGGGGAGAGATCCACACGCGGGGCCGGCGGTCACCGTACGACGCGCCACCGGTTGCCGGCCGTGCCGTCGTCGGGCGCCTGGACCACGAAGGCGCCGACGGCACCGGACCCGTTCTCGGCGGCGAGCAGTTTCCCGCTGTGCGCGTTGCGGATCAGGAAGGTGCCGTCACCCTGGTCGAGCAGCGTCCACCGGTGGTCGGCGGTGCCGTTGTCCGACCACTGCAGGACGGTGGCGCCGTCGGCCGTGGACATGTTCAGCACGCCGAGCACCTTGCCGCTGTGGACGTTGCGGAAGCGGTAGGCGTCGCCGTCGGGGACCATCTCCCAGTCGTGGTCGGCCGTTCCGTTGTCGCTCCAGAGCAGGGCGCGGCCGCCGTCGGCGGTGGACATGTCCTGGATGCCCAGCACCAGACCGCCGGCCGCGTTGGCGAGGCGGACGGAGGGCAGACCGCCGGTCTTCCAGTAGACGGTGTAGTTGTGACCGTGCGCGTCGTGGAAGGGCCCGAGGCCGACGGTGCCGCCGTTCGCCGTGGCGGTGAAGGCGAGCGCGGTGGAGCTGGTCCGCCTGATGGAGGAGGTGTCGAGGGCCGGGAGGGAACCGAGGGCGGTGTCGCCGTAGTCGCCGGCCAGGACGACCGGGCCGTAGGTGACCGCGGAGACGTTCGGGTCGTCGTTGGCCGGCCGCAGCGCGGTGCGCATGGGCAGCCGCACGGTGACGGTGTCGCCGGAGGCCCAGGTCCGGTTGAGGGTCGCGTAACTCCCGGCGGCCGCCGTGATGTTCTGCGCGACGCCGTTGACGCTGACGCCGGCCCCGGTCGTCCAGCCGGGGATGCGGATGCGCATCGCCCAGGTGCCGCCCACCTCACCGGTGACGCGCAGCGTCGTGGTGTCGCTCGCCGGGTACGAGGTGGTCTGCGTGACGGTGATGCCGCGCTCGGTCCACGTGAGCACCGACGGCACGAACATGTTGACGGTGAGCGTGGTGCCGGAGCGGAAGTAGACCGAGTCCATGAGCCGGGTATGGATCTCCACGCCCGTGCCCTGGCAGCACCAGAAGGTGGTGTAGTCGGTGCTCCAGGTGCCACCGCCCCACGCCGGGCCGACACCGCGCCGGCCTCCGGGCCTCAGCGGGGTGAAGTAGGTGATGTGCCCGTGGGGGTCGGCCGGGTTCTGGTTGCCGATGATGTGGTTCAGCCAGGCTTGCTCGTAGTAGTCGAACAGCGCGGCCCGGTCCGGCGTCAGCGTGAACAGCTCCCTGCTGAGGGTGAGCATGTTGACCGTGTTGCAGCTCTCGCAGGTGTCGTCGGCCAGGTAGCCGGCGATGGCGTTCGGGGCGCGGAAGTGTTCGGCCTGGCTGTTGCCGCCGATGGCGTAGGTGTGGGAGCCGACGCAGTGGTTCCAGGCGTTGGTGGCGATGTCGCGGTACCGGGTGACGCCGGTCGCCTTGTACTCGCGGACCGCCCCGATCCACTTCGGCACCTGGGTGTTGGCGTGCAGCCCGGCCAGTGCGTCCTGGTTCGCCGCCAGCGGGTCGAAGACCGCGGCGTGGTCGAAGCGCTGGGCCACGGTGAGCCACCGGGCGTCACCGGTCTGCTGGTAGAGGTCGGCCAGGACCGCGTTCATGCCACCGAACTCGGTGCCCAGCACGGCCTGCATCTGCGCGGTGGTGAGCCGGCCGGTGCGCGCGTCGACCCAGCCCGCGAGGGCCAGCAGCACGTCGCGGGCCTGGGCGCTGCCGAGGTGCCGCCACACGTTCAGCAGACCTGACATGGTCTTGTGGACGGTGTAGTACGGCACGTTGCCGTTCCGCAGGGTACCGGCCTCCAGCGCCGTGAAGTCGGACTCGGGGTAGCCGGAGAGGTAGCCCGCGCCGAAGCCCGCGGCACTGTTGTTGGCCTGGCACTTGGCCAGCTCCGCCACCATGTACAGGGCCTTGTCCCGGGCCACCGTGTCACCCGTCACCGCGTACAACTGCGCCCAGGCGGTGAGGAAGTGGCCCTGGACGTGGCTGCGGAACGGGAAGGTGGGAGCGTCCCAGCCGCCCGTCGCCGCCGCGCCGCCCGTGGACAGGCGGTGGTTGGCGCGGAAGGTGTACAGCAGCCGGTCGACGTCGACGAACCGGAGATAGGCGGCGGTGCGGTTCTGGTTGTCCAGCCACCGGCTCGCGGTCAGCCTGACCTCGCCGAGGTCGAAGGGCAGCGCCTTGATCCCGATGTCGGCGCGGACCGGCGGGAGGGCCGCCGCCCTCGCCGCGGTGCTGCCGAGCAGGGGGCCGGCGGTGGAGCCGGCGACCGCGGTCCCGGCGAGCTGGATGAGCCGTCTCCTGCTGACGAACTGGGGCATTCTCGGCCTCTCGTAGGGGGGCGGACGAGGAGGAAGGACCGGTCGCCGGTGCGAGGCAGGCCCGTCGCGTACGGGCCAGTGCCAGAGGAGGTGCTGTGGACGCGGCCGCCGGTGCCCGTGAGCCGCATGAACGGTGAGCGGCCAGATCTGTTCGCTATACCGAACGATGTTCGCTGGGTCGTCGAGACCATAGTGGGGTGAATGACGAGCCGTCAACGGTGCCGACGGCATCAATGGGCCGTGCGGTGCCGCCGGTTGCACACGACGCCTCGGCCTGCGCCGGGCCCGGCAGCACGGCGTTCGGCTTGCCATTCGGACGCATGGTCATGACGTTGCCGTTGCTGTCCCAGCTGGGGGAGCCGTTCCAGGTCGCGACGGTCTTCTGCGGCGGGGTGACGGTGACCGTCGTGGACCAGCCGGTGATCGGCGAGCTGCCCGCGGTGATGGTCACCTTGCCGTTGAAGCGGTCACTCCACTGCTGCTGCTTGCTGTACGTGGCGGTGCACGTGGCGCCGCCCGGGGTGCCGCTGGAGCGCCACGAGTGCTTGTCGGTGATGCCCCAGACGGTGATGCCGGTACAGCGGGTGACCGCCAGGCACGCCTTGACGACGTCACCGTAGCTGGTGGCCAGGCTGCTGCCGGAAGCCGTTGTGGCCCTCTCATCCGGTGGGTCGGACGTGCAGGACCACCGATCGCGTCGCGGAACGTGGAGCAGGGCTACTCCGGCCTCCCATGGGTACGCGTGTGCGGCGCCCCCTCGCAGGCGCACCTGTGGGCAGCACCTGGAGAAGCAGTGGGAGATGACATGAGGCTCCGCCAGTCGGCTCTGGCGCCGTTCCGGTGTTCCACACAAGTGCTGGGCGGGCGGTACCGCCTGGACGGGGTCATCGGCTCGGGAGGCGCCGGCGACGTCCACCGTGGCTTCGACCTGCGTCTGAAACGACCCGTGGCCGTCAAGGTCTTCCGCGACGGTACCGGTGACGACAGGGAGGGCGGGTTCCACAACGAGGCGGTGATCCTCGCCCGGTTGCGGCACCCCGGTCTGGTCACGGTCTACGATGCCGGCCGGCATGACGGACGTGCCTACCTGGTGATGGAGCTGATCGAAGGCCCCACGTTGAAGGCGCGCATCGCGGCTGGCCCCCTGGCGCCCGGGGAGACCGCCGCCCTCGGAGCCGACCTCGCACGTGCTCTGGCTCACGCGCACGGCGCGGGGATCGTCCACCGTGACGTGAAACCCTCGAACATCATCCTGGACGCGTCCGACCGCCCCCACCTGACCGACTTCGGCATCTCCCGGCTGCTTGACGCCACCACCCGTACCGCCACCGGCACACTCGTCGGCACGGCCGCCTATCTGTCCCCCGAGCAGGTGCTCGGCCGGTCCGTCGGTCCGCCCGCCGATGTCTACGCCCTCGGACTGGTGCTCCTCGAATGCGTCACGAGCCGACTCGAATACGACGGTGCTCCCCTGGAAGCCGCGATCGCGCGACTCCACCGGCGGCCCGAACTGCCCGACTCCCTCCCGCAGGAGTTCGCGGCCCTGCTGGGGGACATGACCGCCCTGGACGCGCAGGCCCGCCCATCAGCCGACGACTGCGTCCGCACGCTGGCCGCCCTGGCAACCCTGGCCGAGTCGAACGGTCCCCGGCCCGTCCCACCCCCGGCTGACGTCACGAGCCTGGTTCCCGAACAGGTACCGGCGTGGGCCGACCCCACGCACCCGCATGGGTCGCACGCCGCCGGCACGACCGCCCCGAAGGCCGCGCCCGCGCGCGGACGCCACCTGGTCGCCGGTACGGCCGCGGCGCTGGCCGCTGCCGTGGCCGCCACCGTCGGCATGTCCGACGGACCCGCGCACCACGCAGCGCCCCGGGCGGTGAGCAGTCCGTCCGCGAAATCCGACGCACCGGGCACGTCCACTCCCGGCCACGAGGCGGGGTCCGCCCCCGCCACGCCCTCCGCCCGGGAGGTCCCCGCACGGCAGCTTCACGACCCCACCCCCCGTCAGACCGCCGGCTCCGCCCCGGCTGTCCCGAGCCGGGAGCCGGTCGCCGGCACAGGCGCCCACGGCATCACGGCCCCACCCTCACACCGCACCGCGCAGGGCATTCCAGGCACTGGGGCCGCGCGGCCGTCGGACACGGCATCGCATGGCAAGAGGGGAGCGGACCCGTCCGGCGAGCGATCCCACAAGTCCCGGAAAGCCGAGGAGGTTCGCCAGAAGAAGGACCGGAAGAAGAAGGCGGACTGAGAGTTCGCCCTCGGCGACGGGCGTTCGGTCAGTCGCTGTTCCGGTAGGTCATGAACCAGTGGGTGTCGAAATAGCGGGCCATCGTGAAGCGGTGGTGCGGGTCGACGAGGATGCGGCAGACGAACTGCGCGGCCTGGCAGTCGAAGGGGACGTCCTCGTCCACGAAGGACCGGACCACGACGGGCCAACGGTCGGGGTCGTCGCCGTCCTCCCTCCAGCAGTACAGGTCCTCGTGCTCCGTGCCCGCCCAGACGAGCAGCCCGTCCTCCCTGAGATTCGTCCACGGCTCCTGGTTCAGGTCCAGGTATCCGTCGAAGGCGCCTGCGCCGAACGTCTCGACCATGCGCTTGTAGTCGCTCGGCAGCGCGGTGCCCAGGCGCGACTCCACCTCCGTCCAGTCCACGTCCGGCCGCTGGGCGGGCTGCGTCCAGCCCGTGATCCGTATGAGCCGCTCCATCCAGTCGACGTCCTCGTCCGCGTCGAAGGCGACCGGCAGAGGTTCCGGCACCTCCCTGTGCGCGACCACCAGGACCGGCCGCTCGACCCCTTCGGCGTCCCGGGCCGTGCCCGTGCCGACCCACTGGTCCCCGTACGCCCATGCCCGCATCTTCACGGCCCGGTCCTCGAAGGGAACGAGGAGCGCCGCTCCCCTGGAGTCGTCGACCGTCGGATCGGTGAAACCGTCGAGGACGAGGGTGCGCGGGGCGCCGTACCTGTCGGCGAGCAGGTCGGTCAGAACCTGCGGGACCAGATCGCTGGGCAGGTACATGTAGGCGTTCCCCGGGCCGAGCTGGGCCAGCAGGTCGTCGACGGCCGCTTGCGTGAGTTCCATGACGGACAGTGAAACGCACCGCACTGACAACGGAGGCGCGCGGTGGCACACGGGGCCGCCGCGACGGCCGTGACGGCGGAGGTCCTTCTGTCCGCTCAGCCGTCCTGTGCCGCCAGCGCCGCGACCGCGGGGATCGCCGCGAACGCTTCGGGCGTGTGCTGGATGAGCGCCGTACGGTCCTGCTGTACGGCGTCCGAGGAGGTCCATGTCTCCAGTGCGCGGTGCCAGGCAGCCAGCATGAGGTCGAGCAGAAGGCGCAGCTCGGACGCACACCGGAACCGGTCGGCCCGGCCGGGGAGGCGGGCCGACGGCCGGGGCCGGGGTGGGCTAACGGTTCGCGATCTGCGGGCGGTCGCGGCGGGCGTCGTGGAGGACCGAGCCCCACCAGAGGAGCTGATCGAGCATGGCTTTGGCGGCGTCCTCGGGGCCCTGCGGGTCACGGAGCGTGCCGTCGGGGGAGAAGAGGAGGTAGTAGCTGGGGAAGGCGACGTAGTCGCGCACGGTGTGGGCGTGCAACTCGCTGAAGACCTGCCGCAGTTGCTCGATCGCCAGGAGACCGCCGCTGAGGCCGCTGTACCCGACGAAGCCGATCGGCTTGGCCTTCCACTGGGTGTAGTGCCAGTCGATGGCGGCCTTGAGGGACGCCGGGAAGCTGCGGTTGTAGTCGGGCGTCACGATGACGACCGCGTCGGCGGCGTCGAGCCGCCGGGTCAGTTCGGCCATGCCCTCGGGGCGCGGGAGGTCGGGCTGCAGGGCCGGCGGGGTGGGCGGCAGCGCGAGCGGCAGGTCGACGTCCGCCAGATCGATCAGGTCGATCGTGAACTCGTCGTGGCGCTTGGCCTGTTCGACGAACCAGTCGGCCACCACCGGGCCGAAGCGGCCCTCCCGGACACTGCCGACGATCACTGCGAGATTCAGTCGTGCGCTGGACATGGATGTGCTTCTCCTACGGGGATCGATGCCGCCCCAGCCGGGGCGTGCGCTCCACGGTGGCGGACCGGCGGCGGACGAGGGAGGCCGGGCGGAGGGTGGTAGTGGCAGGGCCACGATCCGCCGGGGCGCCCGGTGTTACGTTCGCGGGATGAGCGACAACGAGCTCGGCCTCTTCCTGCGGCTGCGCCGGGAAGCCGTCACACCGGCCGAGGTGGGACTGCCCGCCGGGCCGCGCCGCCGTACGCCGGGACTGCGCCGCGCGGAACTGGCGACACTCGCCGGGGTGAGTGTCGAGTACGTCACCAGGCTGGAACAGGGGCGGGACCGCAGGCCCTCGGTGCAGGTGCTGGCGGCCCTGGCGGACGCGCTGCTGCTCACCCCCGGTGAACGGGTCCATCTGCACCGGCTCGCCAAGGGTGCCGACCCCGGCTTCAGCTGCCGGGGCGACGCGGGACCGAACAGGGCGGTCAGGCCCACGGTGCGGGCGCTGCTGGAGCGGCTGGAACCGGCGCCCGCCGTGCTGGTGAACCGGCTGAGCGAGATCCTGGCCTGCACGGACGGGTACCGGCGGCTGGCCGAACCGCTCGGTCTGCTGGACGGCGTCCGGCCCAGCCTCGCCCGCTTCGTCTTCACCGACCCGCGGGCGCGTACGGTCTACCCGGACTGGGACACGGTCGCCGACCAGCAGGTCGCAGCGCTGAAACAGGGGCCGGGGCAGACCGACGTCCATGTCGGCGCGCTGATGGACGAGTTGACGGTGTCCTCCGGGGAACCGTTCGCCGGCCGGCTGCGGACGCTGCCCGGGCTGCCGCGGGCGAACGGGGTGGTGCACATGGTCCACCCGCAGGTGGGGGAAGTGCGGTTGGCGTACGAGACGCTCGGTCTGCCCGCCGACGACGACCAGCACATCGTCGTCCACCTGCCGGCCAACGACGCGAGCGCCGCCGCGCTCGACCGCCTCGCCGGCCGCCGCCCCGGAGCCCTGCGGGCGGTCTGAGCGGGTCTGAGCGGTAGCGCGGACAGCAGCGTCGACGAGCCGTTTCCCGCCGCCCGCCGCCCGCCGGCTGGTCCAGGAAGAGGAGAGCGGCGGGTTCCTGTGGGCGAGCGGGCGCGGCGCGCGCCCGGGTCCACACGCCCCGTCTCGAAAGGCCCGCGGCGTGGCCCTCGGCCGCCGCGGCAGGTTCCGGTCGGCCACACCTCCCGGCTTCCGTACCGTCCCCGGGACCGCGGCGGTGGCGGCGCGCGTACGGGGGAGCCGGTCCAGGCCGGCGGCTTCCGGCTGGACCCCTTCTCCGACACCCCTCACCCGAACCGCCGGGTCCCCGCGGTACATCGGACTTCGGCGGCCCTTCCACGGTCGGACCTCACGGCACCCTCATGCCCGCCGCCGTCGGCGGAACCGGCACTCGCGCGACGCTCGTCTGACGTTCCCCTGTCCTTGCCGCCCGTTCCTGCGTAACCCGTGCACAAGATGACGCAGTCCTGAACAGGTTTGCCTTGATCAGCTGTTGGCGGCCGAAGAGTCTTGAAGTCGGGAAACGGGACACCGCTCCTCGCCCGCCGCCGGCCCCTCCACACCGGACCGGCCCCGCACTACCGGCCCCCGCACGACCGGCCCCGCACGTCCGCCGCCCGGCATGCCCGTACCGAAGGAGTGTCACGTATGCACAGCACCCTGATCGTCGCCCGTATGTCGCCCGGGGCCAGTACCGAGGTGGCGCGACTGTTCACCGCGTTCGACGCGACCGAGATGCCGCACCGGATGGGAACACGGCGCCGCCAGCTGTTCACGTACCGGGGACTGTACTTCCACCTCCAGGACTTCGACGCGGCCGACGGAGGGGAGCGGATCGAAGAGGCGAGGAACGACCCCCGGTTCATCGGCATCAGCAACGACCTGAAGCCCTTCATCGAGGCCTACGACCCCGCCACCTGGCGCTCCCCGGCCGACGCCATGGCCTCCCGTTTCTACTCCTGGGAGGCCTCCATATGACGGCGCGCCGCGTGGTCGTCACCGGCGTGGAGGTCATCGCGCCCGGCGGGATCGGCACCAAGGACTTCTGGAACCTGCTCAGCGAGGGCCGGACCGCGACCCGGGGCATCACCTTCTTCGACCCCGCGCCGTTCCGCTCCCGGGTGGCGGCCGAGATCGACTTCGACCCCTACGCCCACGGACTGACCCCCCAGGAGGTCCGGCGGATGGACCGGGCGGCACAGTTCGCCGTCGTCGCGGCACGCGGCGCGGTCGACGACAGCGGGATCGACCTGACGGCGCTGGACCCCCACCGGGTCGGTGTCACGATCGGCAGCGCCGTCGGCGCGACGACCGGACTCGACGCCGAGTACCGGGTCGTGAGCGACGGCGGCCGGCTCGACCTGGTCGACCACACCTACGCCGTGCCCCACCTGTACGACCACTTCGTCCCCAGTTCCTTCGCCGCCGAGGTGGCCTGGGCCGTCGGCGCGGAGGGACCGGGCACCGTGGTGTCCACCGGATGCACCTCGGGCATCGACTCCGTGGGCCACGCCGCCGAACTGATCCGGGAGGGCTCGGCCGACGTGATGGTGGCCGGCTCGTCGGACGCGCCGATCTCCCCGATCACCATGGCCTGCTTCGACGCCATCAAGGCCACCACCCCTCGTTGCGACGACCCGGCCACCGCCTCGCGCCCCTTCGACAAGACCCGCAACGGATTCGTGCTGGGGGAGGGCGCCGCCGTCTTCGTCCTGGAGGAACTGGAGAGCGCGCGCCGCCGTGGCGCCCACGTCTACGCGGAGATCGCGGGCTACGCGACCCGCAGCAACGCCTACCACATGACGGGGCTGCGCCCCGACGGCGCCGAGATGGCCGAGGCGATCCGCGTCGCCCTGGACGAGGCCCGGCTCAACCCGGACGACATCGACTACGTCAACGCCCACGGTTCCGGCACCCGGCAGAACGACCGGCACGAGACCGCCGCCTTCAAACGCAGCCTCGGCGACCATGCCCGCCGGACCCCGGTCAGCTCCATCAAGTCCATGATCGGGCACTCGCTGGGCGCGATCGGCTCCCTGGAGATCGCCGCCTGCGTGCTGGCCATGGAGTACGACGTCGTGCCGCCCACCGCCAACCTGCACACCCCCGACCCGGAGTGCGACCTCGACTACGTCCCCCTGCACGCCCGGGACCAGCTCACCGACGTGGTGCTCACGGTGGGCAGTGGATTCGGCGGCTTCCAGAGCGCGATGGTGCTCGCCGAGCCGGGACGGAGGCGGACATGACCGGCACCGCGGTGGTCACGGGGCTGGGCGTCGCCTCGCCCAACGGACTGGGCACGCCCGCGTACTGGGCGGCGACCCTGGCCGGCCGCAGCGGCATCGGCCGGATCACCCGCTTCGACCCCGGCCGGTATCCGGCCCGGCTGGCCGGGGAGATCAGCGGCTTCGTGGCCGAGGACCATCTGCCGAGCCGGCTGATCCCGCAGACCGACCGGATGACCCGGATCGCCCTGGCCGCCGCCGACTGGGCCCTCGCGGACGCGGGCGTGCGCCCCGGCGAGCTGCCCGAGTTCGACATGGGCGTGGTCACGGCGAGCGCCTCCGGAGGCTTCGAGTTCGGCCAGAACGAACTGCGCAAACTGTGGAGCCAGGGCAGTCAGTACGTGTCCGCGTACCAGTCCTTCGCCTGGTTCTACGCCGTCAACAGCGGCCAGATCTCCATCCGCAACGGCATGAAGGGGCCCAGCGGCGTGGTCGTCGGCGACCAGGCCGGAGGCATCGACGCCCTCGCCCAGGCCCGCCGGCAGATCCGCCGGGGCACCCGGCTGGTCGTCTCCGGCGCGGTGGACGCCTCCCTGTGCCCGTGGGGATGGGTCGCCCAGCTGGCGGGCGGCAGACTGAGCACCGGTGAGGACCCCGGCCGGGCCTACCTGCCCTTCGACCGGGCGGCGCGCGGGCACGTGCCCGGCGAGGGCGGTGCCCTCCTCGTCCTGGAGGAGGCGGAGGCGGCCCGCGCCCGGGACGCGCACGTCTACGGCGAGATCGCCGGGTACGGCGCCACCCTCGACCCGAAGCCGGGCTCGGGACGTCCCCCCGGACTGCGCAAGGCCGTCGAGATCGCCCTGGCCGACGCGGAGGCGGACGCCGCCGACGTGGACGTCGTCTTCGCGGACGCGGCAGGCGACCCCGGCCTCGACCGGACCGAGGCGGAAGCCCTCACCGCCGTCTTCGGCCCCCGGGGCGTCCCCGTGACCGCTCCGAAGACCATGACCGGACGCCTGTACTCCGGTGGGGCCCCGCTCGACGTGGCCGCCGCCCTGCTCGCCATCCGGGACGGCGTCGTGCCGCCCACCGTGCACAGCGATCCGGCACCGGAGTACGACCTCGACCTCGTCCTGGACCGGCCGCGCACCCTGCCCGTGCGCACCGCCCTGGTGCTGGCCCGCGGCCACGGTGGCTTCAACTCCGCCCTGGTGGTCCGCCGCACCGCCCGGTAGCCGCACCGGTCCACCGTCCCCTCCCCGATCCTCATCCTGCGTTCCGCTTCCCGCCCGGAATTCCGCTTCCGACCCCGAATTCAGCTTCCTACACCAAGTTCCGCTTTCCTCCGCGAAAGGACCCTCCGTGGCCACCGACGTTTTCACCCCCGACGCGCTCCGGCGCATCCTGCTGGAGGCCGCCGGCGCCGACGAGACCGTCGACCTGGACGGTGACATCCTCGACACCGACTTCACGGCCCTGGGCTACGAGTCCCTGGCACTGCTGGAGACGGTCGGCCGGATCGAGCGGGAGTACGGCGTCTCGCTCGACGACGACGTGCTCTCCGAAGCCCCCACCCCCCGGACCCTCGTCGACCTCGTCAACGAGCGGCTCTCGGCCGCCCGGGCCGCCTGAAAGGGGATGACCATGACGACCGAGACGACCGAGACGACCGGTACACCCGGGGCGAGCGCACTGGTCGCGCTCGTGACCGGCGGTACCAGCGGCATCGGGCTGGCGGTGGTGCGGCTGCTGGCCGCCGGCGGACACCGCGTGTTCCTCGCGGCCCGCGACGCCGACCGGGTCGCCGCGACCGTGAAGGAACTGACCGCCGAGGGACTGGAGGTGGACGGCACCGCCTGCGACGTCCGGGACCGGGCCGCCGTGGAGCACCTGGTCCGGGCCGCCGTGGACCGCTTCGGCACCATCGACGTCCTCGTCAACAACGCGGGCCGGTCCGGCGGCGGTGTCACCGCGGACATCGAGGACGCGCTGTGGGAGGACGTCCTCGACACCAACCTCACCAGTGTCTTCCGGGTGACCAGGGAGGTGCTCAACGCCGGCGGCCTGCGGCACAAGTCCCGCGGCCGGATCATCAACATCGCCTCCACCGCCGGGAAGCAGGGCGTGGTCCTGGGCGCCCCCTACTCCGCCTCCAAGCACGGCGTGGTCGGCTTCACCAAGGCACTGGGCAACGAACTGGCGCCCACCGGCATCACCGTGAACGCGGTGTGCCCCGGATACGTCGAGACGCCGATGGCCCAGCGGGTCCGTCAGGGGTACGCCGCCGCCTACGGCACCACCGAGGAGCAGATCCTGGAGAAGTTCCGGGCGAAGATCCCGCTCGGCCGGTACTCCACCCCCGAGGAGGTCGCGGGACTGGTGGGCTACCTGGTCTCCGACACCGCCGCCTCCATCACCGCGCAGGCGCTCAACGTCTGCGGCGGACTCGGCAACTTCTGACCCCCGTCCCGGGGCATCGCCGTACCCGGTGCCGGTCGTACCCGCCGTCTGCCGTGCCCGCCGTGCCCGCCGCACCACCGCATCCGTCGAGGAGACACCGCCATGACGACCCGCGAGGTCGAGCACGAGATCACCGTCGGCGCCCCCGCGCCCGCCGTCTACCGGCTGCTGGCCGACGTCGCCCAGTGGCCCCGCATCTTCCCGCCCACCCTCCACGTCGACCAGGTGGAGCGCGGCGGGGCCGAGGAACGCATCCGCATCTGGGCGACCGCGGGAGACGGGGCGAAGAGCTGGACGTCCCGCCGCACCCTCGACGCCGACGCGCTGCGGATCACCTTCCGCCAGGAGATCACCGCACCGCCGGTCGCCGCGATGGGCGGCACCTGGATCGTCGAGCCGGTCTCGGACGACACCGCCCGGGTACGGCTGCTGCACGACTACCGCGCCGTCGACGACGACCCCGGCTCCCTCGCCTGGATCGACCGGGCCGTGGACCACAACAGCCGCACCGAACTGGCCGCGCTCAAGGACAACCTCGAACGCGCACACAGGGCCGAGGAGTTGACCTTCTCCTTCACCGACAGCGTGAACGTCGCCGGCGCCGCCAAGGACGTGTACGACTTCGTCAACGACGCGGGTCTGTGGCCCGAGCGGCTGCCGCACGTCGCCTCCGCCCGCCTGACCGAGGACACCCCCGGACTGCAGACCCTGGAGATGGACACCCGCGCCAAGGACGGCTCCACGCACACCACCAAGTCGTACCGGGTGACCTTCCCGCACCACCGCATCGCCTACAAACAGGTCACCCTGCCGGCCCTGCTGACCCTGCACACCGGGCTCTGGACCTTCGAGGAGGGCCCGGAGGGCACCGTCGCCTCCTCCCAGCACACCGTGACCCTGAACCCGGACAACCTGGCCGTGCTCGGCCCGGACGCCACCGTCGACGACGCCCGCGCCTACGTCCGCGGCGCGCTGAGCGCCAACAGCCTCGCCACCCTCGGCCACGCGCGCGCCTACGCCGAAGGGAAGGCCTGACCGTGGCCGAGGCCCGGCTGGACACGCAGGTCGTGGTGGTGGGCGCGGGGCCCGTGGGCCTGCTGCTCGCCGGCGAACTGCGACTCGGCGGTGCGGAGGTCGTCGTACTCGAACGCCGGCGGGAACCCACCACCGAGTCGCGCGCCTCCACGCTGCACGCCCGCACCATGGAGATCCTCGACAGCCGTGGTCTGCTCCCGGGCCTCGGCGACCCGCCGCGGCAGTCCCGGGGACACTACGCCGGGATCCCCCTCGACCTGACCCTGCCCGGCCCGTACGCCGGGCAGTGGAAGGTCCCGCAGTACGACACAGAACGGCTGCTGGAGCAGTGGGCGCGCGACCTCGGCGCCGACGTCCGGCGCGGCCACGACGTGCACGCCGTCACCGCGGACACCAATCCCTACGTGGAGACGGCGGCCGAGGGCCCGGGCGGCGCCCTGCGGGTGCGCAGCCCGTACCTCGTCGCGTGCGACGGCGAGAACAGCACCGTACGCCGGCTGCTGGGCGCCGCCTTCCCCGGGCACGAGGCCCGGCGGGAGCTGGTCCGCGCGGACGTCGCCGGCGTCGAGGTGCCGGACCGGCGTTTCGAGCGGCTGCCCGACGGCTTCGCGGTGGCGGCCCGCCGGGCGGACGGGGTGACCCGCGTCATGGCGCACGAGTTCGGCGCACCGCCCCGACGGCGCACCGGCGCACCGGAGTTCGCGGAGATCGCCGAGGTGTGGAAGCGGGTGACCGGTGAGGACATCAGCGGCGGCACCCCGCTGTGGGTGAACGCCTTCGACGACACCAACCGTCAGCTCGACCAGTACCGGCACGGCCGTGTCCTGTTCGCCGGGGACGCCGCCCACCGTCAGCTGCCCATCGGCGGCCAGGCGCTCAACCTCGGCCTGGCGGACGCCTTCAACCTCGGCTGGAAACTCGCCGCGCACGTCACCGGCCGCGCCCACCCGGACCTGCTCGACACCTACCACCGCGAACGGCACCCGGTGGGCCGGCGCGTCCTGGCCGGCATCCGCGCCCAGGCGCTGCTGCTGCTCGGCGGCCCCGAGGTGCAGCCACTGCGTGAGCTGATGACCGAACTGATCGCCCTGGAGCCGGTGCGCGCCCACCTCGCCGGACTCATCAGCGGTCTCGACGTCCGGTACGACGTCGGCGGCCCCGCCCACCCCCTGCTGGGGGCACGCCTGCCGCACCTGGTCCTCGACGCCCCCGGCGGGCGCACCAGCACCACGGAACTGCTGCGGGCCGGCCGCGGACTGCGGCTCGGCGGCCCGCACGGCGGGCCGGGCCCCGGCGCCGACGGCCCCGTGCTGGTACGCCCCGACGGCCATGTCGTACGGGCGGGACCGGAGCGGGCCGACGACGAGGCGACGGCACGTGCCCGCTGGTTCCCGGCCGGCGCCACCCTCCCCACCACGGAAGGAACACCATGCCCCTGATCTCGCCCGACGACGGCCACCTCACCGTCTTCAACCTGTTCGAGACCGACACCCGCGCCCTCCAGGACGACGTCCTCGACGCGATGCGCGACATCATCGACCACGCGGACTACCCCGGCTGGATCTCCTCCACCCTGCACGCGGGCATCGACAGTCCCGGCACCGCCAACTACATCCAGTGGCGCAGCCTCGCCGACCTCGAAGCCCGCTACCGGGGCCAGAAGTTCCAGGAGAAGACGGTGCCGCAGTTCCACGAACTGGCGCGGACCGTACGGCTGCTGAAGACCGAGCTGGAGTTCACCCAGCATCACCCGGGGCTGGGCGACGGCATCGAGATCTCGCCCGACCGGGACGACTACACCGTCCTGATCGTCCTCGACACCACCCCCGACCGGCAGAAGGAACTCCTCCACACCCTCGCGAAGCCCGACGAGTGGATCACCACCGTGCCCGGCTACCGCTCCCACACCTACTTCCGCGGCCTGGACGGCACCTTCGTCGTCAACTACGCGCAGTGGGACAGCAAGGAGCTCTACGACGCCTTCCACCACCTCCCCGAGGAGCAGCGCCCGGCGGACGTCCGCGCCGGACGGGTCCGCGCCCGGGAGCTGGTCACCGGACGCCAGGCCAACACCTACCGGGTGACCCACTCGCGCTCCGCGAAAGGCTGAGGGAGGGGCGGCCATGGACACGGATGTCACGGACGACACGGATGTCACGGAGGGCACCTACGGCATGGACGGCACCTACGACACGGACGTCATCGTCGTCGGCGCCGGGCCGACCGGTCTGATGCTCGCCGGCGAACTGCGCCTGGGCGGGGTCCGGGTGACCGTCGTCGAACGGCTCGCCGCACCGACCGGGCAGTCCCGCGGCCTCGGTTTCACCGCCCGCGCGATGGAGGTCTTCGACCAGCGGGGCCTGCTGCCCCGCTTCGGCCGCGGCCCGGTTCCCCCGATCAGCCCGGTGGGCCACTTCGGTGGCGTCCGGTTCGACTACACGGTCCTGGAGGGAGCCCACTTCGGGGCCCGCGACATCCCGCAGTCCGAGACGGAGGCGGTGCTGGAGGGGTGGGCCACGGAACGGGGAGCGGACGTCCGACGGGGCCGGGAACTGACCGGTCTGACCGCGGACGACACCGGCGTGGAGGCCGTCCTGCGCACCCCGGCCGGCACCGAACGGCTGCGCGCCGCCTACCTGGTCGGCTGCGACGGCGGCCGCAGCACCGTGCGGGACCTGGCCGGCTTCGGTTTCCCGGGCACCCCGGCCACCCGCGTGATGTACCTCGCCGACGTGGTCGGCCGCGCCCTGCGTCCCCGGCCGCTCGGCGAACGGCTGCCCAACGGCATGGTGATGGCCGCGCCGCTGGGCGACGGCGTGGACCGGATCATCGTCTGCCCGCACGGCTCCCCGCCGGACGCCCGCAGCGGGCCGGCCGGCTTCCCGGAGGTCGCCGCCGCCTGGCAGGACATCACCGGCGAGGACATCAGCGACGGCCACGCCACCTGGGTCAGCTCCTTCACCGACGCCACCCGGCAGGCCGACCGCTACCGGCGCGGCCGCGTCCTGCTCGCCGGGGACGCCGCCCACATCCACCTGCCCGCCGGCGGCCAGGGCCTGAGCACCGGGGTGCAGGACGCCGTCAACCTGGGCTGGAAGCTGGCCGCCGTGGCGCGCGGCACCGCACCGGAGTCCCTGCTCGACACCTACGACGACGAACGGCGCCCGGTCGGCGCCCGGCTGCTGATGAACACCCGCGCCCAGGGCCTGATCTTCCTCGGCGGCGCCGAGGCGGACCCGCTGCGCGAACTGTTCACCGAACTGCTGGAGTACGACGACGTCAGACGCCATCTGGCCGGTGTCGTCAGCGGACTCGACGTCCGTTACCCGGTCGGTCCCGGACACCACCCGCTGCTCGGCCGCCGCGTCGGACACCGCGAACTCGTCGGAGGGGCGGGCGGCACCAGCACCACCGAACTGCTCCACCCGGCGCACGGCGTGCTGCTCGATCTGGCCGACGAACCGGCGGTCCGGGCCGCCGCCGACGGCTTCTCCGGCCGGGTCACGGTGGTCACCGCCGTGCCCAAACCCGTGGACGGCGCCGACCCGCTCGCCGGCACCACCGCGCTGCTCGTCCGGCCGGACGGCCACGTCGCCTGGGCGGCGCCGGGCACCGGCGACCCGGCAGCCGGCCTCGGCGACGCGCTGCGGACGTGGTTCGGCCCGCCCCGCCCCTCCGCCGACCCCTCCCCGACCTCCCCGACCAAGGACGCATGATGGCCTCACGCCTGTTCACCTCGGAGTCCGTGACCGAGGGTCACCCCGACAAGATCGCCGACCAGATCAGCGACACCGTCCTCGACGCGCTCCTGCGGGAGGACCCGTCCTCCCGGGTCGCCGTGGAGACGCTGATCACCACCGGCCAGGTGCACGTGGCCGGCGAGGTGACGACCAAGGCGTACGCGGACATCGCGACACTGGTGCGCGAGAAGATCCTGGAGATCGGCTACGACTCCTCGAAGAAGGGGTTCGACGGCGCCTCCTGCGGTGTCTCGGTGTCCATCGGCGCGCAGTCCCCGGACATCGCGCAGGGTGTCGACGCGGCGTACGAGGCCCGGGTCGAGCGTGCCTCCCGAGGGAACGACGACGAGCTGGACCGGCAGGGCGCGGGCGACCAGGGCCTGATGTTCGGCTACGCGACGGACGAGACCCCGGAGCTGATGCCGCTGCCCATCCGGCTCGCCCACCGGCTCGCCCACCGCCTCACCGCCGTACGCCGCGACGGAACGGCCCCCTACCTGCGTCCGGACGGCAAGACGCAGGTCACCGTCGAGTACGACGGCGACCGTGCCGTACGGCTGGACACGGTCGTGGTCTCCGCGCAGCACGCGAGCGACATCGACCTGGAGAGGCAACTCGCCCCCGACGTACGGCGGTCCGTCGTCGAGCCGGAGCTGGAGGCACTCGCGGAGGACGGCATCAAGCTGGACACCGAGGGCTACCGGCTGCTGGTCAACCCGACGGGCCGTTTCGAGATCGGTGGTCCGATGGGTGACGCGGGCCTGACCGGCCGGAAGATCATCATCGACACCTACGGCGGCATGGCCCGGCACGGCGGCGGCGCCTTCTCCGGCAAGGACCCGTCCAAGGTGGACCGCTCGGCGGCGTACGCGATGCGCTGGGTGGCGAAGAACGTGGTGGCGGCGGGTCTGGCCTCGCGCTGCGAGGTCCAGGTCGCCTACGCCATCGGCAAGGCCGAGCCGGTCGGCCTGTTCGTCGAGACCTTCGGCACCGGGACCGTACCGGTGCCGCGCATCCAGGCCGCCCTCACCGAGGTCTTCGACCTGCGTCCGGCCGCCCTCATCCGCGACCTGGACCTGCTCCGCCCGATCTACGCCCGAACGGCGGCCTACGGTCACTTCGGCCGCGAGCTGCCCGAGTTCACCTGGGAACGCACCGACCGGGTGGACGCGCTGCGCACGGCGGCCGGACGGTGAGCGGGTCGCGGCGCGTCCTGGTCACCGGTTCCGTCGCCACCGACCACCTCATGGCGTACCAGGGACGCTTCGCCGAACAGATCGTCCCCGACCGGCTGGACCGCGTCTCGCTGTCCTTCCTCGCGGACACGCTGGAGGTCCGCCCCGGGGGAGTCGCCGCCAACATCGCGCTCGGACTGGCCCGGCTGGGACTCTCGCCGGTGCTCGCCGCGGCCGCCGGGCGGGACTTCGGACCGTACGGGAACCGGCTGCGGGACGAGGGGGTGGAGACGGGGGCCGTACGCATCAGCGACAGCCTGCACACCGCACGCTTCGTGTGCACCACGGACACCGAGCAGAACCAGATCGCCACGTTCTACGCCGGGGCGATGGCCGAGGCGCGGCACATCCGGATCGCCGACGTCACCGCCCGCCACGGCCCCTTCGGCATGGCCCTGATCGGACCGGACGACCCCCGCGCCATGGTGCTGCACACCGAGGCGTGCCGACGCCAGGGCATCCCGTTCGCCGCGGACCCCTCTCAGCAACTGGCCCGGCTGGACCGGGCACAGACCCGGAGCCTGGTCACCGGATCGCGGTTCCTGTTCACCAACGAGTACGAGGCGGCCCTGCTCCAGGAGCGCACGGGCTGGACGCACGAGCAGGTCCTGGACCGCACCGGCACCTGGATCGTGACGCGCGGCGCCGACGGCGTCGACCTCACCGGCGCCGGACGCCCGCCGCTGCACGTCGCCGCGGTTCCCCCGGAGACCGCGGGGGAGCCCACCGGCGTGGGCGACGGCTTCCGGGCCGGCTTCCTCGCCGCCACCGCGTGGGGACGGCCACCGCGCGCCGCGGCCCGGCTCGGCTGCGCGCTCGCCACGGTCGTGCTGGAGGCCGTCGGCCCCCAGCAGTACGTGCTCGACCACGAGGACCTCGACCGACGCCTACGGCGTGTCTACGGGCCGGCCGCGGCACGGGAGCTCACCCCTTGGCTCGCCCGCCTCGGCGGGGACACGGGTTCCCTCCGGGGCGGGGGCAGGCGCGTCGGCGGTGACACCGGTCCCGACCCGGGCGGGGACCGGTGGGCCGGTACGGGTGCGCGTTCCAGCCGGGGCGGGGGCCGGCGCACCAGCGAAGGCGCGGGCTCCGGCAAGCGTGCCGATGAGGAGACGCGTGTCGTTCGGGGTGTTGACAGGGGCGGGCGTTCCGTTGGGGGCAGGGGCCAGCGCGCCGACGCGGGCTCCGCTTCCGGCAAGCGTGCCGATGAAGGGACGCGTGCCGTTCGGCGCGCGAGCGAGGGCACGCGTAGCCTCCGGAACGACGACCAGCTCGCCGGAGGCGGCACGCGCGCCGTTCCGGGCGGGGGGACCGGGCCGGAACGGCCGGGCGACGCGGGTCACGCTGCGTCGGCCGGCGGGCCCGGCCGTGGCCCCGTGCTCCCGGCCCTGCCCGGTGGGCTGGTGCCCTGGGCCGGGAACATCGGAGCGGGCGGCGGCGACGGTGTCGGACGGTTCGGCGCTGCCGGACCGGGTGACGGCGGCGGCGCCGGACGGCTCGCCGCCGGGGGCGACCGGATCGGCACGACCGGCCCGCGCACGGCGGGGGTATCCGCCCGGCCGAGGTCCGGGAGGCCGGCGGGCGGTGTACCGGCCCCGGGGGCGGCCGCCGCCGGGGGAGCGGCGTGAACCGGGCGACCGTCGCCGTCGGCCGGGCGGCCACGAGCGCACCGGCACCCGTCTCCAAGGGCGTGCGCCGCATCGAACTGGACGCGGCCGGCACCGTCCTGTCCGCCCTGCTGAGCGAACCCGCGCGCGGTGCGCCGCGGGCGACCGTCGTCGCGGTCCACGGTGGCGGGCTGCGCGCGGGGTACTTCGACGGGCAGGCCCATCCGGACGTGTCCCTGCTGACCCTCGGCGCCCGGCTCGGCTGCTCCGTGCTCGCCGTCGACCGCCCCGGTTACGGCCGGTCGGCGGCACAGCTGCCCGCCGGACTGCCGCTGGCCACGCAGTCCGTACTGCTGCGCGCGGCCCTCGACGACTTCACGGCCCGGCACCCGGCCGGCGCGGGCCTGTTCCTGCTCGGCCACTCCTTCGGCGGGAAACTCGTCCTGCGGGCCGCCGCCGACGGACTTCCGGTGCTCGGCCTGGACGTCTCCGGATGCGGTCACCGTCCCGCCGTACCGCTCACCGCTCCGCGCGCGCACCAGGGGGCCCCGGCATGGACCCGGTACTGGGGGCCGCTCGGCCTCTACCCACCGGGCACGTTCCGGGCGTGCGAGGCCCTGACGGCTCCGGTGCCCTCCCAGGAGGCGGCCGAACTCCCGCACTGGCCACGCTACTTCGCCCGGATCGCACCGCTGGTCAGGGTCCCGGTCCGGCTGACCTTCGCCGAGCACGAGCGCTGGTGGCGGCACGGCGCGGAGGATTTGGCCGACCTCGCGGCCCGCTTCACCGGGGCCCCGCGCGTCCTGGTGGAACGGCAGCCGGCCGCCGGCCACAACATCAGCCTGGGCTGGGCGGCCCGCTCCTACCACCTGCGCGCCCTGGCCTTCCTGGAGGACTGCGTGACCCGTTCCGCACCGCGCTGACTCCGGTACCGCACACCGTCGTACCACCCCGCAGACACCCGACCCCGCCCCTCCGGAAGGGACCGCCATGTCCACCACCTCAGCCCCCGCCGCCACGGCCCTGACCGAGGAACTGGAGGCGCTGCGCGGCCAGGTGCGGCTGCTCGTCGACCGCGCCGAGCTGACCGCCCTGGCCGACCGCTACCTCGCCCACCTCGACCGCGACCGGCACCGCGACGACTGGTTCGACTCGGTGTTCACCGAGGACGCCCACCTGGTCTTCCCGATGGGCGAGTACCGGGGGAGCGCCGGGCTCGCCGAGTTCCAGCAGCTTGCCCGCACCACCTTCGAGCGCACGCACCACCAGGGAACCAACTACGCCGTCGACGTCGACGGCGACCGCGCGCTGATCCGGGCCCACCTCACGGCCGTCCACGTCCGACGGGCCGCGGAACCCGGTGCGCACTTCGACATCGGCGGCCACTACGAGGCGGAGGCCGTGCGCACCCCGGACGGCTGGCGGCTGCGCCGCTTCGTCTTCGACCTCGTCTGGCACGCGGGCAGCGGACCCCTGACCGAGCACGGCCACTGACCACTTGGCCCGGCCGGCCGTCACCGCTGCCCCTGCCCGGCCGGTCTGCCAAGACCTGACGCGAGTTCACCAAAACCTGACACAGGACCGCCTTGAACGGGCCACCCACAGCGAAGAGGCTTCAGGTGGGCCCATCGGTGCGTCGCGGTCCGCTCATCCGGTACTCAGGAGGAAGTTCGTCATGCCGTCAGACACCTCCCGGCTCCCCGCACCCGCCCGCATCCTGAACCTGCTCGCCGGCGGCTGGCTCGCCCAGGCCGTCAGCGCGGTCGCCGAGCTGGGCGTCGCCGACGCGCTGGCCGACGGCCCGCGCTCCGTCCACGACCTGGCCGCCGCCACCGGCACGCACGCGCCCAGTCTCCACCGGCTGCTGCGGACCGCCGCCGACGCCGGTCTCCTGGAAGAACTCGACGACCGCGCCTTCGCCCTGACCGAGCTGGGGCAGGCGCTGCGCGAGGACAGCCCCGGCTCGCTGCGCAACTTCGCGATCTGGACCGGGCTGCCCGCCGAACGCCACGCCTGGACCGGGCTGGCCGACGCCGTGCGCACCGGCCGTACCGCCTTCCCCGACGTGCACGGCTCATCGGTCTGGGACTACCTCGGCGAGCACCCGGACGTCCTGACCGTGTTCGACAAGGCCATGACCGAGGCGTCCCGGGGGATCATCGCCCCCGTCGTGGCGGCCTACGACTTCGGCGCCTTCCGTACCGTGGTCGACGTCGGCGGCGGCCGCGGCGCGCTCCTGGCCGCCGTGCTGGACGCCAACCCGGGGGTGAGCGGAACCCTCTACGACCGGCCCGAGGTGGTGTCCCAGGCGGAGGATACCCTGCGGGCCGCCGGAGTGCGCGACCGGGTACGGCTGGTGGGCGGCGACTTCTTCGACACGGTGCCCACCGGCGGCGACGCCTATGTCCTGTCCAACATCATCCACGACTGGGACGACGAACTCTCCCGGCGCATCCTGCGCAACTGCCGTACCGCGCTCGGCGACGACGGCCGGGTGCTGCTCGTCGAGGCCGTGCTGCCCGAACGGCCCCGGCCGACCCCCACGGTCTCCCTGATGGACCTCGACATGCTCCTCGTGGCCGGGGGAAAACAGCGCACCGCGGAAGAGTTCGAGGTCCTGCTGGAGAAGTCCGGCCTGCGGCTGACGCGGATCGTCCCCGGCGGTCATTGCAGCGTGGTCGAGGCGGTGCCGGCGTAGGACGCCGACACCGGCCCCGCCCCCGACGACCGGCGCCCACTCCCGTACTCCGGGACCCACACGTCCTGCACCATCCAGTGAAAGAGGTACGCACCAGCCATGCCAGAACGGCTCGCACGCAAACCGTGGTTCGGATACGGACCGGGGTCGACCCTCGCCGAGGCCGACGAGATCGTGCGCGGGGTGGAACACGCCGACCGCGCCGGACTCGACTTCTTCACCGTGTCCGACCACCCCTACTACGGCAGCCGGCTGGAAGCGTACGCCACCCTGGCACTGCTCCTGGGCCGTACCCGCGCCATCACCGGTGTCGTCACCGTCACCAACCTTCCGACCCGGCCGGTGCCCCTGCTGGCGCGCACGCTCAGCACCCTCTCCGCGCTCGCGCAGGGCCGTGTCGTCCTCGGTATCGGGGCCGGCGGTTACTGGGACGACATCGTGAGGTTCGGTGTGCCCCGGCTGGAGCCGGCCGCCGCCGTGCGCGCGCTGGAGGAGGCCATCGGCCTGGTCAGGTCGCTGTCCGGCGGCGGTGAACCCGTCACCTTCGAGGGCGAGTTCACCCGGGTGGAGGCGCTCGACCCGGCCCCGGTGCCGACTCCGCCGGTGTGGACCGGCTCGGTCGGGCCCAGGTCGCTGGCCGTCACCGGCCGCCGGGCCGACGGCTGGATACCCGGCAACGCGGCCGACTGGCACAGCCCCCGCTACCAGGCCTCGCGGCGGATCGTCGAGGAGGCCGCCGTCGCCGCCGGCCGGGACCCGGCGGACATCGCCACCGTCTTCAACCTGCCGGCCCGCATCACCGACCGGCCCGTCGACGCGCCCCGGGACGAGACCGGGCGGTGGACCGGCGGCTCCGTCCAGCAGTGGATCGACGAACTGACCGAGGCGGTGCTGGAGCACGGCGCCTCCGGCTTCGTGTTCTTCGCGGCGGGCGGTCCGTCCCGCGCCAAGGGCCTGGAGCGCTGGACGCAGGAGATCGTCCCCGCCGTACGCGAGGCCGTGGCCAAGGAACTGGGCTGACGCACCGGTACCGGCCGCGCCCGCCCCGCCGGCACTCCCCACCTCCCCGGCCCGCGCCCTCCTCCGGGAGGCGACCGCGCGAGCCCGCCACCTACGAGCCCCGCACGTGAGCCCCCTCCGCGTGCCCCACGTCAGCCCACGCGGGTCCCCCACATACGAGTCCCTGCACCGCGCGCGCCGCGGCGCCGCCCGACCCGGGCGGCGCCGGCGGCGTGCACCGCACGTCAGTACGTCCCAGAAAGGGCCTTGGATGTCCAGAAGCCGAACCGGTCCGAACCACTTCGACCGGCTGTCCCTCCGCCCGGCACTCGCGCTGCTCGCGCTGGCGTTCACGGCCACCGCCTGTTCCGGAGACGGCTCCGGCACCTCGGCCGGCGCCGCGGCCGGCCCGCCGCGCGACGGCGGCACACTGGTGGTCGGTGCGGAGGCCGACCCCGCCTGCCTCGACCCGCAGCAGACCGGGCAACTGGCCGCCGTGGACATCACCCGCTCCATGGTCGACACCCTCACCGACCAGGACCCCAAGACCGGCAAGATCGTGCCGTGGCTCGCCAAGTCCTGGACACAGAGCGCCGACGGCCGCGACTTCACCTTCGTCCTGCGCGACGGCGTCACCTTCAGCGACGGCAAGCCCGTCGACGCGAAGGCCGTGAAGCTGACCTTCGACAACCTGATCAAGCAGCCCGCCAACGGCGCCCCCGCCTACATACGCGGCTACCGGGGCACCACCGTCAAGGACGCGCACACCTTCACCGTCCGGTTCGACGCGCCCAACGCACAGTTCCTCCAGGCCACTTCCGGCGTCGGTCTGGGCATCCTGTCACCGGCCGGCTTCGAGAAGTCCAACGCGCAGCGCTGCCGCGGCCAGTTCCACGGCTCCGGACCGTACGTACTGGACCACTACACGGCCAACCAGGAAGTCGTCCTCAAACGGCGCAAGGACTACGCCTGGCCGTCCTCGCTGGACGACAACCGGGGCGCGGGCCACCTCGACCAGGTGAAGTTCACCTTCGTCTCCGAGGCGGGTGCCCGTACCAGCGCCCTCAGCTCCGGCCAGGTCCAGGTCGCCAAGAGCGTGCAGCCCACCGACCAGGCGCAGTTCAAGGGCAACGGCTTCCACCTGCTGTCCAAGCCCGCACCCGGACTGGTGCCCCCGCTCTCCCTGAACCACGTCGGTGCCCTCGCCGACGAGAAGGTGCGCAAGGCGCTGCTGGTGGGCATCGACCGCGAGCAGCTCGTCGACACCGTCTTCAACTCCTCGTACAAGCCGGCCACCAGTGTCCTCGCCTCCACCACCCCCTACTACACCGACGACAGCGACAAGCTGGGCTACGACCCGGACGGCGCCGCTCGGTTGCTGGACGAGGCGGGATGGAAGAAGAGCGAGGACGGCATCCGGGTCAAGAACGGCAAGCAGCTCACCCTGACCTGGCTCATCCCCGCGCCGATGCCGCCGGTGGACGAGTACGTCCAGCAGCAGCTGCGCAAGCTGGGCGTGGACGTCAAGCTCAAGGCCGTCCAGCCCGCCGCCTACGTCGAGCAGCAGCAGAAGGGGCAGTTCGACATCACCGCGGTCGCCGTGACCCGCGCCGACCCGGACGTGCTGCGCAACATCTTCTACTCCAAGGGGTCCAACCTCTGGCACCTGCCGGCGAGCGAGCTCGACACCTACCTGGAGCAGGAGGCGTCCGCGACCGACGACAAGGCCCGCCGCGAGGCGGTCTCCAAGGCCACCGACTGGATCCTCGACCACGCGGACACCGTCCCGCTGTACGAGGGCTCCCTGGTGCACGGCGTGTCCGACCAGGTGCACGGCCTGGCGCTGGACGCGTCGACCCGGCTGAACCTCCACGACGCGTGGGTCGGGTGATGCCGGTGCGAGCCTTCCGCAAGGCCGGGCCCACGCCGGGCGGTGCGCCATGACCCCCGCGCGGTACCTCGCGGGACGTGTGCTGCGCGCGGTGTTCGTCGTGTGGGCGGCGTTCACCCTCGCCTTCGCCGCCCTGCGACTGCTGCCCGGCGACCCCGTCGCGCTCATGCTGAGCGGGCGCGGCGGGTTCGACACCCTCAGCCCGGAGGACATCGCCCGGGCCAAGGCCGAGCTGGGCCTGGACCGGCCGCTGCCGGTGCAGTACGGCCACGCGCTCGCGGACGCCCTCCACGGTGACCTCGGCGCGTCGCTCCAGACGGGGCAGCCCGTCACCCGCATGATCGCCGACGCGTTGCCGTCGACGTTGGCACTGGGCGGCACCGCCCTGGCGCTCGCGCTCACCGCCGGGTGCGCGCTGGCGGTCTCCGCCCACCTCGTCGGCTCCCCGGCGGTGCGGCAACTGCTGCGCTCCGTCCCGTCGTTCGCCGTCTCACTGCCGTCGTTCGCGGTCGGACTGCTGCTGATCCAGTTGCTGTCGGTCCGGTGGCACCTCTTCCCGTCCCTGGGCGGCACCGGGGCGGCCGGACTGGTCCTGCCCGCGTGCACCCTGGCCATCCCGGGCGCGGCGCTGGTGGCCCAGGTGCTCGGCAAGAGCCTGCACACCGTCCTGCGGGAGCCGTACGCCGACACGGTCCGCGCCACCGGCGCGGGCCGCGCCCGGCTGCTCCTCGCGCACGGGCTGCGCAACGCGGCCATCCCGGCGGTGACAGTGGTCGGCCTCCTGGTCGGTTATCTCATCGGCGGCGCGGTCGTGGTGGAGACCGTCTTCTCCCGGCCCGGCATGGGCCGGATCACCCAGGCCGCCGTCTCCACCCAGGACCTGCCCGTCGTCCAGGGGGTCGTCGTCCTGGCCTCGTTCGTCTTCGCCGTGGTGAACCTCGGCGTCGACCTGCTGTACCCGGTACTGGACCCGCGGATCCGGGCGACCGGCCGGCTGGTGACGTCATGAGCGGGCACGGCACGGCTCCCGGCGCCGTGGCCGACGGGACCCTGGCCGATGACGCCGCGCCGGTGCCGGCCGGGTTAGCGGCCCTGGCCGGCCGCCGTCTCCGTGCCGCGCGCGACGCGACGGTACGGCACGTGCCGCGCTCACCCGGCGCCGTCCTGTCCGTCCTCGTGCTCCTGCTGGTGCTGGGGTGGGCGGTCGCGCCCGAGTGGTTCACCCACCAGAGCCCCACGACCGGGACACCGGCCGAGCGGTTCCGGCCGCCGAGCGGCGCGCACCCCTTCGGCACCGACCAGCTCGGCCGGGACGTGTACGCCCGGGTGGTGCACGGGGCGTCCCTGTCGCTGCGGGCGACGGTCGTCGCCATCGCCGTGGCCCTCGTCGTCGGCATCCTGCTGGGCCTGGCAGCCGGGACCTTCGGCAGGTGGGCGGACGCGGTGATCATGCGGCTGGTCGAGGTGATGCTCTCGGTGCCGCCGGTCCTGCTCTCACTGACCATCGTCGCCGCCATCGGTTTCGGCACCGTCCAGGTGGCCGTCGCCGTCGGTGTCACGAGCGTCGCCGCGTTCGCCCGGGTGATGCGGGCCGAGGTGCTGCGGGTGCGCACGGCCGGCTACGTGGAGGCCACGATCCTGCTGGGCTCCCGCTGGTGGCGCGTCCTGTTCCGCTACGTCCTGCCCGCCGCCGTCGGTCCCGTACTGGCCCTCGCGGCGCTCGACTTCGGGCTGGTGGTGCTGGCCATCGCCAGTCTCAGCTTCCTCGGCTACGGGGAACCGCCGCCCGCCCCGGAGTGGGGCGCCCTGGTCGCCGACGGCCGCAACTACCTCGCCACGGCGTGGTGGCTGACGACCCTGCCCAGTCTGATCGTGACCGCCGTGGTCCTCGCCGCGAACCGGCTGTCGAGGATCCTGGAGACCCGAGGAGAACGACCATGACCTCCGCACCGGCCGGGACGACCCGTCCCGAGGCCGTGTCGCAGGACACCGCGGTGCTGCGGATCACGGACCTGCGGGTCGGCTACCGTACGGCCGCCGGGACCCGGACCGCCGTCGACGGCCTGGACCTGACGGCCGCGCCGGGCCGGATCACAGCCGTCGTCGGCGAGTCCGGCTCCGGGAAGAGCACCACCGCGCACGCCGTGATCGGCCTGCTGCCCCCGGGAGGCCGGGTGGAGCACGGTTCCGTCCGTCTGGAGGACGAGGAACTGACCGGGCTGAGCGAGCGGGCGTGGCGGGACGTACGGGGCCGGCGCATCGGCTTCGTGCCCCAGGACCCCGGCGTGTCGCTGGACCCCGTGAAGCCGGTCGGCCGGCAGGTCGCCGAGGTGCTGCGCGTCCACCACCTGGCCACCGGGCGGGGCGCCGCGGAACGGGCCGTCGACCTCCTCGCCGGGGCGGGACTGCCGGATCCCGCCCGGCGGTCCCGCCAGTACCCGCACGAACTGTCCGGCGGCATGCGCCAGCGCGTGCTCATCGCGATGGCGACCGCGGCCCGGCCCCGCCTGCTCGTCGCGGACGAACCCACCTCGGCCCTGGACGTGACGGTGCAGCGGCAGATCCTCGACCACCTGGAGGCGCTCGCCGCCGACACCGGTACCGCCGTG
>NZ_PQSU01000024.1 GCF_002920615.1 Streptomyces sp. Ru62
CATGCGAAGTCCGCGTGGCCCGAGGGTGTGGAGGACCACCGCAGGCCGCTCTCGCCGCGCGGGCTGCGTGACGCGCCCGCCGCCGGACGCGCCCTCGCCGCCGGTACGCTGCCCGACCTCGCCCTCTGCTCCACCGCCGTACGCGCCCGCCGCACCTGGGAGCTGGCCTCCGCCGAGTGGGCCACTCCGCCGCCGGTGCGCTACGACCGGCGACTGTACGCGGCCGGCGTACCCGAACTGCTGGAGGTCGTGCGCGAGGCGCCGCCGGAGGTCCGGACGCTGCTGCTGATCGGCCACAACCCCGGCCTGGAGGAGCTGGTCCTGACGCTGGCCGCGGACGGCCTCGACGACTCCCTGGACCGGGTGCGGGAGAAGTTCCCGACCAGTGCCGTCGCCGTGCTCGCCTGGCACGGCACCGACTGGCCGGCCCTCGCCCCGGGCGCGGCCCTGCTCACCTCGTTCACGGTCCCGCGCGGGAAGAAGAAGGGCTGACCGGGGGCGTCCTGGCGCTCGCATAGGCTGGCGGGATGCAGGACGAGTACCGCACAGTCGCCCGCGCGGGCGTGCACGAGACCGAGATCAACCGCTCCCGCTTCCTGTGCGCCCTCGCCCCGGCCGCCACCGAGCAGGAGGCCCAGGACTTCATCGCCGCCGTGCGCAAGGAGCACGCGGACGCGACCCACAACTGCTGGGCGTACGTCATCGGCGCCGACGCCTCCGTGCAGAAGGCCAGCGACGACGGCGAACCGGGCGGCACCGCCGGCGTGCCCATGCTGCAGATGCTGCTGCGCCGCGACATGCGGTACGTGGTGGCCGTCGTCACCCGCTACTACGGCGGCGTGAAGCTCGGCGCCGGCGGACTCATCCGCGCCTACGGCGGCTCGGTCGGCGAGGCCCTGGACGCGCTCGGCACGATCACCCGGCGCCGCTTCCGGCTGGCCACCGTGACCGTCGACCACCAGCGTGCCGGCAAGGTCCAGAACGACCTGCGCGCCACCGGACGCGAGGTGCGCGACGTCCGCTACGGCGAGGCCGTCGCCATCGAGATCGGCCTGCCGGACGCCGACGTGGACGCCTTCCGCGCCTGGCTCGCCGATGTGACGGCGGGCACGGCCGGCTTCGAACTGGGCGGCGAAGCCTACGGAGACGCATGACAATTGGAGTGAATCGGGCATAACGGGCCTGTGTGGTGGGGGTGGTGACGGGCTGGTACGGGAGTAACCGCCCGTGATGTCAGACCCGGCCGTTAGTCTCGGGGATCATGAGGATCCTGCACACGTCCGACTGGCACCTCGGCCGGGCCTTCCACCGGGTGAACCTGCTCGGGGCCCAGGCCGAGTTCATCGGTCACCTCGTCACCACCGTGCGTGAGCGCGAGGTGGACGCGGTGGTCGTGTCGGGCGATGTGTACGACCGCGCGGTGCCCCCGCTCGCCGCGATCGAGCTGTTCGACACCACCCTGCACCGCCTCGCGGACCTCGGCGTGCCCACCGTGATGATCTCCGGCAACCACGACTCGGCCCGCCGGCTCGGCGTCGGCGCCGGACTCATCGGCCGCGCGGGCATCCACCTGCGCACCGAGCCGTCCGCCGCCGGCACCCCCGTCGTGCTCCGGGACGCCCACGGGGACGTGGCCTTCTACGGCCTGCCGTACCTGGAACCGGCCCTGGTGAAGGACGAGTTCGGCGTCGACAAGGCCGGCCACGAGGCCGTGCTGGGCGCCGCCATGGACCGCGTCCGCGCCGACCTCGCCACACGCGCGCGCGGCACGCGTTCCGTCGTCCTCGCCCACGCCTTCGTCACCGGCGGCCAGGCCAGCGACAGCGAGCGGGACATCACCGTCGGCGGGGTGGCCGCCGTACCGGCCGGGATCTTCGACGGCGTCGACTACGCGGCGCTCGGGCATCTGCACGGCTGCCAGACCATCACCGAGCGCGTGCGCTACTCCGGCTCACCGCTCGCCTACTCCTTCTCCGAGGCCGGCCACCGCAAGACCATGTGGCTGATCGACCTGGACGCGGACGGCTCCGTCACCGCCGAACGCGTCGACTGCCCGGTGCCCCGCCCGCTCGCCCGTGTCCGCGGCACCCTGGACGACCTCCTCGCCGACCCGGAGCTGACCCGCCACGAGGACGCCTGGATCGAGGCCACCCTCACCGACCCCGTCCGCCCGGCCGACCCCATGGCCCGGCTCACCGAGCGCTTCCCGCACACCCTCAGCCTGGTCTTCGCCCCCGAGCGCACCCCGGACGACCCCCAGGTGTCGTACGCCCGCCGCCTCGCCGGCCGCAGCGACCAGCAGATCGCCCAGGACTTCGTCGCCCATGTGCGCGGTGCCGGACCCGACGAGCACGAGGCGGCTGTGCTGCGCGAGGCGTTCGACGCCGTGCGCGCCGACGACGCCGTGCGGGAGGTGGCGCGGTGAGGCTGCACCGGCTCGACCTCACCGCCTTCGGGCCCTTCGGGGGCGCCCAGAGCGTCGACTTCGACGCCCTGTCCGCCGCCGGGCTGTTCCTGCTGCACGGCCCCACCGGCGCCGGCAAGACCTCCGTCCTGGACGCCGTCTGCTACGCCCTCTACGGCTCCGTCCCCGGCGCCCGGCAGAGCGGCCAGGGCACGACCCTGCGCAGCGACCACGCCCGGCCGGGCACCCGCACCGAGGTCCGTCTCGAACTGACCGTCGCCGGACGACGGCTGGAGATCACCCGGCAGCCCCCGTGGGAGCGCCCCAAGCTGCGGGGCACGGGGACGACCGTCGACAAGGCCCAGACCTGGCTGCGCGAGTACGACGGCACGGCCGGCGTCTGGAAGGACCGCAGCCGCTCCCACCAGGAGATCGGCGAGGAGATCACCCAGCTGCTCGGCATGAGCCGGGAGCAGTTCTGTCAGGTCGTCCTGCTGCCCCAGGGCGACTTCGCCCGCTTCCTGCGCGCCGACGCCGAGGCCCGCGGCAGGCTCCTCGGCCGCCTCTTCGACACCCAGCGCTTCGCCGACGTCGAGAAGCGCCTCGCCGAACGCCGCCGCGCCACCGAGGCACGCGTGCGCGAGGGCGACACGGCGTTGCTCGCCGACGCCCACCGCATGCAGCAGGAGGCCGGCGACGCCATGGAGCTGCCCGACCTGGCCCCCGGCGACCCCGGGCTGGCCGAGGCCGTCCTCGGCGCCGCCGCCGTGGCCCGCAGCACCGCGCGGGAGCGCCTCACCGTCGCCCACTGCCGGCTCTCCGCAGCCGAGTCCGCCCACGCCGCGGCCCGCCGCGCCCTGGACGAGACACGCGAACTGGCCCGCCTCCAGGCCCGGTTCGCCGAGGCCCGGCAGCGCGCCGAGCGCCTCAAGGAGCGGTCCGGCGCCCACCGCGAGGCCCAGCAGCGCATGGAGCGCGCCCGCAAGGCGGAGGCGGTCGCCCCCGCCCTGGAGCTGCGGGACGCCACCGAGGCGGAACACCGCCGGGCCGCCGCGGCCGAGGCACACGCGCGCGGACTGCTGCCCGACTCCTACGCAGACGCGGGCGCGAGCGGTCTCGCCGCCGCCGCCCGCCGGGCCGCCGAGGAACTGGGCGGCCTGGACGCGGCCCGGCGCGCCGAACGCAGGCTCGCCGAGCTCGCCGAGGAGCGGGCCGGACTCGACCGGCAGGAGCGCGCCGACGAGGACGTCCTGCGCGAGGCCGAGGCCTGGCTCGCCGACTGGGACGGCATCCGCGCGGCCCTCCAGACCCGCGTCGACTCCGCCCAGGAGGCCGCCACCCGCGCCGAACAGCTCGCCGTCCAGCGCGCCCCCATGCGGCGCCGGCTCGACGCGGCCCGCACCCGCGACCAGCTCGCCGCCGACCTCGAACAGGCCCAGGAGCAGGCGCGTGCCGCACGGCAGCGCGCCCTCGACGCCCGCGCCCACTGGCTCGACGTCAAGGAGCAGCGCCTGAACGGCATCGCCGCCGAACTGGCCGCCCATCTCACCGACGGCGAGCCCTGCGCGGTCTGCGGAGCCACCGAACACCCCGCCCCCGCCCGCAAGGTCGCCGGGCACGTCGACCGCGAGGCCGAGGACCAGGCCCTCGCCGTCCTCCAGCGGGCCGAGGAGCGGTACACCGAGGACGAGCGGCGTCTCGGCGTGCTCCGCGAGGCCCTGGCCGCCGCCACCGCCGAGGCCGGCGACACGCCCACCGGCGAACTCGCCACCGAGGCGGACCGACTGGAGCAGGAGTACGCCCGCGCCCGCCGCGCCGCCTCCGCGCTGCACCCCGCCCAGGAGGAGCTGCGGCGCGCCGAGCGGGAGCGCGAGCAGCGACTCGCCGACCGTCAGCAGGCCGCCGTACGGGCCGCCTCCCGGCTCACCCGCCGCGACACCCTGGAGCGCGAACAGGCCCAACTCCAAGAGGTGTTGGAGCAGGCCCGGGGCAGCGCCGACAGCGTGGCCGCGAGAGCCGCCCAGCTGGAGCGGCGGGCGGCCCTGCTCACCGAGGCCGCCGACGCCGTGCGTGCCGCCGAGGACGCCGCCCAGCGGCTGAAGGACGCCGACGCCCGCCTCGCCGACGCCGCCTACCGGGCCGGCTTCGAGACCCCGCAGGCCGCCGCGGCGGCCCTCCTGGACCCGGCCGCCCACCGTGAACTCCAGCACCGCCTGGACGCCTGGCAGCAGGAGGAGGCCGCCGTCCGCGCGGTCCTCGCCGAGCCCGGCACCGCGGCGGCCGCCCAGCAGCCGCCCGCCGACCCGGCCACCGCCGAGCGGACCGCGGCCGCCGCGGAACGGCGGCTGCGCGAGGCGGCCTCCGCGCGCGACGCCGCCGCCCGCTGCTGCGCGCAGCTCGACCGCCTCTCCGCCCGCGCCGGCCAGGCCGTACGCAGGCTCGGCCCGCTGCGCGAGGAGTACGACCGGGTCGCCCGGCTCGCCGCCCTCACCGCGGGCACCTCCGCCGACAACGAACGCCGGATGCGCCTGGAGTCGTACGTCCTGGCGGCCCGTCTCGAACAGGTCGCCGCCGCCGCGACCGTCCGCCTCCAGCGCATGTCGTCGGGCCGCTACACCCTCGTCCACTCCGACGACCGCACCGGGCGCGGACGCTCCGGCCTGGGACTGCACGTGGTCGACGCCTGGACCGGACGGGAACGGGACACCGCCACCCTGTCCGGCGGAGAGACCTTCTTCGCCTCCCTCGCGCTCGCGCTCGGCCTCGCCGACGTCGTCACCGACGAGGCCGGCGGCGTCCGCCTGGACACCCTCTTCATCGACGAGGGCTTCGGCAGCCTGGACGACCAGACCCTGGACGAGGTCCTGGACGTCCTGGACTCCCTGCGCGAACGCGACCGCAGCGTCGGCATCGTCAGCCACGTCGCCGACCTGCGCCGCCGGATCCACGCCCAGCTGGAGGTCGTCAAGGACCGCTCGGGCTCGACCCTGCGGCAGCGGGGGGCGGCCTAGCGGCCCAGGGGGCGGCGGGTCAGCGGGGACGAGTACACGACACTGGTGGTCACCGAGCCCAGCGCGCCGATCCGTCCGGAGATCTCCTCCAGATGGGACATGGACCGCGCGGCGACCTTGATGACGAAACAGTCGTCGCCCGTGACGTGGTGCGCCTCCAGGATCTCGGGCGTCGCCGCGACCAGGTCGTGGAACGGCTTGTAGTTGCCGTTCGGATAGCGCAGCCGCACGAACGCCAGGATCGGCAGGCCCAGCCGCTCGGGGTCGACCACCGCCGCGTACCCCTGGATCACGCCGGCCTCCTCCAGCCGCCGGACCCGCTCGGTGACGGCGCTCGGCGACATGGCCACGGCCCGCGCCAGCTCGGCGTAGCTGGCCCGTCCGTCGCGCTGGAGGACGTCGAGGATGCGCCAGTCGGTGGCGTCCGGGGAATGCGCGGTCATCCCGGATGGATAGCAGGGGAATCCCCGGCCGGGCAAGGGCGATCCCGAGGATCGTCCCTTCTGGCGGCGGCCCGTGGACCGTAGATTTCCCCACATGATCAACACCGCTTCCGAGAACCCCGTCCTCCGCGTCGCCCCGGCCGCTCCCGCGGAGGCCGCCGCCTACTTCCGGGCGAGCCTCGCCTTCCACGCCGACGTCTCCGACGTCGCCGCCGCGCTCACGGCCGGCGGCGACCCCGGCTTCGTCGTCGTGGACTCGCGCTCCACCGAGTCCTGGGACCAGGGCCACATCCCCGGCGCGGTCCACCTGCCGACCGCGCTCGTCCCGGAGCAGGCCGCCCGGCTCCTCGACAGGGACGTGCCGGTGGTGACGTACTGCTGGGGCCCCGGCTGCAACGGCGCCACCCGTGCCGCCCTCGCCCTCGCCGAACTCGGATACCAGGTCAAGGAGCTGCTCGGCGGTTTCGAGTACTGGGCCCGCGAGGGCTTCCCCTACGAGACCTGGCAGGGCCCGGCGCGCCGGGACACCGACCCGCTGACGGCACCCCTGGCGGGGGAATGCGGCTGCTGAGACGCGCCCCCACGCCGCGCGGGGGTCGATCGGTCGGCGCAACACAAGTGGCCCCGGCACCCCGTACGGGTACAGTCGGGCAGTGCCCGAGCTGAAGCGGCTGCACGCCAGCCACGCCCCCGCGGTCCTGGACTTCGAACTGTCGAACCGCGCCTACTTCGCCGACTTCGTCTCCGACCGCGGCGACGACTACTTCGAGCAGTTCACCGACCGCTACGACGCCCTGCTGGCCGAACAGGAGGCCGGCAGCTGCGCCTTCTACGTGCTCCTCGCCGACGACGGGTCGGTCCTCGGCCGGTTCAACCTGGTCAACATCGAGAACCGCACCGCGGAACTCGGCTACCGGGTCGCCGAGCACGTCGCCGGCCGCGGCGTGGCCACCGAGACCGTCCGGGAGCTGTGCCGCCTGGCGGCACGCCGGCACGGACTGCGCGTCCTGCGAGCGGCCACCTCCCACCAGAACGTCGCCTCCCACAGGGTGCTGACCAAATCGGGGTTCGTCCCGATCGGACCGGCCGACCCCGCCGACCTCGGCGGCAAGCCGGGCACCTGGTACCAGTGCGACCTGGTCACGCTCCGGCCGTAGAGCGGTGGGGCGCCCCGCCGACCGGCGGGGGTGGTCCGGCCACCTGCCGGAGGTTGAAGGAGCACCTTTCCTGGAACCTTGTGACCAAGGGAAACGGCTCTGCCCCGGCTGGTCCGCCGGCCGCGTGGCCCTCCCGATCGGAGAAGGAGGTCGGACAGTGACGGTGCGACTGACGATGCTCTGCGCGACCACCGCCGAAGGCGGCCTCGGCCGGGTCTTCGGGGACGGTGCCGTGAGTGAGCGCCGCCGGCGTGAGCTGGCAGCCATGACAGCGACCCTCCCACCGTACGCGGTGGCTCTGCGGGGGCCCTCCGCCCGCTGCGCGCAGACCGCCGAGGCCCTCGCCGTCGCGGCCGCGCCCGAGCCCGCCCTGCGCGACCTGGACCACGGCTCGTGGGACGGCCGCACACCCGAGGACATCGCCGCCGTGGACCCCCATGGGCTGTCCCGCTGGCTGACGGATCCCGACGCCGCACCGCACGGCGGCGAGAGCGTCCGCGAGCTCTGCCGCCGGACAGCCGCCTGGCTGGAAACCCTGCCCGCCGACACGGGACGCATCCTCGTGATCACCGAGGCGTCCGTCATCAGGGCCGCGCTGGTCCACGCCCTGTCCGTACCCGCCCGCTCCTTCCGGCACCTCCAGGTCCCGCCCGCGTCCGCGGTCATCCTCACCCTGCGCGACGGCTGCTGGAGCACCCGGTGCGACCGGCTCACCGTCCCCCAGCGCCGTCAGTCGGCCGACGGCGTGCCCACCGTCGCGGTGCTGACCATGCCCACCACGCGACAGCGCATGTGCCTCACCGGCCGGCCCTGACACCGCGGGGACACGCCACCACCTGATCACGGCACCGGAGCCATCGACGCCGGTCCGTACGGCGCCCAGCGGCGAAGCCGCCCCGGGCGTGGTACGAATCGGACAGTGGTTCCGTACAGGCTGGAGCGCACGTGATCCGGGTACTGGTGGTCGACGACGAAGCCCTGATCCGCACCGGCTTCCAGCGCATCCTGGCCGCCGCCGACGGCATCGAGGTCGTCGGCGCGGTGTCCGGCGGCCAGGCCCTGCGGACGGTGCGCGAGCAGCACCCCGACGTGGTGCTGCTCGACATCCGCATGCCGGACGTGGACGGGCTCACCGTGCTGGGCGAGATCCGCAGGCTGCGGGAGCCCCCCGTGGTGGCCATGCTGACCACGTTCGACATGGACGAGTACGTGGAGACGGCACTGCGCTCGGGCGCCGCCGGATTCCTCCTCAAGGACACCGACCCCGAGGCGCTGCCGCTGGCCGTGCAGAGCCTGGCCCGCGGCGGCACGGTCCTGTCGCCCAAGGTCACGCGCACGGTGGTGGACGGCTATCTGAGCGCCGGAGCGCCGGAACGCCCGCCCAAGGCCCTCGAACGGCTCACCGGCCGGGAGCGTGAGGTACTGCTCCTCGTCGCCGAGGGCCTGTCGAACGCCGAGATCGCGACCCGCATGCACCTGAGCACCGGCACGGTCAAGGACCATGTCAGCGCGATCCTCACCAAGCTGGAGGTCAGCGGCAGGGTCCAGGCCGCCCTGTTCGCCCAGCGGGCCGGCCTCCTCGCGGAGGAGACAGGGTGACCGGCCGTCCGTCCCCGCTGCTGCTGGACGGCGTGGCGATGGCCATGGCCCTCCTCGACGTGTGGGCCCACTGGGACATCGGCGAGCCGCTGCGGATGGCCTGCGCCCTGGGCGCCGCCGTCGTCCTGCTGCTGCGCCGGCGGCAGCCGCTGCTCACCTTCCTGCTGACCCTCCCGGCCGTGCTGCTGTCCGACTCGGTCGTCGCCTGCCTGGCCGCGCTGTACACGCTCGCTTCCCTCAGCCGCCCCCGGACGCTGCTGCTCCTGTGCGTCCTGGCCTTCGCGTTCTGCGACACGACCGCCCTGCCGTCACCGAACTTCGATCTGACCGAGCTCGCCAGGCTGATCCCGTTCGGCTACAGCGCCGCCACCGCGGCCGCCGCCGTGTTCCTCGGGCAGCTCGTGCGGACCCGGCGCGACCTGTCGCTCAGACTGACCGAGATCTCCGAGGCGCGCGACCACCAGCAGCTGCTGACCGCCCAGGCCGTCCTGGCCAAGGAGCGCGCCCAGCTCGCGCGGGAGATGCACGACGTCGTCTCCCACCAGGTCAGCCTGATCGCCGTGCGCGCCGGCGCCCTCCAGGTCGGCGCGGACGACGCGGACACCAAGGAGGCCGCGGCGACGATCCGGCGACTGAGCGTGCAGACGCTGGACGAGCTGCGCCACATGGTCGGCGTCCTGCGTGCCTCCGGCGGCCACCCCACGGAGCTGACCCCGCAGCCGGCGCTCACCGACATCCAGCGGCTCGCCGAAAGCTGCGGCATCGAGACCGAGCTGAAGACTGACCTGCCCGAAGGGCTCCCGGCCACCGTCCAGCGCGCGGTCTACCGCACGGTCCAGGAAGCGCTGACCAACACCCGCAAACACGCTCCCGGCGCCAAGGCGCGCATCGACCTGCTGCACACCAACGGCTCCGTCCGGGTCCGGGTCACCAACACCGCGCCGACCCAGCCGCCACTGCCGCTGCCCGGTGCCCACCACGGCCTGATCGGGCTGCGCCAGCGCGCCGAACTCCTCGGCGGCACCATGACCGCGGGCCCGACGAGCGACGGCGGTTACGAGGTCTGCGTGGTGCTGCCGGCGGACATCGCGGGGTGAGCGTACGACGTGTTCAGCGCAGCCCGTCGAAGGTGACGCCCAGGTGCCGGGGGCCACGCAGCACGGCGTTGCGCCGATACGGCGGCGGGTCCTCGACCAGGCGGGGACCCTCCAGCCGCCGGGCCAGCTCGGACAGCGCGATCTGGGCCTCCAGCCGGGCCAGCGGGGCGCCGAAACAGCTGTGGATGCCGCTGCCGAAACCGAGGTGCTGGATGTCGCCGCGGTCCGGGTCGAACCGCTCCGGGTCCTTGAACCGCTCCGGGTCCCGGTTGCCCGCGGCGAGCACCAGCCAGATGCGCGAACCCTTGGGGATCGTGACCCCGCGCACCTCGATGTCGGCGATGCAGGTGCGCTGCGGCACCAACTGCACGGGCGGTTCGTAGCGCAGCAGCTCCTCCACGATGTTGACCGACAGACCCGGGTCCTCCCGCAGCCGCCCGAGGATCTCCGGGTGGCGCAGCAGGGTGAGCATGCCGTTGGTGATCAGGTTGACCGTCGTCTCATGACCGGCGATCAGCAGCAGCACCGAGGTGCTGAGCACCTCCATCATCGACAGGGAGCCGTCCGGGCCCCGGCCGGCCACCAGGTCGGACAACAGGTCGTCCCGCGGCTCCTTGGCGCGCTCCTCGACCAGCCCGGCCAGGTACATGCCGAGCTGCATACGGGCCTCCCGCGTCGCCTTCCGGGCGTCGGCGTCCTCGTCCGGGCCGGCCGCCGGGTCGAGGCTCGCGACCAGCGGGTCGACCCAGGTGCGGAACCGCGGCTCGTCCTCCCGGGGAACCCCGAGCAGCCGGCAGATCACCGTGACGGGGAACGGATAGGCGAACTGGTCGACCAGGTCGACCTGGCGCGCGTCGCCGAACCCGTCGATCAGCTCGGTCACGATCTGTCGCATCTCACCCCGCATGTTCTCGATCCGCCGCGGCCGGTGCGGCGGTCCGAAGGCGCTGTTGGCGATGCGCCGCAGCCGGTCGTGCTCGGGCGGGTCCAGCCGCAGGAACGACGGCGGCAGCCCTCCCGTCTCCTCGGTCCGGTCGAGCCCGTCGCCCCCCGCGGCGGCCAGGTTGGCGGCGTCGGAGCTGATCCGCGGATCGTGGAGGAGGGCCTTGATGTCGTAGTACGAACTGATGAGGTACGGGCCTCCCTCCTCCTCGTGGAGCACCGGCGTCCTGCGGAGTTCCTCGTAGACCGGGTACGGGTTGGCGCGGTTGGCGTAGTCGGTGATCTGGCGCGCGATCGAGGCGTGCGGCATGGCGGGTCCTTGGGGCGTCGGGGCCGTGGGCGGGGGTCAGTGGCGGGCGGGGTGGAAGACCAGCTGCTGGTCGGCCGGCGAGTAGCCGCTGAGGGTGACCATGGGGCCGTGCGTCGGCAGGGACGGGTCCGGGAACCCGGCCGGCACCGGCTGCCGGCCCTCGGGACGCCGGTCCACCGTCGGGTACTCCACCGGGAACGGCGCCCCCCGTTCGATCTGCCGCTGGTAGAACTCCAGCCACCGCGTGTTGTCGAAGGTCACGGCGGCCACGACCCGGCCCTGGTAGCCGTAGACCCCGACGAACCGGCGCTCGGTCAGTGAGCCCTGGGTGATCATGAGCTGCTCACCCATGGGCGGCACCCCGACCGACTTGATGTTCACACCGAACATCGACGACCAGAAGGCGGGCATCCACAGGTGCGGCCGCCGGTCGGCGCCGTGGCAGATCATGTTGTGCGCGGCGGTCTCCGCCTGGGCGACGGCATTGCCCCAGTGCTCCAGCGACAGGAACTGGTACCCGAAGAGCGCGTGCGGGGAGCGCGCCACATCGCCCGCCACGAAGACGTCGTCCGTGACGATGCCCCGGAAGTCGAAGGCCCGGCAGCCCGCGTCACAGGCGATGCCCCGGGGCCCGGCACCGAGCCCCGACCCGGTCAGCCACTCGGTGTTCCGCAGCGAACCCAGCGAGACCACGACCACGTCCGCCTCGACCACGCTCTCGTCGGACAGGTGGACGGCCCGCACCCTGCCGACCGCGTCACCCTCCAGCGCGGTCACCGTGACATGGGTGCGCAGGTCCACGCCGTTCTCGGTCTGGAGGTCCGCCGCGACCGCGCCGACGACCCCGCCGAGCGCGCCCACCAGCGGCGCGCCCGCGCGCTCCGCCACGGTCACGGGGAGGTTCATCTCCCGGCACGCCGAGGCCACCTCCGAACCGGCGAACCCGGCGCCGATGACGAACACCCGGCGCGGCCCCGCCCTCAGCCGCCGGTACAGGTCCGCCGCGTCCTCCCGCGTGCGCAGCAGACAGACGCCGTCCAGCCGGGCCTCGTCCTCCTTCGGCCACGGCCGGGCCCGCACCCCCGTCGCGATGAGCAGCCGGTCGTACTCCACCTCGTCGCCGTCCGCCATCCGGACCCGCTTGGCCGTCAGGTCCAGGCCGGTCGCGGCCACGCCGAGGCGCCATTTGGCGTCGATCTCCCGGCGGTGCGGCAGCTCGGTGTGGTACGGGGACGCCTTGCCCAGCAGCACGGACTTCGACAGCGGCGGCCGGTCGTACGGCTCGTGGGGCTCGTCACCGACCAGGGTCAGCTCACCGGCGAAACCCTCCGCGCGCAGCGTCTCGGCGGCCCGCAGACCGGCCAGTGAGGCACCCACGATCACGATCCGGCCCTCGCGCCTGAGCCACTCCACGTAGTCAGCGGCCATCGGACGCCTCCCGCACCCCTCCCGCGCGATCCAGTCCGTCGGCCGTGATCGCCTGCACCGGGCAGGCGGCCACGGCACGCGCCACCCGCTCCCGTTGCTCCTCGTCCGCGCGCGGGTCGTAGAGGAGCGCCTCCTCGCCGTGCATGGTGAAGACGTCGGGCGCGAGGAACGCGCACTGCGCGTACCCCTGACACTTGTTGAGATCGACGACGAGCCTCATCGACGCTCCGCCCTTCCCATGGCCAGGTCCGGACGCACCGCGCGGCGAGCGCGGACGGCTCCGGACGGCGGTCGTCCCCCGCCCGCCAGCATGCGAGCCCGGGCGGGGTGACCGCGCGCCGGGCACGCCGATCGAGTGAGCGGCCGGCGGCCCGGGCGTCATCCGGCGCCGGCGGGCCGGGGACCGTCACGGCGGCCGGCCACGAGGATGTGCACGCTGAGCAGCAGCGACCAGGCCGGGAAGACCAATTCCGCCCACGGCACGTTGGACGACACGAACAACAGCGTGAGAGCGGTGAGGAGGCCCAGGACCGTGAGCCAGCGCGGCAGCACACCGAGGCGGTGGCCGATGACCGACATCGAGGACACGAAGACGGCCGCCATCCGCATGGCGTACTCCGTCATCAGCGCGTACGCGAGGTGGCGGCCGAAGTCCCAGGTGGCCGGCAGCGGTGAGACACCGGCCGGGTGGGCCACCACGAGCACGGCACTCGCCGCCGCGGCCGCGCCGAACAGCGTGGCGGTGAAGACCAGCCCGCTGCCCAGGAAGACCGTCGCGAGGAACTTGTCCTCGCCCGCGCCGACGTGCGCGCGGATCGCGCCGATGAACCACAGGAAGAAGATCCCGGCGAACGGCACCAGCGCGAGGGCCGTCCGCAGCGCCCGGCGCCGCGCGGAGTCGGTGAAGCCGTGCGCGGTGACCGCGTCCGCCCCTTCCGGGATCCCCAGCCTGACCAGGACGATCGCCGCCGCCAGGAGCAGCGCGAAGACGACCCCGGCCAGCCCCGCGGCGCGCGGTGTCCGCAGCGCCTCCTGCCCCGGCCCCTCTCCCGCGTCCCCGGCCCGCCTTCGGCATCGGCCCCCGGCCCCGTCTCCTGCATGCCCGGCCCGCCTTCCGCATCGGCCCCCGGCACCAGCTAGCCGTCCGGCTCCCGCCCGCGCCAGCGGGAGGCGTCCGTACGGCCGAGCGGAAATCCCCTCGCGCCGTCCTCCCGGAGCCGGGCGTGCATGCCGCACGCTCCGCCGTGACTGGGCCGCGCCCCCTGCCCCCTGCGCGGCCCGCTGGGAGGCTGCCCAGGTCGAGGGGGGTACCGCACGCGTGACCGGCGCCCGCCGCGGGCCGGGATCGGGCAGTGGCGCCCTCGCCTCCGTCACCCGCTCCCCGCCCACGACGCTCGCCGGACAGGGGCCCGTGGCCGCGCGGTTCCCCGCCGGACGCTGGGCGCGCCCGACGACCCGGTCCGCCTCATCGTCTGGCCGGTCATCGACGAGACGGGCCGGATCACGGGCGAGGTCGTCACCCCGGAAGGCGGCCCCCGGGGCTGAAACGGGCGGTCACAGTCGGACGCGTGAGCGGTCAGAGCCGGACGTCGTGAGCGGTCGGAGTCGGACGACGTGAGCCGTCACAGCCGGGACAGTTCGTCCACCAGGTCGTCCAGGCCCAGAGAGCCCTGCGACAGCGCCGCCATGTGCCAGGCCTTCAGGTCGAACGCGTCGCCGTGCCGCTCGCGCGCCTTCTCCCGGCCCAGCAGCCACGCCCGCTCCCCGAGCTTGTAGCCGATCGCCTGGCCCGGGATCGTCAGGTACCGGGTCAGCTCGCTCTCCACGAAGTCCGCCGGACGGCTGCTGTGCGCGCCGAAGAACTCCTGGGCCAGCTCCGGCGTCCACCGCTCCCCGGGGTGGAACGGCGAGTCCGCCGGGATCCGGAGCTCCAGGTGCATGCCGATGTCCACGATCACCCGGGCCGCCCGCATCATCTGCGCGTCCAGGTAGCCGAGCCGCTCCTCCGGGCCCGTCAGGTAGCCGAGCTCGTCCATGAGCCGCTCCGCGTACAGCGCCCAGCCCTCCATGTTGGCGCTGACCCCGCCGACCGTCGCCTGGTAGCGGGAGAGGTTCTCGGCCACGTGCGCCCACTGCGCGAGCTGGAGGTGGTGGCCGGGCACGCCCTCGTGGTACCAGGTCGAGACCAGGTCGTAGACCGGGAAGCGGGTCAGGCCCATCGTGGGCAGCCAGGTGCGGCCGGGCCGGGAGAAGTCCTCCGACGGGGCCGTGTAGTAGGGGGCCGCCGCGCCGCCGGGCGGGGCGATGCACGACTCCACCCTCCGCACCCGCTCGGCGAGTTCGAAGTGCGTGCCGTCCAGCTCCTCGATCGCCTTGTCCATCAGGCCCTGGAGCCACTCCCGGACCTCGTCCACACCCTCGATGTGCCGGCCGTGCTCGTCGAGGTGGGCGAGCGCCACCCACGGCGTCTCAGCGCCGGGCAGGATCTTCTCCGCCTCCCTCTTCATCTCGCCGAGGATGCGGTGGAACTCCGCCCAGCCGTACGCGTACGCCTCGTCCAGGTCCAGGTCGGTGCCGTTGAAGTAGCGGGCCCAGCGCGCGTACCGCTCCCGGCCGACCACGTTCGGGGCGCCCTCGATCGCCGGCGCGTACACGTCCCGCAGCCAGTCCCGCAGCTCCACCAGGGCGCCGGTCGCCGCACGCGCCGCCCCGTCCAGCTCCGCGCGCAGCGCCTGCGGACCCGCGGCGGCGAAGTCCTCGTACCAGCCGCGGCCCGTGCCGTCCGTGTCCGTCCACTCGGTGAGCTGGTCGATGAAGGTGGCGGTCGGCCGGGGAGCGGCGAACAGCTTGCGCTCCAGGCCGAGTCGCAGTGACTCGCGGTAACCCGCGAGCGCTCCCGGCACCGCGCGCAGTCGCTCCGCTATCGCCGCCCAGTCCTCCTCCGTGTCCGCCGGGGTGACCGTGAAGATGTCCCGCACCGAGTGACCCGGCGTGCTCATGTTGCCGATCGCCCGCAGGTGCTCGTCCGCCTCGTGCACGGCGATCTCGGCGGTCAGCCGCTCCCGCAGCAGCCGTGCGCAGCGCCGTTCCGCGTCGCTGTCCGCACCGGGCCGCCGCTCGGCCTCGTCCAGCCTCGCGAGGGTGGTCCGTGCCAGCGCGGCCAGGGCCTCCTGACCGGCCGGTGAGTAGTCGGGCAGCCTGCTCGAACTCTCCTTCACACCGAGGTACGTACCGGTGACCGGATCGAGGGCGATGAGGTCGTCGACGTAGGCGTCGGCGACCTGACGGGGCAGCGGGCTCTGGGTCTCAGACATGCGGCCCATCCTCGTACGAGGACGATCGCCGCGTCATCCGTGTTTGCCGGGATTCAGCTCTGGGCGTGGCCGGGCGGCAGCAGCGGCCCGCACTCCCACTGCTGGAAGATCAGCCGGGTCTCCACCCGTGCCACCTCGCGCCGCGCCGTGAACTCGTCCAGCACCAGCCGCTGGAGATCGGCCATGTCCGCGACGGCCACATGCACCAGGTAGTCGTCGGGCCCGGTCAGATGGAACACCGACCGCGCCTCCGGCAGCGCCCGGATCCGCTCCACGAACGGCCCCACGAGCTCCCGCCGGTGCGGGCGCACCTGCACCGACAGCAGTGCCTGGAGGCCGCGCCCGAGCTTGGCCGGATCGAGTCGTAGCCGGTGCCCGAGGATCACGCCCGAGCGGCGCAGCCGCGTCACCCGGTCCAGACAGGTCGACGGCGCCACGCCCACCTGCGCGGCGAGGTCGCGGTAGGTGGTCCGGGCGTCGTTCTGCAACAGCCGCAGCAGATGCAGATCGACCGGATCCAGTACGACGGAATCGGCCACCGGCCGAACGTAGCACGGCGTCCGGCCCCCGGGAACCGTCCGCTGTTCACCCTTCCGGCCATGGACACATCGAGCACGAGTGCCTACGACGACGTACGCACCGCATCGAGAGCGCTGGCCACCGAGGCCGTGCACGCCGGCCGCGACGACCTCGCCCGCCAGGGCCTGCACGCCCCGCCGATCGACCTGTCCACCACCTACCCCTCCTACGACAGCCGCGCCGAGGCCGCCCGCATCGACGCCTTCGCCGCCGACGGCGCCGACCCGGTCGGACCGCCCGTCTACGGCCGCCTCGGCAACCCGACCGTCGCCCGATTCGAGACCGCGCTCGCCCGCCTGGAGGGCACCGAGTCCGCCGTCGCCTTCGCCAGCGGCATGGCCGCGCTCAGCGCGGTCCTGCTCGCCCGGTCCGCCATGGGCCTGCGCCATGTCGTCGCGGTACGGCCGCTGTACGGCTGCAGCGACCACCTGCTCACCGCCGGGCTGCTCGGCACGGAGGTCACCTGGACCGACCCGGCCGGCGTCGCGGACGCGCTGCGCCCGGACACCGGTCTGGTAATGGTCGAGTCCCCGGCCAATCCGACCCTCGCCGAACTCGACCTGCGGGGCATCGCGCACGCCTGCGGCTCGGTGCCGTTGCTCGCCGACAACACCTTCGCCACGCCCGTGCTGCAACGCCCGGCCGAGCAGGGTGCCCGGCTGGTGCTGCACAGCGCCACCAAGTATCTCGGCGGTCATGGCGATGTGCTGGCCGGGGTCGTCGCCTGCGACGAGGAGTTCGCGGGCCGGCTACGGCAGATACGGTTCGCCACCGGGGGAGTCCTGCATCCGCTCGCCGGCTACCTGCTGCTGCGGGGGCTGTCCACGCTCCCGGTGCGGGTGCGGGCCGCCTCCGCGAACGCCGCCGAACTGGCCCGCCGGCTCGCCGCCGACCCGCGCGTTGCCCGGGTGCGGTATCCGCGGCTCGGCGGCGCGATGATCGCCTTCGAGGTGCACGGCGACCCGCACGAGGTGATCTCCCGGGTCCGGCTGGTCACCCCCGCGGTGAGTCTGGGCAGCGTCGACACGCTCATCCAGCACCCCGCCTCCATCAGCCACCGCATCGTGGACGCCGAGGCCCGCCGCGGGGCCGGGGTGAGCGACCGGCTCCTGCGGTTGTCGGTGGGCCTGGAGGACGTCGACGACCTGTGGTCCGACCTGGACCAGGCCCTGGGCACTCCCCGCGGACGCCGGGTGACGCCGCTGCGGGAGGCGGTGCGCTGAGGCTCTCTGCCGGGGGCCGTCAGCCGAGGCGGGGCGACTGGGCGCCGGGCGTGGTGGCGACCTGCGTGGGATCCAGGCGGGCCGTGATCACCAGGGTGCCCTCCTCGACCTGGTAGTCCAGCGGGAGACCCAGCCCGCGCATCGCGGCGACCATGCCGGTGTTGGACGCCTTCGTCACGGCGTACACGCTCTCGCAGCCGGCCTCCGCCGCCATCGCCACCAGCCGGCCGAGCAGTTCACCGCCGACGCCGCGCTGCTGCCAGTCGTCCTCGACCAGCAGCGCGACCTCGGTCTCGTCGCCGTCCCACAGCAGATGCCCGAGGCCGACGATCCGGCCGGAGGCGGTCTGCGCGGCCAGCGTCCGGCCGAAGCGGGGGCTGAGCAGGTGGTTCAGATAACGGTCCGCGTCACCGACCGGGCCGTGGTAGCGCAGGCCGAGGGTGTGCGGCGAGCACCGGTCGTGCATCGCCCGGGCCGCCGCCAGGTCCCCGGTGTCGACCCGGCGCACGGTGATGTGGTCGCCCTCGGGCAGAGTCAGCACATCGTGCCCGCGAGGGATCCGGGGCCCGAGCCGGGTGTCCAGCTCCACGAGCGCCCGGGCGCGCGCGAACTCGGTCGGGGTGAACGGCAGATACGGCCGCTCCACGGTGAGCACCCCGCCCTCGGGCGCCGGCAGCCGCATCACGGTGTCCTCCAGGACGCCTTCGACCGGCACCGGCTCGGGGCCCCGGCCGCCCCCGGCCGGCGTGCCGGGCAGTGTCCGGATCGTGCAGCGGCCGAGCAACTGACGCAGCGCGAGCGGCAGTTCGGCGGTGTCCAGGGCGGTGCGGGCGGCCAGCCCGAGCACCCGGGTGGGCGCGTCGACCAGGTCATGGGCGTCGGCCCGCTCGATCCACGTGGCCGTGCCCCCGGCCAGCGCGACCGCCCGGGTGATCTCGGCCGCTGCGAGCGCGCCCGGCGCCCGCAGCAGGAACTCGTCCACCGTGCCGTCGGCCAGCGGGTGCGTCTGCAGGCTCAGGATGTCCACCCGTCGCTCGGCGAGCGCCGTGCACAGGGCGGCCAGGGAGCCCGGCTCGTCCTTCACCGTCGTCCGCATCCGCCACAGCACGCTTGTGACCTCGTCGGCGGCGGGCTGCTCGGAAGGCCCGGCCGGCCGCGTCTCGGCGGCCGGCCGGGCACCGGTATCGCTCACCGGCGGCGCGTGTCCGTGGCGGCGTGACCACCACACGTGGAAGCCCGCGGTCGCGGCCAGCACGATGGCCGAGATCATCAGCAGGGCCGGGCCGTCGGGCCCGTGCCCGATCAGGTTGGCCACCGCGTCCGCGACGGCCACGGCGGTGAAGAGCGCGGCGAGTTCGACGACGTCCCGCCGCCAGTGGTGCACGGGCCGCCCGTGCCTCGCCCGGGTCACATCAGGCATGTCTGGAGTCATGCAGCCACTGTGAAGGAAGGGTGTTGCGTGATCACGAACTGATTGTGACCGATGGGTAAAGCATGCTCCGTCCTTTTTGTTGCATTTTCTATTGTTGACGGGAGTAGCTGCGGGAACGGATGCGGCGGGGGGAGAGAGCGGGCGCGGGCGTGGGCGTCGCGGTCCGGGTCAGGCGGCCACCGCCACACCGAGGGCGTCCCCCAGCCGCCGCGCCTGGGTGACCAGCCGGGAGGAGCCGGCGCGGTTCGCGGTCTCCGGGAGATGCGGCACGTCTCCCCGGGCCCCGCACTGTTCGGCGCACTCCGCTGCGACGGCCAGCAGGTCCCCGAGGCCCCGGGCCGCCACGGCCGCCGCCTCCGGGCGGGCGGTCGCGAGACCCGCCAGAACCGTAGAGGCGACCACTCACAATCGGCCTGGCCTGCGAAAACGCCCGTTGGGAGGGAGAGTTGCCGGACGCGGGTCCGGGGCCGCGTTCCCGGCGGGAGCGGAGCAGGGCGCGCACGGGGCGTGAGCAGCGGAGCCGGCCCACGTACCCGGCGGGACGGGAGCTGTGCCACGCACCGGGTGGGAGGGACGGGAGCCGTGCCGCGCACCGGAAGACGACACCGGTGCGGGGCACGACCCTGACCGTTCGGGACCTCCTGGCGGCGGTCCCGCAGGTGCCGGTTACTGACCGACCCGGCCCGGCTGGAGCGTCTGTGTGAACAGCACGGTGCCGTCCTGTTCCCGCAGCCGCACCGTCAGCTCGCCGCTGTCCCCGTCGATGTCTACCTCGCCGAAGAACTGGTAACCGCCCGCGGGCGAGACGTTCGACGCGGTCGGCGCCTTCACGAACACCCGCTCCGGGCCGAACGTGCCGTCCAGCGCGCTGGCGGGGAACGCCCCGGCGTTCAGCGGTCCCGAGACGAACTCCCAGAACGGCTCGAAGTCGGTGAACGCGGCCCGGGACGGCTGGTAGTGCTGGGCGGAGGTGTGGTGCACGTCCGCCGTCAGCCACACCGTGCCGGTGATCCGCCGGTGCTTGACGAACCGCAGCAGCTCGGCGATCTGCAGCTCACGGCCGAGCGGGGTGCCCGGGTCGCCCTGGGCCACCGCCTCGAAGTTCGGCTTGTTCTCCGTCGTGTCCGGTACGACGAGGCCGAGCGGCATGTCGGCGGCGATCACCTTCCACACCGCGCGCGACCGGGCCAGCTCCCGCTTGAGCCACTCCAGCTGTTCCCGGCCGAGGATGCCCTGCGGGTCCACGGTCTGGTCGTCGGTGGAGTTGGCGTTGCGGTAGGTCCGCATGTCGAGCACGAACACGTCCAGCAGCGGGCCCTGGCGCAGCACCCGGTAGACGCGGCCCTCCTCGGCGCCCGGACGCAGCGTGGAGAGGGGGAAGTACTCGCTGAACGCCCGCCGGGCGCGCGCGGCGAGGACGTCGATGCTCTTCTCGGTGTAACGGGTGTCGGAGGAGGCGATCACCTCGCCCGGGTACCAGTTGTTGCGCACCTCGTGGTCGTCCCACTGGATGATCGACGGCACCTGGGCGTTGAACCGGCGCAGGTTGGCGTCGAGCAGGTTGTAGCGGAAGTTGCCCCGGTACTCGGCGAGCGTCTCGGCGACCTTGGACTTCTCCTCGGTGGTGATGTTCCGCCAGGTGCTGCCGTCGGGCAGCGCCTGCGTGGCGGCGATGGGGCCGTCGGCGTAGATGTTGTCGCCGCTGCACAGGAAGAAGTCCGGGTCCAGCCTCGCCATCGCGTCGTAGATGCGGTAGCCGCCGAGGTCCGGGTTGATGCCCCAGCCCTGGCCGGCCAGGTCGCCCGACCACAGGAAACGTACGCCGTCCCGGCGGCGCCGTGAGACCGTGCGGAAGGTGCCGGTCACCGGCTCGCCGGTGCGGCGCGGGTCGTCCGGGTCGGCGAGCAGCACCCGGTAGTGGATCTGCTCGCCGGAGGGCAGTCCGTGCAGCCGGGTGGTGCCGGTGAAGTCCGTGCCGGCGCCCAGCAGTGGGCCGTGCCATCTGCGGGGGTTGCGGAACGACTCGGTGGCCGAGGTCTCCACGATCATCCGGGCGGGCCGGTCCGAACGCACCCACACCAGGCCGGAGTCGGTGGTCACGTCACCGGTCTGCACGCCCCAGCCCGCCGCGGGCCGTCCGGAGCGGGCGAACGCCGGGGCCGCCCCGAGGCCCACGGGCAGGGTCAGGGCCGCCGACGCGGCGAGGGAGCCGCGCAGAACGCTGCGGCGACCGGGGAGCGGACGGTGGGACATGGCTGCGCCTCCAGGGACGGGATCCGGCCAGTGTGCACAGCCACACCTACTGGGGCGCTGCGGCGCGCGCACGAACCGGAGGTGAACTCCCGTCGGCCGGAGGGCGGTCGGCGGTGCTCAGCGGCTGCCGTCCAGGATGACCCGCGCGACCAGCGCCGGGTCGTCGTTCATCGGGCAGTGGCCGCAGCCGGGCAGCCGCACCAGCCGGGCGTGCGGGATGAGCTGCTTGGCGCGGACGCCCTGGCGGCGCACGAGGATCCGGTCCCGGGTGCCCCAGGCCACCGTGACCGGCAGGCCCGACAGGTCGTCGGTGAACCGGACGGTGGCGCCCGCGCGCAGGGTCGCCTCGAAGCCGGTGGCACCGACGAGCGCGAGCGTCTCGGCGACCACCGCCTCCGGCGAACGGCGCGCGGGACGGGCGTAGATGGTGCTGGTCAGCGCGGTACGGCCGGCAGCCGTGCGGGACAACCCCTCCACCAGCGGGAGCGGGAGCCGCTGGGCGATGCCCCGCATCGCGAGCAGCACCGTGAAGGCGTACCGCCGCTCGGCCTCGGACCAGAAACCGGCGGGGGACAGGGCGGTGACGGACCGTACGAGCTTCTCCCGGCCCAGCTCCAGGGCGAGCAGGCCGCCCAGCGAGTTGCCGGCGACGTGCGGACGCTCCAGCTCCAGCGCCTCGAACAGGGCGCCGAGCACGGCATTGGTGGTGGGCAGGTCGTAGGTCAGGCCGTCCGGGAGTGCCGGGGACGCGCCGAAGCCCGGCAGGTCGACGGCGATCACCTCCCGCTCGGTGGCCAGGATGTCCACGACCGGGTCCCAGGCCTGCCGGTGATGGCCGATGCCGTGCAGCAGGACCAGGGGTTCGCCGCGGCCCACGCGCGCGTAGGACACGCTCACATCGCGCGGGCCGTGCGGGGTGGGGACCTTGAAGGAGACGGTGGCGGACATGGGGTGCTCCTCGGCTGGGCTGCTGACGGACGCCGTAGACAGCTTGTCAGCAATTACTACCGGCCGGTAGCCCCCAGGGTCGTCCCCGCCGTACGGCACTTCCGCACGGCCATGTCGTACGGCATGCCGCACGGTCGTCAACGGGTCCGGCGCACCTCGACGTTGAAGTCGGCGTTCCCGAAGCGGCCGAACAGCGCGAGCCACAGCGGCAGATACATCTCCACCGCGCGCGCAGACCGGATGCCGCCCAGGTCCAGCACCCTTCCGGCCGGCCAGCCGAACTCCCCGAGCAGCGCCGTCACCTGCTGCTTGGCGCCGGGGTCCGCCCCGCACACGAAGACGTGGTGGTCGCCCGGGACCCGGCGTGGGTCCACCATCACCTGGCAGTTGACCGTGTTCAGCGTCTTGACCACGCGCGCGTGCGGGAACGCCCGCTGGATCCGCTCGGCCACGCTGTCCGACTCCACCGGGTCCAGCCGCGGCTGACCGCCTTCGAACGCGAGCGGATTGGAGACGTCCACCAGCACCTTGCCGTCCAGGTGCTCCGCGCCCGCCGCCGCCAGCGCGTCCAGCGCCACCCGGCCGCCCACCGCGTTGACGACCACCTCGCCCGCCGCGGCGGCGTCCGCGAACGTCCCGGCGTGGGCCCGGCCGGCCGCGGCGGTCGCCCACTCCACCGCCACCGGGTTGTCCCGGGAGCGGGACCCCAGGGTCACCTCGTGCCCCAGTTCCAGCAGCCGGCCGGCCAGCGTGCGGCCCACCTCGCCCGTGCCCAGCACCGCGTACCGCATCGCCCACCTCACGGTCACCGGCCGCCGACCGCCGGCGGCCCGCGGTCATTGTGATCCGGACCGCTCCTGGAGCCGGGCATTCCGGGTGGACAGCGCAAGGCGTGTCGGCTGGGATGGACCCGTGACCGCCGACCTCGCCACCGATGTCTTCGAAGAGCACCGGCCCCTGCTCATGGGGGTCGCGTACCGCATGCTCGGCCGGGTCGCCGACGCGGAGGACGTGGTCCAGGAGGCATGGCTGCGCTGGTACCAGGCGGACCGCGCGGCGGTCCGCGAACCGCGCGCCTACCTGGTGCGCGTCACCACCCGGCTGGCCATCGACCGGCTGCGCCAGGTGCAGTCGCGCGGCGAGGCGTACGTCGGGCCGTGGCTGCCGGAGCCGTACCTCACCGAGTTCGCCGACACCGCACCGGACACCGCGGACCGCGCGGTGCTCGCCGACACGGTCTCCATGGCCGTCCTGGTCGTCCTGGAATCGCTATCCCCGCTGGAACGGGCGGTGTTCGTGCTCCGGGAGGCGTTCGGCTACCCGTACGCCGAGATCGCCACCCTGCTCGACCGCGCCGAGCCGGCGGTACGGCAGCTCGCCGGGCGCGCCCGCCGGCACGTCGCGGAAGGGCGCCCCCGGTACGAGGTCGACCCCGTGCGGCGCCGGGACCTGACCGAACGCTTCCTCGCCGCCGCGTCCGGGGGCGACCTGGAGGGGCTGATGTCCCTGCTCGCCCCGGACGTCCGGCTGGTCGGCGACAGCGGCGGCAAGGCCAAGGCGCCGGTGCGCGTCCTGCACACCGCCGACAAGGTCGGCCGCTTCCTCGTCGGCGCCGCGCGTTCGGGCCCGGCGGACATCTCGTACCGGCTCCTGGAGGCCAACGGCGGCCCGGCCCTGCTCATCCTGTCCGGAGACAAGCCCGACAGCCTCTTCCAGGTGGACATCGCCGACGGCCGCATCACCGCCGTCTACATCGTCCGCAACCCCGACAAGCTGCGGCACCTCACCGGCCACTGAGCCCCCGCCCCGCCGCGCGCCCGAGCCCCCGTCGTCCGGCGGGGGCTCTGTCGTGCGACAGGCGCTTTGCCGCGATGTCACACGCACCGCCGCACACGAACGCCGCGTGAACGCTGTGCGCGCGGGGCGCCTGTCCGTTCGCGCGGGGACCGAGGATTGGTCTTGACCAAGGGTGACGGCCGCCCTATCGTCGCAGAGAAGTGCAACAACCTTTAATAAACAAGGGCGCTAAAAACCGCCGGACCACGGCTCTTGCGGAGGACAGGGTGGGGACCACGCAGCTGGAATCGGTACCGGAACCGAAGTACTGGCATCTGAAGACCGTGCTCACCGAGGCACTGGACTCCGAGTTCTCGGTCGGCGAGATCCTGCCCAACGAGCGTGATCTCGCGGCCCGCTTCGGCGTGGCCCGCGCCACGCTCCGCCAGGCACTCGAACAACTGGAGCTGGAGGGCCGGCTCCAGCGCCGCCGCGGGGTCGGTACGACCGTCGCGCCCCCGCGCGTGGGCGTGGCCGTCGGCACCGAACAGCACACCTGGCCCGGCGCCGCCGGGGACGCCTGGCAGCCCGTCGACAGCGTCCAGGCGCCACCGCCCGCCGCCGTCGCCGCGGCTTTGGAGACCGGCGCGGACGAGCCCGTCCACACCGTGCGCCGCTCCCGCATGTCCCACGGCCAGCAGGTCGCCACCGAGCTGCTCTACATCCCGGCGGCCTCCGTGCCCGGCCTGACCGCGATCGACGCCCCGTCCGGCGCGGCACGCGCGCGTGCGGTGCTGCGCGAGTTGCAGCACCTGTCGCTGGAGGGGGAGGACCGCGCCGTCGAGCTCGGCTCCGCGCGCGCGGACGACGCCAAGGAACTCGACCGGCTCCCCGGCTCACCCGTCCTCGTCGTCACCACCCGCTTCTTCGTGCAGGGCCGTACCGCGGCACTCTCGGTCGCGACCTACCGCGCCGACACCTGCCGGCTCACCTTCGGCGAGTCGGCCGGGGTGGAAATACACCACGACCCGGAGAAGCGAGCTTCCTGACGCCGGGTGGACAGCCGACCCAGGGGCAGGGCCGCCGCAGGCATGCGCGGCCCCGCCGTGCGGACGCGCCCCGCGACGACGGCACCGCACCTGGCACGCCCGCGGCAGCGGTAGGACCGCCGCACGGGGCAGGAGCGCCGTGCCCGGCACGCCCGCCACGGGGCAGACCCGCCGCACTGGGCGCGAGCGCCGTAGCCGGCACCCCGACCACCGGTGGGTGGTCACCGTGCCGGGCACCTTGGTCACCAGCATGTGGTCACCGTGCCGAGTGCCTTGACCTCCGGCGGGTATCACCGCGCTGGGCCGCCCTGGTCGCAGTCGGGCGGTCACTGTGCCGGGCGCCTTGACCACTGGCGTGAGTTCACCGTGCCGGGCACCCGATCGCAGTCGGGCGGTCACGTGCCGGGCACCGGCTCACCGGCGGTTGTTCACCGTGACCGGGCATTCTGGTCACGTGCGGTCACCGTACGAGCACCCTGGTCGCAGCCGGGCGGTCACCGTACGGGCACCCTGAGCACAGCCGCGCGGTCACCCTGAACGGGCACCGGGTCACCGGCGGGCCGTCACCGTGCCGTCGACCGCGAACAGCTGTTCCTCCACGTGGTCCAGAGCCAGCCGCAGCGCCCCCGTGGCCACGGCCGCCTCCCCCAGCACGGACAGCGCCACCCGGGGCGGCCGCAGGCAGTAGCGGGCCAACTCGCACCGCAGCGGCTCCAGGACCCCGTCCAGACCGGCCGCCCACCCCCCGATCACGACCAGCTCCGGATCGAGCGCCAGCACCAGCGCGGCCACGTCGTGCACCAGCCGCTGGATGAACCGCTCCACGGCCGCCCTGGCCCGCTGGTCGCCCTTGCGCGCCAGCGCGAACACCTCGGCCACCGCCTGCTCGTCCAGCGGGTGCAGCGGCTCGTCGGTGGTGGACAGCAGCGCCTCCGGCTTCGCCTCCCGGCCCAGCAGATGGAGCGCGCCGATCTCCCCGGCCGCCCCGCCGTAGCCCCGGTGCAGCCGCCCGCCGATCAGTGAGCCGGCCCCCGGGCTCAGCCCGGCCAGTACGAACACCACGTCGTCCGTCTCGGCCGCCGCGCCCTTCCAGTGCTCGGCGACCGCCGCCGCGTTGGCGTCGTTCTCCACCAGCACCGGGCACCGGAAGGAACGGCTCAGCCGCTCGCCGAGCCTCAGCCCCGTCCACTGCGGCAGGGCCGTGCTCAGCCGGACCGTGCCGTCCGCCTCCACGATGCCCGGCGTACCCACGCCCACGGCCCGCAGCGAGCTGCGCGCGACCCCGGCCCGGCGCAGCAGCTCGGCGACCGCGCCGCGCAGCCGGTCCAGCCGCTCGTCCGCCGGGGCCGTCTCGCCGACCTCCTTGGCCTGCGCGCCCAGGACCCGCCCGTCCAGATCGGACAGGAGCGCGGCGACCCGGTGCGGACCGACCTCCAGGCCCAGCAGATGCCCCGCCTCGGCCCGGAACCGGAACCGGCGGGCGGGCCGACCCTGCCGCCGCGCACCACCGTCCTCGGCCGCCGTCTCGACGACGAGGCCGCCCTCGATGAGACCCTCCACGACGCCCTCGACGGTCGGCCGGGACAGTCCGGTGACGCGGGTGATCTCGGTGAGCGTCGCGCAGTCCGTGGCACGCAGCGCGTGCAGCACCACCGCGGAATTGATCCTTCGCAGCAGCGAGGGATCGCCACCGGTCAGCTGCCCCACCGTCCGTCCTCCCAGCTCGCGGGCGTGTTGGGCGGATGGTACTCGGCGCGGTCCGCCCCCGGCGAGTGGCCGGCCCCGCCCGCGGCCGGACCCTCGGTCACCCCGGTTCCACGAACCGGGACTCGTAGGCCGCGATCACCGCCTGGGTGCGGTCGCGCGCGCCGAGCTTGGCCAGCACGGCGCTCACATGCGACTTCACCGTCTCCGCACTCACCACCAACCGGGCTGCGATCTCCGCGTTCGACAGCCCCCGCGCCATCAGCCGCAGCACCTCCGCCTCCCGCTCCGTGAGCCGGGCGTGCGCCGGCGTGGTCCGCGCCGGCCGGGCGCCGTCGCCGTACCGGGCGGCGAGACGTCGTACGGACGCCGGGAACAGCAGCGACTCGCCCTCCGCGACCAGCAGCACCGCGTGCACGATCTCGGCCGGTCGGGCCCGCTTCAGCAGGAACCCGTCGGCGCCCGCGCGCAGCGCCTCGTACACGTACTCGTCGTCCTCGAAGGTGGTCACCACCAGGATCTTCGGCGGTTCGGCCACGGTGCGCAGCACCGCGCGCGTGGCCTCGATCCCGTCCATCAGGGGCATCCGTACGTCCATGGCGACCACGTCCGGCCGCAGTTGCCGCACGAGCGGGATGACCGCCGCGCCGTCGGCCGCCTCGCCCACCACCTCGATGTCGGGCCGCGCCTCCAGTACGGCCCGCAGACCCGCGCGGACCAGGGGTTCGTCGTCGACGAGGAGTACGGTGACCGGCATCCGGCCAGCGTAGATCAGCCGACCGGCAGCTCCGCGCGGACCTCCCAGTCGCCCTCGTCCGGACCGGTCCGGGCGGCGCCGCCGAGCAGCGCGGCCCGTTCCCGTATGCCCCGCAGGCCGCTGCCCCGCCCGGGGCCGGGTATCGCTCCCGGCAGCGGGTTGCGGACCTTCAGGACGAGCGTGCCGTCGTCGACCGCGACCCGGACCCGCACGGGTACGGCGCCCGCGTGCCGCAGCACATTGGTGAGCGCCTCCTGGAGGATGCGGTAGCCCTCGCGGGACACCGGGCCGGGCACGGCCTCCAGTGGGCCCGTGACCTCGGCGTCGACCTTCGCCCCCGAGGCCCGCGCCGACTCCAGCAGACGGCCCGCGTCGGCGAGCGTGGGCCGCGCGCTCACCGGCCGCTCGGTCTCCCGCAGCACGCCCAGCACCCGCTCCAGATCCTCCAGCGCGGCCCGGCCGGTCTCCTCGATGGCGCCCAGCGCCCGGTCGGTGAACTCCGGATCGCCCGCCGCCCGCGCCGCGCCCGCCTGGACCACGGCCACCGTCAGGGCGTGCCCGATCGAGTCGTGCAACTCCCGTGCGATGCGGGTGCGTTCCAGCAACTGCTCGGTGCGTTCCTCCAGCGCGGCCAGCCGCTCGGCCGCCGACGGCCCGAGCAGCCGGCGCGCACCGGCCGTGACCAGCTCCCCGAGCCCGACGACCAGCCCGTACAGAGCGAGCAACGGCAGCGGCGCCAGCAGCGCCCAGGCGCGGTGCACCGGCAGCCGGTCCAGCAGCGGGACCCCCGCCGGGGCTCCGCCCCAGGCGCACCGCGCCAGTTCGAAGCCGACGATGGGCAGCCACACCCTGGGAGACGGTCCCCACCGGCGGGGGAGGAGCCAACCGCCGCTCCCGGCGAGGCTGTTGCCATGACCAGCATCGACGTACGGGACCTCACCAAGGACCACGGCGGCCGGCGGGCCGTCGACCGCCTCACCTTCCGTGTGCGCCCCGGCCGGGTCACCGGCTTCCTCGGCCCCAACGGCGCCGGCAAGTCCACCACCCTGCGCCTCGTCCTGGGCCTCGACCGGCCCACCGCCGGCACCGCCACGATCGGCGGCCACCCCTACCGACGGCTCCGCGAACCCCTGCGCCGGGTGGGAGCCCTGCTCGACGCGGGCGCCGCGCACGGTTCCCGCACCGCCCGCGACCATCTGCTGGCCCTCGCCGCGAGCAACCGGATCCCCGTCCGCCGGGTCGACGCGGTCCTGGAGGAGACCGGCCTCGCCCCGGTGGCGCGGTTCAGGGTACGGACGTACTCCCTCGGCATGCGCCAGCGGCTCGGCATCGCCGCCGCCCTGCTCGGCGACCCCGAGGTCGTCCTGCTCGACGAACCCGCCAACGGACTCGACCCCGAGGGCATCGTCTGGATCCGCGCACTGCTGCGCCGGCTCGCCGCCGAGGGGCGTACGGTCCTGGTCTCCAGCCATCTCATGGGGGAGACCGCGGCCTTCGCCGACCACCTGCTGATCCTCGGCCGCGGCCGTCTGCTCGCCGACACACCGGTGCGGGAGTTCATCCACGCGCGCGTACGGCCCCACGTCCGCGTCCGCACCACCGACCCCGCCGCCCTCGCCGACCTCCTCGCCCGGCACGGCCACGACGCCTCCAGGGACGAGGACGGGGCCTGGACGGTACGGCACGCGCGCGTGGACGACCTGGGCCGGCTGATGTCCGAGGCGGGCGTCCCGGTCCTGGAACTCTCCGCCCACGAGGCCACCTTGGAGGAGGCCTACCTCGATCTGACGGCGGCCGAGGCCGAGTTCACCGCACCGTCCCAGGAGGCCTGACCATGTCCTTCACACCCGCGCTCCACGCCGAGTGGATCAAGATCCGTACCCTGCGCTCCCTGCTGGGCGCCCTCGCCGCGGTCCTCGTCGCCACCGCCGCGTTCTCGGCGCTCGCGGCGGCCGACACCGACGACGCCGACCCGCTGTTCTCGGTGTTCTTCGGCATCAACTTCGGGCAGATCGCCGCCATCGCCTTCGGCACGACGGCCGTCGCGTCGGAATTCCGGGGCGGTGCGCTGCGGCTGACGCTGTCGGCGGTGCCCGACCGGGGACGCTGGTTCGCCGCGAAGACGACGGCGATCGCGCTGCCGGCGCTGGCCGTCGGACTGCTCACCGGGTTCGTCACGCTCCTGGTGGGCCGGGCGGCGCTCGGCGCGTCCGCTCCCGGCTGGGCCGAGGGCGTGCGCGGCGCCGTCGGCTGCGGCCTGCACCTGACGCTGATGACCCTGCTCGCCGCAGGACTCGCGGCCGTGCTGCGCAGCGCCGTCGCGACCCTCTCCGTGCTGATCCCGTTCCTGCTGATCGTCTCCTTCGTCGTCGGCGATCTGTCCGGCGGTGCCGCCGACTTCCTCCCCGACCGGGCCGGCCAGGTCGCGCTGCACAGCACCTGGGACGGCACCCTCGGCCCGTGGAGCGGGCTCGCGGTGAGCGCGCTGTGGGCGGCGGCCGCCCTGGCGGCGGGCGGGTGGAACGTGCGGCGCCGGGACGCCTGACTGACGCACCGCCAATTGTCAGTGCCCCCCGCTTTACTGGATCCCATGGACATCGCGAAGTGCCTGACCCTCATCGACCTGCTGTGCGCCCGGGAGTTCCCGTCGGTGTACGGCAGGACGGAGCACGGCGAGAGCGGGCCCGGCTATCACATAGCCGCTTTACAGACGAGCGAGGACTTCTGGGACGGCGACGGCAGCGCGCGGGAGGAGACGGAGGCGCAGTACGAGGCCGACCGGGACGGCCTCGCGGAGCGGCTCGGGGAGCGGTGGGGCCGGCCGCAGCAGTTCAGCCTGTACAGCGTGCTCGACCGGACCCTGGCGGGGGAGGACGTCGCGCAGCCCTGGGCCGGGCTCAGTGGTCACGTCCCCGACGTCCACCTGTGGCGGGTCCCGGAGACGGGCCGCTGGATCGCCCTCGGTGTGTCCCAGTGGGACAAGGAACTGCCGTTTCAGCTGCTCGGGATAGTGACGGAGACCGACCCGCCGTGACCGGGCGCGCCCGCCGCCTCCCGCAGCCGGGCGAACTCCTCCGCCATCGTCGCCGCCGTCCAGTGCGCGTTCAGCCCGCTCGGGTTGGGCAGCACCCACACCCGGGTGTCCCCGATCGTCCGCTCCTGCGGACCGACCTGCGCCGTGGGGTCACCGAAGGCGGCCCGGTACGCGGTCACACCGACCACGGCCAGCCACGTCGGCCGCAGCCGCGTCACCTTCTCGGTCAGCAGCCGCCCGCCCTCGACGTACTCCTCGGCGGTCAGCTCGTCGGCCCGCGCGGTCGCCCGCGCCACCACGTTGGTGATGCCGAGGCCGTACGACAGCAACTCCCGCTGCTCGGCCGGCTTCAGCAGCCGGGGCGTGAAGCCGGACAGGTGCAGCACCGGCCAGAACCGGTTGCCGGGACGGGCGAAGTGGTGGCCGGTCGCGGCCGTCATCAGCCCCGGGTTGATGCCGCAGAACAGCACCCGGAGGCCGTCCGCGACCACGTCCGGGACGAGACGGTCGCGGGCGGCCTCCAGCTCCGCCTTGGTGAAGCGCGGTGAGCGGGGTGCCCCGGTCAGAGGATCGCTCCGGGGGTGTAGCCGGCGGCCACCGGGTGCTGCTTGACGATCTCCTCGATCCGGCCGAGGACCACACCGACCTGGTCGGCGGCGGCGCCGGTGAAGGACAGCTTGTCGGCCATCAGCGCGGCCAGCTGCTCGCGGCCCAGCGGCAGCCGTTCGTCGGCGGCGAGCTTGTCGAGCAGGTCGTTGCGCTCGGCGCCCTGCTCACGCATCGCGAGCGCGGTGGCCACGGCGTTCTCCTTGATCGCCTCGTGCGCGACCTCGCGGCCGACCCCGGCCCGGACGGCGCCCATGAGCACCTTGGTGGTGGCCAGGAACGGCAGGTAGCGGTCCAGCTCACGGGCGATGACGGCCGGGAAGGCACCGAACTCGTCCAGGACGGTCAGGAAGGTCTCCAGCAGGCCGTCCAGGGCGAAGAAGGCGTCCGGCAGCGCGACGCGGCGCACCACCGAGCAGGACACGTCGCCCTCGTTCCACTGGTCGCCCGCCAGCTCGCCGGTCATCGAGGCGTAGCCGCGCAGGATGACCATGAGGCCGTTGACGCGCTCGCAGGAGCGGGTGTTCATCTTGTGCGGCATCGCCGAGGAGCCGACCTGGCCCGGCTTGAAGCCCTCGGTGACCAGCTCGTGCCCGGCCATCAGCCGGATCGTCTTGGCCAGCGAGGACGGCGCCGCCGCCAACTGCACCAGCGCGGTGACGACCTCGTAGTCCAGCGAGCGCGGGTAGACCTGGCCGACGGAGGTGAACGCCTGCGAGAAGCCCAGGTGCCGCGCGATCCGGTTCTCCAGCTCGGCCAGCTTCGCCGCGTCCCCGCCCAGCAGGTCCAGCATGTCCTGCGCGGTGCCGACCGGGCCCTTGATGCCGCGCAGCGGGTAGCGGGCCAGCAGCTCCTCCACCCGGCCGTGGGCGACGAGCAGCTCGTCGGCGGCGGTCGCGAACCGCTTGCCGAGGGTGGTGGCCTGCGCGGCCACGTTGTGCGAGCGACCGGCCATGACCAGCTCGGCGTACTCGCCCGCGAGCTTGCCGAGGCGGGCCAGCACGGCCACGGTACGGTCGCGCATCAGCTCCAGCGAGAGCCGGATCTGGAGCTGCTCGACGTTCTCCGTGAGGTCGCGGGACGTCATGCCCTTGTGCACGTGCTCGTGCCCGGCGAGGTCGTTGAACTCCTCGATCCGCGCCTTCACGTCGTGCCGGGTGACCTTCTCGCGTTCGGCGATCGAGGCCAGGTCGACGGTGTCGAGCACGCGCTCGTAGTCGGCGATCGCCTCGTCCGGCACCTCGATGCCGAGGTCCTTCTGGGCCCGCAGCACGGCGAGCCAGAGCTGACGCTCCAGCTTCACCTTCTGCTCGGGGGACCAGAGCGTGGCGAGCTCGGCGGAGGCGTAGCGTCCGGCGAGGACGTTGGGGATGCGGGGCTTGGCGGGCGCAGAAGTCACGTGTCCAGAGTCTACTGGCGGTTCGTGCAGGCCAGCGCCATGGGTGTGTTCGGCGGAAGCTACGAGACCCCGGTCACCCCGGCTGCGCCGGCCCGCGTGCCGCCCCGCTTCCTCTCCGGGGAGCGGCCGACGTGGACCACATCGGCGGGCGCGTGTTCCGGCCGGGGACCGTGGGGGACGCGTCGATCCGGCCCCGGACACGCGTGACACGCGTGGTCGCGCCGGAAGGGCTACGCCTGGCCCTCGTACGGCAGCAGCTCCGCCCGCTTCGGCGGGCGGCCGTCGCCCGAGGATCGGCCGGTCAGCCGGCGGCCTATCCACGGGAGCAGGTGCTGCCTGGCGAACCGGACGTCCGCGACCCGGCGCGTGACCCAGCCCGGCGGGGCCGTAGCCGCCATCGGCACATGCCACTCGGTGTCCTCGGCGTCGTGGCCGAGCGTCTGCCACACCGCCTCGGCGACCCGGCGGTGTCCCTCCGCCGTCAGATGCAGCCGGTCCACGTCCCACAGCCGCGGGTCGGCCAGCGCGGGCGCCCCGTAGAGGTCGACCACCAGGGCGCCGTGCTTCTCGGCCAGCTCGTCCACGCAGGCGAACAGCTCCTCCATGCGCGGCCGGAACCGCTCCAGCACCGGGCCCTGACGGCCGGGGCTGCGCATCAGCACCAGCTGCTTGCAGGACGGCGCGAGCCGTTCCACGGCCTCGGTGAGCAGGCCCCGGACCCGGCCCATGTCGCACTTGGGCCGCAGGGTGTCGTTCAGCCCGCCGACCAGGGTGACGACGTCGGCGTTCATGGCTGCGGCCACCGGCACCTGCTCGTCGACGATCTGCCCGATCAGCTTCCCGCGCACGGCGAGGTTGGCGTACCGGAACCCGGGCGTGCGGGCGGCCATCCGCGCGGCGAGCACATCGGCCCAGCCACGGTAGGAGCCGTCGGGCAGCAGATCCGACATGCCCTCGGTGAAGGAGTCGCCGACCGCGACGAGGCTGGAGTACGGGGGAGGTGTGGGGTTCGTCTGCATGGCGACAGAGATGGTATCCCGGGGCCAATACCTGCCGGTCGGTCGGCCCGCCCCACCCGCCCGGCCCAGCCGCCTCAGGCAGCCGCAGGCCGGCACCGGCGGACCCCGGGCGCCACCGTGGCCGTCCCGGGCCCGTACGGGCGACCCCGGGAGCCACCGCCGCAGCCGTACCGGCTCCGTACCGGCGCACCCGGGGGCCACCGCGGCCGTCCCTGGCCCGTGCCGGCGCCCCCGGGAGCCGTCGCGGCCGTCCGGGGTCAGCGCCCCCGCGTCACCTCTGCACCGGCTGGCCGAACAGCTCCCGGAGCACGTCCTCCATCGTCACCAGGCCCGCCAGCCGGCCGTCCTCGCCCAGGACGGCTGCCACGTGGGTGCGGCTGCCGCGCATCGCGGTGAGGACGTCGTCCAGGGGGGTGCCCTCGCGGACGCGGGCGATGGACCGCATGTCGCCCAGGCGGAACGGTACGTCCCGGGGGGAGGCGTCCAGCGCGTCCTTCACGTGCAGGTAGCCCACGATCCGGCGGCTGGTGTCGACCACCGGGAAGCGGGAGAAGCCCGACTCGGCCGACAGTCGCTCCAACTGCTCCGGGGTGACGCCCACGCGCGCGTAGACGACACGTTGCAGCGGTACGACCACGTCCCGCACCGGCCGGCTGCCCAGCTCCAGCGCGTCGTGCAACCGCTCCTGCGCCCGGTCGTCGATCAGGCCGGCCTCGCTGGCGTCCTTGACGATCTCGGCCAGCTCGGCGTCCGTGAAGGTCGCCGCGACCTCGTCCTTCGCCTCCACGCGCAGCAGTTTCAGCAGCCCGTTCGCGAAGGCGTTGATCGCGAAGATCACCGGACGCAGCGCCCGGGACAGCGTGACCAGCGGCGGGCCGAGCAGCAGCGCGCTGCGGACCGGTTCGGCGAGCGAGATGTTCTTGGGCACCATCTCGCCCAGCAGCATGTGCAGATAGGTCGCGAGGGTCAGCGCGATCACGAAGGACACGGCGTGACCCGCGCTCGTGGGCACCCCCACCGCGTGGAACACCGGTTCCAGCAGATGCGCGATGGCCGGCTCGGCGACCACACCCAGGACCAGCGTGCACAGCGTGATGCCGAGCTGGGCGGCGGCCAGCAGCGCGGACACGTGCTCCAGACCCCACAGCACGCTCCGCGCGCGCCGGTCGCCCTCCTGGGCCAATGGCTCGATCTGCGAGCGGCGCACGGAGATCAGCGCGAACTCGGCGCCCACGAAGAAGGCGTTGACGACCAGGGTCGCCAGACCGATCAGCAGCTGTACGGCGGTCATCGCGTCCCCTCCCGCGTCCCGCGGTGCCCCTCGGTCCCACGGCGTCCTTCGCTCCCGTGGCGCTCCTCGGTGCCGCGCTGCCCCTCGGTCCTGGGGCGTCCTTCACTCCCGCGGCGTCCCTGGGGCCCCTCGGTGCGACCGGTCCGGTCGGGTCCGACGGACCGTTCGTCGTCCAGCGGCGCGTGCATCAGCACCCGGGCGGCCCGGCGGCCCGAGGCGTCGACGACGTCCAGTTGCCAGCCGGCCACCTCGACGCTGTCCCCGGCGGCGGGTATCCGGCCCAGCTCGGTGGCGACCAGTCCGGCCAGGGTCTCGTACGGACCCTCGGGCACGCGCATTCCCACGCGCGCGAGCTGGTCGGTGCGGGCAGCGCCGTCCGCCGCGTACAGCGCCCGGCCCCGCTCGTCCGCGCCGGCCGGGGCGAGGTCGGGCGTCTCGTGCGGGTCGTGCTCGTCCCGCACCTCGCCGACGACCTCCTCCACGATGTCCTCCAGGGTGGCGACACCGGCCGTACCGCCGTACTCGTCGATGACGACGGCCATGGTGCGCCTGCCGCCGAGCCGGTCCAGCAGCCGGTCGACGGTCAGGGACTCGGGCACCAGCAGCGGCTCGCGCATCACCTGGGCGACCGTGCGGTGGCGCCGCTGGTCGGCGGGGACCGCCAGCACGTCCTTGATGTGGGCGGTGCCGACGACCGAGTCCAGGCTGCCCCGGTAGACCGGGAACCGGCTCAGGCCCGTCGCCCGGGTGGCGTTGGCCACGTCCTCGCAGGTCGCCTGGGTGTCCAGGGCGATGACCTGGACGCGCGGGGTCATCACGTTCTCGGCGGTCAGGTCGGCCAGGTTCAGCGTCCGGACGAACAGCTCGGCGGTGTCCGCCTCCAGGGCGCCCTCCTTGGCGGAGTGCCGCGCGAGGGCGGCCAGCTCCTGCGGCCCGCGCGCGGAGGCCAGCTCCTCGGCGGGCTCGATGCCGAGCCGGCGCACGAAGCGGTTGGCGGTGTTGTTCAGGTGGGTGATGAAGGGACGGAAGGCGGCACTGAACAGGCGCTGGGCGTTGCCGACCCGCCTGGCCATGGTCAGTGGCGAGGAGATCGCCCAGTTCTTGGGCACCAGCTCGCCGACGACCATCAGGACCACCGTCGACAGGGCCGTGCCCAGGACCAGCGCGGCCGAGCTCGCCATGGACCGTGACAGACCCATCGCCTGGAACGGCCCGGCGAGCAGCTTGGCGATCGACGGCTCGGCGAGCATGCCGACCACCAGGTTGGTGACGGTGATGCCGAGCTGGGCGCCGGACAGCTGGAAGGTCAGGTTCCGTACGGCCTTCAGGGCGCCGGCGGCACCGCGCTCGCCACGCGCGGCGGCCCGCTCCAGCTCGCCGCGTTCCACCGTGGTCAGCGAGAACTCCGCCGCCACGAAGGCGCCGCAGGCCAGCGACAGCAGGATCGCCACCAGAAGGAGGAGCACTTCGGTCATCGGGTCACCCCCGTCCCAGGATCGGACAGGGTTCGGGAGAACGCGCGGTATCGCGGACTGGGAGGCTCGCCCATGGGCGGACGCTCACAACCTTTCATAGAGGGCCGAGTGCTCCCTCAAGGGTAAAGGATGAGCAAAGAAGCCTTTCGGTCTCAGTCCGTGAGCGGCTTCACCCACCGCCTCCAGTGCTCCTCCGGCCCGTACCCGGCCGCACCCCAGGCGTGGTGCGCGGTCTCGTTGCGCACCAGCACCATCGCGTCCGCGCGCCGTCCGCCGAGCCGTACGAACCGCTCCTCGGCGGCGGCCAGCAGCGCCGAGGCGACGCCCTGCCGCCGCCGCTCCGGGTGCACCGCGAGCCGGTACAGATGGCACCGCCAGCCGTCGAAGCCGGCGATCACCGTGCCGACCAGCTCGCCGTCCTGTTCGGCGAGGATCAGGGCCTCGGGGTCGCGGTCGGTCAGCCGCTCCACCCCGGCGCGGTCGTCGCTGATGCTGGTGCCCTCGGCGGCCGTCCTCCAGAAGGCGAGGACGGCGTCGAGATCGTCGGACACGGCGGCGCGCAGACGCAGATCAGTCATGCGCCCATCATGATCGGGACCGTCCGCGCGCCGCCCCGGCTTCCGTCATGCGGACTCCGCGCGCAGCCGCTCCATCACCGGCGCGAACGCCTCCATGAAGGGCTCCAGCACGGTCAGGTACGAGAACCCGAACCGCTCCCGCTGGACCCGCGCCTTCGCCACGACCTCCTCCAGCGGACCGGCCAGCACGAGGGGCAGGGCCAGTACCTGGTCCACGGTCATGTCGGGCCGCCGTTCCAGCAGCGGCTTCAGCGCCGACTCCGGGTCGTCGGTGACGGCCACGGCCTGGACCAGCAGGTTCAGCTCGGCGGGCGCCGCCCGGTCCACCGCCAGCGCGCGGTAGCGGGCCACCCGCTCGTCCAGCTCCTCGGCACTCAGCGGGTCCAGCGTGCCGGGCGTCCTGCCCGGCCGGGCCCCGGTGAAGGCCGCGATGTCCGCGTGGGCCGCGGTCAGGCGCAGCATCCGGTCGCCGTTGGCGCCGATCAGCACCGGCACCCGGGACTGCGCGGGCCGCGGCTCGTGTTCCGCGGAACCGAGCAGCCGCCCCAGCTCCGCCACCGTGCGCTCCAGGTGGTCCACCCGCTCGCGCGGGGAGCCGTACGGCAGCCCGGCCGCCTCGTGCTCCGCCGGTACGTACCCGGTGCCGAGGCCGAGTTCGAGCCGGCCGCCGGTCAGCGCGTCGGTGGTCGCCACCTCGCGGGCCAGCAGCGCCGGGTTCCAGAAGCCGGCGTTGAGCACGAACGTGCCGAGCCGGGGCCGTTCGGTCGCCTGCGCCGCCGCGACCAGCGCCGGGAACGGCGCGACCATGCCGAGGTGGTCGGGGACGAGGATCACGTCGTACCCCAGCTCCTCGGCGCGGCGGCACTTGGCGCGCCACTCGCCGGCGGGCGCGGAGGCGAGCAGGTTGACTCCGAAGCGGAACGGACGCGACATGAACCCTCCCCGGGGAGCGGTGACTTGAGTCGCTTCCATCATGTCCGACCCCGCCCCCGTCGATCGGGAACAGCCCGTGTCCGGGACCGGCCGTTCGTGCGCCGCCGGCACGCTCACCGCCGCCGGGCCGAGCACCACCGCGATGATCGTGCCCCACGGGATCGCGAGCGCCGTCAGCCCGCGCAACGCCGGCACGTGCTGCCGGAGAACCCGAGCAGCGCGACGGCGCGGGCCCGGCGCCGTGCCCCCGTGCGCCCTTGCCGCCGCTAGCGTTCCGGCGCTAGCGTCGAGGCATGGCGAAGACCCAGCTGAACGTGCGCGTGGACGAGGGCACCGCCCGTGCCGCCCGCGAGCGCGCCCTGGCCCGCGGCATGAGCGTCAACCGCTACATCGAAGAGCTGGTCAGACAGGACACCGGCGAGGCGGGCCGCACCTTCGTCGAGGCCGCCGCCGACTTCATGAAGCAGTACGAGTCCGTGTTCGCCGAGGAGATCGCCGAGACCCGCGGCACCGACGCCGGTGAAGGCCGCCGCTGATCCCTTGAACGATCTCAGTATCGACCTCGCCTGGCTGCTCATGCTCGCCGAACAGAAGACCCCGGGAGACCCGCAGGTCACGGACTGGGGCGCCCTGGTCGCCGCCGTCGCCCGGCACCGGGCCGAGATATTCGGCGTGCCCGTGTACGACACCCCGCACGCCCGCGCCGCCTCCCTGCTCCAGCTGCTCATCCACGTCCCGGCGCTGGAACGGGCCAACGCACTGTTCGCCTCCGCGGTCGCCTACGCCTATCTGGTCGCCAGCGGCGAGAAGGTCGCCACCACACCCGAGCAGGTCCGGGACCTGGCCCGGCTCGTCAAGGACGGCTCCGCGAGCGTCGACGACATCGCGCGCGAGCTGCGCGGCTGGAGCCTGTGATCAGCGGGCCTCCGGCTCGTCCGGCCGCCAGGCGACGCCCAGCGCGCAGTAGGAGGTCGGCAGCGTGGGGCCCTTCTCCGGCAGCAGTACCCGTCGGTGCGGGCCGAGGCTGAATCCGGCGGCGCGCAGCGCGGCGACCGGCTCCCGGGAGAGATGACAGCCGCCGTTCAGCGCCGGCCACAGGGTGCGGTCGAGGGCCTGCTGGGTCACCGTCATCAGCCGGCCGCCGCCCCGCCCGTGCTCGAAGAACCGCACCTCGCCGCCGGGCCGGAGCACCCGTCGTACCTCGCCGAGCGTCCGCGCGACATCCCGTACGCTGCACAGGACCAGCGACAGCACGGCCGCGTCGAACGCCTCGCTCTTGACCGGCAGCGCCTCCGCCGCGCCCGGCACCACGTCGACCGGCACCTCGGCGCGCAGCGCGGACTCCAGCGCCAGCTGCCTGAGCAGCGGCTCGGGTTCGATCGCGACGACCTCCGCGACGGTGCCGGGGTAGTGCCGGAAGTTCAGGCCGTTGCCCGCGCCGATCTCGATCACCCGCCCGGCGAGCCCGGCCAGCAGCCGTTCCCGCATCCCGGCCATCCCGAGCCGGGACTCGGCGCCGACGCTGATCCGGGCGTAGTAACGGGCGAACAGCGGATGGTGGACGGGACCCCGCGCCACCTGGCCGGAACGGGTGGACAGCAGCCGCATGGCAACCTCCCTGGACAGCACGCCCCTGGGAAGAGTGTCCCCCGGTCCACCCCGGCGCACCCCCACCGAGCGGACTGCGGCACGCCCAGCCGGGCGCGCGGGGCCGGCCACCGCACGTCGTGGGCGGGGAGGCCCGCCAGGCGCGGGTGCCCGTCACCGCGGCGGAGGGGCCGGCGCCGTTCCCGATGAGCTGGTGGTCACCTGGGCGCCGTCGCCAGCGACCCGATCCGGCATCGGCACCCCGTCGGCCTCGGTCACCAGTACCGCTGCGATGTCCCGCCGACGCCCGGGTCCGGTTTGACAGCGGTACCCGGCTGGCCTCGGTCACCAGGCACCGTTGAGGGGTCCCGCCGACGCCCGGTCCCGCCCGGCAGCGGTACCCCGTCGGCCTCGCTCACCTGGCACCGCTGCCGCGCCCCGGCGACGTCCGCCCCGGTACGGCTACGGCGCCTCCCGTACCCGGAACGCCTCCGCGTCCCATGTGCCGTCCAGGCGGGGGGACAGCCAGGTCGGGGCCGCTGTGCGGAACTCGGTGGGGGGCAGGGCGCCGGCGCCGGCGGGCAGCGCGCCGAGCAGCGGGGCCGCGGCGACCTCCGGCAGGTCGGCCACGTTGCAGCGGGTGGCGAGATCCGGCGTGGCGGGCCAGCTGCCGATCACCACCCCGGCCAGCTCCAGGTCACGACGCCGCAGTTCACGTGCCGTCAGCTCCGTGACGTTGAGCGTGCCGAGCCCGGCCTGGGCGACGACCAGCACCGGCGCCCCCAGCAGCTTGGCGGCGTCGGCCAGCGTGCCGCCGGCCGCGTCGAACCGGACGAGCAGCCCGCCCGCTCCCTCGACCAGCACCAGATCGTGCTCGGTGGCCAGCTTGGCGGCCCGCTCGGCCACCTCGTGCGGATGCACCGGCGCCATCCCAGCCCGTCGGGCCGCCGTACCCGGGGCCAACGGCTCGGGAAATCGGGCGAGTTCACCGGTCGTGACCGGGCCCGCGAGGCGCGCGACCTCGTCAGCGTCCCCGCGCTCGTCCGGCCCCACGCCCGTCTGGGCGGCCTTCAGCACGGCCACCGAGCGGCCGGCCGCGAGCGCCGCGGCGGCGACGGCGGCGGTGGTGACCGTCTTGCCGATCTCCGTGCCCGTCCCTGTGATCACCAGTACCGGCATGTCATCCCTCCCGCGCGGCGGCGCACACCGCGCGCGCGATCCGTGCCACGTCCTCGTCCGAGGTGACGTACGGCGGCATCGTGTAGATCAGGTCGCGGAACGGGCGCAGCCACACGCCCGCCCGTACGGCGGCCTCGGTCGCGGCCTTCATGTCCACCGCGTGGTCGAGCTGGACGACCCCGATCGCGCCGAGGACGCGGACGTCCCGCACCCCGGGCAGGTCGAGCGCCGGCGCCAGGCCCTCCCGCAGGGCCGCCTCGATCCGCTTGACCTCGGCGAGCCAGTCCTGGCCCCGCAGCAGCTCGATGGAGGCGCAGGCCACGGCCGCGGCCAGCGGGTTGCCCATGAACGTCGGCCCGTGCGCGAGCACCGGCACCTCGCCCCGCGAGATGCCGTCGGCGACCCGCGCGGTGCACAGGGTGGCCGCCATCGTCAGATAACCGCCGGTCAGCGCCTTGCCCACGCACATCACATCCGGGCTGACGGACGCGTGGTCCGCCGCGAACAGCGCGCCGGTGCGGCCGAAGCCGGTGGCGATCTCGTCGAACACCAGCAGCACGTCGTGCGCGTCGCACGCCTCACGCAGCACCCGCAGATAGGCGGGGGAGTGGAACCGCATCCCTCCCGCGCCCTGCACCACCGGCTCCACGATCACCGCGGCCAGCTCGTCGGCGTGCCGCGCGATCAGCTCCCGCAGATGGTCCGCGTACGCCTCCTCGTACCCGGCGGGCGGCGCGTCCGCGAACACCTGGCGCGGCAGCACGCCGGTCCACAGCTGGTGCATGCCGCCCTCGGGGTCGCACACGGACATCGGGTTCCAGGTGTCACCGTGATAGCCGCCGCGCCAGGTCAGGAGCCGCTGCTTGCCCGGCCGGCCGAGCGAGCGCCAGTACTGGAGGCACATCTTCACGGCGACCTCGACCGACACGGACCCGGAGTCGGCCAGGAAGACGTGCTCCAGACCGTCAGGCGACATGTCGACAAGGAGCTTCGCGAGCCGGACGGCGGGCTCGTGCGTGAGCCCACCGAACATGACGTGGCTCATCCGCCCGAGCTGCTCGCGCACGGCCTCGTCGAGGACCGGGTGCCGGTAGCCGTGGATGGCCGACCACCACGACGACATGCCGTCGACCAGCTCACCGGACCCGTCCGCCAGCCGCAGCCGGACCCCGCTCGCCGCCTCCACGACGAGCGGTTCCGCGCGCCCGGGCATCGGGCCGTACGGATGCCACACGTGCCGCCGGTCCAGCTCCAGCAGTTCCGGCACACCGAGCTCAGGCATTGGGCGCGAGGTCCGTCCCGGCGCCCCGGCGGCGGACCGCGACCAGGTCGGTCCGCGGCTCACCGGCCGGCGCCGGCGCCGACCCGCAGACGCCGCCGCCCTCGTGGCAGCCCCCGGTGTCCCCGCAGCCCCCGGCCTCCGTCCGGTGCTCCGGCAGCGTCACCTGGTCGGCGCCCTCCACCTCGAACCCGGCGTCCGCGATCATCTCCAGGTCGGCCTTGCCGGCCTGGCCCTCGCTCGTCAGGTAGTCGCCGAGGAAGATGGAGTTGGCCAGGTGCAGTGCCAGCGGCTGCATCGTGCGCAGATGGACCTCACGGCCGCCCGCGATCCGGACCTCCACGTCCGGGCAGACGAACCGGACCATCGCGAGGATCCGCAGGCAGCGCTGCGGGGTGAGGTTCCACTCCTTGGCCAGCGGGGTGCCCTCGAACGGGATCAGGAAGTTCACGGGCACCGAGTCCGGGTCCAGCTCACGCAGCGAGAACACCACGTCGACCAGGTCCTCGTCGCTCTCGCCCATGCCCGCGATCAGGCCCGAACAGGCGGACAGACCGGCCGCGTGCGCCTTCTGCACCGTGTCCACCCGATCGGCGTACGTGTGGGTGGTGGTGATGTCCCCGTACGTGGACTCCGAGGTGTTGAGGTTGTGGTTGTACGCGTCCGCGCCGGCCTCGCGCAGCCGTTCGGCCTGGCCGTCGGAGAGCAGGCCGAGGCAGGCGCACACCTCGACGCCCTCGTTCTGCTCCTTGATGGCCTTGATGGTCTGCGAGACCCGGTCCACGTCCCGGTCCGTCGGGCCGCGCCCGCTGGCCACCAGACAGACCCGCTTGGCACCGCCCGCGAGGCCCGCGGCGGCGGCCTGGGAGGCCTCGTCCGGCTTGAGCCAGGTGTACTTCAGGATGTCGGCCTTGGAACCGAGCCGCTGGGAGCAGTACGAGCAGTCCTCCGGGCACAGGCCCGACTTGAGGTTCACCAGATAGTTGAGTTTCACCCGGCGCCCGAACCAGTGCCGGCGCACCTTGCCGGCCGCGGCCACCACGTCGAGCAGGTCGTCATCGGAGGTGGCCAGCACGGCGAGCGCTTCCTCGCGGGTCGGCAGCTCGCGCCGAAGCCCCTTGTCCACCAGCGTGTTCAGCAGGTCCATGAGGCCTGATCCTGTCCTACGGGACGGCCCCGGGCCAAGGAGACTTTGCACAACGGAGCAGGTTCACCGTGTGGGTATTGCCACACCCTGGGCGGCTGGTCGTACCGCTAGGGTCTGTCCGCTACCTACAAAAGCACCGGAGGACCCATGGCGTTCGGCTGGATCGACGAGCAGGCCGGGGCGCGCCGCCGCGCCGGACTCGTCCGCACCCTGCGTCCGCGTCCCGCCGACGCGCCGCTGCTGGATCTGGCGAGCAACGACTACCTGGGCCTGACCCGCCATCCGGAGGTCGTCGAGGGAGCGGCCGGGGCCGCCCGGACCTGGGGCGGCGGCTCCACCGGCTCCCGGCTGGTCACCGGTACGACGGTCCTGCACACCGAACTGGAGCGGGCGCTGGCCGCGTTCTGCGGGTTCGAGGCGGCCCTGGTGTTCTCCTCCGGGTACGCCGCCAACCTCGCCGCGGTCACCGCGCTCGGCCCGCACGGCTCGCTGATCGTGTCGGACGCGGGCAACCACGCCTCCCTCATCGACGGCTGCCGGCTCGCCCGGGGCGGGACGCAGGTCGTCGGGCATGCCGATCCCGAGGCCGTGCGCAAGGCCCTGGCCACGCACGCGGGCGCCGCGATCGTCGTCTCCGACACGGTGTTCTCCGTCGACGGGGACCGGGCACCGCTGACCGCGCTGGCCGAGGCGTGCCGGGAGCACGGCGCGGGACTGGTCGTGGACGACGCGCACGGGCTCGGCGTACTGGGCGAGGGCGGCCGGGGCGCGCCCTACGCGGCCGGGCTCGCGGGCGCCGAGGACGTGGTCGTCACGGCCACCCTGTCCAAGTCGCTGGGCAGCCAGGGCGGGGTGGTGCTCGGCCCGGCCCGGGTGATCGACCACCTGGTCAACGCGGCCCGGACGTTCATCTTCGACACCGGCCTGGCGCCCGCGGCGGCCGGTGCCGCGCTGGCCGCGCTGCGGCTGCTGGAACGCGAGCCCGAACGGGCGGCTCGGGCCCGTGAAGTGGCCGCGGAACTGTACGCACGGCTGACCGCCGCGGGTCTGGAAGCGGTGCGTCCGGACGCCGCGGTGGTCTCCGTGCGGGCTCCGTCCCCGGAGGGGGCGGTGCGCTGGGCGGCCGACTGCCGTACGGCGGGCCTGGCCGTGGGCTGTTTCCGTCCTCCCTCCGTGCCCGACGGCATCTCACGGCTGAGGCTGACCGCCCGGGCGGACCTCTCCGGGGCGGAGATCGAACGCGCTGTACGAGTGATCGGCGAAACGCGACCATGAGTCGGCGTACACGGCCGTGTGTCGCACGAGGGTGACGAACGGGTTGGGTGGGTCGGGGTCAGGGGTGGTGACCTCTGATCAGATCCTGGTGACGAACTCCGCCCAGCTGCCGGCGGAGAAGAGCAGCGCGGGTCCGGCGGGGTTCTTCGAGTCGCGCACGGCGAGCAGTCCGGCCGCGGGGCCGGAGCGCGGCCGGGCCGTCTCCACGCAGTTGTTCGCTCCCGTGCTGTAGCTGCTGCGCAGCCAGCGCACGGCGTGCAGGTCGGTACTGGCAGGGACGTTCCGAGGCAGAGCTGACATGGTGCCTCCTTACGCGCCGTCACCTATCCCGGCGATGTAGTCCAACGATTCCTCGGGGGAAAGGGCGTGGAACTGAAGGGTGTTGAAGGCCTCGGAGTAGGCCATGAGGTCTTCTTTCCGCTCCAGGTAGAGGCTACTCGTCAACTGGTCGAGAACAACCACGTCCAGATCAGAAGTGCTCGGAAATGAGAAGATAACGAAAGGCCCGGTCAGTCCGACATGTGCCCCCGCGGCGAACGGCAGCACCTGGAGCCGTACCTGGGGCAGCCGGGCCGCCTCCATCAGCCGTTCGAGCTGCCGCGCCATCACCTCTGGGCCACCGACCTCACGGCGCAGCACCGCCTCGTCCAGTACGGCGCTGAGCACCAGAGGCGGATCGGACCGCAGCACGTCCTGCCGGGCCAGGCGCACCTCCACCAGCGTGTCCAGGCGGTCCTCGTCCAGGTCCTTCACGGCCGCCCGGGTCACCGCGCGGGCGTACTCGGGCGTCTGGAGCAGCCCCGGCACCACGGTCGTCTCCAGGGTGCGCATCGCGCTCGCCTGCGACTCCAGGCTGATGAAGTCGCGGTAGGTGGGCGGCAGCACCCCGCGGTAGGCGTGCCACCAGCGGTGACGGCCGCCCGCGTCCTCCGCCCCCGCCAGCATCAGCAGCAACTCGCGCAGATGCGCGTCCCGCACCTGGTAGGCGTCGAGCAGCAACCGCAGATCGGCCGGTTTCACACCGCTGGCGCCGGTCTCGATGCGGCTCACCTTCGACTGGTGCCAGCCGACCAGCCGGGCGGCCTCACCGCTCGTGAGCCCCGCACCGGTGCGCAGCATGCGCAGTTCGGCGCCCAGTTTGCGGCGGCGCACTGCCGGACCGTTCTGCATGGGCTCCTCCTTACTCCTTCCGGGCCGCCCACATACGGTCTCGCGTCGCAGAGTTCACCGCTTCGAGCGACAGATATATGCATATCTTGGTGGATCGCTCCCTGTGACCGCCCGTTGGTGGCAGTCTGGCGAACAAGCACCAGTCCGGGACCGTACTCGAACCCTCCGCCACATGTCGGACCACGGCCCCATGGGAAAGGGACGACGTCGCCATGGCAGACCACCTGGAAGCATCCGTCACTCTGCCGAGCGATCCAGCCTCGGTCTCGGCCGCCCGCTCCTACGTCGTGGGCACCCTGGCGGAGTGGGGCCTGCCGTCCGACACCGACGTCGCCGACACCGTGCGGCTCATCGTCTCCGAACTCGCCACGAACGCCGTACAGCACACCTTCGGCCAGTCACCCACCTTCACGGTCGACATCGCGCTGCACCATGACGAACACCTGCGCATCGGCGTCACGGACAGCCATCCTCGCTTCCCGAAGAGACTGCCCGCCGCCGTCCAGCAGGACAACGGCCGCGGCATGGTCATCATCCGCTGGCTCACCGCCGAGTGCGGCGGCAGACTCCGCATCCGCCCCACGCGAGAGGGCGGCAAGACGGTCTCGATCGAACTCCCCTGGACGCTTCCGACGGCCCCGGTACCGGCGCGCCAGCAGGAGCCCTAGCCCTCCGGACGGGGCCGGGGTGTCCTTCCCTCTCCCTGCCGAGCGGCACACGGCAGGCACACGCGGCCGGCGGCTCGGCGCGCTCGGTCGGCCGTCCCCAGCCCGCCGCTGACCAGCGCTCCGTGGCGGCGGACGTACCCCCGGCGGCCGGGAAGGTGCCGAGCGGCAGCGCGCCCCCGATGAGCCCGGTGAGCCGCGCCAGTTCGTTCCGGGCCGGCTCCGGCTCGCCCGGCCTCCGGGAGACGACTGCGCCGCCGGGCGGACTCCCGGCGCGCACCGCCCAGGCGGTGGCCGGCGGCGCGGCCGTCCTGCCGCCCGGCCCGCGCGTTCCGGGAGCCCCCGTTGCCGGGCGGCGCCCATGTGCTCCAGCTCGGGGGTGCGCGCCCCGTGGCGCTCCCACGGCCCGGCCGGAGGCCGGAGGAAGCCGTGGCCTGGGCCGCCTGTCCGCTCCGGCAGGCGCCCGCGGCGGCCCGCCGCCCTTGGGTCGCGGGCGGGCGCCGGGGCGGCGCCGGCGGCGCTGGGAGCGGCCCTGCTTCTGGAGCCGCTGCCGGCCCGAGGCCGGGTCAGCTGACCCGGCCGTACCAGACGCTCTTCGTCCAGATCTTTTCGAGCTTCACCACGTCCCCGGTCTTCGGGGCGTGCCAGATCTTGCCGTGACCGGCGTAGATGCCGACGTGGTAGACGTACGAACCCGAGTGGAAGAAGACCAGGTCGCCCGCCTTGCGGCTCCTGGAGGAGATGTGGTGCGTCTTGTTGTACTGCTGGGCGGCGGTGCGCGGCAGCTTCTTGCCGGCCTTCTTGTAGGAGTAGAGCGTCAGCCCCGAGCAGTCGAACCGGCGCGGCCCGGTGGCTCCCCACGCGTACGGGGCGCCCTTCTTCGAGGCCGCGACCTTGAGTGCTTTCGTCGCCAACGTCGCGGCGGAGGCGTCGGTGGCGAGGCCGGGCACCGCGATCGAGCCGCCCACGGCGGCGAGGGTCAGAGCCGAGGCCGTGCCGGCCCGGGCCATCAGCGACGGGACACGATTGAGCGCAGTCATGCGCAACCCTTCGTCAGCCGCCTGTGAAGGATGACCTGTCGGATTCGGGCTGGCGAAGTTGCCCGGCCGCGTTGCCACGGCTTCACCCCAAGGGTTGCCCGGAGCCGACGACCGTCCGCGTGGTGCGGACGAACATCTGTTCCGGCGACCCGCCTTGCTTGGGTCCTCCACTCCTGCCGATCCACTCCGTCGACCGGTCATCCGGGCGGCGGCAGGACTCGGCGTCCGCCCGGATCGCCCCGCCGCGGTGGCGGGGGCTTGTCGTCAGACACGGATCTTGGCTTACGACTGTCCGAAAATCCCAACGGAATCGGGGATTTGTGGCGTTACTCACCACTCACCCGTTCGGGTGGACACTGCTCTGTTCGAGCGTCCGTCAGATCCCGGACGTAGCCCCCGACCTGGGGCGAAGCGCCTTCCGGCGGCTCACGCGGTGGCGCTTGGCGCAACTCGGAAGACCCGGAAAACGATCTGGATGTACACCGGTCGGCGGTACGTCGTTCGGGCCGTTTCAAGTCCCGTCCGAACGACGCGTGTCGACGCGTGGGGCCCGCTGAGCCGGAAGAGCGTCCGGCTCAGCCGACGCCGTCCGGCGGGAGCGCGACGCGAGCGGCCCGGCGCTCACCGTCCAGCACCCGCAACGCTCGTGCCAGCGTGTCCCCGTGCAGCTCCGTCTCGCCCCGCTGGTGCATCAGTGCGAGCGCGTCCCGCAGCTCTGCCGCCTTGCGCACCAGGGCCTGGGCGGCGCGCAGCCCGCTGTAGGTGTCCCCGGGCCGGGCCGGGTTGATGCGGCCGAGCAGGTCGACCGCCTCCAGGTAACGGTCGATCAACTCGCCCTCCGCGCAGGTCAGCGCGGGCAGTGGCGGGAGGTCCGGCAGCATGAGCGGCTCACCTCGCGTCCGGTGCGCCGGGCGTGTCCCGGCGGCTCGGCACGATGCCGTCCACCAGACCGTAGGCGACCGCCCCGGCGGCGTCCAGGATCAGGTCACGCTCCAGATCCTCGTGGACCTGCCTGGCCGTGCGCCCCGTGTGCCGCGCGAGCATCTCCGCGAGCGTCGCGCGGATCCGGGTCAACTCCTCCGCCTGGATGAGCAGGTCGCTGGGCTGTCCGCGCACCGGCTCCGGCAGCGCGGGCTGCTCGATCACCATGCGGGCGCCGGGCAGGGTGAACCTCTTGCCCGGGGCGCCGGCCGCGAGCAGCACCGCGGCCGAGGCGGAGGCCTGGCCCAGGCAGTAGGTCGCCACGTCGCAGCCGACGTACTGCATCACGTCGTAGATCGCCGCCATGGCGTCGAACGAGCCGCCCGGCGAGTTGACGTACAGCGTGATGTCCCGGTCCGGCGCCGTGTGCTCCAGGTACATGAGTTGCGCCGTCACGTCGTTCGCCGCCGCCGTGTCGACCGGCGTGCCGAGGAAGACGATCCGGTCCTCGAAGAGCTTCGCGTAGGGATCGAGGGTGCGCGTGACGCTCCCGGTGCGCTCGGTGAACTCGGGCAGGACATGTCGGGCGGACGGTCGGAGCATGGGCACACCCTTCCTCGTAGCGGAGCCGCCTTCGGCGAGCTCTCTGTAAAAAATGTACAGGACGTACAGAAGTTAAAGGGTCCGGATGCTGTAACGGTTCATCAGGACACCGCATGGCTGCGGGCCTAAGCTGGAGGTGTAAGCGATCATTTCCGGGCTGGTCCCGGTGGGTGCCGCCCGTCGTCGGAAGGCTCCACGCCGTGGGTGCGAAAGTCAGAGCCGCGCTCGTCGGAACAGCGGTCGCGTCATTGGTCTTGGGCGGAACGGTGGCGAACGCGGCCCCGGCGGACGATTCGCCGCAGGACATCTTCGAGAAGGCCGCGCCGGGCACCGTCCACGTGGTGGGCAAGACCGAGGCGGGAAGCGGCTTCATCTACGACGCCGACAAGGGGCTCATCGTCACCAACGCGCATGTCGTCGCGGGGGAGAACGCCCTCAAGGTCGTCGTCCAGGACAAGGGGGAGGTGCCCGTCCGGCTCCTGGGCACCGATCCGTGCGAGGACGTCGCCGTCCTGCAGTTCAGTACGCCGCAGGAGGACCTCAAGGCGTTGGAGTTCGCGGACAGCCGCGACGTCAGGGCCGCCGACGCCGTCACGGCCATCGGCTACCCGGCGTCCTTCGAGAAGAACGTGGAGGCGCAGAAGCCCGTCTACACCGCGGGCAGCGTCCAGTCGCCGAACGTGCCGGCGGACCCCTCGCCCTCCCTGCCCCACTACGCGGACACGATCCAGCACTCCGCCGCGATCAATCCCGGGAACTCCGGCGGGCCGCTCCTCGACGCCGACGGCAAGGTGATCGGCGTGAACGCCCTCGGAAACCCCGAGGCGGAGGGGCAGTACTACTCGATCAGCAGCGACCACGTGCGCCCGCTGCTGGACGGGCTGGCCTCCGGTGAGAGGCACAACGACCCCGGCTGGCTGGTCGGCTCCCTGGACGACCCGGACCTCAGCGCCGTCTTCCGCGACGATCCCAAGACGGAACGGATGGTGGCCGACGCGCAGGAGCGGTTGCTCAAGGACGGCACCAGCGGGCTGTTCGTGGAGAACACGGCGACCGACTCGGAGGCGGCCAAGGCCAACCTGGAGTTCGGCGACGTGATCACCGCGGTGAAGGACACTCCCGTGGCCACGGTCGGCGACCTCTGCGACGTCCTGCAGTCCGCGGCTCCCGGGGAGAAGCTCCCGCTCGAAGGCAAGTACAGCCTCAATGCCGGCGCGACGGCGGACGACAGCCACGTCATTCGTTTCGGTGAGGACTGGACCACCGATCTGCTCCTGCCGAAGAAGTAGGTCCCGCGGGGACGCCCCGTAAGCTGGAGGTATGGCCTACGAGATTCCGGTGACGCAAGCAAGAGCTGAACTCGCCGAGCTGATCAACCGGGTGGTGTACGGCGGTGAGCGCGTCGTCGTGACCCGGCACGGCAAGCCGTTGGTCGCGCTGGTCTCGGCCGCCGACCTGGAGCGGCTGGAGGCGCTGGACGAGGAGGCCGGGGAGCAGGTCATCAGCTCGGTGTCCGGGGTCCACGAGCCCCGTTCCACGCCGCGCGGACAGCAGCGCTTCGGCATCGCGGCGGAGCACCGCCGGCCCGGCACCTCCTGACCCCGTCCACGCGCGAGCCCACGCCTCTGTCTCTGCGCGAGCCCACGTCTCCCTCTCTGCGCGAGCCCACGTCTCCCTCTCCGCGCCGGCCCATAGCGCGGTCATGCGCGTGCCAAGGTCTGGTTAACGTCGTTGAAACTCCGGCGTTCTAGCCTGCCGATCCACGCCACCAGGGGTTTTTCCGCCCGGATTGACGAGACTCCGGGGATTTGTCTGTGTGTTACATCTGTCCCCGTCGTGGTGGCCGCGGCAACCGGACCCCGCACGGTCCGGAGCAAGGACTGTGAGGTGGGACGTGCAACTGACCCCGCATGAGCAAGAGAGGCTGCTGATCCATGTGGCGGCCGACGTGGCCGAGAAGCGCCGGGCCCGCGGGCTCAGGCTCAACCACCCGGAAGCGGTCGCCCTCATCACGTCGCACATCCTGGAGGGCGCGCGGGACGGCCGTACCGTCGCCGAGCTGATGTCCTCCGGCCGCAAGATCCTGACCAGGGACGACGTCATGGAGGGGGTCGCCGAGATGATCCATGACGTCCAGGTCGAGGCCACCTTCCCGGACGGCACCAAGCTCGTCACCGTCCACGAGCCGATCGTCTGAGGGGCCGAGATGATTCCCGGAGAGATCCTGTTCGCGGACGACCCCGTCGTCTGCAACGCGGGCCGCGAGGTCACCCGGCTCACCGTCCTCAACGCCGCCGACCGGCCGGTCCAGGTCGGCTCCCACTACCACTTCGCCGAGGCCAACCCCGGCCTGGAGTTCGACCGCGCGGCCGCCCGCGGCAAGCGGCTCAACGTCGCCGCCGGCACCGCCGTCCGCTTCGAGCCCGGCATCCCCGTGGCGGTCGAGCTCGTGCCCCTGACCGGCGCCCGGATCGTCCCGGGGCTGCGCGGGGAGACCGGAGGTGCCCTCGATGCCTGAGATCTCCCGCGCAGCCTACGCCGACCTGTTCGGCCCCACCACCGGCGACCGCATCAGGCTCGCCGACACCGACCTGCTCATCGAGATCGAGGAGGACCGCTCCGGCGGCCCCACGAGCTCCGGGGACGAGGCGGTCTTCGGCGGCGGCAAGGTCATCCGCGAGTCCATGGGCCAGTCCCGCGTCACCCGCGCCGAGGGCACCCCCGACACCGTGATCACCGGCGCCGTCGTCGTCGACCACTGGGGCGTCGTCAAGGCCGACGTCGGCATCCGCGACGGCCGGATCACCGCCCTCGGCAAGGCCGGCAACCCGGACACCATGGACGGCGTCCACCCCGACCTGGTCATCGGCCCCGAGACCGAGATCATCGCGGGCAACGGGCGCATCCTGACCGCCGGTGCCATCGACGCGCACGTCCACTTCATCTGCCCGCAGGTGGCCGACGAGGCGCTGGCCTCCGGCGTCACCACCCTGATCGGCGGCGGCACCGGACCCGCCGAGGGCTCCAAGGCCACCACGGTCACCCCCGGCCCCTGGCACCTCGCCCGGATGCTGGAGGCGATGGAGGCCTACCCCGTCAACGTCGGGTTCCTCGGCAAGGGGAACACCGTCAGCCACGAGGCGATGCTCTCCCAGATCCGGGGCGGCGCCGTCGGTCTCAAGCTGCACGAGGACTGGGGCTCCACGCCCGCCGTCATCGACGCGGCGCTCACGGTCGCAGACCGCACCGGCATCCAGGTCGCCATCCACACCGACACCCTGAACGAGGCCGGGTTCGTCGGCGACACCCTCGCCGCCATCGCGGGCCGGGGCATCCACTCGTACCACACCGAGGGCGCCGGCGGCGGCCACGCCCCGGACATCATGACGGTCGTCTCGCAGGCGAACGTCCTGCCCAGCTCCACCAACCCGACCCGGCCCTTCACCGTCAACACGACCGAGGAACACCTCGACATGCTGATGGTGTGCCACCACCTCAACCCGTCCGTCCCCGAGGACCTGGCCTTCGCCGAGTCCCGCATCCGCCCCTCCACCATCGGCGCGGAGGACATCCTCCACGACCTCGGCGCGATCTCGATCATCTCCTCCGACTCCCAGGCGATGGGGCGGGTGGGCGAGGTGATCCTGCGCACCTGGCAGACGGCCCACGTCATGAAGCGCCGGCGCGGTGCCCTGCCGGGCGACGGCCGCGCCGACAACTACCGGGTACGGCGCTATGTCGCCAAGTACACGATCAACCCGGCGCTCGCCCAGGGCCTCGCCGCCGAGACCGGCTCCGTCGAGACCGGCAAGCTCGCCGACCTGGTGCTGTGGGAACCCGCGTTCTTCGGGGTCAAGCCGCTCCTCGTCATCAAGGGCGGGCAGATCGCGTACGCGCAGATGGGCGACGCCAACGCCTCCATCCCCACCCCGCAGCCGATCCTGCCCCGCCCGATGTACGGCGCCATCGGCCGGGCTCCCGCCGCCAACTCCGTCAACTTCGTCGCGGGCCTGGCGATCGAGGACGGGCTGCCGGAACGGCTGGGACTCGGCAAGCGGTTCGCGGCGATCGAGTCCACGCGCGCGGTCACCAAGGCCGACATGCGCGAGAACGACGCCCGGCCGGACGTCCGGATCGACCCCGACAGCTTCGCCGTGCACATCGACGGCGAACTCGTCGAGGCCACCCCGGCCGCCGAACTGCCCATGGCCCAGCGTTACTTCCTCTTCTAGTGTCCAGGGCAACCCTGCTCGTCCTGGCCGACGGCCGCTTCCCCGCCGGAGGGCACGCGCACTCCGGTGGGGCGGAGGCCGCCGTCAGGGCGGGCCGCATCACAGACGCGCCGAGTCTGGAAGCGTTCTGCCGGGGCCGGCTGCACACCTCCGGGCTGGTCGCGGCGGCGCTGGCGGCGACGGCCGTCCTCGGTGCCGACCCGGGCGAGCTGGACGCGGCGGCCGACGCGCGTACGCCGTCCCCGGCCCTGCGTGCCGCCGCGCGGCGCCTCGGCCGGCAGTTGCTGAGGGCCGCCCGGGTGACCTGGCCGTCCGCCGAACTGGACGCCGTAGCCCGCCGGTTCCCCAAGGGCGCCCATCAGCCCGTCGTGCTCGGTCTCGCCGCCCGGGCCGCCGGGCTCGCACCCGAGGACGCGGCCCACTGCGCGGTGTACGAGAGCGTGAGCGGGCCGGCGACGGCCACCGTGCGGTTGCTGAGCCTCGACCCGTTCGACGCGACCGGGGTTCTCGCCCGGCTGGCCCCCGAACTCGACCGCGTGGCGGACTCCGCCGTGGAGGCGGCGCGGAGGGTGGCCGACGAGGGGGTCGACGCGCTGCCCGCGGCCTCCGCGCCGCTGCTGGAGGTGGGCGCGGAGTGGCACGCGGGCTGGTCCGTCCGGCTGTTCGCGTCATGAGTCCGCCCACCCGCACCACCGACGCGCTCGGCTGAACACCGACCGATCACAGGAGCCGTACATGCACCTCGACCACATCCATCCCGCCCCGGCCGCCCTCAGCGCGGACGCGCGCCGCCCCGACGGGACCCGCCGCGCCCTGCGGATCGGGCTCGGCGGCCCGGTCGGCTCGGGCAAGACCGCCACCGTCGCCGCCCTGTGCCGGGCGCTGCGCGACGAGTTGTCCCTCGCCGTCGTCACCAACGACATCTACACCCGCGAGGACGCCGAGTTCCTGCTCCGGGAGGCCGTGCTGCCACCCGAGCGGATCACCGCGGTAGAGACGGGCGCCTGCCCGCACACCGCGATCCGCGACGACATCTCCGCCAACCTCGAAGCCGTCGAGGACCTGGAGGACGCGGTCGGCCCCCTCGACCTGATCCTCGTGGAGTCCGGCGGCGACAACCTCACCGCCACCTTCTCCAAGGGACTCGTGGACGCCCAGATCTTCGTGATCGACGTGGCCGGCGGCGACGACATCCCGCGCAAGGGCGGCCCCGGCGTCACCACCGCCGACCTCCTCGTCGTCAACAAGACCGACCTCGCCCCCTACGTCGGCTCCGACCTCGCCCGGATGGCCGCCGACGCCAAGGCACAGCGGGCGGAACTACCTGTTGTCTTCCAGTCGTTGCGCGGCGAGGCCGGTGTCGGCGACGTGGCCGCCTGGGTCCGCGAGCGGCTCGCCGCATGGACGGCGTGACCGTCACCGGCGTCCGGGGAAGCGCCCGGATCGTCGCCCGCGCCGACGGCCGCGGCGGTACGGCCCTGCCCGTCCTGGACGGCGAGGGTCCACTGGCGCCGCGCCGCACCCGGTCGGCCGGAGGCGAGGCGAGGGTCATGGTCGTCGGCGCCATGAGCGGGCCGCTCGGCGGTGACCGTTTCACGCTGACCGCACGGGTGGAGGAGGGCGCCCGGCTGCACGTCGGGTCGGCCGCCGCCACCCTCACCCTGCCGGGCCAGGCCAAGGGTGAGGCCCGGTACGACGTCCGGCTCGACGTGGCCGCCGGTGCCGAACTGCACTGGATGCCCGAGCAGTTGATCTCGGCCGGCGGCAGCGACCTGCGCGTCACCACCCGCGCCGACCTCGCCGCCGGCGCCCGGCTCGTGCTGCGCGAGGAGCAGGTGCTGGGGCGGACCGGGGAGCAGCCCGGACGCCTCACCAGCCGTCTCACCGTGCGGGTCGCGGGCCGGACCGTGCTGGACCAGGAACTGGCCTGCGGACCTGGTGCGCCGGGCGGCTGGGACGGGCCGGCCGTGCTGTCGGGATGTCGTGCGGTCGGGCAACTCGTCGTCGTACGCCCCGAGTTCGTCGAAGCGCCGGTGACCGCGCGGATGCTGGGGGAGTGTGCGTCACTGGTACCCCTGGCGGGCCCCGCCGCGCTCGTCACCGCCGTCGCGCCGGACGCGCTGCGACTGCGCAGGCTGCTGGACGAGGCACTGGCCGGGCTCGGCTGAGGCATCCAGTCCGTCCGAGGAACCGAACATGATCATCCGGTTATCGGATTGATAAAGATAGGTGACGACCCCTGTTCCCAGCCGACTCACAGCCGAGAGGATCCCCGCCTGACAACTCACAGCGAGGTACGGGGAGGGGCCCACTTGAGGGAGAACAGACCGAAGAGCCGTCTGATGGCACTCGGTTCCGCTGGAGCACTCGTCACCGCCACCCTGATCGCCGGCGCGGTCTCGGCTCCCACGGCCGGTGCCGCCGGCCGGCCCGCGCAGGACCGGGAGGCCAAGGGCGCCGAGATCGCCGCCGCCCGGGCCGCGAAGGCGGGCGTCGACTGGCAGGACTGCCCGGCCGACTGGGGGCTGGAGAAGCCCATCCAGTGCGGCTGGGTCAGCGTGCCGCTCGACTACGCCCACCCCTACGGCAAGCAGATCAAGCTCGCCGTGGACCGCATCGGCAACACCGGCACCAAGAAGGAGCGCCAGGGCGCCCTGGTCTACAACCCGGGCGGCCCCGGCGGCTCCGGTCTGCGCTTCCCGCGCCGGGTCACCACGAAGGCCCCGGTCTGGGCGAACGTGGCCAAGGCCTACGACTTCGTCGGCTTCGACCCGCGCGGCGTCGGCCACTCGGCGCCCATCTCCTGCGTCGACCCGCAGGAGTTCGTCAAGGCGCCCAAGATGGACCCGGTGCCCGACAGCGAGGCCGACAAGACCGCGCAGCGCAAGCTGGCCCGTGAGTACGCGGAGGGCTGCGCCGAGCACAGCGGCGCGATGCTGCCGCACATGACCACGCCGAACACCGCCCGCGACCTCGACGTCATCCGCGCCGCGCTGGGCGAGAAGAAGCTCAACTACCTCGGCGTCTCCTACGGCACCTACCTCGGCGCCGTCTACGGCACGCTCTTCCCCGGCCACGTCCGCCGCATGATCGTGGACAGCGTGGTCAACCCCTCCCGCGAGAAGATCTGGTACGAGGCCAACCTCGACCAGGACGTCGCCTTCGAGGGCCGCTGGAAGGACTGGCAGGACTGGGTAGCCGCCAACGACGCCGCCTTCCACCTCGGCACCACCCGCGCCGCCGTCCAGGACAAGTGGCTCCAGCTTCGCGCCACCGCCAAGAAGAACCCCATCGGCGGGGTCGTCGGCCCGGCCGAGCTGATCTCCTTCTTCCAGGGCGCGCCGTACTACGACTCCTCGTGGGTGCCGGTCGCCACCGTGTTCAGCAAGTACTTCGCCGGTGACACCCAGGCGCTGGTCGACGCCGCCGCCCCCGACCTGTCGGACACGGCCGGCAACATCAGCGCGGAGAACGGCAACGCCGTCTACACGGCCGTCGAGTGCGCCGACGCCAAGTGGCCCACCAGCTGGCAGAAGTGGAACCGGGACAACACCCGGCTCAACAAGGACTACCCGTTCCTGACCTGGTCCAACGCCTGGATGAACCTCCCCTGCGCCACGTGGCCGGGCAAGCAGCACACCCCGGTCGAGGTCAAGACCCGCCAGGGACTGCCGAAGGTCCTGATCGTGCAGTCCACGCGTGACGCCGCCACTCCGTACGCGGGCGCCGTCGAACTGCACAAGCGCTTCAAGGGCTCCCGCCTGATCACCGAGAAGAACGCGGGCTCCCACGGCGTGACCAGCCTGGTCAATCCCTGCATCAACCAGCGCGTCGACGCCTACCTGCTCGACGGCACGCTGGACGGCAAGGACGTGACCTGCGCGCCGCACGCCACGCCCAAGCCGTGACCGTCCCGGCACGGTGACGAGGGGCGGCCGGGCGTTCCCGGCCGCCCGTCGCCCCTGCGGGCCTTCCCTTGCCGCTCCTCTCCCGTACGATCCTCCGGGCAGCCCTCCTCCCGTACGGCCGCTGAGCCGTGCGCCAGGCGTCCTCCGCCGCGTGGTCGAACAGGTCCGGACAGACCTGGGCGAGCAGCGGAAAGACCTCCCGCCAGTCCCGGCCGCGCAGCGCCCCGGTCAGCCACTCCACCGTCTCCGGCAGGCTCTCGGCGTACGACACCACCGGCCGGTAGCCCAACTTCCGCTCGGCGGCCGACCTGCCGCACACCACCGGCCGCGGCACCGACCACGGCGTCAGTCCCACCGAGCCGGCCGGTAGCCCGTCGAGATACACGGTCCGGGTCTCCACCCCCGTCACGGCGTCGACCGCGGCACCGGCCCCGGCGACCGTCGGCTGGGTCTCGGGGACCGGTATGCGGCCAGGGCCGTGTCGTCGGCGCGGTCGAGCCGTACGGCGAACCCAGGCATCCGGCCCCGGCCCGCTGTCTTCCTTCTGCCGTCGGCGGAGGTCAACTCAGCGGTGCACGCGGAAACCTGCGCCTCGCGTTCTGCTCCGCCGCCTGCCGTTCCTTGACGACGGCCGCGTACTCGTCGACGTACTCCTGCCCGGACAGGGCCAGGATGGCGTAGACGATCTCGTCGGTGACCGCCCGCAGCACGGCCTTCTGGTGCTCCATGCCGGCATAGCGGGAGAAGTCCAGGGGCTCACCGAAGCGGATGGTCACCGGGCGGATCCTGGGGACGATCTTCCCGGGCGGCTGTGCCTCGAACGTGCCGATCATCGCGCACGGCACCACCGGGACGCCTGCCGTGAGGGCCATCACCGCGACCCCGACCTTGCCCTTGTACAGCCTGCCGTCGTGCGAACGGGTGCCCTCGGGGTAGATGCCGAGCAGTTCGCCCCGGCGCAGCACCCCGAGCCCTTCGCGGATCGCGGCCTGGCCCGCCTCCTTGCCCGAGCGGTCCACCGGGATCTGCCCCGCGCTGCGGAAGAAGAACGCGGTGAGCCGGCCCTTCACCCCGGGGCCGGTGAAGTACTCCGCCTTGGCGAGGAAGGTGATGCGGCGTTTCAGTATCGCCGGCATCAGGAAGTGGTCGGAGAACGACAGGTGGTTCCCGGCGATGATCGCCGGCCCCGACGCGGGCACGTGTTCCAGACCTTCGATCCGGGGCCGGAAGACCACTCTGAGCAGCGGACCCAGGACCACGTACTTGAGCAGGTAGTAGAACACGGCTCGCTCCTCACTCTGCCGGCTCTTCTTTGAACCGGCGTTTCCCCAGGTCAGCTCAGGGTCACGGACATGGGCCGATGTGCACCTGTCGTCATCTGTAACCAGGTTCGAGTGGTCTCATGCTGACCCCTTGCCGAGTTGACTGATGGCTGGTCAGGTGACGGGGCGTCCGGTACCGCCCCCAGGGCTGTCGCGCAGTGCTGCTGTAGCCGAAGGCTCGTCCTGATCAGCACCGATCGTGGGACGTCCTCAGTGGTTCAATGAACGCCGCCTTCTGATCAAAGGCACGTGAGTCGGTATGAGAGGGCTTGGGTGCGAGATGAGAGTGCAACCGCGCCAGGAACGGAGTCCTCTTCCGGTTCTGGGGATGTGCGTCGTGCTGGTGGCCTTGTTGGAGCGCTTCCTGTCGTTGGCCGGCGGGCCGGAGACGTATGTCCTGTGCGATCACGTTGTCGGGCTCTCCGAGAGGCTCGACCGCGAGGCGGGTACGAACCGGTGGCTTCTGATGGCGGGGCTGGTGCTGTCCGTGGCGGCACTGGCCCTCTCGCGCGTGCGGCGCCGGCGGATCCTGCCGGCCCTCGCCCTGTCCGCCGTTGTGGTCCTGATGGTCTTGGCGGACGGGTACGCGGCGCGCGCGGACGCCGTCGCCGCGCGGATCGCGGCAACTCAGACCTGCGACGAGCCCACGACGGTCTACGACACCTCTCATGGATGGTTCGACTGGAGCCCCCTCGGCCCCTGAACGGCGCATGATCGGCCGCCCCTGACGGCCCTGCTCTCATGCCCTGCACGGGCATGCCGACGTCACTGCAGACTCACTCACCGGACATCACGGTGGCCGGGCCTACGGCTTGTGAGGCGGTCTCGGTCTCGCCTGCTCCCGGATTGTGGTGGCCGCTGACGGGAGGCAGGGTGGTCTTGAGACCGTCGGGGCGCGGCAGAAGGCGCAGGGTCTGTCACGGATCTGCCGATCGGCCGTTCCGGGCAGGCTTACGGAGGTGTGGAACATGTCCGAGAAGAAGCCTGAGATCTCCTTGCCGCCCGAAGTCAAGTTGTTGCAGGACGTCACTCCCCCCTTCTTTCCCGAAGGTGGTTCGGGAATGACCATCCTCGTCGACTGGCCTCCCGGTCACCCCGGGCTGCCTCCGCATCGCCACTCGGGCCCGTCGTTCGGCTATGTGATGGAGGGTGCGCTCCGGTTCGAGCTGGAGGGTGAGCCCGAGCGTGTGGTCGAGGCCGGTGGGACGTTCTGGGAGCCTGGCGGTGACGTGATCCACTACCAGGACGGCAACGCCCTGTCGGACGCACCGACCAAGTTCGTGGTGACCATGGTGTGCGCGCCGGGTCAGCCGATGCTCACGTTGGTCGAGGAGGAGGAGCTGAAGGAACGGGCGCATCTGCGCGCCCCGCGCCCCTCCGAAGGCTGACCCGCGAGAGCATCGAACGCCCCGGACACGGCCCCTCGGCCCGGCTCACCCCGCGCCGCTGCGGCACGCGGGCCGCGGCCGGCGTGCCCCCGCACGCCGGCCGTGTCCGGCCCTCGTACGATGTCCCCGATGACCGGCACCCGAGCACACGCCCCGCGACCGCCCCAGCGGCGGCACCGCGGGCTGCTCGTGCTCGCCCTGCTGGCCGGACTGCTCGGGATGCACGCGCTGGCGCCCGGCGGGGGCATGGCTCACGCCGGACACCCCGGGCACGCCCGGGCCGCGCACGGCGCGGTCGCCGTCAGCGCGCCGGACGACTGCCCGGACGCCGCCGGTCACTGCGGCGGCCACCGGCTGCACCACGCCGACCCGAGCTGTGCCTCGGGCGCGCTGGACGGCGGCCCCCAGCTGCCCGTACCGGCCCCCGACCCGGTGGCCGTCGTCGTACCGGCCGCCTGTCCTCGCCCCGGTCCGGCCACCGCGCCGGACGGCGCCCGTGCCCCGCCCGATCTGGCGGAACTCCAACTCCTGCGGATCTAGAGCCGCCCCCGGCCGCCCGCCCTGCCCCGGCGCAGGTGCCGCGGTCGTGTTCACGCGTGCCCGAAATCCCTTCCGAACAGCAGGAGTTCCCCGCATGACCATCCGTACCCTGACGCGCCGTGCCGCCCTCGCCGCGGTCGCCGTGACCGGAGCCCTCGTCCTGGCCGCCTGCGGCGGCGACAACGACAGCGCCGGCGGTGGCCACACCGGCCACGGCTCCTCCGCCACCGCGAGCGCGTCGGCCGCTCCGAGCGCGTCGGCCACCGCGCACAACGCCCAGGACGTCTCCTTCGCGCAGGGCATGATCCCGCACCACCGGCAGGCCCTGGAGATGGCGAAGCTCGCCGACGGCCGGGCCTCCTCCGCGCGGGTGAAGGACCTCGCCTCGCGCATCGAGAAGGCGCAGGACCCGGAGATCCGCACCATGACCGGCTGGCTGACGTCCTGGGGCGAGCAGGTCCCCATGGCCGGCATGGACCACTCCGCCCACTCCGGAATGTCGGGCATGTCAGAGATGTCCGGGATGATGAGTGAGGCCGACATGACGGCCCTGGAGAAGGCCACCGGCAAGGACTTCGACACCAAGTTCCTGTCGATGATGGTCGACCACCACGAGGGCGCCGTCGAGATGGCCACAACCGAGAAGGAGAAGGGCCAGTACGGCCCCGCCAGGACCATGGCGGACGCCATCGTCACCGCGCAGAACGCCGAGATCAAGGAGATGAAGCAGCTCCTCGGCACGCACTGACGGCGCGGCGGGCGGGGACCGGTGCCGTCACCGGCCCCCGCCCGTCCCTCAGGCCAGCACCTTCTCCAGGGCCGCCAGCGCCGACCGCAGCTCCTCCGCCGTGATCGTCAGCGGCGGCGCGAGCCGGATCGTGGACCCGTGGGTGTCCTTGACCAGGACGCCCTCGCGCATCAGGCGCTCGCTGATCTCGCGGCCGGTGCCGAGGGCGGGGTCGACGTCGACGCCGGCCCACAGCCCCCGCGCCCGGAAACCGGTCACGCCCTTGCCGGTCAGCTCGGTCAGCCCGTCCCGCAGGACCACGCCGAGCTCGGCCGCCCGACGCTGGAACTCACCGGTTTCCAGCAGCTCGACCACGGCCGTGCCGACCGCCGCGGCGAGCGGATTGCCGCCGAACGTCGAACCGTGCTCACCCGGGTGCAGCACCCCCAGCACCTCGCGCCGGCCCACCACCGCCGACACCGGCACGATGCCGCCGCCGAGCGCCTTGCCGAGCAGCAGCACGTCCGGGACGACGTCCTCGTGCTCGACGGCGAGGGTGCGGCCCGTCCGGCCGAGGCCCGACTGGATCTCGTCCGCGACGAACAGGCAGCCCTTGCGGCGGGTCAGCTCCCGCACCCCGGCGAGATAGCCGTCGTCCGGGATGATCACCCCGGCCTCGCCCTGGATGGGCTCGATCAGCACCGCCGCCGTGGTGTCGTCGACCGCTGCCTCCAGCGCGGCCAGGTCGTTGTACGGCACGATCCGGAAACCGGGCGTGAACGGTCCGAACCCGGCCCGGGCCGTCTCGTCGGTGGAGAAACTGACGATGGTCGTCGTACGGCCGTGGAAGTTCTCCGCCGCGACCACGATCGTCGCCTGTCCGGCCGGGACGCCCTTCACGTCGTACGCCCACTTGCGGGCCACCTTGATGCCGCTCTCCACGGCCTCCGCGCCGGTGTTCATCGGCAGCACCATGTCCAGCCCGGTCAGCTCCGCGAGCCGCTCGGCGAACTCGGCCAGCCGGTCGTTGTGGAAGGCCCGGGAGGTGAGGGTGAGCCGGTCGAGCTGGCGGTGTGCCGCCTCGATGAGCGCCGGGTGCCGGTGGCCGAAGTTGAGGGCCGAGTAGCCGGCCAGCATGTCGAGGTAGCGGTTGCCCTCGACGTCCTCCACCCAGGTGCCCTCGGCACGGGCCACCACCACGGGCAGCGGGTGGTAGTTGTGCGCGAGGACCGGCTCCTCCGCGCGGATCAGGTCGTCGGACGTACGGGTGCGCGCGGGTGCGGTCATCAGCGGATCTCCTGGGTGCAGCACTTGATGCCGCCGCCGGCCTTGTGGAACTCGGACAGGTCGACGGGGACGGGGACGTAGCCGTGGCCGGCCAGACGTTCGGCGAGCGCTTCCGCCTGGGGCGCGATGAAGACGTTCCGGCCGTCGGAGACGGAGTTCAGGCCGAACGCCATCGCGTCCTCGCGGGTGGCCAGCACCGCGTCCGGGTACAGGCGCTTGAGGACCTCCCGGCTGCCCGGGGAGAAGGCCTCCGGGTAGTAGCAGATGTTGTCGTCGTCGAGGACGAACAGCGCCGTGTCCAGGTGGTAGAAGTACGGGTCGACCAGGGTCAGGCCGATCACCGGGTGGCCGAGGAACTCCTGCGCCTCCCGGTGCGCCTCACGCGTGGTGCGGAACCCGGTGCCGGCGAGCACGTACCGGCCCGTCCACACCAGGTCGCCCTCGCCCTCGGTCACCGACTCGGGCCGGTGGACGTCGAAGCCGGCCGTCTTGAACCAGGTGTCGTAGTGCACCGACTCGGGACGGCGCTCCGGGGCGTGGAACAGGGAGCCGAAGACCCGGCCGCCGACGACGAACGCCGCGTTGGCGGCGAACACCATGTCCGGCAGGCCGGGGACCGGCTCGACGGAGTCCACGGTGTGGCCGTGGGCCCGGTAGGCGCGGATCAGCTGCTGCCACTGCTCCTGGGCGAGGTCCACGTCGACGGGCTTGTCGGGATGCATCCAGGGATTGATCGCGTACTGGACGGCGAAGTGTCTGGGTTCACAGACGAGAAAACGCCGGGAACGCGGCACACGACTGTCGGACACAGAGGGTTTCCTCCGTTTTCCTGTGTGTCACTGAGGGGTGACACCACGGTAGGAAGGGAGGAAGACGGGCGACAAGCGAGGAAAGCTGCGCGGTTGCGCAGCATCACTGCGTTGTCGCCGGGGCGCACGCACGACTCCTGCGCGCCGGTCCGGTCACTCGGGCGCCGCGTGGGTGGCGCCGGCTTCCGGGCTTTCCGGGAGCAGGTGGGACAGCACCATCACACTGATCGTCTTCCGGATGAACGGCTCGGCGCGGATCCGCTCCAGCACCTCCTCGAAGTGCTCCACGTCCCGGGCGCGCACGTGCAGCAGCGCGTCGGCGCCGCCGGTCACCGTCATGGCCGCCGCGATCTCCGGATGGTTGCGGACGACCTCCGCCAGCCGCCGGGGCGGGGCCGCGCCCTCGCAGTACACCTCGACGTACGCCTCCGTGCGCCAGCCCAGCGCGGAGGGCTTGACCGTGGCCGTGAACCCGGTGATCACCCCGGTCTCCCGCAGCCGGTCCACCCGCCGCTTGACCGCGGTGGCGGACAGCCCGATCGCGGCTCCGATCTCGGCGAAGCTGGTCCGCGCGTTCGTCATGAGCGCGGTGGTGATCTGGCGGTCCAGCTCGTCGAACGACGGCGTCCTGCTGTTCATGCGGGCACTGTAGCCAGCCGCGCACGCACCGCGCGGCTCACGACTGGGTGACCACCAGGGCGAGCGTCAGCAACCCCAGCACCACCCATCCGAACCACAGCCAGCCGTTGCTGCCGAGCGCGACCGTGTAGGCGGTCACGACGACCAGCCCGCCGACCGTGAGCGCCCCCATCGTCTTGGTGGAACCGTTCGTGGAACCGGGCATCGCGACACCCTCCTCATGGTCCGTCCACGACCATGGTGCCCCGGTTCGCGCCCGGACGGGACAGGTGCGGCCGGTCCCGGCGCGGGACGAGGCTAGCCCTCGCGCGCGTTCAGCGAGGCCAGAAAGGCGTTGTACGCCTCCAGCTCCTTGTCGCCGTCCCGGTCGGCGGCCCGGTCCTTGCGCTTGGCCTGCCGCTGCTCGGAGCGGTACCACTGGAACAGCAGCGCGATCAGCACCAGCACCGACGGGATCTCGCTGAACGCCCAGGCGATGCCGCCCGCCGCGCTCTGGTCGGACAGCGCGTCGATGCCCAGCGAGGCGGGCGGGTGCTCGAAGGTCTCCACCATCGGCGTCGACGCCATCATCAACGCGATGCCGAAGAACGCGTGGAACGGCATGCCCGCGAACAGTTCCAGCATCCGCATCAGGTAGCCCGGCCGGTGCGGGCCCGGGTCGACGCCGATGATCGGCCAGAAGAACACGACACCCACCGCGAGGAAGTGCACCATCATCGCGACGTGCCCGGTCTTCGAGCCCATCAGGAAGTCGAACAGCGGGGTGAAGTAGAGGGCGTACAGGCTCGCGATGAACAGCGGGATGGTGAACGCCGGGTGGGTGATGATCCGCATGTACCGGCTGTGCAGCAGCATCAGCAGCAGCTCACGTGGACCCTTGCGGCCCTTGCCGGCGGTCGGCAGCGCGCGCAGCGCCAGGGTGACCGGCGCGCCGAGCAGGATCAGGATCGGCGACAGCATGCTGATCACCATGTGCTGCACCATGTGCACGCTGAACATGACCATGCCGTAGTCGTTCAGCCTGGTGCACATCACCAGCGCGATGGTGAGCACGCCGACGACGTACGAGACGGTACGGCTCACCGGCCAGGCGTCCCCGCGCCGCCGCAGCCGCACGACACCCCAGCCGTACAGGGCCAGACCGGCCAGGCAGGCGATGAGGAAGAAGGGGTCCGCCGACCATTCGAGCCCTCGCCCCAGCGTGAACGGCGGCAGATCCATGGTCATGCCGTGCCCGCTGTGATCCATCCGGCGGCTCCTGGTTCGTGGGGGTTGAGCGGTGTCTGTCCACAGCTGTCTGTGTCCGCACCAAGAGTAGAACCGGCCCCGGTCACCGCGGTGACCGGGGCCGGTTTGTCCTCACCCGGACCAGTGGGTCAGAGAACGCACTCCGCCTCGTCGTACCGCTCCGCCGGTACGGTCTTCAGCGTCTCCACGGCCTCCGCCAGTGACACCATGACGATGTCGGTCCCGCGCAGCGCCGTCATCTTGCCGAACTCACCCCGGTGCACGGCCTCCACCGCGTGCCAGCCGAAGCGGGTCGCCAGCACCCGGTCGTACGGCGTCGGCGTGCCGCCCCGCTGCACATGCCCGAGGATCACCGGCCGGGCCTCCTTGCCGAGCCGCTGCTCCAGCTCGACCGACAGCTGCCGCGCGATGCCCGCGAAGCGCTCGTGGCCGTAGACGTCCTTGCCGCCCTCGTCGAACTCCATGGAGCCGGGTCGCGGCTTGGCCCCTTCCGCGGCGACCACTATGGCGAACCGCTTGCCCGCCTCGAACCGCTCGCCGACCTTCCTCGTCAACTCGTCGATGTCGAAGGGCCGCTCCGGCACGACCACGGCGTGGGCACCGGCCGCCATGCCGGAGTGCAGCGCGATCCAGCCGGTGTGCCGGCCCATGACCTCCACGATCAGCACCCGCTGGTGGGACTCGGCGGTGGTCTTCAGCCGGTCCAGGGCCTCGGTCGCCACGGTCACCGCCGTGTCGAAACCGAAGGTGACGTCGGTGACGGCGATGTCGTTGTCGATGGTCTTGGGCACGCCCACGATCGGCAGACCGGCGTCCGACAGCAGCCGGGCCGCCTTCAGCGTGCCCTCACCGCCGATCGGGATGATCGCGTCCAGGCCGAGTTCCGCGACATGGCCCCTGGCCCGCTCCACGCCGTCCCGCAGATGCTCGGGGCGGACCCGGGAGGAGCCGAGGATGGTGCCGCCGCGCGCGAGGATGCCGCCCACGGCGTCCAGGTCGAGCTTCAGATAGTCGCATTCCAGGAGGCCCTTCCAGCCGTCCCGGAAACCGATGACCTCGTCGCCGTGGTCGGCGACGGCGCGGTGCACGACGGACCGGATGACGGCGTTCAGGCCGGGGCAGTCGCCGCCGGACGTGAGGACACCAATGCGCATAGCCCGAAATACCTTCTCAACGTGGGCCCGGTAACCGGACCACGATGTCCGGCGGATTCCCGGTCACCCTACCGGCGTGAGGGGGTGGCTCCGTAGCGGGCGTCCGCCTGCTGGACGCGCCCGCACATGTGAGCGGACGGACCGTCAGGCGGGCCCGCCACGAGCCTGCCGGACCACACTGAAATCCGGCTGAAGAACGGGTTACGCGGGCTGCTGCGCAGCCGCGATGCGCTCGTTGCGGAGCGCCTCGTACCAGCGGTCGTCGATCGGCGGCAGCGCGTTGACGTCGAGCGCCAGCTTCAGCAGCAGGTCGGCGATCTGCGGGTTGCGGGCGAGGACCGGTCCGTGCATGTACGTACCGAAGACGGTCCCGTTGTACGCGCCCTCCGTGCCGTCCCCGGTGCCGTTGCCCTTGCCGATCTGCACCCGGGCGAAGGGGCGGGCCGTGGGGCCCAGGTGGGTGACGCCCTGGTGGTTCTCGAAGCCGGTCAGCTGGGGGAGGCCGAGCTGCGGGTCGATGTCGGCCAGCACGTCACCGACGCACCGCTCGCCCTCGCCGCGCACGGACACCACGTCGAGCAGGCCGAGGCCCGGCTCGCGCTGGCCGAGGTCGTTGATGAACTCGTGGCCGAGGATCTGGTAGCCGGCACAGACCGAGAAGACGATCGCGCCGTTCTCCACCGCCCGGTGCAGATGCCCGTCCCGGCGCAGCCGCTCGGCCGCGAGCCGCTGCGGACGGTCCTCGCCGCCGCCGATGAGGTAGATGTCACCGGAGGTCGGGATCGGCTGGTCGCTGCGCACGTCGAGGCGGGCCACGTCCAGGCCCCGCTGCCGGGCCCGGCGCTCCACGACGAGCGCGTTGCCCTGGTCGCCGTAGGTGCTCAGCAGGTCCGGGTAGATCCACACCAGCCGCAGTTGGTTGTCGCTCATGAGGTGATCGCCCTTCGAGGATCAGAAGATCAGTTGCCGACGCGGCGGCGCAGGTCCTGGAACGCGGTGTAGTTCGCGATGACCTCGATCCGGCCCGGCGGGCACATCTGCACGGCCTGGTCGAGGTTGTCGCAGACCTGGAAGTGCTGGTTGGCGACCTCCAGACGGACGGCGAGGTCCAGCTTCCGGTCGCCGATCACGAAGATCGGGTGGCCGGTCAGCCGGGTGTAGTCGACGTCCCACAGCCAGGAGGTGTCGGTGCCGTCGGCCCCCCGCGCGTTCACGGACAGGATCACCGGCGCGGGCGGCGGGTCGATCAGGGAGAACGTCTCCAGCCAGCCGGCCGGGTTCTTCGCCAGCAGCAGCCGGAGGTCGCGGTTCTGGAACTGGACAACGTCGTACCGGCCGGCCACCGCCTGCACCTGGTACATCCGCTCCAGGGCCACCTGCGGCGGCACGCCGAAGACGGCGGCGACGGCCGCGGAGGAGGCAGCGTTCGCCTTGTTGGCACGGCCCGGCAGCTGGAGGTGGATCGGCCAGGCGGACCCGTGCGGGTCCAGCACATGGTCCCCGGACAGCGCCCAGGTCGGCGTCGGCCGCCGGAACCCGCACTCACCGCAGAACCAGTCGTCACCCGGGCGCTGCATCACGCCACCGCACGACGGGCAGGACCAGGCGTCGTCCTTCCACATCTGCCCGGCCGCGACCCAGATCACATTCGGGGACGACGACGCGGCCCACACCACCAGCGGGTCGTCGCAGTTGGCGACGATGACGGCCTTGGAGCCGGCCAGGCCCTCCCGCCAGTTCTCGGCGAGCATCCGGGTCTCGGCGGCGCGGTCGAGCTGGTCACGGGAGAGGTTCAGCAGGGCGATGCACTTCGGGCTGGTGTCCCGGGCCACACCGGCCAGGTACTTCTCGTCGACCTCGATGACGCCGAACTTGGCGTCCGAGCCGCCCGCCAGGGCGGAGGTGATACCGGCCGGCATGTTGGCGCCGAGCGCGTTCGACACGACCGGGCCCGCGGCGCGCAGCGCCTCGGCGATGAGCCGGGTGGTCGTGGTCTTGCCGTTGGTCGCCGACACCAGGACGACGTCCAGGTTCTGGGCGAGCCGGGCGAGCAGGTCGGGGTCGAGTTTCAGTGCGACCCGGCCACCGATCACCGATCCGCTGCCGCGCCCCGCGGCCCGCGATGCCGCAGCGACCGCCTTGCCCGCGGTCACGGCCAGCTTGGCCCGCGGCGTGAGCGGGTCCGAGTTGCCTGCCATCAGTTCTCGATCCTCCTTGCGTACGCGCCGCGCCTGGGGCCATCCGGCAACGTGGTGTGAACCTCAGCCTATCGAGATCCATTCCCACACCCGAATCCCGGCCCAGGCCTTGAGCGGCGGGCATGAGCGATACGAACCGTACCCTTGCCGCCATGCGACACGGTTCCATTCCGGGCGCCCACGGGCGCGTCCGGCCCCTCACCCTGCTCGGCGACGCGGTACTGCGCGAGCCCTGCCGGGACGTCACCGACTTCGGCCCCGGCCTCGCCGCCCTCGTGGAGGACCTGTTCGCCACGATGTACGCGGCGCAGGGGGTGGGCCTGGCCGCTAATCAGATCGGGGTCGGTCTGCGGGTGTTCGTGTACGACTGTCCGGACGACGAGGACGTGCGTCACCTGGGGCACGTGGTGAACCCCCGGCTGGTGGAGGCGGACGGTGTGGTGGTCCGCGGTCCCGAGGGCTGCCTGTCGCTGCCGGGGCTGGAGGCGGGAACCGAGCGCTACGACCACGCGGTGGTCGAGGGCTTCACGCTGACCGGCGACCCGGTCACCCTCCACGGCACCGGTTTCTTTGCCAGATGCTTGCAACACGAGTGCGACCACCTGGAGGGCCGGGTGTACGCGGACCACCTCACGGGGTGGCGGAAGCGGCGACTGCTGAGGCAGGTCTCCAGAGCTTCCTGGAACCGGGTGGGCGCGCAGGCCTGAGGGGCGCGGGGGCCGTTCAGAACCCCGGGCCGCCCACCCTGTCCCCGGCCGCGGCCAGGCGACCCCACAGCAGGTCGGCGAGAGACCGCACCAACTCGGCGCGGGAACAGGGCCGTTCCCCCAGCCACCAGTCCCCGGCGGCGTGCATCATCCCGACGATCCCATGTCCCCACACCCGTGCCAGCTGCTGGCTCTCCGGCCCGAGGTCCACCCGTTCCTCGATGACCTGGGCCAGTTCCTCGCCCATCCGCCGCAGCAGTGGAGCCGAGTGCTTGCCGACGTCGAAGCCCTGGTCGCCGCCGGTGCTCCCCTCCGCCGGATGCATGAGGAACCGGTACACCTGGGGTCGCGCCTCGATCGCGGCGAGATAGGTGTCCAGCGTGGACTCGACCCGCTCGCGCCGGTCGACCGGCGCGTCCAGCGCCGCGCGCAGCGATGCCAGCAGCGCGTCGGTGTGCCGCTTGGCCAAGGCCGCGTAAAGACCGCCCTTGTCGCCGAAGTGCCGGTAAAGGATCGGCTTCGTGATACCCGCTTCCGCCGCGATCGCGTTCATCGACGCCTGCGGGCCGTCGCGCAGCACCACCCGGTCGGCGGCCTCCAGCAGCTCGCGCCGTCGGCGGTCGGCGGACCGCTGCTGATCGGTCCGCTGCGTGGTGTCCATGTGCTCTCCCCACCCGTGCTGATTCGGTGACGCCTGCGCAAACTAACACTGACCGGGCCCCCGACATCGAACGGGCAGCCGAGGCGTCATCGGCGGTTGACTTTTCCTACCGATCGGTAACACACTCGGGTTACCGTAAGTAACACCGCACCACCGCAGCTGGAGGGGACATGGCCGAGTTCACCATGGAGCTGAACGAGGAACAGAAGGAAGTACGCGACTGGCTCCATGGCTTCGCCGCGGATGTGATCCGTCCCGCGGCGGCGGAGTGGGACGAGCGCGAGGAGACTCCCTGGCCGGTCATCCAGGAGGCCGCGAAGGTCGGCATCTACTCCCTCGACTTCTACGCACAGCAGTACTTCGACCCCACCGGCCTCGGCATCCCGATGGCCATGGAGGAGCTGTTCTGGGGCGACGCGGGCATCGCCCTGTCCATTGTGGGCACCGGCCTGGCCGCCGTGGGCGTACTCGCCAACGGGACCGAGGAACAGATCGGCACCTGGATACCCCAGATGTACGGCGACCAGAACGACGTCAAGGTCGCCGCGTTCTGCTCCTCCGAGCCCGACGCCGGCTCCGACGTCGCCTCCATGCGCACGCGTGCCGTGTACGACGAGGCCAAGGACGAGTGGGTGATCAACGGCACGAAGACCTGGGCGACCAACGGCGGCATCGCCAACGTCCACGTCGTCGTCGCCGTCGTGGACCCCGAGCTGGGCTCCAAGGGCCACGCCTCCTTCATCGTCCCGCCGGGCACGCCCGGACTCTCCCAGGGGCAGAAGTTCAAGAAGCACGGCATCCGCGCCTCGCACACCGCCGAGGTCATCCTGGACAACGTCCGGGTGCCCGGGTCCTGCCTGCTCGGCGGCAAGGACAAGCTGGACGAGCGGCTGGCCCGGGCCCGGGAGAAGGCGAAGAAGGGCGGCGACCGCGTCAAGAACGCGGCCATGGCCACGTTCGAGGCGTCCCGCCCGGCGGTCGGCGCCATGGCGGTGGGCACCGCCCGGGCCGCGTACGAGGTCGCCCTCGACTACGCCACGACCCGCGAGCAGTTCGGCCGCCCGATCATCGACAACCAGGGCGTGGCCTTCCAGCTGGCGGACATGCGCACCCGGATCGACGCCGCCCGCCTGCTGGTGTGGCGTGCCTCCTGGATGGCGATCAACGGCAAGCCGTTCACCGCCGCCGAGGGCTCCATGTCGAAGCTGTTCGCCAGCGAGACCGCCAAGAAGGTGACGGCCCAGGCGATCCAGATCCTCGGCGGCAACGGCTACACCCGTGAGTACCCGGTCGAGCGGATGCACCGGGACGCGGCCATCTACACCATCTTCGAGGGCACGAGCGAGATCCAGCGGCTGGTCATCGCGCGGACCCTGTCGGGGATGCCCATCCGCTAGCGCTCACCGGTGCCTGAGCGGTGTGAGCTGCTCGATGTCGTACTTGGCCCGCAGCGCCTCGATGGCCTCCTGGTCCGGAGGGCCGCCGTTGCCGAGGATGTCCAGCAGCTCCTCGAAATAGCGCTCGTGGTCCGGCGGGGGAGCGGCCTGGAAGAACATCTTCGCCGGTGTCTCCGTCGGATTCGCGAACGCGTGCGGGCAGCCGGGCGGTACGACGATGACCGTGCCCGGTGTCGCCCGGACCACCCGGCTGCCCGAGGACGACTCCCACTTCCGCCAGTTGTCGGGGGTGCGCACGCGCGGCTCGAAGGCGAGCACGTCCAGTTCGCCTTCGAGGATGTAGAACAACTCCTCGCTGCGCGTGTGCACATGGGCGCCCACGTCGAAGCCGGGCGGGACCTCCACCTCGAAGGTGGAGGCCATGCGCGAGTGCAGGCCGGTGACCTTGAAGGTCACCCGCTGGGCCGGTGTCTCGACGACCCGGCCGTGGCCCGGTGGCACGTACAGTCCCTCGGTCTCTGTCATGGGGACCTCACCAGGTCACCGGCAGGCACTCGGGCCCCCGGATCAACGCGCCCTTCACGAAGGGGACCTGATCCGGCGGTGCGGCCAGTCTGAGGCCCGGTACCCGGTCCAGCAGGGCGTTCATCAGCAGTTCCTCCTCCAGCCGGGCCAGCATGCCGCCCGGGCAGTAGTGCGGGCCGAAGCCGAACGCCACATGCGGGTTCGGGCAGCGGGAGAAATCGACGGTGTCCGGCTCGGGGAAGACGTCCGGGTCCCGGTTGGCGGCCAGGTAGGAGACGTACACCGGGTCGCCCGCGCGGATGCGGACGCCCGCGATCTCCACGTCCTCCAGGGCGATCCTGGACAGACCGACCGCGTTGCGGTGCGGGATGTAGCGCAGGAGTTCGTCGATCGCCCGGGGGCGGATCGCCGGCTCCGCCCGCAGCCGCGCCGTCAGACCGGGACGGGTCAGCAGCAGGTAGAACATCTGCCCGCTGTTGGCGGTGACCGCCTCGCCGCCGATCTGGAGGAGCACGGCGAGGCCCACGGCCTGCTCCAGGGTGATCTCGCGGCGGCTCACGGCGGCACCGAGCAGCGAGGTGACGTCCTCGCCCGCGCTGTCCCCGCGCAGCGCGATCAGGTCGGCGAAGTACGCGCTCATCTCCCGCTTGGCCCGCTCGCTGACCTCCCTGCCGTGCGCGGCGGACAGGATCAGTTGCGTCCAGGTGTGCATGCCGTGCCGGTCGCCGGCCGGCACGCCCATCAGCTCGCAGATCACCGCGATCGGGAACGGCCCGAGGACCGCCGCCTTGAGATCCGCGGGCGGGCCGGCCCCGAGCAGGTCGTCGACCAGCTCGTCCAGGATGGCGCGCGCCCGGTCGCGGACCCGCTCCACGCCCTTCGCCGTGAAGGCGGCGGCGACCGAGCGGCGCAGCCGGGTGTGGTCGGGCGGGTCGAGGAAGCCGACCGCGCCCGGGTCGGGGATGAAGTGCGGGGCGAGCCGGGTGACAGGCTTGTCGACGACCGCCTCCCGGCTGAAGCGGGGGTCGTTGGCCACCATGCGTACGTCGTCGTAGCGGGTGACCAGCCAGGCCCAGCCCTCGCCGTTGGGCAGCTGGACGCGGGCGACGGGGCCCTCGGCCATCAGCTCGGCCAGCACCGGGTCGAAGTCCGTGCCCGTGAGGTCGAGCGCCGGCCAGTGCCGGATCGGGGGCATGACCTCGACGCCGGTGCGCGTCGCCTCCTCGATCATCGGGCGTCGCCGTCCGCGGTGACCCAGCGGCCCACCGACATCTCGGCGGTGATGCCGGGACCGAAGCCGGCGAGCAGTCCGCGTGCCCGGTCGTGGGCACCGCCCTCGTCGAACAGCCGGCGCAGCGCGTCCAGGACGACAGCGCTGGCGATGTTGCCGTACTCGGTGAGCGTGGACCGGCTGAACCGGAAGGCGTGCGGGTCGACCTCCAGGAACTTGCTGAGGTCGTCGAGTATTCGCGGACCGCCCGCGTGGATGATGTAGAAGTCCAGGTCGGACGCGTCCCAGCCGTGGTCGCCGGCCAGGTCCTTGAGCGCCGGGGCGAGTGGCTCCATGGTCGCGGGCACCCGCTTGTCCAGCAGGAAGTGGAAGCCGGTGGCCCGCACGTCGTAGGCGATCCAGTCCTCGGTCTTCGGGATGAGGTAGGAGCCGTTGCGCTCCAGGCGGACGCCCGTGCCGCCGCGCCCGCGGACCACGGCGGCGGCGATGCCGTCACCGAACAGGCCGTTGGAGAGCAGCGAGCCGACGCCGAGGTCGGTGGGCTGGTAGCACAGCGAGCAGAACTCGCAGGCCACGATGAGCGCGTTGGCGTGCGGGTAGGCCGAGCAGAAGTCGTGCGCCCGGTTGATGGCCGCGCCGCCGGCCGCGCAGCCGAGCTGGGCGATGGGGAGCTGGCGGGTGGTGCTGTCGAAGTCCATCTCGTTGATCAGCCAGGCCGTGAGCGAGGGCATCATGAAGCCCGTGCACGAGACGTAGATGATCACGTCGATGTCGCTGGTGAGCAGCTCCGCGTCGTCCAGCGCCTGCTGGATCACGGCGGGGACGCGGGCCTTGGCCTCGGCCTCGTAGAGCTTGTTGCGCTCCTCGAAGCCCGGGTGCTTCAGGGTCTCCTCGATGGGCTGCACGATGTGCCGTGTCTTGACGCCGGTGTTCTCGATCAGCCTGAGGGCCAGTGGCAGTTGGGGGTGGTCCGCGTGGCGCGAGCGCGCCAGCTCCAGCGTCTCCTCCATCGTGATCACGTGCTCCGGGACCGACACCGAGGGCTTGCACAAAGTCGCCATGAACCGTCCCTGCTTTCCGCTCTCCGGGGTCCTTCGCCCACCGGCGAGAAGGTGGGTTCACCTTGTGGGTGCTACACCCACCGTCACCCGGGGGGACGACGATCTCGCGCTGGGTTACTCCGAATCGGGGACCCGGGGGTCAGGCCCGCAGGGCGATTCATGCGGCCGGACGAGGGAAAACGCGGGTACGGCCGTTAACAAGAGGGACGGCTGTGACCACAGGCACGCGGGGCTCTCACCACCCGCAGGGCTGTCACGCGCGTACGGCTGTCATCGGGCAATGGCTGTCACGCGCGTACGGCTGTCACGCGCGTACGGACGTCACACGGGCACGGCTGTCAGGGCGCCCCGCTGCTGTGGGCGATGCACGCCACGTCGATACGGTCCGCCAGCTTCGCCAGTTCGATGGTCAGCGCGGCGACCGTGTCCTCGTCCAGCCCCTGCTCCCCGGCCTCGACAAGGTGCAGCCACCGCGCCCCCACGGTCCGCAACAACTTACTCACGTCCACCGCGGCCACCTGCAAGGTCCCGCGGTCGTCGACGATCAGAGGCAGGGTCACTTCGCGGTTCACAAACGGGATGGTAGCCGCGCGGCGCTCACGCACCCTGCCAAACCGTGGTGATGTTGCAGAACTCCCGGATTCCGTGCCCGGACAGCTCACGCCCGTACCCCGACCGCTTCACACCACCGAACGGGAACGCCGGGTGGGAGGCGGTCATCCCGTTGACGTACACGGCGCCGGCCTCCAGGTCGCGCGCGAACCGCTCCACCTCGTTCTCGTCCCGCGTCCAGACGTTCGAACTGAGTCCGAACGGGGAGTCGTTGGCGATCAGCACGGCCTCGTCCAGGTCGCCCGCCCGGTACAGCGTGGCCACCGGCCCGAACGCCTCCTCGCGGTGGATGCGCATCTCCCGGGTGATGCCGGTGAGGACGGTCGGCGGGTAGTACCAGCCGGGCCCGTCCGGCCGCTGCCCGCCGCACCGCACCTCGGCCCCGCTCCGCCGGGCGTCGTCGACGAGCTCCTCCAGGTCGTTCCTGCCCCGCTCGCTGGCGAGCGGCCCGATCTCGGTGTCCTCCGCCAGCGGGTCGCCGATCTTGAGGGCCTCCATGCCCGCGACGAACTTCTCGGCGAACGCGTCGTAGACGTCGGTGTGCACGATGAACCGCTTGGCGGCGATGCAGGACTGCCCGTTGTTCTGCACGCGGGCGGTGACCGCGACCTCGGCCGCGCGGTCCAGGTCGGCGGAGGGCATCACGATGTAGGGGTCGCTGCCGCCGAGCTCCAGCACCGTCTTCTTGATCATCTCCCCGGCGGTGGAGGCGACCGCCCGGCCCGCGGGTTCGCTGCCGGTCAGGGTGGCCGCCTTCACGCGCTCGTCGCGCAGGATGTCGTCCACCGCGGCCGAGCCGATCAGCAGCGTCTGGAAGCAGCCCACGGGGAAGCCCGCCCGGTGGAACAGGTCCTCCAGGTACAGCGCCGTCTGCGGGACGTTGGAGGCGTGCTTGAGCAGGCCCACGTTGCCCGCCATGAGCGCGGGCGCCGCGAAGCGGACGACCTGCCACAGGGGGAAGTTCCAGGGCATCACCGCGAGCACCGGGCCGAGCGGCCGGTAGCGGACCCGGACCCGGGAGGCGCCGGAGTCCGTCACGTCCGACTCGGCCGGTTCCTCGTCGGCCAGCAGCCCCTCGGCGCGTTCCGCGTACCAGCGCATCGCCCTGGCGCACTTCGCGGCCTCCGCGCGGGCCTGCTTGACCGGCTTGCCCATCTCGGTGGTCATGATCCGGCCGATCTCCCGCTGGTCCTCGTCCAGCAGGTCGGCGGCCTTGTTCAGCAGTCGGGCGCGGTCGGCGAAGGAGGTCGTCCGGTACGTGCGGAAGGTGGCCTCGGCGAGTTCGAGCCGGCGCTCCAGCTCGTCCTCGTCCATGGGCTCGTACGTCTTGAGCGTCTCGCCGTTCGCCGGGTTCACCGTCGCGATGGGCATGGCTGACCTCCCTGGGAGCGGGCTTGTCTCGACCTTCGCGCGCGGCCCCGCAAGTCGCAACGCGACAGGCCCCTCGGGCGTTCTTCCCCCGGTCGCGGCAGGGGGTTCCTGCTAGTCCGAGTGCTCCGCCAGCCGGTCGAGAAACGCGGCCTGCGCCGTGACGATCACCTCACGGGCCCGGTCCACACCGAACCACGCCACCCGGTCCAGCTCCGGGAACTCCTGCCTCCGCCCCGACCTCGGCGGCCACTCCATCGTGAACGTCCCCGGGGTGATCGTCTCCGGGTCCAGGTCCGCCGCCACCGCCCACGCCGTGACGATCTTGCCGTTGCGCTGCACGACCTCGCCCAGCGGTACGGCCTCCCCGTCGGGCGGCGCCACCCCCAGCTCCTCCTGGAACTCCCGCCGGGCCGCCTCCCAGGCCGGCTCCGCCGGGTCGTACTCGCCCTTGGGCACGGTCCAGGCGCCGGCGTCCTTCTTGGCCCAGAGCGGCCCGCCCATATGGCCGAGCAATACCTCCAGCCCCTGGTCGGTGTGCCGGAACAACAGCAGTCCCGCGCTGCGCTTCGTCGTCCGCACCGTCACGGCGAGACCTCCGGGTGGGCTGCCAACAGGGCCTCCACGGTATCGGCCTCCTCGGGGCGCTTGTCCTCGCGGTAGCGGACCACGCGGGCGAAGCGGAGGGTGACACCGGCCGGGTAGCGGGTGGAGCGCTGGAGGCCGTCGTAGGCGATCTCCACGACGAGTTCCGGGCGGACCCGGACCACCCAGCCGTTGTCCTCGACGGCCAGTTCCCTCAGCCGCTCGGTCTGCCAGGCGAGCATCGCGTCGGTCATGCCCTTGAAGGTCTTGCCGAGCATGGCGAAGCCGCCGTCCGGGGTGCGGGCGCCGAGGTGGAGGTTGGACAGCTTGCCGGTGCGCCGGCCGTGGCCCCACTCGGCGGCCAGCACCACCAGGTCGAGGGTGTGCACGGGCTTGACCTTCAGCCAGGCGGCGCCGCGCCGGCCCGCGCTGTAGGGCGCGTCGAGCGCCTTGACGACCACGCCCTCGTGGCCGCGGGCCAGGGTCTCGGCGAGGAACCGTTCCGCCTCCGGGGTGTCCCGGGGGCCCGAGGCCACCGTGCGCCGGACCCGCATCGGCTCCGGCACCAGCCGGGCCAGCTCCGTGTGCCGCTCGGCGAAGGGCAGGTCGAGCAGGTCACGGCCGTGGACGGAGAGGGCGTCGAAGAAGACGGGGGAGACCGGGGTCTCCTCGGCCGCCCTCGCCACGTCCGTGCGCGAGCCGACCCGGCCCGCCGTCTCCTGGAAGGACCGGGGCCGGCCCGCCGCGTCGAAGGAGATCACCTCGCCGTCCAGGATGAACCGCTCGCCTGCCAACCCCAGCGCGGCGGCCGTGACTTCGGGCAGCCGGTCGGTGATGTCGTCCAGGGTGCGGGTGTGGATCCGGACCGTGTCGCCGTCCCGGTGGACCTGGACCCGGATGCCGTCCAGCTTCTCCTCCACCGCGCACGCGCCCAGTTTCTCCACCGCCTCCGCGACCGAGGACGCGCTGTGCGCCAGCATCGGCAGCACCGGCCGGCCGACCGTGAGCCGGAACCGGTCGAGCGATCCGGGCCCCTCGCCGAGCAGGGCCTGCGCCACCGTCTGCAACGACCCCGCCAGCATCACGGCCCGCCGCACGTCCGCCGGGTCCGCGCCGGTCGCCCGGGCCAGCCCCTCCACCGCGACCGCGTCCAGCGCGCCCTGCCGCACCTCGCCGGTGAGCAGGCCGCGCAGGAAGCGCTGCTCCTCCTCGGTGGCCGCGCCCATCAGCTCCCCGATGATCCGCGTCCGCTCGGCCTGGGAGCCGGGCCCGGACACCTTGCCCAGCTCGGTGAGCCGGGCGTCGACCTCCCGCACGGTGAGGGAGGGCTCGGCGGCGGGCGGGACCGGCCGGCCCAGCACCTTCCAGCCGACGCCGAGCCGGCCCTGCGGCAGCCGGCCCGCGAGATACGGGATGACGATCGGCACGTCGTCCGCCTCCGCGTCCCGGAACAGCTCCGCGAGCAGCGCGATCTTCCGGGACCGCGCCGCTGTCGCGGCGACCTCCCGGGACACCTGGGCCAACCGGGTCAGCAGCATGTAGTCATCGTGCCTCAGCGCTCTGCGGGGTGCGCGGTTCCGGTCCGTGCGGCTGCGGTGTGGTCTTCGGGCGCGTCATGGCCGGTCGCGCCCGCAAGGCGGCAGCCGCACATCGGACACGGCCCCGGGCCCTACAGGGCGCCTGCGTCCAGGTCGGCCATCAGGAGCTCCGCGTTGATCGCCGCTCCCGCGCGGTAACCCCTGCTCGCCGCGTTGATCACCTGCTCCGCGAAGCCGCTCGCGTTGCCTGCCGCCCACAGGCCGGGCACGGTGGTCAGGCCCCGTTCGTCGATCACCGGGTAGCTGCCGAACGGGGTCTCGCGCAGTTCGGCGCCCAGCCTGATCAGCAGGTCGTTGTGGGGGACGGCGCGTGGGGCGGCGTACAGGACCTCGCGGTCGTGGACCGTGCCGTCGGCCAGGCGGACGCCGGTGAGGCGGTCGCCGTCGATCACGAGTCCGGCCACCTCGCCGGGTACGACCGTGACCCCGGCGGTGGCCAGCCGGCGCAGGTCCTGATCCGTCAGCTCGGCCTCGTCCACCTCGTGCAGGAAGAGCCGCACGTCCTTCGACCACTGGGTGAGCATGAGCGCCTGGTGCACGCTGAGCGGTGAGGTGGCGAGGACGCCGGTCGGCAGGTCGCGCACCTCCCAGCCGTGGCAGTACGGGCAGTGGACCACGTCCCGTCCGAACCGCTCGGCGAGCCCGGGGACCGCCGGCAGCTCGTCCGTCAGGCCGGTCGCGATCACCAGTTGCCGCGCCCGCACGGTCCGGCCGCCCGCGAGGACGGCGGTGAAGTCCCCCTCCCGGGACACGTCCACCACCCGGTCCCGGACCAGTTCCACCCCGTACCGGGCGATCTCCTCGCGCCCGACGGCCAGGAACTCGGCCGGGGACATGCCGTCCCGGGACAGATACCCCTGCATGTGCGCGGACGGCGCGTTGCGCGGCTCGCCCGCGTCGACGACCAGCGTGCGGCGCCGGGACCGGCCCAGCACCAGCGCGGCGGACAGGCCGGCGGCCCCGCCGCCGACGACGACGACTTCGTACGCGTTGTTCTCGGTCATGAGGCGACGGTCGCCCGGTGACTGCGGGATTGACAAACGGATTTGCCGATCCTGCAATGGGGCCATGAGCACAGAGGACGTACTGGCGGACGTGGGCCCCAGGCTGCGCCGCATCCGCAAGGAGCGGGAGGTGACCCTGGCCGCGCTGTCCGAGGCCACCGGCATCTCCGTGAGCACCCTCTCCCGGCTGGAGTCGGGCCTGCGCAAGCCCAGCCTCGAACTGCTGCTGCCGATCGCCCAGGCCCACCAGGTGCCGCTGGACGAGCTGGTCGGAGCGCCGCCGGTGGGGGACCCGCGGGTGCGGTCCAAGCCGATCGTCCGGGGCGGGCGTACCCACTGGCCGCTGACCCGCCAGCCGGGCGGCCTCCAGGCCTTCAAGGTCCTGGAACCCCGGCGCAGCCAGGAGCCCGACCCGCGGACCCACGAGGGCTACGAGTGGCTCTACGTCCTCTCGGGCCGGCTCCGCCTGGTCCTCGGGGAACACGACGTCGTGCTGTCGGCGGGCGAGGCGGCCGAGTTCGACACACGGGTGCCGCACTGGTTCGGGTCGACGGGGGAGGGGCCGGTGGAGTTCCTGAGTCTGTTCGGGCCGCAGGGGGAGCGGATGCACGTACGGGCGCGGCCCGCCCGCACGTGACCCACGCGACTGTTCCCTGATCGGCAAGCGACCGCTTAGTATGCCGTCGGACCCGGTCAGACGAAGCAGTCCCGTGGAGGCCCCGCATGCAGGCATGGCAAGTGCACGAGAACGGCGAGCCGAGCGAGGTGATGCGCCTCCATGACGTCGAGCGGCCCACGCCCGGCGACGGCCAGGTGCTGCTGCGGGTGCGCGCCGCCAACGTCAACTTCCCGGACGCGCTGCTGTGCCGCGGCCAGTACCAGGTGCGTCCCCCGCTGCCCTTCACCCCCGGCGTGGAGATCTGCGGCGAGACCGAGGACGGCCGCCGGGTGATCGCCAACCCCGCGCTGCCCCACGGCGGCTTCGCCGAGTACGCCCTCGCCGACGCCCGCGCCCTGCTGCCCGCGCCCGAGTCGCTGGACGACGCCGAGGCGGCCGCCCTGCACATCGGCTACCAGACCGGCTGGTTCGGCCTGCACCGCCGCGCCCGCCTGGAAGCCGGGGAGACCCTGCTGGTGCACGCCGCCGCCGGGGGCGTGGGCAGCGCCGCCGTGCAGCTGGGCAAGGCGGCCGGTGCCACGGTGATCGGTGTCGTGGGCGGCGCGGACAAGGCCGCCGTCGCCCGGGAGCTGGGCTGTGACGTGGTGGTCGACCGGCGCTCCGAGGACGTCGTCGCCGCCGTGAAGGAGGCCACCGGCGGCCGGGGCGCCGACGTGATCTACGACCCCGTCGGCGGCGAGGCCTACGCCCAGTCCGCCAAGCTGGTCGCCTTCGAGGGCCGGATCGTCGTCGTCGGCTTCGCGAGCGGCACCATCCCGAGCCCGGCCCTCAACCACGCCCTGGTGAAGAACTACTCGATCGTCGGCCTGCACTGGGGCCTGTACAACACCAAGAACCCCGGGCTGGTCCAGCGCTGCCACGAGGAACTGACCGAGCTGGCCGCCCGGGGCGCGATCAAGCCGCTGGTCAGCGAGCGGGTGCCGCTCGCCGAGGCGGCCGGTGCCGTGCAGCGGGTCGCCGACGGGGTGACCACGGGCCGGATCGCCGTCGTGCTGGAGAACGGAGCCGTCGCATGACCGACGCCGAAGAACTGCGCCGCCGTACCCGGGAGCTGCTCGCGCAGCACCCGCCCGCGAGCACCGACCGCCTGGACTTCCTCCGGGCCCGCTTCGACGCCGGCCTCGCCTGGGTGCACTACCCGGAGGGCCTCGGCGGACTGGGCGCCCCGCGCACCCTCCAGGGCGTCGTGGACGCCGAGCTGGCGGCGGCCGGCGCGCCCGACAACGACCCCCGGCGCATCGGCATCGGCCTCGGCATGGCCGCGCCGACGATCCTGAAGTACGGCACCGAGGAGCAGAAGCGCCGCTATCTGCGCCCTCTGTGGACCGGCGAGGAGGTCTGGTGCCAGCTCTTCAGCGAGCCCGGCGCCGGCTCCGACCTGGCCGCGCTCGGCACCCGGGCGGTCCGTGAGGGCGACCGCTGGGTGGTCAACGGGCAGAAGGTGTGGACGTCCAGCGCGCATGTCGCCCGCTGGGCCATCCTCATCGCCCGCACCGACCCGGACGTGCCCAAGCACCAGGGCATCACCTACTTCGTCTGCGACATGACCGACCCGGGCGTCGAGGTCCGGCCGCTGCGCCAGATCACCGGCGAGGCCGAGTTCAACGAGGTCTTCCTCACCGACGTCCGGATCCCCGACGACCGCCGCCTCGGCGAGATCGGCGACGGCTGGCGGGTCGCCCAGACCACGCTGATGAACGAGCGCGTCTCCATCGGCGGCATGGCCCTGCCCCGCGAGGGCGGCATGATCGGCCCGGTCGCGAAGACCTGGCGGGAACGCCCCGAACTGCGCACCCACGACCTGCACCAGCGCCTGCTGAAGCTGTGGGTCGAGGCCGAGGTCGCCCGGTTCACCGGTGAACGCCTGCGCCAGCAGCTCGTCGCCGGCCAGCCCGGCCCCGAGGGCTCCGGCATGAAGCTCGCCTTCGCCCGCCTCAACCAGGAGATCAGCGGCCTGGAGGTCGAACTCCGCGGCGAGGAGGGCCTGCTGTACGACGACTGGACCATGCGCCGCCCCGAGCTGGTCGACTTCACCGGCCGGGACGCCGGCTACCGCTATCTGCGCTCCAAAGGCAACAGCATCGAGGGCGGGACCAGCGAGGTCCTGCTGAACATCGTCGCCGAGCGCGTCCTGGGCCTGCCCGCCGAGCCGCGCACCGACAAGGACGTCGCCTGGAAGGACCTCGCCCGATGACCGACCTGCTGTACTCCGAGGAGGAAGAGGCGCTGCGGGCCGCCGTCCGCGACCTGCTCACGGACCACTGCGCGCCGGCCGACGTGATCACCCGCGCCGAGTCGGACACCCCGCACGACCGCGCCCTGTGGAAGCTGCTCGCCGACGGCATGGGCCTGGCCGGTCTCCTGGTCCCCGAGGAGCGGGGCGGCCAGGGCGCCTCCGCGCGCGAAGTCGCCGTCGTGCTGGAGGAGCTGGGGCGGGCGGTGGCTCCCGTGCCGTACCTCACCAGCGCGGTGGTGGCCACCGAGGCCCTGCTGGCCTGCGACGACGCCGAGCTGCTGGGGCAGCTGGCCTCCGGACGCACCATCGGCGCCCTCGCGGTCGGCCTGCACACGGCCCCGGGTGCCGGCGTCACGGCCGTACGCGTGGAGAACGGCACCCTGCACGGCGAGCTGACGGGGATCGCGGACGCCGCCGTCGCCGACGTCCTGCTCGTCCCGGCCGACGACGGCGGCCTGTACGCCGTCGCCGCCGACACCGTGACGGTCACCCCGCAGGTCTCCCTGGACCTGACCCGCCCCCTCGCGGCCATACGGCTGGAGGGCGCACCCGGCCGCCGGGTCGGCGCCGCCGAACCCGCCGTACGCCGTGCCCTGCGCGCCGCCGCCGGACTGCTCGCCTCCGAACAACTGGGCACGGCCGACTGGGCGTTGACGGAAACCGTCCGGTACCTCAAGGAGCGCAAGCAGTTCAACCGGCCGGTCGGCGGGTTCCAGGCGCTCAAGCACCGGCTCGCCCAGCTGTGGCTGGAGGTCGTGCACCTGCGGGCCGCCGCCCGCGCCGCCGCCGACGCGCTCGCCACCGGGGAGGACGTGGAGGTCTCGGTCGCCGTCGCGCAGGCGTACGCAGCGCCCGTCGCCGTCCGTGTCACCGAGGAGGCGCTGCAGCTCCACGGCGGGATCGGGATGACCTGGGAGCACCCGGTCCACCTGTATCTGAAGCGGGCCAAGGCGGACTCCATCGCGTACGGCACGGCTGGCGCCCACCGCGAGGCGCTGGCAGGGCTGGTCGACCTCCGGGCACCCCTCCAGACACCCTGACACACCCACGGTGAAGCCCGCCCCACCCGGGGCGGGCTTCTTCGTGCGCACGCACGGGCGAAGTGAACACAGCGCCAACTCCCGGTGCGAGCGGGTCCCTTCGGCGGCAAGTGCACGCATACTCTCCCCGGTCCCCATCACCCCCAGGGAGGCAGTGCATGGCCCTCACCACCCGTCGCAGAGCCCTCACCACCCTCGGCGCCGCCCTCGCGGGCACGCTCGCCCTGCCCGCCGGCCACGCGCTGGCCGGTGAACGGACGCGTCACCCGCGCCCGTTGTGGCACGCCCACGCCCACAACGACTACGAGCACCCGCGCCCCCTGTTCGACGCCCTCGACCACCGGTTCGGCAGCGTCGAAGCCGACATCTTCCTCGTCGGCGACCAGCTCCTCGTCGGCCACGAGGCGTCCGACCTCGACCCGTCCCGCACCCTCGAATCCCTCTACCTGGAACCGCTCGCCGCCCGGGTCAAGGCCAACCACGGCCACGTCCACCGGGGTTCGCGCCGGCCGCTGCAGCTCCTCATCGACATCAAGACCGAGGGCTCCGCCACGTACCTCGAACTCGACCGCCACCTGCGTCGCCACCCGCACCTGTTCACCCGCTACGCGCACGGTCGCGTCCACGCCGGGCCGGTCACCGCGGTCATCTCCGGCGACCGGGCGGCCCGTGTCCCGATGGAGGCGCAGACCGAGCGCCGCGCCTTCTACGACGGCCGCCTCACCGACCTCGGCGGCCCCGCCCCGGCCTCCCTCATCTCGCTGATCAGCGACAACTGGACGCAGAACTTCACCTGGACGGGCGTCGGGGCGTTCCCGGACGCCGAGCGGCAGAAGCTGCGGAGCATCACCGGCGCCGCCCACGCGCGCGGGCAGCAGGTCCGGTTCTGGGCCACCCCCGACACCGCGGGCCCCGCCCGGGACGCGCTGTGGACGGAACTGCTCGCCGCCGGGGTCGACTACCTCAACACCGACGACCTCGCCGGCCTGGAGTCCTTCCTCGACGCCCACCCCTCCGCGTAAGACCACACGATCGGAGGACACGTCAGCAGCCCGGACGAACCCTCCGTTACGCCACACTTGCGGCCGAACGCCGCACACGGGGCGTGGCGGAGGAGGGTTCCCGATGGTCATCTCCATCTCTGTGGTGCTGCTGCTTCTGGTCCTGGCCGTGATCTTCATTCGCAACTGCTCGCTGAAGATCTCGCACGCCCTGGTCTGCCTGTTGCTCGGCTTCTACCTGGCCTGCACGAGCATGGCACCCACCATCCAGAGCGGGCTCACCGCGACCGCCGACCTGGTGAGCGGCCTGCGGCCCTGAGTCTCCCGGCGCCGGTCGGTGGAGTGCCGGCCTCAGCCGGTGGAGAAGACGCCGATGCCGTTGGGCACCGGGCGTTCCGCGCCGCCGCTGGGATGGTTGCGCACCGTCACGGCGGCGTCGTCCGCGTCGCGGGCGACCAGCTCCGTCGAGCCTCCGCCGTCGAGGTTGAAGGCGGCGGTGGCCCCCAGCGAGCGCATGGTCTCCGCCTCCTCTGCGACGGTCAGCCCGCTGCGGTAGTTCGCCGAGCCGTCCAGCGCCAGCAGCAGCATCTGCTGCCCGCCGCCCTTGTACCCGACGACCGTCCGCACCGCCGACGTGCTGTCGTCCAGGCCGGACAGCGGGCTGCCGTCGCGCAGGACCGGGAAGCCGCCGATCGCGAACGCGTACGGCACCCCGGACGAGGACGCCACCAACGTGTGCGTCACGTCCACCGGATCACCGACCGACAGCTTGCGCAGCCACCGCGCGCCCTCCTCGCGCCCCAGCAGGACCGTGGTGCCCGCCGGGATCGAGCCGCTGCCCGGGGCGTCGGTGGCGGAGACCACCCGGCCCCCGCGCACCTTCACCTCGTACGTGTCGTCGCTGCACGGCGCCGCGCGTCGGGTGTCCGTGCCGCACACGGCCCGCACCCGGGAGGCGCTGCCCCAGCGCGCGGTGAAGGCGCCGACCGAATCCACCGGCAGCGCGTACTGGTTAAGGCCCTTCAGCGGCAACCGCCCCTGCGGCGTACCGACCGAGCCGGACAGGGAGAGGCGGTCCAGGCGGGCCCGCCGGTCGGTGCCCACGCCGAACACGTCCCGGGTGGTCGTGCCCCCGGGCAGCGCGGGTCCGAACCGCTGGCCCTCGGGCACCGCCGCCTTGAGCACCTGCCCGTCCGCCACGGCCGGTCCGACGGCCGCGCCCGTGGCCTGCACGCCCGGGTGCTGCGTCTCGGTGATGTTGAAGAAGTCGCCGTTCACCCCGGCGACCGCGCCGGTCGAGTCCGCCAGCCGGGAGACGGTCGCGCGGGCCGCCACCGCGCCCGGGTACAGCAGGTCGACGTGGACGTGCGGGTTGGCCAGGTCCACCGTGAGCAGATGCGCGCGGGCCTTTCCCGCCGCCGCGTCGATGTCGAACTGCCGGTAGGTGACGCCCGGCGCGAGCCGTCTGCCGGCCGGCGCGGCACCGGCCGGTGCCGCCCCTGCCAGGGCCGCACCGGCCAGCACACCGAACGCCGTGACAACCGTGAGAACCGCTCTGCCCGCCGCCGAACGCCTGCGAGGTCTCGTCACCGTGCCCCCTGATGTCTCGTCAACTGCCCTCATCGCAGGGGCAGTGCACCAGACTCGGGCGGCCGGTGGGCCGACTAGGCGTCGACGACGCGAGAACGGGTGAGAAAACGCACCCCCTCGGGTGCTTCCAGGGAGAAGCCGCTGCCTCGCCCCGGCACGACGTCCACGATCAGCCGGGTGTGGCTCCAGGCCTCGTACTGGCTGCGCGACATCCAGAACGTGACGGGCTCCGGCACGCCCTCCACCGACAGCTCGGCCAGCAGCACGTCCGAGCCGCCGGTACGGAACTCGCCGTCCGGATAGCACATCGGGGCGCTGCCGTCACAGCAGCCACCGGACTGGTGGAACATCAGCGGGCCGTGCTCGGCGCGCAGGCGGCGCACGAGCTCCGCGGCCTGCGGGGTCAGCGCGACGCGCGCGATCTCCTCTTCCATGTCACCGTCCTGGACAGCGGGGGCGTCGGATCGTCGGCTCCAGTCTCACGGATGGTCACGAACCCGTCCAGAACGCCAACTCGTCCCGCCGCATCCGCTTGGGGAGCGAGCTGGGACCATGGACGCATGCGCCCTGCCTTCCCGAGCCCGCCCGAACCGCGCTTCGTCCCCGCCGGTGAACACCCGCTGTGGGACGAGGCACTGGCGACGGTCAACCGGGACCTCGCGGCCACCCTGCCCGGGCAGCGCCCGCTGTGCCTCATCGCGTACCCGGCGGACGCGCACGAGGACGAACAGGTCTACCTCGCACTGGCCGACGGCAACGCGCACGGCAACTCCCTGGAGCCGACCGGCTCCGCCGACTGGGCGCTGTGGACCATCGCCGAGGCCGCCCAGGACACCATCACGGGGTGCCTGTGGCAGGCGTGGCCGGTCTGCACGCTCCACGGCCTCGGGATGCACGTGGGGGAGGAGTCCGGCCGTCCGGTCTGGAGCTGCGCCGGCGGCGGCCGGTCGGGCGATCCGGCCCATGTGCGCGCGGCGGTGGGCGAACTGGACACGGTGCACCGACCTCACCGGCCGAACCGGAAGCGTCGTGAGGACGGCAGGGGGCGTTAGGACGGCAACGCTGCTGCGATCATCTCCGGATGCGAGAGATCGATGACCTGATCCAGGTGGCCGATCCGGCCTGGCCGGAGCTTGAGCAGGCGTTCGCCGGCAGTGCCGTACCCGTGCGTGTGCTGCCCGCCGACCTTGACGAGGGCCGCCGCTGTCTCCTCCAGTTGCAGGTGACGGCCAGGTCGGCTCTCGGTGCGCTGACCCTGCACTGCGGCGGGCTGGTCGTGGACGACGGCTGGCTGCGGGTGTACGGCGCGGGCAGCGCCGGCGGCGAGCTGCCGGGCCTCGGCCGGATCAACGGGTTTCCCGAGGAGCTGGACCCCCACTGGCACCCGGCGGCCGGGCTCGTCGTCGGCCATGACGTGCTCGGCGGTGTCTTCTGCCTCAACGGCCACGACCCGGCGGGCAGCGGCCGCCCCGGAGCTCCGGGGCAGATGACCTATTTCGCGCCCGACACCCTGGAGTGGGAGGCGCTGGACATGGGCCACTCGGCGTGGATCGGCTGGCTGCTGGCCGGTGGGCCGGAGAGGTTCTACGCGGGGCTGCGCTGGCCGGGCTGGCGGGAGGAGGCGGCGACCCTGGAGCTGTCCCAGGGCATCAGTGTCGTCCCGTTCCTGTGGTCGAAGGAGGCGCACCAGGACCTCGCCGCCACCAGCAGACGGGCCGTGGCGCTCCGCGAAGTCGTGGGCGTGTCCGCCGACTTCGCCCGGCGACTGGGCCCGGCGGATCCGGGGTTCCTGGGCGATCTGTGACGCCACCGCACGCCTCCGGTCCGTCGGCAGGGCCGGGCCCATGCTGCCCGGGACGGCGGCGCCGGGGCCGGTGCGGACGTCCGGCGGGTGAGCCGTGGCGCGTTCAGCGCCTGGAGTCGCGCCGGGCCCGGCGGGCGCGGCGGGCCTCCGGCAGCAGCGGGAGCAGCGACAGGACGACGACCACGGCGACCAGCGGCAGCAGATAGTCGTCGATGTGCGGGACGGACGCGCCCAGGGTGTACCCGGCGAGCACCAGCGTCTGCGACCACAGCACACCACCCACCGTCTGCCAGAGGGTGAAGGTCCGTGCCGGCACGCCCAGGGCCCCGGCCACCGGGTGCAGGACCGTCCGCAGCAGCGGCACGAACCGGCCGATCACCAGCGCCTTGCCGTAGCCGTAGCGCGCCAGGAGCCGTTCCGCCCGCGCCGCCGCGCCCTTCACCCGCCCGCTGCTCGTGCGCGCGAGCAGCGCCCGGCCGCCGTGCCGTCCGATCAGGTATCCCACCTGGCCGCCCACCACCGCCCCGATCGCCGCGCACACCAGCACCTGCCACAGCGACAGCCGCGGCGGCTGCTGGGCGGTGCCCGCGCACAGCACACCGGCCGGGAACAGCAGCGTGTCACCGGGCAGGAAGAAGCCGACGACCAGCAGACCCGACTCGGCGAAGACCACGACCAGGACGCCCAGCGCGCCGAAGGCGGCCAGCACCGAGGCGCTGTCCATCGGGTTGACGGCGATCACCGGCCACGCCTCCCGGCCTCCTCGGGAATTCCGTAACGCTCCCCAGCATCGCGTGCCCGGCGCACGTGCGCGCGCCGGTCGCGCAGATCAGTCGGACGCGCCGTTCGGAGCAGGGGCAGAGACCGGCCACTTCCCTGAGCCGGACCGGAGCGCAGTCGGATCCCCTCGGCGGTGCTCACCAACTGATCCTGGCGGCCACCGGCAGGTGGTCGCTGCCGGTGGCCGGCAGCACCCAGGAACTGTCCGGCCGCACGCCGCGGACCAGGATCTGGTCGATCCGCGCCACCGGGAACCTCGCCGGCCAGGTGAAGCCGAAGCCGTCCCCGGCCTCGGACTGGGCCGACCGCAGCCGCGAGGTGATGCCGGCGAGCGCGCGGTCGTCCACGGTGCCGTTCAGGTCGCCGAGCAGTACCACCCGCTTGTTCCGCTCGGCGGCGACGGCTTCGGCGAGCGCCTTCGCGCCACGGTCCCGGCTCTCCGTCCAGAAACCCTTCCGGGGAAGCACGCGTACGGAGCCCAGGTGGGCCACGTACACCGCCAGCGGGCCCTGGTCCGTGGCCACCGTGGTGCGCAGCGCCCGGTTGTAGGTCATCTTGATGTCGGCCGGCTTGGTGTCCCCCAGCGGCCCGTAGTCCATCTTGACGTCGACCGGCCGGGTGTCCGACAGCGGCAGCTTGCTCCACAGCCCGACCGTGCCCCGCACCGCGTGGTACGGGTACGCCTCCGCCAGTTCCCTCTCGTACGTGCCCCGCGCCTGCTCGGTCAGTTCCACCAGGGCCAGCACGTCCGCACCGGAGGCGGCCATGTCGCGGGCGGTGCCGGCCGGGTCGGGGTTGGTGTCCCCGACGTTGTGCTCGGCCACGGTCAGGTCACCCCCCGGGTGGGACCCGTCGCCGAGCAGCCCGCCGAAGAGGTTCAGCCACACCACGACCGGCAGCAGCAGCGCCACCACCGCGGAGGCGGAGCGACGCCACAGCGCGCCGGTCAGCAGCACGGGGACGAAGAGGCCGAACCACGGGAGGAAGGTCTCCACCAGGCTGCCCAGGCCCCCGCGGTCCGTGATCCGCGCGTGCAGCAGCAGGACCAGGCCGAGGAGCACCGCCGACGCCGCGAGCACCGGCCCGCGCCTCCATGGCCCCGGCCGGGAGACGGCGCGCACCACCCGGCGGATGCGCGCGCCCGACGTCCCGGCGCCGGTGTCCTCGCGGCCCGCGCCGCCCTGCCCGGCCTGCGCCGCGTCCACCTGCGTCATCGCCCGTCCTCGCTCACTGCCGCTTCCCGGCGGAGGACGGGCAGCCCGATGCCGACGGCATGGGGCCGGCGCATGCGGTGGATCGTTGTTCCTGCTGATGGTGTCGTTCGGCGCATGCCCCCAGTCAAGGCAACGCGGTGTTGCCGCCAGGTATGCGTTTTTGCATACGCGGACGATATGTGCCGACTCGTAGCATCATCCGCATGCGTGTGCTGATCGTCGAGGACGAACCCTATATGGCAGAAGCCATCCGCGACGGCCTGCGCCTGGAGGCGATCGCAGCCGACCTCGCGGGTGACGGCGACACCGCGCTGGAAATGCTGGGCATCAACCGCTACGACATCGCCGTACTCGACCGCGACATCCCCGGGCCTTCCGGTGACGAGATCGCCGAACACATCGTCGCCTCCGGCAGCGGCATGCCGATCCTCATGCTCACCGCGGCCGACCGTCTCGACGACAAGGCCTCCGGGTTCGGAGCCGGCGCCGACGACTACCTCACCAAACCCTTCGACCTCCGCGAACTCGTGCTGAGGCTCCGAGCGCTCGACCGCAGGCGCGCCCACAACAGACCGCCCGTGCGGGAGATCGCGGGGCTGCGGCTGGACCCGTTCCGCCGCGAGGTCCACCGGGACGGCCGCTACGTCGCGCTGACCCGGAAGCAGTTCGCGGTGCTCGAAGTCCTCGTCGCGGCCGAAGGCGGTGTCGTCGGCGCGGAGGAACTCCTGGAACGCGCGTGGGACGCGAACGCGGACCCGTTCACCAACGCCGTGCGCATCACCGTCTCGGCACTGCGCAAGCGTCTCGGCGAACCATGGATCATCGCCACCGCGCCAGGCGCCGGTTACCGCATCGACACGCGACCGGAGGCCGTACCCGAGGGACCGGGCCGTGGATAGAGCGCCCGGGGTGAGCGTTCGTCTCAGACTCGCCCTCAGCTACGCCGGATTCCTCATGGTCGCGGGCGCCCTGCTGCTCGCCGCCGTGTGGCTGTTCCTGCTGCGTTACGTCCCCGAGCGCGCGCTCCTCATCAGCAGCGACGACCCCCCTCATGGTGTCTTTCCCGTCCGGTCCGGCCTCCTGCGCGCTTTCGCCCCGTCGGCGGCCGCGGTACTGGTGTTCCTGCTGGTCTTCGGTCTCCTGGGAGGATGGATCCTCGCCGGCCGCATGCTCGCCCCCCTGGACCGGATCACCGACGCCACACGCAGGGCCACGGACGGATCACTCTCCCACCGCGTCCGGCTGCCGGGCCGCAAGGACGAGTTCCGCGAACTCGCCGACGCCTTCGACACGATGCTCGCCCGGATCGAAACACACGTCGCCGAACAGCAGAGATTCGTGGCCAACGCCTCGCACGAGTTGCGCACCCCGCTGGCCATCTCGAAGGCGCTCCTCGACGTGGCCCGCACCGATCCGGGCCGCGACACCGGCGAGCTCGTCGACCGCCTGCACGCCGTCAACACCCGGGCGATCGACCTCACCGAGGCACTGCTCCTGCTCAGCCGCGCGGAGCAGCGGTCCTTCACCCGGGAACCCGTCGATCTGTCCCTGGTGGCGGAGGAAGCGACGGAAACACTCCTGCCCCTCGCCGAAAAGCATGGTGTGACCGTCGAGACCGGTGGCGACATCGCCCCCACGAGCGGGTCGCAGGCGCTCCTGCTCCAGCTGACCACGAACCTGGTGCACAACGCGGTCGTCCACAATCTGCCGGAACAGGGCGCCGTGTGGGTCAGCACCGGCGTCCGCCCCCGGACCGTGGTCCTCACCGTCGAGAACACGGGCGAGAAGCTGGCCCCGCAACTGGTCTCGACGCTCACCGAACCGTTCCGGCGGGGCACCGAACGCATCCGTACCGACCACGCGGGCGTCGGCCTCGGCCTGGCGATCGTCAGGACCATCACGCACGCACACGACGGAACACTCACCCTCACCCCGCGCGCCGCCGGCGGTCTCCGCATCACGGTGGAACTGCCCGCGGCGGCCCCCGCAGACCTGCACTGAGCGGCAAGGGGCCAGTCCCGCGACGGCGCCGGCGGCCGAGCACGGCCAGATCGCCCTCGACGCAGTGCGCGCGGCCGAAGCCGAAGGACCAGTCCGGTGGGGGTGCCGTCATGAGGGGGTCAGCGGGTCAGCGGCACCCACGTGCCGTGGGGTGCGACCCGCAGCAGGGAGGACAGGCCGGCCTCGTGGAAGGCCAGTTCGATCTCGGGCAGCCCCTCGGAGAAGTGGGCCCAGCCGTCGTAGTGGGCCGGTACGACGATCTCCGCGCCCAGGACGGCGGCAGCGGCGGCGGCCCGGCGGCTGTCCAGGGACAGGGGCCGCCCGTCGAACTTCGCCGGCACGCGTGCCGCTCCCGCGTGCAGGACGGCCGCGTCGATGCCGGGCACCCGGCGGGAGATCTCCGCGACCGTGCGGATCGAGGCGTTGTCGCCGCTGACGTACACGGTGGGAAGCCCCTGCCCGGACAGCACGAACCCGATGACCTCGCAGTTGACGTTGCCGTCCGCGTCGCGTTCGCCGTCCTCGGGACCGTGGACGGCGGGAACGGCCAGCACGGTCAGATCACCGCCGCCGTCCGGTCGGGGCACGGTGTGTGCGGTCCAGGGGGAGAGGCCGACGGCGGGTGAGCCGAGCCGCTCCGCCGCGAGCGGCCCCGTGAGTACCAGCGGGGCGGCCTTCGCGAACGCGCGACCCCGCCCGTCGAGGTTGTCGGGGTGGGCCTCATGGCTGACCAGGACGAGGGCGACCGGTCCCACCGCGTCCTCGTCGGCGGCAGGTCCGGCGGTCTTGGTGAGGTACCCCTGGGGGCCCGCCTCGTCGAAGGTCGGATCACTGACGATCCGCAGGCCACCGATGTCGATGACGGCCGTCGGGCCGCCCAGCACGGTGACCGCGCATTCCCGCCGGGACAGCCCTGTGCTCATCGCGGTCCTCGCAGAGTGGTCTCGATCGTCCGGTTCACATCCATGACGTCAATGGTGTCCCGGTGGCCGGTGAAATGCCTGGGGAGACGCGTCCGTGCGTCGCGGGCATGGACGCGGCACTGGTCACAGCGGATCTCACAGTGGTGGCGAGGACGCGCTCGACGTGAATGAGGAAACTCCGCGCCGGGGTTCGTCAGTTCGACGTGCCGTGAGGAACGGTCGAGCAGCCGGCCGCTCAGGTTCCCCCCAGCTGCGCGATCGGGTCCTCACCGCCTCAACCGCAGGCCGGGCGTCGCGGTACCGGCCGCCGGGACCTGCCCGCCGGGGTCGCTCAGTCCTCCTCGCCGAGGATCTCGCCGTTGGAGTCGAACTGATGGCTGTCGGCGGGCAGGTCGGAGAAGTACGAGCTGTCGGACTCTCCCGTCAGGACGGCCAGGAGGAAGGAGGCGCACCGAGTGGCGTGGTGCTCCCACTCGGGACCGCGCCCCTCGTTGAACATCACGGTCCACTCGTCCGGGCTCTGCCCCGGTCCGGCGAGCCAGTAGAGCATCGCCCCGCTGCCCTCGATGCAGGCCCAGGGCAGGACCCGCGTACCCGGCCTGTCGAGTTCCGCCGGCTTCGGCTCGCTCTGCCACAGCAGACCGAGCACCCTCTCCCGCTCCGCGAACTGGGCCACGAGGTTGGAGTGCTCATCGGGGCACTCCGGGTCGAACAGCCATACCGTCTCGTCGAAGACGCCGCCCCCGTAGACCTCGACCAGTTCCTTGTAGTCCTCCGGCAACGGCGTGCCGAGCGCACGTTCGACAGCGTTCCAGTCACGGGTCCGCCGGGGACTGCCCGGCGGAACGATCTCCACGAGCCTGGTCACAGCGGAATGCATGAGGCGCGTGTCTCCTCTGGGGCGTCATGTGCGTGTGGGCACGTTCACGATAGTGAGGCCTGAGGCCTGTACTGCCGCCGCCTACGTTCCCGACCACGATCCGGCCGCGCCGTTGGCTGCGGTGCCTTCCCGCAACCGGCCCCCGGCGTCCCGGACGAGCGTGGTGGTCGGCCCCCCACGGATCGGCGATGCGGACCGGCAGGTGCAACGCGTTGCAGGTGACGTGGCCGCCCGTGCCGTCGGGAGCCGTGACCGAGACCCGGTCGCCCGCGTCGCCCCGCGTCCGGCGGGTGGTACGACCCAGCGGGTCGGTGCGGGAGAGCAGGCGGATGTGGCGGTTCCGGTGCCGGCCGCCCCGGAAAATGCCGGGCTTCGGCCGGGCGACCGCCGTACCGTCGACGCATGCTCGATGAAGACGGTTACTTCGGGGAGTCCGTCGCCGAGACGTACGACGAGTCGTCGGCGGAGATGTTCGATCCGCGGGTCGTGGAGCCTGCCGTGGATCTGCTGGCGGAGCTGGCCGGGGACGGTGGGCGGGCGCTGGAGTTCGGGGTCGGGACCGGGCGGATCGCCCTTCCGCTCGCGGCGCGTGGTGTCGAGGTGCACGGCGTCGACATGTCCCGGGCGATGGTCGAGCGGCTGCGGGCCAAGCCCGGCGGGGACGGGATCGGTGTCACGATCGGGGACTTCGCGACCGCCGAGGTCGAGGGAACCTTTTCGGTCGCCTACCTCGTCTACAACACGATCATGAATCTGACCTCGCAGGACGCCCAGGTGGACTGCTTCCGCAACGCCGCCGGCCATCTGGAGCCCGGCGGCTGTTTCGTCGTCGAGGTCGGTGTGCCCGACCTGCGCCGGCTGCCGCCCGGGCAGAACGCCGTGCCGTTCCGGGTGGGCGAGGGGCGGCTGGGGTTCGACCTGTACGACGTGGCCAGCCAGTCCGTCAGCTCGCATCACGTCTCCGTCCGGGACGGCCGCGGCAGACACCTGGCCATTCCGTTCCGCTACGTCTGGCCCGCCGAACTGGACCTCATGGCCCGGCTGGCCGGGATGCGGCTGCGGGGGCGGTGGGACGGGTGGACGCGGGAGCCGTTCACCAGCGAGAGCCGGCAGCACGTGTCCGTGTGGGAGAAGGTCACGGGCTGAGCCGGTCGGCGTCCCGTCCGACCTCCTCGATACGGACGTGTTGCCGACGGCGCGGCCGGGAGGGTTGCCGCCCGCCCCGGCACAACGACGCTGTGGTGGATGCCGACGTTCTGCGCGAGGGGCTGCCGTCTTGTGTCGTGAGGGCCGTACGGCCTTCTGCGCCAGGTCTCCGGGCGAGGCGCACGGCTCGCGGCCCAGGGCGTCCGACATGGGCGCCTGACGGGCATCTTCCCCGGTCAGGCGCCCTGTCCTTGCGCCTAGAAGAAGCCGAGCTTCTTCGGTGAGTACGACACCAGGAGGTTCTTCGTCTGCTGGTAGTGCTCCAGCATCATCTTGTGCGTCTCACGGCCGATCCCCGACTGCTTGTAGCCGCCGAACGCCGCGTGCGCGGGATAGGCGTGGTAGCAGTTGGTCCACACACGGCCGGCCTGGATCGCGCGGCCCGCGCGGTAGGCGGTGTTGATGTCCCGGGTCCACACGCCGGCGCCCAGGCCGTACAGCGTGTCGTTGGCGATTTTGATCGCGTCGTCGAAGTCGTCGAAGGAGGCCACCGAGACGACCGGACCGAAGATCTCCTCCTGGAAGATCCGCATGCGGTTGTCGCCCTCGAAGATGGTCGGCTGGACGTAGTACCCGCCCTTCAACTCACCCTCGTACTCGACGCGTTCACCTCCCGTGAGGACCTTGGCGCCCTCCTGGCGGCCGATGTCCAGGTAGGAGAGGATCTTCTCCAGCTGGTCGTTGGAGGCCTGCGCGCCGATCATGGTGTCGGTGTCCAGCGGGTGGCCCGGCTTGATGCGCCGGGTGCGTTCGACGGCTGCCTCCAGGAACTCGGCGTAGTGACCGCGCTGGACCAGCGCCCGGGACGGGCACGTGCAGACCTCGCCCTGGTTGAGCGCGAACATCGTGAAGCCTTCGAGCGCCTTGTCGCGGAAGTCGTCGTCGTGCGCCCACACGTCGTCGAAGAAGATGTTCGGCGACTTCCCGCCGAGTTCCAGGGTGACCGGCTTGATGTTCTCCGAGGCGTACTGCATGATCAGCCGCCCGGTCGTGGTCTCCCCGGTGAACGCCACCTTCGCCACCCGCGGGCTCGACGCCAGCGGCTTGCCCGCCTCCACACCGAAGCCGTTGACGATGTTCAGCACACCCGGCGGCAGCAGGTCCGCGATCAGGCTCAGCCAGTAGTGGATGGAGGCCGGCGTCTGCTCGGCCGGCTTGAGGACGACCGTGTTGCCCGCGGCGAGCGCCGGCGCGAGCTTCCAGGCCGCCATCAGGATCGGGAAGTTCCACGGGATGATCTGCGCGACGACACCGAGCGGCTCGTGGAAGTGGTACGCCACCGTGTCGTCGTCCAGCTCGCCCAGCGAACCCTCCTGGGCCCGGATCGCCCCGGCGAAGTAGCGGAAGTGGTCGATCGCGAGGGGGATGTCGGCGGCCAGCGTCTCCCGGACCGGCTTGCCGTTCTCCCAGCTCTCGGCCACCGCCAGCGGCTCCAGATGGGCCTCCATACGGTCGGCGATCTTCAACAGGATGTCGGAGCGCTCCGCGACCGACGTACGACCCCACCCGGGCGCCGCCTCGTGCGCCGCGTCCAGCGCCCGCTCGACGTCCTCCGCGGTACCGCGCGCGATCTCCGTGAACGGCTGACCGTTGACCGGTGACGGGTTCTCGAAGTACTGCCCGCGCGTCGGCGGCACATAGGCGCCCCCGATGTAGTGGTCGTAGCGCGCCTGGTAGGAGACGATCGCGCCTTCGGTGCCCGGCGCCGCGTAACGAGTCATCCTGGTTGCCTCCCGGTGCAGTGCTGCCCGCCGTTGGGCAGCTCTCGGCGGGAGGCTAGACACGCGGACGTTGCAAGTACGTTGCGCCGCGGGTCCGGGCACCCGCCCGGACGGCCGGCGCCGCCAGTTCGGCCTCCAGCGCCGCGAGCCGGGCACGGACCGGTGCCGTCGGGCGTACAGCGGCGAGCGCCCGCCACACCTCCAGGTCGTCCTCACCCCACGGCGTGTGCGCCCAGTCCGCCAGCAGATCAGGGTCACCGTGCGCGATCAGCGCCGTGCGCAGCCCCCCGGCGAGCCGCTCCCGCAGCCGAATGATCGCCGGGGCCTGGGAACCGGGCAGCAGCGGGCCGGTGTACGCCTCCGCCGCCGCGGTCAGCGCACCCGTCTCCAGCCGCCGCTCGACCACGGTGGCGTCCGACTCGACCGCGGCCGTCAACCGGTACGGCCGCGAGGCGAGCAGCCCCGGACCCAGCAGTCTGCGCAGGCGCGCCAGCTCGGCCCGCAGCGTCACCGGCGTCACCGACTCGTCCGCGTACAGCGCGCACAGCAGCTCATCACCGCTCAGGCCCTCGGGGTGCCGGGACAGCAGCACGAGGATCTCGCTGTGTCGACGACTGAGCCTGATCCGCCGCCCGTCCAGGGCGAGTTCGGCCTCGTCCCGGCCGAGCGTGCTCAGCAGCGGCCCCTCCTCGGCGGCGCGCGGCGGGGCGAGCAGGGCGAGCTGTGCCTCGGCGGCCCGCGCCACCGCCTGCACGAAGCCGAGGCTGTGCGGATGGGCGAGCCCGTCCCCGCCGGTGATGTCCACGGCCCCCAGGACCCGCCCGGTGCGTGGATCGTGCACCGGAGCGGCGGCGCAGGTCCACGGCTGCACCTGCCGTATGAAGTGCTCGGCGGCGAACACCTGAACGGGCCGGTCCACGGCGACCGCGGTGCCCGGCGCGTTCGTGCCGACCGCGCTCTCCGACCACCGGGCACCGGGCACGAAGTTCATCCGGTCCGCGCGGCGCCGGGTCGCGGCATGCCCCTCCACCCACAGCAGCCTGCCGTGCGCGTCGCACACCGCCAGCAGATGCTCGCCATCGGCCGCGAAGGTGCCCATCAACTCCCGGAACAGGGGCATCACCCGGGACAGCGGATGCTCCGCGCGGTGGGCGCCGAGATCGCCGTCGGTCAGTTCCACACTGGCGGCGCCGTCCGGCCCCACACCGGCCCGCGCGCTGCGCCGCCACGACTCCGCCACCACCGAGCGCACCGGGCGCGGCACCGTCCCCACCGTGGTGAACGTCTCGTGCGCCCGGCGCAGCAACCGGACGCGCTCGGCGGGGTCGGCCCCCGGCTGCAGGGCAACCCACGGATCGGTCAACTCGGCCTCCCCGGACAGTGGAACGGTGGTGATGCGGTGCGGTAGGGACGGTGATACGGGGTACGGCGGCTCCGGACGGTGCTGCGGCGGGCTCGGCGGTGGCACAGCGGCTGCCACACGGCGGCTGGGACCATCGTCGCCCCGGGTGTGCACGCGGACAACCGGTGCGACGGCGGCTCCGCCTCCGGCTAGGCGAAGTTGACCATTCGGATGTACCGCACCCAGTCCCAGTTCGCCCCCGGGTCGGTGTGGTCGGTGCCGGGCACCTGGTAGTGGCCGATGATGTGCTCCCTGTCCCGGGGGATGCCGTACTTGGCGCAGACCGCCGCCGTGAGCTTCGCCGACTCCTCGTAGAGGGCGTCGGTGAAGTAGGCGGGCCGGTCGATCCAGCCCTCGTGCTCGATGCCGATGCTGCGGGTGTTGTAGCTCCAGTTGCCCGCGTGCCAGGCGATGTCGGCCTCGTGCACGCACTGGGCGACGTGCCCGTCCGCAGAGCGGACCACATAGTGCGCGGAGACCCTCTTCTGCGGGTTGCTGAAGATCGCCAACGTGTCGGCGTACGTCTCCTGCGTGACATGGATGATCACTCGGTCGACGGTGAAGTCGCCGGGGCGGTCGGACGCCGTGTAGTTGGAACTGCTGGCCGCCTGCCACTCGGCGGGCGGATAGTCGACTGCCGCGCTCCGCGCACCGGCCCGCGGTTCCGGAAGCAGCGCGTAGGGGACGGCGGCGAGTGCCGCGCCCTTGAGCAGCCGGCGCCGGCTGAGCCGGGGTCTGGCTCGGTCCATGTCCATGGCGGGATGCCTTTCGGGATGCTCGGGGAATGCCGGGCAGGCTCTCGGAAGTCGGGGGTACGACAGGGACGTCAGCGGCGCAGGGCCCGCGCGGTCTCCCGCAGCCGGGCGTGGACGCCGCGGTACGTCTCCCGCGCGGGCAGCCACTCCTTGCGGAGCTTGGCCACGCACGTGTAGTTCCTGTCGCACACGTTGGCCAACGGTGATTCGACAGCCTGGGTTGCGAATTGGTACGCGTCCAGCTCACTGAACCCGTAGTCGCGCACCAGCCACTGCACCAGGTCGAGCTGGGATATCCGGAACGCGTCCTCCAGCGGCCGGGCCGAGCCGGTCGAGATGAGGTGCGTGTCCGACTCCAGCCGGGGCCACGGCGTGGCGACGTCCTTCAGGAGGTCGACGACCACCACCGTGTTCATCGCGCACTCCACCGCCACGCCACAGGTCTCGCCCTCGCCCTGCCGGGCATGCCCGTCGCCGAGGCTGAGCAGGGCGCCCTCGACGTTGACGCCCAGGAAGCAGGTGACGCCGGCCCGCATCTCGGGGGTGTCCATGTTGCCGCCGTGGGCGTCCGGCACCAGGGCCGAGCGCACCTCCAGGTTGGCGGGAGCCACGCCCACCGTGCCGTGCATCGGGTCCAAGGGCAGCTCCACCTGGAGGTCGCTGTCCCGCGCCCGGAACAGGGCCGTCCTCCGGGCCCGGTCCAGCTGCCAGATCCACACCCGCTCCGGCAGCGGTGGCTGAAGGGTGGCCGTCGTGTGCGTGGAGGTCAGCGCGCCGAAGAGGGGGACCGTCGTGGACGCCGCCCAGTCGCGGGCCGGTTCGATCGACACGAAGTGCACGGCCACGGTGTCACCGGGCTCGGCGCCCTCGATGTGGAAGGGCCCGGTCTGCGGATTGAGATAGGGGAACTGGCAGACCTCGGACACCAGGTCCTTCTCGGAGCGGACCCGGCCCGCGAAGCAGTCCTCCGTGTGGAGGTCGAGGACCGTGCCGGGCGCGATCCGCGCCACGGGCGCCGCTCCGCCGAACGTCCAGGCGTACTCGTCCGGTTCAGGGCGCACGGTGAGGATCCGGGGGTCGGTCATCGTGGCGTGACTCCCTTCTGAGGGCGATCCCCGGGGCGGGGACGCGGTCCGGCGTGGCTGGGGCGCCACGTGCGGGGTGATCAGCTCGGCACGGATCCGTCCGTGCGGCCGGCGCCGGGGTCGTACGCGTCGAGGTGCACGCGCGCGGTCTCGGCTATGCGCTCGGGGTGCCGTCGTACGAGCACGAGCAGCACGACCACGCCCAGGGCCATCCACGCGCCGACGACCGGACCGGCGTAGGACACCGGTGCCGTCAGCTCCGTCACGAAGTCGAACACCGGGAGGCCGGCGGCCGTCAGCAGGGCGGGGACGAACGCGGCGATGCCCAGCACCGGGAACAGCAGGTGCCGTACCGGTTTGAAGGCGGCCCGGCCGGAGCGCAGGAAGTGACCGGCGCAGGAGAGGTTCACGACGATGTAGACGCCGACGACGACCGTGACGATCACCGTGGCGAGCAGGAGGAACGCGGTCACCGGGGCGTAGGCGAAGCCGAGCCCCAGCACCGCTGCGACCGCCACGACGGTCTGCAGGGCGATGCCGGCCACGGGGGAGCGGTGCCGGGGATGGAGCGTGGCGAGCAGGCCGGGCAGGACGCGGACGCGGGCGAGGGCGAAGGCCGTGCGGGTCGAGACGTTCGCGCTCGCGTTGGCGTTCGCGATCGTGGAGTTGACCACCGCGAGGAACACCAGCACCCAGAAGAGACCGAAGGAGGCCCGGGCGACGCCCTCCCAGGACGCCTCGCCCGAGGCACCGAACTCCGCGAAGCGGTCGGGGCCGAAGTAGACGGTCATCGCATACGTCGTGAGGACGTAGAACAGGCCGATGCCCACGGCCGCTCCGAGGACCGCGCGGTGCATGGTCCGCCGCGGATCGCGGGTCTCCTCGGCGAGTGGAGCAGCCGCCTCGAACCCGGCGAAGGCCAGCACCGTGTACACGGACCCGGCGAACACCCCGGCGGCTCCCGCGTATCCGTCGGCGGTGTGGGACGTACCGAACACCGACAGGGTGTTGGCGCTGCCCGCCTTGCCGATGAGCAGCACGGCGAACACGAGGAGGACGAGGATCTCGAAGACGCCGAGGACGGTGCCGAAGCGGGCGGAGGCGCGGACGCCGAGGTAGCCGGAGACGGCGATCACCCCGGCGCCCGCCAGCGCCCACGGCCACCACAGGTCCGCCGGGTACGCCGACCACTCCGCGTGCAGCGTGCCCGCCGCCGTGAAACCCAGCTGGAGGAGCAGCAGGGGCGGCACCAGCATCTCCACGAAGACGTACGCCCACCCGACCAGGAAGCCGACGGCCGGGTGCAGGCCCCTTGCCGCGTACGTCGCCACCGAGCCCGCCGCGGGCAGCTCCCGCGCCAGCTCGGCCACGCAGGAGGCGGTGAACAGACAGGCCACCAGGGCCACGAGCACCGCCAGCGGGAGGCTCCCGCCCGCGAAAGCCGCGCCCGACGGAATCGACGCCGCCACCGCGGCGGCAGGCGCCATCGCCGTGATGCTCTGGAACAGGACCTCGCGCAATCCGATGGCGTCGCGCCGCAGCGTCCCCTTCGTCTCCCCGTCCATGTGTCCCCCGATACGTGTCGGTCCGCTGCCACCGCCGCCTGTGCGCTCCTCAATCCGCAGGCGCCCACCGGTCGGTGACGATCCGTCGGCTGCGCCCCGCGTGAATCACGGTACGACTCGGGCGGGTTGGGCAGAAGGGTGTGCCACGGTTCCGTGGACGAGTCACGGCTTGTGGACAACTCGCTCACTCGATCGGGTGACCCCTGGCGTGTGCGGGTACGGACGGCACACCACGGCCGGCGCTGGAAGCCAGTCGCCCGGATGATGTTGAAGGCACGGCGCCCGGTCCGTCACGGTCGCTCGCGGAGGCGGATTCCGTGCCGCGGCCCGACGGCCGGCGTCCCACGGGCGGTCCTGGAGGCTGACCACCGGTCTCCCTACGGCGCCACACCCTCCCGCAGATACGCCACACCCCCGCCGCGCGCCGCCCCGTGCAGCGCCGTCAGCGTGGACCGCCTGGCGGCCAGCGGCAACCCGTGCAGTTCGTCGAGCGAGAACATCCCGTGCCGATCGTGCTCCGCGCTCAGCCGCACCGGGGTGTCGGCGGACAGCGTGCCACCGAGGAAGAAGCAGTCGAGAACCGGCCCGGTCCCGAGCACGTCCGCCCGGTGGTCGACACCGACCAGCGCCGGCCCCTGCCCGATGTCGATGCCGGTCTTCTCGCGCATCTCCCTGCGCGCGCCGCCCAGGGATCCTCACCGTGGTCCAGCATCCCGCCGGGCAGCCACCACCGCCCGGCGTCGGGCCGCCTCGCACCGTAGCGCAGCAGCAGGACGCGCCCCTGCTCGTCCAGCATGAGGACGCACGGGGCGAGCAGCGCCCGCGGCTGAGACCTGATCCATTCCTGACGTGGCACCCAGTCCGTCCCCCGACCCACCGCAGCCGTGGACCCCGGCACGCGCAGAGCCGCGTCAGGATCGTTCCGCCACCACCGCCGGATCGTCCAGTACCGCTCGGACGACCGAGTGCGCGGCACCCAGCAGGGGGCCTTGCGGGCCCAGCGGGGAGACCGTCACCGGGCAGGCCGGGCCGGCCGTACGGCCCGTCAGCTCCGTGTCCAGCGACGGCAGCAGCCAGGGCGACAGCTCGGCCAGGGCGCCGCCCAGGACCACCGTCTCGGGGTCCAGCAGGTTCACCGCTCCGGTCAGGGCGATGCCGAGGGCCGTACCGGCGTCCCGCAGCGCGGCCCGCACCCTCTCGTCGCCCGCCTCGGCGCGCTCGGCGAGCAGGCCCACCCGATCGTCCCGCGGCTGCAGTCCGGCCGCGCGCAGGACCGCTTCCTCACCCGCGTACTGCTCCAGGCACCCCCGGCTGCCGCACGGACAGGCGGGACCGTCCGGCCGTACGGGCACGTGGCCCAGCTCCCCGGCGAAGCCCCGGGTGCCGCGCAGCAGCCGGCCGTCCACCACGACCGCCGCGCCGATGCCGATCTCGGCCGACACGTGCAGGAAGTCGCCCGGCGTACCGGCACCGAGCCACAGCTCGGCCAGCGCGCCGAAGTTGGCCTCGTTGTCCACGGTCAGCGGCCCGTGGACGGGCAGCAGGGGGCCCAGGTCGATGTCGTGCCAGTCGAGGTTCGGGGCTCGTACGACCGTCCGCCCGTCCCTGGACACCAGGCCGGGCACGGCGACCGCGAGCCCGGCGGGCCAGAGTTCCGCGCGTTCCGCCTCCGCGACGACCTGGTGGATCAGCGCTGTCAGCTCCTCGATCACCGGTCCCGGCGCCCGGCCCCGGTTGGCGCCGCGCCGTACCGCCCGCGCGCGGACCTCGCCGCGCAGGTCGACCGCGCACACCGCGAGGTGGTCGACGCCGATCTCGGCCCCGATCCCCGCGGGCCCCCGGCCGCTCACCGCGAGCGCCGACCCGGGCCGGCCCACCCGCCCCGGCCGCTCGGGGCCCAGTTCCTCCAGCAGACCCCAGCGGATCAGCTCGTCCACCAGGGTCGACACCGCGGCCCGCGTCAGTCCGATCCGGGAGGCGACCGCCGCCCGGGACAGCGAGCCCTCGGCGCTCACGGCGTGCAGCACCCGGGCGAGGTTGCGCCGGCGCATGCCCTGCTGGGTGTCCGGCAGGGCGCGCCCGGCGCCCGGTGGGCGCGCCTCGTGCAGCGGTGCGGTCATGCCTCCGTCAATCCTTGGTGTCTGCCGCCCGGCTGGTCGCGGGCGGCTCCGGTCACTCGGTGTCCGTCCCCCGCTCCAGCAGCGGGGCCGCGTCGGAGAGTACCCCGGTGATCCGCTCCAGCGTCGTCCGGTCCTGTTCCACGGGCTCCAGGACGGGGCCCGCGGCCGTGTTCCAGCGGCGGGCGACCGCCGCGGGATCCTCGCCGGTCAGCAGTCCGGCCGCCTGTGCCGCCGCACCCAGGGCGACCAGTTCCCTGGCCTCCGGGACCTGGACGGGCCGCCCCGAGAGCCGGCGCACGGTCTGCTGCCAGGCCGTCCCGCGGGCCCCGCCGCCGATCAGGAGCAGCGGGGTGTCGCGGTCCGCGTCCTCGTCGAGGACCAGGTCGAGCGCCCCGAGCAGCGCGTGCACCGCGCCGTCGTACGCCGCCTGCAACAGCTGACCGGCGGTGGTGTCGTGCCGCAGACCGTGCAGCACTCCGGAGGCGTGCGGCAGGTTCGGGGTGCGCTCGCCGTCCAGGTACGGCAGCAGGGTCGCGGAGCCGCCGGATTCCACCGCCTCACGGTCCAGGCCCAGCAGGGCCGCGACACGGTCCACCGCGAGGGTGCAGTTCAGGGTGCAGGCCAGGGGGAGCCAGTCCCCGCGCGCGTCCGCGAAGCCCGCCACCGTCCCGGTCGGATCGGTGGGACGGCGCCGGGAGACGGCGTACACCGTTCCGGACGTCCCGAGGCTCAGCACCGGTGTGCCGGGCCGCAGGCCCAGACCCAGGGCCGCCGCCGCGTTGTCGCCGGTGCCCGGGGCCACCAGCGTGCCCTTCGAGAACGGCAGGTCGTGGCTGTCGCGCACGGTGCCCGCCACTTCGCCGGGCCGTACCACCCGGGGCAGCAGCGCCGGGTCCAGGCCGACGTGCGCGAGGGTCTCCTCGTCGTACGCCTCGGTCCCGGACGCCCACCAGCCGGTGCCGGAGGCGTCGCCGCGGTCGGTCGTGCCCTGCCCGGTCAGGCGCTCGGTGAGGTAGTCGTGCGGGAGCCGTACCGCCCGGGTCGCGCGGACCGCCTCCGGCTCGTGCTCGGCGAGCCACGCCCACTTGGTGACCGTGAAGGACGCCCCGGGCACGCTGCCGGTCCGCTCCGCCCAGGCCTTCGGTCCGCCCAGCTCCTCCACCAGGCGACCGGCCTGCGGCGCCGAGCGGACGTCGTTCCACAGCAGCGCCGGACGCACCGGCTCGCCGCGTTCGTCCAGGGTGACCAGGCCGTGCTGCTGGCCGCCGATCGACACCGCCGCCGCCTCGTGCGCGGCGTCACCGCACTGGCGCAGCGCCTCGCACAGCGCGTCCCACCACTGGCGCGGATCGCTCTCCCGGCCGGCGCCGGACGACACCGTGTGCGGTGCCTGGCCGCTCGCCACCACCTGACCGGTGGCCGCGTCGACGACCAGTGCCTTCGTGGACTGGGTGGACGTGTCCACTCCGACGACGAGCGGACCCTCGGCTGCTGACATCCGGCTCTCCCTCTTCCGCGGCTCCGCGGGACGTGCGGTGTGTGGTTTCGAAGACACCTTGCTGTCGAAGACATCTTGTCTCTTCCCAGAGGTGCGTCGGCATACTAATTTGTAAACCGCCATGACGAAATAGTCGCAACGCAGCAAGGAGCCGCGGCATGAGCTACCAGCCCACCCCCGAGGACAGGTTCACGTTCGGACTCTGGACCGTCGGCTGGCAGGGAAGGGACCCGTTCGGCGACGCCACCCGCCGCGCCCTCGACCCGGTCGAGACGGTGCAGCGCCTGGCGGAACTCGGCGCCTACGGAGTGACCTTCCACGACGACGACCTGATCCCCTTCGGTTCGTCGGACACCGAGCGCGAGTCCCACGTCAAGCGCTTCCGCCAGGCCCTGGACGCCACCGGCATGACCGTCCCGATGGCCACCACGAACCTCTTCACGCACCCCGTCTTCAAGGACGGCGCGTTCACCGCCAACGACCGCGACGTGCGCCGCTACGCCCTCCGCAAGACGATCCGCAACATCGACCTTGCGGTCGAGCTGGGCGCGAAGACGTACGTCGCCTGGGGCGGCCGCGAGGGCGCCGAGTCCGGTGCCGCCAAGGACGTGCGATCCGCCCTGGACCGCATGAAGGAGGCCTTCGACCTCCTCGGCGAGTACGTCACCTCGCAGGGCTACGACCTCCGCTTCGCCATCGAGCCCAAGCCGAACGAGCCCCGCGGCGACATCCTGCTGCCCACCGTCGGGCACGCGCTGGCCTTCATCGAGCGCCTGGAGCGCCCCGAGCTCTACGGCGTCAACCCCGAGGTCGGCCACGAGCAGATGGCCGGCCTGAACTTCCCGCACGGCATCGCGCAGGCCCTGTGGGCCGGGAAGCTCTTCCACATCGACCTCAACGGCCAGTCCGGCATCAAGTACGACCAGGACCTGCGATTCGGCGCGGGCGACCTGCGGTCCGCCTTCTGGCTGGTCGACCTCCTGGAGAGCGCCGGTTACGAAGGACCCCGCCACTTCGACTTCAAGCCGCCGCGGACCGAGGACCTCGACGGCGTGTGGGCCTCGGCGGCGGGCTGCATGCGCAACTACCTCATCCTGAAGGAGCGCGCGGCCGCCTTCCGCGCCGACCCGGAGGTGCAGGAGGCACTGCGCGCCTCGCGTCTGGACGAGCTGGCCCAGCCGACCGCGGCCGACGGCCTGCAGGCACTGCTCGCCGACCGCGCGTCCTTCGAGGACTTCGACGTGGAGGCGGCCGCCGCGCGCGGCATGGCGTTCGAACGCCTCGACCAGCTGGCGATGGACCACCTGCTGGGAGCGCGGGGCTGAACGCAGGAGGGCCGGGGCGAGCCACAGCGGCTCACCCCGGCCCCCGGCCGCGAGGTCGGCGTCAGCGGTGCTTGGGCAGCCGGACGTACGTCACGGTCGTCCTGATCCCGCTGTCGACCAGGCGGCCCTGGGCGTCGAACGCACCGGTCCCGTCGGTCATCCCGAAGTCGTTGTCGTTGATGAGCGCGAGCGTGTCGTGATCCACGCGCGCGATGCCCTCGATCTTCCCGGGCACCCCCGCGACCTTGCCCAGGTCGACCACCAGCCGCTTGGCCAGCACCGGCACGCCCTGCGCCGCGGGATCGTCCAACTGCTCCAGCGAAGGGGCCGTGGTGTCGTCGTCCCAGGGACCGCCCAGGATGTCCGACGTGCGCCCGAGGCTGACCAGCTGGAGCCGGGCGGCCTTGTCCGTGCGCTCCTCGACCAGCAGCCGGTCACCGCCGACCGCGACCACCGAGGAGATCTTCAGCTCGGAGGTGTCGTCCTCGCCCGGGTCCACCACGTCCACCGGGTCGAAGCGGTAGGCGTACTCGGCCGTGACGGCCTTCTCGCGGGGAGAGAAGCGCAGCAGGCGGGTGGTGCGCGAGGCGTCCCCGGCGTCCGCGTCCGGCAGCGACAGCGGACTCTGCAGGGCCATCACCAGGTCACCGCCGGGAAGCTGCGCCAGTCCCTCGAACCCGCGGTTGATCTTGCGGTGCAGCAGGATCGAGGGCAGTGCCTCCACCACCGGGTAGTCCGCGCCCGTCAGACCGAGCCCCTCGGGCACGTAGCGCGCGAGGACCCTCCCGCGCGCGGAGACGTGCACGAGGGACGGGCCGTACTCGTCCACGAGCCAGAAACTGCCGTCACCGGCCCGAACGATGCCCTCGGTGTCGAGGCCGTTCGGGTCGTAGGAGAGCGGCGTCCGCGCGTCGTAGGTGTACGGCGCCTCGTCCCGGCTCCTCTGGTCGGGCAGTCCGGTGACGGCCTTCCCGGAGGAGGTGGTCAGCGGTATCGCGTGGATCACCTTGACCGTGTCACCGGAGACCCTGATCTTCACGATCGCGGGATCGAATCCCGGCACCGGGAAGGTGCGGCGCTTCTTGCCGTCCACCTTGATCTGACCGTTGGGACCGCGGTCGGTCACCGTCCAGTACTCACCCTCGCGGCCGGCCGGATAGATGTCGCTGCCGATGCCGCCGAGCTTGATCCCGTGGTCGTCGGCCACGCCGCCGGGCAGCAGCGCGTTGCTGAACGCACCGAGCGGGATCTCGCCGAGGGTCGCCGTGCGGATCACGCGGGCGTCCCCGGACGGCGCCGCGGCCGCCGTTCCCGCCGCGACGAGGACGGCGGCCAGGGCCAGGGGCAGACCTGTGGCGACGGTACGGTGGACGCGGCGCAGGCCGGCGGCATGCGGGGACATCGGGCCTCCTGGAGCAAGGTCATGGGCTGCCGACACCATTGGGCCCCCGGAGGAACGCCGCGCGACCGCGCGGTGAACGGCCGGCGTCCGCCGCTCGTCGGATCGCGCCGCCCCGTGACGACCGCCTGTCAAAGCCCTTCCGGGGCGTGAACTTCCCCCTCCAGTCGCGCGGAGGCCAGTGCCGTCGCGGGGTCGGGATCGGCCCCGCCCGCCGGAACCCAGCGTCCTCGCTCGTCGCGATACGGCCACCAGTGTCCCTCGTTCCCGAGCCGCAGCTGAACACCCTCCTCCCGGACGGTCCACCGGTTGCCGCTCCTGTGGAACACCGGCCGCTCGTCCGCCTCCCAGGCCGCTTCCAGAGCCGCACGCGCGCGTGCGAGCGCCACACCCTCCACGTCCCGGTCCTCGTCGAGCACCGCCAGTGCCGCCGCGCCACCGGTGCGCCAGGCGCGGACGGCTGTCATGAGCCCGTCGCGTCCACGCCCCGACCCGGTGGCCAGCCGGTCGGTGACAGTTGAGGGTGCCGGACCACACGCCAGGCGTACGGCGTCCTGAGCGGCCGTCAGGTCCGAGCCGGCCCGCGTCTCACCACGCAGCGCCGCCGCCAGCAGCCGGTACGCCTCCACGGCGGTGCGACCGGCCAGGTGCTCCAGCGCCGCGGGGTCCACTCCCGGCGCGGCCGGCGACCCGGTGGCGAAGGACGGTGGCGCCCCAGGCGCCGGAGGGAGCCCTGGCAGCTCGGGCAGCGGCGGCAGGATCTCGGCGGCCGCCCACGCCTCGGCCGCGTCCACCCCCGTGGCCGGGGGCGTCGCCCCGGACGGCTCCGCGGTGCCGCGGACGTGCAGCTCCGCCAGGAAGGCGTCCTCGTCCCGGCCACGCATCAGCAGGAGAAGAAACGGATCCTCGTCCAGCAGCCGCGCCACCTGGTGACACAGGGCGACGGTGTGCCCGCAGTGGTCCCAGGCACCGCAGCCGCACTCGGGATCCAGATCGCCGAGGCCCGGCAGGAGTTCGATCCCCGCCACCGCCGCGTCCTCGACCAGGTGCGGCGAAAGCTCCCGGTCGAGCAGTGCGGCCATGTGGCCGGCCTGCCGCACGGCGAGATCCTCGAACCGTGCCCACTCCCCGTCGGACAGGCGCGGCAGCAGGACGTCGGCCCGGTGGGCCGCACCTCCGGGGTCACGTACGACGGCGGTGACCCGGCCCGGCCGTACGGTCACCGCGCCCACGCCGCCCGCGCGCGCGAGCCGGCGCCCTGCCTTGACCGCCGCGGCTTCCAGGGCGGCGTCCTCAAGGGCCCGCAGCCAGGCCCGGCCCCACCAGCTCTGGGCGAAGGCGCGCCCGCGCGGGGGCGGCAGCGCGGCGAACGTGCGCCCCACGTCACGGCCGTGCTCGTCGTCGTAGCGGCTCATCGCGCCTCCCCGCGCAGTTCCACCAGTGCGGTCAGTTCCTCGTCCGACAGTTCCGTCAGGGCGGCCTCACCGAAGCCGAGCACGGCGTCGGCCAGCTCCCGTTTGCGGCCCAGCATCTCCGCGATGCGGTCCTCCAGGGTCCCCTCGGCGATCAGCCGGTGCACCTGCACCGGACGGGTCTGTCCGATGCGGTACGCCCGGTCGGTGGCCTGCGCCTCCACCGCCGGATTCCACCAGCGGTCGTAGTGCACGACGTGCTCGGCCCGGGTGAGGTTCAGGCCCGTCCCGGCGGCCTTGAGGGACAGCAGGAACACCGGGGCCTCGCCCGCCTGGAAGCGCCGTACCAGGTCCTCACGGGCGGCGACCGGCGTCCCGCCGTGCAGAAGCAGCGAGGACACCCCGCGGGCCGCCAGGTGCCGTTCGAGCAGCCGGGCCATGCGCACGTACTGCGTGAAGACGAGCACGCCCGAGTCCGCGGCGAGGACGGTGCCGAGCAGTTCGTCCAGCAGCTCCAGCTTCCCCGAGCGTCCCGCGAGCCGCGGATCGTCCTCCTTGAGGAACTGCGCCGGATGATTGCAGATCTGTTTCAGGCCGGTCAGCAGCCGCATGATCAGGCCCCGGCGGGTCATGTCGTCGACGGCCGCGATGCGGTCCAGGGTCTCGCGCACCAACGCCTCGTACAGCCCCGCCTGTTCAGCCGTGAGTGCCACCGGATGGTCCGTCTCGGTCTTCGGCGGAAGCTCGGGGGCGATGCCGGGATCGGATTTGCGCCGCCGCAGCAGGAACGGTCCGACGAGCCGGGCGAGCCGTTGTGCGGCCGCGGGGTCCCGGCCGCCCTCGACGGGCTGTGCGTAGCGGGCGCGGAAGCTGCCCAGGCCGCCGAGCAGGCCGGGTGTCGTCCAGTCGAGGATCGCCCACAGTTCCGTGAGGTTGTTCTCCACCGGAGTTCCGGTGAGCGCCACACGCGCGCGTGCACCGACCGTGCGCAGCGCCCGCGCGGTCGCGGAGTAAGGGTTCTTCACATGCTGCGCCTCGTCGGCCACGACCATTCCCCACGGGACCCCGGCGAGCCGGACGCCGTCCAGCCGCAGTGTGCCGTACGTGGTCAGGACGAACTCGCCGTCTGCCAAGGACGCCAGATCGCGTCCGGGGCCGTGGAACCGGCGCACCGGCACCCCGGGAGCGAACCGCTCGATCTCGCGCTGCCAGTTGCCCAGCAGCGAGGCCGGGCAGACCACGAGGGTGGGGCCGGCCGCCGCCGGATCCGTCTGCCGGTGCAGGTGCAGCGCGATCAGCGTGATCGTCTTGCCGAGCCCCATGTCGTCGGCCAGGCAGCAGCCCAGCCCGAGCGATGTCGTGCGGGCCAGCCAGTCGAGGCCGCGCAGCTGGTAGTCCCGCAGGGTCGCGGCCAGGCCCGGCGGCTGTCCGACGGTGAGGGCCGGGTCCTGCGCCGTCAGCCGCTCCCGCAGCCCCTCCAGCCACCCCGTGGGCCGTACGTCGACCCGCCGGCCGTCGACCTCCGTCGAGCCCGTCAGAGCCGCGGCCAGCGCCTCGACGGGAGCGACGGAACGGTCCCGCTCGGTCCGGGCCCGCTCCGCCTCCCGCGGATCGACCAGCACCCAGCCGTCGCGCAGCCGCACCAGGGGACGCTTGGCCTCCGCCAGCCGGTCCAGCTCCTCGCGGGACAACTCCCGCCCGCCCAGGTCGAACCACCAGCTGAAGGTGACCCTCTCGTCCGCGCTGAGGAACGACGGAACGGTGGCGGTTGCGGACGACGCGGTGCCGTCGTGCGGCGGGCCGATGGCCGCGTGCGCGGTGAGACCGCGTGCCAGGTGCCGGGGCCAGTGCACGTCCACCCCTACGGCGGCCAGCGCCCGCGCGCCCTCGCCCAGGAGTTCGGCGATCTCGTCGTCGGCGAGGTCCACGGCGTCCGGCACGGCGGCGGAGAGCAACGGTGTCAGCGGCGGCCAGGCCCGGGCCGCCCGGCGCAGCGCCAGCAACGCGTTCGCTCCACGCGCGCGTGGAGCGAACGCGGCGGACCCTGTGTCCGCACCGGTCCACAGTCCGGCGGCATCCATGACGTCCGCCGGTCCGCTCCGGCCGTGCACCTGGAGGACCGCACGGAAGCGGACCGGAGCCCCGTCCTGGCAGGTGGAGGCGTCGAGACCGGACGCCTCCACGCGGAGCGACAGCCGCACCCCCGCGTCATGGCCGGCGGCGATGTCGTCGGCCCACGCCCGCAGCCCGGGCAGGTGCCGCGGCTCCAGCGCCGTGTACGCGGGGCCGCCGGTCGCCAGCGGGGCGGCGGGAGAGCGCGGCAGCACGTCGGCGGTCGTGTCCAGGAAGGCGCGCAGCAGCCGCTCCGGGTCGGGCAACAGCGGTGGCCCGTCCGCCGTGAGCGGCACGGCGTGCGCCTCCGGGGGCATGGCGGCGGCGAGTTCGCGGACCAGTTCCGCATCGCGCGCGGACAGTGGTCCCACGCGCCAGGCGTCGTGATCACCGGCGGACAGGCCCGGCAGGAGCAGACCGCGTGCCACGAAGCCGAGGGCCAGTTCGTACGCGTTTCGCCAGAACGCGGCGGCCCGGTGTTCCCACGGCAGTTCACGCGCGCGTGCGAGCACTGGAAGGGCGGTGCGGACGGGGAGCAGGAGAACGGGCAGCGGGACGCGTTCGACGCCACCGTCGGCCGAGGGCAGTACGAGGTCCAGATCTGCCGGAGAGCCCTCCGTGTGCGCGGGCGGAGCCCCGCCGTCCGATCGCCAGAAGCCGATGCGGCCCGCGCGCGGGGGATCGGACGGCAGGAACACCACGTTGCATTGGGTCAGTTCGGCCAGGTCGGAGGGTGATGCCGTGGGGATGGTCTGCACAGCTCTGCCGCACTCCTCAAATTTGACTACTCGACGGGAGTCGCCGAGGGTACAGGACGTTCGGGGCGTTCTCGTCCTGCCGATGCCATGACGTGGGTCACTCCACAATGTGTTCGAGGGCCCCGTGTGTTCGTCACCCCCGCGCGACAGCCGGACCCCGCCCCGCCCGCGCAGCAGCCTCACCGCGGCCCGCCAACCACCAGTGCCCCGCCGCATCCCGCACACCGCCAACAGCCCTCCGGCCCGCGTCCGGGACCACTAGGGGGTGCGGCTCAGGGATGTCTCAGGGGCGGGGTGTGGAACCGCGGGGAGCGGGGGGCCGTTCTCAGATCAGAGAGCGGCAGTGGCCGCGAAGGAGGCGACGCTCATGTCCATGAACGCGAAGATCGCCGCAGGGGGCGTGGCGGTCGGGCTGATCCTGCTCATATGGCTGCCTTGGTGGGTGGCGTTCCTGATCGTCGTGGGTGTTCCAGCGGCCGCCTATCTCGCCCTGGACCCCTCACAGCGGCGCAGGCTGCGCAGGGTCGCCCGCAAGGAGCTCGGCCGCTGAGGCACCGGCGCACGGCAAGGCGCCACTCGCCGAGCTGCCCGGACGGGCCGGCCGGGCCATGGGGAGCCGCGTCACCCAGACGCGGCGCGGGCTGCCCGGGGTGCGACCGGGACGTCTCGTCCGGCCGCCCCGGCTCACAGGGGTCGTACGGCCATCTTGTCGAGCGCCTCCAGCAGACCGGGCAGCTCGGGTCCCCGCCCCACCGGCAGTACTTCGCCGGGCTCCTCGTCGAGCAGGACGAACGCGATGTCGTCGGTGCGGGCAACGATCGACCAGCCGGGGCCGTCGGCACGCAGCGTACGGGCCTCGCCGGGTGCGAACGACGAGCGCACGCGGCCGAGCGGCGGCGGGGAGTCGACGTAGGCGCGCGCTTCCGCGAGCACCCGGCGGACACCGGTGTGGCCGCCGGCCCTGGCGCCCTCGCCGTCCTGCGGGGACTCCACGGCCTGCGCCTGCTCACCGGGCACGGGGAAGTCGGCGTCGTTGATCTGCTCCCGCCAGGCGGCCCACTGCAGCGCTATCTCGTCGGCACCCAGCCGGCGCTGCGCGGGCCCCCAGGAGCCGGTGTCCGGCGGGCACAGCGCCGGCCGCCCGGCCTCCTCGGCGGGCGGGTCGTGGGGAGCGGGCACGCCGGGTGCCGCGACGGCGACGGCCAGGGGCCATCCCGGCAGGGCGGTCACGACCGCGCGCTCGTCCGGCGACAGCTCGTACTCCATGCCGCAGTCCCAGGAGGCGATCGCCACGGCGACCAGCGAGACGTCGTCGATCACGACCGTCCAGCGAGCGCCGTGCCCGTCCTGGCCCAGCACCAGGCCGTACCCGTCGGCGCGCGGCGCGAGGTCCAGCGCCGCACACGCCTCCGGGTAGTCGTCGCCCAGCACGCTCGGGAACTGTGCCGGCGTGAGCAGTACCGCCGTCAGCACGTACAGCGCATCGTCCGCGGCGGCGACGGGCTCATCGTCCGTCCCGGCCATCCCTGCCTCCCCAGTGGTTCGTCCATCGGCGCGCACCCTAGTGCGAGCGGAAGCCGCTTGTCACGACTCCGCGCACCACGCGGAGCTGCAGGTTTCCGCCTGGACAGGGGCGAAACGGCCACATGTGGAGAAGGAAGTTCCGTTCAGGCCGCGGGCAGCCCGAGGAGGTCGCGGGCCACCGCGGCGGGGGTCTCGTCGCGTTCCCGGGCCAGCGCGACGACCGCCCGGCAGGCCAGCTCGCTCACCCCGAAGGACAGGGCCTCCGGGGACACCCACGCCGCCGCTTCCTCGATCCGGTCCTGGTCGTCCTCCGCGCGGGCCGCGACATAGACGGCCGCTGCTTCGAACAAGTTGTGTGCGCGCCTCTCCCGGCCGCCTTCCGGCCGCCCCTGCGTGGTGGTGCCGAGCCGGCCGGCGTATCTGCGGATCCTGTCGAACACACGGACCACCCTTCCCTGAACGGGGTCAGTACGATCGCCCATCTGCTGCTTCACAACGTAGAGTTGGAGATTCGGCGGCAGAAGGGGGTCGACGGGGTGAAGCGGTTCGAGCGGCTCGCGGAGATCCGCCGGCTGGACCCGGTGGCGGACGCGCTGGAGATCTACCGCATCAGCGTCGCGTACGAGTTCCCCTGGGACTACGCCCGCGCTCTCGAACTCGCTCTGTACCGCACCTACGCGGTGCCCGGCATCGGGCGGCTGCTCGCGCGGACGGCGGAGCTGACCGAGCGCACGCAGAAGCGGTACGACGACACCGTGCTGCTCCTGGACACCATCGTGGAACACGGCTTCGCGGCCCAGGAGGGACGCACCGCGATCCGCCGCATCAACCAGATGCACCGCAGCTACGACATCAGCGACGACGACATGCGGTACGTGCTGAGCACCTTCGTGGTGATGCCCCGGCGCTGGATCGACGCCTACGGCTGGCGGCGGCTGTCCCGGCACGAGATCGTCGCCACCACCGAGTACTACCGCACCCTCGGGCGGCACATGGGCATCCCGGACATTCCCCGGACCTACGAGGAGTTCGAGGTCCTTCTCGACTCCTACGAAGAGGCCCACTTCGGCTGGGACGAGGAGGCCCGCCGGGTCTCCGACGCCACGCTCGACCTGATGACGTCCTGGTATCCGCGTCCCCTGGCACCGCTGCTGCGCACGGCCACGCTCGCGCTGCTCGACGAGCCCCTGCTGCGCGCGTTCCGCTACCCGCGACCCGGCGCCGCCACCTCCGCGCTGGTGCGCCGTGCCGTACGGACCCGCGGCCGGTTGGTCCGGCTGCTGCCGCCGCGCCGCAGCCCGCACTTCGCGCGCCAGAACTGGGAGGTCAAGGGCTACCCGAACGGCTATCGCGTCGCCGACCTGGGCACGCGACCGGTCCCCGGTCTGCGCGGTTGCCCGGTACGGCACCAGGACAGCTCAGCGGCCGGGCCCGTCGAGTGACGCCAGAGTGTCACGCAGCCAGGCCAGTTCGGCCCGGCTCGTGGCGCGCGCGATGGTGAGAACCCCGCGCCGGAACGGGTCGTCCAGCTCCTCGGCGCGCAGCGGCCGGTCGCCGTCGTAGAAGAAGCTCGCCGGCTCCTCCAGGAAGGCCAGCCGGCGCCGCAGCACGGCCGCCTGCGCGGCGGGGTCCTCCAGGTGCCGCAGGAACGCGAGCAGCGTGAACCAGTGGTTCTCGTCGGTGATCTCACGCTGGGCCGGCTCGGCGAGCCGGCGCTTCAACTCCCGCGCGCCCTCCTCGGTCAGTCTGAGCACATGGCGCGGCGCGGCCACGGCGCCGGGCTCGGTGGCCCGCACCAGCAGACCGGCCTTCTCCAGGCGTTTGATCGCCGGGTACAGCGTGCTCTCGGCGACGGGCCGCACATGGCCGGTGAGCGCCGCGATGTGGCGGCGCAGGACGTACCCGTGCAGGGGGGCGCCGTACAGGAATCCGAGGATGGCGAGTTCGAGCATGGCCGCATTCTCCCGCAGGGATACATCGCTGAGCCGATACCGCCTTGACGAGATACATCGACACCGATGTATTGTCGGGTGCGGCGAACACGGGGAGGGGCACGGTGCAGCAGGCCACGTTCGACAGCAGGGGAAGCCGGATCCGGTGGACCGAGGTGCCCGGGGCGGAGCCCGCCCGGGTGTATCTGCACGGACTCGGAGCGATGTCCGCCGTGTACCACGCGCACATCGCGGCGCGCCCCGAACTCGCGGGGCGCCGCAGCCTGTTCGTCGACCTGCCGGGCCACGGCACGAGCGACCGCCCCCAGGACTTCGGGTACACGCTGGAGGACCACGCCGACGCGGTGGCCGCCGCCCTGGACGCGGCCGGGGCCGCAGGCGCCGAACTGATCGCGCACAGCATGGGCGGTGCCGTAGCCGTCGTCCTCGCCCACCGGCGGCCCGACCTGGTCTCCCGGCTGGTGCTGACGGAGGCCAACCTGGACGCCTTTCCACCGCCGACCGCCGGCAGCAGCGGAATCGCCGCCTACAGGGAGGACGAGTTCGTCGAAGGGGGGTACGCGCGCGTGCTGGAGGCGGTCGGCCCGCTGTGGGCGGCGACCATGCGGCTGGCCGACCCGCGCGCGCTGCACCGCAGTGCCGTCGGCCTGTGCAACGGCTCCGACCCCGTGATGCGGACGCTCCTCGAAGGGCTGCCCGTCGACCGCGTCTTCCTCCAGGGTGAGCACAGCGGTGAACTCGCGGGCCGGGAGCGCCTGGAGGCCGCCGGGGTGCGCGTGGTGACGGTGCCGGACGCCGGGCACAACGTCATGTTCGACAACCCCGACGCCTTCGTGGCAGCCGTCACCGGTACGGGCTGACCGACCTCGGCCCTCGGCCTTCGCGCACCCTGGCGGGCCGGAGGGCCGACTCGCCCGGGGCTCAGTCCGCCCGCACCGCGAGCGCCAGGAAGCGGGCGTCCTCGTCGGTGTACGACGTCATCCGCCAGCCCGAACGTGCGAGGAGCGGCCGGAGGTTGGTCTCGGCCCGCAGGTCGTCGGGGCTGATCCGGCGCCCCTGACGTGCCGCCAGGGCCGCGCGACCGATGGGATGGAAGAGCGCGAGCGTGCCGCCCGGCCGGACCCCACGGGCCAGTTCTCGCAGGTTGTCCACCGGACGGGGCAGGTGGGCGATCAGGCCCGCGGCGAACACGGCGTCCAGACAGCCCGAGCGCAGCGGCAGCGCGGCGACGTCGGCGAGCATCAGCCGTCCGTCGCGGTGCCTGCCCGCGCGTACGGCGGCCTGGAGCATCGCCGGGGTCAGATCCGCGCCCACCACCACCCCGGAGGGGCCCACGGCGGCCCGCAGGGGCGGCAGGGCCCGCCCTGTGCCGCAGCCCGCGTCCAGTACGCGGTCCCCCTCCCGCAGCCCGAGGTCGGCCACGGCCGCCGCGTAGGCCGGGCCGTCGTCCGGGAACCGGCTGTCCCAGTCGGCGGCGCGGGCGGTGAAGAAATCCTGGACATGTGTGTGGTCGTCGTTCATGTTCCGCATGATTCCTCACCGTCACGAGGGAAGTCCTTGTGCGCATGTTCGAGCGGGACGCGATCGTTCCGGCACAACTGTGCGTCATATTCCGGCACCTTTCGAAATGCGCCCCCTTTGTGCGCCCTTGCGCCCGCTAGCGTCCCGGGGCCATGGGACACCTGGACCACGCCGCCTTCGGCTGGCTGACCCCCGCACTGTCGTACGTGATGGCCTGCATAGGCGCCGCACTCGGACTACGCTGCACCGTCCGCGCGCTCGCCGCCACCGGCCGGGCGCGCCGGAACTGGCTCGTCACCGCCGCCTCTTCGATCGGGACGGGCATCTGGACCATGCACTTCGTGGCCATGCTCGGCTTCCGCGTCAGCGGCAGCGACATCCGCTACGACGTGCCGCTGACCATCCTCAGCCTTCTCGTCGCCATGGTCGTCGTCTGGGCCGGCGTCTTCGCCGTCGGCTACAGCCGCGACCGCAACCGCGCGCTCCTCCTCGGCGGTCTCACCACCGGGCTGGGCGTCGCCAGCATGCACTACCTGGGCATGGCGGCCGTCCGGCTGCACGGCGACGTCACGTACGACCCGGTCCTCGTCGGACTGTCGGTACTGATCGCCGTGGTCGCTGCCACCGCGGCACTGTGGGCCGGACTCAACATCAAGTCACCCCTCGCGGTCACCGTCGCCTCCCTCGTCATGGGAGCGGCCGTCAGCAGCATGCACTACACCGGGATGTTCGCGGTGAGCGTGCGCGTGGACCCTTCCGGCGACGCGCTGCCCGGGGCCACGGCGATGCAGTTCATCTTCCCCCTCGCCGTCGGCCTCGGGTCCTACCTGTTCATCACATCGGCCTTCGTCGCCCTCTCGCCCACGGCCGACGAGCGCGAGGCGTCCGCCTCCGCCCAGCGGCCCCTCGAAAGCGTCGCCCGCTAGCGGGACCCCCGCCCGAGCGCACCGACCACGTCCCGAGCGAGGAGGCCATGCGCCCACCCCGAACACCCCAGAACGCCGCCGCCCCGGCACACCGTCCGCGCGGACGCCGCGCGCACGCCGGACCGCCCGCCGACGAGGGCCGCCGCACGCCCGGCCCGCCGCCGGACTCCGCACGCGCGCGTGGAGGCCGCCGGCACCTGCGGCCAAGCACCGTTCGCGCCAAGGTGGTCAGCCTTCTGATGGTGCCCGTCGTCTCCCTGCTCGCCCTCTGGGCGTACGCCACCGTCAGCACCGCTCAGGACGTCGCCCGGCTGCGCCAGTCGCAACGGGTGGACGCCGAACTGCGCAGCCCGGTGGCCGCGGCCGTCACCGCCCTGCAGGCCGAGCGCACCGCGGCCGTCCGCTACGCCACGGACCCCCGCGCCGGCGACGGCGGCGACCTCGACGACCTCGCGGCCCGCACCGACCGCGCCGTGGGCAGGTTGCGGCTCGGCCGGGACAGCACGGTCGCCGACAGCCAGGAACTCCCCGCCGGCGTCTCCAGGCGCCTCGGCGTCTTCGTCACCGGGGCCGAGCACCTCCGCACACTGAGAACGGCCGTCAAGGGGCACAAGACAGGCTGGGACGAGGTGTACGCGCAGTACACGAAGACCATCGGTGCCGCCTTCGCGGTCGACGGCGCACTCACCGGCATCCAGCAGGCCGACGTCGCCTCCGACGCGCGCGTGCTGCTCGAATTCTCCCGCGCCGCCGAAGCACTGGCCCAGGAGGACGCCCTGCTGAGCAGCGCACGGGCCGCCGGCACCCTGCAGGGGGAGCGACTGCGGCTCTTCGGCGCCGCCGTCGCCACGCGCCGTGCCCTCACCGAGACCGCGGTCACCGATCTGCCCGCCGCCCAGCGCGCCGACTGGCGCGATCTGACCGCCGGCGGTTCCTACACCACTCTGGGCACCGCCGAGAACAACCTGCTCGCCGCTGGACCGGGCGTCCACATCGACAAGGAACCGCAAGCCGCCTGGAGCGCCGCACATACGCGCGTACAGGACGGCATGCGGACCATCGCGGCCGGTGCGGGCCGCGCCGTCGCCGGCCGCGCAGACCCGGTCACCCGCGGCCTGCTCAGCCCGGCCGGAGCCGCCGTACTCCTGGGACTCGCCGCCGTCGCCGCCTCCCTCGTCATCTCCGTCCGCATCGGACGGGCTCTCGTGGTGGAACTCGTGAGCCTGCGCAACGACGCGCTGGAGATCGCCCGCCGCAAACTCCCGGAAGCGATGCGGAAGCTGCGCGCGGGCGAGGAGATCGATATCCGGGCCGAGGCACCCTCCGGACCGCCGGCCGAGGACGAGACCGGCCAGGTCGCGGAGGCCCTGACCACCGTGCACCGCGCCGCGCTGCGCGCCGCCGTGGAGCGCGCCGAACTCGCCAGCGGCATCTCCGGGGTCTTCGTCAACCTCGCCCGCCGCAGCCAGGTCCTGGTCCACCGCCAGCTCAGCCTCCTGGACAGCATGGAGCGGCGCTCCGACGACCCGGACGAACTCAGTGACCTCTTCCGCCTGGACCACCTCACGACCCGGATGCGGCGCCACGCGGAGAGCCTGATCATCCTGTCCGGCGCCGCGCCCGGCCGGGCCTGGCGGATGCCGGTGTCCCTGACCAACGTCGTACGCGCCGCCGTCTCGGAGATCGAGGACTACGCGCGCGTGGAGGTACGCCAGTTCCCCGAGGCGTACGTCATCGGCGCGGCGGTGGCCGACCTCACCCATCTGCTCGCCGAAGTCGTCGAGAACGCGGCCCAGTTCTCACCACCGCACACGCGCGTGCGGGTCACCGGCGAACCCGTCGGCAACGGCTACGCCCTGGAGATCGAGGACCGGGGGCTCGGCATGGGCGCCGAGACCCTGGCCGAGGCCAACCGCCGCATCGAACAGTCAGAGGCGCTGGACCTCTTCGACAGCGACCGCCTCGGACTCTTCGTGGTCAGCAGGCTCGCCTCCCGGCACGACATCAAGGTGCATCTGCGGACCTCACCGTACGGAGGCACCACCGCCGTGGTCCTGCTGCCGAAGGCCCTGCTGCACAGCGGCTCGGCCGAATCGTCCACCCGCCGGGGCGAACAGGCCCGACCCGACGAGGAACGCGCCTACGCGCGCGTACCCGGCGCGACCCCGCCCCAGGAAGCCGCTGTCACCCCGTGGCCGGACCGTCCCGCCCTGGCAGCCACCGCACCCGGCCCGCACGGCACCGCGCGGACACCTGGGCCCCAGAGCACCGGGAAGGCGCCCGACGCTCACACCACCAGGCCGGCCCCAGACCCGGACGGCACCGGCACGGCGGCCCGCTCCCACGACGCCGTCCATGAACCCCCGCCCCCCGGCGTCACCACCCTGAGACTGCACCGCTCGCCGGACGCCTCCGAGCCCTCCGACGATCTCCCGCGCCGTGTGCGCCAGGCGAGCCTCGCCCCGCAACTGCGCCACCAGCGCCCCGAAGAGCCGGTACAGCAGCCCGCCCGCCACGGTGACGACCGGCGCACCCCCGAACTCGTACGGGACCGCATGGCGGCATACCGCGACGGCTGGGCGCGCGGCGGTGGCAGGAGGCCCGGCCGCGGCACCGCACCGGAACCGGAAACGGGCAGTCACAGCAGCGAAGGAGACCCGGCATGATCCAGGAACCGACACCGAGGACCGGCCAGCGGTCCGGCGAACTGGACTGGCTGCTCGACGACCTGGTGACACGCGTGCGCGAGGTACGGCACGCCGTCGTACTCTCCAACGACGGCCTGGCGGTCGGTGCCTCCACCGACCTCGCGCGGGAGGACGCCGAGCACCTCGCCGCCGTGGCCTCCGGCTTCAACAGCCTCGCCAAGGGCGCGGGACGGCACTTCGGAGCGGGCGGAGTGCGCCAGACCATGGTCGAGATGGACGACGCGTTCCTCTTCGTGGCCGCGGCCGGTGACGGCTCCTGCCTCGCCCTGCTCACCGCGGTCACCGCCGACATCGGGCTGGTCGCCTACGAGATGGCCCGCCTGGTCAAACAGGTGGGCGAGCACCTCTACACGGCGCCGCGCGCCGCGGCACAACCGCCCGCCGCAGGATGAGCCGGGAAGGCGGCACCCGATGACCGAGAACCCGACCGGCGAGCCCCGGGAGCCGGGCAGCCAGTGGTACGACGGCGAGGCCGGACCCCTGGTCCGCCCGTATGCCATGACGGGTGGCCGGACCCAGCCCGGGCCGACCGGAGTGCGCTTCGACTTGATCGCACTCGTCACCCTCGACCCCGCCGCACCGGCGCTCGACGACGACACCGCGCTCGGCCCCGAACACCGGACCCTGATCGACCTGTGCCGCCCCGAGACGCAGTCCGTCGCCGAACTCGCCGCGGACGCGGACCTTCCGGTCGGCGTGGTCCGGGTGCTTCTCGGGGACCTCCTGGAACTCGGCTGTGTGACCATCAGCCGCCCCGTGCCACCGGCGCACCTGCCCGACGAACGGATTCTGCGCGAGGTCATCGCGGGATTGCGAGCACTGTAGATGAACGTCCGGACACCGCCGTACGCCTCGCCGTGTCGGCATCTGTACGCCCGACCGGGTCCCGGTCCGTCCGATCCGGGCGCGTTGCGCCAAGGATCGGGCCCGAGCCGCTCATATCAGGTGTACTTCGGTCCCCTCGCCCCGACCCGCATCTCCGTTGTCATGATGCTGCCTCCACTCCCGGAGCACGCGGACGCCGGCCGCGACCGGCCCTCCCGAGAGAAGTGATCATGGTCTCCGAGCACTCCGACACCGTCGGCGACGCCTCCGCCCTGGCGCTGAAGATACTGGTCGCCGGTGGTTTCGGCGTCGGCAAGACGACCCTGGTGGGGGCCGTCAGCGAGATCCGGCCGCTGCGCACGGAGGAACTGCTCAGCGAAGCGGGCCAACTGGTGGACGACACCGACGGTGTGGACCAGAAGGTCACCACCACCGTGGCCATGGACTTCGGCCGCATCACCATCCGCTCCGGCCTCTCGCTCTACCTCTTCGGCACACCGGGACAGGACCGCTTCTGGTTCCTGTGGGACGAACTGGCCCAAGGCGCCCTCGGCGCCGTGGTCCTCGCGGACACCCGGCGACTGGAGGACTGCTTCCCGGCCGTCGACTACTTCGAGCACCGGCGCATCCCCTTCGTGGTGGCCGTCAACTGCTTCACGGGAGCCCGCTCCTACGGCGCCCAGGACGTCTCCCGCGCGCTCGATCTCGACCGCGGCACACCCGTGGTGCTGTGCGACGCACGCGACCGGGACTCCGGCAAGGAAGTCCTGATCAGGCTCGTCGAGTACGCCGGACGGATGCACACCGCCCGGCTCCTGGACTCCGTCGGCTGAGCCCGCCGCTCAGGCCGCGACGTCCCGCATGGCCAGCACCTTGTCGATGGACACGCGGACGAGCAGTTCACCCGGAACGCCGTTGCGGGCGCCGTACTCCTCGGCGCGGTCCTCGCCCATGTACCGGGCGGCGATCCGGGTCGCCCACAGGCGTACCTCCGCAAGGTCCTCCGACAGCCGGGCACGGCCGTTCAGCACCACGAAGTGGAACGGCGGACGGTCGTCGTCCACGCACAGGGCCACCCTGCCGTCGCGGGCCAGATTGCGTCCCTTCGCGGTGTTCTTACCGGTGTTGAACACCAACTCGTCGCCGTCCATCAGGAACCAGACCGGAGCCACATGCGGGCTTCCGTCGGCGCGGACGGTGGAGAGCTTGCCGGTGCGAGTGCCGTCCAGGACGAACGCCCGCCATTCCTCATCGGTCATCTTCTCTGCCATGGGCCCATCCTCCTTGCTCGCATGCCGGTCGTGGGGAAGGCTTGCGGGGAGTTCCTCCAGCCAGGGGGAGACGACACACGGGGAGACGGACATGGCGCAGAACCAGGGTCTCGGCTGGCTCCTGGACGATCTGACCGAGCGGGTGGACCACGTACGCCACGCGCTGGTCCTGTCGAACGACGGGTTGGTCACCGCGGCGAGCACGGGGTTACGTCGCGAGGACGCGGAACATCTTGCCGCCGTGGCATCAGGGCTGCACAGCCTGGCCAAGGGCTCGGGACGCCACTTCGGCGCGGGCAGGGTGCGCCAGACGATGATCGAGTACGACGAGGCCGTGCTGTTCGTGACCGCGGCCGGCACCGGCAGTTGTCTGTGCGTGTTCAGCGGGGCCCAGGTCGACATCGGCCAGATCGCCTACGAGATGACCCTGCTCGTCAACCGGGTAGGCGAACACCTCGGCGTCGACGCCAGAAAACCCGAGAGCTCTCCCACCACAGACCTCTGACCTGCGACTTTCCTGCCCCCGTGGAGTTATCCACAGGCTCGCCACGAGATGCGGCGAACCGGCTACGGTGAGTACACGGCGAACGCACGAGGCGTGAGCCACCGACTCCACGGGGGAGTACGACCATGCCGGCAAGCACCTTCGGCCCGACCCGTCCCAGCGTCTGCACGCCGAGCCGTGCCGCTCGCGAACTGGGGCTCAAGCGAGCCGAGTTCGACCTCGCTGTCCAACTCGGTCGCATCCGGACCGTGCCCGACGAGGGCGGCGGAGGAGGTCGGCGCGTGGAGCACGCGGAGATCGAGCGCCTCCGCGCGCAGGACGGCTTCCCCGAATCCCTGCGCGAACGGGTGCAAGTCGTGGGTACGGCGGAGGGTGCCGCCCTCATGGAGATCCCGGCCGGCCGGTTCAGCCGTCTCGCCCGACTGGGCCTGCTCGTGCCCGTGAAGTTCTACTTGAACCGCTATCGTGCCGTGGTCTGGCTCTACCTCGCTGAGGAACTGCGCCAGTTCACGGCGAGCCCGGAGCACGCGCACCTGCTCAAGGGGCGTACGCCCGAGACCCTGAGGGGCCAGCTGGCGGCGGGAGTGGATCTGCGGGCCCGCAACTGGCGCGCACGCCAGGTCGGATTCCTGCTGCGGCAGGCCGAGGACCCGTGGGCCCGTGCCGGAGCCATGGCCGCCTTCCTCGCGCCGGTCGAGGTCGCCGACATCGTCAAGGACCCGTACGAGCGCGCTCATCTGCACCGGTTCCGGCCCGCGTCACCAGGGGACGGGGCTTCCGGATCCCCTTCGGCGCATCTTGCCGAGCGGATCATGACGGCGCAGGACGCGGACGAGGTCGGCTGGCTGCGCAGCGAGTTGGCGCGCTCGGTCGAGGAGGCCCGCGACGACTCGCCGGCCCCGCGCCCGGCCACTCACCGGGTTCCGCCGGCGATGCGAGCGGTCGCACGACCCATCCCACCGATGGCACGGACGGTCACCCGGCCCACGGAAGAGGCGACGAGGCCGTGGGAGCCGGCCGCACGGTCCCTGGAGTCGGCGGCGCCGCCTGCCAAGCCGACAGTACGGTCCCCGGAGCCGGTGCGCGGGGCGACACCGTCCCCGGAGACGGCGACACCGCTCCCCGATTCGGTGACACGGCATCCGCAGGAGGCGACACGGCCCCCGGAGCTGGGACCCCGGGTGCTGCGGATGCGGACGCGGCTTCCCGAGTCGGTGGCGACACAGCTCATGGAGGCGGCGACAGCGCCCACGGGTTCAGCTGTGCGGCATCCCGAGTCGCGGGTGCGGCCCAGGGACCTGTACGTCGTTCCTCGGGAGCAGGCCGTCCGGCCGGCGGTGCCACCGGTCCCTCGCGACCACGAGCCGGCGCAGCCCGCTCCGACGCCCTCGCCCCGCGGTCTTCGGGCCTGGCTACGGCGGAGAAGCGCACGGCCGGCACGGCCCGCCGGGGTCTGAACAGCCGGTGCCCGCTTTCGTCGCCAGCTGCTCCAGGCCCCTGAACAGGCGCCGGCTACACCGTCACCCCGCCGCTGACCCACCCAAGCGCGCCCTGCGGGCTGTGCGCGAGAGGCGTTACCCAACCCCCTTGCCGGTCCGCTACTTCTGGAATTCCGGCTCCGGGCGGCTGCGGTGGCCTGTCGGCCGTGTTCGTGGCGTTCCCGTCACACCGCCTACGACGGGGCGCCACCCATGCGACCGCCCGTACGCCGCGTGGATCAACTCTCCGGCAGGGGTCTTCCCGGGCGCGGTGGCACGCTCCGCCGGTACCACGCGGAACGGCGACTGCTCCGAGCCGAGCAGGTGGCTGCTCAACTACCCGCGCCGACGCCCTGCTCGCGCCCCCAGTGACCAGTGCGGGGCGGTGACTGTCGGCGGGCTCGGAGACCGTGGCATCGGCTGGTGGTGGTCGGACGGCCTCGTCGGCCCCGACAAGGTCGCCCGCGAGATCGACCAGATCGCGCAGGCCGGCTTCGGCGGCGTCGAGATCGCGGCCGTCCACCACAGCATCAAGGGACAAGTCGGTGCCGGACACCGCCCGCCGCGGCTGGGGCAGCGGCCCGGCGGCCCGTGGCCGCGCCGGCCCAGGACACACCCGCATGTCCTCGGCGTCTCCTGCTGGAGCGCCCCCGCTCCGGCAGGCGGTCTCGCCTTCGAGCGCACGCCCGGCCCTCTCCCACTCCACCGGATTCGACCCTGTAGCCGCCTTTGGCCCGAGGTGGGCGACCGTGGCCGGATCGAGGCACTCGCGCCGCGGCCGACGCGATCTCATGGGGTGCACGAGTAGCGTGATCACGAAAGAGTGCGTGCGCGCCCCGGTGTTGTCCTGTTGCCCTGGAGCAGCCTCTCCCAAATACCGCAGATGCTTTGTCGGAGAAGGCTGCTTGTTGTCGAGCACGGTGGACAAGACCAGGATGAGAGAGCCGCTGATTTCCTCGAACCGCAGGGCGACGAGGGCGGGGCGCGTATCCTGTGGTGGTGATCGGATTAGATCGTCTGGCTGTCTTCCTGACCGTGGTGACCGTGCTGATCTCTGTGCCGGGGCCGAGCGTCTTGTTCGTGGTGAGCCGGGGGGTGGCGCTGGGGCGACGGGCCGCCGTATCCACTGCGGTGGGGAATGAGGCGGGACTCCTTGTTCAGGTCGTACTGGTGGCGTTCGGGTTGGGGGAGGTACTTGCGCGATCCCTCCTGGTCTTCTCGATCCTTAAGTTCGCCGGCGCTCTCTACCTCGTCTATCTCGGTGTCCAGGCCTGGCGTCACCGCAAGCTGCTGGTGGTGGAGGAGCGGGCCGCGGCGTCGGCCGGCCGTCCGGGACGGGTCTTCCGGGAAGGTTTCATCGTCGGGGTGAGCAATCCCAAGGGCCTGCTGATCTTTGGTGCGGTCCTGCCGCAGTTCGTCGACTCCTCGGCGGGGAATGTCCGGGTGCAGTTGTTGCTGCTGGGCCTGATCTGCGTCCTGATCGCGTTGGTTTCCGATGCGACATGGGGCCTTCTCGCGGGAACGGCCCGCAATTGGCTCGCGAGGTCACCGCGTCGGCTGTCGTGGATCGGTGGAGCGTCGGGAGTGGTGATGGTCGGACTGGGAATCCGGCTGGCGTTCAGCGGACGCGAATGAGGGAGGCGCGAATGAGGGAGTCAGGGGACCGGCCCGCCGGCCTCGTGTAAGGCGCGCAGGGATTCAGCCGACCGGATAGTCGATGGCATACGGTCGGCGATCCGGCTGCCGGGATCCGGGGTGCCGGAGCGGTCGCCTCAGCTGACACGTTCGACCACATCACCGCGGCCATTCACCTTGGGTGATGCCCAGTTCGTATGCGACCGCGACCGCGCTGGCCCGATTCCGCAGGCCAAGCTTGATCAGCAGATTCTGCACGTGTGTCTTGACCGTACTCTCGCTGACCACCAGTTCTCCGGCGATCTCGGCGTTCTTCATGCCGCGCGCCAGGAGCTTGAGCACTTGTCGCTCGCGGAGCGTGAGCAGGTCGAGTGCCGTATGGCGGACGGACTTCCTGGGGGGCGGCCTGTTGTCGGGCTCCTCTTGGTCAGGTATGCCGATCCGGTATCCTCCGGAGACGAGCCTGATGGCGGACACCAGGAATTCCGGTTCTTCCCAGGCCAGCACCACACCCCCGGCGCCTAGTTTGTCGGCATCCGCGCGGATGGGATCGTTCGCATCATTGGTCACCAGCAGCATGCGCGAGACACCAGAACCGGAGTAGTGGACAGCCCGGTGCATCAGGTCCACCACGTCGATGGACCGGCACGCGGTGTTGATGATGAGCACGTCCAACGCGGAGTCGAGGGTGGCTTCGAGTGCCGTCGGGCTGTCCCGGGCGCTGCCGACGAGGGTGAGGTCGGGGTACTGGCGCAGAACATGCGCGAGCCCGGCGTGCACCAGGCTCGAATCATCGATCAGGAAGATCCGTAATGGTTCCGGCTTCTCACCGCCGGCCAAGCCGCTCGACGCTGGATTCCGGTCGGATCGAACTTCGTCCACGAGCCCCCCTGCACCGCGAGTAGCGGCTACGGACAGAGTCGAACACGCCTCATCTAATCCCACGGCCGCGACCCGGAGCACACGATTTCTTGCCACATTCAGCTGGCAAATGCGGAAAGGGGGAGAGCCGGTCACTTCGGCCTAGTCCGTTCGGCTCCCGGCCTGCCGTGATCCGTCCGATCTACCGAAGACGCCACCCGGAGATCACGCCTAGAGTCACGAGCCATGACACAGAGCGTGGTGATCCTGGGTGGTGGAACGGCTGGGTGGATGACCGCTTCCTACCTGCGGGCGGCCTTCGCGGACAGAGTCGACATCACTGTGGTGGAGTCCCGGCGTATCGGCACCATCGGGGTGGGCGAGGCCACCTTCAGCACGGTCCGCCACTTCTTCGACTACCTCGGTCTCAGCGAGGCCGACTGGATGCCGGAGTGCAACGGCACGTACAAGCTGGCGGTGCGCTTGGAGAACTGGCGGGCGCCCGGCACGTACTTCTACCATCCGTTCGAACGGATGCGGGTCGTCGACGGGGTGCCACTCACCGACTGGTGGCAGAAAGTCGGCGGGACGGGCCGCTTCGACCGGGACTGCTTCCTCATACCGTGGCTCTGCGACGCGAAGGCGTCCCCCAGGTATCTGGACCACCGGCTCTTCGAGCAGGACTTCGACGAGGACCCCGACCGTCCGCTCTACCGGACCACGCTCGCCGAACAGAACACGCAGTTCCCCTACGCCTACCACTTCGACGCCTCGCTCCTCGCCGACTACCTGTGCCGCCACGCCGTCGGACGCGGTGTCCACCGGATCATCGACGACGTCGTGGACGTGCGCCTCGACGAGCGGGGCTGGATCGACCGTCTCGTCACCCGCGAGCACGGGGACCTGACCGCGGACCTCTACGTCGACTGCTCCGGCTTCCGCAGCCGGCTGCTCGGCGACGCACTCGGTGAGCCCTTCATCTCCTTCCAGGACTCACTCCCCAATGACCGCGCGGTGGCGCTGCGGGTCCCCGTGGACACCGCGGTCCGGGGCATCAGGCCGTGCACCACGGCCACCGCTCAGGACGCCGGATGGATCTGGACGATCCCGCTCTACGACAGGGTCGGCACCGGATACGTCTACGCCGCCGACTACTGCGAGCCCGAGGAGGCCGAACGCGTCCTGCGCGACTTCGTCGGGCCCGCCGCCGCGGACCTGGAGGCCAACCACATCCGGATGCGGATCGGCCGTTCCCACCGGGCCTGGGTCAACAACTGCGTGGGCATCGGACTCTCCGCCGGCTTCGTCGAACCGTTGCAGTCGACCGGCATCTTCCTCATCCAGCACGCGATCGAACAACTCGTCAGGTACTTCCCCGGCACGGACAGGGACCCGGTGCTGCGCGACACCTACAACCTCAGCACGGCCCGGGCCATCGAGGGTGTCCGGGAGTTCCTGATCCTGCACTACCGCGGCGCCGCGCGCGTGGACAACGACTACTGGCGCGACGCGAAGAAGCGCGCGGTGCCCGAGGACATGGCCGTACGCATGGAGCAATGGCAGAGCAAACTGCCCGACAACGACACCACCTACCCCTACTACCACGCCTTCGAGCCCTACAGCTACGTCTGCATGGCCCTCGGCCTCGGAGGCATCCCGCTGCGCCACCCGCCCGCGCTGGACCTGTTCGACACCCGTGCGGCGCGGGCCGAGCTGGCCCGGGTCCGGGAACAGGCGCGGAAGCTGGTCGACACGCTGCCCAGCCAAGTGGAGTACCTCTCGGGGCTGCGCTGATGGTCGCAGCCCTCCACGCCATGGTGGTGCTGGCCGTGGTGCTCCTGGCGGCCCGGCCGGCCCGCCGAGCGGCGACGCTGTTACGCCAGCCACCCGTCATCGGGGAAATCGCCCTCGGTCTCGTCGTCGTCCCCGTCCTGACGACGGCCGCCGGACCCGGCCTCGTGGAGACGGCGCTGCCGTCCGGGGTCACCGGCCATCTGCACACCATCGGCCTGGCCGGGCTCGCGTTGTACCTGACGGGCGTGGGACACAGCGCCCGCCCGCGGCGCGGCGAGGTGTCACCGTGCTCTTACGGCTGGCTGCTGGCGGGCTCCCTGCTGCCCGGGCTGATCGCCGGGGCGTTGGTGTCCGTGTGGGTGGTGTGGCGGGACGCGGCGGGGGAGCGGGGTACGGCACCCACCGCCGCGCTGGTGCTGCTGCTGGCCACCGCCTTCGCCGTCACGGCTGTTCCGGTGCTGGCGCGGATCCTCACCGACCGGGACATCGCCGACACCACCGAGGGCCGACTGTCCCTCCTCGTCGCCGTCTCCATCGACGCCCTGACCTGGCTGCTCCTCACCTCCGCCCTGGCCGCCGCCGCGGGCAGCGGCAGGCAGGTCGTCCGCTCCGCGGCGGTGATCGCCGTCGGCACGGCGGTGGCCGTGGCGCTCCGGCGGCTGCTGGGCCGGAAGGCCGTCGGCAGGCTGTGCGCCCGGTGGCCGGCCGCCGCCGCGGCCACCCTGGGCGCGGTCGCGATCGCGGCGGCCCTGGCCACCGAGCGGGCGGGACTCACAGCGATCTTCGGCGCGGTGCTGGTCGGTCTCGCCGTTCCCCGGGACGGCGAACAGGGACCGCGGACCGAAGCCGTACGGAGCGTCGAGCGATGCGGCCTGCTCCTGGTCCCGGCGTTCTTCGTGACGGTTGGCTTCCGGACGGCCACTGACGGGCCGGACGGCTTCTCCTGGGTGACCCTCGCCCTGGTTCTGCTTCTCGCCACGGTGGCCAAGCTGGGCGGCGGCTACGCCGGCGCGCGTGCCGCGCGGCTGCCCATCGGGACGGCACTGCGCTTCGGGGTGCTGATGAACACCCGGGGCCTGACGGAGATCGCCGTACTCCAGGCCGGACTGTCGGCCGGGATCCTCTCGTCCGGGCTCTTCCTCGTCATGCTGCTGATGGCGCTCGTGACCACGGCTGCCACCGGCCCGCTGCTGTCGTTCGCGGACCACCGTTTCCCCGCCACCGGGGCCCTGCCACGTTCCGCGTCCGAGGAGCTGTCTCATGACAAGGCCTGACATGTCTGCCACGGCCATCCGGGAAACGACGGTGGGTGAGGGCGACTTCAGGACCCTGATGTCCTTGTTTCCCACCGGCGTCGCGGTCATCGGGGCCCTGGACGGCGCTCGCCGGCCTTGGGGCATGACGTGCTCGTCCCTGTGCAGCGTGTCCCTGAACCCGCCCCTGCTCCTGGTCTGCGTACGAACCGGCAGTCCCACGCTGGCCGCGCTGGAGCACACCGGAGCGTTCAGCGTCAACCTGTTGCACGACTCTGCCCGGGACGTGGCGGAACTGTTCGCCTCGGGCGACCCGGACCGGTTCCGGCGGACGGCCTGGCACCTGCCCGACGCGGCGGCCGGCCCACACCTGCTGGACGCCGCGCACGCCGTGGGCGACTGCCGGGTCGACGGGGTGCGGCAGGCAGGGGACCACACCATCGTCTTCGGCCGGGTGTTCCGCGTCAGTGTCCGCACCGAGCACGGACGGCCCCCGCTGCTGTACGGGCTGCGCCGGTACGCCGCCTGGCCGACGAGCGGTAGCGTGGCGGAGCCCGGCCGGTCCCGGCCGGACCCAGCCGACGAGGAGTGAGATGTCGCAGCCGGCGGAGCCCACCAGTGTCCTGTCGCCCGAGGAGGTGCTCCGCAGGTCCGGGGTGCCGTTCACGGTCTTCGACCACGTCCCGATCGTCGGCCAGGAGGATGCCGAGACCACACTCGGCCTCACCACCGAGCAGTTACTGAAGACCATGGTCTTCCGGACGGCCGACGGCGGCTTCGTGCTCGCCGCCCTGCCCGTCACCGGACGCGTCAACTACGGCCGGCTGGCCCGGGCGGCAGGCGTCTCCCGAGCCAAGCTCCGGCAGGCCGAACCGGGGGAGCTGAGCCTGCTGGGCATGGAACCGGGCGGCGCGAGTCCGGTCTGCGACCTGCCGGACGTCGTGATCGTCTTCGACACGGCGGTAACCCGGATGGGCACCGTGTACTGCGGCAGCGGTCGCGCCGACCGGACCGTACGGATCGAGGCCGCGCAACTGATCGAGCTGGTCGGGCCGAAGATCGAGGAATTGTCCCAGTGACGAGGCAGGCCCTGTCACCCGGTGGCCCGACCTCGGCCGGACGCCCGCCCGGGTGAACCGGAAAGGCGGTGCGAGCCGGACGTTCGGACCGCACCGCCTCCCTCATGAGGGGGACACCCGTCCTACTCCCGGTCGTCGAACCGGGCCGGGGCGAACGGCTCGGCACCCGCCGGCCGCCGGCCGGACACGAGGTACTCCGTCAGGAGCCGGGCCGTGCCCGGGGCCAACGGCATGCCGTCGATGCCGAACCCGGTCAGGAGCCACAGCCCCGCGGCCCCGGACGCCGGGCCGACAATGGGCAGACCGTCGGGGGACATGGGGCGCACTCCCGACCACGCCGCACGCACCGGTGTCTTGGCCAGCACCGGGGCGTGCCGGGCTGCCGCCGCCGCGATCAGCGGGACCGCGACGTCGCCGTCCCGTACGTCATCGAGCTGGAGCGCCGGACCACTGCTGGAACCGAGCACCACCTCTCCACCGGGCAACGGCTGCAACGAGAAGACCACCTGAGTGGCCGTGGCAGCGGGAGCGGCGATGTCGGCCAACAACGGGGGGCCGTTGCGCCTCAAGCCGACCGGGCCGTGCCAGGTGGACTGCATCAGGGTGTGGCGGAACACCGCGCCCGTGACCGGCGCGGTGCGCAGCAGCCAGCCACGTGCCCCGAACACCGGCACATCGCTGCCGGCCTGCTGAGCCAGGCTCCGTGACCACGGCCCCGCCGCGAGCACCACGTTTCCCGCCACCAGCGGTCCGTCGTCCGTGACCACACCGGTGACCCGGTCGCCGGCCGTGGTCAGACCCCGCACCGGGGCGTGCGTCCGGATCTCGGCGCCCGCGCGGGCGGCCCGCCCGGCCAGGGCCGCGGCGGCCAGTACCGGGTGGAGGGCGTACGCCCCCTCGACGATCACCGCCCCCGCCAGGTCAGGCGCGAGGCCGGGTTCCAGATGCCGCAGTTCATCAGTGCTGACCGCGCGGGCCGGGAACCCGGCCGCGGACAGTGCGTGGCCGTGGGCGTGGGCCCGGTCCATGTCCTCCGCGCCCGCCGCGACCAGCAGATAGCCGTGCGGACGGAACCTGAACGGCACCTCGCTCTCCAGCTCGGCCTGTTCGTAGTAGGCGACCGCCTCGGCGAACAGCCCGCCGCACGCGGGCAGCGGACTGGGGAGCAGACCGCCCTGGTTGCGGCCGGTCGCACCGCCGGCCAGGGCGCCGCGCTCCAGCAGAAGCACGCTCAGCCCCTGCCCGGCCAGCCGCTCGGCGACCGTACAGCCCGCTATACCGCCGCCGACCACGATCACGTCATGTGCCATGGGATCCGGTCCCTTCCAACGGGTGCTCGTATACGCGGGTGGGGGAAGGAGCGCGTGCCTCGGGAGAGGCAAGCCGCACGCAGTCGCGGGCGATCCTGCCGAGGAGCTGGGGAACGGTGCGCTCGATCTCCTCGACCCGTGCCGTCCGCAGCGCGTCCGGCTTCTCTGCCCGGCTGGAGGCGGCGGCCGGGTACAGGCCGTTGGCCGCCAGGTCGTCCCGCACCACCCGTATCCGGCGCAGGAGCTGGGCGGCGACCTCCGCGGGGGAACAGGGCGCGCGGAGGGTGAGGAAGTACGTGTCGAAGAGAACCGCCCGGACGTCGCGTGGCAGGGCCCGGCCGTCGCCCGCCGCCGACTGGAGCAACGAGGGGGCGTCGGGCACCAGCTTCCCGGCGATGCCTTCGTGCACGGCGTCATTGAGCGCGCACTCGTCGAGCAGGACGTCTGCCCAGCCGACCCAGGCTTCGGGGAGCCGGCCCCGCAGCAAGGCCCGCACGGGGCCGTAGTCACGGGCCCAGGCACCGCTGAACGCGGGATGGTGCAGTGCCATGCTCGGCCGGATGATCCGGTGGTAGACATCCCGTGTGCACGACGCCGTGTACAGCAGCATGGCCGAGTAGCCGCGCACCAGTCGGGCCGCGGCAGCCACCTCCTCCGGTGGCGCTGGGACGACGGCCTCGGCGGCCCGCCGTCCCAGCTCCTGCCAGAGCATGAAGGTGAGTTGGTGACCGGTGATCCACCGGAACCAGAACAGCTGCTCCTCGGAGCCCGCGGCACCCAGCGGCGTCAGGGCACCCGGGTGCACCGCTCCCGGCTCGGTGCGGGTGCGGGTGCGGGTGGTGCCGAGGAGTTCCGCGTACCGTCGGGTCAGGTGACCGTCGCCGTTGCTCGGCACTGGGGCGGGCGGCAGCACCAGAGGTTCGAGCCCGTAGGCGCGGCCGCCGTACTCGGCGACGCCGGCTTCCAGCAGACCGGTGGTCGAGTTGCCGTCCAGCTCGCTCACCGTCCCTCTGCCTCCACCGGTATGTGGGTGAACTCGTACTCCAGCCCGTTGACGTCGTAGGCGTAGAAGCTGCTCACCCCGTCCGAGTCCACGACGATCTCCGTCGCTGGCTCGGGACGGGCGAAGACGTAGCGTCCGGAGGCGAACAACCGCTGCCAGCGGTCCCGCCAGGCTCGTAACCCTTCGGCCGTCGCGGCGGCCATGCACACGTGCTGGAACTGGAACGTGTCCGGATGCGGGAGGGAGTAGGCGGCCGAGCGGGTGAACAGATGGAACCGCATGCCGGCGGCGGCCACCTCGGTCAGCCGGGTGATGCCGGGCAGACGGTCGCGGGTCAGGTCGGAGAAGGTGTCGAGAGTCCAGGTGGCGGTGCCACGGAAGAAGTCGGTGTACCACGCGACACAGTTGTCGAGGTCGGCCGTTTCGACCGCCAGGTGGTGCAGTCCGGCCCGCAGGGCGCGACCGGTCGCAGGGGGTCCGTCCACAGGGTGGGGCACGGTTCGGGAATCCTTTCCGATGGTTCATCGGGCGACGGCGTACGCCTGCTCGCCGCGCGGTGACGCTGCGGCGCGCAGCAGGCCGTCACCCGGTTCGACGCCCACGGCGCACACCTTGCCCAGCGACCAGTCCGGTACGGAGACCAGAGCGTGCCCGCGGCGGGTGAGGCCGGCTGCGGCCTCGTCGCTGCGACGGCTCTCGATGCGTACTGCGAGCGGCCGGTGCGTACGGGGCGTGAACGAGGAGGGGACGTGCTCGGAGTGGAAGGCGAGTGTCTCGACGGCGCGTTGCAGGTCCAGTCCGAAGTCCGCGTGGGCCAGGAAGAACCCCAGCGTCCACTGGTCCTGCTGGTCCCCGCCCGGCGTGCCGAACGCCAGCCGGGCCTGGCCGTCCTGGAGGACGAGGGTCGGGCTCAGGGTCGTACGGGGCCGCTTGCCCGGTGCCAGGGAGTTGGGGTGCCCCTCCTCCAACCAGGCCATCTGGCCCCGAGTGCCCAGCGGGAAGCCGAGCCCCGGGACCACGGGGGAACTCTTCAGCCAGCCGCCGCTGGGCGTCGCGGCCACCATGTTGCCGTGCCGGTCGGTGACCGTCAGGCAGCAAGTGTCACCTCGGGCCTCGGTCGCCGCCACGACCGGGGGAAACACCGTGGGTAGTCCGTCGTACAACTGGCCCTGCCAGTAGGGTCCAACGGGCGGTTCCGCACGGTCCAGCGGCGGGATCCGTGGCGGCCGTCCCGCCGGCGCACCGGGACGCAGGGTGCCGGAGGCGCGGTCGCCGACCAGTCGGCGGCGTTCGTCGGCGTAGTCCCCGGCCAGCAGCGCGGACAACGGTACGTCGGTGAAGTCCGGGTCGCCGTACCAGGCCTCCCTGTCCGCATAGGCCAGCTTGGCGCACTCGATCACGGTGTGCAGATAGTCGGCGCTGTCCAGGCCCATCGCCGCGAGGTCGAACCCCTCCAGCAGGGCGAGTTGCTGGAGGAACACCGGGCCCTGCGACCAGGGGCCCGGCTTGTGCACCTCCAGACCCCGGTAGGCGCGGTGGACCGTGGCTTCCGTACGCGGTTCCCAGCGAGCCATGTCGTCGCCGGTGAGCAGGCCCCGGTTCCGCCTGCCCGTGGCGTCCAGGGCGGCGGTGCGCAGATGCGCGTCGATGGCCTCGGCGACGAAGCCGCCGTAGAACGCCTGGTGGGCGGCGCGTATCTGCTGCTCACGGCCGGGTCCGGCGGCCTCGGCCTCCTTGATGATCCGCCGGTAGGTCTCGGCCAGCGCTGGGTTGCGCAGCCGGGAACGGGGCCGGGGCGGCGCGCCGTCCACCAGATATGTGCGGCCGGACTGCGTCCACTCATCGCGGAACAGCTCCGCGAGAACGGCGATGGCCTCGGCCGCCTTCGGAAGGACCGGGTAACCGTCCGCCGCGTAACCGACGGCGTACTGGAGGACCTGCGCGAGCCGCATCGTGCCGTGTTCCTCCAGCAGCCGCAGCCAGGCCCCGAACGCGCCGGGGACCGTGGCCGGGAGCAGACCGGAGCCGGGGATCCGGAGCAGGCCCAGCGCCTGGAACGCCTCCGGTGTCGCCGCCTGCGGCATCGGCCCCTGCCCGCAGATCACCTGGGCGCGACCCGATGCGGCGTCGAAGAAGAGGATCGGCACATCGCCGCCGGGCCCGTTCAGATGGGGTTCCACCACCTGGAGTACGAAGCCTGTTGCGGCGGCGGCGTCGAAAGCGTTGCCACCGGCCTCCAGGGTCGCCATGCCCGCCGCGGAGGCCAGCCAGTGTGTCGAGGACACCGCGCCGAACGTACCCCGCAGTTCGGGACGCGTCGCCATGACCGCCCCTCAGACCGAGGCGGAGGGCGACGGCAGATCGCTCAGGCTTGCCGCGATCTGCTCGTCCGTGACCGTCGGATTCTCCATCGTCCCGGCCAGGAAGGAGTCGAAGGCGGCCAGGTCGAAGTTGCCGTGCCCGGAGACGTTGAACAGGATGACCCGTTCCTCCCCCGCCTCGCGGGCAGCCAGCGCCTCGACGAGCGCCGCCTTCAGCCCGTGCGACGACTCGGGGGCGATGACGAAGCCCTCGCTCCGCGCGAAGCGCACCGCCGCATCGAAGATCTCTGTCTGGGGAAAGGCCCGGGCCTCCACCAGACCGTGCTCCTTCAGCAGGCACAGGCTGGGCGCGTCGCCGTGGTAGCGGAGGCCGCCGGCGTGGATGGAGCCGGGGATGAAGCCGTGTCCCAGGGTGTGCATGTACAGGGGCGGGGTCAGACCGGTGGTGTCCGGGTAGTCGTAGGCCAGCTTGCCGCGGGTGAGTGTGGGGCATGCCTCGGGCTCGGCGGCGACGAACCGGGTCCGCGGGCGTTCGCCGCTCAGCCGGTCCCGCAGGAACGGGTAGGCGAGCCCGGCGTAGTTGGAGCCGCCGCCGACACAGCCGATCACCACATCGGGGTACTCGCCCATGATCTCCATCTGCTTCCTGGCCTCCAGACCGATCACGGTCTGGTGCAGCAGCACGTTGTTCATGATGGAGCCCAGCGCGAACTTGGTGTCGTCGCGGCTCAGCGCGTCCGCCACGGCCTCGCTGATGGCGATGCCGATGCTGCCGGGCGAGTCCGGGTCCTGGGCCAGGACCTGACGGCCGGCCTCGGTCCGCCGGGTGGGCGAGGCGTAGACCTGGGCGCCCCAACTCTGCATCAGCGACTTGCGGTAGGGCTTCTGCTCGAAGGACGCGCGGACCATGTAGACGTTCACTTCCAGCCCGAACAGCGCACCGGCGAATGACAGCGCGGAACCCCACTGGCCGGCCCCGGTCTCCGTGGTCAGCCGGCGGACGCCCTCCTCGGCGGCGTAGTACGCCTGGACGACCGCGGTGTTCGGCTTGTGGGAGCCCGAGGGGGACACGCCCTCGAACTTGAAGTAGATGTGTGCCGGGGTGTCGAGCGCGCGCTCCAGTCGCTCCGCCCTGACCAGCGGGGAGGGCCGCCAGATCTTGTAGACGTCCCGCACCCGCTCCGGGATCTCCACCCAGCGGTCCTGCGTGAACTCGTGCTCGATGACCTTCTGCGGAAGCAGGTCGACCAGATCCCCGGGCTGCAGCGGAGCCATCGTCATGGGGTTGAGAGGGCCGGGGAGAGGCGTGGGAAGATCGGGAAGGATGTTGTACCAACGGTCGGGCAGGTCGGTCTCGGAAAGCAGGACTCGCTTCAACACCGGTGATTCCCTTCGGACGCCACGACATTCCTGCTGCAGGATCATAGGAAGGGGAAAGCCGGACAGCTTCGCCCTTTCTGCTTGCTTGCAGGGATGAGCACTCGGCAGATCTGACTAGTCACAAATGCGCACGACTGCCCACCCTGCCCGGATGCAGACTGGCCGCTCGAATTCACTGCGAGCGGCACGGCGACACCGTCGTGATAGTCAGCGAAATGCATATCGGCATCACCGCGGGGGGAGTGCGAAAGGAATTGACCAACCGCGCGCTCGGAGTGTGGGCCCGTGTCGATGGCAGATGGAGGTTCCTCGCGCACCGAGCCACGGCGAAGCGGTAGGGGAGCCGTACCCGGTGCGGACGGTCCCCGAGGTCAACCAGGGCGCCATCGTCCACACCCCGCTGCCGACGTCGCCGCAGCCCGGCCACTTCGGGCGCGTGCCTGCACCGGGCGCGGCCTCGGCGTACTCGTACGGCAGTCGGCGGATCGGGGGATGACGGGGCCGGACGGCCTGCACGGCCGACAACCTCCACGGCACGGTAGAGGTCCTGCCTGCGTTTTCACGGCGGCCGCGCCAGAGTCCCGGCCCGGTCCCTAGAATCAGGGCACTCGACGTGGGGGTGGCTCAATGCAGGAATTGGTCTACTTGTCGGACGCCAAGTTGCGGCAGTTCGTCCCCGAAGGGAGGCCCCTGACCTGGCTCCGACGCCTGACCAGGGCACGCATGGATGTCACAACGCCTGCAGGAGGGGGCGGCGTCGAGGTAGAGCTGGCAGAGGCCCAGAACGAGCAGGGCGTCCCAAGTCGTCTCGCTGCAGTGATGAAGCATCTCGACGAGCGCTCACTCTGGTACCAGGACCCAGAGGCTCGTGCGGGACGGTGGGTGTACTTCGAAGCCGCCTTCAACACCGTCGTCGTAGAAACCGGTGAGAGCTCAAGAACTGTCTTGTTTCTGGACTCGACGGCAACGGGGGCAATCGAGTCGGAGCGCAACAGGATCGGGCTCCTCCTTCATGGCAGTGCCCATCATTTGCGAGTCGACATATCCCCCACCATCTCCCGAATGTCACTGTACGGCATCGTCGGAAGTGGGCTCCACATGGCCATGCGCCGTCTTGAGACAACTCCTGCGCTTCCAGCAGCGGAACGCCTGCTTGAGACAGAAATCGAGCCCGTTGAACTGCCGGGCGCCGAGCGAAACAGGTTCTTGGCAAGATTCATCCAGGCGAGCAGTATGAGCCGTGAAACCGCGGCTTGGATGCGCGGTTACGCACGGGTGACGATGCGAGCGGACCTACCCGAGCACCGTGCCGGACTGCCATCGGTGCTCGCGGCAACACCGCTGTACGTCGAGTATGCGCACGACCTACCTGAGTGAGGCATGGCAGTCGGGTCTCCGCGGCCGGGAGAACGAGTGGGCGACCTGGCAGCCGCCGACGCCGACGCCGACTCCCGGGCCGGACCGACGCGTATCCCGTTGTTTCATCAAGGCCAGTAGGCAGTGGCACCCTTGTGGCCGGCATGCTTGCCCCAGGCCTGGGCTTCAAGGTGCCAGCCACTGCCGTGCCGGTACTTGACAGCTGCTCGCGACCGGACTGTGCCGGGCGCCCGCCGGGCTGACAGGACGCCCTATGGCCGATTCACCGTGGCCCTCGGGCGTGGCGGGCCTGGCCGTGCCACCGGAGCGGCAGTGCTCCTGCTCGCCGACCGGTTGCCCTGGTCCTGGTCGGGGTGCGCATCGACGGCTCCAAGGGACTGGTCGCGCTCGTCGCTCTCGTCCGGGCCGGGGCCCGCTTCGAACGCGGCCGGCTCGTCGAGCGCCCCGAGGCGGTTGCGGCATGATCGAGGCCAGCCGATTCTCTGGGGGCCGACGTGACATGGTCTGAACGCGTGGTGGTGCGAGAAGGTGTCCGGCTTGCCTGCCGGGACTGGGGCGGGCCGGGACAGCCCGTCGTGCTGCTGCACGGCCTGGCCGGTCACGCGGGTGAATGGGACGTGCTGGCACGGAGGTTGAGTTCCCGGTATCGGGTCGTCGCGGTCGACCAGCGCGGGCACGGCGCCAGCGAGCGCCACCCGCGGGACGTCTCCCGCGCCGCCTACGTCGCCGATGTCAGGGCCGTTGTCGATCAGCTTGCGCTGCAGCGGCCCGTCCTGGTCGGCCAGTCGCTGGGCGGACACACCGCCATGCTCACTGCCGCCGCACATCCCGAAGCCGTCCGCGCGCTGGTGCTCGTCGAGGCGGGCCCCGGCGGCCCGAACCCGGACGGCCCTGCGGACATCGGCGGATGGCTCGACTCATGGCCGACACCGTTCCCCTCACGCGAAGCGGCAGCCGCGTTCCTCGGCGGCGGACCGGTCGGCGCCGGCTGGGCGGCCGGGCTGGAGGAACGCGAGGGCGGCTGGTGGCCCCGCTTCGACCGGGACGTGATGGTCCGGTCGCTGGCGGAGAACGCCCAGCGCTCCTTCCGGCACGAGTGGGGGCAGGTCGCCTGCCCCACCCTGGTCGTCCTGGCCCGATCCAGCTTCATCCCCGCGCAGGAAGCCGACGAGATGCTCCGGCAGCGACCCGCCACCATGGCCATGAGCATCCCCGGCACCGGCCACGACCTGCACCTTGAACAGCCCGAGATCCTGCACAACGCGCTCGCGGGCTTCCTTGAGGGCCTCGCCTGAAGCTCCTGCGCGGCCACAGGGCACTGAAGGCCAACCAGCCGCGTTCCCCACCTCGCAGGGCAACACAACGCGAAACCGCCGGTCAGCCCAGTTTTCGGAACAGCCCCTCCTGTACCACGGACACGATCAGTTGCCCCTGCAGGTTGTAGATGCGGCCCCTGGCGAGGCCGCGGCCACCCACCGCGATCGGTGACTCCTGGTCGTACAGGAACCACTCGTCCGCACGGAACGGCCGGTGGAACCACATGGCGTGGTCCAGCGAGGCCATGTCGAAGTTCCGCGGCCCCCACAGGGGCTCCACCGGGAGGCGCACCGCGTCCAGGAGGGTCATGTCGCTCGCGTAGGTGAGCGCGCACGTGTGGATCAGCGGGTCGTCACCGAGCGGGCCGACGGCGCGCATCCACACGGCGCTGCGCGGCTCGGCGCCGTCGATCTCCTCGGCGTTCCAGCGCAGCCGGTCGACGTACCGGATGTCGAACGGCTGGCGGCGCGCCATCCGCTCCAACTGCTCGGGCAGGGCTCCCAGATGCTTGCGGATCTCCTCGGAGACCGTCGGCAGCGACTCGGGGTCCGGCACCTCGCGGGCCGGTGGCAGCTGGTGCTCGAACGGTCCTTCCTCAGGCTTGTGAAAGGAGGCGGTCAGATTGAAGATCGTGCGGCCCTGCTGCACGGCCGTGACCCGGCGGGTCGTGAAGGAGCGTCCGTCGCGGACCCGCTCCACCTGGTACACGATCGGCACGCCCGGCCGGCCCGGACGCAGGAAGTACGCGTGCAGCGAGTGCACCGGGCGCTCGCCGTCCGTGGTGCGGCCGGCGGCGACCAGCGCCTGGCCAGCCACCTGGCCGCCGAAGACCCGTTGCAGGGACTCCTGCGGGCTGCGGCCACGGAAGATGTCGACCTCTATCTGCTCCAGGTCGAGGAGGTCGACCAGTCTCTCGGCCGGATTCGTCATCGGTGGGGTTCTCCTTGGCTTGCCACTGGCCGGGGACGGTTCACAGCTGGCCTACGTCGGTGACGCGGACGATCGCGCGCCCCTCGGCGTCGGAAGCCGCGAGGTCGATCTCCGCGCTGATGCCCCAGTCGTGGTCGCCGTTCGGGTCGTCGAAGATCTGGCGGACGCGCCAGAGGCCGTTCTCCGGCTCCTCGTGGATGACGAGCAGCTTCGGGCCGCGGGCGTCGGGGCCGGTGCCGAGGTCGTCGTACTCGTCCCAGTACTTGTCCATCGCCTCGCCCCACGCCTCGGCGTCCCATCCGGACTCGGCGTCCAGCTCGCCCAGTTCCTCGACCTGGTCCAGGGCGGCCAGCTCCACGCGGCGGAACATGGCGTTGCGGACCAGGACGCGGAAGGCGCGGGCGTTGGTGGTGACCGGCTTGACCTCGTCCGCCTTCTCCTGGGCCTCCTCGGCGGTCATCTCCTCCGGGTTGGCGAGCTGCTCCCACTCGTCCAGCAGGCTGGAGTCGACCTGGCGCACCATCTCGCCCAGCCACTCGATCAGATCCTGCAGATCCTCGGACTTCAGGTCGTCCGGGATGGTGTGGTCCAGGGTCTTGTAGGCGCCGGCGAGGTAGCGCAGGACGATGCCCTCGGTGCGGGCCAGCTCGTAGAAGGACACCAGCTCGGTGAAGGACAGGGCCCGCTCGTACATGTCCCGGACCACCGACTTCGGCGACAGCGGGTGGTCGCCGACCCACGGGTGGCTCTTGCGGTAGGTGTTGTACGCGTGGAAGAGCAGCTCTTCCAGCGGCTTCGGGTACGTGACGTCCTGGAGGCGCTCCATGCGCTCCTCGTACTCGACGCCGTCCGCCTTCATCGCGGCCACGGCCTCGCCGCGCGCCTTGTTCTGCTGGGCGACGAGGATCTGCCGGGGGTCGTCCAGGGTGGATTCGACGACGGAGACCATGTCGAGCGCGTAGGACGGCGACTCGGGGTCGAGGAGTTCGAACGCGGCCAGGGCGAACGTGGACAGTGGCTGGTTCAGCGCGAAGTCCTGCTGGAGGTCGACGGTGAGCCGGACGATGCGGCCCTCGGCGTCCGGCTTGTCCAGCTTCTCCACGATCCCGCCGTCCAGCAGCGAGCGGTAGATCGCGATCGCCCGGCGGATGTGCCGCAGCTGCTGCCGGCGCGGCTCGTGGTTGTCCTCCAGAAGATGGCGCATCGCCTCGAACGCGTTGCCCGGCCGGGCGATCACCGACAGCAGCATCGTGTGCGTCACGCGGAATCGCGAGGTCAGCGGCTCCGGCTCCGACTCGATCAGCTTCTGGAAGGTGTTCTCCGTCCAGCCGACGAAGCCCTCCGGCGCCTTCTTGCGCACCACCTTGCGCCGCTTCTTCGGGTCGTCGCCCGCCTTCGCCAGCGCCTTCTCGTTCTCGATGACGTGCTCAGGCGCCTGTGCGACCACGAGCCCCGCCGTGTCGAAGCCGGCCCGGCCGGCCCGGCCCGCGATCTGGTGGAACTCACGGGCCCGCAGCGTGCGCACCCGGCTGCCGTCGTACTTGGTCAGCGCGGTGAACAGCACCGTGCGGATCGGTACGTTGACGCCCACGCCGAGCGTGTCCGTGCCGCAGATGACCTTGAGCAGACCGGCCTGGGCGAGCTTCTCCACCAGGCGCCGGTACTTGGGCAGCATGCCGGCGTGGTGCACGCCGATGCCGTGCCGGACGTAGCGCGAGAGGTTACGACCGAACTTGGTCGTGAAGCGGAAGTTGCCGATCAACTCGGCGATCTGGTCCTTCTCCTCGCGCGAGCACATGTTGATGCTCATGAGCGCCTGCGCCCGCTCCACGGCCTGCGCCTGCGTGAAGTGCACGATGTACACCGGCGCCTGCTTGCTCTCCAGCAGGTCGGTGAGCGTCTCGGTGAGCGGGGTCAGCTTGTACTCGTAGGAGAGGGGCACCGGGCGGGTCGCCGAACGGACCACCGACGTGGGGCGGCCGGTGCGGCGGGTGAGGTCCTTCTCGAAGAAGGACACATCGCCCAGAGTGGCCGACATCAGGATGAACTGCGCCTGTGGCAGTTCCAGCAGCGGGATCTGCCAGGCCCAGCCGCGGTCACCCTCGGCGTAGAAGTGGAACTCGTCCATGACGACCTGGCCGACATCCGCGTCCTTGCCGTCGCGCAGCGCGATCGATGCCAGCACCTCGGCGGTGCAGCAGATGACGGGCGCGTCGGCGTTCACGGAGGCGTCGCCGGTGAGCATGCCGACGTTCTCGGTGCCGAAGAGCTTGCACAGCTCGAAGAACTTCTCCGACACCAGGGCCTTGATCGGCGCCGTGTAGAAGGTGACCTCGTCCCGGGCCAGCGCGGCGAAGTGCGCGCCCGCGGCGATCATGCTCTTGCCGGAGCCGGTGGGCGTCGAGACGATCACGTTCGCCCCGGAGACCACCTCGATCAGCGCCTCTTCCTGGTGGGGGTAGAGGGTGAGGCCGCGCTCCTGCGCCCACGACTCGAAGGCTTCGTACAGGGCGTCGGGGTCGGCGGTCGGCGGCAGCTGATCGATGAGGGTCACGCCCCCATCTTGCCTGGCCTTCCGCCCGAGCGGGGAATCGGCTGGGGATGCGAAGATCACGACCGCTACGCTGTGTCGCCGACGCGGCGTCAGCGCACCAGGTCAACTGGTCAGCGGCACACGAGGAATGGGGCGGGAAGCGGCCATGATGGGACCAGCACACTCACTGTCGGGGGCCGCGGCCTGGCTCGGCGTCGGAGCCGCCACCGCGGCGGCCGGACACCCGATGCCCTGGCCGGTCCTCCTCTCCGGCGCCCTGATCTGCGCCGGCGCCGCACTCGCCCCGGACCTCGATCACAAGGCCGCCACCATCTCCCGGGCCTTCGGCCCGCTCTCCCGCTGGCTCTGCGAGATCGTGGACAAGCTGTCCTACGCGGTCTACAAGGCGACCAGGAAACAGGGCGACCCGCGGCGCTCCGGTGGGCACCGCACGCTGACGCACACCTGGCTGTGGGCCGTTCTGATCGGCGCCGGCTGCTCGGCCGCTGCGATCACGGGGGGCCGCTGGGCGGTACTGGCGATCCTGTTCGCGCACATGGTGCTCGCCATCGAAGGTCTGCTGTGGCGGGCGGCGCGGGGCTCCAGCAGCGATGTCCTGGTCTGGCTGCTGGCGGCGACCAGCGCGTGGATCCTGGCGGGAGTGCTGGACAAACCGGGCAACGGCTCCGACTGGCTGTTCACCGCGCCCGGGCAGGAGTACCTCTGGCTGGGACTGCCGGTCGTGCTGGGCGCGCTGGTGCACGACATCGGGGACGCGCTGACCGTGTCCGGCTGCCCGATCCTGTGGCCGATCCCGATCGGCCGCAAGCGCTGGTACCCGCTGGGGCCGCCGAAGGCGATGCGGTTCCGGGCGGGCAGCTGGGTCGAGCTGAAGGTGCTGATGCCGGTGTTCATGCTGCTCGGGGGAGCGGGCTGCGCCGCTGCCCTCAACGTGATCTGAGGGAGTCCGGGGGGTTGAGGACGCCCTCCCGGTCAGGTCGCCTCGCCCGCGTCCGCCGCACCGTACCGGCGCTCGAAGCGGGCGATGCGGCCCTCGGTGTCGACCGTGCGGGCCTTGCCCGTGTAGAAGGGATGGCTCTCCGAGGAGATCTCCACGTCGATCACCGGGTAGGTCTGGCCGTCGTCCCACTCGATGGTCTGCTCGCTCCGCGCGGTGGACCGGGTCAGGAAGGCGTAGCCGGCGGCGCGGTCACGGAAGACCACGGGGTGGTAGTCGGGGTGCTTGTCCTGCTGCATGGCGGCTCCTTGCGCGGGGCGCTCGGGACGGCCGAAGGGCCGTGCTCAGCCGGGGAGGGAGTCCTCGTCGACGATGTGCATCGCGGCTTCCTCCGCGGAGGCGGCGGCACCGTCGATGCCGACGTCGGTCGCGACGAGGGCGGCCTCCTCGTCCTCGTGCGCACCCTCGTCGGGGGCCACCAGCCGGCCGGAGCGGAAGTTGCCGACCTCGTTGTCCAGAGGCTCGCCGTCCGTGCCGTCGACGTCGCCGATGCCGTCGCCGTCGGGAGCGGCGAGGTCCGGCTGCTCCTCGGCGAGCCGCTGGTCGAGGGTCTCGCCCGCCTGGCGTTCGGCCGCCGTCACGCCGGTGTGCTCGACCGCCCACGGGCGCTCTGGAGGGGACCAGCCGCGGTCGAGGGGTTCGGCGACGCCGTCGAAATCCAGGGTGTCCTCGACGTCGAGCACCCCCGAGTCCTCCGGGATCTCCGAGGGATCGGGCTGGTAGACGTCGTCCCCCCAGCCGTCCGTGTCCACGACTACCTCCAGGTGGTGAGCACGGCCCGGTGCCGTCCCAGTGGGCGGCGGACCGTCGGCACGCAGGGCTCGGGCACAGACCATGAACCAGCAGGTTCCCGGACACACCCCGACCCGGTGCCGCTTTCCAGCCTTCCACCCCTGCTCGGCACCGCGCAACGGCACGGGTCCCGGCGGGGCCGCGCGCCCATGCCCCCAGGGCCTGGCCGGACTCGCCGGCGCCCGGCCCCGGCAACCCGGTGGCCGGACGACCCGGTGCCCCGGGGCCGCGACCGTGGCGACGGCTTCCACGCCGGCGAGGACGGGCTTCGCCGGCGGCCGAACCCAACGGCCCTGCCCTCCCCGTCCACCCCCTCCTCCCCCTCCTCCCCGTCCACCCCCTCCACCCCGCCGCCTACCCAGCCACCCGCACCGACCTAGCAGCCCCAGCTACCACCGCCACCACCTCCGTCGGCCAAGCCGCCTCCCTCGCTGTGGCCCCGCCGTCCAGGTCTCACCCGTGCCAGGACCGCCACAGCGCCGCGTACGCTCCCTCCGCCGCCACCAGCTCCTCGTGGCTGCCCAGCTCGCTGATGCGGCCGTTCTCGACGACGGCGATCACGTCGGCGTCGTGGGCGGTGTGCAGACGGTGGGCGATGGCGACGACGGTGCGGCCGTCGAGGACACGCGCCAGCGAGCGTTCCAGGTGACGGGCAGCGCGCGGATCGAGCAGCGAGGTCGCCTCGTCCAGGACCAGCGTGTGCGGATCGGCCAGCACCAGCCGGGCAAGCGCGATCTGCTGGGCCTGTGCCGGGGTCAGGGCCAGGCCGCCGGAGCCCACCTCGGTGTCCAGGCCGTCGTCCAGCGCCCGCGCCCACCCGTCCGCGTCGACCGCTCCGAGGGCGGCCCACAGCTCGGCGTCCGTTGCGCCGGTGCGGGCCAGCAGGAGATTGTCGCGCAGGGATCCCACGAAGACGTGGTGCTCCTGGTTGACGAGGGCCACGTGGGAGCGGACGCGTTCCGCGGGCATCCGGGACAGCTCCGCCCCGCCCAGGGTGACCCGGCCGTCCCGGGGCGCGTAGATCCCGGCGAGCAGTCGGCCCAGCGTGGACTTGCCCGCGCCGGACGGCCCGACGAGGGCGAGGCGGGTGCCCGGCGCGACCCGCAGGGAGACCTTCCGCAGCACGTCGACGCCCTCGCGGTAGCCGAAGTGCACGCGGTCGGCGTGCACGGCCCGGCCGTCGGGGGCCAGCGCGGCCTCCCCGGCCTCCGGCTCGATGTCCCGCACGCCGACCAGCCGGGCCAGCGACACCTGGGCAACCTGCACCTCGTCGTACCAGCGCAGGATCAGGTTCACCGGGTCGACCAGCATCTGCGCGATGAGCGCGCCAGTGGTCAGCTGGCCCACTCCGATCCAGCCGTGCAGGACGAAGACACCGCCGACCATCAGGACCGAACCGAGCACGAGGAGGTGGACGGTGTTGATGACCGGGAAGAGCACGGAGCGGAGCCAGAGCGTGTAGCGCTCCCATGCGACCCACTGCGTGATCCTCCGCTCCGACAGGGCCACGCGACGTGCGCCGAGGCGGTGGGCCTCGATGGTGTGGCCCGCGTCCACGGTCTCGGCGAGGGCGGCGGCGACGGCGGCGTACCCGGCGGCTTCCGAGCGGTAGCCGGACGGAGCCCGCTTGAAGTACCAGCGGCAGCCGGCCACCAGGACCGGGACGGCGAGCAGCACGGCGGCGGCCAGCGGCGGGGCCGTCACGACCAGGCCGCCGAGCAGCAGCAGGGCCCACACGACACCGATGGCCAGCTGGGGCACGGCCTCGCGCATGGCGTTGGCCAGGCGGTCGATGTCGGTCGTGATGCGGGAGAGCAGGTCGCCGGTGCCCGCCCGCTCCAGCACGCCCGGCGGCAGTCCGACGGACCGTACGAGGAAGTCCTCGCGCAGGTCGGCCAGCATCCGCTCGCCCAGCATCGCGCCCCGCAGCCGCACCTGCCGGACGAACCCGGCCTGCACGGCCAGCGCGAGCACGAACAGCCCGGCGGTCAGGCCCAGGTGCAGCTCCGCGGCCTTGTCCGTCACCCGCTCGACCAGACCGCCGAGCAGGTACGGGCCCACCATGGAGGCGATCACGGCCACCGTGTTGACGGCGATGAGCAGCAGGAAGGCCCGGCGGTGCCGGCGGAACAGCTCGGTGACGTAGGCGCGTACGGTCGCGGCGGCGCCGACGGGCAGGGTGGTGGCGGTCGTCGGGGCCGCCGGGTCGTACGCCGGTGGCGCAACGCCGATCATGCGCTCTCCTCGATCTCTTCCAGCTCCTGGAGCGTGTCCAGCAGCATGCCCTCGTCGGTCGCGGTCAGTTCCTCGTCGGTCTCGCGGGTCACCACGGCCCGGTACCGCGGCTCGCCGTCGATGAGTTCCCGGTGCACGCCGACCGCCACGACTTCCCCGTCGTGCACCAGGGCGACCCGGTCCGCGCGGTCGAGCAGCAGCGGGGAGGAGGTGAAGACCACCGTCGTCCGTCCTGACCGCAGCCGGCGCAGCCCGTCCGCGATCCGGGCCTCGGTGTGCGAGTCGACCGCGGAGGTCGGTTCGTCCAGCACCAGCACCTCGGGGTCGGTGATGAGCGACCGGGCGAGGGCGAGCCGCTGGCGCTGGCCGCCGGACAGGGAGCGCCCGCGCTCGGTGATCCGGGCGTCCATCGGATCGGCCGCGTCCAGCGAACCCTGCACGAGCGCGTCCAGCACGTCCTCGCACTGTGCTGCCGCCAGCGCGTCCTCGGCCCGTACGGCACCGGAGGCGGGCACGTCGAGCAGTTCGCGCAACGTGCCGGAGAGCAGCACCGGGTCCTTGTCCTGGACGAGGACGGCGGTGCGGGCACTGTCGAGGGGGAGTTCGTCCAGGGGGACCCCGCCGAGCAGCACCGACCGGCCCGGCTCCGTGGGGTGGCCGCCCAGCCGTTCGGCGAGCCTGCCCGCCGCGTCCGGGTCACCGCAGACGACGGCGGTGAACCGGCCGCTGGGAGCGAGCAGACCGGTCGCGGGGTCGTACAGGTCGCCGCCGGGCACCTCGGCCGCGCGGGTGCCGTCGGTGGCCGTGGACCGCTCCAGCGAGAGCACGCGCGCGGCGCGTTTGGCCGAGGGGCGGGAGAAGGAGTACGCCATGGCGATCTCCTCGAAGTGCCGCAGCGGGTAGTTCAGGATCATGACGGCGCTGTAGACCGTGACGAGTTCGCCGACCGTGATCCTGCCCTGGCGGGCCAGCCCGATGCCGTGCCAGACGACGGCGATCAGCAGCAGGCCGGGCAGCAGCACCTGCACGGCGGAGATCAGCGACCACATCCGGGCGCTGCGCACGGCGGCGTGCCGGACCTCCTGCGAGGCCCGGCGGTAGCGGTCGAGGAACAGTTCCTCGCCGCCGATGCCGCGCAGGACCCGCAGGCCGGCGACGGTGTCGGAGGCCAGTTCGGTGGCCCGCCCCGCCTTCTCCCGCTGCACGTCGGCGCGGCGCGTGGCGCGGGGCAGCAGTGGCAGCACCGCGAGCGCCACGACCGGCAGGCCCACGGCGACGACCACGCCGAGCGCGGGCTGGTACGCGAGCAGGCTGACGCAGACGACCAGGACCGTGAGCGCGGCGGCGGTGAACCGGGAGACGGCCTCGACGAACCAGCCGATCTTCTCCACGTCGCCGGTGGAGACGGCCACCACCTCACCGGCGGCCACCCGCCGGGTCAGGGCCGAGCCCAGCTGGGCGGCCTTGCGCGCCAGCAGTTGCTGGACGCGGGCGGCCGCGGTGATCCAGTTGGTGACGGCGGTCCGGTGCAGGAAGGTGTCGCCGACGGCGATGCCCGTTCCGCACAGCAGCATCAGAGCACCCGTCAGGGCGAGCCGGGTGCCGGAGCGGTCGACGGCCGCCTGCACGGCGAGGCCGACGCAGAAGGGGAGGGCGGAGACGGAGACGAAGTGCAGCAGGCCCCAGGCGAGCGACTTCAGCTGCCCGCCCAGCTGGTTGCGCCAGAGCCACCACAGGAATCGGGGACCCGAACGCGCGTCGGGCACGCCCGGATCGGGATACGGAAGGTCTTGAATCTGCATGACGTCCCAGTGGCTCGTGGCAAGGGCAGGGAAGGAGCGGAACGCCGCGGGGAGCGGCGACAAGCCGTGAAAGGTTCGCGCCGCACAGTGGTGAATTTCAAACGGTTTTCTCCGGGGTGCTCGCAATTCACCTCTTTCCGGCCAGGTCCGCCGTTCGGGCCGGCATCGCTGTGCCGTCCAGGACCCGTCGCCCCGCCTGTCGAGCGCCGTGCAGCCGTCCGCCTGCGGCACGACCGCCACCACGCACGGCGCGCGGGGTGCCCATGGCCCGGCCGCACGGACACGCGCCGTCTCCTCCGTCCCGGCGTACCGGCGCGGCTTCGACCACGTCGTCGCCATCGGCCGCAACCGCCCCGGAAGCACCCTGCCGCGCGTCCCCGACCGCCCAGGGGGCAGGACAAGGACGGCGGCATCCGGTTGCACATGGATCGTGTGGAGGGCGGACCGATCCCGGCTTCCGTGGCGTCAGCGCCCGCCCGGACGGGGCGCCTCCTGCCCCTGCGGTCCCGCCGCGCCGGACGAGTCCACCACGTCCACGTCGCTGGCCCGGACGTACGCGAGCCGGTGGCCGAGCTGGATCTCGTAGTACCGCTCCCGGCCCCACACCACCGGGTTGGGCGTGTCGCTGAAGGACTTGGAGGTGTAGGAACTGCCCACGCCGGCCTGGGTCACGTACCGCTGGCCCGCCAGGATCGGGTACGGGAGCGGTGACTCGGCCGGCCCGTCGACGTCCTCCGGGTAGGCGTCCTCCTCGGGGAGGGCGCGGCCGTACGCCGGGATCTCGTCCAGACCTTCCTTCGGTGTGATCATGCGCCCGCTCGCACCGACGGCGGTCGGGTGCTTCTTGGGGTTCTCGAACCACGCTTTGCGGCCCTGGAACCAGATGGCCGTCCAGTCGCCGCTGCGGTCGGCGACGGCGAACGTCTGGCCGGTGGAGACGCGTGACCCCAGGTCGTTGACGTCCTTCGTGGAGTCCTCGCCGTCGGGCTTGCGGCCCGGATCCTGGATCAGCGGGGCCTTCGCGTCCGGTTCGGTGTGCAGGCGGACGGCGCTGGAGCCGTGCGGCGGGCACGGTTTGCCGCTGCCGCCGCATCCCGTGTAGTCGGGCTTGTGCCGGGCGAAGTCCGGCAGGATCGTCACCATGTCGCTGTCCGGGCCCGCCGTGGCCTTCAGCGGCGCTCCGAGGAGGTCGAAGTAGTGCCGCCAGTCCCAGAAGGGACCGGGGTCGTCGTGCATGTCGGGGATGGTGTCGGCGGTCGGGGCGGGCACGTTGTCGTGGCCGAAGATGTGCTGCCGGTCGAGCGGGATGCTGTACTTCTGCGCCAGGTACCGCACCAGGCGCGCCGAGGCCTGGTACATCCGCTCCGTGTACCAGGTTCCGGGCTGCGTGAGGAACCCCTCGTGCTCGATGCCGATCGAGCGGGCGTTCACGAACTGGCTGCCGGAGTGCCAGGCCTCGTCCTTGGTCCTGACGTGCTGGGTGACATGGCCGTCGCTGGAGCGGATCGAGTAGTGCCACGACGACTCCGTCGGGTCCTGCACCGTCTGGAGCATGCTCGGCAGCTCGGCCTCGGTGTCGTGGATGACGATGTACTCGATCGGCTGGTCCCGGGGCCGGTCGGCCAGGTCGTGGTTGCCGTAGTCGCCGTCGTCGATCTCCTCGTACGGCGCGCCGAGCCAGTCACAGGCCAGTTCGGCGGGGCACTCGACCTGCTTCGGCCGCTGTGGGCCCTGCGCCCGGGGGGTGTGGGGGTGCGGCTGCAGGCTGGGGGTGGCGGGGAGCGCGACGTCCTGTCCTTCGGCGGTGGTGCGGTGCGCTCCCCGCCGGATCAGGGCGAAGACGTCGTCGGCGTAGGCCGCGGCTGACGCGACGTCACGGGTGCCGGGGAAGCGCGCGACCGTCTCCCACCAGTCCGCCGGGTCGGTGCTCAGGGGCTTGCCGAGCTGTCGCTGGGTGGCCGCGAGAAGTGCCGCTCCGCCGCGGACGTTGGCGACGGCGTCCGTGCGCAGTCGTTCGGCCGGGACCTGGATCAGGCGGGCCGCGTTCCGCAGGTCCGCCGGCTGCACGGCGTGGCCCGCCGTGGCACCCGTGTCCGGCGTGGCGCCCCTGGCGGGCGTTCCCGCCGCGCCCGTGAGGGGCTGGGTCTGACCGTCGAGCGGTGCCTGTGGTTCGGACGGCGCGGCCGAGGCATGGAGGCTGTCGGTGTCCACCAGGTGCATGGGCCCGAAGCCGCCGGCGACGCTGGGCGCGCCCGGGTGGGAGTCCCAGCGGGACTGCATGTAGGACACGCTCATGAGCACACTGCGCGGCACGTGGAACTCGCGCGCGGCGTTCGTGAAGGCGTCCTGCAGAAGCCGGTCGTCCGCGTCGTCGGCGCCGGACATCGGCAGGATCAGCAGCGGCGGCAGCAGAGCCGCCCCCGCGATCACACAAGCCGTACGGCGGCACCTCCGGATGGCACCAGGGACATGTGCAGAAACAATTCTTCTCATCGCAGAGGCTCTCCCAACCACGCTCGATCGCACCAGGACAAAGGAGTTGCCCGTAGCGCCACCCCTTGTACGTTTCCGTGCCCCGGGCGCCGTGTCGTGGCGAAGGTCACCGGGGTGGACCAGCGGTCCGGCCGAGGCCACCCGGTCGGCGGCAGCGACTCGGCTGCCTGGGGCAACCACGGGCGACCGGATGCGGCTCAGTCCTCGACCGGGTCCACCTGCCAGTCGGGGTGGCCCGGCATGGGCGGGGTGTGCGCGCCGTGGAGCCACGGATTCAGAAACGGTGTCAGGTCCTCGCCGGCGACCCGGGAGGCGAGCGCGACGAAGTCCCGGGTGCCGGCCGCACGGCCCCGGTACTCGGTCACCCAGGCACGCTCGATCCTCTCGAAGGTCTGCGCGCCGACCTTCTCCCGCAGCGCGAACAGCACCAGCGCCGAGCCGTCGTACCGCATCACCTTGAACAGCGTCGCCTCGGCGGGTTCGGCGGGTGCCCCCTCGTCGTGCCGCCACTGGTCGTGCTGCTCGTACGCCGACCGCATCGCCGACTCCAGGCTCACGCCGCCGTGCTCGTCGGAGTACAGGCGTTCGTAGAAACGGGCGTGACCCTCGCTCAGCCACAGGTCGGACCAGCGCCGGATGGCGACGCTGTCGCCCGTCCAATGGTGGGTCAGCTCGTGGACGAGGTTGCGCTCGGCGTCGACCCGGTCGCCCAGCAGGTCGTCACGCGGCAGGACGGAGAGCGACTGGGTCTCCAGCGCCACCGGCAGGTCGGTGTCCCCGACGAGCACGCCGTAGCGGCGGAACGGGTAGGGGCCGAGCCGCCGTTCCAGCCAGGCCAGATGGTCCGGGGTGAGCGAGCGGTACGCCTCGGTGTCGGTGACCAGCCCGTCCGGGACCACGTCCCGGACGGGCAGCCCGCGTGGGCCGCTGCTGTCGACGAAGGTGAACCTCCCGATCGCGAGCTGGACCAGCTGTGCCGCGAGCGGATGCTCGGAGTCGTACGTCCACCGGGTCCGGCCGTCGGGCCGCCGGACGGTGCCGACGAGCCGGCCGTTGGCCACCGCGCTGAGCCCCGGCGGGGTGGTGATGTGGAACGTGACCGGTGCCCGCAGGCTCGGGTGGTCGTTCGCCGGGAAGATCATGCGGGCGCCGTCCGGCTGCGCGCAGACCACGGTGCCGTCGGAGGTGGGCACCCAGCCGTAGTCCTGGATCGCGTCGTCGCGGTGCCGTCCCTGCGTCGGGTCGGCGGTGTAGGCGACGCGGACGGTGAAGGCGCTGCCGCGCGGGATCGGTCGTGCGGGGGTGACGACGAGTTCGTCGCCGTCGCGTTTCGCGGTGGCGGGCATGCCGTCGACGGTGACGCGGTGCAGCGCGTTGCCGGCGAAGTCCAGGTCGAAGCGGGACAGGGCCTGTGTGGCGGTGGCGCTGACGGTGGTGGCGGCCTCGAAGGGCGTGCGGGGTGCCCGCCAGTCGAAGTCGAGGGTGTAACGGCGGACGGTGTAGCCGCCGTTGCCGGCGAGGGGCATGAGCGGGTCGCCGATACCCGGTGCGCCGGGGGTCGGGGGCGGGCCCGAAGAGGCCGCCGGACCGGGGGCCGGTGGGCCGTCGGATCCGTGCGGGAGCATGCCGGTGAAGACGGCCGTACCGGTCAACGCACCCGCTCCGGCGAGGGTGAGGGCCAGGGTCGCGCGACGGGTGCGGAGGACATGGCGGGGCCGTCTGCTCCGGGATTCCTGATGTGCGGATTCCTCGCGGGACCCCTTGGTGATCTCCATGACCGCACTATGCCAGTAAGATCCGTTCATATCACCAAATGTTCCCTCGCTGGGCGCTTGCCCGAGGCTGTGCGGTGACCGGTCTCATCGCGCCGATCTGTCCGAGGCGTCATTGCGGGGCGGCCCGCCCGCCCGTAGAACACCGGCCATGAGAAGACGGATCGTCATGTCCATGGTCGCCGTGGCGACCCTCGTGGTGGGCGCGCTCTTCGGCACGGGAGCAGCGACGGCCCAAGCGGCCGATGTACCGGCCGAGTTCGGCACCGACTGGCACGACCCCGTGACCGCGGCACCGCCCGTCGACCGGCCGCACACCAAGTCCTGCCGGGTCACCCTCGCCGACGCCCGGTTTCGTGACTTCACGCCCTACCGGGGCGCGTACACACCCCCCGAGGGCTGTGGCGACCGCTGGAGCAAGGTGGTCCTGCGCCTCGACGGCGAGGTGAAGGGCCGTCAGTACGACCGGCTCGGCCATCTGCACGTCGGCGGCGTCGAGATCCTGCGCACCTCCACGCCGGAGCCCTCGCCCGACGGCATCGCGTGGCACGTCGAGAAGGACGTCACCCGCTACAGCGACACCTTCCGGACCGCCCAGGACGTCGAGATGCTGATCGGCAACGTCGTGGACGACACGTACACCGGTGTCATCGACGTCCACGTCACGCTGACCTTCTACGCGGGACGCCCCTCGGCTCCCGTCCCCGACCGCGTCCTCACCCTCGCCGGCACGCCCGCCGGTACGACCCTCACCACTCCGCGCAACAGCGAACGCGTCGTCGCGGAGGTGTACGCGACGGGCTCGGGCGGTGGCTGCGAGGAGTTCTGGTACCTGACCGTCGCCGACCCGGCGCCGTACTCGTGCAAGGCCGACCGCGGCCCGTACCGCGAGGTGCAGATCAGCGTCGACGGCCGGATCGCCGGCATCGCGGCGCCGTTCCCGAACGTCTGGACGGGCGGCTGGTCCAACCCCTTCCTCTGGTACGTCGTCCCGGCCCCGCGCGCCTTCGACGTGCGGCCGATCGAGTACGACCTCACGCCCTTCGCCGGGCTCCTCAACGACGGCCGCCCGCACCGCGTCGAGGTGTCCGTCGCCGGCGTGCCCGCGGACCGGCCGGGCTGGAGCGCGCCGGTGAACGTCCTCGTCTGGCGGGACCCGCACCGCGCCCAGGTGCCGGGCGCGCTCACCGAGGACAGGGCGACCGACCTCGCCGACTCCTCCACCTTCACCCCCGGTGCGGAGAACCGCGTACGCACCGAGGCGGGGCACCGGCTCGCCGTCTCGGGGTATCTGGACACCTCGCACGGCCGCGTGACCACCACCGTCACCCGGACGCTCGCCCACACCTCCGTCCACCGCTGGACCGACGGCGAGGCGGTGGACGGGCTCGACGCGACCTGGACCGACGACGAGGCGGTCGCGGTCGTCGGCCACGGCCCGGCGCGGACGAGCCGCACGCACCGGACGTACACCATGGACGGCGCCACGACGCTGGGTGCGGACGACCGGCTGCGCACCGTGCTGACCCTCGGCGACCGGGCGTCCGCGGTGACGCGCGAAGGCGGCCGGCGCACCGCGTGGTCACGGCTGGACGACACCTACAGCGGCGACGCCACGTACACGGTCGACGTCCCGCGCGACCAGCGGCACGCGGTCGGTACATCGGCCGAGCGCTACCGGCTCCTGGGCTCGGACGGCTGCTACGACCGTTCGCTGACCACGGTGCAGGGGGTGCTGACGGAGGACCGCAGCCGCTGCTGAGACGCGTGGCGCGTCCCCGGTGGGCCGAGCCGCGGGGCCGGGCGGACGGGGGACCGCCGTCCCGCCGGAGGCAGGCGAAGGGCGTCGCCGTTCAGCAGCGCTGGGCGGCGTCCCCGTCGATCAGGCTGTCCAGCAGGACGCCGAGCACCTGGCGCTCCTTCTCCGTCAGCGGTGCCAGTATCTCCTCGGCCGCCGAGCGGCGGGCGCCGCGCAGTTCGCGCAGGGTCGCGCGTCCCTCGTCCGTCAGCTCGATCCGGGTCACGCGGCGGTTCGCCGGATCCGGCACCCGTCGCACCTTGCCGCTCGACTCCAGCCCGTCCACCAGCGTCGTGACCGCGCGGGGCACGACCTCCAGGCGCTCGGCGAGGTCGGCCATGCGCGGAGGCGAGCCGTAGTGCGCGAGCGTGCGCAGCAGCCGGGACTGCGCCGGGGTGACGCCCAGGTCGCGCTGTTCCAGATGGCGCTTCTGGATGCGGTGCACCCGGCGGGTGAGCCGCAGCAACTGCTCGGCGAGCAGGCCGTCGGGATCGGGGGTGGTCATGCGGGAACAATATCAGGATGCCGTTCATTGTGAGTATAGGTAACAATGAGCTACGATCCGTTCCGTCGCCGCCGGTCGGCCTCCGACCGGCGCCCCGCTCACCCGTAGGAGCCCATGCACCCCGACCGTGAACCCTCCTGGACCCCACCTGCCGACGCCGGCGAACAGCCCCGGCAGGTGCGCCGCATCCTGCGGCTCTTCCGTCCCTATCGCGGGCGCCTCGCCGTCGTCGGTCTGCTCGTCGGCGCCTCGTCGCTGGTCTCGGTGGCCACACCGTTCCTGCTGAAGGAGACGCTCGACGTCGCGATCCCGCAGGGCCGCACCGGCCTGCTGAGCCTGCTCGCGCTCGGCATGATCCTCAGCGCCGTCCTGGGCGGCGTCTTCGGCGTGCTGCAGACCCTGATCTCCACCACCGTCGGCCAGCGGGTCATGCACGACCTGCGCACCGCGGTCTACGGCCGTCTGCAGCGCATGTCGCTGGCCTTCTTCACCCGCACCCGCACCGGCGAGGTGCAGTCCCGCATCGCCAACGACATCGGCGGCATGCAGGCCACCGTCACCTCCACCGCCACCTCCCTGGTGTCCAACGCCACCAGCGTGGTCGCCACGATCGTCGCGATGGTCGCCCTGGACTGGCGGCTGACGATCGTCTCCCTGCTCCTGCTCCCGCTGTTCGTGTGGATCAGCCGCCGCGTCGGCAACGAACGCAAGAAGATCACCACTCAGCGGCAGAAACAGATGGCCGCGATGGCGGCCACGGTCACCGAGTCGCTCTCGGTCAGCGGCATCCTGCTCGGCCGCACGATGGGCCGCTCCGACTCGCTGACGGCGTCCTTCGCGGAGGAGTCCGAGGGCCTGGTCGACCTGGAAGTGCGGTCGAACATGGCCGGGCGCTGGCGGATGGCCGTCATCTCGATCGTCATGGCCGCGATGCCCGCCGTCATCTACTGGACCGCCGGCCTCGCCCTCCGGTTCGGGGGCCCCGAGGTCTCCCTCGGCACCATCGTCGCCTTCGTCTCGCTCCAGCAGGGCCTGTTCCGCCCGGCCGTGAGCCTGCTCGCGACCGGCGTGCAGATCCAGACCTCGCTCGCGCTGTTCCAGCGCATCTTCGAGTATCTGGACCTGCCCGTCGACATCACCGAGCGCGAGCGGCCGGTCCACCTCGACCAGATCAAGGGCGAAGTCCGCTTCGAGGACGTCGAGTTCCGCTACGACGACAAGGGCGGCCCCGTCCTCGACGGCGTCGACGTCACCGTGCCGGCCGGCACCAGCCTCGCCGTCGTGGGCCCGACCGGCGCCGGCAAGTCCACGCTCGGCTATCTGGTGCCCCGCCTGTACGACGTCACCGGTGGCCGCGTGACCCTGGACGGCATCGACGTCCGCGACCTCGACTTCGACACCCTCGCCCGAGCGGTCGGCGTCGTCTCGCAGGAGACGTACCTCTTCCACGCCTCGGTCGCCGACAACCTGCGCTTCGCCAAGCCCGACGCCAGTGACGAGGAGCTGCACGCGGCGGCCAAGGCGGCGCAGATCCACGACCACATAGCGGCGCTGCCCGACGGCTACGACACCGTCGTCGGCGAACGCGGCCACCGCTTCTCCGGCGGCGAGAAGCAGCGCCTCGCGATAGCCCGCACCATCCTGCGTGACCCACCGGTCCTCATCCTGGACGAGGCGACGAGCGCGCTCGACACCCGCACGGAAGCCGCCGTCCAGGCCGCCATCGACGCACTGTCGGCCGACCGCACGACGATCACCATCGCGCACCGCCTGTCCACGATCCGCGACGCGGACCAGATCGTGGTGCTGGACTCCGGCCGGGTCGCCGAACGGGGCACGCACGAGGAACTGCTGGAGCGGGACGGCCGGTACGCGGCCCTGGTACGCCGGGACGCGCAACTGCAACCCACGACGAACTGAACCGTGACCGACAAGCTGAATATATGCCGGGTTTGCGAGGATATGCGTATTACCGTGCCCGCATGCAGATGAACACTCCGTCACGGAGCAGGACCCGACTGACACGCCGCGGCAGACTCGCCGTCCTCGTGACCGGCGCCGTCATGGCCGGCACCGCCGTGGCGGTGCCGCTGCTGACGCTGGCGACCGGCGGTGAGCAGGCGAAGCCCGCCGCGCTGGTCATCCCGGAGGGCTGGCGCGCGAACCAGATCTACGACGCGATCGACAAGGCCCTCAAGCTCTCCCCGGGCAGCACCCGCGCCGCCCTCGGCAAGGCCGCCCTGAAGCTGCCGAAGGAGGCCGGGGGCAATCCGGAGGGCTATCTCTTCCCGGCGACGTATCCCGTCCGGAAGGGAGCGACGCCCGAGTCCATGCTGCAACTCATGATCGACACGGCGGACCAGAAGTTCAACGGCGCCCCCGTCGCGGCCGGGGCCCAGCGCAACTCGATGAACGTCTACCAGGCGGTCACCATCGCCAGCATCGTCCAGGCGGAGGCCTCGACGAAGGCGGACATGGGGAAGGTCGCCCGGGTCATCTTCAACCGGCTGAACAGCGGAATGCCGCTCCAGATGGATTCGACCCTCCACTACGCGCTGAACCGCAGCACCGTCGGCACCAGCCAGAACGACACCCAGGAGGAGAGCCCGTACAACTCCCACCAGCGCACGGGCCTGCCGCCCACGCCGATCGACAACCCCGGCGAGGACGCGATGCGCGCCGCGCTCAACCCGACGCCGGGCGACTGGCTGTACTTCGTCACGATCGCTCCCGGGGACACCCGCTTCACCGCGGACTACAACACCCACCTGCGCAACGTGGCCGAGTTCAACGCCCTCCACCAGAACGCGGGGACGGCCCAGCCGAGCGGTGACGGCCCGCCGGCGCCCCCGTCCGCGCCCTCCGGCTCACAGTCCGCGCTCCGCTGAGGCGGGGGGACGTCACGCGGCGACAGGTTCCCCGGCGAGCAGCCGCCTTATGTCCCGGACGGCCGAGCGCCCGGCCCGGTTGGCCCCGATGGTGCTGGCCGAGGGGCCGTAGCCGACGAGGTGGATCCGCGGATCGGCGACCGCCCGCGTGCCCTCCACCTGGATACCGCCGCCCGGCTCGCGCAGCTTCAGCGGAGCGAGATGGTCGAGCGCGGCCCGGAACCCGGTCGCCCACAGAATCACATCGGCGGACACCTGCCGGCCGTCCCGCCACGCCACCCCGTCCGGGGTGATCCGGTCGAACATCGGCTGCCGGTCCAGGACCCCGTCGGCGAGGCCCTGCCGGACGGCGTCGTTCAGCGGGAGCCCGGTGACCGAGACCACACTGCGCGGTGGCAGCCCCTGACGCACCCGCTCCTCCACCAGCGCGACGGCCGCGCGACCCGCCTCCTCGTCGAACGGACCCTCGCGGAAGACGGGGGGCCGCCGGGTGACCCAGGTGGTCGCGGCGGCGTACGGGGCCAGCTCCAGCAGGTGCTGGGTGCCCGAGGCACCCCCGCCCACGACCACGACCCGCTGCCCGGCGAACTCCTCGGGACCGGCGTACTGCGCGGTGTGCAACTGCCGGCCCCGGAAGGTCTCCTGCCCGGGGTAACGCGGCCAGAACGGGCGGTCCCAGGTGCCGGTGGCGTTGATCAGCGCCCGGGTCGACCAGGTGCCGTCGGACGTCTCCACGAGCAGCCGCCCACCGGGGCCCTCGCGCACCGTACGCACATCCACGGGCCGCCGCACCCGCAGGTCGAAGGCGCGCTCGTACCGGTCGAAGTACTCCCGGACGACCTCCGCCGAAGGCCGCGCCGGGTCGGCGTCGGTCAGCTCCATGCCGGGCAGCGCGTGCATCCCGTGCACCTTGCCGAAGGTCAGCGAGGGCCACCGGAACTGCCAGGCGCCGCCCGGGCCGGGGGAGTGGTCGAGGACGACGAAGTCGCGGTCCGGCTCGAAGCCGGTGCGCCGCAGGTGGTAGGCGCCGGCCAGACCCGCCTGACCGGCACCGATGACGACGACCTCGACCTCACGCACTGCGTTCACGCCTGGGCCAACAGCGAGCCGTGCACGGATCTTCCCCGCCGCTCAGTCCTCGGCCGGAGTCGTCGACGGCGGCAGCCCGCCGTTGTACCGCGGGTCCGTGAAGGCGGCGAAGTCGACCTTCCCCGGAATCAGCTTCAACTCGGTGAAGGTGTCCGCGATCCGCTGCTCGGAGGCGATCAGCGGCTTGTCGACGGCGACCGCGACGCGGGTGGAGTTCGTGCGCTTCACCGAGGCCAGGGCCACCTCGTACGGCAGCCCGGTGTCCTTCGCCCACACCTTGGCCCACTCCTCCTGGTGGTCGTGCACCCAGGCCGTGGCCCGTCGCAGCCGCGCCAGGTAGTCCTTGATCGCGGCGGCCTTCTTCGAGTCCTTCAGCGCGGCCGGCGCGGCGACCTGGAAGGTGAGTCCGTTGGTGATGCCGTCACCCGTGGTGAGCACGCGGCCCCGCCCGGCCTGGAGGATCTGCGAGGTGTACGGGTCCCAGACCGCCCACGCGTCGACCTTGCCGGAGGTGAACGCGGCGAGCGCGTCGGCCGGCTGGAGGTACTTGACCCGGACATCGGCGAGACTCAGCCCGGCCGCCTTGAGGGAGGCGACCAGCTGGTAGTGCGCGGAGGAACCCTGCGCGACGGCGACGGACCTGCCCTTGAGCTGTCGCGTACGGGTCAGCTCGGAGCCGTTCGGCACGAGGATGGTGTCGCCCTTGGAGGTGCCGTGCCAGGCGGCGACGACGGTGATCTTCGAACCGGCGCCGGCCGCGAAGACGGGCGGGGTGTTGCCGACGCCGCCGATGTCGACGGCCTTCGCGTTCACCGCCTCCAACAGGGGCGGTCCGGAGGTGAAGGTCGACCACTTGATCCTGTAGTCCAGGTTCTCCAGCTCTCCGGCGGCGCGCAGGATGGCTTCCGAACCGCCCTTCTGGTCACCGACGTCCAGGGTGACGGAACCCTTTCCGTCGATGTCGGCGCCGGTCCGGGCCGAGGAGTTCCCGCCGCAGGCGGTGAGCAGGAGCGCGAAGGGCAGGAGCAGCGCGGCGGGGATGAGGCGTCGTCGCATGACGGTTCCGTTCATGTCCGTGGGCGGGCGTTCAGGCGGCAGCGGCGGCGGTGTCGACGCCGAGCCGTTCCAGCAGGCGGGCGCGCAGGGCGGCGAACCGGGGGTCGGTGATCTCACGCGGCCGGTCCAGGTCGATGTGCTGCTCATGGGCGATCCGGCCGCCGTCCATGACCAGGACGCGGTCGGCGAGCAGCACCGCCTCCTCGACGTCGTGCGTGACCAGCAGCACCGCGCAGCCCCGGCGTTGCCACACCTCCCCGACCAGGCGCTGCGCCCTGATCCGGGTGAGCGCGTCGAGGGCGCCGAACGGCTCGTCGAGCAGCAGCAGATCGGGCTCGCGCACCAGTGCGCGGGCGAGCGAGGCGCGCTGGGCCTCACCTCCGGACAGGGTCTTCGGCCAGGCGTCGACGCGATGACCGAGACCGACCTCGTCCAACGCCCGTTCGGCGACGGGCCGTTCGGGGCGGCCCGGCAGCCCCAGCAGGACGTTGCGCCACACCTTCTTCCACGGCATGAGCCGGGGTGCCTGGAAGGCGACGGCCCGGCGGCGCGGGACCAGGGCCGTGCCCTTGATGTCCCGGTCGAGGCCCGCGAGGATGCGCAGCAGGGTGGACTTGCCGCAGCCGCTGCGCCCGAGCAGGGCGACGAACTCGCCGGGGGCGATGTCGAGCTTGAGGTCGTCGATGACCGCACGGCCGTCGAAGGAGCGGGTCAGCCCCTCGACATGGACCGCGGGTCCGGTCACCGTCCGGTGAAGGTCGGTCGCCATTGCAGCAGCAGCCTTTCGAGGGAGCGGACGATGAAGTCGGCGAGCAGGCCGAGGAAGGCGTAGACGATCAGGCAGACCACGATCACGTCGGTCCGCAGGAAGTCCCGCGCCTGCACCATCAGGAATCCGATGCCGGCGTCGGCGTTGACCTGCTCGGCGAAGACGAGCGCGAGCCAGGCGATGCCGAGCGAGTAGCGCAGTCCGGTCAGCGCCCCGGGGAGCGCGCCCGGCAGCACCACGTGCCGTACCAGCCCCCAGCGGGACAGCCCCAACGACTCACCGGCCTCGATGAGTTGGGCGTCCACCCCGCGGATGCCGGCGTAGACGTTGAGGTAGAGCGGGAAGGTCACGCCGAGCGTGATGATCGCGGTCTTCGGGGTCTCGCCGATGCCGAACCAGATGATGAACAGCGGGATGAGCCCGACGAACGGCACCGTGCGCAGCATCTGCACCGGCGCGTCCACCAGGTCCTCACCGATCCGGAACAGCCCCGAGAGCAGGGCGAGTCCGATGCCGGTCACCGTGCCGAACAGCAACCCGAACGCGACGCGCCGGAGCGAGGTCGCCATGGCCGACGGCAGTGAACCGTCGGCGATCAGATCCCAGCCGACCTGCGCGATGCGGCCGGGTGAGGCGAGCACATCGGCTGCCAGCACGCCGGTGGCGCTGAGGACCTGCCACAGGGCCAGCAGCAGGAGCGGGCCGGTGGTCCGGCGCAGCCAGCGGGGGACCCGGGCGCGACGGGTGGAGGCGGGGACGACGGGTTGGAGGGTGGGAGAGGCGGGACCGGCAGCGTCCGTGGCGGGACCGGCGGCGTCCGTGGCGGGGGCCTCGGACTTGGATACACCCGAAATGCCGGGCTCGGAGGAGTCGGGTGGGGCATGGCTGATGCTCATGAATGCTCCACGGGCAGAGAGCGGGGTTGGGGGAGGCGCGGCTCGGCGCCGGTACGTCATGTCCCGCTCAACAATGAACGGGTCGGGGGTGCCGTACGGACGCGCTGCGAGATGCCCCGCAGCAGGGAATGCCGCGAAGGGAAGGAGGAAGAAGGGGAAAGGGCGTCAGCGGCCGCGGCGACACGCGGCGGAGGCCACCCGCAGCAGGTCGATGTGACCGCGCGTGGTGAGCAGGGCTGAACGCAACATGCCGCCGAACGTAGCCAGATGGCAGCGGACAGGTCAACGGCGTCTCGTCCTGTGGACCACGTGTATCAGGGAACGCGGGTGCCGCGGGGTGTGGAAACCGGCGTATGGGTCAGGATGAGGGCATGTCCGATGCCTTCACCACACGCGTGCTGAACGTCTCCACCGGTAGCCGGGAACGCGTCGTCGACCTCACCGCCGACTGCGAGGAATTCCTGCGGGAGGCGGCGGCCGGCCGCGACGGTCTGCTCAACATCTTCGTTCCGCACGCCACCGCCGGAATCGCCGTCATCGAGACGGGCGCCGGCAGTGACGACGACCTCCTCGCCGCCCTGCACACCCTGCTCCCCGCCGACGACCGCTGGCAGCACCGGCACGGCAGCCCCGGCCACGGCCGTGACCACGTCCTGCCCGCCATCGTGCCGCCGCACGCGACCCTCCCGGTGATCGACGGACGCCTGGAGCTGGGCACCTGGCAGTCGGTGTGTCTGGTGGACACCAACAAGGACAATCCCCACCGCAAGGTGCGGCTGAGCTTCCTCGGCTGAGCTTCCTCGGCTGACGCTCTCAGGCTCACCGTAGGGCCTGGTGCCGGGTCACGAAGGGCGGCCCCGGGTGGCCTCTGCCCGACCGGGCGCCGGTACCAGGCCGAGCCGCTGCGCACGCAGCACCGTGCCGACGCGGTCGCGGGTGCCCAGCTTGCGGTAGATGTTCTCCACGTGCTTGTGCACCGTGCGGACCGAGATGCCGAGACGGCGGCCGATCGCGTCGGCGGTGAGCGCGTCCGTGAGCAGCAGCAGGACGGCGGTCTCGCGCGGCGTCAGCGCGCAGTCCGCCGCCCGCTGGTCCGGCGCGCCGGCCGGGCCGAGCGCCCGCCGCCACTCCTCCAGGAGTTGCCGCTGCCGCTCGACCGCCGCCAGCAGCGGCTGGGCGCGCTCGGCGACGGCCAGGTGGTCGTCGGTGAAATCCGTACCGGAGCGGTACACCAGGCACCCGGTGATCGGGGCGGCGCTGTCCGGGAGGGGCACGCCCAGCACATGGTCGACGTCCAGCACCTCGTGGAGCATGCGGGCCGTCGCGCTGGAGGGCCAGGTACGGCCCGCCGCCCGGTGCGCGCTGACCGGCGTACGGTCGGCTCCGGCCGCGTAGTGACCGGCGAAGGGGTAGCCCGCCCGCAGCAGGCCCAGGTCGGCGTCCCCGAGCCGGGCGAGCTCAGCGGCGGCGGCATCCGGCACCGTGCCGATCGTGCCCTCGCTCTCGCTCCACTCGTCCAGCTTGTGGATGACCGCCTCGCCACCGCACACGTCCGCCAGCGTGCCGGCCAGCATCGGCCACAGCCGCTCGGGCTCCCGTTCGTGCAGGGCCGCCACGGCGACGGCCGTCATGCGCTCGTAGGCCTTCTCCAGCCGCACGGGTTCCTCTCCGGTTGCCTCGCGTGCCCGTCCTCCCCGTCGGCGTACGTACTTGTACGCATACCCCTGCGGTCCCCGGCTGTCGCAGACTTCAACCCGGCGACACCGGCCTGGTCGGACACAGCGTGTCCGAGGGGCCGCCGGCACGGGGGAACGGCGGCCCGTCCGGTGTCGCCCCCCCGCGTACCTGTTCCTCGCCCGGCCGGCCGTTCCACCGGCAACGGGAGACGCCCCCCGGGCGGATCCGGAGGGCGTCGGGACGGGCGGACGGATCAGTCGCGCTCGGCGCCGCTCTCCGCCTTCTCCGCCTTCTCCTTCTTCAGGTTCTTGAGCCGCGCGGCCTCCTTGCGGACCTCCGCCTGGGTGGCGCGCTCCTTCTCCAGCCACTCGGGCCGCTCCTGCCTGAGCGCCTCGATCTGCTCGGTGGTCAGCGGCTCGGTGACGCCGCCCCGGGCGAGACCCGCGATGGACACGCCCAGCCTGGCGGCCACCACCGGGCGCGGGTGGGGACCGTTGCTCCGCAGCTCGCGCAGCCACTCCGGCGGGTTGGCCTGCAACTCGTTCAGCTCGGCGCGCGTGACCACACCCTCCTGGAAGGAGGCGGGGGTGGCGGGGAGGTACACACCCAGCTTCTTCGCCGCGGTCGCGGGCTTCATCGTCTGGGTGCTCTGCTGCGACTTCATGCCGTCCAGGGTATCGGCCACGTGCGGGAGGGCCGACCACGGCCGGTGACGAGCACGTGGACGGGGGCTGTGCCGAAGCGCGGGCGGCGCCTGCCGGGGAGGCCCGGTGCGGTGGGGGAGGGGGTGCCTACGGCGCGGCCCTGTGCCGCGGGGGAGGGGGGTGCCTGCCGGGGAGGCCCGGTGTCGTGGGGGTGCCGGCACGGCCCGGGGGTCCGGTGGCGGAGAGCCGTGCCGGCGGCCCGTGGCCGAGGGTTCCGGCCGGGCCGGTAACCTGGCCTGATGACAGGCTCGGAGGATTCACCGTCGTTCCGGCTCGCGTACGTTCCCGGAGTGACGCCCGCCAAGTGGGTCAGGGTCTGGAACGAGCGCCTGCCCGGCATCCCCCTCACCCTGGTCCAGGTCCCGGCCACCGAAGCGCCCGAGGTGCTGCGCTCGGGCGAGGCCGACGCCGGCCTGGTCCGGCTGCCGGTCGACCGTACGTTCTTCAGCGCGATCCCGCTCTACACCGAGACCACGGTGGTCGTCGTCCCCAAGGACCACCTGATCACGGCGGCGGACGAGGTGACCCTGGCCGACCTCGCCGACGAGGTGCTCTTCCACCCCCTGGACGACGTCTTCGACTGGGACGCCCCGCCCGGTGAACCGGCCTTCGAGCGTCCCGCCACCACCCCGGACGCCATCGAGCTGGTGGCGGCGAACGTCGGCCTCCTGGTCGTCCCGCAGTCCCTTGCCCGCCTGTACCACCGCCGGGACCTCACGTACCGGCCGGTCGTCGACGCCCCGCAGTCGAGCGTCGCCCTGTCCTGGCCGGAGGAGGCCACCACCGACCTGGTGGAGGAGTTCATCGGCATCGTGCGCGGACGCACGGTCAACAGCACCAGGGGGCGTACGGCGGTGAAGTCGTCGGCCGACGAGCAGCGCAAGCGTTCCGACCAGGGCGGGACCCGCCAGGCACCGGCCGCGAAGTCGCAGGCCAAGTCGTCCGGGAAGCCGTCGGTGAAGTCCTCGGGCAAGCCTGCCGGCCGTACGGCACGCGCCCGCACGGGCGGCGGGGGCAAGCCGGCCAAGCGGGGGAAGCCGCGCCGGAGGTCGTGAGGCCCTTACGGACCGGGCCGCACCCCCTCCACGGCACCTCCCTCTTCCCAGCCCCGCCCGACGGGCTCCCCGGCCCTCTCCGGTTCCGGGCGCACCTGGCGTTCGCGCAGGTCGGCGATCGCCAGCACGAGTGCGACCAGGATGATCCCGGCGACGGCGAGCAGCCCGAGCTGGAGTGCCGTGTCCGCGCGGCCGTGATTGGCGAGGTGGGCGAAGTACACCGCGCCCACCACCGCGATCCCGGCGGCCGAACCGACGCGCTGGCCCGTCTGGAGGACGCCGCCGGCCGCGCCCGCTCGGTGCACGGGGACGCGGGTGAGGGTCAGGGTGGTGTTCGGGGAGACCGTCAGGCCGGACCCGATGCCGCCGACGAGCAGGGGCAGCGCCGACGCCCATCCCACGTTCCGTCCCGGCACCAGCTCCACCGCCGCCACGACCCCGAGCACGCCGACGGCCACCCCGGCCAGCCCCAGGACGACCAGCTTGCGGCCGAAGCGCACCACCAGCCGGCCGCCGATGGCCGCGCCGACCGCCGAGGCCGCCGCGAAGGGCAGGACCGTGAGCCCGGACGCCAGCGCGCTGTATCCCACGCCGTTCTGGAGGTACAGGGCGTAGAGGAAGAAGACGGTGGTGAAGCCCGCGAAGTAGCTCAGGCTGATCAGGGCGCCGAGGGTGAAGGAGCGCAGGGAGAACAGCGCCAGGTCGACCAGCGGGGCCCGGCCGAGCCGCCCCTGCCGTCTCTCCCACACCCAGAACGCGCCCAGCAGCGCCACGGCCAGCGGCATCAGCGCCCACTTCTCCCGGCCGGTCCACTGCTGCTCCTGGACCAGGGGCAGCATGAGCGCGAGCACGCCCGCACCGAGGAGGAACACTCCGAACAGGTCGAACTCCTCGTGCTTCCCCGTCGCCGGGAGACGCGGCAGCAGCCGGAGGCCCGCGGCAAAAGCGGCCACCCCGATCGGCAGGTTGACGAAGAACACCCAGCGCCAGCCGTCGCCGGTGCCGGCGGCATCGATCAGCAGGCCGCCCGCCAGCGGGCCCGCCGCCGTGGACACCCCGATGACGGTGCCGAGCACACCGAAGGCCTTGGCCCGCTCGGAGCTCTGGAACATCTGCTGGATCAGCCCCGAGGTCTGCGGCGCGACGATGCCCGCCGCCGTGCCCTGGATCAGCCGGAACACCACCAGCCACCCGGTACTGGGCGCGAACCCGCACGCCGCCGAGGCCACCGTGAACAGGGCGAGCCCGAAGAGGAAGGCCTGGCGCCGGCCACGCATGTCGCCCAGCCGGCCGGCCGGGACCAGCGCCAGTCCGAAGGTGAGGGCGTACCCCGAGACCACCCATGCCTGGGTCGCCTCCGAGGCCCCCAGTCCGCGCTCCAGCGAGGGCAGCGCCACGTTCACGATCGAGGTGTCGAGGAGCGAGATGAAGCCCGCTGCAAGACAGACCCCGAGCGCCTTCCACCGCCGTTCGTCGGGGGCGGTCCGGGCCTGTTCTGTGCTCATGGGGTCACGCTATGCAGTCATGGCCGCTCGCGCACGCCGGGACCGGCCGCGGGCACCCGTCGAACAGTGTCTTCCGGGCCGCCGGCTCCCTCTCCGCGCCTCGCCGCCCAGCCGTCCCCGGGCAACCCGGGCGCGCACGGTCTTCCAGGGGACGAGCAGCGAGCCCTTGCTCCGAACGGGCACCCCCGCCCACACGGCTCGAACGGGATGGTGACCGCGTCCGCGCCTCCCGGGAGGATTCGCGCCCTCCCCGGAAGAGACCGAGGACCCGACGCCCACCCCGCGTCCACCCGCCGCGGACCCCGGGTGCGGTCGGGGGACTGGGCGGCGGCGCCGCGACCGACCAGGCCGACGGGGCGGTGATCAGCGGGTTCAGCGGATCGTGTCCCGCAGCCACGCGTACGCCGACCGCGCCGTGAACTCGGCCTGGCCGCCCGGCAGGAGCAGGGTCGCGGTGCCGAACTCGGGGGCGTCGGCCTGGGCGGGGACGTACGGGACGGCCAGGCAGCGCATGCCGGCCGCGTGGGCGGCGGCGGCCCCCGGGGCCGCGTCCTCCAGGACCACGCAGTCGGCCGGGTCCGCGCCGAGCCGGCGGGCCGCCTCCAGGAAGACGTCGGGGGCCGGCTTGCCGTGCGGGACCTCGTCGGCCGAGACCACCGTGCGTAGGAAGGCGCCCAGTCCGGTGCCCGTCAGGATCGCCCCGATGGCCTCCGGGGAGGAGCCCGACGCCACCGCCATCGGCACGTTCCGCGCGGCCAGCAGCTCCACGAACGCGCGCATCTGCGGGTACACGCGCGTGCGGGTGCGGGCCAGTTCCAGATAGCGGCGGTTCGTCGCGGCCAGCAGCTCTGCCGCCGGGGCACGCAGGCCGTAGCGCTCCCGCCAGATCGTCACCGTCTCCCGGGTGCTGATGCCGACGTAGTTCTCGTGGTCCTCCCAGGTGAAGTCCGGGACGCCGTGCTCGGCCAGGACCTGCCGGCTCGCCTCGTAGTAGTTCGGCTCGCTGTCCACCAGCGTTCCGTCGAGATCGAAGATGACCGAGAGGGCGCCGAGATCGCTCATGGCGTCCAGGATGCCAAGCGTCAGGCGCGGGCCGCCCGGCCCACCGACTCCACCAGGGGCAGCAGCCGGTACGGGACGCGCTCGCGCAGTGCCACCTCGGTACGGGTGCGCACCACGCCCGGGAGGCTGATCAGCTTCTGGATCACGTCCTCCAGGTGGGCGTTGTCCCGGCCCACCACGCGCGCGAGCAGGTCTCCGCCACCGGTGATCGAGAAGGCCTCCACGATCTCCGGTACGGCTGCCAGCGCGTCCCCCACGTCGTCGAGGTGGCCCTGGGTGACCTCGATGTGCACGAACGCCAGCACCGGGTGGCCGAGCGCGGCGGGGGACAAGGAGGGGCCCGTACCGGTGATCACGCCGTCCCGTTCCATCCGGTCCAGCCGGGCCTGGAGCGTGCCGCGGGCCACGCCGAGGATGCGGGCGTACTCGCGCACGCTGGTGCGCGGCTGCTCCAGGAGCAGCCGCAGGATGCGGGTGTCGAGTGTGTCCACGGCCATGATGGACGACTGTACCAATGGTCCAGGTCTTGCAGGGACGCGTGTGCCGTCCCACCTGGTCCGTTGGCATTCCGGTGAGCGTGCGCACCGACCCGCAGCTGTGCCATCGGCTCAGCGATTCGCGTCACACTTGAGCCAGTGACCTCGGTGATGCTCTTATGGACGTGTCGATGGCGCTGCGGATCCCCGCGGCGCCTTTTCTGTGCCGGTGTACCCATGCACCCAGGGGAGGGCAGTAGTGCTGAAGAGGATGTTCGTGGCTCCGGACCCGGGACGGGCGCGGTTGCGCTTCGCCGCGCGGGCCGTCCTCGGCATCGGACTGGCGGTGGTGGTCTGCGGGCTCGCCGGACACTCCCTCACCGGCGCGGTCACCGGCGGCCTCGCCGCGCTGCTCGCGCTGTTCACCGTCGCCGACCCGACCGTACGCGGGCAGGCGGTCACCACCGCCCTGCTGCCCGTCGTGGGCGTGCCGGTGCTCGCCGCCGCGGCCGAGCTGCACGACCACCCCGTCGCCCGCGACCTCACCTTCCTGGCCGTCGTCGGCGCCGGCGTCCACGCCCGCCGCTGGGGGCCGCGCGGGCACAGCCTCGGTGTGTTCGCCTTCATGACGTTCTTCGTGGCCCAGTTCCTGCACGCCGCCCCGGGACAACTGCCCGAGCTGTACGCCGCCGTCCTGCTCTCCGTGCTCAGCGCGGCCGTCGTGCGGTTCGGTGTCTGGTGCTACGAGCGACGGCTGCCCCCGGCCGTCGTACCGGCCCCGCCCGCCGGCACCGGGCTGGCCCGCGTGACCACCCGGCAGGCCGTCCAGGCCACCGCGGGCGCCGGGTTCGCGCTCGTCGTGGGCCAGCTGGTGTCCGGGCAGCGCTGGTACTGGGCCGTCGGCGCCACCTGGTGGATCTTCGTCAACACCGCCTCGCGCGGTGAGACGCTGGTCCGGGGCTTCCGCCGGGTCCTCGGCACGGTCATCGGCATCTGCCTGGGCTTCCTGATCGCCGTCCCGGTGCACGGCGCGCCCCTGCCGACGGCCGTCCTCGTCGCGGTCGCCGTGTTCGGCATCTTCTACACGGCCGCCGTCTCCTACACCTGGATGATGCTCTGGGTCACCCTGCTCGCCGAGTCCCTGTACGGCCTCCTCGGCGTCCTCAGCCCCGGACTGCTCGCGCTACGGCTCGTCGAGACCGGTGTCGGGGCGCTCGGCGCCGCGCTCGCCGTCCTGTTCGTTCTGCCGGTCACCACGCACGCCACCACCGACGCCTGGATCCAGCGGGCCCTGCGCTGTGTGCACGCCTGCACGGCCGAGGCCGCCGCCCGACTCGCCGGCTCCGCCACCGCCGACCCCGCGCCGCGCGTGGCCGAACTGGAGCAGTTGCTCGGCCGGGTCCGCCTCTCGGTGGCCCCGCTGGTGCACCCGCTGAACCCGATGCCGGCGCGCAAGGCGCGGGCCCGCCGGGTCCTGGCGCTCCTCGACGACTGCGCCCGCGAGATCCGGGGCCTGGTCGCGGTCGCCGCCGACCCCGAGGCGTCCCACGACGCCCGCCTCGCCGCCGCCTGCTGGCGTGTGGAGGCCGCCGTGGAGGCCCTCACCGAGGGCCGCGCCGGATCCCCGCACCACCCCGCCGAGCCGCCCGCCGAACCCGCCCTCGCGCATCTGCACGGCCTGGAACGCGCGCTCGCCGAACTCGCGGAGCCGCTGCGCACGCCGTCGGGCTCCCGGCTGGTCGGCGCGTGACCGGGGTGGGGCGCACGAGAACTCAGTGCGCCCCCACTCCGCGAGGAAGTGCGCCCACTCCCGGAAGAACCGCCCTGCCACCCCGCCCCCTTGGTCTAGACCTCGGGTGATCGACTGCTACCGTCGGCCCCGGACCGGCTCGACGGGCTCGACCGAGAGGGGACAGCGGTGGCACAGGACGGCAGGGCGGGCAGGCGCCGGGCGTTCATCGGATCGTTCACGGCGGCGGGCGGCCCCGGACTGGTGACCGCCGAGGTCGCGCCGGACACCGGGGCGCTCGCTCTCGTCTCCTCCGTGCAGGACCTCCCCGACCCCTCCTACCTGACCCTGTCACCGGACGGGCACACGCTCTACGCGGTCAGCGAGACGGCCGAGGGCGCCGTCGCCGCCTACCGCGTCACCGGTGAGCGGCCTGAACCCGCCGGACCCCCGGTGCCGGTGGCCGGCAGCGGCCCCACCCACCTCAGCCTGTACGACGGCCACGTGCTGACCGCCAACTACGGCTGCGGCAGCATCACCGCTGTCCCCGTGCGCCCGGACGGCACGCTCGCCGGCGCGCCCTCCGGACGGCTCCAGCACACCGGCTCAGGACCTCACGACCGGCGCCAGCGCGGCCCGCACGCCCACCAGGTGCAGCCCGACCCCAGCGGGCGGTGGGCGGTCAGCGTCGATCTCGGGACCGACTCGGTGCGCGTGTGCACCCTCGCGGACGGCAGTCCCGCCGTGCACCGCGAGATCGCCCTGCGCCCCGGCTCCGGGCCGCGCCACCTCGCCTTCCACCCGGACGGCGAACACGCCTACGTGGTCAACGAGCTGACCCCCACGGTCACGGTGTGCCGCTGGGACGCCGCCGGCGGCTCCCTGAAGCCGCTGACGGAGGTGCCCGTGCTGCCCGGCGCACCCGCCGGCGACGCCTACCCGTCGGGGATCGTCGTCTCGCCCGACGGACGCTTCGTGTGGACAGCGACCCGCGGCGAGGACGTCCTGTCCGTCCTCGCCGTCGGGGCGGACGGGCTCCGGCTCACCGGTACAGTGCCCTGCGGCGGGCACTGGCCGCGCGCGCTGGCCGAGCACGACGGCTTCCTCTACGCCGCGAACGAGCGCTCCGGCGACGTGACGTGGTTCGCCGTGGACAGGACGACGGGCGTCCCCCGCTACGACGGCTCCGTACGGGTTCCGGCGGCCTCCTGCGTGGTTTTCGGCTGAGCGCGCGCCCACAGCCCCGCGGCGGCGCCGCCCGGCTCGTGAGGCCGCGTCCCCGAGCGCGCCGGGAGCCGCGGTCCCGGCGAAGGGCCCGCTTCCGGGAAGGGAGCGGGCCCCGTGTCGTACAGGTGCCGGGTGTCCGGACGCCGGGGCCGTCAGCGGACCGGTGCGCTCTGCGGTTGCTGCGGGGCGATGCCCAGGGCCGTCGTGTACTTGGCGAGCGCCAGCTTGCCGATCGCCGGGTACGCGCCGAGCGCCTCGGCCGTGGAGCAGTCCGCCTCCTCGGCGGCCGCGGCCAGCAGCGCCGGGTCGATCTCCGGGCCGA
>NZ_PQSU01000025.1 GCF_002920615.1 Streptomyces sp. Ru62
CGTGCCTTGCAACGACCGTCTGTCCGGGGCCGTCGCGGCGGCCCCGGCCCGTCCCGGCCCGGCAGGAGGTCGCCGCGGAGGCGCCGGCTGCCGCCCCGTCCGGCCGGCTCCGGGACCGGCCGGTACCGCTCGGGGAAGGGATCGGGAACGGCCGGCCGGACCCTGCGAGGGCAGACAGGAGAGGGCGGGCGCGCGGCGAACCCGTGGCACACCGCCCCCGACCATCGCAAGGAGCATGAGCGTGGGCAGACCGGAGAAACCGCTGGCGCCGGACGCCGGACCGGCCACCGCCTTCGCCCTGGAGCTGCGCCGGCTCCGGGCCGCGGCGGGCTCCCCCAGCTACCGGGAGCTGGCGAGGCGTGCGCTGTTCTCGGCCTCGGTGCTCTCGGACGCCGCGGCCGGTCACCGGCTGCCCACCCTTCAGGTGGCCCTCGCCTTCGCCGAGGCCTGCGGCGGGGACCGGGCGGTGTGGGAGCGGCGCTGGCGTGCGGCGGCGGGCCGCGCGGGCGACGAGACAGGGCCGGCCGCCAAGCCGGCGCAGCAGGCACCGGAGCCGCGGCCGCGAGCCGCCGCGGGCCGGGCACCGCTGCCCGTACCCGCCCAGCTGCCGATGGAGCCGCGCCCGCTGGCCGGCCGGGCCCGGGAGCTGGGTGAGGCACGGGCGCTGACGGCGGCGGGTGCCGGTTCCGTCCCGCCGCTGGTCATCCATGGACTGGCCGGAGTGGGCAAGTCAGCGCTCGCGCTGCGGCTGGCCCACGAGCTGGCCGCGGACCTGCCGGACGGGCAGTTGTACGTCAGCCTCGGCGCCGCCGCCGACGGGCGCAAGGACGCGCCCGGAATCGCGGGCGGGCTGCTGCGGTCCCTCGGCATCGCACCCGAGCTCGTCCCGGACGATCCCGCACAGCGCATCGGGCTGTACCGCTCGGTGCTGTACGAGCGGCGCCTGCTGGTCGTGTTCGACGGCACGCTCCAGGAACGCCAGGTGCGCGACCTGCTCGTGGCCACGCCCCGCAGCAGGATCGTGGTCACCGCGCGGTCCCGGCTGCTCGGCCTCGACGGGGTACGGCGGCTGGCGCTGCCCGTCCTCGGCCGGGACGAGTCGATGGACCTGCTCGCGGGGATCCTCGGCACGGAACGGCTGGCCGGTGCGCCGCGGGCCGGTCTGCTGCTCGCGGAGGCGTGCGGCGACCTGCCACTCGCCCTCACCCTCGCCGGCCGGCGTCTGGCCGCGCGCCCGGAGGTCTTCCTCGCCGAGGCGGTCGCCGGACTCCTCGGCGCCGACGGGCTGTCCGGCCGGCTGCGGGTGGGCGACGAGAGCCTCACCGAGCGCTACGAGGACGCCTACCGCCGTCTCACGCCCCGGGCCCGGCTCCTGCTGCACCGGTTCGCGGCGGCGGGGGCGACGCCCTCCGTGGACGGGGTGATCCGGGCGCCTGCCGTCGCCCTCGCGCACGCACCGGAGCCGTCGCAGGAGCCGCAGGAGCCGGTGGAACCGGTGGAACCGGTGGAACCGGTGGAACCGGTGGAGGACGTCCTCGAAGCCGTGGTCGACAGCGGACTGCTGGAGCGTACCGACGTCCCCGGTCAGTACGGACTGCCGCCGCTGGTACGGCAGTTCGCGCTGGCCCGGGCGGCTCCCACGGCGGACGGTCCGGAGCCGGTGTGGCACCGCCCCCGGAGCGACCGGCCCGCACCGGACGCGGCACGACCCTTCCCAGCCATGACACAGGAGACCCCAGCATGACCACTCCCACCCCCGTCGCCGGCCTCGCCGAGGAGGCCGTCGGCCTGATCGCCGCCGAGGACCCGCTGGACGACGCGCTCGAAGGGTGCCCGGAGACGCTCGGACGGCTCGCCGACCCGTCGCGGCAGGCACAGGAGGCCCTGGCCGGTGAGGCGGCGCGGCTGGCCGAGCGGGCCGCCCGCGCGCCGGTCGCGGACGCCGCAGAGGAGGTGACCCGGGCCGTGGTGGTGCAGCAGGCGCGGGCGGTCGCCGACCGGCTGGGGACACGGCTGATCGAGCACACCGTCGCGGACTACCAGAACTCCCCGCTCGGCCGTCTGCTCGGTTCCCTGCCCGCGGTACGGCCTGCGGACGAGGAGCAGCAGCGCGGTCATCTGGAACGGCTGGCGGCGGTGCCCGAGTACCTGGCGAAGGCCGCCGAGCGGCACCGCGAGGGCCTGCGGGCGGGACGGCTGCCCGTCGCCGAGCGGGTCCGCACGGCGATGGCCCGGCTCGACGCGTACCTCGCCGACCCCGCCGGGGACCCGCTGCGCGCGGTGCCGCTGCGCACCCGTCACCACGCCGAGCGGGACCGGCTGGTCGACGAGCGGGTGCGCCCGGCACTCGCCGCCTATCGCGAGGCCCTGCGCACGGACCTCGTCTCCCGGGGGCGGTCCCCGGAGCGCCCGGGACTGTGCCACCTGCCCGACGGGGAGGAGCACTACGCCACCCTGGCCCGCGTCCACACCACCACCGGCCGCTCGCCCAAGGAGCTGCACGACACCGGGGTGGAGCTCCTCGCCCACCTGGAACGGGAGTACGTGCCCGTCGGAGCACAGGCCTTCGGCGGAGCGCCGGCCCCGGGGGAGGTGCGCGAGCGGCTGCGTACGGACATCCGGCTGCGGTGGGGCGGCGCGCAGGAGATGCTCGCGGCAGCCCGTACGGCGATCGCCCGGGCCGAGCAGGCCGCTCCCCGGCGCTTCGGGCGGCTGCCCGCCCGGCCCTGTGCGCTGGAGGGCAGCGAGGCGCCGGGCGCGCCCCTGGCCTGGTACATGCCGGCCGCGCTGGACGGTTCGCGGCCGGGAACGTACCACGCCAACACCGAGCGGGCGGCGGAGCGTTCGCGGGTGCTCGCCGAGGCCACCGCCTTCCACGAGGCCGTGCCCGGCCACCACGTCCAGCTCTCCCTCGCCCAGGAGCTGACCGGGCTGCCCCGGCTGCGCCGGATCGCCTGGATCAACGCCTACATCGAGGGCTGGGGGCTGTACGCGGAGCGGCTCGCCGACGAGATGGGGCTGTACTCCGGCCCGCTGGCCCGGCTGGGGATGCTGGCGATGGACTCGCTGCGGGCCGCCCGCCTGGTCGTCGACACCGGGCTGCACCACTTCGGCTGGACGCGCGAGCGGGCGGTGGCGTACTTGCGGGAGCACACGGTCCTGTCCGAGGCGGAGATCCAGAACGAGACCGACCGCTACATCGAGTGGCCGGGTCAGGCGCTGTCGTACATGACCGGCCGGCTGGAGATCCAGCGGTTGCGCACTCGCGCGGCCCGGGAGCTGGGGCCGGCCTTCGACATCCGTGCCTTCCACGACCTGGTGCTCGGCGGCGGCGCGCTGCCGCTCGACGTGCTGGACCAGGTCGTCGCGCGCTGGACGCGCAGAGGCTGAGCGGGCGCGCGGAGGGGGCCGGTGCGGCCGGCACCGGCCCCCCGTCGCCGTGCTCAGGCGGTGAAGAGACCGTTCATCTGGAAGAAGTCCAGCGAGTCGGCCAGTTCCTCGTAGCTGCCGGAGCCGAGCAGTTCCAGAGTGGCGCGGCGGGCCGCCGTGTACGCGGCCTGGGCGACCGCGGTGCCGACGCTGACGCGGCGCACCCCGGCCTTGGCCAGCTCGGCCACGCCGGGTCCGCCGGGACCGGCCATGGCGTTCACCGGCAGCGGGGAGCGGCCGGTCAGCTCGCCGAGGACGGCCAGGTCCAGCAGGCCGGGCACGAAGACGCCGTCCGCACCCGCCCGCTCGTAGGCGGCGGCGCGGGTCAGCACGTCCTCCAGGCGGCCGGACTCCTCGCCGATGCCGAACAGGTACACGTCCGTACGGGCGTTGATCACCAGCTCGGGCAGCCCGGCCGCGGTCGCGGCCGCGCGCGCCGCCGCGATCCGCTCCGCCTGCTCCTCGGGGCCGAACAGCGGGCCGCCGGGGGCCTTGGAGTCCTCCAGATTGATGCCCACCGCTCCCGCGGTGACCACCGCGGTGACCGTCTTCGCCACCTCGTCCGGGGCCGCGCCGTAGCCGCCCTCGATGTCCACGGTCACCGGGACGTCGACCGCGGCGGCGATCCGCGCGGCGGCCGCGAGCATCTCGTCCCGGTCGGCCTGCTCGCCGTCACCCTTGCCGAGGGACCAGGCGACACCACCGCTGGTCGTGGCGATCGCCTGGGCGCCGGCGGCGGCCATCACGGCGGCGCTGCCCGCGTCCCAGGCGTTGGGCAGCACGAGGACGGACTCGGCGCCGAGCGCCCGCAGCCGCCGCGCCTTGTCCTTGGTGCTCTGGTCAACTGTCATGGTTTCCGGTGCCTTTCGTGGTCGGCACAGCTCTGTGCCGCGGTTCGGGTGACGATCGCGACGGATCGTTGCACGGGGGTTCGTAACAGGGGCGGTATTCGGACGACCCGGGCGTGCGGTCAGCCCGCCGTGCGACGGGTGATGGTCACGTACAGGTGTTCGTCGAGGACCTTGGGAAGCGTGACGGCGGGCCGGCCGAGGCCGGCGACGAGCGCGTCGGCGCTCTGTCCGCTCTCGGCGAGGACGGCCCGCGCCCAGGCCCTGCCGGTGCGCAGGTGGCGGGCGAAGGCGGCGCCGTCCCGGGCGCCGTACAGCTCGGTGGCGATGGCCGCGTCCCACGGCATGACGGTGTGCGGGCGCAGCGCGTACAGCGCCTTCGCGGCGGCCGTCGGGCCGAGGGACCGCGGCCGGGGACCGAACCTGACCGGAAGCCGGGCGAGTTCCCCGTACGCGGTGGCCACGCTGTCGATTTCGGGGTCGGTCAGGTCGGCGAGCGGTGTGCCGGGCAGGGGATGACGGTCCGTCCAGGCGGCCAGCCCCTCCCCGAGCGGGTACGGTTCACCGTCCCGCGGGTAAGGGAGCCTGCACCCCCAGGAGTTGAGCCAGCGGTGCAGGGCCGTGCGACCGTCCGGGTCGCCGAGGTCGAGAGCGGGAGCGGCCGGCCCGCGCAGCTCCAGCCAGCTGCGGTCGACGCCCGGGTAGGCGGCGAACACCTCGGCCGACAGGCGCAGTTCGGCCATCGTCGGGGCGGGGCGCGCAGGTGGCCCCGGGTCGGGTCCGAGGTGGGCGCGGGCCACCTTCGCGGGGACGCACATGCGCCAGGCGTCGGTGACCAGTTCCGTCAGCTCGGGCGGACTCAGCGCGGCGAGCGTCGCCTCGGCCCAGTTGTAGCGCAGGTCGGAGGTCCGGGGCAGCGAGAACTTCTCCGGTTCCGAGGCCACCAGGGCCGCGCGCTCCTCCTTGGGGAACGCGAAGCCCAGCGTGGTCTCGTCACGGGACAGCGCCAGGTAGACGATCCGGCCGACACGGAACTTCACCCGGTCCCGGACCAGGTGCTCCTCGGTGCGCGGCAACGCGACCGCCAGGCGCCGCACGTCCTCGACGGTGGACATGTCCCTCCTCCTGTCGTGGAGCCTACGCCGGCCGGTCCTGCGCGGGCCGGTCCTGTGCGGATCCGTCCTGCGCGGGGCGGACCTTGATTTGGATGGTGTCCAGGGCCCGCCAGGCGGCGGCGACCGCCTCGGCGCCGGTCTCCGCCTCGGTGACGACCGAGCCGACCCGGTCCCAGGAGCTGCGCAGCTCCCGCACCTCGGCACCCGGCTCCACGGTCACCGAGCACGCCTGGACGCCGGGCAGCGCGCGCGCCTCGTCGAGCCCCGAGACGTCCTCCACCACCCCGGCCCCGGTGTGCAGGAAGCGGATGGCGGCGGCACCGGGGGCCTTCTCCGGGAGCGGGGTGGTCAGCGGTTCGCCCTTCATGAGGGTCCAGAAGGCGCGCACGAGGTCGACGCGGTACGCGCGGTCCATCAGGTCGACGATGCCGTCACCGGGGAAGCGGCCGGCGCACTCCACCAGGTACGGGCGGCCGTCCTCGACGATCCACTCGCAGTGCGCGATCCCCGTGCCGAACCCGACGGCCTTCAGCAGGCGCTCGGTCTCCGCGCGCAGCAGCGCGTCCAGTTCGCCGGGGATGTCGGCGGGCACAAGGTGGCCCAGCTCCACGGGCCGGCCGCCGGGGTAGAGCTCCTTGCCGGTGACGTTCCCGAACACCACCCGGCCGCGCTCCACGAGCAGCTCCACGCTGTACTCGCGGCCCTGGACGCACCGCTCGACGAGCATGCGGAGCTCGAACCCGCGGTCGGGGACCATCACCCCCTCGTCCATGGCCGTGGTCTCCGCCCAGGCATCGTCGATCTCGTCGGGGGAGGCGAGGATGCGGGTGCCGAGGGCGGCCTGCCGGTTGGCCGGCTTCAGCACGGCCGGCCCGGGGTGCTCCGCCATGAACGCGCGGACCCCGTCGGGACCGGTGACCTCCACGGACTCCGGGTTGAGGATGCCGGCGGCCCGGCTGACTCTGCGCAGCACGGCCTTGTCCCGCAGGATCCGCAGCGCCCCGTATCCGCCGGTGGGCAGCCCGTACCGTTCGGCGAGGCGGGCCGCGAAGGGGGTGGCGTACTCCTGGAGCGGGGCGATCGCGACCGGATCGAGGTCGGGGTGGGCGTTGTAGAAGGCGTCGGCCGCGCCGTCGAGCTGGTACTCCCAGGCGATCAGCTCCCGTACCACCGGGGCCTCGTCGGCCTTCGGCCCGAGCTCGCGCTTGCGGATGACATCGGGTTCGTCGACGACGATCACGGAGCCCTCGGGCTGGAACTGCGCGAGCGAGGTCACCGCCACGGGCACGAAGCCCACCATGACGACAGGGCGTTCGGGCATGTCTGTACTCCTTGGTGGATGGATCAGGCGTCCGGGTCGGTCAGCTCGGCGCGGACCTGGGCGGCGAGTTCCTCGGCGGTGGACATGGCGTCCTCGAACGACGTGCCCGTCACACCGAGGAAGCCGAGGATGCTGTTGCCCGCGGGCGGGCGGCGGACCAGGTCGCCGGGCTTGGCGGTGACCTTGAGGAAGAACAGGTCGTCCCGGCCGGCCAGGCCGTCGGGGACGTGCACGTGGGCCACGCGGCCGGAGGCCGGGGGCAGCAGGCACAGGGCCGCCGTGTGGACCCCGGTCGGCCGGTAGTGGCCGACCTTCGGGCGGACCCCGCGGGCCACGTCGGCGACGGCGGCTATCGGGTCGTAGCCGGCGGAGATGCGGGCCATGTGGTCCAGGCCGCCGCCGCCCGGGCGTACGGCGATCTCCACCAGGTGCGGGCGGCCCTCGTGGAAGCGGACCTCGGCGTGCAGCACGCTGCGCCGCAGCCCCTGGGCCCGGGCGCCCGCGGTGACGACCTCGTGCACGGCCTCGACCTGGGCCGGGGTGAGCGCGGTCGGGGCGTGGTGGACGTCGTCGTCGAAGGTGTCGCCCTCGGCGGTGACCCGGTCGACGATCGAGCCGAGGTACACCTCGTCGTCCCAGGCGAGGGCCTCGATGAGGAACTCGTCGCCGTCGAGGAAGGACTCCACCAGCAGCCCGTGCGGACCCAGGTCCAGTCCGTCGGCCTCCATCGCGTACCAGGACAGCTCGGTCAGGCCCTGCGCGGCCTGGGCGTAGCGCTCCCGCAGTTCGGCGGCGTCGTCGGCCCGGAAGACGTAGTTCGAGGCGGCCCCCAGGGTCGGCTTGACGATCACCGGGTAGCCGAACTCCTCCCCGGCGGCGAGCGCCTCGGCCTCGGTGGTGACGAAGCGGAAGTGCGGGTGGGCGGCGCCGCCGCGCTCGTGGGCCTGGCGCATCAGCAGCTTGTTCCGGCTGGCACGCGCGGCCTCCACGCCGATGCCGGGCAGGCCGAGGGCCTCGGCCACCGCGGCGACCGCGAGCACCCCCGACTCGGAGAAGGTGAACACGCCCTCGAAGCGTTCCTCGGCGTGCCATTCCTTGGCCGCCGCGATCAGCGCCTCGATGGAGCGTGAGCCTGCGGTGCGGTAGCGGTCGGCGGGCCAGAAGTCCTCGGTGCCCTCGCCGTTGAGCACGTACAGGTCCGCGCCCAGGCCGACGACCTGCTCGTAGCGGGAGATGTAGTAGGTGGCGTTCTGCCGGGCTTCGAGCGCCAGGAGTTTCATGGCGGTTCCTCTCGGATGGAAGGGGTCAGGGCCTGGCGTCGAGGGGATCGGCGTCCAGGGCGGCCAGGCCCGTCCGGTCGGGGACGCGGCCCAGGACCCGGTCGGTGAGGGTGCGGGCGATCAGCGGCGCGAACTTGAAGGACGAACCGCCGCACGCGGCGTAGGCGTGGGCCGGGCCGCCGAGGGAGACCACGAGGGGGCCACCGGTCTCGGCGTGCGACAGGTAGTAGCAGTCCTTGGTGCCGAGCACCCAGGCCGGTCCGAAGCCCGGCAGCAGGTCGCCGAACTCCGTCGTCAGCTCCTGCCGCCACCGCTCGGGCGTGACGTGGTCGGTGAGGTCGTCCACCTGGCGGCAGACGGCGGCCGAGCTGAGCTTGAGCGCCGTACCGGCCACCGGTGGGATCAGCCAGGCCCCGCGCCGGGTGCCCAGGGCGGGGACGGCCGGGGTGGCGGCCCACGCCTCGGCCGCCGCGCTGGGCACCCGGCAGTAGAGCAACGACTGCCGGTACAGGGCGAGCGACTTCGCCACCCGCTCGGGCAGCAGACGGCGCGCCCAGGGCCCCACGGCGACCACCACACCGTCACCGTCCAGTGCCTGCCCGTCGGCGAGCGTGACCCGTCCGCGTTCCCCGTCCACCGCGACCGCCGGCCGGTGTTCGAGCAGGCTGACGCCCGGCTGCCACTTCAGCCAGCCGACGCAGGCGGAGAGCACCCGTTCGGCGAGCAGCACTCCGGCGTCGTCCTCCAGGACCGCGCCGGCGGCACCGCCGAGGGAGAGGTGCGGGTAGCGGTCGGCGAGCGCGCCCGCCGTGAGCGTGTGCGCGCGCCCCCCGGCGTCGGCCAGCAGCACCGTGCCCGCGTCCGCCGCCGCGGGCGGGAGCACGGTGAGCGCGCCGACCCGCTCGTAGAAGCGGGTGGCGAACAGCTCCTCCAGTTCCAGCCAGCGACGGTGCGCGCGCAGCGCGGCCGCGGTGGTGGGCGGATCGTCCGGGTGCAGGGCCCGGATGATCCGGTGCTGGTCGAAAGAGGTGGCCCGGCTGTACGGGATGGGCCCCTGGTCGACCACCGTGACCCGGTGTCCGTCCAGGGCGCATTCCACGGCGGTCAGCAGGGCGATCACCCCGCCGCCGACGACGGTGACACGCATCGGGCACCTCCCTTCCTTCTCTCGGTCGTCCGGCGGTCGCTCAGGTCTCGGCGGTGGTGCGGCCGAGCGCCGGAACGGTGAACGGCGTGGTCGTCCGCTCGTCGGGAGCGACGGCGAACGTGCCGTCGAAGCCGCCCTCGGCCCGCGCCCGTTCGGCGAGGTCGATGAGGATCGGCGAGGCCGCGGCGATCAGGGTGCGCAGCTCGGCGAAGAGATCGCCCAGTTCGGCCGCGGACGCGGTGTGGTCGGCCGGGACCGGCCCGGCCGACAGGGCCTCGGCCCGGTCCAGGAGCCGCTCGGTGTGCAGCGGGATCAGGTCGGCGGTGCGGCTGAGGCTGTAGCCGGTGAGCCGGTAGCCGGCCTCGAACCGCTCGGCCATCGCCGCCCGGCGCGCGTTCGCCTCCGGTGACACCGGCAGCTCGTGGCCCGCGAGGCCCAGTTCGGCGACCGCCTTGCCGAGCAGGGCGCCCAGCCGGTTCCACGGGTCGACCAGCCGCTCGCCGGTGATCTTCTCCAGGGCGGCCCGGGAGAAGTTGGTGCGGGCGTGCTCCGGGGCGGTGAGCGCGAGGTGGAAGCGGACGAGGTCGCGGGGGACCTCGCGCACCAGGTCACGCGTCCACACCACGTGACCCTTGCTGGTGGAGAACTTCTCGTTCTCCAGCTCGTAGAACTCGTTGCTGACGATCGCGTCCGGGAGCACGTAACGGCCCTCGTGGGCGAGCAGCAGGGCCAGGTGGGTCAGGCCCCAGAAGTAGGCGTTGTCGAAGCCGAGGAAGTAGACCAGCCGGATGCCGTTCTCCGCGAGCCACAGCTCGTCGTCGCTCGCGGGCCGCTCGCCGTGCGCGCGCTGGGCCACGGCCGTGCAGTACATCGAGGCCGGCATGCCCTCGGCCCAGGCGTTGACGACCTGGCCCGGCGTCTCCGGGAACGGCGCCGGAATCCCCCACCCCGTGGGATAGGTGATGGGGAAGTCCGGCAGCGGGCGGGCCAGCAGCTCGCGCATCAGCTGCACGATGTGCGGGCGCCAGGTGGACTCCTTGGCCCGGTGGTAGGCGGTCAGCTGCTCGCGGTACTCCTCCAGCGGCAGGACCAGGATCTGCGTCTCCCGGTGGGTCACCTCGGCCGTGGGGTCGACGGTGGAGCGCGGGTCGGTCAGCTCGGCGAAGTTGTTGGGGTGCCCGCAGCTCTCGCACAGGCCGCCCCGGCTGACCGCCAGGCACACCGGGCACCCGCCACTGACCAGGCCCTCCATCAGGAACTCGCCGGTCGCCTCGACGTACGGCAGCTTCACCGTGCGCAGCCGGAACCTGCCGGCGTCGTGCAGCCGGGTGAGGAAGTCCAGCGTCATCGCGCGGTAACCCTCGTCGAAGGGGGCGAACCCGTCGACGGAGACGCCCATCAGGCCGAGCGTCTCCCGGATCTCCTGCCAGCTCTTCGCGGCGAGGGCGTCCGGGGTGGTGCCCAGCTTGGCGGCGCTGGAGACGACGTACGTCTGGCTGTCGTCCGTGCCCGTCGTGTAGAGCACCGGCCGGCCGGTGGCCCGCAGGTAGCGGGCGTGCACGTCGGCCGCCATGTACGGGCCCGCGATGTGGCCGACGTGCAGGTCGCCGTTGGGGGTGGGGGGCGGGCCGATGACGACCGTGCGCCGCTGTTCCGTCCGCTGGTCCATGGCTCAGGCCTCCCGGGCGTGGCGGTCGGTGAAGCGGCCGGCCATCTCGGCGTCCCACCAGACGCTGTACATCTCGAAGTCGGCGTCGGAGTCGTTGACGACGCGGTGCTCGTGGTGCGGCGGGAAGTGGACGATGTCGCCGGCGGTGAACGGCACGCGCTCGCCGTCGGCCTCCAGGAACGCCTCGCCGCGCAGGGCGATGAAGATCTCGTACTCGTGGTGGGCGTGCGCGGTGGACGCGGTGCCGGGGCGGATGACGCACCAGGAGCCCTCGAAGGGGGCGTTGAGCTGGGGCCAGGGCAGCAGACGCTGGGCGTCGAGGCCGTTCTCGTGGGTGAGGCCGGCGCGGTCGAGGTGCTTGATGAGCATGTCCGTCTCTCTGCTGGATGGGAAGCGGCGGTGGTCAGGCCGCGGCGAGGGCGGGCTCACGGTCGCCGGCCGGTTGGCCGGCGCGGTGCGCGAGGATGTCCTCGGTGATCTCCGCGGAGCGTGCGGCGAGGACGCTGAGCAGAGAGTCCGCGATGCCGTGGGTGGCCTCGTTGACGCCCTGGAGGTAGCAGGCGGCTGAGCCCTGGCGGCCCGTCTCCAGGCGGTAGTTGCGGGTGACGGCGATCTGGTCGAGGCCGAGCGCGCCACCGAGCTCGCGGACCATGCGGGGCATGTCGCGGACGAACCCGGTGCCGAGCAGCAGCAGGTCGCAGCGGAGCTCGCGGGTGGTGGAGGTGCGGCGGTCGGTGAGCGTCAGGACGATGTCGTCGCCGTCGGTCGCGGCGCCGGTGATGTCGGTCATGGTGATCATGCCCAGGCGGTCCGAGCCGGTGCGCCGGTCCTGGTAGAACTGCCGGTAGAGCGAGTCGAGGGTGGCCGGGGCCAGACCGCCGTAGTTGGAGCGGTGCATCTCGGCCAGCAGCTGGCGGCGGGCCTCGGGCTCGGCGCCGTAGAACTCGTCGACGAACGACGAGTAGAACAGCTCGTTGGTGAACTTGCTGCTCTCGTAGCCGTTCAGCCCGATCGAGCGCATGATCATCGTCGGCCGGCAGCCGGGCAGGTCCCGCAGGGCCGCGCCGAACAGCTCGGCCGCGCTCTGCGCCCCGCCCACCACCGCGACCCGGGCCGGCCGGTCCGTCGGCACGTCACCGATGCGCCGGGTGTACTCGGTGGAGTGGATGACCCGCTCGGCCGGAAGTCCTTCGAACACGGCGGGCACGTGCGCGTCCCGTCCGGCGCCGATCACCAGGTAGCGGCAGCCGATGGTCTCGCCGTCCGCGAACCCGACGGTCCAGCCGTCGAGTTCGCCGTCCGCGCCGTGCACGGGCGTGACCGAGGTGACGGCACGGCCGTACTCCACCTGCGTCCGCTCCAGCGAGTCCGCCACCCACTGGAGGTACTCGGATATCTCGCTGCGGTACGGCACGAAGCTGCCGAGGTTGACGAACGCGTCGAGCCGGCCGCGGGCGTGCAGGAAGCTGAGGAACGAGAACTCGCTGCGCGGGTTGCGCATGGTGACCAGGTCCTTGAGGAAGGAGACCTGGCTGAGGGCGTCGGGGAGCAGCATGCCCCGCTGCCATACGACGTTCTCCTCGCGCTCGACGACGAGGGCCTGGTCCGCGAGGTCGGGGGCCAGTTCCTCCAGCGCGACCGCGAGGGCGAGGTTCGCCGGACCCGCGCCGACGGCGAGCAGTTCGACTGTGCGGTGTGCCATGTGGTTCTCCTCAAGAGGTGTCGGCGGTCTGGTTCCGGGGGTGGGGTGGGCCCGGTTCACGCCGGGCGGTCCCGGGCCGGTGGGCCCGGTTCACGCCGGGACGGGCACGGTCAGCGGCTGCCCGTCGAGGACGACCAGGGCCGCTGCCGCGTCCAGGCGGGCGGTGGTCTGCCCGGGGTCCGCGCCGGCGACGATGACGTAGGAGTGGCGGGCGAGGTAGCCGTTGGGGGGCAGCCTGAGTTCGGTGCCGGGGCCGGCCATCGCCTCGGCGGCGAGCAGGCCCTCGGCGGCGGCGGGCGGGGTCACCGAGCGGACCACGCAGTCCTCGGGCGGGTAGCCGAAGCGGATGCCGACCGTGCGGTGCTCGGTGTCGGTGAAGTCGGGGCGCTGTCCCAGCGCGGCGCGCACGGCGGCGCGGGCCGGGTCGATACCGGTGGCGAGCTGTCCCAGGCGCGGGATGAGGTCGCCGCCGAGCCGCCCGTTGATCTCGACGATGACCGGACCGCGGGCGGTCAGCTTGACCTCGGTGTGGGTGATGCCGGAGCCGTAGCCGATGGCGCGGTGTGCGGCCCGCAGCATCGCCAGCAGCTCCGGATCGGTGCGCAGCGGGTCGTCCGCGGCGACGTGGTGGCCGATCTCCTCGAAGTAGGGGAAGAGGCCGACCTGTTTGCGGGCCACGAACATCGGGTGGTACTCGCCGTCCACGACGGCCGCGTCGACGCTGATCTCGGGACCTTCGAGGTACTCCTCGACCAGCGCACCGCCGCGGTAGGGGACCGCTCCGATCCGGCTGGACTCGTCGGCGGTGCGGAACGCCCCGGCGACCTCGCCGGCGTCCGCGGCGAGCACGACACCGATGCTGGCGCCCATGCCGCGCGGCTTGACGACGACCGGGTAGCCGATCTCCTCCGCCGCCGCGAGCGCCTCCTCCGCGGTGTCCACCCAGGCGTACCGGGGCTGGTCGACACCCGCCTCGCTGAGCAGCCGGCGGCTGCGGTACTTGTCCCGGCAGCCCTCCACGCCGTCCACGCCCGCACCGGGCAGGCCCAGTGCGTCCGCCACGTGCGCGGTCGTCACGATCAGGGTCTCGTCCCAGCTCAGTACGCCGCGCACCGGGACGCGCCCCGCCAGTTCCCGGGCGGCCGTGAGCACGGCGTCCCGGTCGGTGAGGTCCACGACCGTGTGCCCGCTGAGGCAGGGTGTCTGCCAGTCGGGCTCGTCGTCCGTGAACAGCCAGACCGGGTGCGTCGCCGCGGCACCGGCCAGCAGGTACTCGCGGTACTTGCGCAGCCCGCACCCGATGAGCAGGATCACGCCTTTCGCGCCCTCGCCGGCCCTGTTGTCGTCCACGCGCTGATCGCCTCCTGGATTCGAGTGACAGGGCGATTCCACGGGGTGCGCGGGTTGCCCGGAAGCCATGTCCGGGCGGGACAATCAACCCGGACGCGGCCCGGGTTCACGTCCGGTTGATTGGCCGTCCGGCACGGCCCTTCCGGGCAACCGGGCCCGCCTGTTCCATGGCTGACGTGATCGACTACGACGGCAAGCGATTCCGGAAGGTCCTGGCCGACCCGGCCGACGACGCGCCCATCGCGCTGTACCGGCAACAGGGTGATCTGGTCTGGGCCGAGTTCACCGGCGGTGACGTACGGCGCGGTTCCCTTGCGGGGACCCGGGACACCGACGGTGTGATCAGCTTTTCGTACAGCATGGTGCTCGACGACGGCCGGGTGATCTCCGGGCACAGCGTCAACACCCCGGAGGTCCTGGCCGACGGCCGGATACGGCTGCACGAGCGCTGGGAGCGCTACGGCGCCCACGCCGCGAGCGGCGTCTCCGCCATCGAGGAGGTGCGCTGACGGTGGCCGGTGTCGACTGCTCCGGGCTGGCCGGCGAGGTGGAGGGGCGCGTCTTCCTGCCGGGCAGCCCCGGCTTCCGCGTCGGCTCGCACCTGTTCAACAGGCGCTACAAGCACCGCACCCCGGCCGCCGTGCTCACCGCGGCCCACACCGCGGACGTCCAGCGGGCCCTCGTGTGGGCGCGCGAGCAGGGCGTCCCGGTCGTCGCCCGCAACGGCGGCCACAGCTTCGCCGGTTACTCCGTGGGCGACGGCCTGGTCATCGACCTCAGCCGGCTCACCCAGACCCACGCCGACGGCTCCACCGGCCTGGTCGTCGCGGGCGGCGGGGCCAAGATCAGCCATGTCTACGACGCGATGCAGCCGTACGAGATGGTCTTCTCCACCGGCACCAGCCCCACCGTCGGCGTCGCGGGCCTGGCGCTCGGCGGTGGCGCCGCGTTCGCCGCCCGCCGCTACGGCCTGACCGCCGACGCTCTCGTGGAGACCACCGTGGTCCTCGCCGACGGCTCCCTCGCGGTGGCCAACGAGCGGGAGAACCCCGACCTGTTCTGGGCCTGCAAGGGCGGCGGTGGCGGCAACTTCGGCATCAACGTCTCCCTCACCTTCCAGGCGCATCCCGTCCCGGACGTCACCACCTTCTACGTCACCTGGAAGTGGGCGGACGCCGCCGCCGTCCTGGAGGCCGGCCAGCAGATGGTGCGGAGGGCGCCGGACGACTTCGCGGCCCGGCTCGGTGTGTGGACGCACGGCACCGGGCTCGGCGCGATCCGGGACAACGCCGAAGTCACCCTCCAGGGCCAGTACTTCGGCCCGGCGGGCGAGTGCCTGGAGATCCTGGACCCGGTCCTGACCGCGGCCACCCCGGTGTCCCGGGACGTCGTCGAGCGCACGTTCTGGGAGGCCAACAAGTACATGGTCCACGCCACCTCCGGGGACCAGTTCGCGCTCCGCTCCAACTACATCCGCGAGCCGCTGTCCGCCGACGGCGTCGGGACCATGCTGTCCTGGGTCGAGCGCTGGCCCGGCAGCCACAACGCCGACGGCGGCGGGGTCGGACTGTTCTCCTGGGGCGGCGCCATCAACCGGGTGGCCCCGGACGCCACCGCCTTCGTCCACCGGGACACCCTGTTCCTGGTCTCCATGGACACCTCCTGGACGGACGACGACGGCCCCGACCGGATCGCCGCCAACCTCGGCTGGCTGGACGGGCTGCACGCCGCCATGGCCCCGCACGTCACCGGGTCCGCCTACCAGAACTTCGTCGACCCCCAGCTCACGAACTGGCGCGAGGCCTACTACGGCGCCAACTACGGGCGCCTGGTCCAGGTGAAGCAGAAGTACGACCCCGACGGGGTCTTCTCCTTCGACCAGGCCGTCGGCTCCTGACCCGGCCCGCTCCGGGCTGCCGAAGGCCCGGGAGGGTCCCTCTCCCCCCTACGAAGGTGAAGCGATGAGTGTGTCCAAGTCCAAGGAGAACGCCTCGCCCGGTGTCCTCGACGCCCTGCGGGCCACGCCCCGCTCGGTCCGCTACCTCCTCGGCGGTGTGCTGCTCAACCAGCTCGGCGCCTTCGTGCAGACCTTCCTGGTGCTGTACCTGACGCACCGCGGGTACGGCGTCGACAAGGCGGGCTTCCTGCTCGGCGCCTACGGCGTGGGCGCTGTGCTGGGCACCGTCCTCGGCGGCGAACTGACCTCCCGGCTCGGCAGCCGCAACACCATCACCACGGCCATGAGCTGCTCGGCCGTGCTGGTCTTCCTCATCCCCTGGCTGGCCGACCCCGGCGACTACCCCGTCCTGCTCGGTATGGTCGTCGTCCTCGGCCTGATGACGCAGTCGTACCGCCCGGCCGCCTCCGCGCTGCTGAGCGACCTGATGCCGGACGAGTTCCGTGTCATGGGCTTCTCCATGCTGCGCATCGCCATGAACATCGGCGCCGCCGCCGGCCCGCTGCTCGCCGCGGGCCTCATCCAGATCGACTGGAACCTGCTGTTCTGGGTGGACGGTTCGACCGCGCTGGCCTACGCCCTGCTCGCCGCGTCCCTGCTGCCCCGGCCGGCACCGGCCACCGGTGAGCAGGAACCCGGCGCCGCACAGGAGGCCCACCGCTCGGCGTACGGGACCATGGTGCGCGACCACCGCTTCCTGCTCTACCTGACCTCCATGCTGCTCAGCGCCCTGGTGTACGCACAGTTCTTCGCGGTGCTGCCGGTCGACCTCGACGAGGCGGGCCACTCCACCGCCCTGTACAGCGGTGTGCTGACCCTGTCCTCGGCCCTGCTGATCAGCTTCGAACTCGCGGTGACCGCACGGATCAGCCGCTGGCGTGCGAGCACCGCCGCGACGGTGGGCACGTTCGTCTACTGCCTCGGCATCGCCGGCTACGGCCTGCCCGGCAGCGTGCCCGCGCTGGTCCTGCTGACCACCGCCGTCAGCGTGGGCGGTCTCATGATCAGCGGACCGACCCTGTGGGCGCACCCGGCGAAGGCCGACGAGAAGGTCCGCGGCCGCTACATCGCCGCGTCCCAGACCGTGTTCGGCCTCGGCTCGGCGGTCGGCCCGGCCCTCGGCATGCTGATGTGGACCCACTACGGCGACGGTGTCTGGGCGACCTGCGCGGTCCTCGGCACGGTGGCGGCGGCCCTGGCCTTCGCCGGCCTGCGCTCGTCGGACGAACCACGGAGCACGGCCGAGCGGACGGACACGGCCGAGCGGACGCTCACGGCCGAGGAGTCCGTCGGGGCCGAGGACGCCGACGGGGCGCAGGTGACCGTCGTGGCGGACGACGCCGACGGAGCCCACCTGACCGTCGCAGCCGAGGAGGCCCCCGGCGAGACCGCGATCCCCAGCGGACGCTGAACGACCGACACCTCCGCCCACCCGGCCCGCCCCCTCCACCGCGCGCGGGCCGGACACCACACCACCGACGAACCCGCGGCCCCCTCCCCACCCCTGAACCAGGCCTCTCCCCCACCCCTGAACCAGGCCTGTCCAGCTCACCACCCGTGAGCCCCCTCCCCCTCACCACCCGTGAGACCCGTCCGTACCTCATCACCCATGAGAAAAGCCGAAGGAGCAACCGTGCCGGTCACCGACACCATCGCGCCCAGCGTCTCGACGCACCCGGCGGAGCAGCCCGTCCGCACCGCCACCCGCCGCAGGCTGCTGATGTGCCGGCCCCGGCACTACGACGTGACGTACTCGATCAACCCCTGGATGAACCCCGGCCGCAGCACCGACACCATGCTCGCGGTGCGCCAGTGGGAGCAGTTGCGCGACCTCTACCTCGAACTGGGCCACAGCGTCGAGGAGATCAAGCCGGTCGAGGGGCTGCCGGACATGGTGTTCGCGGCCAACGGCGCCACCGTCGTCGACGGCAGGGTCTTCGGCGCCCGCTTCCGGCACGCCGAGCGCACCGCCGAGGGGCCCGCCTACCTGCGCTGGTTCGAGGAGCACGGCTACCAGGACGTGCTGTGGCCCGAGCACATCAACGAGGGCGAGGGTGATCTCCTCACCGTCGGCCGCCGGATCCTGGCCGGGACCGGCTTCCGCACCGACATCCGCGCCCACGCCGAGGCGCAGGAGTTCTTCGGGCTGCCGGTCACCTCGCTGACGCTGGTCAACCCGAGGCACTACCACCTGGACACCGCCCTCGCGGTCCTGTCCGACGACGAGATCATGTACTACCCCGACGCCTTCACACCGGGCAGCCAGGCCGTACTGCGGGCCCTGTTCCCCCACGCGGTGATCGCCACGGCGGAGGACGCCGCCGTCTTCGGGCTCAACGCCTTCTCCGACGGACGCCATGTGCTGCTGCCGACCGCGGCGAAGGGACTCCAGGCCCAGTTGCGTGCCCGTGGCTTCGAGCCGATCGGGGTCGAGCTCACCGAACTGCTCAAGGCGGGCGGCAGCGTCAAGTGCTGCACGCTGGAGCTGCGCGACCGCTGAGCCGCCGACACCTCTCCCAGAAAAGGATCGCCATGTCCTCCGCGCTCGCGACTGCGGACAGCCGTACCCGCCTGCTCGACCTGCTCGCCAGGGGCGGCGCCCGCTACCGCCTGCTGAACCACGCACCGCAGGGACGCACCGACCTGGCCAGCGCGCTGCGCGGCCACCGGCTGGACCAGGCCGCGAAGAGCCTGGTCATCAGGGTGGCGCTGAGCAGCAAGCGGCGCCGGTACGTGATCGCGGTGGTGCCCGGGGACCGCAGGGTCGACCTGACCGCGCTCGCCGCGCTGTACGCGGGCCGGGAGGCGTCCTTCGCGGCGCGGGAGGTCGCCGAGCGGCTGACGGGCTGTGTCAGCGGCTGCATCATGCCGTTGAGCTTCGACCCGGAACTGGAGGTGGTCGCCGACCCGGCCCTCCTCACGCACGAGGAGATCTTCTTCAACACGGGACGCCTCGACGAGTCGGTGGCCCTGCGCACGGCCTGCTACCGCACGCTGGTCGCGCCCCGCGTGGCCGCGATGACAAGCGCCCCCTGAACGACCGTTGGTCCGCGGGCGTTGTCAGTGGCGACGTATAGCGTGCGCGGTTCAACGGCTTCGACGTGTGGGGGATGTGCTGATGGAGTTCCGGATCGAGCGGGGTGCTCTCGCGGACGCCGTGGGATGGGCGGCCAAGTCGCTGCCCGCCCGTTCGCCCGTGCCCGTGCTGGGCGGGTTGATGCTGGACGCCCGGGAGGGGCGGCTGCGCATCTCCGGTTTCGACTACGAGGCTTCCGCCGACATCGAGGTGGCGGCGAAGACCCCGGTATCCGGTCAGGTGCTCGTGCCCGGGCGCCGGCTGCTCGACATCTGCCGGGTGCTGCCCGATGCGATGGTGCGGTGCGCGCTGGAGGGTGCGCGCTTCACGATGGACGGGGGCGGTACGCGCTTCGGGCTGTCGACGCTGCCCGCGCAGGAGTACCCGGCGCTGCCCGGGCTTCCGGCCTGTCGCGGAGTGGTGGACGCGGCCGAGCTCGCCGCCGCCGTCGGCCAGGTCGTGATCGCGGCGGGCCGGGACGACACGCTCCCGGTGCTCACGGGGATCCAGGTGCGGCTGGACGGCGAGTCGATGACGCTGGCCGCCTCGGACCGGTACCGCTACGCCGTGCGCACGCTGTCCTGGCAACCCGGGGAGGCCGGCTCCGAGGCCGTGGAGGTGGTGGTACCCGGCCGCAGGCTGACCGAGATCTCCCGTTCGCTGGCGAAGTCCGGACCGATCCGTGTCGGGCTGAACGGCTCGGGCGGCGGCCTGATCTCGTTCGAGGGAGCCGGGATGCGTACGACGCTGCGGCTGCTGGAAGGACGGCTGCCGCGCTACGACAAGCTGTTCGCGCTGGACGGCCCGGCAGTCGCGGTCGCACGGCGGGAGCCGCTCGCTGACGCGGTCCGCCGTGTCGCGGTCGTCGCGGAGCCCGACAGCCCCATCCGGCTCGACTTCTCCGCCCAGGGCACCGTCCTGCTTCAGGCGGGGTACGAGGACGACGTCGCTTCGCAGCGGCTCGCGGCCACGTTGGAGGGCGCCGACGACATGGCGGTCGCCTTCAATCCGGCGTACCTGCTGGAAGCCCTCGCTTCCTTCAACGCTCCACAGATCCGCTTCGAGCTCCTGGGCCCCGGCCGGCGGGCCATGCTGAGCGGCGTGCCGGACGCGGACCACCCGGCACGGGAGGACCACCGCCATCTGCTGATGTCGGTACGCCAGTTGAGCTGACGCAAGAGGCCGATGGTCATCCAGCGCTCACACCTCCCCGGAGCGGCCGAACACCCGGTGCGGACACGCAAAGGCCGCCCGACCCGCTCCCCGGCAGGTCGGACGGCCCTTCACCGCACGTGTCAGACGTTGAAGCGGAACTCCACCACGTCCCCGTCCTGCATCACATAGTCCTTGCCCTCCATGCGGGCCTTGCCCTTCGCGCGGGCCTCGGCGACCGAGCCGGTCTCGACCAGGTCGTCGAAGGAGATGACCTCGGCCTTGATGAAGCCCTTCTGGAAGTCGGTGTGGATGACACCGGCCGCCTCGGGGGCCGTCGCGCCCTTCTTGATGGTCCAGGCGCGGGACTCCTTGGGGCCGGCCGTCAGGTAGGTCTGGAGGCCGAGGGTGTCGAAGCCGACGCGGGCGAGGGTGGCGAGGCCGGGCTCGTCCTGGCCGACGGACTGGAGGAGCTCCAGGGCCTCCTCCTCGTCCAGCTCGGCGAGGTCGGCCTCCAGCTTGGCGTTGAGGAAGATCGCCTCGGCGGGGGCGACCAGGGCGCGCTGCTCGTTCTTGAACTCCTCGTCCACCAGTTCGTCCTCGTCCACGTTGAAGACGTAGAGGAAGGGCTTGGTGGTGAGCAGGTGCAGGTCGTGCAGGAGCTCGGCGCGCTCGCTGCCCTGGACGATGCCGTGCGCGAAGAGCGTGTCGCCCTTCTCCAGGATCTCCTTGGCCTCCTCGACGGCCTTGACCTTGGGCGCGATGTCCTTCTTGATCCGCGACTCCTTCTGCAGGCGCGGCAGGACCTTCTCGATGGTCTGGAGGTCGGCGAGGATCAGCTCGGTGTTGATCGTCTCGATGTCGTCCTTCGGCGAGACCTTGCCGTCGACGTGGACGACGTTCTCGTCCTTGAAGGCGCGGATGACCTGGCAGATCGCGTCGGACTCGCGGATGTTCGCGAGGAACTTGTTGCCCAGGCCCTCGCCCTCGGAGGCACCGCGCACGATGCCGGCGATGTCGACGAAGTCGACCGTGGCCGGAAGGATGCGCTCCGACTTGAAGATCGAGGCGAGCTTGGCGAGGCGGCCGTCGGGTACGCCGACGACGCCGACGTTCGGCTCGATCGTGGCGAACGGGTAGTTGGCCGCCAGCACGTCGTTCTTGGTCAGGGCGTTGAACAGGGTCGACTTGCCGACATTGGGCAGGCCGACGATTCCGATCGTGAGCGACACGTTGCGACTTCCCGTAGTGAGTGGGCCAGGGGCTGCCAGGGGCCAGAGACCGACACTGGCCGATCCACCAGTTTACGGCGTCGCGCGCGCCCGCCTCACGACAGCGGTGTTCGCCCGGCCAAGCTCTGGCCATCGGCGTGTCTCGCGGCCGATTCGGCACATAAACAGACCTAGGTTGGTCCCTGTGGAGCAATACGGATCGCGACCCCCGAACGACGGACCGCGACGTGGCACGCCCCCGTCGGCCCCGCTGCCGGCGCAGGGACGGCGCCGGGCGGACGGCGAGCGCGGGCCCGGCGGGCGCGGGCCCGGCGGCGTCCGGCGTGGGCCCGGCGGTGTGCGCCGGCCCGCGCCCGGTGACGGACGGACCGCGCGGCCGGTGCGGGAACCGGGGCCCGGTGCGGCGGGCGGGCCGCTGCCCGGCGCGCGGCTGCCCAACCCGCGGCTGACCGGGCTCGGCAGCGGCCTGTTCTGCCTCGCGGCCATGTTCCTGCTCGGCTGGCTGGACCAGCTGCTGTTCGGCGCCTCCCCGACGGTCTACGGCGTGCTGTTCCTGCCGGTGTGCGTGCTGACCGCGCTGTGGGTGCGCGAGGGGGACGTGCTGACCGCGCCCGTCGTCGTACCGATCGCGTTCGCCGTCGGGCTGCTGCCGGTCGCCGAGGACGGCGGGGGGCTGCTCGGCCGCCTGATGGGGCTGGTCACCGGGCTCGCCACCCAGGCGGGCTGGCTGTACGCGGGGACGCTCGCCGCCGGGGTGATCGTGCTCGTCCGCCGGGTGCGGTGGGTGCGACGGCGCCGGCGCCGGAGCTGACGCCGCCGGCGCCCCGCCCCCGGCGGCTAGGCGCGCTGGGCCGCTCTCATCGCCGCGCCCACGATCCCCGCGTTGTTCTCCAGCTGGGCGGGGACGATCTCGGCCTTGACGCCCTCGATGAGGTGCAGGAACTTGTTCGCCTTGCGGCTGACCCCGCCGCCGATGATGAACAGCTCCGGCGAGAACAGCATCTCCACGTGGGCCAGGTACTTCTGGACCCGGTGCGCCCACTGCTCCCAGCTGAGGTCGTGGTCCTCCTTGGCCTTGCTGGAGGCGCGCTTCTCGGCGTCGTGGCCGTCCAGCTCCAGGTGGCCCAGCTCGGTGTTGGGGAGCAGGGCGCCGTCCACGAAGACGGCGCTGCCGATGCCCGTGCCGAAGGTGAGCAGGACGACCGTGCCCTTGCGGCCCCGGCCGGCGCCGAACTCCATCTCGGCGACGCCCGCCGCGTCCGCGTCGTTGACCACGGTCACCGGCAGGCCGCCGAGCCGGCCGCTGAACAACGCGCGCGCGTCCGTGTCGATCCAGCTCTTGTCGACGTTCGCCGCCGTACGGACCGTGGCGCCGCCGGTGACCACGCCGGGGAAGGTCAGGCCGACCGGGCCCGTCCACCCGAAGTGGTCCACCACCTGTTTCACCCCGTCCGCCACGCCGTCGGGCGTCGCCGGGTGCGGGGTGAGCACCTTGCAGCGCTCCTGGGCCAGGTCGCCCCGGTCCAGATCCACTGGGGCGCCCTTGATGCCGGATCCGCCGATGTCCACGCCGAAGATCTGCATGGCACCACGTTACGACGGACCACCGACGGTCACGCCACGGAGGTGCCGCTCCCGCCGCGCTCGGCGACCAGCGCCGCCGCCTCCTCGCGCAGGTCGCGGCGGAGTTCCTTGGGCAGCGAGAAGGTGATCGACTCCTCGGCGGCCTTGACGATCTCCACGTCTCCGTAACCGCGCTCGGCGAGCCACTGGAGGACCTGCTCGACGAGCACGTCGGGCACGGAGGCGCCGGAGGTGACGCCGACGGTCGTCACGCCCTCCAGCCAGGCTTCGTCGATCTCGTCCGCGAAGTCCACCAGGTAGGCCTCGCGGGCGCCGGCGAGCTTGGCGACCTCGACCAGCCGCTTGGAGTTGGAGGAGTTGCGCGAGCCGACGACGATGACCAGCTCGGCCTCGGCGCCCATCTGCTTCACGGCGAGCTGCCGGTTCTGGGTGGCGTAGCAGATGTCGTCGCTGGGCGGGGAGACGAGACCGGGGAACTTCGTCTTCAGGGCGTCGACGGTCTCCATGGTCTCGTCCACGGAGAGGGTGGTCTGGGAGAGCCAGACGACCTTGGACGGGTCGCGGACCTCGACCTTGGCGACGTCCTCGGGGCCGTCGACGAGCTGGATGTGGTCGGGGGCCTCGCCGGAGGTGCCGATGACCTCCTCGTGGCCCTCGTGGCCGATCAGGAGGATGTCGTAGTCCTCCTTGGCGTACCGGACGGCTTCCTTGTGGACCTTGGTGACCAGGGGGCAGGTGGCGTCGATGGTGGCGAGCCGGCCCTGGCGGGCCTCCTCGTGCACGACGGGGGCGACGCCGTGCGCGGAGAACATGACGATGTTGCCGGGCGGCACCTCCTCCGTCCGCTCGACGAAGATCGCGCCCTTCTTCTCCAGGGTCTGCACGACGTACTTGTTGTGGACGATCTCGTGCCGGACGTAGATCGGGGCCCCGTACTGTTCCAGGGCCTTCTCGACGGCGATCACGGCGCGGTCCACGCCGGCGCAGTAGCCCCGGGGGGCGGCGAGCAGGACACGGCGGCCAGAGGAAGCGGTCATGGGTCCCATCGTAAGGCCGGGTCCGGGGGCGCCGGGATCGCGTGCCGACGGCCGCGCGGGGAAGACTTGGGCGTATGTCCGACACCGGAACGACAACCTCCACCGCCGACGCGCACCAGCGGTTGCGGCGCAGCCTCGGCCTGAGGGACCTCGTGGTCTACGGGCTGCTGTTCATCGCGCCGATGGCACCGGTCGGGGTGTTCGGCACGCTCGACGCCAAGTCGCACGGCGCGGTGGCGCTGGTGTACGTGGTGGCCACGGTCGCCATGGCGTTCACCGCTTTCAGCTACGCGCAGATGGTGCGGGTCGTACCGCAGGCCGGGTCGGTCTTCGCCTACGCGCGCGCGGGACTCGGGAACGGCGTCGGGTTCGTCGCGGGCTGGATGGCGATGCTCGACTACGTGCTCATCCCGGCGGTGGCCTACCTCTTCTCCGGCATCGCGATGAACGCGCTGGTCCCCGAGGTGTCCCGGTGGGTGTGGACGGCGCTGGCCGTGGTCGTCACCACGCTCCTCAACCTGTGGGGCGTACGGGCCGCCGCGCGCGTGGGCTTCCTCGTGCTGGTTCTGGAGATCGTGGTCCTGCTGGTGTTCGTGGTGTCGGCGGTCGTGGTGCTGGCACGGGACGGGGCGCAGCGGGGGGTGCTGTCGCCGCTGTCCGGGGACGGCTCGCAGGGCGCGTTCGCGCTGTCGGCGGTGATCGGCGCGGTGTCCGTGGCGGTCCTGTCCTACCTGGGGTTCGACGCGATCGCCACGTTCGCCGAGGAGGTCACCGGGGGCTCGGCGAAGGTGGCGCGGGCGCTGCTGTTCTGCCTGGCGCTGGCCGGGGTGCTGTTCGTGGCGCAGACGTACCTGGTCGCGCTGCTGGAGCCGACGACCTCAGCGCAGCTCGCGGACGACCCCGGGAGGCAGGGTTCGGCCTTCTACGACGCGGTGGACTCCGCCGTCGGGACGTGGCTGCACGATCTGGTGGCCGCGAGCAAGGCGATCGGGGCGGCGTTCGCGGCGCTGGCCGGGCAGGCGGCGGCCGGGCGGCTGCTGTTCGCTATGGGCCGCGAGCGGAGGCTGCCGCGGGCCCTGTCCCGGACGGACGGCGGGGTGCCGCGGGTGGCCCTGCTGTGCGCGGCGGTGATCACGCTGGTCGCGGCCGGGTGGGCGGCGCGACGGGACGACGGCCTGGACAAGCTGGTGTCGGTGGTGGACATCGGGGCGCTGTCCGCGTTCACGCTGCTGCACGCGAGCGTGGTGGGGTATTTCGTGGTGCGGCACGGACCGTGGAGCTGGTGGCGGCACGTGCTGATCCCGGTGCTCGGCGCGGCGATCACGGTGGCGGTCATCGTGGAGGCGGCGGGGGTCGCACAGGTGGTGGGCGCGGTGTGGCTGGTGACCGGCTTGCTGGTACTGGCGGGCCAGCGGGGCCGGCGGGAACCGTCGACGAGCTGACCGGCGCCCCCGAGGGCGCGGGGAACCGCGCGATCAGCCGGGACGGTGCCGCGGACGGAAACGGTCCGCGGCCCTACGGCGCGTAGCCGGACTGTCGGTGGTGACCACTACGCTCGACGCCATGGCTGTGAACACGTCTCCCGAGACCCCGCTCCCCGTGGGCGAGGTCTCCCGGCTGATCGGCGGCTGGATCGACCGGCTCGGCGCGGTGTGGGTCGAGGGGCAGATCACGCAGTTGTCCCGCCGCCCCGGCGCCGGCGTCGTGTTCCTGACGCTGCGCGACCCGTCGTACGACATCTCCGTGAGCGTCACCTGCTACCGCCAGGTCTTCGACGCGGTCGCGGACGTCGTCGGCGAGGGCGCCCGTGTCGTCGTCCTGGCGAAGCCCGAGTGGTACGCCCCCCGCGGCCAGCTGTCCCTGCGCGCCGCCGAGATGAGACCGGTCGGCGTCGGCGAGCTGCTGGCCCGGCTGGAGCAGCTGAAGAAGGCCCTCGCCGCCGAGGGCCTGTTCGCGCCGGAGCGGAAGAAGCCGCTGCCGTTCCTGCCGCAGCTCATCGGGCTGGTGTGCGGCCGGGCCTCCGCCGCGGAGCGGGACGTGCTGGAGAACGCCCGGCACCGCTGGCCCGCCGTCCGGTTCGAGGTGCGCAACGTCCCGGTGCAGGGGGTGCACGCGGTGCCGCAGGTCGTGCAGGCGGTGAAGGAGCTCGACGCCATCGACGAGGTGGACGTGATCATCGTCGCGCGCGGTGGCGGCAGCGTGGAGGACCTGCTGCCCTTCTCCGACGAACAGCTGGTGCGGGCCGTGGCCGAGTGCCGTACGCCCGTGGTGTCCGCGATCGGGCACGAGCCGGACAATCCGCTGCTGGACCACGTCGCCGACCTGCGGGCCTCCACGCCGACCGACGCGGCGAAGAAGGTCGTGCCGGACGTCGGCGAGGAGCTGGAGCGGGTGCGGATGCTGCGGGACCGGGCGCGGCGCTGCGTGCACGCGTATGTGGAGCGGGAGGAGCGGGGGCTGGCGCATGCGCTGGCGCGGCCCTCGATAGAGGATCCGCACCGGATGATCGACGAGCGGGCCGACCATGTGGCCGCGCTCCTCGACCGGGGGCGGCGGACCCTGGGGCATCTGCTGGACCGGGCGGAATCCGAGCTGACGCACACGCACGCGCGCGTGGTGGCCCTCTCCCCCGCGGCGACGCTCCAGCGCGGTTACGCGGTGCTGCAACGGGCGGACGGGCACGTGGTGCGCGATCCGGCCGAGGTGACGGCGGGCGAGGCGCTGCGCGCCCGTGTCGCCGAGGGTGATTTCACAGTGAAGGTGAGCGAATGACGAGCAAGGTGGACGAGGCGCTGTCGTACGAGCAGGCGCGCGACGAGCTGATCGAGGTCGTACGGCGGCTGGAGGCGGGCGGTACGTCGCTGGAGGAGTCGCTGGCGCTGTGGGAGCGCGGCGAGGAGCTGGCCAAGGTGTGCCGGCGCTGGCTGGAGGGCGCCCGGGCCCGGCTGGACGCGGCGCTGGCCGAGGAGGAAGGGGAGGCGGAGGAGGACGGCGAGTAGGGGCCGGCGCGGGTTGTGAAGCGAGTCACCACACCCTCGATTTAGTTGAAGCTTAAACCTCACCTGTCGTAGGGTCGGTGACGTCAGCCGGTCCGGCACCCCGGGCCGGACGCGCCCCTGAGGAAATTCACCATGTCTCTCGTTCTTGACCCCGCCGCCCAGGACCTGCTGTTCCGCGAGGCCCGTACCGCGAACACCTTCACCGGCGAGCCGGTGACCGAGGAGCAGGTGCAGGCGATCTACGACCTGGTCAAGTACGGCCCCACCGCCTTCAACCAGACCCCGCTGCGCATCACCCTGGTCCGCTCGGCCGAGGCCCGCGAGCGCCTGGTGAAGCACATGGCCGAGGGCAACCAGGCCAAGACCGCCACCGCCCCGCTGGTCGCGATCCTCTCCGCGGACAACGAGTTCCACGAGGAGCTGCCGGCCCTGTTCCCGGCCTTCCCGCAGGCCAAGGACGTCTTCTTCGCCGAGCGCGCGGCCCGTGAGGGCTCCGCCACGCTGAACGCCGCGCTCCAGGCCGCCTACTTCATCGTCGGTGTCCGCGCCGCCGGCCTCGCCGCCGGCCCGATGACCGGCTTCGACCACGAGGGCGTCCGCAAGGAGTTCCTGGACGACGACCACACCCCGCTGATGGTCGTCAACATCGGCAAGCCGGGCCCCGACGCCTGGTACCCGCGCTCCCCGCGCCTGGCCTACGAGGACGTCGTCACGACCGTCTGAGCCACGCGGGCCCGACAAGAGCCCCGCTGCGCACGCGAAGAGGCCCCCAGCACCGCCGGGGGCCTCTTTCGCGTGTCCTCGTGTGCGCGGGGAGTATGCGCGGGGACCGGACGGTCACTCCGTCTTCAGGGCCGCCGCCATCGTCCTCAGCTCCTCGGCGGAGCCGGTGCCGGCCACCACCGTCGTGGAGCCGGGCGTGTCCTTGAGCACCAGGGCGTCGTACCGGCCGCCGCTGTAGCGGGTCCAGGTACGGCCGTCGATCTCCTCGGTCCGCTCGGTCGCCGACGCGCCCTGGCTGGCCTGGTCGATGAAGTCGGCGGGCTTCTGCGTGGACTGCTCGACCTGGACGTACTGGCCGTCCGGGGTCTGGAAGCCCAGGTGCCAGCGGTCGGACTTCTCGCCCTGGAAGCGTACGGAGGTCGCCTTCCAGGTACTCGGCAGGCCCTCGGGCGCGGCCACCGGGTAGCTCGCCGCCCGGCGGGCCGTGACCAGTTCGACCCGGTAGTCGACCCGCTTGAGTTCGGGAGCGTGATCGTCGTGCGGGATGGCGATGAAGTAGACGACCAATCCCACGATGCTGATCACGACCAGGGAGAGAATCATGTCCCGGGCCGTCTTCTGCCTGCCGTTCGAACCTGCCACGCCCTCTATCGTCGCAGGTGCCGCGAGCGCTCATCCGTGGGGTCCCCTGCTCATTTTGTCTGCCTAACGATAGAGTCGGGTCGAAGACCCTCACCCGGCCGTCGTCGTATCAGAAAGGTGCGCTCCGATGACCGAAAGCCACCACCTGCCGTCCGAGCTGGACGTCCCCTCCGAGGCTCCCGACCGCAACCTCGCCCTGGAACTCGTCCGGGTGACCGAAGCCGCCGCGATGGCAGCGGGCCGCTGGGTCGGGCGCGGTGACAAGAACGGCGCCGACGGTGCCGCGGTGCGCGCCATGCGGACCCTGGTCTCCACCGTGTCGATGAACGGCGTGGTCGTCATCGGCGAGGGCGAGAAGGACGAGGCCCCGATGCTCTTCAACGGGGAGCACGTGGGCGACGGCACCGGTCCCGAGGTCGACATCGCCGTCGACCCGATCGACGGCACCACGCTGACGGCCAAGGGCATGCCGAACGCGATCGCCGTCCTCGCCGCCGCCGAGCGCGGCGCGATGTTCGACCCGTCCGCCGTGTTCTACATGGACAAGCTGGTCACCGGCCCCGACGCGGCGGACTTCGTCGACATCAACGCGCCCGTGGCGGTGAACATCCGGCGGATCGCCAAGGCCAAGCGCTCCTCGCCGGAGGACGTGACCGTCGTCATCCTGGACCGGCCGCGGCACGAGGGCCTGATCCGCGAGGTCCGGGACGCCGGCGCGCGCATCAAGCTCATCTCCGACGGCGACGTGGCCGGCTCGGTGTACGCGCTGCGCGAGGGCACCGGCGTCGACCTGCTGCTCGGCATCGGCGGCACCCCGGAGGGCATCATCTCGGCCTGTGCCGTGAAGTGCCTGGGCGGGACCATCCAGGGCAAGCTGTGGCCGAAGGACGACGAGGAGCGGCAGCGGGCGATCGACGCGGGGCACGATCTGGACCGGGTGCTCACGACGGACGACCTGGTGTCCGGGGAGAACGTGTTCTTCGTCGCCACCGGGATCACCGACGGGGAGTTGCTGCGGGGGGTCCGGTACCGGTCGGAGACCGCGCTGACCGAGTCGATCGTGATGCGGTCGAAGTCGGGGACGGTGCGGAGGATCTTCTCCGAGCACCGGCTGAGCAAGCTGCGGGCCTACAGCGCGATCGACTTCGACCGGGCCAAGTAAGGGCGCCTGCTCGCGGGGGGCGCGTGGAGCGCCGACGGCTGCGGGTCGTCCGTGGTCGCTCGCGCAGTTCCCCGCGCCCCTGGTGGGGAAGCGCCCTCGGTGCGGAGAGGGCGCCCCTCACCCACGTGTTTCAGCCCGCCATACGGTCGGCCGCTGCCCGCGCCGTCTTCTTCAGTTCCAGTTCCCTGCGGCGGCGCCTCGCCAGGACCACCCGGCGTTCGGCCGCCGTGAGGCCGCCCCAGACGCCGTAGGGCTCGGGCTGGAGGAGTGCGTGTTCGCGGCACTCGACCATGACCGGGCAGCGGGAGCAGACCCGCTTGGCCGCCTCTTCACGGGACAGCCGGGCGGCGGTCGGTTCCTTCGACGGGGCGAAGAACAGGCCGGCCTCGTCGCGCCGGCACACCGCCTCGGTGTGCCAGGGGGCGTCTTGGTCCCTGTCCCGCGTCGGCACCCGCTGGGCCGGGACGGCAGCGACCTGCAGGGACGAATGCGGCGGTTGCAGCACGGTCTACTCCTGACGACGGCTTCGCGAGCGAGAGACGATGCAGCAAGGCCTACCCGCTGTGCGCGCGCCTATGCACAGCGTCCCCGTCCGCGGGCGCGCGCTGCGGCCGTACACGCCCCCCGGGGTCAGTGCCCCAGGTGTTTGCGCAGCTTGCGGTCCACCTTGTCCTGGACGCGTTCGAGGATGTCCGCCACGCGCTTGCCCCGCTTGGGCCGCGCCTCGACGTTGCCGAGGACGGCCCAGCCGTCGACGTAGACCACCGGCGCGTCGGAGTCGACCGAGTCCAGCGGGCTCACCTCGAAGTTGCCGAGCACGCCACCGCCGGTGCCGCGCAGCGAGATGTTCTCCGGGACGCGGATCTGGACGTCGCCGAAGACGGAGACCGCCTTGATGACCACCTGTTGGTACTCGAAGATCGCCTCGCTGAGGTCGATCTCGACGCTGCCGAAGACCGCGTACGCGTGCAGCCGGCGCCCGGCCCGCCAGCGGCCCCGGCGCATGGCGCTGCTGAACACCGCCACCACGTTCGCGTCGGCCTCCGCCGGGATCGCGCCCGGGGTGGGCCGGGGCGGCACCGGCGTGTAGGCGGGGGCGGTGGGGCGCTGGTGGGCGGCGGGCAGGTCCCGGATGAAGACCTCCAGCTCACCCACCGTCTTGGCGTGCAGCACCCCGCCCACGCGCTCGGCGTGCTCGTCGGCGGTCAGCCGGCCCTCGGCCAGGGCCTCGCGGAGGATGTCGGCGACCCGGTCGCGATCGGCGTCGGAGGCGCGCAGATCGGTGGCGGGTGTGGGTGCGGTCTGCTTCTGAAGGTCCACGACGGCAGCGTACCCAAACACGATAGATCGCGACACCCCTGACTGAGCCCTACCTCACAGGTTCGCCGTCGGCGGCAGGTTCTACCCTGGACAGGCTCGCCAGCGTCGGCGGGCGCCGTCCGTCAGAGTGAGGAATGGGCTGAGATGCCGCGCACTTCCCCCCCGCCCCGCCCAGCGTTCGCGTACACCGATCTGCTCCCCCAGGGAGAGGACACCACCCCGTACCGTTTGGTGACCGCCGAGGGCGTCTCCACGGTCGAGGGGCCCGACGGGCGGACGTTCCTCAAGGTGGAGCCGGAGGCGCTGCGCAAGCTGGCCGAGGAGGCCATCCACGACATCCAGCACTACCTGCGCCCGGCCCACCTCGCCCAGCTGCGCCGGATCATCGACGATCCGGAGGCGTCGGCCAACGACAAGTTCGTCGCGCTGGACCTGCTGAAGAACGCGAACATCGCGGCGGCCGGCGTGCTGCCCATGTGCCAGGACACCGGCACCGCGATCGTCATGGGCAAGCGCGGCCAGAACGTGCTGACGGCCGGCGAGGACGAGAAGCACCTGTCCCACGGCATCCACGACGCCTACACCAAGCTGAACCTGCGCTACTCGCAGATGGCTCCGCTCACCATGTGGGAGGAGAAGAACACCGGCTCCAACCTGCCGGCCCAGATCGAGCTGTACGCCACCGACGGCGGCGCCTACAAGTTCCTGTTCATGGCGAAGGGCGGCGGCAGCGCCAACAAGTCCTTCCTGTACCAGGAGACCAAGGCCGTCCTGAACGAGTCCTCCATGATGAAGTTCCTGGAGGAGAAGATCCGCTCGCTGGGTACGGCCGCCTGCCCGCCGTACCACCTGGCGATCGTCGTCGGCGGCACCAGCGCCGAGTACGCGCTGAAGACCGCGAAGTACGCCTCCGCCCACTACCTGGACAACCTGCCCGCCGAGGGCTCGCCGCTCGGCCACGGCTTCCGGGACAAGGAGCTGGAGGAGAAGGTCTTCGAGCTGACCCAGAAGATCGGCATCGGCGCGCAGTTCGGCGGCAAGTACTTCTGCCACGACGTCCGCGTGGTCCGCCTGCCCCGGCACGGCGCGTCCTGCCCGGTCGCCATCGCCGTCTCCTGCTCCGCCGACCGCCAGGCGGTCGCGAAGATCACCGCCGAGGGCGTCTTCCTGGAGCAGCTGGAGACCGACCCGGCGCGCTTCCTGCCGGACACCACGGACGAGCACCTCGACGAGTCCTCCGACGTGGTGAGGATCGACCTCAACCAGCCGATGGACACGATCCTCGCCGAGCTGACCAAGTACCCGGTGAAGACCCGCCTGTCGCTGACCGGCCCGCTGGTCGTGGCCCGCGACATCGCGCACGCCAAGATCAAGGAGCGGCTGGACGCGGGCGAGGAGATGCCGCAGTACCTGAAGGACCACCCGGTGTACTACGCCGGCCCGGCGAAGACGCCCGAGGGCTACGCCTCCGGTTCCTTCGGCCCGACCACGGCCGGCCGCATGGACTCCTACGTGGAGCAGTTCCAGGCGGCGGGCGGCTCGAAGGTGATGCTCGCCAAGGGCAACCGCAGCAAGCAGGTCACCGACGCGTGCGCCGCCCACGGCGGTTTCTACCTCGGCTCCATCGGCGGCCCGGCCGCCCGTCTCGCCCAGGACTGCATCAAGAAGGTGGAGGTCCTGGAGTACGAGGAGCTGGGCATGGAGGCGGTCTGGAAGATCGAGGTCGAGGACTTCCCGGCGTTCATCGTGGTGGACGACAAGGGGAACGACTTCTTCACCGACCCGGCCCCGCAGCCGACGTTCACGTCGATCCCGGTACGGGGGCCGGGCCTGGCCTGAGACTGAGGCGCGACGAGGCCTGAACCCGCGTGAAGGGGGCCCCGGATCTCTCCGGGGCCCCCTTCACGTCAACGTGGGTCGGCTGGTGTGTACCTGCGTCAGCGGACGTCGACGTAGTCGTAGGCGTCCGCGACGGACGAGGTGCTGTTGCCCGCGTAGTGGAAGCGCCAGGTGCCGTCCGCGGAGGCGGTCACGGTGGTCTTCAGGTAGCCGCTGGACGAGCTGGTGATCGTCTTGACGGTGCTGTAGGTGCTGCTGCCGGCCTTCTTGAACTGCAGCTGGACGGACTGGCTCCCGTAGCCGTAGTACTTCCCGTAGCTCCAGCTCGCACGCTTCAGAGTGCCGGTGACCGTGATGGCCTTGCCCTTCGCGACGGGCTCCGGACCGGCGTTGAAGCCACTGAAGCTGGCGGCCCGCTTCACCCAGTGGTTCTTGTAGACGTCCTTCTCGACGTAGTCGGCGTCATTGCCGACCGCCCAGGCGGCGACGTTCCACTTGCCGTTCAGGGCGCTGTCGTACAGGTCGTCCGACGTGGCGGTGATGGTGATCTTGCAGGTGGCGGACGTGGCGCTCCAGTTGTCGCAGGTGGCGTCCGCGTCCGTGTAGAGCAGCCCGTCCACGTCGGGGTTGTCCGGGTCGAGGCTGGTGCCGTGCCACAGGTAGGCGCCGGCGGAGTAGATGCCGGACGGGTCGGTGGCGGTCACGTAGATGTTGAAGGACTTCTGACCGGTACCGACGACGACGTCCTTGTTGCCGTTGACGGTGACCTTGGTGATCGTGGTGTCACCCACGGTCTCGTCCGCCGGCGCCTTGGCCGAGAAGGGCGCCATCTTCGCGGCGGTACCCGCCGGGTCGTCCGCCGCCTGCGCCGCCGGGGCGACTAGCGCGGTGAGCGCCACGGCTCCGGAGATGGTCGCGGCGGTCAGACTGGCACGAATGCGCATATACGTTCCCCATATAGAGAGCCACGGCAGTGGTGGGGGCACTGCCGGGCCGCGAGAGTCCAAGGAGTCTGTTGACTCGCCCGTGAAGACTCGCGGCCACCGGGAACGGTTGTACGGATGAAGAGAAGTTTTTGAACAAGCCATGACCGTGGTGTGAACCGCGCGCGTCGGGCACACGGTGGCCGGCGCGTCGCCCCCGCCCACGCCCGAGCGCCGCGTCACACCGGGAACATCACGCCGCCGCGCGATGCTGTCCACCAAGGAGGTGTCCTATGACAGACGGTCAGACAGAAGGCCGGCAGTACCGCACCGAGCACGACTCCATGGGCGAGGTCCGCGTCCCGGCCCACGCCAAGTGGCGGGCCCAGACCCAGCGTGCCGTGGAGAACTTCCCGGTCTCCGGACAGCGCATCGAGCGGGCGCACATCGAGGCGCTGGCCCGCATCAAGGCGGCGGCGGCGAAGGTGAACGCCGAGCTGGGCGTGCTGGACAAGGAGGTCGCGGAGGCGATCCAGGACGCGGCCGGCGAGGTCGCCGCGGGGAAGTGGGACGAGCACTTCCCGGTGGACGTGTTCCAGACGGGCTCGGGCACCTCGTCCAACATGAACACCAACGAGGTCATCGCGACGCTGGCGACCGAGCGGCTCGGCCGGGACGTGCACCCCAACGACCACGTGAACGCCTCGCAGTCGTCCAACGACGTCTTCCCGTCGTCCATCCACATCGCGGCCACCGCGGCCGTCACCCATGACCTGATCCCGGCCCTGGAGCACCTCGCCGCCTCCCTGGAGCGCAAGTCCGAGGAGTTCGCGGACGTGGTGAAGTCGGGGCGCACGCACCTGATGGACGCCACGCCGGTGACGCTCGGGCAGGAGTTCGGCGGGTACGCGGCCCAGGTGCGGTACGGCGTCGAGCGGCTCAGGGCCTCCCTCCCGCGCCTCGCCGAGCTACCGCTGGGCGGCACGGCCGTCGGCACCGGCATCAACACCCCGCCCGGCTTCTCCGCCGCCGTCATCGAGGAGGTCGCCCGGGCGACCGGGCTGCCGCTGACCGAGGCCCGCGACCACTTCGAGGCGCAGGGCGCCCGGGACGGCATCGTGGAGACCAGCGGACAGCTGCGGACCATCGCGGTCGGCCTGACGAAGATCGCCAACGATCTGCGCTGGATGTCCTCCGGACCGCGCACCGGCCTCGCCGAGATCCGGCTGCCCGATCTCCAGCCCGGCTCCTCGATCATGCCGGGCAAGGTCAACCCGGTGGTTCCGGAGGCCGTGCTGATGGTCGCCGCGCAGGTCGTCGGGAACGACGCCACCATCGCCACCGCGGGCGCCGCCGGCAACTTCGAACTGAACGTCATGCTCCCGGTCATCGCCAAGAACGTCCTGGAGTCGGTCCGGCTGCTCGCCAACGTCTCGCGGCTGCTGGCCGACCGGACCGTCGACGGCATCACCGCCGACCGCGAACGCGCCCGCGAGTACGCCGAGTCGTCCCCGTCGGTGGTGACCCCACTGAACAAGTACATCGGGTACGAGGAGGCCGCGAAGGTCGCCAAGAAGTCCCTCGCCGAGCGCAAGACGATCCGCCAAGTCGTCCTGGAGAGCGGGTACGTGGAGCGCGGCGACCTGACACTCGACCAGCTCGACGAGGCGCTGGACGTCCTGCGGATGACGCGCCCGTAACCGGAAGCGAACCATTCGGGCCACCGGGGCACCGCCGTGACCCGCGCCGCAGCGTCGTGTGCCCCTGGCACCTAATATCTGTGCATGACGGACGACGGAGCGATGACACGAGTGGCGGCGGGACCGGCGACCTACTGGACCCCGGGGACGCACATCCTGTGGCGCTACCGGGCGAACGGCGGCGAGCGGTACCACATCGCCCGGCCGGTCACCGTCGTACGCGACGACGCGGACCTGCTGGCGGTGTGGCTGGCCCCCGGCACCGAGTGCGTGAAGCCGGTCCTGGCCGACGGCACGCCCGTGCACCTGGAGCCGCTGGAGTCCCGGTACACCAAGCCGCGCACGGTCCAGCGGGACCGCTGGTTCGGCACGGGCGTGCTGAAGCTGGCCCAGCCCGGCCGGCCCTGGTCGGTGTGGCTGTTCTGGGAGCCGGGCTGGCAGTTCAAGAACTGGTACGTGAACCTGGAGGAGCCGCTGGCCCGGTGGGCGGGCGGGGTGGACTCCGAGGACCATTTCCTGGACATCTCCGTGCACCCGGACAGGAGTTGGCACTGGCGCGACGAGGACGAGTTCGCGCAGGCCCAGCGGGACGGGCTGATGGACGCGGCGACCGCCGAGCAGGTGCGGGCCGCCGGCCGGGAGGCGGTGGAGGTGATCCGCGCGTGGGGGACGCCGTTCGGCGACGGCTGGCCGCGCTGGCGTCCGGACCCGTCCTGGACGGTACCTTCCCTCCCCGAGGACTGGGACCGCGCACCCGCGCGCGTATCCTCATGAGACCCTTGATGCGCCCCCAGGCAAGAAACGTAGGATCGTCCTCCGCAAGGGCGTAGAAGAGCAACTTCCGGGGCATGCGCCGGGCTTGACCGATCGTCACCGAGGGGCGGCAGGACGTGAGCGAGGGGTACCAGGGCACCACCACGAAGGCGTGCGGCGACCGGGCCGCCGGCCGCGCGGAACTCGCCACCGGCACAGCGGCCGTCTGCGACCCGGCGGGAATTCCGTTCCTGGGGCACGTATTGCGGGTATCGGGATGTCGGCGGGACCAACTGCGCGCCCGGCGCACCCGGCGCGCAGCCCCGGACGGATGGATGCGACACGCGTGACGGAGCAGCCCACCTCCTTCGAACGCCCCCAGCCGGGCGTCGACCCCGCGGATGCCCGCGGGGCGCTCCTGCGTACCCAGCAGCAGTCCCAGAAGCCTCCGGCGCAGCTCGGCGATCCGGCCTTACCCGCACAGGCCCGGGCCGACGCGGTGCCGTCCGGACCGGGCACCGCCGCCCCCTGTGGCAAGGGGAAGCAGCCCGCAGCCGGCCAGGGGAAGGAGCCCTCCGTCAACGGCCCCGAGCACGCCCAGCCCGCCGGCACCGAACCCGACGCCCACCGCCCGCGTCCCGCGCCGGAGGCCATCCCGGCGCAGCCCGGCGCCGAGCAGGAGCGGTCGCCGGGTGGTCAGGAACGCCGTACCGGACAGGCTCCGCCGCCGGGGCGGCCGATGCCCATGCGGCGCGACGGGGACCGGCTCAGGTTCGTGGGCGCGGCCACCCGGCGGATCGCCCGTGGGCTCGACCTCGACGAGATCGTCATGGGGCTGTGCCGGGCCACCGTGCCGACGTTCTCCGACGCGATCCTGGTCTATCTGCGCGAGCCGCTGCCCGTCGGTGACGAGCGGCCCAGCGGTCCGGTGGTGCTGCGGCTGCGCCGCACCGACCGGATACCCCAGGAGCGGGACACCGACGGGGTGCTGCTGCCGCCGGCGTTCGAGCCGGAGCCGGAGCCGTCCGTGCTGTCGGACCTGTCGGCGCTCACCGCCGAGCTGTGCGAGGTGCGGCCGGGCGGCGCGCTGAACGAGGTGCTGCGCGGGGTGCGCCCGGTGTTCGCCGACGCGCCCGCGGCCCGGGACGCGCTGCCCGAGCTGCTCGGCGAGGGCGGTGAGGCGGTCGTACCGGGCGAGCGGCACGCGATCCTCGCGCCGTTGCGCGGCCGGCGCCGGGTGATCGGCGCGGCCCTGTTCCTGCGCCGCCCGGACCGGCTCGCCTTCGAGGCGGACGACCTGCTGGTGGCCGCGCAACTGGCCACGCACAGCGCGCTCGGCATCGACAAGGCGGTGCTGTACGGCCGCGAGGCGTACATCGCCGACGAGTTGCAGCGCACCATGCTGCCCGAGACCCTGCCCCGGCCGACCGGCGTCCGGCTGGCCTCCCGTTATCTGCCGGCGGCGGAGACCGCTCGGGTCGGCGGCGACTGGTACGACGCGATCCCGCTGCCCGGCAGCCGGGTGGCGCTGGTCGTCGGCGACGTGATGGGCCACTCGATGACCTCGGCGGCGATCATGGGCCAGCTGCGCACCACCGCGCAGACGTTGGCCGGGCTCGATCTGCCGCCGCAGGAGGTGCTGCACCACCTGGACGAGCAGGCGCAGCGCCTGGGCACCGACCGCATGGCGACCTGCCTGTACGCGGTCTACGACCCGGTGACGCACCGCATCACGATCGCCAACGCCGGCCATCCGCCGCCCGTGCTGCTGCACCTGGGCGGGCGGGCCGAGGTGCTGCGGGTGCCGTCGGGTGCGCCGATCGGGGTCGGCGGGGTCGACTTCGAGGCGGTGGAGCTGGAGGCGCCCGCCGGGGGCACCCTGCTGCTGTACACCGACGGCCTGGTGGAGTCCCGGCTGCGGGACGTGTGGACCGGCATAGAGCAGTTGCGGGAGAAGCTGGCGGCGACCGCGCGGCTGACCGGCCCGGACCATCCGCCGCCGCTGGAAGCGCTGTGCGACGAGGTGCTGGACATGCTCGGGCCGGGCGACCGGGACGACGACATCGCGCTGCTCGCCGCCCGTTTCGACGGGATCGCGCCGAGCGATGTCGCCTACTGGACGCTGGAGCCGGAGGACTCCGCCCCGGGCCAGGCCCGCCGGCTGGCCCGGCGCGCGCTCGCCCGCTGGGACCTGGAGGAGCTGACGGACTCGGTGGAGCTGCTGGTCAGCGAGGTCGTGACGAACGCCGTGCGGTACGCGTCGCGGCCGGTGACGCTGCGGCTGCTGCGCACGGACGTGCTGCGCTGCGAGGTCGGCGACGACGTGCCGCAGCTTCCGCGCCTGCGGCAGGCGCGGGCCACGGACGAGGGCGGGCGCGGCCTGTACCTGGTCAACCGGCTGGCCCGGCGCTGGGGTGCCACCCGGCTGAGCACCGGCAAGGTGGTGTGGTTCGAGCTGAACCGCGGCTGAGCGCTGCAGGACCCCGCGACATGCGACAGGGCGCCCGGTGTGACCGGGCGCCCTTCGCTGTCGTGTCCTGTCGTGGGGCTACGGGACGTTCTCCGGGTCGAGCGGGTTCTCCGGGCTGATCGACGTCGTCGGCGGCCGGCTCGTCGGGGTCTGGGTCGGGGTCTGGGTGGGCGTCTGGCTGGGGGTCTGGGTCGGCGTCCGCGAGGGCGTCTGGGTCGGCGACTGCGACGTCTGCGAGGGCGTCTGGGTCGGCGTCCGGGTCGGCGTCTGGGTCGGGGTGTGCGTCCAGGTCGGCGTCTCGGTCGGCGCGACGGCCGCGCCCTGCGTGGTGTTCAGGTCGAACTTCGCCTTGTCGGTGACACCGAAGGTGTACGTGGCCCAGATCTGCGCCGGGTAGCCGCCGCCGTTGATCCGGCCGGGCGGCGGAAGCAGGCCGGTCGCGCCCTTCATGGACACGTGGGCCTTGGTCTTCGGGTCCTCGCCGAACAGGCCGACGGAGGTGACCAGGTCGGGGGTGTAGCCGGTGAACCAGGCCGACTTGTTCTCGTCGGAGGTACCGGTCTTGCCCGCCACCTGCTGGCCGTCGCGCAGCGGGTTGTTCGCCACGGACTGCTTGGCCGTACCGTCGTCGACCACGCCGGTGAGCACCGAGGTGACCGTGTCGGCGGCCGTACGGCTGATCACCGAGCCGCCGACCGGGTTCGGCATGTCGACCGTACGGCCCTTGTTCTCGGCCGACTTGATGATCGTCGGGGTCACCTTGTAGCCGTGGTTGGCGAAGGTGGCGTAGATGCCGGCCATCTCCAGGGGGCTGGCTCCCATGGAGCCGAGGGTCTGGGCGGGCACGGCCTGCATGCCCTTCGTGTTCATGCCGAGCTTGCCCGCCGTGCTCATGACCTTGTCCATGCCGACGTCCACGCCCATCTGCGCGAAGACGGAGTTGACGGACTTGTTCATCGCCTGCTGCACGGTGATCTTGTCGTAGTCGACGTCGTCCTCGTTCGGCGGGGCGAAGCCGACCTTGGCGCCGTGGTCCAGGACCTGGCGGCGGCTGGTGCCGTCGTAGACGGTGCTCGCGGTGATCGGCTTGCCGTCCTGGGTGGTGGCGTTCTGCTCCAGGGCGGCGGCGAGGATGACCGGCTTGAACGTGGACGCCGGCTGGTAGTCCCGGCGGGTGGCGTTGTCGAAGTAGTGCTTGTAGTAGTCCTGGCCGCCGTAGAGCGCGAGGATCCTGCCCGTCTTGGGGTCGACGGAGACGGCTCCGGCCTGGATGGCGCCGTCGACCTTGCGCTTCTTCGGGTCGAGCTTGCCGGTCAGCTGGGTCCTGACGGCCTTCTCCAGCGCGGCCTGCTTCTTCCGGTCGACGTTGAGGGTGATGGTCCAGCCCTTGTCGACGACGGCGTTCTCCGCCTGCGACTGGGTCAGGCCCTCCTGTGCCATGAGCTGCTGCTCCAGCTGCTGGTTGGCGAGTTCGACCAGGTAGCCCTTCTGCCCGCCGAGGCCCGGGGCGCCCTTGGGCTCCTTCGGGTAGGGGAAGTGCATGGCGTCCCGGTCGGCCTTGGAGAGCCAGCCCTCCTCGACCATGTTGTCCAGGACGTAGTTCCAGCGCTGTGTGACCAGTCGCTTGCCGGTCTTGGTCGCCACGGCCCAGTCGTACTGGCTGGGGGCCTGGAGCAGGGCGGCGAGGTAGGCGCCCTGCGCGACGCTCAGGTCCTCGGCGTCGACGCGGTAGTAGGCCTGGGCGGCGGCCTGGATGCCGTAGGCGTTGCGGCCGTAGTAGCTGGTGTTGATGTAGCCGGCGAGGATGTCGTCCTTGGACTTCTCGCGGTCCACCTTGAGCGAGATGACCAGCTCCTTCAGCTTGCGCGTGACGGTCTGGTCCTGGTTCAGGTAGTAGTTCTTGACGTACTGCTGGGTGATGGTGGAGCCGCCCTGCTTGCCCTTGCCGGACAGCGTGTTGAGCAGACCGCGGGCGGTCCCGCGCAGGTCGACGCCGGAGTCGTGGTAGAAGCTCTTGTTCTCGGCGGCGACGAAGGTGAGCTGGACCTTGCGGGGCACCTTCGACAGGTCGACGATCTCGCGGTTGACCTCGCCCTTGCGGGCCAGAATCGTTCCGTCACTGAACTTGTAGACGTTGCTCTGCTGCTGGGCGGCCGCGTTTCCCTCGGGGATGTCCACGTACAGGTACAGGCCGATGAAGCCCAGGATGCCGAGCAGGCACACACCGAAGAAGGTGCCGAGGATCTTCTTCCAGCCGAAGATCCGGCGTATGAGGCTCTTGGCGGGCTTGCCGGACGCGGTGGGCGCCGAGGGCATGGGCGCGGAGCGGCGGCGCTTGGGTGCCGCGCGGTGGCCGCCGCGCTGTCGCGCTCGTCTCTCTTCCGCTCGTCCCATGGGTCCCTACGCTCGCTTCCGTCTCGGGGTCAGCTCCGAAAGCTAACACCCCTCTATATGACAAAGGGCGTCCGATCCGTTCTTTTACGGACGTGACAATCAGCACCTGCCCCATCGGAACCGACGGCTGTGACTGGTCCAAGGTTGCTCGGCGGCGTAAAGTGTTATCACTTTGCTAGAACGGAGCTAGGCAGACAGAGCCAGGCGCCACCAGAACCGGGGGTCCCCTATGTCCATATCCGAGCCGGCCGCCACCGCCGACGTCCCCGAGATGCCCGCGCCACGGGTGCGGGAGTTCACCGCCCACAGCATCGGCGGCGGGCTCGCCCTGCTGCTCGGACTGATCGGGCTCGGCGCCGCGGTCGCGCTGTTCGCGGCCTCCGGGGCGGCCTCCTCGGGCGCGGCCCAGGGCGGGTTCGTCGCCGCCGGCGTCGTCGTCCTGCTGGCGTCCGTCATCGGGATGCGCGGCCTGAACACGGTCGCGCCGGGCGAGGCCCGGGTCGTCCAGCTCTTCGGGCGTTACCGGGGCACGATCCGGCAGGACGGTCTGCGCTGGGTGAACCCCTTCACCTCCCGGACCCGGATCTCCACCCGGGTGCGCAACCACGAGACCGCCGTACTGAAGGTCAACGACGCCTACGGCAACCCGATCGAGCTGGCCGCGGTCGTGGTGTGGAAGGTCCAGGACACCGCCCAGGCCACCTTCGAGGTGGACGACTTCGCCGAGTTCGTCGCCACGCAGACCGAGACGGCCGTGCGGCACATCGCCATCGAGTACCCGTACGACGCCCACGAGGAGGACGGCCTGTCGCTGCGCGGCAACGCCGAGGAGATCACCGAGAAGCTGGCCGTGGAACTCCAGGCGCGGGTGGAGGCGGCCGGGGTGCGGATCATCGAGTCGCGCTTCACGCACCTCGCGTACGCTCCCGAGATCGCCTCGGCGATGCTCCAGCGGCAGCAGGCGGGTGCGGTCGTCGCGGCCCGACGGCAGATCGTGGACGGCGCGGTCGGCATGGTCGAGGCGGCGCTGGCCCGCATCGCGGACGCGGACATCGTGGAGCTGGACGAGGAACGGAAGGCGGCGATGGTGTCGAACCTGATGGTGGTGCTGTGCGGGGACCGGGCCCCCCAGCCGGTCCTCAACACGGGGACGCTCTACCAGTGACGGATCCGGTGACGGACCCCTCGGGGACCCCGAAGCGCCGGCCGCAGCAGCGCAAGCAGGTGCTGCTGCGGCTGGACCCGCTGGTGTACGAGGCGCTGGCCCGGTGGGCCGGGGACGAGCTGCGCTCGGCGAACGCGCAGATCGAGTTCCTGCTGCGGAGGGCACTCGCGGAGGCGGGGCGCCTGCCGAAGGACACCGGACCCCTGCCGCGGCGGGGCCGGCCGCCTGTGTCAGAACCGTGACAACCGGCCCCCACCTGCGGGGCCGTACCGCCCGCCACGCTCCCCGCACGGCGTGTATACATCCCGCGTATACACCGTGTGTAGAGTGCTGCCATGTCCATCGGTCACACCCTTCTGGGACTCCTGGAGTCCGGCCCGCGCCACGGCTACGACCTCAAGCGGGCCTTCGACGAGAAGTTCGGTCACGACCGGCCGCTGCACTACGGCCAGGTCTATTCCACGATGTCCCGGCTGCTGAAGCACGGCCTCGTGGAAGTCGACGGGATCGAGGCCGGCGGCGGCCCCGAGCGCAAGCGGTACGCCATCACCGACGCCGGCGTCACCGACGTCGAGCGCTGGCTCGCCACCCCGGAGAAGCCGGAGGAGTACCTCCAGTCGACCCTCTACACCAAGGTCGTCCTCGCCCTGCTCACCCACCGCGACGCGACCGACATCCTCGACACCCAGCGGGCCGAACACCTGCGCAGCATGCGCATCCTGACCGACCGCAAGCGCAAGGGCGACCTCGCGGACCAGCTGATCTGCGACCATGCCCTGTTCCACCTGGAGGCCGACCTGCGCTGGCTGGAACTGACCGCCGCGCGCCTCGACAAGCTCCGCGCGGAGGTGGTGGCCAAGTGACTCCCCCGCCCGGCACCCTGCTCGCCGCCGAGAACCTGCGCAAGTCCTACGGCCCCACGGTCGCCCTCGACGGCGCGGAGTTCTCCATCCACCCCGGCGAGGTCGTCGCCGTCATGGGCCCCTCCGGCTCCGGCAAGTCCACGCTGCTGCACTGCCTGGCCGGCATCGTGCCGCCCGACTCCGGCTCCATCACCTACGACGGCCGTGAACTGGCCGGCATGAGCGACGCCGGGCGCAGTGCCCTGCGCCGCAGCGAGTTCGGCTTCGTCTTCCAGTTCGGGCAGCTCGTCCCGGAGCTGACCTGCGTGGAGAACGTGGCGCTGCCGCTGCGCCTGAACGGCACGTCCCGCAAGGAGGCCGAGCGGGCCGCGCTGAGCTGGATGGAACGCCTGGAGGTGGACGACCTCAAGGGCAAGCGGCCCGGCGAGGTCTCCGGCGGCCAGGGCCAGCGGGTCGCGGTGGCGCGGGCGCTGGTCACCGGACCCCGGGTGCTGTTCGCCGACGAGCCGACCGGCGCGCTCGACTCCCTCAACGGCGAACGCGTGATGGAGCTGCTGACCGACGCGGCCCGCTCCACCAACGCCGCCGTGGTCCTGGTCACGCACGAGGCCCGGGTGGCCGCCTACTCCGACCGCGAGATCGTCGTACGCGACGGCAGGTCCCGGGACATGGAGCGCGCCATATGAACGTCCGGCAGTGGTGCAGAGACCTGGGCATGGGGGCCCGGTTCGCCGTCACCGGCGGACGCGAGGGCTGGGTCCGGATGCTGCTCACGGCGGTCGGCGTCGGCCTGGGCGTGGCCCTGCTGCTGCTGACGACGGCACTGCCGAACATCCTGACCGCCCGCGACCGGGTGGAGAACGCCCGCCAGGACTTCTCGGCCTCCTACGACACCCCCAAGGCCGGGAACACCGTGCTGGTCGGGGTCACCGACACCGAGTGGCACGGCAAGAACATCCGCGGCCGGCTGCTCGAACCGGAGGGCGCCCGGGCGCCGCTGCCGCCCGGCGTCGGCCGCTTCCCGGCGAAGGGCGAGATGATGGTCTCGCCCGCCCTGAAGAGGCTGCTGTCCTCGGACGGCGCGGGGCTGCTGCGCGAGCGGATCCCGTACCGGATCACCGGGACCATCGGTGACAGCGGACTCATCGGCTCGCAGGAACTCGCCTACTACGCGGGGGCCGACGGCCTCGTCCCGCACTCGGGCGGCGCCCGGGTGGACCGGCTGAACGCCTTCGGCAACCCCGACCCGGTGCCGGAGCAGACCGACCCGGTGCTCATCCTCATGACGCTCGTCGTGTTCGTCGTCCTGCTCACGCCGGTCGCCGTCTTCATCGCCGCGGCCGTGCGGTTCGGCGGCGAACGGCGCGACCGCCGGCTGGCCGCGCTGCGGCTGGTGGGCTCCGACAGCCGGATGACCCGCCGGACCGCGGCGGGCGAGGCGCTGGCCGGGTCGCTGCTCGGACTGGCCGTCGGCACGGTGTTCTTCCTGATCGGACGGCAGGTGGCGGGCTCGGTGGAGGTCATGGGGGAGAGCTTCTTCCCGAGCTACCTCGACCCCTCCCCCGCCCTGGTCGCGCTGGTGGCGGTGGCGGTTCCGGCGGCCGCGGTGCTGGTGACGTTGCTGGCGATGCGCGGGGTGGTCGTGGAACCGCTCGGCGTGGTGCGCACGGCCAGGCAGCCCCGCCGGCGCCTGTGGTGGCGGCTCCTGCTGCCGTTGGCGGGCCTGGCGATGCTGTACCCGATGATCGGCAACGGCCGTTCCCACGGCGACTTCAACCAGTACCTCGTCATCGGCGGCGTGCTGCTGCTCCTGGTCGGCGTCACCGCGCTGCTGCCCTGGCTGGTGGAGGCGTTCGTCAGCCGGCTCGGCGCGGGCGGGGTCTCCTGGCAACTGGCGGTACGGCGGCTGCAGTTGAGCAGCGGCACGGCCGCCCGCATGGTCAACGGCATCGCGGTGGCGGTGGCCGGGGCGATCGCGCTGCAGATGCTGTTCGCGGGCGTGGAGAGCCAGTACACCAAGGAGACCGGCAGGGACCCGGGCCGGGCCCAGATGGAGGTCGACCTGTCCGATCGCACCCGGCTGCCCGCCGCACGCGCGGAGCTCGCCGGCACCAAGGGAGTACGGACGTCGGTGGCGCTGTCCACCGGCCAGGTCGGCGGCAAGCGCCGGGAACCCGACCGCGTGGCCCCCGTCACCGTCGGGAACTGCGCCGCGCTCAGGGAGGTCGCCCACCTGCCGTCCTGCCGCGACGGCGATGTCTTCGCCCTGTACAACCCGTACTCGGACCCCGGTTACCAGAACGGGCTCCGGCCCGTCATGCGGCCGGGCGCGCGGGTCTGGATCGACCCGACGCAGGGGGAGGCGCGCGGCCGGGAGGTCGCCTGGACGCTGCCGGCCACGGTACCCAAGGCCACCGCGCGCAAGGACGCGCTCCAGGGCGACCCCAGCGGCCTGCTGGTCACTCCCTCCGCCCTGCCCGCCCAGGCCACCGCGACGCTGTACGGCCACGTCTATCTGCGCCTGGACGACACGGTGCCGGACGCCCAGGAGCGCGTGCGCACCACGACCGCCCGGACCGACCCGCTCGCCTACGCCTGGACCTGGGCGGCCACCGAGCGGTCCGGCCGGTACACCTCCCTGCGCACCGGCCTGTTCATCGGCGCGGTCTGCGTGCTGGCGCTGATCGGGGCGAGCCTGCTGGTCTCCCAGCTGGAGCAGTTGCGCGAGCGGCGCAAACTGCTGTCGTCACTGCTCGCCTTCGGCACCCGGCGCCGCACGCTCGGCCTGTCGGTGCTGTGGCAGACGGCCGTACCGATCGCGCTCGGTCTGCTGCTGGCCTCGGCGGTGGGCCTGACCCTCGGCACGGTCCTGCTGAAGATGACGGCGACCCCGGTCTCCGTCGACTGGGCGAGCGTCCTGTCCCTGACCGGCGCCGGCGCGGCGGTGGTCCTCGCGGTCACGCTGTTGAGCCTGCCGCCGCTGGTCAGGATGATGCGGCCGGAGGGCCTGCGTACGGAGTGAGTCCGCCGTCGACCGGCTGCGGCGCCGTCACGGCCGGTCGGGCGGTGCCCCGCGCCCCTGCGGGGCGCTCACGCCGCCAGCACCCGGACGGGCAACGCCCGCAACGCCTCCCGCAAGGCGCCCGCCAACTCCTCGTACTCCGCGGCGCGCGCCGCCCCCGCGCGCATCGCGAACGCGACCCGGCGGCTCGGGGCGGGCTCGGCGAAGCACCCGGTCAGCAGCTGGCTGCTGCGGGTGGTCTCCAGCTTCAGCGCGGTGCGCGGGAGCAGCGTGCAGCCGAGGCCGCCGGCCACCAGCTGGACCAGCGTGGACAGGCCGGCCGCCGTGGTGGTGACCGGGGCGTCCTCGCGGCCGGCCTCCCGGCAGATGTCCAGCGCCTGGTCGCGCAGGCAATGACCCTCGTCCAGGAGGAGCAGGTTCAGCTCCTTCAACGCCTCGCGCGGGATGCCCTCCCGGCCGCCGAGCCAGTGGTCGAGCGGGGTGACGAGCACGAAGTCCTCGTCGAAGAGGGGGAGTTCCAGGACTCCGGGGACGCCCAGCGGCACGGCCAGCAGCAGCAGGTCGAGCCGCCCGGAGTTCAGGCCCTCGACCAGGTTGGCGGTCTGCTCCTCGTGCACCTGGAGGTCGAGGTGCGGGTAGCGGTCGTGGACGAGCCGCAGCACGGTCGGCAGCAGGTACGGCGCGACCGTGGGGATCACCCCGAGGCGCAGCACGCCCGTGAAGGGCGCCCGGACCGCCTCGGCCTCCTCCAGCAGCGCGCCCACCGCGTCCAGCACCGCCTTGGCCCGCACGGCCAGCCGCTCCCCCGCGGGCGAGAGCAGCACCTTGCGGGTCGTACGCTCAAGGAGGGTCACGCCGAGGGTCTCCTCCAGGGTCGAGACCGCGCCCGAGAGGGCGGGCTGGCTCATCCCGATGGCCGCCGCCGCGTCCCGGAAGTGCAGGTGCTCGGCCACGGCGGCGAACGCCCGTAGCTGCGCCAGGCTCGGCTGCCTGCGTTTGCCGTTGCTCACGGTCACTGATAACTACCTCCGATCAACACGACCGAGTGTAGCTATTTCACTAATCAATGCACCCTGTGCCACCATCGATCACGTCCAACCCATGGGAAACACCCCAAAAGGGAAGTTTCTTCGCTGCAAGGAGAGCGCGTGCTCACTGTCGGTGACAAGTTCCCCGAGTTCGAACTGACCGCCTGCGTCTCGCTGGAGAAGGGCAAGGAGTTCGAGCAGATCCACCACAAGTCCTACGAGGGCAAGTGGCTGGTGGTCTTCGCCTGGCCCAAGGACTTCACGTTCGTGTGCCCGACCGAGATCGCCGCGTTCGGGAAGCTGAACGACGAGTTCGCCGACCGCGACGCCCAGATCCTCGGCTTCTCGGGTGACTCCGAGTTCGTCCACCACGCCTGGCGCAAGGACCACCCGGACCTGACCGACCTGCCGTTCCCGATGATGGCGGACCCCAAGCACGAGCTGATGCGCGACCTCGGCATCGAGGGCGAGGACGGCTACGCCCAGCGCGCCGTCTTCGTCGTGGACCCGAACCACGAGATCCAGTTCACGATGGTCACCGCCGGTTCCGTGGGCCGCAACCCCAAGGAGGTCCTGCGGGTCCTGGACGCCCTGCAGACCGACGAGCTGTGCCCGTGCAACTGGACCAAGGGCGAGCAGACCCTCGACCCGGTCGCGCTGCTGGCTGGTGAGTGACCCGTGTCGCTCGACTCCCTCAAGTCCCGTATCCCGGACTACGCCAAGGACCTGAAGCTCAACCTGGGCTCGGTCATCGGCAACTCGGACCTGCCCGCGCAGCAGCTGTGGGGCACGGTGCTGGCGACCGCCATCGCCTCCCGTTCCCCGATCGTGCTGCGTGAGCTGGAGCCGGAGGCGAAGGCGAACCTCTCGCCGGAGGCGTACCAGGCCGCCAAGTCGGCCGCCGCCATCATGGCGATGAACAACGTCTTCTACCGCACCCGGCACCTGCTGTCCGACCACGAGTACGGCACCCTGCGCGCGGGCCTGCGGATGAACGTCATCGGCAACCCGGGCGTGGAGAAGGTCGACTTCGAGCTGTGGTCGTTCGCGGTCTCCGCGATCAACGGCTGTGGCATGTGCCTGGACTCGCACGAGCAGGTACTGCGCAAGGCCGGCGTGGAGCGCGAGACCGTCCAGGAGGCGTTCAAGATCGCCTCTGTGGTGCAGGCGGTCGGCGTCACCCTCGACGCCGAGGCCGTTCTGGCCGAATAAGCCGTACGCCGAGGACCCCGCTCACCCCTGGTGGGCGGGGTCCTCCGCGTCCGGGGCCTCGGTCTCCTCCACCGGCTCGGCGGAGGCGTGCTGCTGGACCTCCTGCGAATACTGCCGCAGGTACCCCACCACCGTGTTCGTCACCGCCACCAGCGGTACGGCCACCACCGCGCCGCCGATGCCGGCCACCATGCCGCCGGCGGCCACGGTCAGGACGACGGCCAGCGGGTGGACCCGGACCGCGCGGCCCAGGATGAACGGCTGCAGGACGTGCCCCTCGATCTGCTGGACCGCGAGGACGACGACGAGTGTCATCACGGCGGTGAAGACGCCCTGGGTGACCAGGGCCACGATCACCGCGAGCGCGCCGGAGGCGACCGCGCCGACCAGCGGGATGAACGAGAACAGGAAGATGAAGACGGCCAGCGGGACGGCCATCGGCACGTCCAGGAAGTAGATGCCGATGCCGATGAAGATGGCGTCGATGAGGGCGACCAGGACCGTGCCGCGCACGTAGGCGGTCAGGGTGCGCCAGGCGCGCGGACCGGCGCCGGCCACGCCCGGACGGGCGGCGGCGGGCACCAGCTTCAGGAACCACTGCCAGATGCGCTTGCCGTCGTAGAGCAGGAACAGCGTCGAGAAGAACACCAGCAGGATGCCGGTGAGGGCCTCCACGATGACCTGGACGCCCTCCAGACCGGCCGACGTGATCTGGTCGGCGTTGGCGCCGATCGCCTCACGGAGGTTCTTGGCGATCTGGTTGATCTGCTTGTCGGTGACGTGGAACGGGCTCTTCAGCAGCCAGTTGCGCAGGTCGTCGATGCCGCTCTGGATCTGGTTGGAGAGCGTGTCGATGTTCTCCATGACCTGCCAGGTCACGAACCAGCCCATCAGGCCGATGACGACGAAGCCGCTGATGGCGGTGAGCGCGGTGGCCGGGCCGCGCGGCACCCCCCGCCGGGTGAGCCGGGCGACCGTCGGCTGGAGCAGCGCGGTGACCAGCAGCGCGATGACGAAGGCGAACACCACCAGTTGGATGGCGCTGATGACCCGCATCAGCACCCAGACCGTGCCGGCCAGCACCAGCAGCCGCCAGCCCGCCTCGGCCGCGACCCGGACGCCCCACGGCACGGCCTCGGCCGGGTCGGGGCGGGGACCGGACGGCGCTGCGGGCCGGCGGACGGGCGCAGCCGTGGCGGCAGGCGCGTCGACCGGCCCCGAATCGGCGGACGCGGCGGGCTCGACGGCTTCGCCGTGCTCCTTCTCCACCTCGGCGCGGCGCTCGTCCAGGCGCTCGCTCATCTCGGTGAGACCGGCCCCCAGCCGGCCGAGCCAGCCTGGCACTCGCGACATGATCCGTCCTCTTCCCCCGCGTCCCCGGGTGCTCGCCACCACTCCCCCCTGGAGTCGTTCGGATACGACCGTACAGGGCGAAAGCCCCTCCCCTAAGGACGGGGAGGGGCTGCGCGAGGTTGAGAGAGCACCGGCGCGAGGCGCCGGTACCGGCCGAGCGCCTAGTACCAGTGGTTGGCCTGCCAGAACGACCAGGCCTGGCACGGGCTGCCGTACCGGCCGTTCATGTAGTTGAGGCCCCACTTGATCTGGGTGGCCGGGTTGGTCTGCCAGTCGGCGCCGGCCGAGGCCATCTTGGAGCCGGGCAGGGCCTGGAAGAGGCCGTAGGCGCCGGAGGAGGCGTTCACCGCGCGGTAGTTCCAGCTGGACTCGTGGTTCACGATGTTGCTGAAGCAGCCGTACTGGTCGCCGGCCACCATCTGACGCGCCATCGCCTGGATCTGCGCCACGGAGTAGCTGCCCTGGACCGGGAAGCTGGAGGAGTCGCGGACATCGGTCCCACGGCTGGCCGCGGCCTTCGCCTCGGCGCGCTCCTTCGCCTCCTTGGCCGCCTTCTCGGCGAGCTCCTTCTTGGCGATCGCGGTCTCGGCGGCAGCCTTGCGGGCCGCTTCCTCGGCGTCCTTCTTGGCGCTCACGTCCGCGGCGATGGCCTGCGCGTCGGCCTGCTGCGTCAGGGACGCGGTCTGCACCTGCGCCTGCTGACCCGCGGGTATGTCGGCGAGGAGCGTGGTGTCGGCTGCCGTCGCCTCGGCGTCGTTGGTCTGCGCGGTGCTGCCCGAGGCAACGCCGACGACGCTTCCGACAGCGGTGACCGCGGTGGCGGAGGCCACTGCGAATCCCCGGACCGAAATCCGGCTCACACGGTTTCCTTCCAGCATCGCCCGCTTCGGTGACCCTGGCGGACGCGATCGTGCCCCTGACACTGGCCTCCCAACTGCGGGGTCACGGGAGGCGCGGGCCCGGTGGGCAACTCCCCCAGAGGGAGCGCCGCGTGGTGCTCGGGCGGCATACGACGAACTCTATGGAGTTGATGATGCTCAAGGGGTGCCGTACCGCTGGGGGTACAGCTGTGTCGTATGCGGGGCCTGACAGGAACGAGACTCTGCCGTAACCGGACGCCGCGTGGCAATTCTGTGTTGCGTGTGAAAGCTCACATCCCGTTTGGCCCTGGGGATTTCAGGAAAGCTCCACGCGCGAAAGCGCCGCCCGGCTAGGCTCGTGGCCTTTGCCGGACGGCGCCAACAGCCGTCACCTCTACGCGAGATACGTCAGATGTGACCGTCCTCCAGCATTTCGGTCACAAGTGCCGCAATCTGGGATCTCTCGGAACGCGTCAGCGTGACGTGGGCGAAGAGCGGGTGACCCTTCAGTTTCTCCACCACGGCGACAACGCCGTCGTAGCGTCCTACGCGCAGATTGTCCCGCTGTGCCACGTCATGCGTGAGAACGACACGCGAATTCGCACCGATCCGGGACAGAACAGTCAGCAGGACGTTCTTCTCCAGGGACTGCGCCTCGTCCACGATGACGAACGCGTCGTGCAGCGAGCGCCCGCGGATGTGGGTGAGCGGGAGCACCTCCAGCATCCCGCGCGCGGTGACCTCCTCGATGACCTCCCGGCTGGTGACCGCCGACAGGGTGTCGAAGACGGCCTGGGCCCACGGGCTCATCTTCTCCGCCTCGGTGCCCGGCAGATAGCCCAGCTCCTGCCCGCCGACCGCGTACAGCGGCCGGAAGACCATCACCTTCTGGTGCTGACGGCGCTCCAGCACCGCCTCCAGGCCCGCGCACAGCGCCAGCGCCGACTTGCCGGTGCCGGCCCGGCCGCCCATCGAGACGATGCCGACGTCCGGGTCGAGCAGCAGGTCGAGCGCGATGCGCTGCTCGGCGCTGCGGCCCTTGATGCCGAACGCCTCCCGGTCGCCGCGCACCAGCCGGACATTGCCCTCGGCGGTGACCCGGCCCAGCGCCTTGCCGCGCTCGGACTGGATGGTCAGGCCGGTGTGCACGGGGAGGTCGGCCGCCTCCGGGACGTACACGTGTCCTTCCTCGAAGAGGACGTCCACCTGCTCGCCCGGCAGGGTGAGTTCGGTCATCCCGGTCCAGCCGGAGTTCTCCGTGATGGCCAGTTCGGCCCGGTACTCCTCGGCGAGGAGGCCGACCGAGGACGCCTTGATCCTGAGCGGCAGGTCCTTCGACACGACGGTGACGTCGAACCCCTCGGCCTGCAGATTGCGGGCCACCGCGAGGATGCGCGAGTCGTTGTCCCCCAGGCGGTAGCCGGTGGGCAGCACGCTGGGGTCCGAGTGGTTGAGCTCGACCCGGACCGTCCCGCCCAGTTCCCCGATCGGGATGGGGGCGTCGAGGCGACCGTGCTTCACCCGGTAGTCGTCCAGCAGGCGCAGTGCCTGGCGGGCGAAGTAGCCGAGCTCCGGATGGTGCCGCTTGGCCTCCAGCTCCGTGACCACCACGATGGGGAGCACGACCTCGTGCTCGTCGAAGCGGGCCAGGGCGTTCGGGTCGGCCAGCAGGACGCTGGTGTCGAGAACATACGTGCGCCGGTCGGGCTTGTGGCGCTTTGTGCTGGTCACCACGGAAGGACGTACCCCCTCGGATGAGGTCGGGGAGCGACGAAGTGATGCTGGACCGGTGTCCGGCCCCCGCGCACGGCGGGCCGTGAACCGGCCCTCCGCGGCTGCTTCCGTGCGGTGGCCGCACGGTCGGGCTGGTGCAAAGGGCCTCCCGGGCGGGCGACCCCGTGCCGCCCGCTGAGATCCGACGCCCGTGGTTCGGGCGTCGACCTGTTTGCCTTATGCCCTCGATGATGCGCGGCCATGCAAATGCGGCCACCAGCGCGCCGGTGAACTCCTCGTTACATCCCCGCCAATCGGGGTATACGACGACGCCCCGTCACCGAGCGGCGACGGGGCGGGGCCGGCGGGTCAGCCTCCGTACCGGCGGTGACGTGCGGCGTAGTCGCGCAGGGCACGCAGGAAGTCGACCTTCCGGAAGGCCGGCCAGAAGACCTCGCAGAAGTAGTACTCCGAGTGAGCGGTCTGCCAGAGCATGAATCCGGACAACCGCTGTTCCCCGCTGGTGCGGATCACCAGATCGGGATCGGGCTGGGCTCCGGTGTACAGGTGACGGCCGATCATGTCGATGTCGACGGACTCGGCGAGTTCCTCCATGGACACGCCCTTGTCCTGCGCGTCGAGCAGCATGGAGCGCACGGCGTCGGCGATCTCCTGCCGGCCGCCGTAGCCGATGGCCACGTTGACGAGTATCCCGTCGATGTGGGCGGTGGCCTCCTCGGCCTCCTTCAGGGCCGTCTGCATCTGCGCGGGCAGCAGGTCCATCGTGCCGACGTGGTGCACCCGCCAGCGGCCGTCGGCGGCGAGGGTGCGGACGACGTCCTCGATGATGCCGAGCAGGGGGACGAGCTCCTCCTGCGGCCGGTCGAAGTTGTCGGTGGACAGCAGCCACAGGGTGACGACCTCGACGTCGGTCTCGGTGCACCAGCCGAGGAACTCCTCGATCTTCTCGGCACCGGCCCGGTGCCCGTGGACGGTGCTGGAGCCGGACGCCTTCGCCCAGCGGCGGTTGCCGTCCATGATGACGCCGATGTGCTTGGGCACCTGAGCGTGGTCCAGGTGGCCTTCCACCCGGCGTGCGTAGAGCCTGACGAGCAGGCCGCGCAGCTTGTCGCGCAGGTTCACGTGACCCTCCGGGGGTTGGGCGCGGGGGTTGGGCGCGGGGGACGGGGTGCCGGAGCCGTTGAGCCTACCGCTGCTCGGGGGTTGGTCATGGCCCGCCCCTTCAGTGGGGACGGCGGACCGGGGACGGGAGGTTCCCGGATCGGGTTCCCGGAGCGGGGAAGAAAAACGGGCCGGTCCGTGGGGGGGAGACGGACCGGCCCGAGGGGGGGTTTCCACCATAACCCTTCGTAAGGGATGGTGGGTGCATCGGCGGGTCACAACTACTCTCCGGAATCATCCGGCGACGCCACGCTGGCCGCGGAACGCGGGATTCATGGGGGCTTCATGGCCGGTTCACAGCGGAATTCCAGGGAAATCCGGTCGGATACGAACGGATTCGCAAGGATTAGGCCATCTTGGGGTTCATCGGCGAGTTGCCCCGGATCCCCCCGGACGGGCGACGCCGTCAGTGAAGGGTGGACTTGACGCCTCCGCTACGCCACCGGGACGGAGACCGCACGGCTCCACGGCACCGCGCAGCCCCCTCCACTGCGCGGTACCGCCCGCGCAGCTTTGCTCACGCGAATAACCTTGGTCTGAACTTACGTGATCGAGGAGACCGGTGTGAACCGCGCTCGATAACAATGTGGAAACCCCGGGCGAACTCCGGTCGGACTACGGTCGACGACCCGGCTTGCGTACGTCGAAAAGCTGCCGGGCGCTGTACGCGACGAACGGCCCCTCCTTCTCGATCCGTTCGTGCAGCGCGCGCAGCCTGGGCTCGTACGCCTCGACCGTGAAGTCCGGGACCATCCACACCACCTTGCGCAGGAAGTGGACGACGGCGGCGATGTCGTGGAACTCCATCCGCAGCCGCTCCGCCCGCACCCCGGCCACCTCCAGGCCCGCCGCCTCGGCGCCGGCCCGCTCCCGCTCGGGGTCGCGGGCGGCGCGCGCCTCCTCCGGCTGCGGCCCGAGGAAGTACTCGACCAGCTCGAAGGCGCTGCTCGGCCCCACGTGCTGGGCGAAGTACGTCCCGCCGGGCCGCAGCACCCGGGCGATCTCCGTCCAGTACGGCCGCACCGGGTGCCGGCTGAGCACCAGGTCGAACACCCCGTCCGCGAACGGCAGCGGCGCGTCGTCCGGGGCGGCGACCACCACGACGCCCCGGGAGCGCAGCAGGGCGGTGGCCTTCGCCACGTTCGGCGGCCACCCCTCGGTGGCCGCGACCAGCACCGGCCGGGCGGGCTCCGCCCGGCCCAGCGCGAAGTCCAGCACCTCTCCGCCACCGGTCTGGATGTCCAGCACGGCCTCCGCGCCGGCCAGCCGCTCCCCCGCCGACCGGGCATAGCCCCACGACGGCCGATCCTCGGTGGCCCGGCCCTCGAACCACGAGAAGTCCCAGCCCTCGGTCGGTACGGCGGCACCCTCGGCCACGAGGTCCTCGAAGGAACGCTGCAGAGTCATACGGCCATCGTCCCAGCCGGGCCCCCGCGGGTCATGCGGTTTTCCGCCCCCCGGCCGGGACCGCTCTCAGCCCTCCCCGGGCGGCGCGGCGAGAACCAGCATGATGTGCTCGTCCGCCCCGTGGCGGACCGTGCCGGTCCGCTCGAAGCCGTGTCTCTCCAGGAGCCGCACGGAGGCGGTGTTGCCGGCGAAGGGGTCCGCGTACAGCGGGCGCACCGGCTCCAGCTCCAGGAACCGGGCGAGCGCCCGCGTGCCGACCCCGCGGCCCCAGTACGGCCGCCCGAGCCAGTAACCGATGAACCGCCGCCCGTCCTGCGTCCAGGACACGACGCTCCCGGCGGCCTCCCCGCCGACGGTGACCGTCCGCACCAGGCAGTCGGGGTCACCGAGCACCCGCTCCCGCCAGTGCCGGAAGAAGACCTCCCGCGGCCGGGGGGCGAACCTGGACCGCCGGACGGCTTCGGGGTCGTGCTCGTAGGCGAAGAGGGCCTCCAGGTCCTGCTCCGTGACGGCCCGCAGACGCACGGGGAGATCCGATTCGGGCGCACCGGTGTCGCGGTCACCGGTCATGTCGTGCTCGTGTGGGTCAGCCATGAGGGGAGTGTGACACCCGCCACTGACAATGCCCCTGACCTGCGGTGGCTCATCTCCCCGCCGCGTCCGCTCAGGGCACCAGCGGGCGGACCTCCCGCGCGGCGAAACGCACGAAGCCCTCCGGGTCGGGCTCGTCCGCCGTCGGCTGCAGCACGACGGTGTCCGCACCGGCCTCGGTCAGCCGCCGTACCGCCTCGGCGACCGCGCCCGCGTCCCCGGCGACCCCCACGTCCGCCGCCGGCTCCAGCCCCTCTGCGGCCAGTTCCGCGCGCAGCCGGGCGTCGGCGCCGGCGCCCGTGGCGGCCAGCAGATAGACCACGATCCGGTGCGCACCGTCACGTCCGGCCGCCCGCCGCCCCTCCTCCACGAGCTTCCTGGCCCGCCGTACGCCGTCCGCCGAGGTGGCGGCCGTGAGCAGGGTGCCGTCGGCCTTCTCACCGGAGAGCCGGAGCGTACGGGGTCCGGTGGCGCCCGCGAGGACGTCGACCGGGCGCTCCGGGGGCCAGTCGAGGGCGACGTCCTCCAACTGGACGTACCGCCCGCGCACACTGAGCCGTTCCCCGTGCAGCAGGGCGCGCAGGGCGTCGAGATGTTCTCCGAGGAGGCCCAGCGGGGAGGCGGCCCGGGCGCCGACCTGGCCCATCCAGTCCTGCACCCCGTGCCCCACGGTCAGGACGGCCCGGCCGGGGAACATGCGCTCCAGCGAGGCGGCCTCCATGGCGGTGACGGCCACGTTCCTGAGCGGCACGGGCAGCAGTCCGATGCCGACCCGCACCCGTTCGGTCCAGGCGAGCGCGGCGGCGGCCGTGGAGACCCCGCCCTCCAGGAAGCAGTCCTCCCACAGCCACAGTTCTTCGAGCCCCACGTCATCCGCGAGGCGGGCGACGGCCCGCAGCCGCTCGGGGGGAAGCTGGGGGCGGAATACGACACCGAGTGCGGTCATGGAGCCCTTCCTAGTGGGGAGGACGGGAAAGGACAACGGGTTTGCGGATCCGGGCGAGTTGGCGACACGGGTGGCTGGACGTGGGAGGTCGGGGCATGGGGCGGCGCTGGCGGGACGGGCGGGGACGGCTGATCGTGCGGGCGGGCCCGGCCTCCGCCTCCGGCGCGGGACGGGCCGCCGTCCCCGTGCCCCTGGAGATCGCGGCTTCCTACCGGGCGCGGACGAAGGGGCTCCTGGGCCGGGACGCGGTCGACGGGGCGCTGCTGCTGTCGCCGGCCAGTGGGGTGCACACCTTCGGGATGCGGATCCCGATCGACGTCGCCTACCTGGACCGCCGCCTGACCGTCATCGCCGTCCGCACGATGCGCCCCGGCCGCCTGGGCCTGCCGCGCCCTCGGGCGCGGCACGTGCTGGAGGCGGAGGCGGGGGCGATGGCGGGGTGGGGGCTGCGGCCGGGAGTACGGGTGGAGGTGGAGGTGGACCTGGGGGCCCTGGGGGTGGACCCGGGGTAGCCGGGTGCTGCCTCACTGCTGGGTGCGGGGAAAGGACACCTCGACCCGGCGGTTCTTCTTCCGGCCGGCCTCGGTGGAGTTGTCGGCGATCGGGTACTGCTCGCCGTAGCCGCGGACGTCGAAGGTGATGGACGGGGTGTTCAGGTCCTGGTCCAGTACGGCCTGTACGGCGTTGGCGCGCTGTTTGGAGAGGGTGTCGCCGTGGGCGGAGGAGCCGAGGTTGTCGGTGAAGCCGAAGACGCGGACCTGGGTCGCGTTCTGCTTCCTGATCTCCTCGGCGATGCCGGCGATACGGGCCTTCGCCTCCGCGCCGAGCTTGGCGCTGTCCTTGTCGAACAGCACCTCGGCCTGGAGGGCGAAGGTCACGTCGGCGTTGGTGTCCTCGCGCCGTTCGTCCCCGCTCTGGTCCTCCACGACCGACTTGATGTCCAACACCTTGGCCTCGGCCAGCGTGGCCCCTTCCGGCAGCTTCAGATCCGGATCCGTGGGGTCGACCTTCACCGGGGCGGCGGCGGAGGGCTCGGTACCGGGGGGTTCACTGGGGCCGGTGTCGTCGGCGGACGCGGGGGTGGCGGGCAGGTTCACGACGAACAGCAGGACAGCGGCTGTGAGGGCGGTCCGGGGTGCGGTGATCACTTGGCCTCACCCGGAAATCTTGATGGGGGCGGAGGAGAACGTCGGCAGCTGGAAGTCGACTTCGGTCGTGTTTGCCGGGGGGGCTGGGAACTGCATGAAGACGGCCAAGGTGGCACCGGACTTGAGTGTCGAGAAGCCAGTGGTCGTCAGGGGACGGCCCTCCGTGTCCCGCAGCACGTAATACCGCTTCTTGCCCTGCGAATCGATGAGCGTGGCACCACCCAGAGACCTGCCGTTCCTCAGGATCTCGGTTTCGTTGCCGCTCAAGGCGGACGGGATGACGATGCTCTTGGCCCCGTCGTTCCTCAGCGTGCCGTTGACGGTGACGAAGCCACCCGAGTCACGTACCGCTGAGGTGACCTGGAGGATCAGACCGTCCGAGCCTTTCAGCTCTGCAAGCGGCTCTTCGGACTGCCCCTCCTGAGCACTCGGCTCCGATGTGCCCGCTTTGGAGGCGGACGCCGAACTGTCCGGCTTCTTGTTGTCATCACCGCTTCCGCCGCAGCCGGCCACCCCGACAGCCAGACCGACCGCAACGGAGAATGCGACCATCCCCCTGCGGGTCTTCGCAGTGAACCGAATGCTCATGGCTCCGCTTCCTTCGTCACTCATCGTCAGCTTGTCAGTCAGCCCAGGTGCACGTCGAAGAGGTCTTCGGGCTTCGGAAGCTCCGCCGGCTCGTCCGGATCCAGCTTCCAGTCCTTGTCCTTGCAGGTGAGTTCAGGCAGCGCATCCGCTTCGTCTCCCTCGTCGGAGAGCTCGAACGTGCAGAGCGGTTCGATGACGGCGGTTGCGGAAGCAGTCGACTTGACATCCTCCGTTCCGGGTACGACGGAATGACCGACGGACTTGTTGGTCTTCACATCGACGCGGTACTTCAGCAACTCGGGTGAAAGGCAGGAATTCAACTGGGCATCGTTCTGTGCCGCGAGTTGTCCGGCTCGCCAGCATGGGTCGCCGACCTCAGTCTTCCCCTCGAGAATTTGCTGCCACTTCTCCGGATCCAGCAGCACCTTGACCCACTGTTCCCCGAGTTGGTCCCGAACGTTTTGGGCCGCCGCGAGCGCTGCGGCATCAGCGGCCGTCTGGGCACCGCCCCGGTTGACCGCAGCCTGACCGACCGCGAGATACGCGAACGCAAGAAAGAGCAGGCCTGCCACCACCGTGATGTAGATGGGGAAGGCCTGCCCTGCGTCGCGGTGTGGAGGAATCAGCCGCCGGTGACCTCGGCGATCTTCTGGGTGATCGCGTCGTAGATCGATTGACCGATGCTCGTACCCGTGATCGCCAGCACGATCGCCACGACCACGGCGATGATGCCGAGGTACTCCACCGCGGTCTGCCCTCGGTCGTCCCGGGCGGCACGGGACTGCAGATACGCGACGGTGGTGTTGAACCATTTGCTCACGGTTTTCCCCTCCAGCTTCGCCTCGGATCCGCGAAGCGTAGGACAGAACAGTCATGCCACCCCAGGGCCCCAGGGCCCAACCCCAGGCCCATTCCGGGTGGGGGGTTCTTGCCCGGTGTGTCATGTCAGGCCACCCCCAGCCACTTCGCCGTCGCCTGGGACCTCGTCGTGCTGTGGAGCTTGGCGAAGATGCGGTTGATGTGGTTCTTGACCGTCTTCTCGCTGATGAAGCAGGCGGCGGCGATCTGCTGGTTGGTCATGCCGGACGCGATGAGGTCCATGATCTCCGCCTCCCTGCTGCTCAGCCGGAACCGTGACCGGAAGGACTGTCCCATAGATGGTTGCAGTTGCGAAAGAGGGTGGGGGGCCGAATCTGGTAAATCAACGGCACGTTGGGGGTCGTCGTGTGCAAGTGCATCACCCCACAGCTCCGCCAGCAACGCCCTCGCCGCCCCCGGCGTCACATGCGGACGACCCTCCCGTACGTCCCGCACCGCCCTCACCAACTGCTCCGTCGTGAACTCGCCGTGCACCAGGTATCCCCCCGCCCCCAGCCGCAGCGCCTCTCGTACGGTCTCCGTCTCGTGGCTGTAGGTGAGCATCATGACGGGGGCCAGCCCCACCAGGTGCGGCAACGCCGAGATTCCGTCGACGCCGGGCATGCGGACGTCGAGGAGGATGACGTCCGGCCGGTGCCGGACCGCCGCCTCGTACGCCTCCCGCCCGTCCCTCGCCTCCGCCACCACCGTGGTGTCCGGGTGACCCGAGAGCAGGGCCGTCAGACCGGCGCGGACGACGGGGTTGTCGTCGGCGACCAGCAGCCGCAGCGGCGGGGACGCCGACGACGGCGGTGGGAACGGCTGTGGTGGTCGTCGGGGGCGCATGTGCCTCCTCTCAGGCATTCCGGGACACGGGTGGCGGTGTCGGTGCCGGTGTCGGTGTCGGTGTCGGTGTCGGTGTCGGCAACGGGACCTCCAGGCGGACCTCCGTGCCTCGTTCGTGGGTGCCCCTTCCGACGCGGATCCGGGCGCCGGCCTGCGCCGCCCGCTCGACCATGCCGAGCAGGCCGAAGTGGCCCGAACCACGCAGCTCTTCGAGTGTGGTGCCCGGCGGAAGGCCCCTGCCGTCGTCGTGGACCGTGACGCGGAGCAGGTGGCCGTCGACCGCCGCCCGTATGTCCACGCGGGTCGCGGACGCGTGCCGGTGGGCGTTCTCCAGTGCCTCCATGACGATGGAGAGGACATGGCGGGCCAGGGGGGCCGGGAGTGCGGGCAGGCCGGTTCCCTCGCCCACTCCACCACCGCCCTCGCCCGTCTCACCGTCCCCCTCCTGCCCTCCCCAGCCACACGTGACCCTCAAGCCCGTGCGGTTCGTGAAGTCCGCCGCCCGGTGCGCCAGTTCCCGCCACAGCGGGGTCCGGTCCGGCGCGTCCGGCCGGTCCCGGCGCAGGTCCGTCAGCAGCTCCCGGGACTCCGCCGCCGCCCTGCGCGCCGAGCGGGACACCAGTTCCGCCTGTTCCCTGATGCGGGCCGGGTCGGGGGTCGCGGCCGACGCCGTGGCCGCCAGGCCGTCCGCCGCCAGGGCCACGCCGTACAGGGTCTTGGCCACGGAGTCGTGCATCTCGCGGGCCAGCCGGGCGCGTTCCGCGCTCACCGCCTCCGCCGCCGCGAGGCGGGCCTGGACCGTCGTCAGGGCCTGGGTCGCGGCGCCGAAGCGGAGCATCAGGTTGCGCAGGGTCGAGCCCATGGCACCGGCGATGACGCAGAGGCCGGGGAGGAGGAGGGCCTCCGCCACCGGCGCGTGCCGGTCGGCCTTCAGGGTCGCGTGGACCAGGAGCAGGATCAGGGACTGGAGCGAGGCGAAGCAGGCGGCGCCGCGCCAGCCGTAGACCAGGCCGGCCAGGAGCGGGGTGCAGACGCTGACGTAGGCGAGGGTGGTGTCCGGGCCGGCCGAGATGAGGAGGAAGGAGCCGAAGAGGGTGTCGGCGGCCAGCAGGCTGGGGTGGCGCAGGAGGAGGGGGCCGAAGCGTTCCCAGTCGCGGAAGAGGACGTAGGACACCATGAAGGTGACGACCACGGCCGCGCCGACCAGGCGGGCGCCCAGGCCGGGGGCCGCGTTGAGGAGGGCGGCGGGGGCCGACAGCACGATCATCGCCAGGCGGAAGCCGAAGACCTGGCGGCACATGGCCTGGAGGGCACGGATCTGGAGCTTCTCGGAAGGCTCGCCCGGTGGCGCCACCGTCCCCGAAAGCGTCGCCGACGAGCTCGGGTGCGGTGGGACCTCCGTCCCAGCACCGGCCGCCCCCGGCCCCCGCTCCAACCCGGCCGCCCCCGGATCCCGCTTCCACCCGGCCGCCCCCGGATCCCGCTTCCACCCGGCCGCCCGCAGCCACGCCCCGGCCCGTGCCACCCCCGCGTGCACGCCGCGGCCCGTACGCCCCCTCTGCACCGTCGAACCCGTCACCGTCACGGCCGTCCTCACTCCCCCGTGAGTGAGCCGAAGTCCACGCCGGAGCCGAGGAGCAGGCCCGCGCCCAGCAGGAGCATCGTCGCCGGGACCATGAACGTGGTGATCATCAGGGTCGCCTTCGGCACCGCCCGCGCGGCCTTGCGGCGGGCGTTCTGGGCGTCGGTGCGGCGCATGTCCTTGGCCAGGGACACCAGGGTGTCCACGATGGGCGCGCCCAGCTCCTCGCCCTGCTGCAACGCCGTCACGAACATGGCCACCTGCTCGGAGTCGTTGCGCCGGCGCAGCTCCGCGAAGGCCTCGCGGCGGCTCATGCCGAGGTCCATCTGGCGCAGGGTGATGCGCAGTTCGTCGGCCCACGGGCCCTCGTAGCGGGAGGCGACCCGGTCCAGGGCCTGCCGGAAGCCGAGCCCCGCGCTGACCACCACCGCGAGGACGTCCAGGAAGTCCGGCAGGGTGCGTTCGATGACGTCCTTGCGGACCCGGATGGCCGACCAGAGGCCGACCTCCGTCCAGAACGCGCCGAACAGCAGGAGAAGTACGGCCACGAACCACTGGCCGCGGAGGAGGAAGACCAGGAAGCCGACGGCGCCCAGTGCGCCGTAGACGGCGCGGCGGGCCGCGTAGCGGTCGATGGTCAGGCCGCCGGGGTTGCCCGCGAGGTCGATCTTCCGGCGGTACCTGGCCACGCGGCGCGGGCCCATCAGGCGCAGCACGGCCGGGGCGTAGCGCATGCCCATGCGGTCGATGACCGAGCCGACCGCGCCGGTGCGGGTGGCGCCGACCTCCAGGGCGACGGCGAGGTCGCCGGGGAGCCTGGCGTCCGCGCGGTACATGCGGATGCCGGCGAAGGCGCCCCAGACGCCGAGGCCCATCAGCAGGGCGAGCAGGTATGCCACCGGGTCACCTCCCTCAGACGTCGATCCGGCTCATCCGGCGGATGAGGACGAAGCCGACGGCGTACATGGCGAACGCGATGATCACGCACGCCTGGCCGACCGGTGAGCCGGTCATGCGGTCGAGGGCGCCGTCCTTGACTCCGTTCATCAGGAACAACGCGCCGATCCCGAGGACGGGCACGGCGTACGACGTCATGGTCACCTGGGAGAGCTGGGTACGGATCTCGCGCCGGGTCTCCTTGCGCTCCTCCAGGGTCTCGGTCAGGTTCCGCAGGGCGGAGACCACCTGGCCGCCCGCCCGGTTCGACAGGACCAGCGTGGTGACCAGGACGACCAGTTCGCGGGAGGGCAGGCGGTCGGCCAGCTCGCCGAGGGCGTCGTCCAGGGAGTGGCCGACGGCGAGCTGGTCGGCGACCTTGGCCAGTTCCTCGCCGGCCGGGGCCTCCAGCTCCTCCGCCGCCATGCCGATCGCGGTGCGCAGGGCGAGGCCGGCCTGGGTGGCGTTGGCCAGGATGCGGGCCAGTTCCGGGAGTTGGTTGATGAACCGTTCGATGCGCTTCTGCCGCTGCCAGTTGAGGAACTGGACCGCCGCCCAGACGCCGAGCAGGCCCGCGATCGGGCCGAAGAAGGGGGCCAGGGTTGCCTGGCCGATCAGCCAGAGGGCCGCGACCGTCCCGAGCATGGCGGCGAAGAACTCCCCCGGCGTGACGTCCAGGCCGGTGGCCGCCAGGCGCCGCTCCAGCCAGCGGCCGAGGCGGGTGCGGCGCAGCCGCCGGTCCAGGTCGCGGAAGCGGCGTCTGCGGCCGGTCGCGGGCGGCGGGCCGGTGTGTGCGAGGCGGTCCACGAGGGCGGCGCGCCGGGCCCGGCCGGAGGCGTAGGCGTGCACGCCGGCCACCGCCAGGACGCAGGTCAGCAGCGTCACGCCGGTGGTGAGCTGGACGAGGGTGTGCAGTTCCATGGTCCTGGGTCCTACCTGGCTTCTCGGGTGGCGAGCTGGTCGGCGGAGCGGGCGACGCCGAAGGCCTGGGGGATGGGCTGGCTCGCCATGTAGAGGCGGTCGGCGGCGCGGCGGGGCAGCGGGAAGTACCGGAAGTCGCCGTACACGCGGCCGTCCGGGGTCATGGGCCGCGCGTCGAAGCGCGCCACGGTCGCCAGCCGGTACGGCTCCCCGCCGTGGCTGTCGAGCAGCGCGATCTCGGTGATCCGGCGGGCGCCGTCGGCGAACCGGGTGAGCTGGACGATGACGTCGACCGCGCTGTTGATCTGGTCGTGCAGGGCGACGAAGGGCACCTCGACGTCGGACATGGAGGCCAGCGTCTGCAACCGCGTCAGCGCGTCCTCGGCGCTGTTGGCGTGCACGGTCGCCAGCGAGCCGTCGTGGCCCGTGGACATCGCCTGGAGCATGTCGAGGGACTCGCCGCCGCGGACCTCGCCGACCACGATCCGGTCGGGGCGCATCCGCAGGGAGTTGCGGACCAGGTCCCGGATGGTGACCTGGCCCTTGCCCTCCACGTTCGGCGGGCGGGACTCCAGGCGGACCACATGGGTCTGCTGGAGCTGGAGTTCGGCGGAGTCCTCGATGGTGATGATGCGCTCGTGCGGCGGGATCAGCCCGGACAGGGCGTTGAGCAGGGTGGTCTTCCCGGTACCGGTCGCACCCGAGACGATGATGTTGAACTTCGCCTGCACCAGGCCCGCCAGCAGGTACACCATGTGCTCGTCCAGCGACCCGAACCCGATCAGTTCCTGGAGGGTGAAGGAGCGCGGGAAGCGGCGGATGGTGAGGATGGGGCCGGTCAGGGACAGCGGCGGGATGATGACGTTGACCCGCTCGCCGGACGGCAGGCGGGCGTCCACCATCGGGTTCGACTCGTCCACGCGGCGGTTGACCGTCGACACGATCCGCTCGATGGTCTGCATGAGCTGGTCGGCGGAGACGAACCGGAGGGGAAGTTGTTCCACCCGGCCGCCGCGCTCCACGAAGACGGCGTCCGGCCCGTTGACCATGATCTCCGTGATCGAGGCGTCCTCCAGCAGCGGTTCCAGGATGCCGAGGCCCAGCGCCTCGTCCACGACCCGGCGGATCAGCTGGGAGCGCTCGACCGTCGACAGCACCGGGCCCTCGCGGCTGATGATGTGCCCGAGCACCCGCTCCAGCCGCGCCCGGCGTTCGGCGGCGGCCAGCGAACTCATCTCCGCGAGGTCGATCTCCTCCAGCAGCTTGGCCCGGTAGGAGGCGACCAGGTGCCCGTCCTCGCCCCGGCTGCCGTGCTCCTCCGGGGTGCTGATGCGTGCCCGCAGACTCATGGGGTCGCCTCTTCTCGGTCAGTGGTCGAGCGGCATGGTGGCGGACTTGGTGGCGGAGCCGAGGTCCCAGACGATGGTGGGGATGTGGACGGTCGCGGTGACGGTGACCGAGTCGTCCCCTCCGCCGGTCTCGCCGCACTGCACGGAGAGGCCGCCGCTGACCGCGTCGGCGCACGCCTGCCCCACGTCCTGCCGCAGCGACGCGGCACGCGCTCCCGCCCTGGCCGCCGTACCGGCCTGCTCGGCGGCGTAGGCGACGGCGCCGATCTGGAAGCCGGCCAGGCCGACGATCAGCAGGACGGGGACGAACCCCAGGTACTCGACGGCCACTTGGCCACGGTCGCGTCTCGGGCGGCGGTACGGCATCTCAGTCCTTCACCTCCTCGACGGCGCCGGCGTGGCCGTGCACGGTGGCGGGGAAGGAGATCACGCCCGGGAAGAGGACCGGGACCTTGAGGGAGACGTCGGCCGTGACGTAGCCGGACGGGCTGCACTGCACCGACGCGCCCCCCTTCCACGCTCCCGACAGGTGCTTCAGCCCCGCCTCCGCGCACGCTGCCTGACGCGCGCCTCCCCGTGGCGCGGCCGTCCCCGCCCGCACCGCCTCGTCGGCAGCATTCCCGGCGAGCGTGAAGGTGTATCCCACGAGTACGGCCTGCCACATGAGCACCAGCGTCAGGACGATCAGCGGGGTCATGCCCAGGAACTCGATGCTCACCTGTCCCCGGTCCCCGTCCGGCCTTCTCATCAGGGACTCACTCCTTCCGGCGCCGCAGGCTCACGGAACCGCGTCCGTTCCCGCGGTGAGAGGCTCCCTCCGCGGCCTTCACCAGCCCCAGCTCCCCCGCGAGCCCCCACAGCGCCTGCTTGACCGTGCTCCTGGCGTCGAGCTCGTGGACCCGCCCGGCGTCCACGACCGCTTGCAGCTCCTTGAAGTTGGCGGGTACGGCCGTGCGCGCCAGGGCCGTCCCGGTGATGCGCTGCACGAGCGCGGGCTGGATCTCCGTACTGCGCGTGTGGCGGTTGACGACCACGGTCGTCTCCTCGGCCTTGCGGATCTGCAGCCGGTCCCACATCCGTACGGTCCGTTTGGCGGCGCGTACGGCGATGACGTCCGGGGTGGTGACCAGCAGCGCGGTGTCGGCCATCTCGACGGCCGCCGCGCCGGCCCCGCTGAGCTGGGCGCCGCAGTCGACGACGACGACCTCGTAGCGGGAGCGCAGGGCGCTGACGAGCTGGCGGGTGGCGCGGTCGGTGACCTCCTCGCCGCGTTCGCCCTCGCCGGGCGCGAGGAGCAGGGCGAGCCCGGTGTCGTGGCGGAAGACGGCGTCGGCGAGGACGCGGGGCGAGATGTCGGTGATGGCGGCCAGGTCGGCCACCGACCGGCGGAACTGGATGTCCAGGTAGGAGGCGATGTCGCCGGTCTGGAGGTCGAGGTCGACCAGGGCGGTGGCGCGGCCGGAGGCCTGGGCGGCGAGGGCGAGCTGGATGGCGGTCAGTGTCGCGCCCACACCTCCCTTGGCGCCGCTGACCGTGACGACGGTGCCGCCGGCCCCGGCGAGCGTCTCGGCGCCGTGCCCGAGGTGCCGTCGTACCCCCGTCGACCACTGGGCGACGGCCTGCACGCGGTTGGCGAGCTCCTCGTACGACAGCGGGAGCGCGACCAGGCCGCGGGCGCCGGAGTCCATGGCGGCGGCGAACAGGCCGGGGCTCGCGTCGGTGGTGACGAGGATGACGCCGACGGCCGGGAAGCGCAGGGCGACCTCGCGGATCAGTTCCAGGGCCGGGACCGGGCCGATCCGTTCGTGGACGACCACGACCTCGGGCAGTTCGTCGACCGACTCGGCGGCGAGCCGGGCGAGGGTGTCGACCAGCTGGGTGGAGTCGGTCACCGGGGGCTGCGGCTCGGCGTCGGGGAGCTGGCTGAGCAGGGTGGTGAGGGAGCGGACGGCGTCCGGGTCCGCGCCGGCCGGGAGGATCCTGGTGGGCATGGCCGCCTCTCACTTGTCCGTCGCGAGTTCGTAGGTGCGGTCCTGGTCGGGGACGCTGGTCTCGCTGCCGGGGGCCACGAGCGCGAGCCGGACGCGCTGGGCGAAGGACTCGGCGTAGGTGACGCGCTGGGCGTCGAGGGTGGACAGCGCGAAGGTGATGGGGACGGCCTCGGTGGCCTGCTGGTTCTTGTCGCGGTCGGGTTCGAGGGCGGTGATCCGGCCGACGTCGATGACCCGGGCGTTGGTCACGATGATCTTCGACTGGTCCGGGTCGCCCTCCTTCTTCCCCTCGAAGGTGGCGTAGACGTTGACCCGCGACCCCGGGGTGATCTTCCCCGCCACGCCGGTCGCCGCGTCGATCATGATGGCGACCTCCTGCTGGCCGGGCCGGAGGGCGGGCCGGTCCACGATCATGTCGGTCTGGAGCAGGGAGCCGGCGTGCAGGGTGGTCACGGCGATCTTGCCGCGGATCTGCCGCAGGTCGGTGACGGCGTTGCCGGACAGCCACCGCTTCGGCATCTCGATCTTCTCGAACTGGCCCGTGTCCAGTGCGGTGTACGGCTTCACCTCGGACCTGACCCGGTAGGCGGCGACCTCGGGCCCGACCTTGGAGTTCGCGTCGTGGATGACGGAGAGCACGCCGGCGAACGCGCCGAGCGCGCACAGGACCGACAGGATCAGGAGTATCACGCCGCGGCGCTGACGGGAGTTCATGAACCGTGCAACCTCATTGGGGGAATCGGTCGAGCGGGACGGGTCAGGTTGGCGCAGGTCAGGCGGGCGTTCGCTGTTCCAGGGCGCGGGGTGGCTCGTGGCCGGGCGGGGTGGCGGAGCAGAAGACGCAGCGGTCGCCGATGACGTCCAGGCCGCACCAGTGACAGCCGGTCTGCCGTACGGAGGTGACCAGCTGGTACAGGACGGACAGGTCGGCGAGGTAGCCGCAGAACTCGACCATGCGGCCGGTCCCCCACCACACCGGTGACTCGGCGGGCAGCGGGGTCTCGCGCAGTCCGTGCACACCCCACCGGGTGCCGAGCCCGGCGGCCCACTCGCTCTGCAGCTGCCCCTTCGCGACCAGCATCCAGGTGCTGAACTCGGGCCCCTTGAGCGTGGCGTCGGGGGCCACCTTGACGAGCTGGGGCTCGGGGTGGGCGAGGACGGCGAACTGGCTGCCCGGCATCCAGCTCCTGGCGTGCGCCTTGAGGCCGACCGGGACCCGGTCCAGTTTGGCGACGGAGCCGAGGACGGCGCCGGCGTGGATGTAGTGGGTGAGCAGCCGGCCGGCGGAGGCCAGCACGCCCGGGCTCAGGTCGCAGGAGGCGAGCTGGCGCAGCTGCCGGGCCAGGACGGCGATGCCGAGCGGCGGTAACTCCGGCCGGAACAGGGCGATGCGGTCGCTCTCCAGCAGTGAGCGCAGGGTGTACAGCCGCCGTACGACGGGCTCCGGGGTGGCCTGTGAGCAGACGACGACCACGTAGCCGTACTGCTCGGTGAGGGTGTGGAGTTCGGTGAGGGCCTGGTCCAGCGGCTTGCGGTCGAGGGCGGCCAGGACGACGGCGGGCATGGTCCGCTCGTCCTGCGCCGGCAGCGCCATGTCGGCACTGGTCACGGCAATGGCAGTTGGCACGCGCAGCTCCCCGCTCTTCACACCCGCCGGCCCACCGGTGTAACTCCAGTGCGCCAGGACGACTTCATTGCGTGACTACCTGAGCACTGTATCCACGGGCGTATGACCGGAGAACAGCGTTTGTGAAGCCGGTGTGGAACTCTCCCGGAGCAAGTCCCGCCAAACCCGGACAGGTTGAGCCACTGGCCGGAAACGGTTTTGGTCTGGACCTCTTGACACCCGGATTGGTCTGGACCAACTTAAGGGCGCAAGCGGTGGCCACCGCCCCTCTCCTCCTCTCCCCGTCCACTCCCCACGGAGGCTCCAGTGGACCGCGCACCAGGCATACCCAGACCCCGCGCACGGCGGCTCGCGGCATGGTCCGCCGCCACCGCCCTGGCCCTCTCGGTCGCGGGCCTCGCCACGGCCGGACCCGCGTCCGCCGCGGACGTCAACAACGTGAAGAACGCGGGCTTCGAGTCGGGCCTGGCCAACTGGACGTGCACGGCCGGCAGCGGCACGACGGTCACGTCCCCGGTGCACGGGGGCACCGGGGCCCTGAAGGCGACCCCGGCCGGCCAGGACAACGCCCAGTGCACCCAGGCGGTCGCGGTCAAGCCCAACTCGACCTACACGCTGAGCGCGTGGGTCCAGGGCGGCTACTCCTACCTGGGCGTGACGGGCACCGGCACGACGGACGTCTCGACGTGGACCCCCGACTCGACGTCCTGGAAGCAGCTGTCGACGACCTTCACCACCGGCGCCTCGACGACCTCGGTCACCGTCTACACCCACGGCTGGTACGGCCAGGCGGCCTACTACGCCGACGACATCTCGGTCTACGGCCCCGACGGCGGCGGAGGCGGCGACCCGGCCCCGACGGTCCCCGCGGCCCCGTCCGGCCTCTCCGTGACCGGTACGACGTCCTCCTCGGTCTCCCTGTCCTGGTCGGCGGTGTCGGGCGCGACGGGCTACAACGTCTACCGGAACGGCACGAAGGTCACGGCCGTGACCGGCATGTCGGCTACGGTGACCGGCCTCGCGGCGTCCACGTCGTACTCCTTCCAGGTCACGGCGACCAACGCGGCCGGTGAGTCGGCCAAGTCGGCGACGGTGACGGGCACGACGGCCTCCGGCACGGGCGGCGGGGGCGGCGGCTCGCTGCCCAAGCACGCGGTGACCGGCTACTGGCAGAACTTCAACAACGGCGCCACCGTCCAGAAGCTCTCGGACGTCCCGTCGTCCTACGACATCATCGCGGTGGCCTTCGCCGACGCGACGTCGACCCCGGGAGCCGTCTCCTTCACCCTGGACTCCGCCGGCCTGAACGGCTACACCGTCGACCAGTTCAAGGCGGACATCAAGGCCAAGCAGGCGGCCGGCAAGAAGGTCATCATCTCGGTCGGCGGCGAGAAGGGCTCGGTGTCGGTCAGCGACGCGTCCTCGGCCACGAACTTCGCCAACTCGGTCTACTCCCTGATGCAGACGTACGGTTTCGACGGCGTCGACATCGACCTGGAGAACGGCCTGAACGCGACCTACATGACGCAGGCGCTGCGCGCCCTGTCGTCGAAGGCGGGCTCCTCGCTGATCATCACGATGGCCCCCCAGACGATCGACATGCAGTCCACGTCGAACGCGTACTTCCAGACGGCCCTGAACGTCAAGGACATCCTGACGGTCGTCAACACCCAGTACTACAACAGCGGTTCCATGCTGGGCTGCGACGGCAAGGTCTACAGCCAGGGCACGGTCGACTTCCTGACGGCCCTCGCCTGCATCCAGCTGGAGGGCGGCCTCTCCCCGTCCCAGGTCGGCCTCGGCGTCCCCGCCTCCACCCGCGCGGCGGGCAGCGGCTACGTCTCCCCGAGCGTGGTCGACAATGCCCTGGACTGCCTGACGGCGGCGACGAACTGCGGCACCTTCAAGCCGTCCAAGACCTACCCCGCCCTGCGGGGCGCGATGACCTGGTCCACGAACTGGGACGCGACGGCGGGCAACGCGTGGTCGAACACGGTCGGGCCGCACGTGCACGCGCTGCCGTGACGTGACCCACTGAACGCACGGCGCCCGGGCCTTCTGGTCCGGGCGCCCTCGTGTGCGGCAAGAACGGCCTGACTTGTTCGATCGGCCGGCTGTCACGTTGCCACTGGTCACAGGCCGATGTGATGATCCCGGCCATGGCTGAACACGGGGGGCCTGTACGCAGGTCGCGGTTGTACGACTACGCGCATACGGCGGCACCCGACGCATCGGAGACCGCGGACGACCCCGAGCGCGGGCGGCAGGAGTTCGCGGTTGTGCTCGGCGCGTTCCGGCGTACGGCCGTGCTCGTCCCCCTCGACCCGGACACCGGCAGCCCGTTGGCCGCCGATTTCGGTGGTGTCCGCTGGTTCTACGCCTTCTCGAACGAGGGGGCGTTGGCGCGTTTCGCGCTGGCGCGGGGTGAGGGTGGCCGGGAGTGGCCGTATCAGCGGTGGCTGGGGGCGCGTCTGCTGGACGCTGCGGTCTCGGCGGTCGGGGTGCCGTGCGGGGTGGCGCTGGACTGCGCGGACGGGGAGGACGGGATGGTCTTTCCTCCGGTGCGCGGGATCGTGCCGGACGCGGTGGCGGTGGACGTCGGTGCGGCGGGTGAGGACGAGGGGGACGGGCGGTGACCGGGGGCGGCGGCAAGGATCTCGCGACGGACGGGCTCGGCCTGATCGCCAAGGGGCTGACCGAGGCGCTGGGCGAGCTGAAAGAACTGGGCATGGTCGGCGAGGCCGGAGCGGGGCGTGGCTTCGGTGACATCGCGCTGTCCGGGCTGGAGCTGGGCCACGAAGGTCTCACGGGCGAGTTCACGTCGTTCTGCGAGCGCTGGGAGTGGGGCGTGCGGTCGCTGATCAACGAGGGCAACGGGTTCGCCGCGAAGACGGGCCTGGCGGCGGGCACGTACTACGAGACCGACCAGTACGTGGACGGCACCTTCAAGATCGTCACCAACGCGGCCATCGGCAATCCGTACGCCTCCGAGGAGGGCGTGCAGAAGATGGGTTATGGTGACATCGCCAAGTCCGGTGCGAGCGTGGACTACAGCGAGGAGTCGTTCGAGCAGGCCTGGGACACCAGCAAGCAGGGCTGGAAGGACGCCACACGCGATGTGATGACCTCCCGCACCCTGGGACCGGTGCCCGGGATGAACCCCGAGAACCTGCACAGCGCGTTGGGTATGTCCGACGAACAGTACGACCGGCTGGTGGACGACGTCTCCGGCCCCTCGCCCGAAGCCCGCGCCCAGGCCGCTCAGGAGCAGCAGGGTGGTGAGGGCTGATGGGGGTCTTCGGTGACATCGGCGACGGCCTGAACAGTGCCCTGGGCTACGGCGAACACCTCTACGACGAGGGCAAGAAAAAGCTCGGCGAGGCGGTCGACTACGGCACCGACAAACTGGGCGGCGCACTGGACTACGTCGGCGCGCACGACTGGGCCGACAGCGTGGAGGACTGGGGCGACGACGTCGCCTCCGACCTCGGGGCGACCCCGGGCGAACAGCAGCTCGGCCAGACCGAGGAAGCGAACGAACTCGTCCACGGCAACCCGGACAAAATCCGCGAGAGCGCCAAGCACCTGCGGGACTTCCGCGGCGCGTTCGACAAGGTCAGCCAGGGGCTGAAGAAGGTCGACTCCTCCGGCTGGAAGGGCGAGGGCGGCGACGCCTTCCGGGAGAAGTTCGGCGTGCACCCCGCCAAGTGGGCGCAGGCCGCCGAGGCGTGCAGCACGGCGGCCGGGGCACTGGAGGCGTACGCCGACACCGTCAAGTGGGCACAAGGACAGGCCAAGGAAGCCGTCGAGCTCTACAAGAAGGGCGTGAAGGCCTCCAAGGACGCGGTGGACGCGTACAACAAGAAGGTCGACGCCTACAACGCCAAGATCAAGGCCGGTGAGGACCCGGGCCCCAAGCCCGAGCCGTTCCACGACCCGGGCAAGGCCGACATCCAGGCCGCGCGGGAGAAGCTCGCCGAAGCCCGCAAGCAGCGCAACACCGCCGCCGCCGAAGCCCAGGGAAAGGTGAAATCGGCACTGGCCCACGCCCCCGCCGAGCCGCCGCCCCTGAGCCGTCTCAAGGACGACTTCACCGACGGAGCGCTGTCCACCAGCATCGAGCTGACCCACTTCGCCGGCGGTGTGGCCAAGGGCACCGCCGGCCTGGTCAACTTCGTCCGCGGCCTGAACCCCGCCGACCCCTACAACCTCACCCACCCCGCTGCCTACCTGCAGAACGTCAGCATGACGCTCTCCGGCCTGACCTCCACCGCCGCGCACCCCGAGCGGACCGCGAAGGCCATGTGGGACGAGGCCCGCAAGGACCCCTCCGAGTTCGGCGGACGCATGCTGCCCGAACTCGTCGGCACCAAGGGCCTCGGCACGGAAGCGGGCCTTGTACGGAAGGCCGCCGAGACCGGGCTCACCCGCCGGGCCGCGGAAGCCGCGGCCACACGAGAAGCCCGCGCCGGGGCCGAGGGCGCGGCCGGGAAGACAGCCCGGGACCGGGTCAACGAGGACCCGCACGGGCCCTCACGAGAGCCGGACTCCGTGCACAGCGGCGGCACCGACCCGATCGACCTCGCCACCGGCAAGATGTACCTGCCGCAGACGGACGTCACCCTCCCCGGCACACTCCCCCTGCTCCTGACCCGGCGGGTGGAGTCGGGTCACCACCTGGGCCGCTGGTTCGGCCCGTCCTGGTCCTCCACCCTGGACCAGCGCCTGGAGATCGACGCGGAGGGAGTCGTCTACGTCACGGAGGACGGCCTCCTGCTGTCCTACCCCCACCCCGCACCCGGCCTGCCCACCCTGCCCAGCCACGGCCCCCGCCTCCCTCTGGACCGGGTGGACGGCGGCTACACCATCACCGACCCCCGGACACACCACACCCGGCACTTCGCCGACCAAGGCCAGAACCTCGCCATCCTCGAACAGATCGACGACCGCAACGGCAACTGGATCACCTTCGAGCACGACACCGAGGGCGCCCCCCTGGGCGTCCACACGAGCGCCGGCCAGGGCATCCGCATCACGACGGAATCGGGGCGCATCACGGCGTACCACCTGACCGCGACCGGCGAGGAACTGAGGCGCTTCGGCTACACAGACGGCAACCTCACAGAGGTCGTCAACTCCTCCGGCCTGCCACTCCGCTTCACGTACGACGAGGCCGGCCGCGTCACCTCCTGGACGGACACCAACGACCGCAGCTACACGTACGAGTACGACGACCAGGACCGCTGCGTCGCGGAGGGCGGCTCGGCGGGTCACATGGCGCTGCGCCTGACATACGGTGAACCGGATGCCACAACGGGCCTGAGGACCACTACGGCGACGACGGCCGAGGGTCACGCACGACGCTACTTGGTGAATGACGCCTGGCAGGTGGTGGCGGAGACCGACCCACTCGGCGCAACGACGCAACATGTCCGCGACCGTTACAACCGCCTGCTGTCCACGACGGACCCCCTCGGCCACACGACCACGTTCGAGTACGACGCCGCCGGCAACCTCACCCGGGTGGTCCGCCCGGACGGCCGCGAGGCGCGGGCGGAGTACAACGACCTCGGCCTGCCGGTGAAGGTCGTGAACCCGGACGGCACGGTGATCCGCCAGACGTACGACGACCGGGGCAACCGCACCTCGGTGACCGACCCGGCGGGCCAGACAACCCGGTTCACGCACAATGAGGCCGGCCACCTGATGTCGGTGACGGACCCCCTGGGCCACACGACAAGGGTCGTCTGCGACCGCACGGGCCTCCCGGTGCAGGTGACGGACCCCCTGGGCGCCACCACACGCTACGAACGAAACGCCCTCGGCCTCCCCACCACGATCACGGACCCCACCGGCGCGACGACCCGCCTGGAATGGTCACTCGAAGGCAACCTGACCCGCCGCACGGCCGCCGACGGCACCACAGAGACGTGGACGTACGACGGCGAGGGGAACTGCACGAGCTACACGGACCCGCTCGGCGGGGTCAGCCGCTTCGAGTACACCCACTTCGACCTGCTGACGGCCCGCACGGGCCCCGACGGCGTCCGCTACGCATTCGACCACGACACGGAACTGCGACTGACGAAGGTCACGAATCCGCAGGGGCTGACCTGGACGTACGAGTACGACGCGGCCGGCCGCCTGGTGACGGAGAGGGACTTCGACGACCGGACGCTGAAGTACGTATACGACCCGGCGGGCCGCCTGATCTCACGGCGGAACGCGCTCGGCGAGGAGATCACCTACGAGCGGAACGAACTCGGCCAAGTGCTGCGGAAGGACGCGGCGGGCCAGGTCACGACGTACGCCTACGATCTCACGGACCAGCTCGCCCAGGCCGTGGGCCCGGACGGCACCACACTGACCCTGCTGCGAGACCGCCACGGCCGCCTGCACTCGGAGACCGTCAACGGCCGCACGGTGACGTACACCTACGACACCCTGGGCCGCCGCACGGGCCGCACCACGCCGACAGGTGCCGTATCCACATGGTCGTACGACGCGGCGGGCCGCCGCACGGGCATGGTGGCGTCCGGCAGACCGATCGACTTCACGTACGACGAGGCGGGCCGCGAAGTGACCCGCCATATCGGTGGCACGATCGCCATGGAGCACTCCTTCGACTCCTTGGGCCGCCTGACAAGCCAGTCGGTGACCGGTGCCGGAGGCCGCCGGGTTCAACACCGGACGTACACCTACCGGGCCGACGGGAACTTGATCGGCATAGACGACCACCTGTCCGGCACCCGCCGCTTCGACCTCGACGCGACCGGCCGGGTGACGGCGGTCCACGCGGCCGGCTGGACGGAGCAGTACGCGTACGACGAGGCGGGCAACCAGACCGAGGCGTTCTGGCCGTCGGACCACCCGGGCCAGGAGGCCGTCGGCCCGCGCACCTACACGGGCACCCACATCACGCGAGCAGGCAACGTCCGCTACGAGCATGACGCGCTGGGCCGCATCATCCTCCGCCAGAAGACCCGTCTGTCCCACAAGCCGGACACCTGGCGCTATGAATGGGACGCCGAGGACCGCCTGACCTCGGTGCTCACCCCGGACGGCACGCGCTGGCGCTACACCTACGACCCCCTGGGCCGCCGCACGGCGAAACTCCGTCTGGCCGACGACGGCGAAACGGTCGCGGAGCGGGTGGACTTCACCTGGGACGGCACAACGCTCTGCGAACAGACCACGACATCCCTCGGCCTGCCCAACCCGGTCACCCTCACCTGGGACCACCAGGGCCTGCGTCCGGTCTCCCAGACGGAACGCATCACCGCAGCGGAAGCCCCCCAGCAGGAAATCGACTCTCGCTTCTTCGTCATCGTCACCGACCTGGTCGGCACCCCGAGCGAGCTGGTGAACGAGCAGGGCGAAATCGCCTGGCGCACCCGCAGCACTCTATGGGGAGCAACGGCGTGGTCAGCCCACAGCACGACCTACACACCACTACGTTTCCCAGGCCAGTACTACGACCCGGAAACCGGACTCCACAACAACTACCTTCGCACTTACGAACCGGACACTGCCCGGTATCTCAGCCCCGACCCACTCGGCCTCCACCCAGCGCCAAACCCTGCGACCTACGTCCACAATCCCCACACATGGGTCGACCCGCTCGGGCTCTCCCCCTACCCTCCGCAACAAAAGATCATCCAGACCCCGGAGGTCGTCGCCCCGAAGCCCCTCAAACCGCACCAGGTGATGGACGAGTGGAAGAAGTTCTTGGGAGACGGGCCCTATACGAACATCCATCCGCGTACTGGACTGCCGGACCCGGATCGCCTCGTCTCAGCCGACGGCCGGCGCAGCATTCGACTCGGTCCCCACGAGATGAACAGCAAGCCCACCAAGTTTCACTTCCATATGGAAACCTGGACATTCGAGTCACCCACCAACACATGGATCGTGGATAACACCATGATCCGAGTACCACTAGGACTGAAGTAATGCGCATCGAGATTCTGGACCTATCGCCCGCGATGGAGACCGGAAAAGGTCCCTTGGTCGCCTTCAGGAGCCTATCCGGGCAGGCATGGGCCCGATGGCGCGGATCCGAGCTGCCGCAGGTGGGCGCTCTTGTGGATGTCGAGGTCGACGTCCCCGACGAGATCGCCCGGTGGGCCATCGTGGACGGGCCGGCCACGATGGCATCGGACACACCGAGATCGCCGGTACGCATCAGAGGTGTGGTGGCCACCGTGGATGAAGACGCCGTGGTAGCTATCCGAGTCGGCGCCGACATCATTCTCGTGGAGCTCGCGCGCCCCATCGACTCCGTTCAACCCGGTCAGGTCGACAAGCCCAGGGTCGGCGCCGCCATCGAGTTCACGACCCCTGAGATCGACATCTATCCCTACTCGGTTTGAGCCTCCCCCATGTCACTCCGCGTAGGGCGTCACCTCGAAGTGCGTCGCCCCGACAGGCTCTTCTCCGTCCGTCCGGAAGCTGTCCCTACCGTCCGCATCCGTAGCGGGCGAGGACGCCATCGGGTGCATCACCTTGAGGGACTTCGCAGAGAGCTTCCCCATAGATGTGACCTATTTAGACGTGGGGAAATGCCAGACAAGCTGGGCCAGTCCCCTGAGACTCCTTGAACGCGATGACGATGCCATATCGTGCCTCACTTCATCCATCACGGACCCGACGAACAGCGACTTCGTCTTCTGCTGGCCCCTCTGAGGTCCGTGAGATTGTCTATGTTCAGAACTCGATCATTTTCCTCGAAGGCCTAACACTCAACCCCGCTGAGCCTTGGCACCCCGCGGAACCTCGATCCACAGTCGACGAAGAGGGGCACGGGGCATCTAATGGCAGACACCCCTCGTCAGATTGGAAAATTCGACAAGATGCCGGTCGTGGAGTGATGGTGCCAACGACCTGAAAAGTGGGATTTGTCACCATAGTCGGTAACAGTTCGAAATCAAAGAAAGGGTAAGGAGTCCGTGACCTTCGGTCCGCCGCCCGGCGGGTTTTCCTCCTCCCCCGCCCTCCACCTGGACGCCACCGTCAGAGGTCGAGCAGGCTTTGTTCGAAGCCAAGTCGCGTGAGGGCTGGGCGGCGTACTTCGGAACGCTCGCGCAGGGCAGGCTGTTCTTCGAGATACAGAAGGAGAAGGCGGACGCCACGCCCAGTGCGACGTACGCCGTCTTCGGGTACGACCCGCGCGTTGTCGGCGGGCGGATCTGGGCCGTGTACACCGAGGGTGTGCTGCCCGCACCGGAGCCCCACCGGGTGTTCGACTGGAACTACCTGGAATGGTTCGCCAAAGCGTGGCAGCCGACCGATCCACCGGTGATCGTCGTCAACCCCGGAAGTCCTTGCGAGGCGTTCCTCCCCTCGGCACCCCCGCACTCGGCGGCGTGGGCCCGGTACGGGGAGCAGGCTCCCGCCCAGGAGCAGTCGCCGCGTCTTCGCACTCTTCGTATCGGCAGCCCCCTGCACGGCCCCGCCGCCCACGGCCTCGCCTGCGGGGCCCTCCTGTGCGTGAACAACGATTCCCTTCTGGAACGGCATGGCCTCGCACGGCGAGGGCTATCCCAGGGAACGAAAACAGCTACGGGAGTGGTGGGGCATCACCAGTCGCGAGGAGTGGCCGTCCGCCCTCAACGGCCTGCTCGCCGCTGAATCACACAGCATGGTATGGGACTTCGCCATCGGTCTGCGTCGGACCATCGCCCGGGACTTCGGCGGACATTTCGACGTGGGGTACTGGAAGCAGTCCGTGGCCAACGTCATCCGCGCGAACTCCCAGGGCTCCGCCGTGGTCACCGAGGACGGCGTCACCAAGACCGAACCCCGGCCCGAGTCCGAGGTCGAGGCCCGTATCGAGGGGGTGCAACGACTCATCGGGCGGATCACCCGCTACGAGGCCCGTATGCGCGCCGACGGCGTCCTGGGTGAAAACCAGTACGTCTCGTCCGTCGGCGCCTGAGATCTCGGGCGCGCCTCGAACATGGCCCGGTGGGGCCTCGCGGCCCGTTTCGGGACCCTGAATGAGGCCGAGTCCGCCGTCATCCAGGCCGGGCGGGCCTCCGCCTTGGCGTACAAGTCGTGGCAGGACTTCGCCGCCGGCTTTGTCCTTGGGCGCTCCCTCCACTTCGACGAAGAGGAGTTCGGCAGCTGGTACCAGGACATGGTCAAGGCCCATCACATCCTCGTGTCCGACCCCGGCAGCCCCTGGCTCAACATCCCGTTCCGCTGACGGCCACCTGCTCAATCCCGGTGGCGTGCGGCGCCCGCCCTCACGCCACCCCAAGCTCACACCACACGTACTTCCCCCGGTCGCCGAACCGCGCCGACGGCTGCCACCCCCAGTACTCCGCGCAGGCCATCACCAGCCCCAGCCCCCGCCCCGCCTCCCGCTCCAACGCCCGCTCCAACGGCACCGGCGGCTCGGGCGGCGCCGGGTCCGTGTCCCACGCCCCGATCCACACCAGGCCCTCCGGGGAGCGGCGCACCCTCAGCGCCGCCGGCCCCTTGGTGTGCCGTACCGCGTTCGACACCAGCTCCGTCGCCAGGAGTTCAGCGGTGTCGAGCAGCCCCGCCAGCCCGTGCAACGTCAGGATCACGCGCAGGGTCCGACGGCAGACCGTGACGGCTCTGGGGTCGTTGGGGATGTAGAGCGTGTAGTCCCAGGGTTCGTTCTCGGGCATGACTCATCAGCTCCAGTCGGTGAGTGGGGTTTCCGCTCACGGTGGCATTGCCGCAGCCGTCATGGCAGGACGGCGCGGTGCGCTTCCGCAGCGTGTGCGATGCGTCACCGAAGGTAGGGCATAAATTTCATTCGCAGCAAGCCGGTCACGTAACCTTGCCCTCGAAAGAGTCGCCTCACCAGGGCCGTTGAGGAGAGAGGTCGCCGTGCCGGCACGACGGAACCCCACAGCACGCCAGGTTCGCCTGGGCACCGAACTGCGGAGACTGCGCGAGGCCGCCGGGCTCAAGGCGACGGAGGCGGCCGCCCTGCTCGGGACGAACTCCGTGCAGATGAGTCAGATCGAGTCGGGCGTCGCGGGGGTGAGCGAGCAGCGCGTGCGTCGGCTCGCCGCCAACTACGCCTGCTCGGACGATGCCTTGATCGACGCTCTGGCCGCCATGGCGACGGACCGTACGCGCGGCTGGTGGGAGGAGTACCGGGGCGTGCTCCCCGCCGCCTACCAGGACCTGGCCGAGATGGACCATCACGCGCGGTTCCGCAAGGACGTGGCGGTCATCCACGTGCCGGGGCTCCTTCAGACGGAGGAGTACGCCCGGGCCCTCTTCGCCTACATGAACCCGGAGTTCCCGGCGGGCGAGGTGGCTCTTCGGGTGGAGCACCGGATGAGGCGGAGAGTCGTCATCGACGGACCGGACCCGATCCCGTACCAGACGGTGATCCACGAGGCGGCGCTCCGCATCCGGGTGGCCGGACGCGCCGCTTCACGCGCTCAGCTCGACCGCGTCCTGGAGGCTTCCGAGGCCGATCACGTCACCGTTCAGGTCGTCCCGCTCGCCCTGGACGACTTCGCTGGCGCCGGAAGCGCCATGGTGCACCTGGGTGGAGCGGTTCCCCGGCTGGACACCGTCGTGCGCGATGCTCCGCACGGCACGGCGTTCATCGACTCGGAAGCACAGCTGGAGCACTTTCGAAGGCTGTTCCGTAGGGTGAGGGCGCAGGCGCTGTCCCCCGAGCGGTCGCGTGACCTCATCCACCAGTTGGCGAAGGAGCTGTGAGGACCGGTGATCACCCCCACCTCGTGGAAGAAGTCGTCCTTCTCCGGCGGAGGTGAGGGCAACGACTGCGTCGAAGTCGCCGACATGGACACCCACATATCCATCCGCGACTCCAAATCCCCCACCCGAGCCACCCTCACCTTCCCCGCCCCCGCCTTCACCGCCTTCATCGAAGCCCTGAAGGCGTCCCCCTCCGCGGACTGAGCGGCACCTCGGCATCGCCCCGCCGTTTCCGGTCGTTCCCTCCAAGTGCACTTGACCTGATCATGCCAACACCGCACCATGAGCGCCAACCCGCACAGCGAACTCACAGGAAGCCCGACCCAGGGCCCCGAAGGTTCGCATCCGCACGTCGCACGGGAACACCCCACCTCCACCCCACAAGGAGAGTTCATGCGACTTCGCATCCGCGGCTCCGGCGCGCGCGGCGGCAGACGTACCGCCGCTCTCGGTGCACTGCTGGCCCTCGCGCTCGCCGCCCCGGTCTCGACCGGCGTCGACCATGCCACCGCCGACAGTGTCCGCAAGCTCGAATCGGCCGACGACGGCGTTCGGCAGTACGAGATCCACCAGAGCACGACACCCGTGACGCGTACGGCCATCCAGGCGACCGGTGTCACCGTCGACGAGGCGGACGAAGAGACGGTCGTCGTGTCCGGGCGGGCCGAGCAGATCCGGCGGCTTCGGCAACTCGGTTACGAGGTCCAGCCCTTGGGCGCGGTGCCGCAGCGGTCCGGGGCGCGGCTCTACGACTTTCCCAGCGCCGACTCGAAGTACCACAACTACGCCGAGATGAACGCCGAGATCGATCAGCGGCTCGCCGCCTACCCGGGCATCATGAGCAAACGGGTGATCGGGAAGTCGTACCAGGGGCGGGACATCGTCGCCATCAAGGTCAGCGACAACGTCGGTACCGACGAGGACGAGCCCGAGGTGCTGTTCACCGCGCATCAGCACGCGCGGGAGCACCTGACCGTGGAGATGGCGCTCTACCTGCTGCGCGAACTCGGCGCGGGGTACGGACCGGACTCCCGGATCACCGACATCGTCAACAGCCGGGAGATCTGGATCGTCCCGGATCTGAATCCGGACGGGGGCGAGTACGACATCGCCAGCGGGTCGTACCGGTCGTGGCGGAAGAACCGGCAGCCCAACTCCGGCTCCTCGTACGTCGGTACGGACCTCAACCGGAACTGGAACTACAAGTGGGGCTGCTGCGGCGGGTCGTCAGGGTCGACGTCCTCCGAGACCTACCGCGGGTCCGCCGCAGAGTCCGCGCCCGAGGTGAAGGTCGTATCCGACTTCGTGCGCGGCCGGGTCGTCGGCGGCAAGCAGCAGATCAAGGCCGGCATCGACTTCCACACCTACAGCGAGCTGGTGCTGTGGCCGTTCGGGTGGACGTACAACGACACCGCCACCGGGATGACCGCGGACGACGCCGCCGCCTTCAAGGCCGTGGGGCGGAAGATGGCCGCCAGCAACGGGTACACCGCGGAGCAGTCCAGCGACTTGTACATCACCGACGGGTCCATCGACGACTACCTCTGGGGCGTGCACAAGATCTTCGACTACACCTTCGAGATGTATCCGACGTCCAGTTCCGGAGGGGGGTTCTACCCGCCCGACGAGGTCATCGAGCGGGAGACCTCCCGGAACAAGGACGCCGTGTTGCAGCTGCTGGAGAACGCCGACTGCATGTACCGGTCGATCGGCAAGGCCGCCCAGTACTGCGGTTAGGTCACGCCTCCTCGAAGTAGGCGTCGAGCACCGCGTCGAGCTGCTCGTCCCACTCCTTGAAGCGCGCCCTGGCCGCCGCCTCGATCTCGATCGGGTACCAGCGGCGGTCAGGGGTGTGCACAGTGATCGTGTAGCGCTTGCCGAAGCGGGGCGACTCCGTCTCCACGGCCGCGATCTCGTCCCAGCGGAACTCGCAGGCCTCCTCGTCCAGGCTGAGGCGGACGCCCTTGTGGTCGGCCACTATCCGCGCCCGGCGGTCGGACGCCTCGAAGACCGGGCCGTCGGCCTTGTCCTCGGTGTCCGCGTCGGTGACGGTCCCGGCGTCCGCCCCGCCGGCGTCCACCCGTTCAGAGGACGCCGGTTCGGAGGACACTGGTTCGGAGGACCGCGGCTGTGCCGAGTCCCCTACCGGTGCGGTCCCCAACGCCGGCTCCGGTGACTTCGTCACCTCGTCCGTCGGCGTCGGACCCGTGATCCCCGGGACGAAGGCCGGGTCGAAACCGGCGCCCATCACGGGCTCGGCCTTCACCAGGTCGACCTTCACAGGTGCGGCCTTCAACGGCCCGGCCTTCAAAGGCTCCGCCTTCGACGGCGCTGCCTTCGACGGCTCCGCGGCCTCGGTCGGCTCGTTGCTCGATCCTATGCGCTGCTCCACGGCGGCAGTATGGACGACTTCCCTGTGCCGGAACCAGTCAGCCCACGAACACGCTGACCACCGCCGCCACCACGAACCCCGCCAGTGACAGCACCGATTCCAGGACCGTCCAGGTCCGCAGCGTGTCCCGTTCACTGATGCCGAAGTACTTGGCCACCATCCAGAATCCGCCGTCGTTGACGTGCGAGGCGAAGATGGAACCCGCCGAGATGGCCATGATGACGAGGGCGGTGAAGGCCTGCGAGTGGTGGCCCTCGGAGAGCAGGGGCGCCACGATGCCCGCCGTCGTCACGATCGCGACCGTCGCCGAGCCCTGGGCGACCCGCAGGACCACCGAGATCAGGTAGGACAGGACGATCACGGGCAGGCCCACGTCGTGGAACGTGTCCGACAGCGCCTGCGCCACGCCGCTCGCCTTCAGCACGGCACCGAAGACGCCACCGGCGCCGACGACCAGCAGGATGTTGCCGATGGGCTTCAGGGACGCCGTCGACACCGTCTCCAGGGACTTGCGGGACCAGCCGCGGCGGATGCCGAGCAGGTAGTAGGCGAGGAGGAGGGCGATCGTCAGGGCGACGAAGGGGTGGCCGAAGAACTCGACGACCGAGCGGCCGGTGGAGGGATCGAGGGCGATCGAGGAGAAGGTGGCGGCGAGAATCAGGATCAGCGGCGTACCGATGATGGCGAGGACCGTGCCCAGCGGCACCGGCTCCTCGCGCGGCTCGACACCCGAGGCGCGCTGCTCCTGGAGGACGGCCTGCTTGGCGTCCGCCGCCGCCTCCACCATGTCCTGCGGTACGGCGACGAAGATGCGGCGGCCGATCCACGCGGAGTACGCCCAGGCGGCCAGCACGGCGGGGATGCCGCAGACCACGCCCATGAGGATGACCCAGCCGAGGTCGACGTGGAGCAGTCCGGCGGCGGCCACGGGGCCCGGGTGCGGGGGCAGGAAGGCGTGGGTCATCGACAGGCCGGCCAGCAGGGGCAGGCAGTACAGGAGGATGGACCTGCCGCTTCGCTTGGCGGCGGCGTAGACGATCGGCGCCAGGACGAAGATGCCGACGTCGAAGAAGACCGGGATGCCGAAGATCAGGCCGGTCAGGCCCATCGCGAGGGGGGCCCGGCGCTCGCCGAACAGGGCGAGCAGGCGCGAGGCCAGTACCTCCGCGCCCCCGCTGACCTCCAGGACGGCGCCGAGCATGGTGCCGAGGCCGATGATGATCGCGACGTGGCCGAGGATGCCGCCCATGCCGGATTCGATGGTGGACACCGCGTCCGAGCGCTGGACCGTGCCGAAGAGTTCGGTGACCGACAGGCCGGCGAGCAGGCCGACGGCTATGGAGACGGCGAGCAGGGCGACGAACGGCTGGAGTCTGACCTTGATGATCAGGAAGAGGAGCAGGGCGATGCCCACGGCGGCGACCGTGAGCAGTCCGGCCGTGCCGTCGACGAGGAGGAGCAGGCCTCCGGTGTGGGGTGGTGCGGCGGGAGCGGGGGCGGCGAGCGGATAGGACATAAGGGGGTCCTCTACGTAAATGCATACTGCTTTCGGGCAGGGGGGAGCGCGGCACGGCGCCCCGTGAGGTGCCGTGCCGTACCGGACGTGCGGGAGGTGCGAGGGGTGAGGGGACGTCAGCCGAGGACGGCGAGGGCGTCGATCTCGATGAGGAGGCCGGCCGGCAGACCGACATAGACCGTCGTGCGGGCGGCGGGCGGCTGGGTGAGGCCCTGCTCCTCGAAGTAGGCGTTGTAGATCTCGTTCATCTCGGCGAAGTGGTCGACGTCCGTGAGGTAGACGCGGATCATCATCACGTCGTCCCAGTCGGCGCCGCCCTCCTCCAAAATCGCCTTGACGTTGGCGAGGGTCTGGAGGGTCTGCACGCGCAAGGTGGGGCCGGCGGGCGTGGGGGGCTTGCCCTCCTCGGCGGGCAGGAAGCCGACCTGCCCGGCGACCTGGAGGATGTTGCCCTTGCGCACGCCGTGCGAGAACTTGGCGGGCGGGGTGGTGTGGGTCTTCGGGGTGAGGGCGATCTTGTCGGTCATGCGGTGCGGTCCTTCACTGGGGTGCGTCCGGAGTACTCGCCGCTGATCGCGTCCGCCGTACGGCGCACCAGCGGGAGCAGGGTGAGGAGTTCGTCGGCGGTGACGACCACGTTCGGCGCGGACACCGACATGGCGGCGACCACCCGGCCGTCCGCGCCGCGGATGGGGGCGGCGACGCAGTTGATGGACTCCTCGTGGCCACCGAGGTCGGTGGCCCAGCCCTGTTCGCGCACCGTGGCCAGCTCCTTCAGGAATGCCTCGGCGTGGGGGGTCGAACGGGCCGTGTACAGGGGGTAGTCGAGCTGCTGGGCGAGGGCGCGGCGCTCGGGTTCGGGCAGGTCGGCGAGGAGCAGCTTGGCCACGGCGGCGACGGTGATGGCGACGGGCTTGCCGATCCGCGAGTACATCCGGACCGGGTAACGGCTGTCGACCTTGTCGATGTACAGCACCTCGTTCTCCTCGTAGACGGCGAGGTGGACGGTGTGACCGCACTGTTCGTTCAGCCGTACGAGGTGGGGGTGGGCGATCTCGCGGATGTCGAGGTTCTCCATCGCCTCCTGCGCGAGGGCGAAGAGGCGGGCGCCGAGGCGGTAGCGCTGGTCGGACTGGCGGTAGACCAGGCCGTGTTCGTGCAGCGTGCGCAGGAGGCGCAGGGCCGTGGACTTGTGCACGCCGAGGCGGTCGGCGACCTGGCCGAGGTCGGCGGGGCCCTCGGCGAGCAGCGGCAGGATGCTCAACGCGCGGTCGACGGTCTGACTCATGGAATGTTCGCCTCCTCCTCGGCCTGCTCGGCTTGCGTCCAGCCGGGGCCGAGTCGAAGTCTCCCCCATGCGCCGTCGTCCAGGGCGGCGAGGCGGTCGGCGAGGCAGCGGGCGGGGGGTGCGGCCAGGTCGCCGGGGGTGGTGAGGGCGGCGGCGGCGAAGAGGTGGCCGTGCCGGAGCCGGTCCCTGACGGTCAGCCCCCGCAGGGTCGCCGAGAGGAAACCGGCCGCGAAGGCGTCTCCCGCGCCGGTGGTCGCCACGACGGCTGTGCACAGGGCGGGCACGAAGACGGGCGGGGTGGCACCGGGCCGGGAGTCGGCCACGCGGTCCGGCGCCGACGGGGCACCGCCCTTCTCCGGGACGTCCGCCGACCGCGCGGCACGACCGACCGCGGGGAGCGGACGCGCGAAGGCCGTCGCACCCTGCGCCCCTTGCTTCACCACCAGCACCGCCGGCTCCGGCAGCACCCTCCGGATCGCCTCGGGGCCGCCCGTGACGTCCCATGCCTGCTCCGCCTCGTCGGCGCCGACGAACACGATGTCCGCGCGCCGTGCCAGGTCCAGCAGGAGCTGGGCGCCCTCGCCGTCCCGCCACAGTCCCGGCCGGTGGTTCACGTCGAAGGACACCAGAGGGCGCCCGGGGACGGGGGCCGTCAGGGTGTGCAGCAGCTCCCGGCACTCCTCCGACAGCGCGGCCGTGATGCCGGTCAGGTGCAGGACGCGGGCCGACCGGGCCGCCGCGAGGTCCACGTTGGTCACGGACATCGCCGACGCCGCCGAGCCCGCCCGGTAGTACGCCACCTCGTGCGCGCCCGTCCCCCGGTCCCCGGCGGTGCGGAAGTAGACGCCCGTGGGCCGGGCGGGGTCCCGGTGCACGGCGGTGACGTCGACTCCGTACCCGGCGATCCGCTCCAGCAGGTGGTCGCCGAAGCCGTCCGCGCCGACGCGGCTGACCCAGCGTGCCGTGTGCCCGAACGCGGCCAGGGCGCAGGCGACGTTGGACTCGGCGCCGCCGATGGCCCGGTCGAAGGAGGGGACGTCGGCGAGGCGGCCGGGGCGGCTGGGCAGGAAGGTGACCATGGACTCACCTAGCGCCACCACGTCCACGTCCATGACATTCCGCGGGTGCGCAACGGCCGAGGCGTAAGCAGCGTCGTTGATGATGACTCCTGTCGATCGCCAGGCCGGCGGATCCGTTGACCCGGTGTTCGGCGAGATGCTAGACACCTGTAAGCAATACACGCAATGGTCGTTGCAGATAATGCAACGCCTGAGAGGGGCTCCATGGGCACCGAAGCGCTCACCCGCCTTGCCGAGGAACGTGTCGACCACCGCTTCAAGGGCCTCCCCCCGGACGCCGACGGCCTGACCGTCGCCGAGCTGGCCGCCCAGCGCCGCAACCTCTTCCGGGACGGCGACGGCTTCACCACCCCCGTCCTCGCGCTGTCCGCCGAGCGCCTGGAGCACAACCTCGCGCTGATGGAGACGTACACCGCCCGGCACGGTCTGGCCTTCGCCCCGCACGGCAAGACCTCCATGGCCCCGCAGCTCTTCCAGCGCCAGATCGAGCACGGCGCCTGGGGGATCACGCTCGCGGTGCCGCACCAGGTGCGGGTGGCCCGCGCGTTCGGCGTCCAGCGGGTCTTCCTCGCCAACGAGCTGGTGGACGCCCCCGCCCTGCGCTGGATCGCCGGTGAGCTGGCCGCCAACCCGGACTTCCGGTTCGTCTGCTACGTCGACTCCGTGCGCGCGGTGGAACTGATGGACGCGGCCCTCGCGGGCACGGCCCGCCCGGTGGACGTCGTGATCGAGCTGGGCGCGGGCGAGGGGGCCCGGACGGGCGTGCGGACGGAGGCGGAGTGCGCGGCCGTCGCCGCGGCCGTAGCCGCCGTGCCGACCCTGCGCCTGGTCGGCGTGGCGGGCTACGAGGGCGAGGTGCCGCGGGCCGATCCGGAGCGCGTGCGGGCGTATCTGCTGCGGCTGGTGGCGCTGGCCGCCGAGCTCGACAAGGACGGGCGGTTCGGCGAGGCCGAGGAGATCGTGGTGAGCGCGGGCGGCAGCGCCTGGTTCGACGCGGTCGCCGACGTCTTCGCCGGGATTCCCGGACTGTCGAAGCCCGTACTGAAGTTGCTGCGCTCGGGCGCGTACGTCTCGCACGACGACGGGCACTACCGCAGGCTCACCCCGTTCGGCCGGGTGCCCGAGGAGGGCGCCCTGGAGCCCGCCTTCCGGCTGTGGGCGCAGGTCGTCTCCCGGCCGACCCCCGAGCAGGCCTTCGCCAACGCGGGCAAGCGCGACGCGGCCTACGACCTGGACCTGCCCGCCGCCCAGGTGGTACGCCGGAACGGCGAGGAGCGCCCGGCCACCGGCATCACCGTGACCGGGCTCTCCGACCAGCACGCCTGGCTGCGCACGGACCCGGAGGCGGACCTGGCGGTCGGTGACTGGATCGGCTTCGGTCTGTCCCACCCGTGCACGTCATTCGACAAGTGGCAGCTGATCCCGGTGGCCGAGGCGGACGGCACGGTCGTCGACTACATCCGTACGTTCTTCTAGGAGGCCCCCGTGGAGGACCTGGTCATCCGGGACGCCGACGTCGTCGACGGCAGCGGGGCGGACGCGTACCGCGCCGATGTCGTGATCGACGCCGGCCGGATCGTCTCGATCGTCAAGGAGGCCGCCGCGGCGGGCTGCCAGCGCCCGCGCGCCATGCGGGAGATCGACGCGGAGGGCCTGGTCCTCTCCCCCGGCTTCATCGACATGCACGCCCACTCCGACCTGGCCCTGCTGCGCGACCCCGACCACAGCGCGAAGGCCGCGCAGGGGGTCACGCTGGAGGTGCTGGGCCAGGACGGGCTGTCGTACGCCCCGGTGGACGACCGCACGCTTCAGGAGGTGCGCCGGGCGATCACCGGCTGGAACGGGTACGGCGAGGACATCGACTTCGACTGGCGGAGCGTCGGCGAGTACCTGGACCGGCTCGACCGGGGCATCGCCGTGAACGCGGCCTATCTGATCCCGCAGGGCACGGTCCGGGCGCTCGTCGTCGGCTGGGAGGACCGCGTGGCGACCCCCGAAGAGCTGGACCGGATGCGGCGGTTGGTGGCCGAGGGGCTGGAACAGGGCGCGGTCGGGCTGTCCTCGGGGCTGACGTACACGCCCGGGATGTACGCCGGGGACGCCGAACTGACCGAGCTGTGCCGCGTGGTGGCGTCCTACGGCGGCTACTACTGCCCGCACCACCGCTCCTACGGCGCCGGCGCCCTGGAGGCCTACGCCGAGATGGTCGGCCTGGCCCGGGAGGCGGGCTGCCCGCTGCACCTCGCGCACGCGACGATGAACTTCGGCGTGAACAAGGGCCGGGCACCGGAACTGCTCGCGCTGCTCGACCGGGCCCTGGAGGCGGGCGCGGACATCACGCTGGACACCTATCCCTACACCCCCGGCTGCACCACGCTGGCCGCGCTGCTGCCGAGCTGGGCGAGCGAGGGCGGCCCCCAGGAGATCCTGGCCCGGCTCACCGATCCCGCCACGGCCGAACGGATCCGGTACGACCTGGAGGTCACCGGCTCGGACGGCTGCCACGGCGTGCCGGTGGAGTGGGAGACGATCGAGATCTCCGGCGTGACCGATCCGGGCCTGGCCGACGTCGTGGGCCGCACCGTCCGGGAGGCGGCGGAGCTGCGCGGCGAGACCCCCTGGGCCACGGCCCACCGGCTGCTGGTCGGGGACCGGCTCGGGACGACCATCCTCCAGCACGTCGGCCACGAGGAGAACGTCCGCGCCATCATGCGCCACCGCGCGCACACCGGCGGCTCCGACGGCATCCTGCGCGGCAGCAAGCCGCACCCGCGCGCGTACGGCACCTTCCCGCGCTACCTCGGCCACTACGTGCGGGAGTTGGGGGTGCTGACGCTGGAGGAGTGCGTCGCCCACCTCACCTCCCGGCCCGCGGCGCGGCTGCGGCTGCCGGACCGCGGGCTGGTGCGCGAGGGCTACCGGGCCGACCTGGTCCTGTTCGACCCGGAGACGGTCGCGCCCGGCGCCACCTTCGCCGAGCCGCGCGGACTGCCGGCCGGTATCCCGTACGTGCTGGTCGACGGCCGGTTCGTCATCGAGGACGGCAGGCGGACGGACGTCCTCGCGGGGCGGTCCGTCCGCCGTACGCCGCTGTGAGACGTGCCTACGGCTTGGGCAGGGTGCAGCCGGCGGCGCTCAGGTTCAGCTTGTTGCCGGTGGTGAAGCAGGCCGGGATGTTGTAGGTCTCCTCGGCGTAGTTGATGCCCTGGCGGACGGTGACGGTGCCGTTCGCGTCGACCTCGCACGGGTTGTTCACCGTGCACCGCTGGCCGTCCTCGTTGCCGGTGTTGTTGACGGCGACGACCTTGCCGGTGGCGGTGTCGATGACCGGGGAGCCGGAGGTGCCGCCGATGGTGTCGCAGGCGGAGGTGTAGCGGACCGAGTCCTTCCAGGTCCAGTCGCCCTCCTTCAGCCGGTACACGAACCCGTCGATGTTGCAGCTGTAGATGCGCTTCCAGTAGCCGGAGACCACCTTGATGGCGGTGCCGGCGACCGGGTGCGTGTCCTGCACGGTGAGCGGGCTGATGCCGTACGAGTTCCTGATCGCCGCGTAGGTGGTGGTGGTGCGGTAGATCGTGACGTCCGTGTCCGTCATGGTCGAGTAGACGACCTGGTTGGCGCGGAGGGTGGCGACCTTGGTGCCGGCGGAGTTCAGCAGGCCGAAGGTACGGCTGGAGGACTGGCCGGTGATGACCTCGCCGGGGTCCGGGAAGCCGGTCTCCAGGCAGTGACCGTTCGTCAGCACGAGGGCCGGGTCGGTGTCGGCGGAGCCCGGGAAGCGGATGACGGAGCCGGAGCAGTTGCTGAGCGAGACGGTGCCGGCGAAGTCGACGGTCGCCTTGACGGCCTTGGCGGTGTGCGGGGCGGTGGTGTGCGCGGCGGCTGTCGCGGGGGTCGCGCCCAGCCCTGCCAGGGCCAGGGAGGAGAGCGCGGCGACGAGAGGCTTCTTCATGTGGGGGTCCCCTCTTACGACTTGGGCGACCGGAGTGCTCCGGTCGCCCACTGGTTGTCATGCGCATTCTCAGCGTCGAAGAGGAGCGGGGACAAGACGCCGTGTCAGGTCATAGGGGTTTCCCTGTGCGACCGGGCCGCGACGGAACCGCCGTGGCGCGGCACGGATCCGACGCGGCGCTCAGCGCGGGTGCTTCGTGGTGCCGTGGCCGTGGCCGTTGCCCCTCCCGGGGGTGACGGACGGGGAGGGCGTCGGCGCGCCGGACGACGCCGTCACCGTAGGGGCCGGTGTCGTCGTCCGCGTCGGCGCGCCGGACGGCGACACGCCCGGCGCCGAGGGGGTGGTGGCCGCCGGGCCGTCGGCCGTCCCGCCGTTCGTGTCGCGCACGGTGCCGCCGTCCGGGGAGGCGGCCGAGCGCGACGGCACCGGGTCGCCGGCCTCCGGGGCACTCACGCTCGGCGAGCCGGTGTCGCCGCGCGGGCTCGCGGAAGCGGAGCCGACGTTCACGCTCCCGCCGTCCTCGGGACGCGCGCCGGACGGGGAGCCCGAGCCGCCCAGCGCGGCGAACCCGGCCACGGCACCGGCCACGCCGAGGACCCCGGCGACGACCGCCACCCGGCGCCGGCCGCCGGCGCGACGCGCGGCCCGCCGCCGTCCGGCCCGGCCCTCGCCGGGCACACCGGTGGCCGTGACGGGGCCGTCCGGAAGCGTCACCTCCGCGCGGTCCCCGGCTTCGGGCGTCGCGACGGGCTGCGCAGACTCCTGGCCCCCTTCAGTCGCATCCGCCCCGTGCGCCTCATATGCCTCGTGCAGCGCGGGCAGTTCGCGGGTCGCGTCGTAGGCGTTCTGCCAGCCGTGCGCGGCGGCGGGATCGGCGTACTGCTCGTACGCGGGGGCCGGAGCCGGCTGCGGGTGGTACACGTTCGGCCGGGTCCCGGGCGCGCCACCCGCTCCATTCATGCCGCCCGCCCCCGCCTCGTACTCCCGTTCCGTGGACATGCCAGCGAATTGTAGGGACGCAAGCGACTCCTGAGACAGCCGACGGTGATATCCGGGCAAACCTTCGTGTCTCACGTGGCGGAAAACACGAGCCATGAGGCGTTACCGGGCCGTAAGCTCACGCACATGCAGGTGATCCAGTCGACCAAGCTCGCCAACGTCTGTTACGAGATCCGGGGCCCGGTTCTCGAAGAGGCCATGCGGCTTGAGGCGGCGGGCCACCGCATCCTCAAGCTCAACACCGGCAACCCGGCCGCCTTCGGTTTCGAGTGCCCCCCGGAGATCCTGGAGGACATCCTCCGCAACGTCTCCACCGCGCACGGCTACGGCGACGCCAAGGGCCTGCTGGCCGCCCGCCGCGCGGTCGTGATGCACAACCAGACCCTCGGCATCGAGACCGACGTCGAGCACGTCTTCATCGGCAACGGCGTCTCCGAGCTGATCGTGATGGCGATGCAGGGCCTGCTGGACGACGGCGACGAGGTGCTCGTACCGGCCCCGGACTATCCGCTGTGGACGGCGGCCGTGTCCCTCTCCGGGGGTACGGCGGTGCACTACCGCTGCGACGAGCAGTCCGACTGGATGCCGGACCTCGCCGACGTCGAGCGCAAGGTCACCGACCGCACCAAGGCGATCGTCATCATCAACCCGAACAACCCCACGGGCGCGGTCTACGACGAGACGGTGCTGCGGGGCCTGACGGACATCGCCCGCCGGCACAACCTGCTCGTCTGCTCCGACGAGATCTACGACAAGATCCTCTACGACGGCGCCACGCACACCCCGACCGCGAAGGTCGCCCCGGACCTGCTGACCCTCACCTTCAACGGCATGTCGAAGGCGTACCGGGTGGCCGGCTACCGCGTCGGCTGGATGTCGATCTCCGGCCCGCGCGCCCACGCCGACTCCTACATCGAGGGCCTGACGATCCTGGCGAACATGCGGCTGTGCGCCAACATGCCGGGGCAGCACGGGGTGGTCGCGGCGCTCAGCGGACGCCAGACGATCAACGACCTGGTGCTGCCGGGGGGCCGGCTGAAGGAGCAGATGGACACCGCCTACGAGCTGCTGACGCGGATCCCGGGGGTGAGCTGCGTACGGCCCAAGGGCGCGCTGTACCTGTTCCCGCGCCTGGACCCCGACGTCTTCAAGATCAAGGACGACCGGCGGATGGTGCTGGACCTGCTCCGCAAGGAGAAGATCATGGTCGTCCAGGGCACGGGCTTCAACTGGCCCGAGCCGGATCACTTCCGGGTGGTCACGCTGCCCACGGTGGGGGACCTGCGGGACGCGGTGACCCGCATCGGCAACTTCCTGGACGGATACAGCCAGCCGTAGTCGATGGGCTCCGTTCCGTGACCCGACTCAACTTTAGACGAAATCCAAGCTAAGATGGCTTCCTGTCAGAGCACAGGAGGCCATCCCCCATGTACGAGCCGATCCGCACCAAGTCGGTCCACAGCACGATGGCCGGCACCGCCTCGGACTTCCCCCACCGGTCGCGCGAGGAGGAGCTGGACATCCAGCTCGCCGGGCACCTCGCCGCGCTGCTCGCGGTCACCGACGAGTTGCGCGCGCTGACCCCGTCCCCCGACCTGGACACGGCCGCGGAGCGCCTCGCGGCGCAGGTGGCCCGGCTGCGGGGAGGACGTACGCCCCTGCGGGCGGCGCCGGCCGCGGCCGGTGACCCCGCCGCCCTGCACCGGCGCGCGCACGCCCTCGCCGGGCGCGCGCTCGTGGTCGCCGCGTCGCGTGCCGACACGGCGGTGGCGATCCTCTCGGCCGAGCGGATGGACGCGCACACCGCCGCGCTGTCCGCCGACCCGAAGGAACTCAGCACCGCCTGACCCCTGCCGGGGTCCCCCCGATCGGCCCCGGTCCGCGCGCACCCGCAGCGACGCGCGGACCGGGCGCCATACGCTGCGCTCGGCCCGGGCCGGATGGCGGGGTGCGGTGCGTTGTCCTCTGCCGGGCGCCGGTCCCCGTGGCCGGGCCCCGGTCCCCGTGGCCGGGCACCGTGCAGACCGCAGGTCAGGCGGGTGAGGGCCGAGCGCCGTGCAGATCGCGGTCAGGCGGGTGGGGGCCGAGCGCCGCCGCGGTGGAGCGAGGGTGACCGGCGTCCTGCGCCACCGTCGCCGCCCCACGCCCCGCCCCATTCCGGAGGGGTGACCTCCGGTTGCATACCGGGAACGGGACGTCACCCCCCGTTCATCTCGGCGCGTGCGGAACTTGGGGTTCCGGGAGCACGCTCCCCGGCGTGAGACGTATCGCGGGAATCGTCCTCGCGGTTCTGCTGATCGGTGGCGTGGTGGCCGCCGTCGTCGCGGGCCGGCAAGAAGAGGACAAGGGCACGGCAACGAAGACCGTGCGTGGCGTGATCGGATCGGAGAAGGCCGACTTCTTCGCCGATCCCGACGTGGTGAAGGCCCTCGCCGCCAAGGGCTACACCGTCAAGGCCGAGGCCTCCGGGTCCTGGGCCATGGAGGGGCTGGACCTCAAGGGGTACGACTTCGCCTTCCCGTCCAGCCAGGCACCCGCCGACCAGCTGGCGCGGAAGTACCACGTCCAGGAGCCGCTGCCCCGGCCCTTCTACTCGCCCCTCGTCGTCGTGGCGCACCGCGCCGCGGCCGACGTGCTCGCCGCGAACGGGCTGGCGGTGCTCGACGGGAAGAGCCGCGGCACGCTGAGGACGGGCGCCTACGTGGACGCCGCCCGGCACGACCGCACCTGGCAGCAGCTCAGGGGCGCCAAGGCCCACGGCGAGCTGACGGGCACCCTGTACATCGCCAGCACCGACCCCGAGTCCTCCAACTCCGGCGCCCTCTACCTCGCCGCCGCCTCCTACGTGGCCAACGGCGGCAAGGTGGTCGCCGGCAAGGCCGACCTCGACCGCACCGCTCCCCTGCTGCACAAGCTGGTCAGCGTCCAGGGCGCCCAGCAGTCCAGCACGGACGCGGTGTTCCGGGACTTCGTCAGCGGCGCGGGCAACCCGCTGGTGCTGGTGTACGAGTCGCAGGTCGCGGCGCTCCTCGCCGAGCAGCACGGCGTGGACGACCTGGTGGTGCTGTACCCGGACACCACCGTCAACAGCGACCACACCGTCGTACCGCTCGACGCGGACGGCCGGGCGCTCGGGGAACTGCTCAGCACCGACCCGGCCCTGCGCAAGCTCGCCGTCCGGCACGGATTCCGGCCGCAGGGCGACGCCGCCGAGTTCGTCGCGGCCACCGCCGACCGCGCCGACCACCTCAACCAGAAGCTCACCGGTGTCCGGCAGGCACCCGTGCCCACCTCCGCGGTGCTGCACGAGATGGCCCGCCGGGCCCGCGGATGACACGGGGGACCCACATGACCGACAGCGACTTCCGGCTCACGCCGCCCGATCCCGTGGCGCCCGTGCCCAAGGAGAAGGCCGGCGGTCTGGTGCCCGTCGAGGACGGCGTGCGCACCGACATGGCCCGCAAGGCCGCCGCCTTCGTCGAGCAGCTCGCCGCGCTCGACGCCCGCTCGCCCGAGTTCGCGGGCAAGGTCGGCGAGATCACCGCGCTCGGCGCGGGTGAGATGCGCACCGCCGCCGTCCAGTCCAACCGCATGCTGGAGCGGGCCGTGCGCAGCCTGCCCGACAAGGGCGGGGACGCCCAGGGCAAGGTCGCCGGCTCGCTCGTGGAACTGCGCCGGGTGGTGGAGGACCTGGACCCGCGGGACCTGCCCGCGAACAAGGGCCGCAGGTTCCTGTCCCTGCTGCCCGGCGGCAACAAGCTGCGCGACCACCTCGCCAAGTACGTCTCCGCGCAGGGCAACCTGAACCGGATCGTGGGCGCGCTGCGCGGCGGGCAGGACGAACTGCGCAGGGACAACGCCGCGTTGCAGACCGAGCGGGTCCGGCTGTGGGAGACGATGGGCAAGCTCCAGGAGTACGTCGTGCTCACCCAGGCCCTGGACACCGCCGTCGAGGAGCACATCGCCGGGGTCGGCGACCCGCAGGAGGCCGACGCCCTCCGCGCCGACGTGCTCTTCCCGGTCCGGCAGAAGCACCAGGACCTGCTCACCCAGCTCGCGGTGTGCGCCCAGGGCTACCTCGCCATGGACGTCGTGCGCCGCAACAACGACGAGCTGATCAAGGGCGTCGACCGGGCCGCCACGACCACCGTGTCGGCGCTGCGCATCTCCGTGATGCTGGCCTCCGCCCTGGACAGCCAGAAGAAGATCGTCGAGCAGGTCAACGCGTTGCGCGGGACCACCGAGGACCTCATCCGGGGCAATGCCGAGATGCTCGCCACGCAGAGCGGCGAGATCCAGCGCATCGCCGCCGACCCTGCGGTCGGCGCGGAGACCCTGCGCGCCGCGTTCCAGCAGATCTACCGCACCCTCGACGCCATCGACAGCTACAAGGTCCAGGCGACCGAGGTCATGGCGAGCACCGTCCGGTCCCTCACGGACGAACTGCGCGACGCCTCCGCCCACCTGGAGCGCAGCCGCGCCCAGGCCGCGTTGGAGGGGGGTCTCGGATGAGACGACGGTCCCTGCTCGCCGTGCTCGCCGTCACCGCCGGCCTGCTGAGCGCGTGCACCTCACAGGACCCGGAGGACGACGCGAACGCGCCGAGGCGCGGCACCCTCCGGGTCCTCGCCTCCAGCGAACTCAGCGACATGACGGCCGTCTTCGACCGCGTCCGCGAGGACACCGGCATCACCGTCCGGCCCACCTACATGGGCACCCTGGACGCCGTCGACCTGCTGGCCCGGGGCAAGACGGACGGGGCGTACGACGCGCTGTGGCTCTCCTCGGACGACTACCTGCGGCTGCGGCCCGACGCGGCGAAGAAGGTGGTGTCCGAGACGCCGGTCATGTCCAGCCCGGTCGCCGTCGGCGTCAGGCCGGCCACCGTGCGGGAGCTCGGCTGGAAACCGGAGGACGTCACCTGGTCCCAGGTGGAACAGGCCGTCCAGGACGGGAAGCTGACCTACGGCATGACCGACCCGGCCCGCTCCAACTCCGGCTTCGCCACGCTCGTCTCGGTCGCCTCCGCTCTCTCCGGCGCCCAGTCCGCGCTCACCGACGCCGACGTGGCCAAGGCGAGGCCCCGGCTGAAGGAGTTCTTCCAGGGGCAGAAGCTGACCTCGGGCTCGTCGGGCTGGCTCGCCACCGCCTACCGGCGGCGCGGCACCGTCGACGCCCTGCTCAACTACGAGTCCGTCCTCAAGGGCATCCCGGGCCTCACCGTGATCCGCCCCCGCGACGGCGTCGTCACCGCCGACTACCCGTTCTCCTCGCTCGCCTCCACCGACGCCCGCACCCGCGAGGACGTCCGCAAGGTGACCGCGGACCTGCGCACCGACGCCGTGCAGGAGCTGATCACCGACACCACCCACCGCCGACCGGTCGTCCCGTCGGTGCGGCCCGCCGCCGGTCTCGACCCCGGTCGGCGCCGTGAACTGCCCTTCCCGGGCAGCCGCTCGGTGGCCGACGGGCTGCTGGACTCGTACGAGAACGAACTGCGCCGCCCCTCCCGCACGGTGTACGTCCTGGACACCTCCGGCTCCATGGAAGGTGACCGGCTCGCGGCGCTGAAGCAGGCGCTGGCCGCGCTCACCGGCGACTTCCGGGACCGGGAGGAGGTGACGCTGATGCCGTTCGGCTCGGAGGTGAAGAGCGTGCGCACCCACGTCGTCGACCCGAAGGACCCGAAGGCCGGCCTGGCCGCGATCCGCCGGGACACCGACGCGCTCGACGCCGACGGCGGGACCGCCGTCTACACCTCGCTGGAGCAGGCGTACGACCACCTCGGCACCGACCGGGACACGTTCACCTCGATCGTGCTGATGACCGACGGCGAGAACACCGCGGGCGACGAGGCGGGCGACTTCGACGGCTTCTACCGCGCCCTCGGCCGCGACCGGCGGGACATCCCGGTCTTCCCGATCCTGTTCGGCGACTCCTCCCGCTCCGAACTCCAGCACATCGCCGACCTGACCGGCGGCCGGCTCTTCGACGCCCGGCAGGGCTCGCTGGACGGCGCCTTCGAGGAGATCCGTGGCTACCAGTGAGGTCCTCGGCTACCTGGAGTCCCGCAAGAACCTCACCGGCAGCGCCTGCGGGTTGCTCGGCCTGGTGCTGACCTTCGCCGGGGTCGCGGGTCCGTACTGGCCGGTCGTGGTGGCCGGGCTCTACGGCGCGGGCGCGCTCATCACCCCGCCGGAGCGGCCCGCCCTGCCGGACTTCCCGAGCCCGTCGGCCCGACTGGAGGAGCTCCGCGCCGATTTGGGCCGGCTCGTCGGCTACCTCGCGGACGTCGACCTGCCGCCCGAGGCCGCCGCCCGGCTGGGCGGACTGACCGGGCTGCTGGGCGCGCTGCTGGAACCGGGCTGGGTCGCCGAGGCGCTCGCCCAGGACCCGGAAGGCGTGCACACCGTCTCCCGGGCGGTGCGGCAGGACATCCCGGAGGCCGTGGACGCCTTCGTCCGCACCCGCTGGTGGACGCGGCTGGCACCGGGCACCGAGCCGCCCGAACGCCACCTGGAGCGCCAGCTCGACCTGCTGCGGCAGGAGGCCGAGCGGCTGGCGGCGGAGCTCGGCGAGGCCGAGGCCCGCCGCCAGGAGTCCCACACCCGGTACCTGGAGGACCGGGGCGGGACGGGGGACGGCGAACTCAGCGCCTGACGTACACCGTGGCCGACGCCGTGCCGCCGGTGTGCAGGTCGTCGCCCGGCCAGCTGACGGTGTAGGTCACCTCGCGCCGGGTGCGCGGCAGGTCGTCGACGGTGAAGGTGCCGTCGGCGGCGACGGTCACCGACGACAGGGTGCCGGTGCCGAGCCGGTCCGTGCGCCGCACGGTGAGCGTGGCCCGCTCGGGCAGGGCCTTGCCCTGTGCGGTGAACGTGCCGGTGAGGTGCACGCCCTCGCTCGTCGTGGCCTCGTCCGGACCGGTCAGCGTGAGCGAGCTCGGTGCCTTGCCGACCGTCACCGTGTGGGTGACGTCGGTGGCGGGGCGGTGGGTGAGGTCGCCGAGGAAGGACACCCTGTAGGTGGCGTCGCCGACGAGGTCGGGCTCGTCCAGGACGGTGAAGGTGCCGTCGTCCCGGACGGTGGCGGTGCCCAGCTGGTGCGTACCGTCCGCGTCCTCGCGCACGGCGGTCACCTTCAGCGGCCCGGCGGGAGCGGGACCGTCCCATTCCAGCCGGCCGCGCACCGACAGCGGCTCACCCGCCACGGCACCGGAGGGGCTGTGGGTGAGGTCGCCGGTGAAGCGGGTGTCGTACTGGACGGCCGGGGGCTGGATGACGTGCAGCCAGTACTCCTGGCCGGTGCCGCCCCGGGTGACCGCGAAGAGCCGGGAGCCGTCCTCGGACCAGGCGAGGCCCCGCGGGGTGACGCCGTTGCCGTCGAGGCTGCCCTCGAAGGCGAGCTCCAGCGGCGGCGTGCCGTCGGCCGGGTCGGCGCTCTGCACCAGCAGATCGGGCGTGCTACCGGCAGCCTGGGCGCCCCGGGCGATGTACTTGCCGTCGCCGCTGAAGGCGACCGCGGTGGAGGTCGCCCCGGCGGGCAGGGCCTGGTACTGGCCGGGCGCGTCCGACAGGTCGCCCGCGTTCAGCAGCCGGGTGCCGGCGGTGGCGTCGGCGACGGCGACCTTGGTGCCGTCCGGGCTCGCCGCCATGTCCTTCAGGTCGAGGGCGCCCTTGCCGTCGCCGTCCGCGAACCGGCGGGAGGCGTCCCGCACCGGTGCGGCGCCGCTGACGTCGAACGAGGCGAGGAAGGGGTTCGCGGCGCCGCTCTCCTCGGGCTGGCCCATGAGGAGACGGTTCTGCGCGCGGGCCCCCGGGGCCAGCTGGAGCCGGCCGATGTCGTTCCAGCCGGTCCGGGAGACCGTGCCGTTCGTGAGCATGTCCAGGGACGTGGTGGCCGTGGCGCACTGGTAGCTCTGGAAGACATAGGCGTCGGTGCTCCACACCGTGCCGCCCGCGTAGGCGAGTTGACGTCCGCAGGTGTCGTAGGCGGCGCTGTGCGCGCCGTTCTGCTGGAGTGTGCCGGTGTCGTAGGTGACGACGCGTCCGCTCTCGCCCACGTACAGCGTCGCGGAGTCCTCGCTGAGCGCCACGCCGGAGACCGGGCTGGTGTGCGGGAGCGACGCGACCTTCTGGCCCTGGAAGTCGTAGACCAGCACGGTGCCGGCGGTCTGGCCGTCGCGCTGGTCGGCGATGTAGACGCGCTGGTGCACGGAGTCGACGGCCAGGCCCGAGTACGAGGAGATCGGCAGCTTGGCCACGGCGTCGGAGGCCGCCGCGTGGGCCGCGGGCGCGGCGGCGACGGTCAGTCCGGTCCCGGCGAGCACCGCGGTGAGCAGGGTGGCCGCGAGACGTCTGGATCGGTGTGCTGTATTCAACTGTGCCCCCCACAGGCTGAATCGAGCACCTCACCGGTGTCGGTGAGACGCCTGTAAGGGCCATGAAACAGGTGTGAAGATCTCGTGGGCAAGGAGGCGCGCGACCGGGCCCCGCACGCCGTTGTGCGGGGCCCGGCGGGTCGTTCACCGCGGCCGGTCGTGACGATCGCTGGTCAGGGCACGGCGACCGGCCGCGGAGTCATCGGTGGGCGGTTCAGCCCAGTCGCTCCACCAGCGCCCGGTACTGGTCCCACAGTTCCTTCGGGGTGTGGTCGCCGAAGGTGTCGAGGTGCCCGGGGATCAGCGCCGCCTCCTCGCGCCAGACCTCCTTGTCGACCGTGAGCAGGAACTCCATGTCGGAGTCGGACAGTTCGAGGCCCGCGGTGTCCAGGGCGTCCTTCGTCGGCAGGATGCCGATCGGGGTCTCGACGCCCTCGGCCCTGCCCTCCAGCCGCTCCACGATCCACTTCAGGACCCGGGAGTTCTCACCGAAGCCCGGCCAGACGAACTGGCCCTCGTCGTTCTTCCGGAACCAGTTGACGTAGTAGATCTTCGGCAGCTTGGACTGGTCCTTGTCCTTGGCGACGTCGACCCAGTGGGCCATGTAGTCGCCCATGTTGTAGCCGCAGAACGGCAGCATCGCGAAGGGGTCGCGGCGCAGCTCGCCGACCTTGCCCTCGGCCGCGGCGGTCTTCTCGGAGGCCACGTTGGCGCCGAGGAAGACGCCGTGGTTCCAGTCGAAGGACTCCGTCACCAGCGGCACCGCCGTCGCGCGGCGCCCGCCGAAGAGGATCGCCGAGATCGGCACGCCCTTCGGGTCCTCCCACTCGGGGGCGATGATCGGGCACTGCGAGGCCGGCACGGTGAAGCGGGCGTTGGGGTGGGCGGCCGGGGTTCCGGAGTCCGGCGTCCAGTCGTTGCCCTTCCAGTCGGTCAGGTGGGCCGGGGGCTCCTCGGTCATGCCCTCCCACCACACGTCGCCGTCGTCGGTGAGCGCGACGTTGGTGAAGACCGCGTTGCCCCACAGGGTCTTCATCGCGTTGGCGTTGGTGTGCTCGCCGGTGCCGGGCGCGACGCCGAAGAAGCCGGCCTCGGGGTTGATCGCGTACAGCCGGCCGTCCTCGCCGAACCGCATCCAGGCGATGTCGTCGCCGATCGTCTCCACCGTCCAGCCGGAGACGGTGGGCTCCAGCATGGCGAGGTTGGTCTTCCCGCAGGCGGAGGGGAAGGCGGCGGCGACGTACTTGGACTCGCCCTGCGGCGGGGTGAGCTTGAGGATCAGCATGTGCTCGGCCAGCCAGCCCTCGTCGCGGGCCATGACGGAGGCGATGCGCAGGGCGTAGCACTTCTTGCCGAGCAGGGCGTTGCCGCCGTAGCCGGAGCCGTAGGACCAGATCTCGCGCGACTCGGGGAAGTGCGAGATGTACTTGGTCTGGTTGCAGGGCCAGGGGACGTCCTCCTGGCCGGGTTCCAGCGGGGCGCCGAGCGTGTGGACGGCCTTGACGAAGAAGCCCTCGTCGCCCAGCTCGTCCAGGACGGCCTGGCCCATGCGCGTCATGGTGCGCATCGAGACGGCGACGTAGGCGGAGTCGGTGATCTCCACGCCCAGCGCGGACAGCGGGGAGCCGAGCGGGCCCATGCAGAAGGGCACGACGTACATGGTCCGGCCCCGCATGGAGCCCCGGAACAGGCCCTGGTCGCCGGTGAAGATCTCCCGCATCTCGGCGGGGGCCTTCCAGTGGTTGGTCGGGCCCGCGTCCTCCTCCTTCTCCGAGCAGATGAAGGTCCGGTCCTCGACGCGCGCGACGTCGGAGGGGTCGGAGGCGGCGTAGTAGGAGTGGGGGCGCTTGACCGGGTCGAGTTTCTTGAACGTTCCCTTGGCGACCAGTTCCTCGCACAGCCGCTCGTACTCGGCCTCGGAGCCGTCACACCAGACCACGCTGTCCGGCTGCGTCAGTTCAGCGATCTCGTTGACCCACGAGATCAGTTCCTGGTGGTTGGTGGGGACGACGGTGGGAGCCGCGATGTCGCGCGCCACGATTGCTCCTAAGTGAGGGATTTTTTGTGTTCTCGCCCCGTGGGGGCCGCGACCCGGATGCTTCGTAGCCTGCTCATCCGGTGCCGACCGCACTCATTTGATCATCCGAGTCTAGTGCCCATCTGTCCAGAGGGCATCACAAGTGAGCAGCGTGAGGAATCCCACGGTTACCACGACTCTTTGCGTCCACGTTGGGTTCAGCTGAAGGACTTTTTGCCGGATGACTTGATTGAACGTGCATTGACGAGTGACTTACGACAGCGTCGGTACCATGCGGCCATGACTGCGTCCGCCTCCGACGCGCCCTCGGACACGCCGGCCGCCGGCCGTGGCCCCGTGGCGCTCTCCCTGCCGCATCCGGTCAAGCCCAGGCTCCGTGGCTGGCTGCACCTCGGCATGTTTCCGGCCGTACTCATCGCGGGACTCGTACTCACCGCACTCGCCGACTCGACCAGAGGCCGCATCGCCTGCGGCATCTACGCCCTGACCGCCTGCCTCCTGTTCGGCGTCAGCGCGCTCTACCACCGGGGCAACTGGAGCCCGCGCATGGACGGCGTGCTGCGCCGCCTCGATCACGCCAACATCTTCCTGATCATCGCGGGCACCTACACCCCGCTGACCCTGCTGCTCCTGCCCGGCGCCAAGGGCCAGTGGCTGCTGTGGGGCATCTGGGCCGCCGCGGTGGCCGGCATCGTCTTCCGCGTCTTCTGGGTCGGCGCCCCGCGCTGGCTCTACACGCCCTGCTACATCGCGATGGGCTGGGCGGCCGTCTTCTTCCTGCCCGACTTCCTGCGCACGGGCGGCATCGCGGTCCTGGTCCTGGTGGTCGCCGGCGGCCTGCTCTACAGCGCCGGCGGCGTGATCTACGGCATCAAGCGGCCGAACCCCTCACCGCGCTGGTTCGGCTTCCACGAGGTCTTCCACTCCTTCACGCTCGCCGCGTTCGTCGTCCACTACATCGGCATCTCGCTGGTGGCGTACCAGCACGCGTAACCCCTCCCACCTCGCCTCCTCCGGCCACGGCTCGTTTGAGCCGTGGCCGTTTTTCATGCCCGGCATGCCCCGGCACGCCTCAGCGCACCTCGGCGATTGACAGTTCCATGATTTTGAGAGTTACTTTCATTTCATGGAGACTGTCATTCAAGACGACGGTGCGCGGCGCGACCCCCGCCGCTGGTGGGCCCTCGGGGCCCTGGTCGCGAGCATGCTGGTGCTCGGCTTCGACACGACGATCCTCAACGTCGCCCTGCCGACCATGGCGGAGCAGCTGGGGGCCACCACCGGCCAGCAGCAGTGGATGGCGGACGCGTACGTCGTCGTCTTCGCCGCGCTGATGCTGCCCGCCGGTCTGCTGGGCGACCGGTTCGGGCGCCGCCGGATGCTCGTCGCCGGGCTCGGCGTCTTCCTGGCGGGCTCGCTCCTCGGCTCGCTGGCCGGCGACGTGAACGCCGTGATCGCCGCACGCGCGGTGATGGGCGTCGGCGCCGCGCTGATCATGCCGCTCGCCCTGTCCGTGCTGCCCTCGCTGTTCGGCCCCGGCGAGCGCACCAAGGCGGTCGGCCTGATCTCCGCCGCCTCCGCGCTCGGCATGCCGCTCGGCCCGATCATCGGCGGCTGGCTGCTCGACCACTTCTGGTGGGGCTCGGTCTTCCTGATCAACCTGCCGATGGCCGCGATCGGCATCGCCGCCTGCGTGTTCCTGCTCCCCGAGACCAGCGACCCCGCCTCCCCGAAGGTGGACGTCCCGTCCACCGCGCTCACCGCGACCGGCCTCGGCGCCCTCATCTACGCGATCATCGAGGCTCCCGAGCGGGGCTGGGCCGACCCCCTGGTGCTGGGCACGGCCGCCGCGTCCGCCGTGCTCCTCACCGGACTGGTGCTGCGCGAACGCCGGGCGGTGCGCCCCATGCTCGACATGGCCCTGCTCGGCCGGCGCGGCTTCCTGCTCAACACCCTCGCCGCGACCCTGGTGATGTTCGTGCTGTCCGGCCTGATGTTCGTGCTGCCGCAGTACCTGCAGGCCGTCCTCGGCAACGACGCGTTCGGCACCGGCCTCAGGCTGCTGCCGATGATGGGCGGACTGCTGGTGGCGGCGCGGGGCGCCCAGCCGGTCGTCGCCCGGTTCGGCGCCCGGGCCGTGGTCGGCGCGGGTCTGGTGGTGCTCGCCTTCGCCGCCCTGCTGGGCAGCCGTACGACGGTGGACTCCGGCTACGGCTTCACCGCGCTGTGGCTGTCGATCACCGGCATCGGCTTCGGTTTCTCGGTCGTCCCGGCCATGGACGGCGCCCTCGGCGCCCTTCCCGCCGACCGGGCCGGCAGCGGCTCCGGACTGCTGATGACGCTCCGCCAGGTCGGCGGTGCCATCGGCATCGCGCTGCTCGGGAGTCTCCTGGCGGGCGCGTTCCGGGACCGGCTCGACGTGACCGGGCTGCCCTCCGCCGCCGCACACACCGCCGGGGAGTCCGTGGTGGCCGCCCACCTGGTCGCCGCCAGGACCGGCTCGGCCCGTCTCGCGGCCTCGGCGGACGCCTCCTACGTGCACGGCATGACCCTGGTGCTGCTGGTGTGCGCGGTCGCCGCCCTGGTGGCCGCCCTGCTCGCGGCACTGCTCCTGCCGAACGCACCGGCCGCCCGGCGCACGGCACGGGAGGAGTCCCCGGCCGTGGCCCCCACCACGGCCGATGCCGGACAATGACCGGCATGACGCCCGCACGTTCCCCGCTCTCCCCCGCCGACCGCCCCCCGCTGGGCCTGCGTGAACGCAAGAAGATCAAGACCCGCGAGGCGATCCGCGCCGCCACTTACGCGCTGATCGAGGAGCAGGGCTACGACGCCACGACGATCGACCAGATCGCCGACCGGGCCGAGGTGTCACCGTCGACCGTCTTCCGGTACTTCCCGACCAAGGAGGACATCGTCCTCACGGACGAGTACGACCCGCTGATGCTGGAGGAGTTGCGCGCCCGGCCCGCGGGAGAGCCGTGGATGGACTCGGTACGGCACGTGATGCACAAGGCCATCGACGCGATGATGGCGGAGGCCCCCGACACGGTGCGGGTGCGGGCGCACCTCGCGGTCCAGGTCCCCGCCGTCCGGTCCCGGATGGTCGAGAGCATGGCGGAGACCGGACGCCTGCTGCGCGTGGCCCTCGCCGAACGCTCCGGGCTGGCCGCCGACAGCCTCGAAGTGCGCGTCTACGCGATGTCCCTCGTCGGCGGCCTGATGGAGGCCAACATGGCCTGGGCGGAGAACGGCTTCCAGGACGACCTGCGCGACATGCTGGACCGCGCCCTGGACGTCCTGGAGCACGGCCTCCCCGTTGGAAATCCCTGAAGTCCCGGCCCGCTCCCGTGACATCCTGACCGGGTGAACGGTCCCGAGATCCACGTCGAGTTCGCCCCAGAGCTGGCCCTGTTCGTCCAGCGGAGACCGCACCGGACGCTCGTCACCGACGGAGTCTCGTCCCTCGGCCATGTCGTCGAGTCCCTCGGGGTACCGCTCACCGAGGTCGGCGCGCTGGTCGTGGACGGCCGCGAGGTCCCGCCCTCGCACGTCCCCAAGCCGGCCGAGCGACTGGTCGTACGGCCGGTGGGGCGCCCCCAGCGGGTGCCCGGCGCACCCCTGCGGTTCCTCCTCGACGTCCACCTCGGCACGCTGGCCCGCCGGCTGCGGCTGCTCGGCGTGGACACGGCGTACGAGTCGACGGACATCGGCGACCCGGCGCTCGCCGCCCGCTCGGCGGCCGAGAAGCGGGTCATGCTCAGCCGCGACCGGGGGCTGCTGCGCCGCCGGGAACTGTGGGCCGGCGCGTTCGTCTACAGCACCCGCCCCGACGACCAGCTCCACGACGTCCTCGACCGCTTCGCCCCCGAGCTGCGCCCCTGGACCCGCTGCACGGCCTGCAACGGCCTGCTCAGACAGGCCACCAAGGACGAGGTCGCGGCCCAGCTCGAACAGGGCACCCAACGCTCCTACGACGTCTTCGCCCAGTGCACTTCCTGCGGCCGGGCGTACTGGAAGGGCGCGCACCACGACCAGTTGGAAGCGATCGTGGAGCGGGCGCTGAGCATGCGTACCCAGAGCGGTTGAGTACGCCGGCCGATCCACCGGGACCGGCCGGCGGGGTTGGCTCGGGGCATGAACACGGTACAGATGACCAGCGCCCGGGTGTGGGACGGCGTCCGCGTGGCAGCGGGGTGGGGGCTCGGGCTGCTCCTGCCGACGGTGTTCTTCTCCACGCTCCTGACCTTCACCAGCGAGCGGGCCGGCAGGTGCCTCACCTACGGCGAGGACTGCTCCGCGGTGCCCGGCCGGCTGCTGCACGGCAGTTTCTGGGCCTCGCTCCTGGCCGGCCTGGCCGCGCTGGTGTGGCCCCGAGCCCGGTGGACGGGCGCCAGGATCGGGGCCGTGCTGGTCCAGTGGGGGGCCCAGTTGCTGCTGGCCGCGCTGATCCTCAGCTACGCCTGACGTCCCCCTTCCCGCAGGCGATGCCGTCCTTGTCGCGGTCCAGGTGGTGGCGGTCGCGGCCGTGGACCTTGAGGCGGCCGTACCCCTTGCCGAGGAGCCAGGCGCACCGTTCGGCCCGGGGCATCTTCGGGAACGTCCAGGGCACGCACTGGTCGATGCGGCCGTAGGCGTGGTCGCAGCCGTCGAAGCCCTCGGCCATCCTCACGCCCTGGTGGTGCTCGTGCGCGCTGCCCTGGGTGGCGCTCGGCCGGAGTTCGTCGGCGAAGGACTGCACGCGGGCCGCGGCGACCTGTCCCTCGGAGCCGACGCGGACCCACTTCGCCACCGACGGCACACCGTTCGCGTCGACCACCGACAGCATGTACCAGCCGGGCGGTGCCAGGTTCGGGTTGCTGGTCAGGCTGAGGTCGACGGTGTTGCCGTCGACGGTCATCGGCAGGTCGACGTAGCGCTGGTTCGGGTCGGAGGAGTGGGTGACGGCGGCCGGGCGGATCAGGGACGCCTTCACCACCGGCTTGTCCACGGTGACGCGCTGGGAGGTGCCGTACGTCCAGCGGGTGCTCGCGAGCGAGGTGATCTGCGGCCGGGCGCCCTTGAACAGGTACGGCGGCTCGTAGATCGACACCCGCTGGTCGAAGGAGCCGTCACCGGGGTTGTCGCCGATGCTGAGCACCCGGCCGTCCGGCAGCAGCGTGGACGAGGAGTGGTAGGTCCGCGGGACCGGGTCGGTGGCCAGGCCCGCCTGGAAGGTGTTGGTCGCCGGGTCGTACAGGGATGCCTCGAAGACGGGGTCCTCACGGTAGGTGTGCAGGGCGCCGCCGGTCTCCAGCACCGTGCCGTCGGGCAGGATCACCGCGGAGACGTACACCTTGCCCTGGGTTCCGGTCTGCGGGCTGCCATTGGCGTAGTGGCCCTGCGGCAGGTCGGGGCCGGGCAGGTACTGCGGTGCGGCGGCCTTCATGTCGATCAGGTCGGTCAGCCGGTGGGCGTCCGGGGAGACGGTGTGGTTGCCGCCGCCCATGGTGAGGACCTTCTGGTCCTGGGCGGGCGGCAGCAGCACCGACATCGACTGGTCGCGCTCGTCCTTCTTGCGCAGCCCGGGCACCTCGCTGATGGTCCCGGTGCCGTAGTCGTAGACGGAGGCGCCGGTGCCGGGCAGGCCGCCGCCGAAGACATGGCTGCCGGTGTAGAAGAGGCGGCCGTCCTGGAGCAGGATCATCGACGGGTAGAGCCCCCAGAAGGACCATGCCTGCCTGGCCTCGCCCATCGGCAGCCACTTGTTCCCGGCGTAGGAGAAGTGCTCGTTGACGACCGTGCCGGCGGAGTCCTCGCCGAGACCGCCCAGCGCGATGACGTCACCGTTGCCCATCGCGGTCGCTGACGGGTACCAGTGCCCGGCCAGCATGTCGTTGACCTTGGTGTACCTGTTCTGGGCCGGGTCGAAGACATAGCTCGTCCGCAGGCCCTTGTAGCCGACGCTGCCGTCCGGTGCGGCGTAGTCCTTGTTGCCGCCGACCACCAGCACCCGGCCGTCCGGGAGCTGGACGTGCCCGGCGCAGAAGAAGTCCTCCGGGGTCGGGATGTCGGTGTAGGTACCGGTCGCCGGGTCGAACAGGCTGGTCCTGAAGGTGCCGGCGGCGAACGCGCCCCGGTCGTTGCCGGAACCGGCGATCAGCAGCACCTTGCCGGTGTGCAGCAGCACCGAGTGGATCGCGCGCACCGGGGAGTTGGCGGACTGCACGCTCCACCTGCCCCGGCACTCCGGCCCGGTGCCGCCCGTCGTGCAGGGGTCCGGCGCGGCGGGCACGGTGGCGTCGGTCATCGCGTAGTCGTCGGTGGTGAGGGTGCCGACGCCGTACAGGGCGCCGCCCCAGGTGATCTGGTCGGTGTTCGGCGGGATGACCGGGGTGCGCACCTCGGTGCGGGTCCAGCCGGCCGACTGGGGCAGGGTCCTGAGGTCGGTCCAGTACACCCAGCCCTGGGTGGTGTCGTGCCGGAACAGGGTGAACGCCACGTCCGGGGTGCTCGACCGGTACCAGAACGACAGGTCGTACTGGCGGCCGGGGGTGACCTGCGGGGCGCAGGAGTTCTCCAGCATCATCGTCTTGCGGTCGCCGGCGGCGCGCCGGGTCAGCTCGATGCGGACGGCGCGGCTGCCGCTGTGGGCGTCGTCGGTGACGGTGAAGGAGAAGTCGTTGTCCCCCCAGCCCGACTTCTCGAAGCACTGCGGGAACCGGGACGGCCCGTCGAGCACCTCCAGACCGGGGTTCTTCACCAGGTTGCTCGCGGCGGTGGCGCTCTGCGTCCCGAGCGGGCCGAGGCCGAGCGCCGCGGTGAACAGCAGCAGCGCGGTCAGCAGCAGCCGGGTGCGGGTCGGCCGGGCTCTGGCCGGTCCGGGCGGGCGGTAGGGCATGACGGTGTACGGCACAGAGGTCCCCCTCTATCGGTGGCGGTCCTGCGGATCAGCCGGCGCGGCCGATGCGGAGGATGTCGATCCGGCCGCCGCCCTCCCCGAAGGTGGCGACCGGGGTGCCGTGCGCGAACAGGGCGCGCAGCGTGGGCAGATGCTCGCGCTCGCCGCGCAGGGCGGGCGTGGACACGACGTAGTCGATGTCCTTCCAGCCGTGCGGCAGGGTCTTGCTGACCGCCGGGTCCTGGTCCAGCTTGTAGTGCCAGATGACGCCGGTGCCGGGCCGGTATCCGGCGTCGACGGCGTCCAGCCAGAGCACGCCGTCGGTGACCAGGCGGACCTCGGCTCGGTCGCCGGTGTCCGTCTCGCGCAGCCAGCGGGCGGCCTCGCGGTAGACGCGGTTGTCGTCGGCGGTGGTGGCGAGCCGGTCCTGGTGGTACCAGGCGGGGCCGGCGACCCCCGCGGCGGCGAGGAGCGCGGCGAGGGCGGCTGCGGACCGCAGCCGGGGCCGGCCGGGCAGCCGCTCGACCAGCACCTGGACGAGCCCGGCGAGGGTCAGCGCCAGGAAGGGCAGCACCTGCGCGATGTACATCTGCGGCAGGTATCCGCCGGGCCGGAGCGCGACCAGGGTGAGCACCAGGACGCCGAGGGCGGCGGGCCGCAGCCGCCGCACCGGCAGCGCGCACAGCGCGGCGACGCCGCCCCCGATCAGCAGGTACGGGTCCTGGGTGAGCCAGTCCGTGAACAGCCGGTGGGCGTCGGTGCCCGCTTGGAAGGCGGAGCCGCTGCCCTCCCGCCCGCCGAGCTGGAACTTCAGCGTGCCGAGCAGCGAGACATGGCCGGCACCGGGCAGCAGCTCGCCCTTGAGCAGGGCGTACAGCGGATAGAACAGGCCGGTCAGCACGAAGCCGGAGAAGAAGCCGGCCAGGGAGAACTTCCGGGTGCTGGGGTGACTGCCCTGCCACATCGCCACCAGCAGCACCGGCAGCAGCACGCCGATGGTCTCCTTGGAGAGCACCGCGAGCGCGAAGGACATGCCGGCCGCGGCGTGGTGCCACAGGTCGCGGCGCGGCGAGAGGGCGAAGGCGAACGCGGCCAGCGCCCACAGGACGGCGAAGTTGTCCAGGTAGATCTGCCGGTGCAGCACGACCGCGAGCGGTGACAGCCCGTACAGCAGGACCGCGCCCGCGGCGGCGGGCCGGGCCAGGCCGAGGCGGCGGCCGACGACGTGGACCAGGACGCAGCTCACGGCGGCCACCGGGAGCATCGCGATGCGGCCCTGGACGAACGTGGGCAGGTCGGGCAGGAGCAGATCGGGCAGCCAGGAGACGCCCGAGAGTTGTATCCAGCCCAGCGGCGGATGGTCGTACCAGTAGGTGTAGTGCGCGAGTTCCCCGTGCCGGACGGCCCAGGACTGCGCGAGATAGGTGCCCTCGTCGTCGTTGGGAAACGGGTATTTCCCGATTCCCCGCGCACGCAGCACGAGCGCGATGATGATTACCGGAGCAACCCAGAAATAATCCGACCGAAACAATGTGCGACGCGCCGCGGGCCGGTCTCCCTGTGAATTATCCGCCTCCGGCCGGAGAACAACGGCAGTCCCCATGCGGAATCCCCCACCCCCACTTATGACCCGACTCGACCCAGGGACCTCCCCCTCGAACCCCCTGGAAACCGGGCAGGCCGGAGCATCATGGCACAGGTCGCCCCCCTACATGAGAGGAATCCCAGATTCCGCTCGTGCGCCGGCGCCACATTGCCGAGGAATTGGTGAACCTGCTAGCTTCACTGAAAAGCTCGCCGCGATCGTGTTGCGATCATGCGGGAAATCACCCCGGAAGGCCGGGGGAAGTGGGCCCGGGGGAACCGGGGGGTTGAGAAGGGCCCGACGATCGCATTCCGCTGCGCGAGCACGGGAAGACCAGGGAACCAAGGGGGGAATTCGTGGTCTCCGCTGTCCTGTTCATCGATTCCGTCGTCCTGATGGTCGCGGCCGGCGTCACGCTGTGGTGGATGCTCCATGCCTGGCGCACCCCGGAGACACTCCGGTCCACGGCCTTCGCCGAGCCCGACGGCAAGCCCGGCCTGTCCTTCTCGCTGCTGGTCCCGGCCCGGCACGAGGAGGCCGTACTGCGGCACACCGTCGAGCAGATGCTCCGCATCGACCACCCGTCCTACGAGATCCTGGTGATCGTCGGCCACGACGACCCGGGCACCGCCGCCATCGCCGGGCAACTGGCCCGGGAACACCCGGAGAAGGTCCGCACGGTCGTCGACACCCACGAGGTGAAGAACAAGCCGCGCGCCCTCAACACCGCGCTGCCGCACGCCCGCGGCCAGGTCATCGGGGTCTTCGACGCCGAGGACGTCGTCCACCCCGAGCTGCTGGAACACGTCGACTTCGCCTTCCGGCGCGAGAACGCCGACGTCGTCCAGGGCGGCGTCCAGCTGATCAACTACCAGAGCAGCTGGTACAGCCTGCGCAACTGCCTGGAGTACTTCTTCTGGTTCCGCAGCCGGCTCCACCTGCACGCCCGCAAGGGCTTCATCCCGCTCGGCGGCAACACCGTCTTCGTCCGCTCCGAACTGCTGCGGGCCACCGGCGGCTGGGACGGCGACTGCCTCGCCGAGGACTGCGACCTGGGCGTACGGCTGTCCAGCGGTGGAGCCAAGGTCGTCGTCGCCTACCACTCCGCGCTCGTCACCCGCGAGGAGACTCCCGACTCCCTCAAGGCCCTCTACAAGCAGCGGACCCGCTGGAACCAGGGCTTCCTCCAGGTGCTGCGCAAGGGCGAGTGGCGCCGGCTGCCCGGCGTCGGCCAGCGGCTGCTCGCCCGCTACACGCTGAGCACCCCGTTCGTGCAGGCCGCGACCGGCGTGATGATCCCGCTCGGCATCCTGGCCGCGCTGATCGGCGGCGTACCGCTGCCGTTCTCGCTGTTCGCCTGGCTGCCCATGCTGCCGATGGCCGCGATGGTCGTCTTCGAGGCCGTCGCGCTGCACGACTTCGGCAAGGAGTACGGCTTCCGCATCGGCGTCCTGCAGTACGTCAAGCTCATCGCCGGCGGGCCGGTGTACGCGGTCGTCCTGGCCGCCGCCGCGCTGCGCGCCGTCTGGCGCGAGTACACCGGGCGGCACGACTGGGAGCTGACCTCCCATGTCGGCGCCCACCTGCCCGTGCAGACCCCGCAGCCCCAGGAGGCCCGGTGACGGCGCCGCCCGCCCACGTCTCGATCGTCGTGCCGACCTTCGGGGAAGCCGGCACCGTCCACGCCCTGCTCACCCGCATCGCCGCCGCCGTGCCCGACGGTGTCCGCGCCGCAGTGGGCTTCGCCGACGACTCCGCCGACCACACCTGCGGGCCGGCACCGATCGGCCCGGGCCCGGTGGAACCGATACCGGACCCACTGAGCTGACGCCCGGCCCAACGGCTGCACCGCACACCGCCGGGCCCGGTCGAACCAGCACCCGTCCCGCCGCCCCCGCGGCCGGACGTCAGCCGTACCGACGACCACATCGCACCCCGCCGGGCCCGGTGGCGTCGGTGCCGGGGCGCCGGGCCGGTGGCCGGGGCTGTCAGGGAGCGGTCAGCTTCGTCCGCAGGGCGTCCGGGTCCGTCACCGGCAGGTCGCAGACGAAGCCGCGGCAGACGTAGGCGGTGGGCGCGCCGTCGGTGAGGGTGCGGCCGGTGAGCAGCGGGAACTCCTCGCTGTCCGGGGTGCCGCAGGCGACGACGGCCCCGGGGGCGGTGCTCAGCAGCGCCGTACGGTGCAGGGCCGCCGTCCGCTCGTCGTCCGGGGCCGGTCCGACGACCGCCACCTCGCGGGGCCCGTCGAGCAGCGCCTCGGCGACGGCCAGCCCCCATCCGATGAACCGGGGCACACGCGGCCCGAGCGTCTTCACGACCCCCAGCGCCCGCTCGGCGGCGGCCCGGTGCGGCTCGGAGCCGGTGTGGGCGGCGTAGCTCAGCAGCGCGCCGGCCGCGGCGGTCCAGCCGGAGGGCGCGGCGTTGTCGGTGGGGTCCTGGGGCCGGCGGATGAGCTGCTCGGCGTCGGACGCCGTGTCGTACAGGGCACCGCTCTCGGTGTCGGTGAAGCGGGCGAGGACGTGGTCGAGCAGCAGTCCGGCGAAGTCGAGCCAGACGCCCTCGCCGGTCACGGAGGCGAGCGCGAGGAAGCCCTCGGCGACGTCGGCGTAGTCCTCCAGCACCCCCGCGTTCGGGCCGACCCGGCCGTCCTTGCTGGTGCGGGCGAGCCGGCCGTGTTCGTCGAGGTGGACGCGGACCAGCAGGTCGGCGGCGGCGACGGCGGCCTCGGTGAGGTCCGGCCGGTCGAAGCAGGCGCCGGTCTCGGCGAGCGCGGCGATGGCGAGCCCGTTCCAGGCGGCGACGACCTTGTCGTCCCGGCCGGGCGCGGGCCGCCGGTCCCGGGCGGCGAGGAGCCGGTCCTTGACGGAGGCGATCTTCTCGGCCTCGAACACGCCTTCCGTCTGCGGGAGTTGCAGGACGGACTGGCCGTGCTCGAAGGTGCCCTCATCCGTCACGCCGAAGTACTGGGCGGCGAGGTCGGCGTCGTCCCCGAGGACCTCACGCAGCTGATCGGGCCGCCAGACGTAGTACGCCCCCTCGACGTGCCGCCCGCTGCCGTCGTCGCTGTCGGCGTCCAGGGCGGAGGCGAATCCGCCCTCGGCGGTGCGCAGTTCGCGCAGCAGGAACTGGGCGGTGTCCAGCGCGACCCGCCGGGCGAGGTCCGAGCCGGTGGCCCGCCACAGGTGGGTGTACACCCGGCAGAGCAGGGCGTTGTCGTACAGCATCTTCTCGAAGTGCGGCACGACCCAGTCGCGGTCCACGGAGTACCGGGCGAACCCGCCGCCGAGCTGGTCGTAGATGCCGCCCCTGGCCATCCGCTCACAGGTGTCCCGGGCCATCTGGAGCGCGCCCTCGGCACCGGTCCGCGCGTGATGGCGGAGCAGGAACTCCAGCACCATGGACGGCGGGAACTTCGGCGCGCCGCCGAATCCGCCGCGCTGCGGGTCGTACTCACGGGTGAGCCCGAGCAGGGCCTGCGCGAGCTCCTGCTCGCCGGGCGCCTCGGCGGCCTGCCGGACGATCTCCCGCTGGGCGAGATCGCGGACGATCTTCCCGGCGACGTCGGCGACCTCGTCCCGGCGGGTGGTCCAGGCCTGCTGGACGCCCTCCAGCACCTGCCGGAAGGAGGGCATGCCGTGCCGGGGCGCGGGCGGGAAGTAGGTGCCGAAGTAGAACGGCTCCGCGTCCGGGGTGAGGAACACGGTCATGGGCCAGCCGCCGTGCCCGGTGGCCGCCTGGACGGCCTCCATGTAGACGGCGTCCACGTCCGGCCGCTCCTCGCGGTCGACCTTGACGCTGACGAAGTGCTCGTTGAGGTAGTCGGCGGTGGCCCGGTCCTCGAAGGACTCGTGGGCCATCACATGGCACCAGTGGCAGCTGCTGTACCCGACGCTCAGCAGGACGGGCCTGCCGGTCCTGCGGGCCTCGTCGAAGGCCTCGCCGGACCACGGCCACCAGTCGACGGGGTTGTCCGCGTGCTGGAGCAGGTACGGGGACGTCTCATGGGCCAGTCGATTCGGCATGACTCCATCCTGCCGCAGCGATCCCCGCGCGGTACGACAGCCCCGGACGGCGGCCCCCGGTTTCGCCGGACCGGCGGGTGCCGTGGCGACGCCGTGGGGGCGGCTCCCGGACGTGATCGGCCGGGAGGCGGTCGACACGAAACCCTCACCACCCCCGCTGATCGCCACCCCCTCGCCATGCCGCCTTCCCCGAAGGACACTCGTACGCAACGGAGTTGACGCCGGAGGGGGACGGGACATGCGGGACGGTCATCGGGCGGAGGCCGAGCGGCTGCTGGTGCGGGCCGTGGAGGAGGAGGTACGGCGGTCGGGCGGGCGGATCGACGGTCAGCTGCTGCTGTCACGGGCGCGCGGCGCGCTGGACGCGATGGCGGGTGCGGCCGGCGAGGAGTACGAGGCCTACACCCGCGCACTGGACGAGGCGGAGGCCGGCCGGCTGACCTTCGGCCAGCGGTACGCGCGCGAAGGCGCCGGAACGGCCCTGCTCGTCGCGGCGGTCGCCGCCGTCGCCGCCGCCGTCGCCGACCTGGCCCTCGGCACCGGTACCGGCACGGCCCTCGGCGCGGGCGTCACCGCGGGCGCGGTGGGCGCCGCGGCGACGGTGGTGAAGGTGGCCGGGGCGCACCTTCCCGCCGCCCACCACCGCGCGGGCGCGGCCGGCCAGCCCGGCGGCCCGGAGCAGCTGCGGTTGCAGTGGCTGACCGCGCTGGAGGTGCGGGGCATCCGCCCGTTCCTCGACCAGCAGCGGGTGCTCAGCGCCTCCACCGGCGCCAGGAAGAAGGGCGGCGGCCCGGCGCTGCGCGGCGCGGACAAGAGCGCGGCGGCCCGCAGGCGATCGGTGCTGGAGCAGTCCTTCGGGCAGCTCCCGGACGCCGACGGCCCGTTCGCGGGACGCCGGGCGGAGCTGGGGCGGATCAGACAGTGGGCGCAGGCGGCCCGTGCGGCCACCGAGACCCGGCCGACGCTGGTGGTGCTGCACGGCGAGCCCGGCTCCGGCCGGACCACGCTCGCGGTGCGCGCGGCGCACGAGCTGCGGGACCACTTCCGGGGCGCGGTGGTGGTGGACCTGCGCGGCGACAACCGGGAGGAGGCGCCACTGTCCACCCGGGACGCCCTGCTGCACCTGCTCAACCGGCTTGGCGCGCCCCGCGAGCAGCTGCTGTTCCGGGAGCGGTCCTCCCCCGACCAGCAGGTCAAGCGGCTCGCCGAGCTGTACCACCGACATCTGACCGGACTGCCGGTGACGATCGTGCTGGACGACGCCTCGGATCCGGAGCAGGTGCGCGCCCTGGTACCGGAGCGGTCCGACAGCCTGGTGCTGGTGACCAGCCGGACCCCCCTCGACCTGCCCGCGGAGCTGGGCGCCTGGGTGCACGAGCTGCCGGTGCGGGCGCTGGACGCGGCGGGCGCCGAGGAGCTGCTGAGCGCGGCGGCCGAGGACGCGTCGGGGCCGTACGACGCCGACGCCGCCGACCGGGTCCGCGAGCTGTGCGGCGGGCTGCCGCTGGCGCTGCGGGTCGCTGGCTCGGCGCTGGGCCCGCGCTCACCCCGGCAGCTGGCCGCGGACCTGGGCGCGTACGGTCCGGTGGAGCCGGTGGAGCGGGCGCTGTGGCTGCGTTACACCGACCAGCCGGAGCCCACCCGCCGGCTGCTGCGCCGGCTCGCCCTGGCGGGCCGGGCCTCGCTGGGCGCGGCGGCGGCGGCCTCGCTGCTGGCCACCGACGAGGCCGAGGCGACCCGGCATCTGGTGGAGCTCGCCCGGGCGGGCCTGATCGACCATGTCCGCGGCAGCCGCTACCGGCTGCACGACCTGGTGCGGGCCTTCGCGCACGCCCGGCTGCTGGACGAGGAGGACCCGGCCGAGCGGGCGGCGGCGCAGGAGCGGCTGATCGTGAACTACGCGGAGCTGGCCGACTCGGTGCTGCGCCTGGTCGACGGGAACATGTCGACGAGGTCGAACCAGTTCGGCTCGCACGGCTTCCCCTCGCTCGACGAGGCGCTGCGCTGGCTGGACGACGAGTCCAGCTTCATCACGGCGGCCCTGCGGCACGCGGAGGGCGTGGACCAGGCGGCCGTGCTGAACCTGCTGGGCGCGCTGTGCGACTACTGCCTGCTGCGCGGCGACCTGTACCGGCTCGGTGAGATCAGCGAGCTGGCGCAGTCGGTGGACCAGGGGCTGCTGGTGCGCTCGGTGCAGTGGCGTACCGGCATCGCGGCCCGGCAGCTCGGTGAGCTGGACAAGGCACGGACCACGCTGACCTCGGTCGTGGACCTGTACCGGGAGGCCCACCACGAGGCGGGGGCGGCCCGCGCCCTGACCTCACTGGGGATCACGCTGCACCACCAGGGCAACCTCATCGAGGCGGCGGCCAGGCTCCAGGAGGCCCTGGATCTGCAGGCCGCGCCGGAGCTGGCGACGGACCGGGCGTGGACGATGCACGCGCTGGCGGCCGTCCAGCGGGACCGGGCCCGGCCGGCGGAGGCCCTGGACCTGCTCACCCGCTCCCTGGTCCTGCACCGCGAGGGCGGCTCGGTGCACGGCGAGGCCTGGGCGTACTTCCAGCTCGGCCAGCTCACCCTGCGGCTGGGGGACGTACCGCGCGCGGAGACGGAGCTGCGGGCGGCCCTGGAGCGGTACGGCAGGACGCAGGACGCCCGCGGCGAGGCGTGGGCGCTGACCCAGCTGGCCCGGGCGCGGCTGGTGGCCGGTGACGCCTCCGCGGCCGTGGAGAGCCTGCGCCAGGCGGTGCCCCGGCACCGCGAGAACGAGGACGCGCGCGGCGAGGCGTGGACGCTGTACTACCTGGGGCAGGCGCTGGAGGAGACCGGCGAGCTGGACCAGGCGGTGCGCGACCTGGAGCGGTCCCGGACGATGTTCTCCCGGATACGGGACGTGTACGGCCTGGCCTGCGCCCGGCACCACTCGGCGCGGGCGACCCGGGACCAGCGGGCCGCGCAGACCGGCTCGCTGCGCAACTCGGGTTTCGCCCGTCAGCTCCTGGTGGACGCGCGCGCCGACTTCCAGCGGATCGGCGTCGCCCACGGCGAGGCGTGGACCTGCCTGGAGCTGGCGGTGGTGGACGCGGGCAACGCGCGGACGCAGCAGGCGCTGGCGCTGTGCGACGAGGCGCTCACCCTGTTCACCTCCTACGGCGACCGGCGCGGCGAGGACTGGGCCCGCTTCCTGCGCTGCACCCTGCTGCCGTACGCGGCGCCGGGCGGGGTGGAAGTGGGCACGGCCGTCGCCCAGGAGGAGCTGGCCCAGCTGACCCGCGCCTCGCATCCGCTGCGGGACGGGAAGCTGGAGGACTACGTCCCGGCGTACGCCCTGCTGCTGGAGCGGGGTGTCCGGCTGGAGGACGGCTGGCAGGCCTGGCGGCTGCGCATGACTCCGGACCGCCACGCCCGGGAGGTGATGGGGGTGGCGGTGCCGGAGGGACGCTGACCCGGGCGGGTCAGCGCTGCTGGGCCGTGGAGTCGGCCGGTTCGCGGCTCTTGTCCGCGTCGGCGTCCGGGGACTCCTTGAAGTCGACCTTCTGCATGTGCTTGTTCATCGACTTCATCAGGCCCCACACGGCCACGGCCATCACCGCGAAGACGATGAAGCCGAGGACGCCGGGGGTGACCTTGTTCTCGTCCACCTCCTTGGCGAGGGGGACGAGATGCGTCACTGCCAGGCTCACGCTTGCGCTCATGTCAGGCATTGTCCCGGATGCCCGCGAAGAGGTCGTCCTCGGGGAGGGAGGTATCGACGAGAGACTTCGCCAGCTCGTACTCCTCCGTCGGCCAGACCTCCTTCTGGAGCTCCAGCGGCACCTTGAACCAGCCGCCGTCCGGATCGATCTGCGTGGCGTGGGCGATCAGCGCCTTGTCGCGGATCTCGAAGAAGTCCGCGCACGGGATGTGCGTGGTCAGGGTGCGCTCGGTGCGCTCCATCTCGTTCCACCGCTTGAGCCACTCCCCGTACGGCGACTCCAGGCCGCGGTCGAGCATAGCCTGGTGCAGCGCCTCGGTGCGGGGACGGTTGAAGCCCTGGTTGTAGTAGAGCTTCAGCGGCTGGTAGGCGGGGCCGAACTCGGTCTCGGGGTACTTCTCGGTGTCCGCCGCGCCCTCGAACGCCACCATGGAGATCTTGTGGGTCATGATGTGGTCGGGGTGCGGGTAGCCGCCGTTCTCGTCGTAGGTGGTGATCACCTGCGGGCGGAAGGAACGGATCTGCTTCACCAGCTCACCGGCCGCCTTGTCGACGTCCTCCAGGGCGAAGCAGCCCTGGGGCAGCGGCGGCAGCGGGTCGCCCTCCGGCAGACCGGAGTCGACGAAGCCGAGCCACTCCTGCTTGACGCCGAGGATCTCCCGGGCCTCGTCCATCTCCTTGCGGCGCACCTCGTGGATGTGCTCCTCGATGTAGGCGTCGCCCTGGAGCTTCGGATTGAGGATGGACCCGCGCTCTCCGCCGGTGCAGGTCACCACCAGCACGTCCACCCCCTCGGACACGTACTTCGCCATGGTGGCCGCGCCCTTGCTCGACTCGTCGTCGGGGTGCGCGTGAACGGCCATCAGTCGTAGCTGGTCAGTCAAGACTCAATCCTCGGTAAGTCGGCGCCCCGCGTCTGCGGCGCGATCGGCGGCTTCTATAGTGACCGAATCGGGGGGCGAATAATTCCGCGGAGAGGACGATCATGAGTACCGCGAGCACGCAGCTGCCCGAGGGCCGCTACGGCCGTTCCTCGGATCAGCGCGCCGACCGCAAGCTCAGGATCGCCGGTTCGGTGCTGGGCACGGCCCTGCTCGCACTGATCGGCTACTTCGCCTACCACTACGTCGCGCAGAACGAGATCAGCGCCGAGGTCATCACCTTCCAGGCCTCCGACGACGCGGTCCAGGTGCATCTGGAGGTCCGCAAGGACGCCGGCTCCACCGGCTACTGCACCCTGCGCTCCCAGTCGGCCGACGGCGCCGAGGTGGGCCGCGCGGACTTCCGCTTCTCCGGGTCGGCCACCCGGATCGACAAGGTCGTCACGCTCCGTACGACGGCGCAGGGGACGACGGCCGAGCTGCTGGGCTGCCACGCCGACTGACACCCTGCGGACACGCGCGGGCACGCTCCGGGTTCACCCGGAATGCGTAGGCCCTGACCTGCGTTGATGTCATTCTGATGGCTTATGTCCTCCCCCTTCCGGCGTTGAATTGTTAGGCTCGTGGTTTCGCCCATCCATGAGGGAACATTCTTCTGGGTAGGGCGATGCTTTGTATTCCCAGTACCGACGAGGAGCACCCTGTGACCCAGACCAGCGAGAACGTCACCTGGCTGACCCAGGAGGCGTACAACAAGCTCAAGGACGAGCTTGAGTACCTTACTGGTCCTGCGCGCACGGAGATCGCCGCCAAGATCGCGGCCGCGCGCGAGGAGGGCGACCTGCGCGAGAACGGCGGGTACCACGCGGCCAAGGAGGAGCAGGGCAAGCAGGAGCTGCGTGTGCGCCAGCTGACCCAGCTCCTTGAGAACGCCAAGGTCGGCGAGCCGCCCGCCGCGGACGGCGTTGTCGCGCCCGGCATGGTCGTCACGATCGCCTTCGACGGTGACGAGGACGACACGCTGACGTTCCTGCTCGCCTCGCGCGAGTACGCGAGCGCCGAGATCGAGACCTACTCGCCGCAGTCCCCGCTCGGCGCGGGCGTCATCGGCCACAAGGTCGGCGAGGACGCGGAGTACGAGCTGCCGAACGGCAAGAAGGCCTCGGTCCGGATCCTGAAGGCCGAGCCGTACACCGGCTGATCCCGGCCCCCTGGTTGACTTCCGGCCCCCGGCGCCCTCAGGGTCGCCGGGGGCCTTGTCTTGCCCCGGGTCCGTCGCACGGGCCCGTGTCCGCCGCCGTCGTGCTGTCAGGCGGTCGCGGAGCGGTACTTGCGCACCGCGAGGGTGCGGAAGACCAGAATGATCACGACCGACCAGATCAGCGAGGCCAGGACCGGGTGCTGCATGGGCCAGGCGTCCGGTGTCCGGAAGCCCGGGGGGAGGTTGCCGAACAGCTCGCGGCAGGCCTGCACGGTGGCGCTGAACGGGTTCCACTCCGCTATGTGCCGCAGGAAGGCCGGCATCTGGTTGGCGTCCACGAACGCGTTCGAGATGAACGTCAGCGGAAACAGCCAGATCAGGCCGCCCGAGGTCGCCGCCTCCGGGGTGCGCACGGACAGGCCGATGAGCGCGCCGATCCATGAGAACGCGTATCCGAGCAGCAGGAACAGGGCGAATCCGGCGAGCACCTTGCCCAGGTTCTCGTGCGTGCGCCAGCCGACCAGCACGGCGACGACCGCGAGGACGAGCAGGGTCAGCGCCGTCTGGACCAGGTCGGCGAGGGTGCGCCCGGTCAGCACTGCGCCGCGCGCCATGGGCAGGGAGCGGAACCGGTCGATGAGGCCCTTGTGCATGTCGTCGGCGATGCCCGCGCCGGCGCCCGCCGTGGCGAACGTGACGGTCTGGGCGAAGATGCCGGCCATCAGGAACTCGCGGTAGGCCTGCGTGGAGTTGGACGAGCCGACCTGGATCGAGCCGCCGAACACGTAGGTGAACAGCACCACGAACATGATGGGCTGGATCAGCCCGAAGATCAGCATCTCAGGGATCCGGCCCATGCGGATCAGGTTCCGGCGGGCGATGACCAGGGAGTCCCGGACGGATCTGCCCACGGGGTTGCCGGGCGCCGCGACGGGCGCGGTCTCGGTGACGGCACTCATTTCACGGCCTCCTTGCCGTTGCGCTCGTCCTGCTCGGCGCTCTCCGCCGCGTGTCCGGTCAGGGACAGGAAGACGTCGTCGAGGGTGGGGCGGCGCAGCCCGACGTCGTCCATCTCGATCCCGCGCGAGTCCAGCTCCCGGATGACCTCGGCGAGCAGCTTGGCGCCGCCGGTGACGGGCACCGTGAGCTTGCGGGTGTGCTCCTCGACCGTGGTCTCGCCCTTGCCGAAGCCGCGCAGCACCTCCGCGGCGGCGGCCATCTCCTCCCGCTCGTGCACCACGACCTCGACGCGCTCGCCGCCGGTGCGGGCCTTGAGCTGGTCGGAGGTGCCCTTGGCGATGACCCGGCCGTGGTCGACGACCGCGATGTCGTGGGCCAGGTGGTCGGCCTCTTCCAGGTACTGCGTGGTGAGCAGCAGCGTCGTACCACCGGAGACGAGCTGTTTGATGACCTCCCACAGCTGCTGGCGGTTGCGCGGGTCGAGGCCCGTCGTCGGTTCGTCCATGAACATCACCGGCGGCGAGACCACGAGGGCCGCGGCGAGGTCCAACCGGCGGCGCATGCCTCCGGAGTAGGTCTTGGCGGGGCGGTCGGCGGCGTCCGCGAGGTGGAACTGCTCCAGCAGTTCCGTCGCGCGCGCCTTGGCCGCCTTCGCCCGCATCTGGTACAGCTGCCCGACCATCTGCAGGTTCTCCCGGCCGGTCAGGTACTCGTCGACCGCCGCGAACTGGCCGGACAGGCCGATGGAGCGGCGCACGGCGTCGGGGTGCCGCAGCACGTCCACGCCGGCGACCACCGCCTTGCCGCTGTCGGGGCGCAGCAGGGTCGTCAGGCAACGGACGGCCGTCGTCTTGCCGGCGCCGTTCGGCCCGAGGAGGCCGAGGACCGTGCCCTCGGGCACATCGAGGTCGACGCCGTCCAGTGCCTTGACGTCACCGAAGGTCTTCACCAGGCCTTCGGCATAGATGGCACCTGGCATATGTGTCTCCACGTCGTCGGGGATTTCGGGGACGGATTCTTCGCAAAGGCTAGGTATGTTCACCCGGCCCTGCCCGTGGTTTTCGCGGATGCGGACGCCGGTGCGCACGGGTCCCGTGCACCTGCGGGCAGGCCGGTCGGCGACCACACGAGACACCATAACGCGATGTATCGCGTCTCTCAAGAGACTTCGCTCGAACGGGTGGCGGCCCTGGATGGCCGCCGCGGGTCAGGCCATGACGGTGTAGCCGGCGTCCCGCAGGGCCCGGCCGACCTCGGCGCAGTGCGCCGGGCCCTTCGTCTCCAGGTGCAGCTCCACGTCGGCCTCCGTCAGACCGAGCCGGGGACCGGTGCGGACGTGGCTGACGTCGAGGACGTTGACGTCGAGCGCCGACAGCACCCCGAGCAGCGTGGCGAGCGCGCCCGGCCGGTCCGTCAGCCGCAGCCGGACGGCCAGGTAACGGCCCTGCGCGGCCATGCCGTGCCGCAGCACCCGCTGCATCAGCACCGGGTCGACGTTGCCGCCGGAGAGCACCGCGACGACCGGGCCGTCGAAGGCGTCCGGCGCGGCCAGCAGCGCCGCCACCGGGCTCGCCCCGGCCGGCTCCACGACCAGCTTGGCCCGCTCCAGGCAGAGCAGCAGCGCCGCCGACAACTGGTCCTCGCTGACCGTGCGCACCTCGTCGACCAGCTCGTCGACGATCCCGAACGGCACCACGCCGGGCCGTCCCACCTTGATGCCGTCCGCCATCGTCGCCGGGTTCAGCAACGACACCGGGTGCCCGGCCGCCAGCGAGGGCGGGTAGCAAGCGGCTCCCTCCGCCTGCACGCCGACGATCCGCACGTCCGGCCGCAGCGCCTTCACCCCCACCGCGATGCCCGCCGCGAGCCCGCCGCCGCCCATGCCGACGGCGATCGTGCGGACCTCCGGGCACTGCTCCAGGATCTCCAGGCCGACCGTGCCCTGGCCGGCGATCACGTCCGGGTGGTCGAAGGGGTGGATGAACACGGCGCCGGTCTCGGCGGCGTACTCCTGGGCGGCGGCCAGCGTCTCGTCGACCACCTGGCCGTGCAGGCGCACCTCGGCGCCGTAGTCCCGGGTCGCGCTGATCTTCGGCAGCGGCGCGCCCTTGGGCATGAACACCGTCGCGTGCACACCGAGCAGGGAGGAGGCCAGCGCGACGCCCTGCGCGTGGTTGCCGGCGCTCGCGGCCACCACGCCGGCCGCCCGCTCCTCCGGCAGCAGCCCGGCGATCCGCACATAGGCGCCGCGCAGCTTGAACGAGCCGGTCCGCTGGAGGTTCTCGCACTTCAGGTGCACGGGGGCGCCGACCAGCTGGGACAGGTGCCGGCTGCCCTCCATCGCGGTCACCCGGGCCACCCCCGAGAGCATCTTCTGGGCGCCGCGCACATCGTCGAGGGTCACGGAGCGCAAGGAGTCAGCCGTGCGGTAGCTCATGACTCCAGCATCGCAGTTCACGTTCGCGCAGGGCGGGTGTGACCAAGCAGCGAGACCGGTTCGTGCAGCGCTGGTACGGCTCGGCGCCGGGCCGCGTACCCTGTCCCCCAACCCAGCAGCCCTTCATGAAGCGAGCCTCCGGCCATGCCCACAACACCTGAAATGTCGATGGACATGACGACCGTCGGTGACACCGGTCTTCTCGACACCCTCCAGCACGAGGTGGCGGTGTTCGCCCGCCGTGCCGAACAGACGCGGCTCGGCGGGGTCGGCCAGGTGCGCAACTCCATGGACCGCGCCGCGTACTTGCTGCTCAACCGGCTCGACAACGAAGGCCCGATGGGCGTCAAGGCACTCGCCGCGAGCATGGGCATCGACTCCTCCACGGTCACCCGGCAGGTGGCGCCCCTGGTCGACACCGGACTCGTCAAGCGCACCTCGCACCCGGAGGACGGGCGCGCGGTGGTGCTCCAGCTCTCGCCGCGCGGCGCCGCGCGGCTGGAGGAGGTGCGCTCGTCCCGGCGTCAGCTCATGGCCGAGCTGACACACGACTGGGCGCCGGAGGAGCGCGAGCAGTTCTGCGCGCTCCTCACCCGCTTCAACCACGCGCTCTCCGCGCGGATGACGGTGCAGGGCGTTCCGGCGGCGGAGCAGCCCCCGGCCTCCTGACCGCGCACCGCACAGCAGGGGCTCCCGGGTCTTGACCCCGGCCCGCCACTGGCCTGATATGAGACCGGGTCCGCAGAGGGGTTCGCCCGGACCGGCTCCGGCCGGGCCGGGGCGGGACCCCGTCGGAGGGAGGCGCGGTGGGAGATCGGCAAGTGACCCGTGATGCCCGCCGGGCCCGGGAGTTCGAGGCGTTCGTCGCGGGCGCGGCCGGGCGCCTGCTGCACACCGCCATGCTGCTCACCGCGGAGGCGCCGGACGCCAACCCGCGCGCGCGGCGCCTGCTGACAGGCGCGCTCGCCCACACCTACGCCCGCTGGGACAGGCTGCGCGGCGAGGACCCGTACGACTGCGCCCGCCAGTACCTCGCCACCCGCTTCGCGCGCACCACCTGGCACCGGTACGGCGCCTTCGGCCGCACCAGGCCGGATCCGCGCAGTCCGCTCGCCGCGCTCACCCCGCAGAAGCGGCTGGTCCTCGTCCTGCGGTTCTACGAGGGTGTGGCAGAGGAGCAGACGGCGGCCCTGCTCGGCCTGCCCGCGGAACGCGTCCACACCCTCTGCGACCGCGCGACGGCCGATGTGCTGCACCCCGCCCGCCCGGCCGCCCTCCGCGCGGCGAACACCGAGGCGGCCCCGTCATGAGCCGCGCCGACGGCCTCGTACGCCGCGTCCCCTCGTACCACCGCCCTCCGGGCGGCCCCTTCTCGCGGAAGCGCCGGTCCGGCGGCGGGAGGCCGTCGTGAAACGGGACGAGCGGGAAGCCGCCGTGCGGCGGATCATGGAGCGGGGCGGCGCGCCGGTGCCGCCGGAGCTGTACGGGGACGCGGTGCGCCATGGGGAACGTCTGCTGCGGCAGCGGCGGCTCCTCCGCCGCATCCTGTGGCTGCTGGCCTGCGTCGCCGCCGTCGCGTTCGCCGTGTGGGCGGCCGACGCCCACCCCTGGGTGGAGCCGCCCTCGCAGACGACCCCACCGCTCACCGGCTGGTGACCCCCGCTACTTGCCGAGCGCCTGCCGCAGGTCCTCCAGCAGGTCGTCGACGTTCTCGATGCCGACCGACAGGCGCACCAGGTCGGCCGGGACCTCCAGCGCGGAACCGGCCGCGGAGGCGTGCGTCATCCGGCCGGGGTGCTCGATGAGGGACTCGACTCCGCCGAGGGACTCGCCGAGGGTGAACACCTGGGCCCGGTTGCACACGTCGACCGCGGCCTGCTCGCCGCCCTCGACCCGGAACGACACCATGCCGCCGAACGCCTTCATCTGCTTGGCGGCGACCTCGTGGCCGGGGTGCTCGGGCAGCCCCGGGTAGAGCACGCTCGTCACGCGCGCGTGCCGGGACAGCATGTCGGCGATCCTCGTGGCGTTCTCGCTGTGCCGGTCCATGCGCACCGCGAGGGTCTTGGTGCCGCGCAGCACCAGCCAGGAGTCGAAGGGGCCGGCGACGGCGCCCATCGCGTTCTGGTGGTAGGCCAGCTCCTCGCCGAGCGCCGGGTCCGACACGATCAGCGCGCCGCCGACCACGTCGGAGTGGCCGCCCATGTACTTGGTCAGGGAGTGCACGACGACATCGGCGCCGAGCGAGAGTGGCTGCTGGAGGTAGGGGGTGGCGAAGGTGTTGTCGACGACGAGCTTCGCGCCCGCGTCGTGGGCGACCTGGGCGACGGCGGCGATGTCGGTGATACCGAGCAGGGGGTTGGAGGGGGTCTCCACCCAGACGGCCTTGGTCTTCGGCGTGATCGCGGCCCGTACGGCGGCCGGGTCGCTGGTGTCGGCGACCGACCACTCCACCCCCCAGCGGGTGGCGACCTTGGCGAAGAGCCGGAAGGTGCCGCCGTAGGCGTCGTTCGGGATCACCACGTGGTCGCCGGGGGTGAGGAGCGTGCGCAGCAGGGTGTCCTCGGCCGCCAGGCCGGACGCGAAGGCGAGGCCGCGGCGGCCGCCCTCCAGCGCGGCGAGGTTCTCCTCCAGGGCGGTCCGGGTCGGGTTGGCGCTACGGCTGTACTCGTAGCCGCCGCGGAGCCCGCCGACGCCGTCCTGCTTGTAGGTCGAGACCTGGTAGATCGGCGGGACGACCGCGCCGGTGAGGGGATCCGCGGTGTTGCCCGCGTGGATCGCGAGGGTCTCGAAGTGCTGACTGATGTGCCTGTCGCTCATGTGCACCGAGCGTAATGCGCCCGACGGGATCGTGACGCCCGCCATGAGGTCCCACCCTCCGACCCGCTGTGCCTCATGCCGCCGAGGCGTTCGGCTGTCATGTCCCTGTCCGGGGTTTTCCACAGCCCGGCGGTGGGGTTCGCCAATTGTCGTCGGCGTCTGGTTCGCTTGAGGCATGTCGATTCTCTGGCTGCTGATGGCGCTGCTCCTGCTCAGCTTCGTGCTGCTCCCGGTCATACGGCGCAGGCGCGGGGCGATCGAGCAGGTCCCGCCGGGACACCCGGACGCCGCCGACCCGGCGGCCTACGGCTTCGTGCGCCAGGAGGAGCTGGACGTGCGCCTGCCCGGCCCGGACGAGGACCTGCTCCAGGTCCTGGAGCTGGTGCAGCGCACCCAGGACTACCGGGCCGCCGCCCAGCTGCTGGCCGGCACCGAGGCCGAGGGCGAGCGGCGCTGGCAGCGGGTGCAGGCCTTCGCCGGTGCCGCCGCGCTGGAGTTGAAGCAGCGGCCCGGCGGGGTGCACGAGACGCCGGGCGGCCAGTGGCTGCGGGTGTGGCGGGCCGAGCAGCCCAAGGACGCGGGCGGCGCCGCCGTCCACGCGGAGTTCCTGGTGCAGCAGGCATGGCGGACGTCGACTCCGGGCACGGACGACTTCCGGATCATCATGGAGGAGGCGCGGGATGCCTGTGCGCAGGCGGCCCTGCTGGCGCCCGGTGACCCGGTGCCCTACGTGGCAGAGCTCTCCATCGCGCGCGGACTGGCCTATGAGCAGGCCGAGTTCGACCAGCTGTGGCTGAAGATCCTCGACCGCGCCCCGCATCACATGGGCGCGCACCTGGCCGCGCTGCACTACTGGTGCGAGAAGTGGCACGGCTCGCGCGAGCAGGCGTACTCCTTCGCGGAGGCCGCCGCGGCCCGCGCCCCGGAGGGTTCGCTGCTCGCCGCGCTGCCGCTGTTCGCGGTGTTCGAGCACCTGCCGGAGGTGAACCTGGTCGCGAGCTTCTACCAGAGCGAGGTCGTCACCAAGGCGATCCACGGCGCCCTGCACGCGGTGCACGCGGCCGACCCCGACGACCCGACGCTGCCGCACGTCCGGCATCTGCTGCTCTTCTTCCTGGTCCGCGCCGAACGCTGGTCGGAGGCCATGCAGCAGCTCATACACATCGACGGTCACGTCGGCGCGCTGCCGTGGACCCTGTTCACCGATCCGGCCGCCGAGTTCGCCCTGCACCGCGCGCTGGCGGTGGCCGGTTACGAGGCCAACGGCGGCAACCCGGCCAGCCTCCCCGGCTGACGCGGCCCGCCCGGGCCCCTGCCCGGGACCACCCTCCTTCCCTTCCGCACCAACCGCATTGCCCTTCTGACCTGCGGTAGGGCATACTCCGCATCCCCCCACACCGCACCACCGGCACCAACAAGCACCTCCGGCACCACGAGTACCGCCAAAGCACCACCGCACCACCGCAAAACCGCCAAGCACCGCCCGCGACCGACCGGCGCACCGCCGGCCCGGCGCTCCGTCATGTCCCTTTTCCGAGGTCCTGTGGGGGGATCTGCCCGATGGGCGCAACTCTGCGCGCGCTGCGCGCCCTCGTCCTGCTGCTCGGCTTCTATCTGCTGAGCCTCGTCCTGCTCGCCGCGCTGATCGGCATCGACGTCCTCGTGTTCAGCTGGGGACACGGCCCGCTCACGGCGAAGGTCGGCTTCGTCACGGTACTGCTGGCCATCCCCGTCGTCCGCGGCATGCTGATGCTGCGCACCCCGAAAGGTGAGGACGGGCACGGCATCCCGGTCACCGAGGCCGACGAGCCCCGGCTGTGGGCACTGGTCCGGGAGTTGGCCACGGCGGCCGGCACCCGCGCGCCCGACCGGATCCTGCTCACCGGCGAGGTCAACGCGGCCGTCAGCGAGAACCCGCGGCTGCTCGGCCTGTTCCCCGGCCCGCGCCGGCTCTACCTCGGCGTCCCGCTGCTGACCGGCCTGACCGAGGCTCAGCTGCGGTCCGTACTCGCCCATGAATTCGGGCACTTCACCGGCGGGGACACCCGGCTCTCCGCGCTCGTCGTGCGCGGGCGCGTACAGATCGGCCGGGTCATCGGCCAGTTCCACGAGAAGGCGGACGACAAGGTCGCCGCCGACCGGGCCCGGCAGGAACGCGCGTCCGCCAAGCGGATCGCCAAGGGCAAGAACGCCAAGCGGATCGACACGACCGGCGTCGGAGCGACGTACCGGACGATGGCGAAGATCTACACCGCGTACGGCAAGCTCTACCTGCGCGCCTCCCTCTCCACCGCGCGCGGCCAGGAGTTCGCCGCCGACCTGACCGCCGCCCGGATCGCCGGACGTGACGCGACCGCGTCGGCGCTGCGCGAGATCCCGGTCCTGTCCGCCTCCCACGACTTCTACCTGGAGTCCTACGCCACCCTCGGGCTGCAGGCCCGGCTGCTGCCGCCGCGCGGCGAGTTCTTCGGCGGCTTCGGCCGGCTGCTGACGGCCCGTGAACTGGAGCTGGCGGGGCTCCGCTCGGAGCTGCCGGAGGAGCCGGCCGGGCCGTACGACTCGCACCCGCCGATCGCCGAGCGCGTGCGCCGGATCGAAGCGCTGCCCGCCGACGGCCGCGCCGACGAGGCCAAGGGGGCGGCGCTGGCCCTGCTGACCGACCCGGCGCGCACTCAGGCCGCCCTGGAGGACGCCGTCCTCGCCGACGAGCTGCTCCGCTACCCGCGCGCGGCCGGCTGGCAGGATCTGCTGGACGCCTCGATGGCCACGGGCCTGTCGGCGGCGCAGACCCCGCTGCACCGGGCGCTGACCCAGTACACCGGGCAGTCGGCGACGCTGTCCGCGCTGCTGGACGTCATCGACGACGGCCGGCTGTGGCGGGTGGCCGAGCAGCTGCCGCTGTCGGAGGAGGCGTCCGCCGCGAAGGGGCGGGCGTTCCGCGAGTTCGCACGGCCCGTGCTGCGCCGCTCGCTGCGCACCATGGTGCTGGCCGAGTTCAGCTCCCGTTCGCTGCTGCACTGGGAGTTCTCCTGGTCCCGCCCGGCGACGGTGCGACTGCCCGGCTGGGGCTCGGAGACGGAGGACGACGGCCCGGAGGCGGCGCTGGAGGCGGCCGTCGAGGCGGCGCTCGCCGACCACCCCGACACCACCCGGCTGCGGGCGCTCCTGCCTCCGGCGACCCAGAACGCCTGACGGGCCGCGGGCCTGCCGACTCTCCGGCAGGCCCGCACCGCCCCACCACCGCCGTACCTCCCGAAACGAACGGACCGACCCCCGATGACCGTCCTCTTCTGGATCCTGGGCATCCTGGCCGTGCCCACACTGATCTTCGTGCTGTGGCTGGCCTGGGTGTTCCTGAAGGAGCTGTTCCACCCTAGCCCGGACGACGACGCGGAGGCCGCGGAAGCCGCGCGGGCCGCGGAGAAGCTCGGGCTGCTGCCCGCCGAGCGGCAGAACACCGACTTCGCCGCGCCCCTGCCGGCGGAGTGGACCGCCGCACTCACCGCGGTGCGCGGTGACGACTGGCGTCCGGCCGCCGACCTGCTCGCGGCGATCGGCCGGGACTGGGAGCGCCGGTCGGCGCTCGCGTACCTGCTGGCGGACCGCGCGGCCGAGGAGGACGGGTGGCTGCTGGCGTGGGAGGCCGAGCGGCGCGACGACCCCGACGCCGCCGTCGTCCGGGCGCGCAGCACGGTGATCCTCGCCTGGAAGCTGCGCGGTGCGAAGACGGCCCAGTACACGACCCGGGAGCAGGCCGAGGGCTTCCACCGCACGCTGGTCTCCGCCCGCGAGGAGATCGCCCGGGCGGCGGCGCTGAACCCGGACGACCCGACGCCGCACGTCGCCGAGATATGGGTGGCGCTGGGCCTCGGCTATCCGAACGCCGAGATGGACAAGTTGTGGGCGGAGATATCCGCCCGCGCCCCGCACCACTACGAGGCCCATTTCTCGGCGCTCCAGTACTGGTGCGCGAAGTGGCGCGGCTCGGAGCGGCTGGCCTTCGAGTTCGCCGAGCGGGCCGCCGCCGACGCGCCGCTCGGCAGCCTGCTGACGGCGCTGCCGCTCATCGCGCACTTCGAGCACGACGGGTCGGAGGACACCGCGGCCGACAACACGCCCGAGATGCTGGCCCGGGTCGAGGCGGCGCTCCAGGACGCCGCGGCGGCGGACCCGTCCCACCCGCGGTTGCCGGAGCTGCGGCACCTGCTGGCGTTCTACCTGCACCTCCAGGATCGCAACGAGGCGGCGCTGGAGCAGTTCAAGCTGGTGGACGGCCATGTCAACGCGCTGCCGTGGCGCTACCGGGGTGACATGGCCGGGCACTACTGCCGGGTCCGCAACACCGTGGTGCAGGCGGTGCGGGAGGCCGCGCCGGCGCCCGCCTGACCGGAATGCGGCGGGTCCCCCGGACGTTCTCGACGGTGCCGGCAGGCAAGGCCGCCGGCACCCCACCCCAGACCGACAGGGAGACCCCATGCTCTTCGGCCGCACGCCCCGGCTGCCCACCCCCGAGCAGGCGCTCACGGGCCGCCCCGCACTCGCCTACGAGGTTCCCGACCGGCACACCGTCCTCGGCACCCCGCTCCTCGGCCCGTACCCGGAGGGCCTGGAGGTCGCCGACTTCGGCCTCGGCTGTTTCTGGGGCGCGGAGCGCACGTTCTGGAAGCTCCCGGCGGGCGTGTACACGACTCTGGTCGGCTACCAGGGCGGGTACACCGAGAACCCGACGTACGAGGAGGTCTGCTCGGGCCTGACCGGCCACACGGAGGCGGTCCGTGTGGTCTACGACCCGCGGCAGATCTCCTACGACCGTCTGCTCAAGACCTTCTGGGAGTCCCACGACCCGACACAGGGCTTCCGTCAGGGCAATGACGTGGGCACCCAGTACCGCTCGGCGATCTACACCCACAGCCCGGAGCAGGCGGCCACGGCACAGGCCTCCCGCGAGACCTACCAGAAGGTCCTGACCTCCTCCGGCTACGGCACGATCACCACGGAGATCCTCCCGGCCGAGGGCCGCCCCTTCCACCCCGCCGAGGCGTACCACCAGCAGTACCTCGACAAGAACCCCGCAGGCTACTGCGGTCTGGGCGGCACCGGCGTGTCCTGCCCGGTCGGGGTCGCGCGAGCCTGAGAGAAGCCGGACGCCGGACGCTAATTCGGGCGACGGCTCCCGGTCCCTCCCCGTAAATTCGCCCCTCATGCCGAGACGGATCGGCACGGAGCGAAGGGGAGGGTATGGGCAGTCGGGTCTTTCTCATCGGTGGGGGCTGGGACCACGCCGAGGTGTACGAACCGTTCCTGCGGGAGCTGGGCGGTGAGCGGCGGGTCGGGTGCCTGATCCTCGACGAGGGGGACGGGGCCGCGCAGTTCGAGCGGTACACGGCGGCGCTGCGGAAGGCCGGGCCGCCGTGCACACCGGTGCCGTTGCTCGTGCCGCTCGGTGGCCGGTTCGAGCCGGAGGCCGTGCTGGACGGGATCGACGGGCTGCTGGTGTGCGGTGGGCTCACGCCCGCGTACCAGGACGCGCTCGCGGACTGCCTGGAGCGGCTGCCGGCGCTGCTGGCGGCGCGCGGGATGCCGTACGCCGGTTTCTCCGCCGGTGCCGCCGTGGCCGCGCGCCGGGCCGTGGTCGGCGGATGGCTGCTGGGCGGGGTTGCGGTGTGCCCGGAGGAGACCGGGGAGGACCTGGCGGAGATCGAGGTGCGGCCGGGGCTCGGCCTGGTGCCGTTCGCGGTGGACGTGCACGCGGCCCAGTGGGGCACGCTGGCGCGGCTGGTGACGGCGGTCGCGCGGGGGGACGCTCCGTACGGGGTCGCCCTGGACGAGAACACGCTGCTCACGGTGGGGGACGGCGAGGCCCGCGTGGCAGGAGCGGGGCGGGTCCATGTCGTACGGCCGACGGGAGACGGAGCCGTCCTGGTGCGGGCTCACGGCGCCGGGGAGGGCTTCGGTCTCGGGTAGCGCCCCCGAAGGGGCGCGGGAACTGCGCGAACGGCCACGACGGCTCGCACCCGGCAGACGATCAGCACCCGGCGGACGATCCGCCGCGGGCCGTAGCCCGGCAGGGCCACGGCCTCGCAGGGCTACGGCCGGGCAGGGCCGCAGGTCAGATCGTGGCCGTGTCGATCACGAAGCGGTAGCGGACGTCGCTCGCCAGCACCCGCTCGTACGCCTCGTTGACCTCGGCCGCGCTGATCAGCTCGATCTCGGCGCCGATGCCGTGCTCGGCGCAGAAGTCCAGCATCTCCTGGGTCTCGCGGATGCCGCCGATCATGGAGCCGGCGAGCGTCTTGCGGCCGCCGATCACCGAGAAGAGGTTGAGCGCGATGGGCTCCTCGGGGGCGCCCACGTTGACCAGGGCGCCGTCCGTCTTCAGCAGCGACAGCAGCGCGCCGAAGTCCATCGGCGCGGACACGGTGGACACGATCAGGTCGAAGGTGCCGGCCAGCTCCTCGAAGGTCTTCGGGTCGCTGGTGGCGTAGTAGTGGTCGGCGCCCAGCTTCAGCCCGTCGTCCTTCTTGCGCAGGGACTGGGACAGGACCGTCACCTCGGCGCCCATGGCGTGCGCGATCTTGACGGCCATGTGGCCGAGACCGCCGAGGCCGACGACCGCGACCTTCTTGCCGGGGCCCGCGTTCCAGTGGCTCAGCGGGGAGTAGGTGGTGATGCCCGCGCACAGCAGCGGGGCGGCGACGTCCAGGGACAGTCCGTCGGGGATGCGGACGACGTAGTTCTCGTCGACGACGATCTTCTCGGAGTAGCCGCCGTAGGTCGGCTCGCCGTCCTTGCCGACGGCGTTGTAGGTGCCGACCATGCCGTTGAGGCAGTACTGCTCCTCGCCTCGCAGGCAGTTCTCGCACTCGCGGCAGGAGTCGACCATGCAGCCGACCCCGACCCGGTCGCCGACCTGGAACTTGGTCACGCCGGGGCCGACCTCGGCGACCACGCCCGCGATCTCGTGGCCGGGGACCATCGGGAAGATCGCCTCGCCCCAGCCCTCGTGGACCTGGTGGATGTCGGAGTGGCAGATACCGGCGAACTTGATGTCGATCAGGACGTCGAACTCGCCGACCGCGCGTCGCTCGATGGTCGTCCGCTCCAGCGGGGCCTTCGCGGCGGGCGCGGCGTATGCGGCAACAGTGGTCATGCGGAGGATCTCCTAGCGGGGGGTTCCGCGCCCGGCTGCCTTCCTGCCGGGCACGGCGTCCAGCCTGCCGCGCGAGGCGCCGCCCACCCAGACCACGCCTTTGCGTACGACCGCGGTGCGTACTACTGGCGGGGTCAGGCTCCTGCGCCTACGACCAGGAATACTGGACGCATGGACAGCAGGGACGAACAGCCGGACGCAAGCGTGGTCACCGGCCGGCCCCTGGACCGGCGGGCGGAGCTGAGCGAGTTCCTGCGCAGCCGGCGGGCCCGGCTGAAGCCCGAGGACGTGGGACTGGCCGAATTCGGACGGCACCGCCGGGTGCCGGGGCTGCGCCGGGAGGAGCTGGCGCAGCTGGCCGGAGTGTCGGTGGCGTACTACACCCGCCTTGAGCAGGGCAACGGCCGTAACGTCTCGGCCGAGGTGCTGGACTCGATCGCCCGGGCGCTGCGGCTGACGGACGCCGAGCACGCGCACCTGACCCACCTGGCCAAGCCGAAGGCGCACAAGAAGAAGCCGGTGGCACGGCAGCAGCAGGTGCGGGCGGTGCTGCGGCAGCTGCTGGACACCATGGAGGGCGTGCCGGCGTACATCGTGGGCCGGCGCGCGGAGATCCTCGCCTGGAACCGGATGGCGGCGGCCCTCTTCGGCGACTGGGGGGAGCTGCCGCCCGCCGAGCGGAACTGGGCACGGCTGGTCTTCCTGCGCCCCGCCTACCGTGAGCTCTTCGTCGACTGGGAGCAGAAGGCGATCGACATCGTGTGCGCCCTGCGCATGGACGCGGGGTGCGATCCGGACGACGCGCGTCTGTCGGCTCTGGTGGGTGAGCTGTCCGTCAAGAGCGAGGAGTTCCGCCGGCTGTGGGCCACGCACGACGTCAAGGAGAAGAGCCATGGCGTCAAGCACCTGCACCACCCCCTGGTGGGTGACCTGGCCCTGAACTTCGAGAGCTTCCGCCTGACGGACGGCTCGGAGCAGTCCCTGCTCACCTATCACGCCGACCCGGGCTCGCCCTCCGCGGACTCCCTCCGTCTCCTGGCCAGCTGGGGCGCCGACGCCACCCGCGCGGCAACGCGCTGAGGGGTGCACCGGAGGCTGTCCTCCGGTGCACCCCTCGTCAAGGAGCGTTGCGGTCTACCGCGCTGCGGCCTACTTGCCGAAGTACGCGTTGTAGATCGTGATCGCCGACGTGTTGCCCTTCTTGTCGGTGATGTTGGCGCGGAACGAGATCGCCTTGTTCTTCGCCGGGTTCTTGACGGTGATCTTGCCGTTCTTGACGGTGACCTTCTTGAAGTTCTTGCCGTCGTAGGAGACGTAGACGGCGAGGGACTTCAGGTTGCCGCCGGCGGCGGAGCCCTCCACGGTGACCGGGAAGGTGACCGTCTTGCCGGCCGCGACCCGGCTGTCCAGGCCGGTCGTGGCGCCGAAGTGCAGCGCGGAGGCGGGGAGCTGGACGAAGTCCGCCGGCTTCTTGGAGCGGAAGGTCCAGGCCGCGTCGATGCGCGTCGAGGCCTCCGACACCTTCGCGGACCGCTTGACCGAGGTGGTCAGCTTGTACGCCGCGTCACCGGACGGCACCTTGAAGGTGGCCTCGCCGAACAGCGGGTCGGTGTTCGAGCCGACCTTGGTGCCGTTGCGGTACAGCGTGGTGTTCACCGAGGTGAACAGCGAGGACCCGGCGTGCTTGCCGGAGTCGGCGAACAGCGGCAGCGCACCGAAGATCTCGTTGCCGTCGCGGAACAGGCCGAAGTCCTTGCTGACGTGCGGGCCGAAGACGGCGGTGTTGACCGTCTTGGTGTAGGTCTGGCCGCCCTTGAAGGTGAACCGGCCGAGCCCGTAGCCGGCCTCGGTGATCGGGAAGCCGTCCTGGTCGACCCCGCCGTCCTGCTGGAATTGCAGCTCCCACTTCACGCCGCCCGTCGCGGACAGGTGCAGGGTGCGGGTGCCGGGCAGCTTCTGCGGGATGCCGATGGAGGAGGCGCCGGTGCTGCCGGGCAGCCAGCCCACCGCGTCGATCGTGCCCTTCTTGCCGCTCGCCGCCGCGCCCAGCCGGGCCTTCACCGTGGCGAGTTCGCTCGCCTTGTAGTGCTTGGTGTAGCCGGTGGCGAGCTGCTTGACGGCACCGCCGGAGGTGACGTCGTACTCCTCGGTCGCGCCCTTGCTCCAGTGGCCGTCCCACTGCTGCCACAGCGTCCCGGCGGGAAGCTGCGGGCCCAGGTGGGCGGTGCGGAAGTTCTTGTACGTGTCGAGGAACCAGCCGTAGCCGTACTGGCCGTCGCCGACGGTGACGTCGTACTCCGGCGAGGCGAACTCGGACTTCACGCCCGAGGCCGGGACGGTGATGTCCACCGGCTTGGCCTTGCGCGCGTCGATGGTGATCGTCTGCTTCTTGTCGACGGTCAGCTTCGGCTGCGCGATCCAGTCGATGCCCTTGGAGGCGTCCTGCGGGTCGCCGTACAGGGAGGTGTTGAGGATGTACGTGCCCTTGGGCGCGCGCACCTTCACCGTGCCGGACTTGTCGTACGGGTTCAGCCAGACGCCGTTGGCCAGGCCGGCCACGCCGCTGACGTCGGCGCTGTAGTACGGGGCCGGCTTGCCGTCGCGGCCGATGAACTTCAGGGTGAGGTCGTACGACTCCACCTCGCGCTGCACCGCGGCGGCCGTGCGGACGGTCTGGCCGCCGCCCGTCGCCGTGACGTACGCCGAGTAGGCGCCGTCGACGGTGCCGCCCAGCTTGGTGTCGACGGTGAAGTCGGCCGAGGCCGTGCCGTGCGCCGGGACGGTCACCGTCGTCGCGCCGAGCTTGAAGAAGCCGGCCGGGGCCGCCGCGCCCTTGGGGTTGGTGGCGGTGCTGCTCAGGGTGAGCGTGACGTCCTTGTCGCCGAGGTTGCGGTACGTCAGCTTCTTGGTGACCGGCTTGTCGTCGGTGTGCGGCCACTGCTGCACGCCGAAGCTCACCGACACCGGGTCGGCGACGATCGACTGCTTGATGGCCTTGTCGACCTGGATGCGGCCGGTGCCCTGCTGGAACGGCGTGTACTTGCCGCCCTTGGTGGAGCCGGTCAGGGCGCCCTTCAGCTCGGCGTAGCCCCAGTCCGGGTGCTCCTGCTTCAGGATGGCGGCGGCGCCCGCGACGTGCGGGGTGGCCATCGAGGTGCCGGAGATGGTCAGGTAGCCCTCGGGCTTCTCGCCGACCTCCTGGTCGATGACGCTGCCCTTGGCCGCGGCGGCGGTGATGTCCACGCCCGGCGCGGTGACGTCCGGCTTGATGGCGCCGTCGCCGGCGCGCGGGCCGGTGGAGGAGAAGTCGGCGAGCTGGTCCTTGTCGTCGACGGCGCCGACGGTGAGCGCGGCGTCCGCGCTGCCCGGCGAACCGATCGACTGGGGGCCCTCGTTGCCCGCGGCGATCGCGAACAGGACGCCCTTCTCGGTGGAGAGCTTGTTGACCTCGGCTTCGAGGGGGTCGACCTCGGGGGTGTCGTAGCCGCCGAGGCTCAGGTTGATGACGTCGGCGCCCTGGGAGGCCGCCCACTCCATGCCGGCGAGGATGCCGGAGTCGTCACCGAAGCCGTTGTCGTCCAGGACCTTGCCGTTGAGGAGCTTGGCGTCCGGGGCCACACCCTTGTACTTGCCGCCCGACTTGGCGCCGGTGCCGGCCACGATGGAGGCGACGTGCGTGCCGTGCCCGAAGTGGTCGGTCGCGTCGGCGGCGGGGGTGAAGTTCTTGGACTCGGTCACCTGGTCCTTGAGGTCCGGGTGGCTGGTGTCCACACCGGTGTCCAGGACGGCGACCTTCACGCCCTTGCCCGTGTAGCCGGCGGCCCACGCGGTGGGGGCGCCGATCTGCGGCACGGACTTGTCGAGGGCGGCCTTGCGGACGCCGTCGAGCCAGACGTGGGCGATCCCGGACGCGCTCCGGTCGCCGTTGGTGACGGCGTCCCACAGGTCGGCGGTGTCCTTGACCGGGGTCTGCACGGCGTCCGCGTTGAGCGCCTTCAGGCTGCGGCGCAGGGTGCCCGCGTCCCGGACGTCGGCCTTGGCGGCGGTCGCGGAGCCGCGGTAGCCGACGATGACCTTCAGGCCGTTCTTCTGGGCCTTGCGGGTGGCGGCCTTGTTCAGCTCGGTGATGTCGAACAGGCGCTGGTCCAGCGTGCCGGAGGCGACCAGGTGGGCCGCGTCGGCGGGGATGACCAGCGTGTGTCCGGAGGCCTTGCGGACCTGGAAGGGTATGTGCTCGCGTCCCTCGGCCCGCTCCAGGCCGACGACACGGCCCTTGGCGTCGAGGGCGACGCGGTCACCGGTGATCAGGGTGACGTGGTGCTTGACGGCGGCCTTCGAGGCGGCGGTGGCAGCCACCGAGGCGCGGCCGGGCTTCGCCGACGCCGGGCTGGTCATACCCGCTGCGAGGGCGACTGCTGCGGCCGTTGCCACGGTGGCCGCAGCCGCTCTTTTCACTTGTCTGCGCAAGTTCTCCCCCTGGAGATGGAGTACCGGGCGAATTCCCCATTCACCCGGTCGGGGGTGGACTCGCACGTATGCACGTCAACCCCCCGGATCACGCAGTATGCCGGGGGGTGATCAGTGGGCTCAATAGATGAGAGGACGGTGAGAAAGCGCGCCAGGAAACTGTTACGCGGCGGCCGGGACACCGTTACACAACCGCGAAGTGCGCCGCGATCAGCCTGTGTTATGCGGCCGTCAGGTGGCCGCGTTCTCCTTCACGGTGATCTTCCCCTTGCGCAGCGTGGCCAGGCGCGGAGCCTTCTTCGCCAGCGTGGAGTCGTGGGTGACCATGATGAACGTCAAACCGTGCTCCTTCCAGAGGCGTTCGAGTACGTCCATGATCTCGTCCCGCATTCCCTCGTCCAGGTTGCCGGTCGGCTCGTCGGCCAGCAGCACCTTCGGTTTCTTCACGACGGCCCGGGCGATGGCGACGCGCTGCTGCTGCCCTCCGGACATCTCGCCGGGGAGATGTCCGAGGCGCTCGCCCAGGCCGACGGACTTCAGTGCCTCGGCGGCGAGTTCACGGCGTTCCTTCACCTTGATGCCGAGGGGGACGAGGGCGGTTTCCACGTTCTCCTGGGCGGTGAGGGTGGGGATGAGGTTGAAGGACTGGAAGACGAAGCCGACGCTCTCGCTGCGCACCCTGGTCAGCCGGGCCTCGCTCAGCCTGGCCAGGTCGGTGCCGTCCAGGACGACTTCGCCGGAGGTGGGACGGTCGAGGCCGCCGAGCATCTGCAGGAGCGTGGACTTCCCGCCGCCGGTGGGGCCCTGGATGACGAGCCTGTCCCCGTCGGGGATGGTGAGGTCGATTCCGTCGAGGGCGTGGACGGTGTCCTTGCCCCGGGTGTAGCGCTTGGTGACGTTGTTCAGTTCGTACATGGGGGCTCCGGGATCTGTTTCGGGGTGGGTGCGCGCTCGTTCTGGCCGTCGGTCCGCGGGGGCTGGGCGCGCGGGTTCCCGCGCCCCTCGGCCGGACCGGCCGGCCCCGCCGGGAAGCCGGCCTACTCCACCCGCCTCAGCGCGTCCGCCGGGCGCAGCCTGGACGCCCGCCAGCCGCCGAACGCGCCCGCGATCAGGCCGCCCGCCACCGCGAGGCCCACCGCCAGGACGATCGTGGTCACGCTCACCGGGGCCGTGAGGGCCACCTCCAGGGTCTTCGCCGTCCGCCGGCCGGGGCCGCCCGCGAAGCCGGCGCCGCCGCCCCCGCCGAAGCCGCCACCCGTGCCGCCGCCCACCTGGGCCTGGAGGCCGGGGCTGATGGCGGTGACGACGTACGCGCCCGCCAGGCCGAGGGCGATGCCGAGGGCGCCGCCGACCAGGCCGTTGACCATGGCCTCGCCGACCACCTGCCGGGTCACCCGGCCCGACCGCCAGCCCAGCGCCTTCAGGGTGCCGAACTCGCGGATCCGCCGGGAGACCGCCGAGGAGGTGAGCAGGCCGGCGACCAGGAAGGCGGCCACCAGTACCGCGAGGGACAGCCACTTGCCGACGTCGGTGGCGAGGGAGGAGGCCGTGGACAGGGAGCCGGAGACGGTGTCCGCGAGGTCGGCGGAGGTGGTGACCGTCGTACCCGAGACGTTCTTCTGGATCGCCGACTTGACGCTGTCGATCTTCTTCGAGTCGGCCGCCTTGACGTAGATCGTGGTGACCTTGTTCTTGGCGTCGCCGAGGGTCTGGGCCTGCTTCAGCGGAATGTACAGGTTGGCGGCCGCGTCGCCGCTGTCGGCGGTGGCGATGCCGATCACCGTGAACTTGACGCCCTTGATGGTGACGGTGGAGCCGACCTCGTACTTCTTCTCCTTGGCGTAGGCGGAGTCCGCCACGACGACCTTGGCACCGGTCTCCGTCGTCTTGAACGTACGGCCGCTGGTGATCTTCGAGGAGGTCAGCGGGCCGAGGCCGGGCTTGGTGACGTCGGTGCCGTACACGGAGTAGTTGTTGACGTCGAAGTCGGCGCCGCCGCCCTTCACCTCACCCTGCGGCTGGCCGGTCCCGCCGCCCCGCTGGAAGCCGCCGCTCTCGTCCTGCTGGAACTGACCGCGCGTGAACTGACCGCTGACCTTGAGGACCTGGAGGCTCAGCCCACCGACCGCGTCGGAGACGCCGGACTGCGAGCCGACCTCGGTCACCGTGGAGGCCGACAGGGTCTGGAAGCCCTGCACCATGACCCGGTCGCTGCTCTGGGTGGAGTCGTCGCCGTTGTTCTGCGCGTCGAACCGGAAGCGGGGCCGCTGGGCGTCACCGGTGGACGCCGACGCCGCCTTGGTCACCGTCATGTCGGTCCCCAGTCCGTACAGCGACTGGAGCACCTTGTCCTGGGCCTTCCCCATGCCGTTGGAGACGGAGTTGACCACGATGACCAGCGCGATGCCCAGCGCGAGGCCGGAGGCGACGACGAGGGCCGCCTTTCTGCGGCGGCGCAGTTCGCGCCTCAGGTAGGTGAAGAACATGGCCGCAAGCTAGGGACGGACCGTGATGGCACCATAAGGCCGACATAAGAGAAGCATGAAAAGACCGGTGCCGCCCCTGGGGGCGGCACCGGTACAGCGGGTGAGGAGGCGTCAGACGGCCGAGCCGGCCTTCCACTGCGCCCAGTCCATGTTCCAGCCGTTGAGGCCGTTGTCGGGCGAGACCGTCTTGTCGCCGGTGTTCTGGACGACCACGACGTCACCGATCAGCGAGTGGTTGTAGAACCAGGACGCCGGCGTGCTCGGGTCGTTGGCACCCTTCTTGTCCTGGAGGCCCACACAGCCGTGGCTGGTGTTGACGTTGCCGAACACCGAGGGGGCGCCCCAGTAGTTGCCGTGGATGAAGGTGCCGGAGGTGGTCAGGCGCATGGCGTGCGGCACGTCCTTGATGTCGTACTCGCCCTTGCCGTCGTCGTCGGTGAAGCCGACGGTCGCGCCGTTCATCCGGGTCTCCTTGAACTTCTCGGAGATCACCATCTGGCCCTCGTACGTCTTGTTGTCGGGCGAGCCGGCGGAGATCGGTATGGTCTTGACGACCTTGCCGTCCTGCGTGATCTTCATCTGCTTGGTCTGCGCGTCGACGTACGAGACCTGGTTGCGGCCGATGTGGAAGGTGACCGTCTTCTGCTGGACGCCGTAGACGCCGCTGGCGCCCTGGACGCCGTCGAGCGCGAGCTTCAGGGTGACGGTGGAGCCTTCCTTCCAGTACTCCTCCGGGCGGCAGTCCATGCGGTTGGCGTTGAACCAGTGGCAGGCGACCTCCTGGCCGCTGCTGGAGCTGACCGTGATGCCCTTCTGCACGGCCGCCTTGTCGGTGATCGCCTTGTCGAAGTTGATCGACACCGGCATGCCGACGCCGACCGTGGCGCCGTTGTCCGGGGTGAAGGTGCCGATGAAGCTGTTGGCCGGGGAGACCGTGGTGAAGGACGCGTTCTCGTGGGCTATGCGGCCCTCTGAGTCCTTCGCCTCCGCGGCGAGCTTGTAGGTGGTGGAGCGCTCCAGCTGGCCGGTGGGCTTCCAGCTCTTCTTGTCGGCGGACAGCTGGCCGGCGACGGTCTTGCCGTCCTGGCCGGTCATCGTGACGGTCGTCAGCGTGCCCTTGCGCACGGTGACGGTCGCGGAGTTGTTGATAGAGGCGTTGTTGGAGCCGTCCTTGGGCGTGATCGTGATCTGCGCCTCCGACGACTTCTTGGCCGCCGCCTCGTCGACCTTGGCCTGCGAGGTGTCGTTGCCGCCGGAGGAGGCGTCGGCGTCGCCGCCCGAACACGCCGTCAGCACCAGCACACCACCGAGCAGAGCGGACGCGGCCGCGAGGCCCCTACGCCGCTTACTGTTCGTCATCACAAGCTTCTCCATCGTTGCCGAGTCGCGATAACCCCGGGAGTCCCCGCCAAGAACCATCAACGCTACGGCCGGTGTGTCCCGTTCCCCAGCCCATGGGCCTGTGGGGCATCCCACGTCCGCGGAACGCGGTCGCGTCCGCGGCTGTGCGGTGGTGCGGGAGCCGGTCCGTGCGTCCCCTGGGACGACGAAACCCCGGACGACGGTTGCCGTCCGGGGTCGTGGGTGCCCCGCGACGCTCAGCCGATGCCGTCCTCTTCCTCGTCGTCCGCCCCATCATCCTCGTCCAGGTCCCAGTCCGGCGAATCGGGGTCGTAGTCGACCCGCTCGCTGGACCAGGACGCCTGCTGGAGTTCCACTCCGGGCACCTCACTGACCAGGTCGAACGGGTCCACGAGATACGCCAGGGCCTCCGCGGTGTCTTCCGTCACAGCCGCCTCGGCCTGGGCCCGCTCCCCCTCCGGGAGCTCCGGGTCCCGGGCGATCCGGCGCAGCGCGGCCTTGGCCACCTCGTCGTCGTCCTGTACTTCCAGCACCAGCTCCACGCGAAGCCGCACAAAACGTGATGTCTCTTCTGTGCTCATGGCGGGAGCGTACGGCCGAAACCTCCCGTGACTTTCCTGTGACCCGCGCCTTTCACTAACATCGCCCCACACGGCCAATTCGCCAGCGTCACAAGGGGATCGATATTCCGTGTCATCCGCTCGCCGTCCGCTGCTGACCGCCACCGCCGCGGGCACCCTGCTGTGCGCCCTGTGGTTCGTCCCGTCCGCGAACGCCTCGCAGGAGGCCCCGGCACGACAGACGGCGCGGACGTCCGCGCCGACGCAGGTCACACAGGCCAGAGCGGTGACGGTGGCGACCGCGGAGGGCGCGGACCGCGCGGTGGCCGAGGAGACCGAACTGGCCGACACGGGAAGCTTCGACACCACGCCGTACGTCGTCGGCGGCAGCCTCTTCCTCGCCGTGGGTGCCGGATTCGTCGTGTATTCGGTACGCCGGGAACGCCTGGGCTTTTGATCGTCCTTGACGAAAGTTTGACAGTCCGCTCATAGTTCGCTCATGAAGAGATCATCGGGCGTGCGGCTGTGCGCCACCGCAGCTGTGAGCGCGCTGTCGCTCGCCCTCATCACGGGCTGTGGCGACGGGGGGTCGAAGGACTCCGGGGACGCCAAGGGCTCGGACGCGGCGAAGCCGGCCGCGAAGGCGCTGAGCGCCGCCGAACTGAAGAAGCTGATCATCGCCAAGGGCGAGGTGCCCGGGTACGAGGTCGGCCCCGTCGAGGGCGGCATCCCCGACCGCGGCAAGGTCACGTCCGACGACGCCAAGTGCCAGCCGGTGCTCCAGGCGTTCACCGGCATCGCGCCCGGTGAGCCGGCCGCGGACACCAGCCGCATGGCCACGGAGGACAAGAAGAAGGACCCCACGGACGACGCCACGTCCCTGGACGACCTGGCCGACGGCAAGTTCGAGGACGCGATCAACAAGTCCATGGACCTGGACGTCACCGTGGTCACCCTGGCCTCGTACGACGGCGACGGCGCCGAGCAGGCCCTGAAGTCGGTCTCGGACGCGGTCAAGGCCTGCGCGGGCGGCTTCTCCGGCGAGCAGGACGGCGAGAAGGGCAAGTTCACCAAGGTCGCCGAGGAGAAGTCCTCGGGCACCGGTGACGCGTCGGTGGCCTTCACCGCGACCAACGACGCGGGCAAGGACGGCGCCCTGCCGCTGCACGCCGAGGTCGTGCGGCACGGGAACACCCTCGCCACGTACACCACCATCAACATCGGGGCGATGATGAGCAAGAAGGCCTACACGGTCTCCGCTCCGGTGGTGAAGGCGCAGGCCGCCAAGCTGAAGTGACGTTGTGTCCGTAGTGCTCGGGGCCCCGGCGGTTGCCGGGGCCCCGACGCGTTCACTGGAGCGGGCCCGTGACCTTCTCCACGGCCGCCACGAGATCGCCGCCGCGCACGAACGCGTCGGCGGCTGCCAGGTCGGGCGCCAGGAACCGGTCCGGACCCGGGCCCTGCACCCCCGCGGCCCGGACGGCCTCGATGACCGCCTGGGAGGCGGGCGCCGGGGCGAGGCCCTCGCGCAGCTCGATGGCGCGGGTGGCCGCGTACAGCTCGATGGCGATGACCCGGGTGAGGTTGTCCACGGCGGTGCGCAGCTTGCGCGCGGCCGACCAGCCCATGGAGACGTGGTCCTCCTGCATGGCGGAGGACGGGATCGAGTCCGCGGAGGCCGGTACGGCGAGCCGCTTCAGCTCGCTGACCAGCGCGGCCTGCGTGTACTGGGCGATCATCAGGCCGGAGTCCACGCCGGCGTCGTCCGCGAGGAACGGCGGCAGGCCGTGGCTGCGGTTCTTGTCCAGCAGCCGGTCGGTGCGGCGTTCGGCGATGGAGCCGAGGTCGGCGGCGGCGATGGCGAGGAAGTCCAGGACGTAGGCCACGGGAGCGCCGTGGAAGTTGCCGTTGGACTCCACGCGGCCGTCGGGCAGCACGACCGGGTTGTCGACGGCGGAGGCCAGCTCGCGCTCGGCGACCAGGCGGGCGTGCGCGAGGGTGTCGCGGCCGGCGCCGGCGACCTGCGGGGCGCAGCGCACCGAGTAGGCGTCCTGGACGCGGGGCGCGTCGTCCTGGTGGTGCCCGGTGAGCTGGGAGCCCTTGAGCACGGCGAGCATGTTGGCGGCGGAGGCGCCCTGGCCCGGATGGGGCCGGATGGCGTGCAGCTCGGGGGCCAGCACCTTGTCCGTGCCGAGCAGCGCCTCCAGGCTGAGGGCGGCGGTGACGTCGGCGGACTTGTAGAGGGTGTCGAGGTCGGCGAGGGCCATGATCAGCATGCCGAGCATGCCGTCGGTGCCGTTGAGGAGGGCGAGGCCCTCCTTCTCGCGCAGCTCGACGGGGGCGATCCCGTGCTCGGCGAGCAGCTCGCCGGCGGGCCGGACGGTGCCGTCGGGGCCCTCCGCCTCCCCTTCTCCCATGAGGGTGAGGGCGCAGTGGGACAGCGGGGCCAGGTCGCCGGAGCAGCCGAGGGAGCCGTACTCGTGCACGACCGGGGTGATCCCGGCGTTCAGCACGTCGGCCATGGTCTGCGCGACCTCGGGCCGCACACCGGTGTGCCCGGAGCAGACGGTCTTCAGACGCAGGAACATCAGGGCCCGTACGACCTCGCGCTCGACCCGGGGACCCATGCCGGCCGCGTGCGAGCGGACGATGTTGCGCTGTAGCTGGGCGCGCAGTTCCTGGCTGATGTGCCGGGTCGCCAGGGCGCCGAAGCCGGTGGAGACGCCGTAGACCGGGTCGGGCTTGGCCGCGAGCGCGTCCACGATCTCCCGGGCCGCCGCGAGGGCCGCCACCGCCTCCGCCGACAGCTCGATGCGGGCACCGCCGCGCGCCACGGCGAGAACGTCGGACGCCGTGACCCCGGACGTCCCCACCACCACAGTGTGCATATCCATATTCAGGAGCGTACGCATTGAATGCCCTGGTGTCACTAGTGGGGACCGGGAGCACCCCTTACCGTCGGTGTGGGCTTCGCCTCACGGCCGGCGTCCGCGGAACCGGCGCCGCTCGGCCCGCGAGGGCGGCGGTGCGTCGGCCAGCCGCACGACCGGATCGTCCGGCCCCTCCCGCCCGGCCACCACCGGCCGGTCCAGGCGGAGCGCCTTCGCCCGGTACTGGGCGGCGTCCGCGAGCCGGAACAGCCGGCGGGCGTCCCGGACCTCCCCGATCGCGTCCTCGGTCGAGGCGACCCCGCAGGCGACGCCCTCCCCCGGATCCAGCTCCCCGGCCCGCCGGCACAGTTCGTCGGCCGCCTTCACCACGTCGTCGGCGGGCGGCCCGACCGCGAGCAGACAGAACTCGTCACCGCCGAGCCGTGCGGCCAGCGCGCCCGGCACCATCGCTCCGCACAGCGACAGCACCGAGCCGAAGCGTTCGAGGAGGCGGTCGCCGACGGCGTGCCCGAGGGTGTCGTTGACCCGCTTGAGCCCGTTGAGGTCGCAGACGACCAGGCTGACGACCACACCCTCGGCGCGGTGCCGCTCCACGGCCTCCTCCAGGCGTACGTCCACGGCACGGCGGTTGGCCAGGCCGGTGAGGGCGTCGGTGTACGCGAGCCGGCGGGCCTCCTCCAGCCGCTCGGTCTGCGCGATGCCCGCGGCGACGACGGCGGCGAGGACGGTGGCGAAGTCGGCGTCGGCCCGCGCGAAGAGGGGCTCGCCGACCGCCCGCGCCACATACAGCTCGCCCCAGGCCCGGCCGTGCAGGACGACCGGGGCGACCACGCAGCAGCCGCGGCCGCGGCGGCGCAGGGCGGCGACGCGCTGGTGGAGGTAGCCGGGGGTGCCCTTCGCCGTGCCCCCGGCCGTCTCCACCCAGGCGTTGGGACCGCCGCCGCCGGCCCACCGCTCGTGCAGGAACTCGGTGATCTCCGGGAACTGGTGCACCGGGTAGGTCTCGGCCTCCGGGAACTCCTCCTCGTCCGGGGCGCGGTCGCCCACGTTCACGAGGACCCGGAGCCGGCCGAGTTCGCGTTCCCACACCGACAGCGCGGCGAAGCTGCCGTCCAGCGCGTGGCAGGCGCCGAGGGCGGCGGCCTGCCAGCACTCCCGCGGGGTGTGCGCCGCCGCCATGCCCTGCGCCAGCGCCACGACTGCGGTCAGCCGCTTGTCCTCACCCATCACTCCAGGTTAGGGAGGAATGAGGGGTTTGGTGGTGTGGGTGCGGCGATCAGGTGGCGGACCGTTGCGCTCCGCGGGGGGCGGGTGGGGCTGCGGCTCGGGGCCCTTGCGGGGTGCGGGTGCGGTGTGGCTCGCGGCGTGCGGCTCCCAGCTCGGGGCCCTTGCGGGGTGCGGGTGCGGTGTGGCTCGCGGCGTGCGGCTCGCGGCTCCATCCCCGTCGCCGGGTGCGGGTGCGGTGTGGCTGGCGGCGTGCGGCTCCCGGCTCGCGGCTCCGTCCCCGTCGCCGGGTGCCGGTGCGCTGCGGCCGGTCACGCAGCTCCCCGCGCCCCTCCAAGGCGCCGGCCGACGTCGGCACATGCGGCTCCCCGCCCCGCGGCCCCGGACCGGTCGCCGGGTGCCGGTGCGCTGCGGCCGGTGGCGCAGTTCCCCGCGCCCCTCCAAGGCGCCGGCCGACGTCGGCACATACGGCTCCCCGCCCCGCTGACCCGGACCATCGCCGGGTGCCGGTGCGCTGCGGCCGGTCGCGCAGTCCCCCGCACCCCTTCAGGGCGGTTCTACTCGCCCGGCCACTCCGGCTTGCGCTTCTCGTTGAAGGCCGCCACCCCCTCCGCCCGGTCGCCCGAGAAGGCCACCGAGCGCCAGGCCGCGTCCTCCACCTCCAGGCCGGCCCGCAGGTCCAGCCCGTGCCCCAAGCGCAGCGCCCGCTTCGCCGCCCGCAGCCCCACCGGCGAGTTCCCGGCGATCCGCGCGCCCAGCGCCAGCGCCTCCTCGCGGTCCCGGCCGGGCTCCACCAGCCGGTCCACCAGGCCCAGCTCGGCCGCCTCCGCCGCCTCCACGCGCCGCGCCGAGAAGATCAGCTCCGCCGCGCGGGCCGCGCCGACCCGCCGGGGCAGCAGCTGGGTGCCGCCACCGCCCGGGATCACGCCCACGGACACCTCCGGCAGCCCCACCACGGCCGTACGGTCGGCCACGATCAAGTCGCAGGACAGCGCCAGCTCGAACCCGCCGCCCAGCGCGAAGCCGTGCACCGCCGCGATCGTCGGCATCGGCAGCTCCAGCACCCCGGTGTACGCCCCACGGGCCATCGGCCGCTGCCGTACCAGGTCGGCGTCCGTGAAGGAGTTCCGCTCCTTCAGGTCCGCCCCCACGCAGAACGCCCGTTCGTGCGACGAGGCAAGGACGACCACCCGGGCGTCCCGGTCGGCGGAGAGCGCGGCGCACGCGCCCGCGAGGGAGCGGGCCATCTCCGTGGAGACCGCGTTCATCGCCTTGGGCCGGTCCAGCACCAGCTCCGCGACATGCCCGTGCCGCCGCACCAGTACGAACTCCCCGAACCGCTCCTCACCCATGACACCCTCCGGTTAACGCGGGTTAACTGCCGTCGGCCCGATCATCGCAGCCGTGCCCTTTCTCGTGAAGTCCAGGGGGCTACACCCGTTCGAGTGACATCCCGGCCTTCTCCGCGCACACCGCCCACACGAGCGCATAGCGTGCGGGACCCATGACACCGATACCTGCACACTCCGACGCGGAGCGGGAACGCGCGCCGGAGCGGGCGCCGGCAGTACGGCGCGGCCGGCATCGCAAGCCCCGGCCGCGCAAGGTGCTGCTCGCCGCCGGCGGCCTCGCCCTGGCCGCGGGCGTGCTCAGCCTGGTCCGGGCCGCCCCGGACGCGGGGGTCGGCGCGCCAGGCACGGCGGAGGCCGAGCCCCGGGTCGGCCCGGGCGGCGGGCCCACGGACCGCTCCGCCGACACCGCGGCCACCATCGCCGCCGCCCCGACCGCGCTGCCGTCGGCGACCTCCGTCATGGGCGGCAGGAGCCCCGCGCCGACGCCCACCGGCTCCCCGGTCCCCGCGGCACCGGACCCCGGCACGGCCACGCCGGCGCCCGGCGACACCGCCGTACCGACCGCCCGGCCGAGCCGCACCCCGGGCCCGCCGAGCGGCACGTCCCGGCCGCCCGCGCCGACGGCCTCCGCCCCGCGCCCGGCCCCGGCCACCTCCACCCCGACCCCGACTCCGCCCCCGAGCCACGGCCCGGCTGAGCCGGAACCCCGTCCGGGCGGGGTGTGCGTGCCGGTGATCGGGCTGTGCGTGGACGTACTCGGCGACCGGGACAGCTAGGGCCCGGCGCACATGGGAACCGCGCCCGGGCGGTCGAGTGAGGCGCCCCCGGGGCAGGGGGCTGGCCCCTCAGGCTTCGCGGGGCAGACGGGAACGCGACGACGGGCCCTCGCGGCCGACGGCTACGGCTGGCCGTCGCGGCGTGTGAGCAGCCACGGCTCGACCACGCCGAGCCCGCGCACCGGGCGCTGCCACATCGGCTGGAGCGCGAAGCGGTACACCGGCGGGTCCTCGCCCTCCTTCTCGGCCGCCGCCGCGGCCTCCGCCGCCTCCGCCTCCGAGGCGGGCGCCTCGCCGCTGCGGATCAGCTCCTCGGCGAACGCGCTGTCCACGAGGACGGCGTCGCGCGGGGCTATCGAGGTCAGCCGGGAGGCCAGGTTCACCGTCGTACCGAACACATCGCCCATGCGGGTGGTCACCGTGCCGAACGCCATGCCGACCCGCAGCTCGGGCATCGTCTCGTCGTTGGCCAGCGTCTCCACCAGCCGCAGCGCGATGTCCGCGGCCACACCGGCGTCGTCCGCCGCGTACAGCACCTCGTCCCCGAGGGTCTTGATGAGCCGGCCGCCGCGCGCCGCCACCAGGTCGGCCGCGGTCGTCTCGAACGCCTCGACCAGCTCGCCCAGCTCCTCCTCCTCCATGCGGCGGGTGAGCCGGGTGAAGCCGACGAGGTCGGCGAAGCCTACGGCGAGCCGCCGGTCGACCATCTCCTCGTCGTCGGCGGTCTGCACGACCCGGCCGGCCGACGCGGCGAGCTGGCGCCGCCAGACGTAGACGAGGAACTCCTCCAGCTCGGGCAGGAGCAGCTCGACGATCGGGTACGTCACCTCGGTGCGGGTCATGCCCGGTTCCGGGGGCTCGGTCAGGCCCTCCAGGAAGGAGTCGATCTGCCATTCCGCCAACCGGGCGGTGGTCTGCCCGGTGGACCGGGCCACCTGCACCGCCATGGCCTCGCTCAGCAGTCCCGCCTCCACCAGGCCGGCGAGGCGGCGCAGGGCCAGGACGTCGGCCTCGGTGAGGGCCTTGGCCTGGCCGATGTCGGCGAAGCCCATCGCCCGCCAGAACCGGGACGCCAGCTCCATGGAGACGCCGGCGCTGCGCGCGGCCTGGAACGGCGTGTAGCGGCGCTCGGCGCCCAGGATGAGCTGTTCGAGACGCAGGGCCAGCGGGTCATCGCCGGTCTCGGGGGCGTGGGGGTCCACCCGGCCGTCCCCGCCAGCGCCGGAGCCCGTGTCGTCGACGGTCACGCCTGCTGCCCTTCCGATCTGCCGCGGTCAGGTATCGACCGGCCTCAACTCTACGGCAGGTGTGCGCCAGCTCACTCCGTCGGGTTGGGCCGACGGCACGCGTTCCCGGCACCGGTCGAGCGAACCGGCCTGTTGCGACGGCGCGTGATCGCCGTGCCCGGCTGCGGCTCCATTGTGGCTGGTCGCGCGGTTCCCCGCGCCCCTTCGGTGCGCTCTACGCCGGCCGCAGATGGACGATGTCCCCCGCCCCCACCGGCTCCTGCACCCCGTTCTCCGTGGCGATGATCAGCCGCCCGTCGCCGTCCAGCGCCACGGCCTCACCCACCACCGAACGGTCGCCCGGCAGTTCCGCCCTCACCATCCGCCCGAGGGTCGCGCAGCCCGCGGTGTACGTCTCCTGGAGCCCGCACGCCGAGGAATCGCCCCTCACGGCACGCCAGCGCCCGTACCAGTCCTCCAGGGACCGCAGCACCGCCCGCAGCAGCGGGTCCCGGTCCGTGCCCAGCGCCCCGGCCAGGGCCAGGGAGCCGGCCTGCGGGACCGGCAGCTCGTCCGCCCTGAGCGTGACGTTGATGCCGACACCGATGACGACGCCGTCGTCACCGGCCCGCTCGGCGAGGATGCCCCCGGCCTTGCGCTCCTCCCCGTCCACGGTCACCAGCAGGTCGTTCGGCCACTTGAGCGCCGTGTCGACGCCCGCCGCCCGGGCCAGCCCGGTCGCCACCGCCACGCCCGTCAGCAGCGGCAGCCACCCCCAGCGGGCCACGGGTACCTCGGTGGGCTTGAGCAGGACGGAGAAGAACAGGCCCGACCGCGGCGGAGCCGTCCAGCGGCGGTCCAGCCGGCCCCGGCCCGACGTCTGCTCCTCGGCCACCAGGACGGCGCCCTCGTCGGCGTCCCCGGCGGCGGCCAGGGCGGCCAGGTCGGAGTTGGTGGAGCCGGTCCGCTGCACCACCTCGATGTCGCAGTACAGGCCCTGCTCCCTGACCAGCCCGCGGCGCAGCGCCGCGCCGTTCAGGGGTGGGCGGTCCAGGTCGGACCAGCGGCTGTCGTCTGATGGATTCTGCGGCGTCATGCAAGCCACCCTAGGTGTGGTAAACGACGCACTGCTGATCCGTAGGCCCGCCACTACTCTACGGATGAGTAACCGTCCCCCCTTTTGAGCAGGCAGGGAGCCGCATCCCGATGTCCGAGCCGGAAGAGCGTCACGAGATCCAAGAGATCGACATCCACACGACCGCGGGGAAGCTCGCGGATCTCCAGCGCCGCATCCACGAGGCGACGCACGCCGGCTCGGAGCGCGCCGTCGAGAAGCAGCACGCCAAGGGCAAGCTGACGGCGCGTGAGCGGATCGAACTTCTGCTCGACGAAGGGTCGTTCGTCGAGCTGGACGAGTTCGCCCGGCACCGGTCGACCAACTTCGGGCTGGAGAGGAACCGCCCGTACGGCGACGGCGTCGTCACCGGCTACGGCACGGTCGACGGCCGCCCGGTCGCGGTCTTCTCGCAGGACTTCACCGTCTTCGGCGGCGCCCTCGGCGAGGTCTACGGCCAGAAGATCGTCAAGGTCATGGACTTCGCCCTGAAGACCGGCTGCCCGGTCATCGGGATCAACGACTCCGGCGGCGCCCGCATCCAGGAGGGGGTCGCCTCCCTGGGGGCGTACGGCGAGATCTTCCGGCGCAACACCCACGCCAGCGGCGTCATCCCGCAGATCTCGCTCGTCGTCGGGCCCTGCGCGGGCGGCGCGGTCTACTCCCCGGCCATCACCGACTTCACGGTCATGGTCGACCAGACCTCGCACATGTTCATCACCGGTCCGGACGTCATCAAGACCGTCACCGGCGAGGACGTCGGCTTCGAGGAGCTGGGCGGCGCCCGCACCCACAACACCGCCTCCGGTGTGGCCCACCACATGGCCGGGGACGAGAAGGACGCCATCGAGTACGTCAAGCAGCTGCTGTCGTACCTGCCGTCCAACAACCTCTCCGAGCCCCCGGTCTTCGCGGAGGAGGCGGACCTCTCCCCCAGCGACGAGGACCGGGAGCTGGACACCGTCGTACCGGACAGCGCCAACCAGCCGTACGACATGCACACGGTGATCGAGCACGTCCTGGACGACGCCGAGTTCTTCGAGACGCAGGCCCTGTTCGCGCCGAACATCCTCACCGGGTTCGGGCGGGTCGAGGGCCACCCGGTCGGCGTGGTCGCCAACCAGCCGATGCAGTTCGCCGGCTGCCTCGACATCACGGCGAGCGAGAAGGCCGCCCGTTTCGTGCGGACCTGCGACGCCTTCAACATCCCGGTCCTGACCTTCGTGGACGTGCCGGGCTTCCTGCCGGGCGTCGGCCAGGAGCACGACGGCATCATCCGGCGCGGCGCCAAGCTGATCTACGCCTACGCCGAGGCCACCGTCCCGCTGATCACCGTCATCACCCGCAAGGCCTTCGGCGGCGCCTACGACGTCATGGGCTCCAAGCACCTGGGCGCCGACCTCAACCTGGCCTGGCCCACCGCCCAGATCGCCGTCATGGGCGCCCAGGGCGCGGTCAACATCCTGCACCGCCGCACGATCGCGGAGGCGGAGGCGAGCGGTGAGGACGTCGAGGCGGTGCGCGCCCGGCTGATCCAGGAGTACGAGGACACCCTCCTCAACCCCTACGTCGCGGCCGAGCGCGGCTACGTCGACGCGGTGATCATGCCGTCCGACACCCGCGCGCACATCGTCCGCGGGCTGCGTCAGCTGCGCACCAAGCGGGAATCCCTGCCTCCGAAGAAGCACGGCAACATCCCCCTCTAGGCCCGCGGACCCTGGGAGCGGTCATGAACATCAAGGTCGTACGAGGCAACCCGACCCCGGAGGAGCTGGCCGCCGCCCTGGCGGTGGTCCGCGCCCGCGCCGCGGCGGCAGCGGCGACGCCGTCCGGCGCGGAGCCCCCGAGGGACGCGTGGTCCGACCCGTCGAGGATCGCGGCCCACCGCGTCCCCCGGCCGGGCCCGACGTCCTGGACCCGCACCTACTGGCCGAGCTGAGGGATCGCGGGAACCACACCGGGCGCGAACTTGAGTAGCTGTACTCAGGCGTCCTCCCCGGCCGAGGCCCCACGCTGGTGGAGTGCTGTGGTCAGATCCGGACAACGAGCCGCCGAAGGACCTGCGCGACGCGCAGGACATGCTTCGGCGGCTCGGTCTTCTCGTGGCCCTGGCCATGGTGCTGTTCATGATCATCAGTGGTCTGAGGTGAGCCGAACGGCGCACCCTGACTAACCTGACCGCATGACTGCCAAACGCCGCAGGCGACTCGTGCTCGCCTCCCAGTCCCCCGCCCGGCTGGCCCTGCTCCGGCAGGCCGGCCTCGCCCCCGAGGTGATCGTGAGCGGCGTCGACGAGGACGCCGTCACCGCCCCCACCCCGGCGGAGCTCGCCCTCGCCCTCGCCGAGGCCAAGGCGAGCGTCGTGGCGGCCAAGCCGGAGGTGCGGGGCGCGCTGGTGATCGGCTGTGACTCGGTGCTGGAGCTGGACGGGCAGGCGCTCGGCAAGCCGGCCGACGCGGAGGAGGCCACCGCCCGCTGGAAGAGCATGCGCGGGCGGGCCGGAGTGCTCCAGACGGGGCACTGCGTGTGGGACACGGAGGCCAAGCGGTACGTGTCGGCGACCGCGTCCACCGTCGTCCGGTTCGGCGAGCCCAGCGACGAGGAGATCGTCGCCTACGTGGCCTCGGGGGAGCCGCTGCACGTCGCCGGCGCGTTCACCCTGGACGGCCGTTCGGCGCCGTTCATCGAGGGCATCGACGGCGACCACGGCAATGTGATCGGCATCAGCCTGCCCCTGCTCCGCAAGCTGCTCGCCGAACTGGGCGTGGGCATCACGGAGTTGTGGGCACCGGAGCGGTGATCTGGGTGGGGACCGAGTCCTGCGGCTCGCCGTCCCCGTCCTGCGGCTCGTCCGTACGGCTCACCGGCGCACCCCCTCCGGCGGGGGCCGCGCCCGGCTCCGCCCGCGCGACCGGTCCGGCACCCTCCCCGGGCGTGCCGCCGGGCGCCGCGCCCTCCGGTCCGCCCGCGCGGTCGTACGTCATCAGGAGCAGCACGATCAGCCCGAGGACGACCACCATGAACAGGAACGCCGTCCAGCCGACCAGGCCCCAGGCGAACGCGCCGAGCAGGCCGTGCACCACGGCCGCGCTGATCAGCAGGACGCGGCCGAGACCCGCCGGGGCGCGGTCACGTATCGCGACCAGCGCGGCCACCAGCGCGCACAGCGCGAAGTAGAGGCCGAAGACCACTCCGCCGATCTTCGAGGACGTCGACATGACGTCCGGGTCGAGACCGGCCAGGGACATGTCCTGCCGGTCGACGACCACTCCGAGGAACCAGTTCAGCGCGGCGATGAAGACGGCCTCCGCCAGGAGGACGACCGCCACGACCCCTGCCACCGGTCTGCGCACCACCGGTCCCACCCACTCTCACACCAGCAGCCTGTTACCCCAGGTACGTTCGGGACAGCGCGAACGCTACTAACGGGTAAACCCAGGGACAAGGGTTCGGGCCGCAGCAAAGAATCATTGGGCCATTCGTAGGGACTCGACAAAGAATCCGAGTGGGCCGCAGCACGCCTTCACAGAGACCTTGGCCACATGGCAGGGCTAGGGTTTTCCGCAGGAGTCCTGCGTACCGAGGTGCGACATGGGCTTTCGCGGGTCGCGCGGACCTCGCATCACGCTCCGTGTGGGCAAGCTCACCACAGGGGACGGGTCGAAGTGCCGTGTCGGCAGTCCCTAAACTCGGCTTGTTTCAAGGAGGGAGCCTCAATCGTGCGCAAGGTGCTCATCGCCAACCGTGGCGAAATCGCTGTCCGCGTGGCCCGGGCCTGCCGGGACGCCGGGATCGCGAGCGTGGCCGTCTACGCCGACCCGGACCGGGACGCTCTGCATGTCCGCGCCGCGGATGAGGCGTTCGCTCTGGGCGGTGACACCCCGGCCACCAGCTACCTGGTCATCGAGAAGATCTTGAACGCGGCGCGTGAGTCCGGCGCGGACGCCGTCCATCCGGGGTACGGCTTCCTGTCGGAGAACGCCGAATTCGCCCAGGCGGTGCTGGACGCCGGCCTGATCTGGATCGGCCCGCCGCCGCAGGCGATCCGCGACCTGGGCGACAAGGTCGCCGCCCGGCACATCGCCCAGCGCGCCGGCGCGCCGCTGGTCG
>NZ_PQSU01000026.1 GCF_002920615.1 Streptomyces sp. Ru62
CAGGGTGAGCGCGGTGACCGCCAGCGCGGCGGACGCGGACGCGGGGATGGACCTGGCTCTGGGCATGGTGGGGGCGCCCTTTCGTGGGGTGGGGTGGTCGCCCGGCGAAACTAGAGGTCCAGACCACTTCCGTCAAGATATGAAGTAAGAAGTGAGGGAAGGGAGTTGTCGTGGCGTCCGGCGGCGCGGACGCTGGCCGGAAGTCGTCACCGTCGCAGCGATGGGTCCTAAGCTCGGTCGCGCTTGACGATCTCGGTCATGCTCGGCGATCTCGGTGAAGGGGCCTGAACTGCAATGGAGGACAAGCGCGTTGTCGTCGTGACCGGCGCGGGCTCGGGCATCGGCCAGGCCACGGCCCGGCTGCTGGCCGAGACGGGTCACCAGGTGGTCGTCTCCGGCCGCCGGGCCGAACCCCTGGAGCGCCTCGCGCGGGAGACGGGGGCGCTGGCGCATCCGTCCGACGTCGGGGACCCCGACGCGGCCCAGGGACTGGTCCAGGCGGCCCTGGGCGCCTACGGACGGCTCGACGGGCTGGTGCTGAACGCGGGCATCGGGCGCGGGGGAGCCGTGGGCGACATGTCGCTGCGGGACTGGGACGAGGTGATGCGCACCAACGTGACCGGTCCGCTCCTCCTGCTGCGCGCCGCGATCCCGCACCTGCTGGAGTCCCGGGGAGCGGTGGTCGCCGTGGCTTCGGTGTCCGCGCTGCGCAACGGCACGAGCAACGCGCCGTACGCCACCTCCAAGGCCGCCCTGCTCCAGCTGTGCCGGTCCGTCGCCGTCGACTACGGGCGTCAGGGGGTGCGGGCCAACGTCGTGTGCCCCGGCTGGGTGCGCACCGAGATGGCCGACCGGCGCATGGCACGCTTCGCCGCGGAGGCGGAACTGCCGGGCGGCGGGGTGGAAGCGGCCTACGCGGAGGCCACCAGGCTGCTGCCGCAGGGGCGCCCGGGTGAGCCGCGCGAGGTCGCGGAGGCGATCGGCTGGCTGCTGTCCCCGGCGGCGTCGTACGTCAACGGCGCGGTGCTCACCGTGGACGGCGGCGCGACGGCCCTCGACCCGGGAACACTCGCGTTCGACTACCGGATCACGCCCCGCACCGACGAGAACGGCTCCGCCGCTTCCGGCTGACCAGGCTCCGGAACGGCCGGTTCAGCGCGGCTTACGAGGGTTCGGTGCTGCTGGGCCGGTCTTCAGCGCGGCTGACGCCTCTACTCGGCCAGGCCTCCGCACGACCGTCCCGGCTCCGCACGACCGTCCCGGCTTCGGTGACCGTCCTGCCTTCGGTGACCGTCCTGCCTTCGGTGACAGTCCTGCCTTCGGCGACCGTCCCGGCTCGGCGACCGGCCAGACTTCAGGGGCTGGCCAGACTTCAGCGTCGCTGGGTCGGTGAGGTCCGGTCGGGGCAGGGGAGCGCGTCGGTCATGGCGGGCCACATCCGGGCGATGCCGAGCAGTGTCTCGGGACTGCCGTGCGTCACCCCGGGCAGCGGGTGCGGGTCGGCCGGTGGCACGCCGGCGAGGACGGCACGCCGGGCCTGGTCCACGGCACCGGCGAGCGCGGCGGACACCAGACGGTCGTCACGTACCCCCGCCCGTCTGGCGTACCGGTACGCGCTCTCGTAGGCGTCCGGCCGCACGTACTGCTGGAGGGTCAGGAGGGCGTCGTACGTCTCGATGGTCTGCCGGTGCGCCTGCAAGGCCGGCGGAAGGCGCGGCCGCAGCACCTCCTGGAGCCGGGACCGCCGGGGCCCGGCGAGGGCCACATGGGGCACCGCCGTCACCAGGTCGCGCCACAGCGGCCACAGCCGCCAGACCGTCCGCAGCGCGCCGGCCGACCGTACGAGGGCGCTCGCGCTGGGGACCAGCAGGGACGCCGCCCGCAGGAAGCCGTGCAGACTCATGATCACCGTCAGCCAGGGCAGCAGGTGCGGGACACGGTCGTAGAGGTGCCAGAGGTAGCCGGACCAGAAGGCGAGGGCGAGCACGCTGCCCGCCGCGAACAGGCGCAGCGACCAGACGAGATCGCGCTCGGTCGTCCGCAGGCTGTACCGCCAGCAGACCACGACGGCGGCGGCGTCACCGGCGAGATGGGCGGCGATGAGGATCAGCCAGTAGGCGGACGCGGCGGACGCGGGCCCCTGGGCGGACGCCGTTCCCGTGCCGACGTGCAGCAGATCCAGGACGAGCAGCGAGACGAGGGCCGCCGTCATCCCCACCGCCGCGCAGCGGCGCAGCCGCGGCGGACCGCTGGAGTCGACCACGAAGAGCAGGACCAGCCCCGCGCTGAGCACGCCGATCAGATTGCGGGCCAGGGACACCGTGTGGACATCGAGGCCGGCCGACGTGAGCGGGCCGACGATCCCGGGCTGGAAGAGGGTGATCGCGACGGTCGCCGCCAGCACGGTGAGCCAGAGCCCCCGCTGCTGGGAGTGGCGCAGTGCCGGCCGGGCCCGCCAGACGAGGGCGGACCACAGGGCGACGACGCCGGCGAGTCCGACCCGGGCCGCCAGCTCATTCACCGGGGCCGGCCGTCACCCCGAGGAACGCGCCGAGCCGTCCCACGGGTCCGGCCACCCGGCCGGCGGTCCCGGCGCTCTGGATCAGGGTGGCGATCATCTCGGCTTCCTGCTCCTCGGTGTTCGTGTAGCTGGTCCTGGCCCTCAGCCGTGTGACGAGATGGGGCTGGAGGCCGACCAGGAGGTCACCGGCCGGCCGCTCGCCGTCGTCCGTGAGGCTCCGGTGGTGGTCGCACAGCACGTGGCCGATCTCGTGGAGGATGATGTGCTCCCGGTGCAGGGGGGCGGTCCGGGCCTCGTAGAAGACGTAGTCGGCCTTTTCGGTGGCCAGCCACAGGCCGCAGGCTCCGGTGGCCGCCGCCTCCTCGGGCAGCTCCCTCAGCACGAGCGGACGGCCTCTGAGTTCTTCCACCCGCTCCCGCACCGCGTCCAGGGACAGCGACCGGGGCACCCCGAGATCGCGCAGGATCGCGGTGCATCGGCGCCGTAGTGCGGTGTACTCGCCCGTTCTCCTCACCTGCCGTGTCACCCCGTTCGGGCGAGAAAGCACTTCCCGTCACCAGCGGACGAGCTGTGGGTCACACCTAATCAGGTCGCGCGCCCTCTTGCACACGCCTGCCGGGTCTTTCGGTCGCCCTTTGGCGAAAACTTTCTGCTGCGCCCGGTCCGTCCACGGCGCAGTCGGGGGCCGCCAGCGCCGGCCGGGCCGGGCCGGGTCAGGCGTCGAAGTCGACGTCGCGGCTGACCGGCTCCCAGGCGAGCAGCTCCTCACGGACGTCGTCGAGGTGGCTCTTGAGCGCGTCCACGGAATCATTGCCCAGCGGCAGGCGCAGCGGCGTCCTGTCGCTGTCGAGGGCGCCGAGGATGGCCGCGGCGGCCTTGGCGGGGTCGCCGGGCTGCTTGCCGTGCCCGCCCTCGATGCCGGCGCGGGTGGGACCGACGGTCGCCTCGTACGCGGGCAGGGCCACCGACTCGTTCATGGCGGCGCCGAAGAAGCTGGTGCGGAAGGCCCCGGGCTCGACTATCAGCACCTTGATGCCCAGCGGGGCCACTTCCTGGGCGAGCGCTTCGGACAGCCCCTCCAGGGCGCACTTGGTCGCCGAGTACGCGCCGAATCCCGCGACGGACAGCTGCCCGCCGAAGCTGCTCATCTGCACGATGGCGCCCGACCTCTGCCTCCGCATGTGCGGCAGCACGGCACGGACCAGCGCGGCGGGCCCGAAGAAGTGGACGTCCATCAGGTCCCGCAGCTCGCGGTCGGTGGTCTCCTCGACCGCGCCCACCTGACCGCGGCCCGCGTTGTTGACGAGGACATCGATCCGGCCGTACCAGAGGACGGCCTCGGCGACGACTTCTGCGACACGGGTGTGGTCGGTGACGTCCAGCCGCACCGCGACCGCGCGGTCCGGGTGGGCGGCGATCAGGTCGTCGAGCGTCTCCGTGCGGCGTGCGGCGGCGATGACGGTGTCCCCCGCGGCCAGCGCCGCCTTCGCGATGGCCTGCCCGAAGCCGGACGACGCACCGGTGATCAGCCATACGCGGCCCTCGGCGCTGCGGGTGGGCGAAGGGGTGTCGGTCGTGGTCACTGCGTCCTCCAAGTCGGTGTCTACAGCTCCCAGTTGTGTCAGACACCGGGGCGCCCCGTCCAAGACATAAGATCACTCGCCCGATAGAGACGCTTTATGATCCCAGGGTGGACCTACGCCAGCTGCGCTATCTCGTGGCCATCGCGGAGGAGGGGAACCTGAGGCGGGCGGCCGAATCGCTGTACGTGACCCAGCCCTCCCTCTCGTACGCCCTCAAATCCTTGGAGTCCGAGCTCGGCGTACGCCTCTTCGACCGGCACGCCGGCGGGGTGACGGCCACCGCGGCCGGGCGGGACATCGTGGCGGAGGCCCGCCGTACGCTGCGCCAGGCCGACCGCATCCGGGTGCTCGCGGAGCGCCACCGGGAGTCGGGCACCCAGGTGCTGCGCGTGGGGTTCGAGGCCAGCGGTGCCGGTGAGCTCACCACCCGCGCCCGCGGCGAGTTCGCGCGCCGCCGGCCCGGCGTCCGGGTCGAACCGAAACGCTTCGACTGGGGCGAGGAGGTGGCGGCACTGCGTGACGGCCGGGTGGACGTCGCCTTCGTGTGGCTGCCGGCCGACCTCACCGACCTGCACAGCGAGGTGATCCACTCCGAGCCCAGGGTCGTCGGCCTCCCCCGGGGACACCGGCTGGCCGCACGCGACGCGGTGACCCTCACCGACGTGGAGGACGAACCCCTCACCTGGACGGAGCGGGCACCGCGCCCCTGGGTGGACTGGTGGGCGGTGAACCCGCGGCCCGACGGCTCGGCACCGCGCTGGGGACCGACCAACGACAACGTCGAGGAAATGCTGGAGCAGGTGGCGTCCGGGGAGGCCATCTGCTTCGCCCCGGCCGGCATGGCCCGGTACTACGCCCGGCCCGACCTCGTCTGGGTCCCGCTGCTGGGTGCCGAGCCCATGCGGGTAGCGATGGCCTGGGTGCGGGGCACGGAGACCGATCTCGTCCGGGGGTTCGCCGAGACCGTGCGGGGACTCGTCGCGGCCGGCCCGCCGGAATGCCCAGGGGGCCGGGCCTGAGGCCACCGGCCGGCAGGGCAGCGATCGCCCCCCTCGGGACCGCCTACCCTTGACGCATGACCAGCAGCAGCGACCGGAGCCCGGCAGTGGACGTTCAAGGATCCAAGAGTTACGAAATCCGCACCTACGGGTGCCAGATGAACGTCCACGATTCCGAGCGATTGGCCGGGCTGCTCGAAGAGGCCGGGTACGTGCGGGCCCCCGAGGGCTCGGACGGCGACGCCGACGTCGTCGTCTTCAACACCTGCGCGGTCCGCGAGAACGCCGACAACCGGCTCTACGGCAACCTCGGCCGGCTCGCGCCGAAGAAGGCCTCGCGCCCCGGCATGCAGATCGCGGTCGGCGGCTGCCTCGCGCAGAAGGACCGGGACACCATCGTGAAGAAGGCGCCCTGGGTGGACGTCGTCTTCGGCACGCACAACATCGGCAAGCTGCCCGTCCTGCTGGAGCGCGCCCGCGTCCAGGAGGAGGCGCAGGTGGAGATCGCCGAGTCCCTGGAGGCCTTCCCCTCCACGCTGCCGACCCGCCGCGAGAGCGCCTACGCGGCCTGGGTGTCGATCTCCGTCGGCTGCAACAACACGTGCACCTTCTGCATCGTCCCGGCCCTGCGCGGCAAGGAGAAGGACCGCCGCCCCGGCGACATCCTCGCGGAGATCGAGGCCCTGGTCGGCGAGGGTGTCTCCGAGATCACCCTGCTCGGCCAGAACGTCAACGCCTACGGCTCCGACATCGGCGACCGCGAGGCCTTCAGCAAGCTGCTGCGTGCCTGCGGGACCATCGAGGGCCTGGAGCGGGTCCGCTTCACCTCCCCGCACCCGCGCGACTTCACCGACGACGTCATCGCCGCCATGGCCGAGACGCCGAACGTGATGCCGCAGCTGCACATGCCGCTCCAGTCCGGCTCGGACACGGTCCTGAAGGCGATGCGCCGCTCGTACCGCCAGGACCGGTACCTGGGGATCATCGAGAAGGTGCGGGCGGCCATCCCGCACGCCGCGATCACCACCGACATCATCGTGGGCTTCCCCGGCGAGACCGAGGAGGACTTCGAGCAGACGCTGCACGTCGTCCGCGAGGCCCGCTTCGCGCAGGCCTTCACCTTCCAGTACTCCAAGCGTCCCGGCACCCCCGCCGCGACCATGGAGAACCAGATTCCGAAGGAGGTCGTCCAGGAGCGCTACGAGCGGCTGGTCGCCCTCCAGGAGGAGATCTCCTGGGAGGAGAACAAGAAGCAGGTCGGCCGCACGCTGGAGCTGATGGTCGCGGAGGGCGAGGGCCGCAAGGACGGCGCCACCCACCGTCTCTCCGGACGCGCCCCCGACAACCGCCTGGTCCACTTCACCAAGCCGGACCAGGAGGTGCGCCCCGGCGACGTCGTCACCGTCGAGGTCACGTACGCCGCCCCGCACCACCTCCTCGCGGAGGGCCCCGTCCTCGGCGTCCGCCGCACGCGCGCGGGGGACGCCTGGGAGAAGCGCACCGCCGCCGCGGCCGCCAAGCCCGCGGGTGTCATGCTCGGCCTGCCGAAGATCGGCGTCCCGGCGCCGCTGCCGGCGACCACGGGGAGCGCCTGCGGCTGCGACTGAGGTCTGGGCGCACCGCGGGGCGGCGGGGTCCGGGGGCACCGCGCGGCGGCGGGGAGTCTGACGCGGTGCGGTCCGGCGTTGAGCTCATCGAGCGGCGTGGTCCGGCGCACCGCGGGGCGGCGGGGGGTCTGACGCGGTGCGGTCCGGCGTCGAGCTCATCGAGCGGGCCGCCCGTGTGCGTGACGGTCTGCCCGCCGACCGGCGGGACGTGCTGGAGCGCGGACCGACCGGCCACCCGGGTGACCGACCCCCGGCACAAGCTCTCCCGCCCCGTCGGTGGCGGCGAGAGGGCCCGGCAGATTCGCGTTCTCCCGCCATCTCCCCATCGAGCACCTGATCAACGACGGCAGGCTCGTGGTGCTCGGCTGGCGGTGACCGCCTGACGGACGTGCTGGTCGAGGAGTGACACGCGCCCCGTGCACGGGGTTACGCTGCCGATCATGCTTGTCGCCGCCGCTGTCTGCCCCTGCCCACCACTGCTCGTGCCCGAGGTCGCCGCGGGCGCCGCGCCAGAACTGGACGCCGCCCGCGCTGCCTGTACGGACGCGCTCGGCGTGCTCGCCGCCGCCCGCCCCGACCTGCTGGTGGTCGTCGGCACCGCCGAGGAGGGCGGGCACGGCCCGTTCCCCCAGGGCACTCCGGGCAGCTTCCGCGGATTCGGGGTCGACCTGGACGTACGCCTGGGGCCCGCCGCTCACCCAACCCCGGAGCGCCTGCTGCCGACCTCCCTGGCCGTCGGCGCCTGGCTGCTGGAGCGGACCGGCTGGTCCGATGCCCCGATCGAGGGACTGGGAGCAGCGGACACGCTGGAGCCGGAGCGGTGCGCCGAGACCGGACGGGAGCTGGCCGGCCGGGCCGGGCGGGTGGCCCTGCTGGTGATGGGGGACGGCAGCGCGTGCCGCACGGTCAAGGCGCCGGGCTACCTGGACGAGCGGGCGGCACCCTTTGACGCGGAGGCCGCCCGGGCACTCGGCGCGGCGGACCTGGCCGCGCTGCGGGCACTGGACCCGTCCCTGGCCCGCGAACTGAAGGCCGCGGGCCGCGCGCCCTGGCAGATCCTGGCCGGCGCGGCCGAGAACGCGAACCTCGGCGGGGCACTGCTGTACGAGGACGCGCCGTACGGCGTGGGGTACATGGTCGCGACCTGGTCCTGAGCCCGGGCTTCGAGGGGCCGGCGGCCGTACGACTGCCGCACGCGCGCGTGCGGGCGCGAATGCGCCGACGTTTCCGGTGCCGCGGGTATTACGGCGCTGCTTCCGGCGTGCGGATGTACGGCCCTGCTCGCGCGGTGTGCTGACGTAGGGCGCTGCCCCCGCGCGTTGCCGTCCGGCCCGGCACCCGCGTGTGCTGACGTGGAGACCTGCGCCCGCGCGTTGCCGTCCGGCCCTGCCCTCGCGCTGACGCATCGCGCCCTCACCGCACGTGCTGACGTACGCTCCCGCTCCCGCGCAAGCTGAGCCACGACGCAGGCGCGGGGGCGCACGGAGGAACCCCGGCTCTCGGCGGACAGCGCACGTCGCCCGGGGCGCCCCGCGGATCACGGGACGCCCCGGGCGACGTGGTCACCAGGAACGACCGTCGGCCCTCACGAAGCCGGTGGCGGACCCTCCGGGTGGGTCGGACGGGTCGGGGTCATCGGGTCGTGAGGCGCCGCCTCGGGACCGCCCTTGTGCGCGAGGCGGTCCATGGCCTCCTTGGCCTTGCCCGTGCCCGCCTGGATCTTGTCGCTGTACTTGCCCTTGGTCCGCTCGTCGACGGCCTTCGCGGCCTTGTCGATCCCGTGCTGGACCTTGTCCCCGTGCTGCCGCGCGAGGTCCGACACCTTGTCCTTGGCCGGGCCCAGCTTGGCCTTCATGTTGTCCATCAGACCCATGGTCCACCTTCCCTCGCGGGACAGTTATCTGCCGGCGCCCTCGCCGGCCTCGCTGTCGACGGCCTCGCCCGCGGACTGCTGCCGGGGGATCCCGGCCCCCTCGGACGCGTCGTCCGTACCGGAGTCCGAGCGCACGGCCCCGTCCTCGTGCCCGTCACCGGACGCATCCTTCGCCTCCGCCGGACCGGTTCCCCTCGCCTCCGCCGACTCCGCCTGCTCCGCCTCGGTCTCCTCCGGTTCCGCGCCGGCGTCCACAGCCGTGGCCGACGCCTCCGCAGTCGCCTTCGATCGGCCGAGAAGCCGTGCAAACACGCCCATATCCACTCCATACGGTACTCGTGCGGGCGAATTCCCGCGTCACCCGGTGCGTAAGGTTGCGCCGCTCGGGTCACCGCCCCCGGCAGCCCGGCGGGCAGCACCTCGCACGGGCAACGACCCGGGACGTACACCGTCACGTAACTCGTTCGAGACCTCGCCGGGAGGTTTGCGAGACTGGTGCGGTGAGCAGTGCACCCCCCGCCCCCGCGTCATCGCCGTCGTCGGACCCACCGCGGCCGGAAAGTCCGATCTCGGCGTCTTCCTGGCCCAGCAGCTCGGCGGCGAGATCGTCAACGCCGACTCCATGCAGCTGTACCGAGGGATGGACATCGGTACCGCCAAGCTGACGCCCGAGGAGCGCGGCGGCGTCCCGCACCACCTGCTGGACATCTGGGACGTGACGGTCACCGCGTCGGTCGCCGAGTACCAGAAGCTGGCCCGCGCGCGGATCGACGCCCTGCTCGCCGAGGGCCGCTGGCCCATCCTGGTCGGCGGCTCCGGTCTGTACGTCCGTGGCGCCGTCGACAATCTGGAGTTCCCCGGCACCGACCCGGAGGTCCGGGCCCGCCTGGAGGAGGAGCTGGCGCTGCGCGGCTCGGGCGCGCTCCACGCCCGGCTGGCCGCCGCCGACCCCGAGGCCGCCCGCGCGATCCTGCCGAGCAACGGCCGCCGTATCGTCCGCGCCCTGGAAGTGATCGAGATCACCGGCCAGCCCTTCACGGCCAACCTGCCCGGTCATGACTCCGTCTACGACACCGTCCAGATCGGTGTCGACGTGGCTCGTCCGGAACTGGACGACCGCATCGCGCGGCGCGTCGACCGGATGTGGGAGGCGGGCCTCGTGGAGGAGGTGCGCGCACTGGAGGCGCAAGGCCTGCGCGAGGGGCGCACGGCGTCGCGCGCGCTCGGCTACCAGCAGGTGCTGGCAGCACTCGCCGGGGAGTGCACCGAAGCGGAAGCGCGGGCCGAGACCGTCCGTGCCACCAAGCGCTTCGCGCGCCGCCAGGATTCATGGTTCAGGCGCGATCCCCGGGTGCACTGGTTGAGTGGGGCCGCGGTGGATCGCCGGGAACTTCCGCAGCAGGCCCTGACGTTGGTCGAACGACCGGTTACAGCCTGATCACGTCATGGCATCGGGATGCGCCGCCGGTCATCGCGGCCTTGGGCGCCGTGCCATCATCGAGCTTCGATCGACCAAGTGGAGCCTAGTTGGGAGGGCGCGTGGCGATGGAGGCCGGCCCTCGCGACACCGCACGAAGTGCCGAGCACGTCACCACAGAGGGTGACGATCCGGGCCGGGACGGCCCGCGCCCCGGCGGGGACCTTCCACGGGTGAACGGACGCGCCGACAGTCGTCCGCGCGACAACGCCCTGCTCGACGCGCCCGTCCCCGACGACGGCCTGTGCGAGGGCGGCCTCACGGAGACCGGTCTGTCCGACGACGCCTTCCCGGGGGGCCGCCGCACCGACGACCCCTCGACCGGAAACAGCCACTCCGACGACCGTCTGTCCGAGCCCGGCCTCTCCGGTGACAGCCTCGCCGACGACCCCCTGGCCGACGACGGTCCCGACGACGCCGTGGGCGGTGTGACCGCCGACGGACCGGCGCCCGAGGAGATGTACCCGAGCGGGCCGGAGGTCGAGGTCGAGCTGCGCCCGCAGCGCCGGCTCCGTATCTGGCAGCTCGCCCCCATCGTGGGCCTGGCCGCCGTCGGCTCCCTGATGTTCGCCTTCCCGCTCGCCTTCGACTTCGGCGACAGCGGCGCGGTCATCGCCATGCTCGGCCTGCTGATCTGCTCCTGCGCGGCGGGCTGGGGCATGATGGCCGCCCGCCGGGTGGGCTACACCTGGCCCGGCCTCCCCCCGCGCGGCTCCGGCCGCCGCCCCGACTGGCGGGTGGTGCTCGGGTACGTGCTCCTGGTGGTCGTGGTCGTCGTGCTCGCGGTGTGGCGCGTCGCCCGCCTGCGCTAGACCCGCCGGAACGGGCACTGTCGTACCCACCCCGTACGATCGAGGAATGAGCACACGGATCGCCTTCCTCAAGGGGCACGGCACCGAGAACGACTTCGTGATCGTCCCGGACCCCGAGAACGCCCTCGACCTGTCCCCGGCCGCCGTCGCCGCCCTGTGCGACCGCCGGGCGGGCATCGGAGGCGACGGTGTGCTGCACGTCGTACGGTCCGCGGCCCACCCGGAGGCCCGGGGGATGGCCGCCGAGGCCGAGTGGTTCATGGACTACCGCAATGGCGACGGCTCGGTCGCCGAGATGTGCGGCAACGGCGTCCGTGTGTTCGCGCGCTACCTCCAGCACGCCGGCCATGTGGCCGAAGGCGACCTCACGATCGCCACGCGCGCGGGCGTGAAGACCGTCCACATCGCGAAGGACGGCGACATCACCGTCGGTATGGGCCGCGCCCGCCTCCCCGAGGGAGACGTCACGGTCACCGTCGGTGAGCGGAGCTGGCCCGCGCGCAACGTGAACATGGGCAACCCGCACGCGGTGGCCTTCGTGGCCGACCTGGCGCACGCCGGCGACCTGTACACCGCGCCGCCGGTCAGCCCGGCGGCCGCCTACCCGGACGGTGTGAACGTCGAGTTCGTGGCCGACCGCGGCCCCCGCCACGTCGCCATGCGCGTGCACGAGCGCGGCTCCGGCGAGACCCGTTCGTGCGGCACCGGCGCGTGCGCCGTCGCCGTGGCCACCGCCCGGCGGGACGGCACCGACCCGGCCGTCACCGGCACCCCGGCGACGTACACCGTCGACGTGCCCGGGGGGCGCCTCGTCATCACCGAGCGACCTGACGGCGAGATCGAGATGACCGGCCCCGCCGTGATCGTCGCCGAGGGCGAGATCGACGCCGAGTGGCTGGCTCACGCGTTCGGCTGACCCGCGGCCCTAAACCTCGATTCCGTCGCTCGAATGGGTGATCCGTTTCACGCTCGGCGAGAGGCGGTCTGTCGCACGTGGTGGGCTCGGTAGCATCAAGCACCGGCACGGACGGGGGAACGTCGCCATCCCTGAGCCGCGTACGCCCTGGGGCCCCGTCCGCCGGTCCACGAGCCGGAGGTGCCCATGAGTGCGGAGGCCACGAATCCTGCGACCGCTGGCCCGGTAGCGCCCACAGCGCCACAAGCGCTCACAGCGTCCGTGGCGCCCGCGGCGGCGCGCAGAAAGTCCCGGCCCCGGATCGACCTGCGCCGACTGGGCCGGGCCGCGCTGCTCGGCCCCGCGGTCCGCGGCAAACTGCCCGACGCCATCAGCCATGTCGTGGAGGCGCACCGCGCCCACCATCCCGACGCCGACCTCGAACCCCTGCGCCGCGCCTACGTCCTGGCGGAGTCCTCGCACCGCGGCCAGATGCGCAAGAGCGGCGAGCCGTACATCACACACCCGCTCGCCGTGACCCTGATCCTCGCCGAACTCGGCGCCGAGACCACGACGTTGACGGCGTCTCTGCTGCACGACACCGTCGAGGACACCGAGGTGACCCTGGATCAGGTGCGGGAACAGTTCGGGGAGGAGGTTCGTTATCTGGTCGACGGCGTCACGAAACTGGAGAAGGTCGACTACGGAGCCGCCGCCGAGCCGGAGACCTTCCGCAAGATGCTCGTCGCCACCGGCAACGACGTGCGCGTGATGTCGATCAAACTCGCCGACCGCCTGCACAACATGCGCACCCTCGGCGTGATGCGCCCCGAGAAACAGGAGCGGATCGCCAAGGTCACCCGTGACGTCCTCATCCCGCTCGCCGAACGCCTCGGCGTGCAGGCCCTGAAGACCGAGCTGGAGGACCTGGTCTTCGCCATCCTCCACCCCGAGGAGTACGAGCACACCAGGGAACTCATCGCGGAGAACGCCGCCCGCCCCGGCGACCCCCTCGCCGAGGTCGCCGACGAGGTGCGCGGGGTGCTGCGCGAGTCCGGCATCCCGGCCGAAGTCCTCATCCGCCCCCGGCACTTCGTCTCCGTCCACCGAGTGGCCCGCAAACGCGGACAGCTGCGCGGCACCGACTTCGGACGCCTGCTGGTGCTGGTGAACGAGGACGCGGACTGTTACGGCGTCCTCGGCGAACTGCACACGTGCATGACGCCGGTGGTGTCGGAGTTCAAGGACTTCATCGCCGTACCGAAGTTCAACCTCTACCAGTCCCTGCACACCGCCGTCGCCCGCCCCGACGGCCAGGTGGTCGAAGTCCTCATCCGCACCCACCAGATGCACAAGGTGGCGGAGGCCGGTGTCGTGGCCCTCGGCAACCCGTACGCACCCGCCGCCGACACCCCCGCGTCCGACACCGCCACGGCCAACCCGCCGTCCTCCGGTGCCTCGGCCGACGGTGAGCGAGTCGATCCCACCCGCCCCGGCTGGCTCTCCCGCCTCCTTGACTGGCAGCAGGCCGCCCCCGACCCCGACACCTTCTGGTCCACCCTGCGTGAGGACCTCGCCCAGGACCGGGAGATCACCGTCTTCCGCCCCGACGGGGGCGCGCTCGGCCTGCCCGAGGGCGCCACCTGCGTGGACGCCGCCTACGCGCAGTACGGCGAGGACGCGCACGCCTGCATCGGCGCCCGCGTCAACGGCCGGCTGGCGACCCTCAGCACGGTCCTGCGCGACGGCGACACGGTCCAGCTCCTGATGGGGCAGGACCCGGCCTCCGAACCCTCCCGCGAATGGCTGGAGCACGCGCACACCCCGGCCGCCCGCATCGCCATCCAGCGCTGGCTGGCGACCCACCCCGCCGGCGGCACCGATCCGTCCGAGCCGGGCGACACCCGAGCCGAAGGCGTCCGGGCCACCGCCCGGCCCACCGAGGCCACCGCCGAGCCCGGCACGGCATCGGCACATGCGGGGCAGCCCCCTTCGGCCGGCCGCGCAGCCACCACCGACCGCCCCGACCCTGCCGCCGCCCGCTGGGCAGACCCCTCCGCGGCCCGGCCCGCAGACCCCTCCGCGGGCCGTTCCGCGGGCTCCGCCGCGGCTCGCCCCGCCGGGCCGTCCGGCCCCCGGCCCGCAGATGCCTCCGCCCCCCGGCTCCCAGGCGCTCCAGGGGCTGCGCCGGCGCGCCCCGCCGACGGTGCCCCCGCCCCCCGCTCCCGGCGCGCCGACGTCCTCGTGGACCGACCCGGTGCCGCCGTACGGCTCGCCGGGTGCTGCACGCCCGTACCACCGGACGAGATCACCGGATTCGCGGTGCGCGGGGGAGTGGTGACCGTGCACCGCACGGAGTGCGCGGCGGTGGCGCACATGAAGAGCAGGGGGCGCGCGGAGCTCGGCGTGCGCTGGGGGGACACCGCCGAGTGCCGGGTCACCCTGGTCGCTGAATCGTTCGGCCGCCCCCACCTCCTCGCCGACCTCACCGAGGCGATCGCCGTGCAGGGCGTCGAGATCGTCTCCGCCACCGTCGAACCGCCCAGCCAGCAGCGGGTGCGGCACACCTACACCCTCCAGTTGCCCGACGCGGCCCATCTCCCGGCCCTGATGCGCGCCATGCGGGACGTACCGGGGGTCTACGACGTGCAGAGGGCGCAGCACCAGCCCAGGACGTCCTGACGACGACGTCCACGGGAGCTCCGACGACGGTGGCGACGGGCGTCCTGACGACGTCGGCCACTGGCCTCCTGACGACGGCGTCCGGCCTACCCGTTCGGGTGGGCCGGTCGCGCGTCGCCGCCGAGGAGCGGGCAACCACTGGTAGCGGTGGTCCATGCTGCTCACCCCCCGCTCCCGGCCCCGGACCGCCGTCCCCCGGACCACGCCCAAGGTCTCCCGGCACCGGAAGGCGGCCCTGCTCGCCTCCGCCGTCTCCGTCTGCCTGCTGGCCGCCGCGGCGCCGCCCGAACCGCTCGGCGTCGGCGACCGGCTCTTCCCCCACCTGGGCAACCCGGGTTACGACGTGGCCTCGTACGACCTGTCCCTCACCTACCCCGGCACCAACGACAAGCCGCTCCAGGCCGTCACCACCATCGACGCCTGGACCACCGACGACCTGGAGCGTCTCAACCTCGACTTCGCGCACGGCACCGTGCGGTCGGTCGAGGTAGACGGGCGTCCCGCGGACTTCACCAGCGCCGGCGACGACCTGGTCGTCACCCCGGAGCATCCCCTCGCCGAGGGCAGCTGGACCCGGATCACCGTGCGCCACACCAGTGACCCCGTCTACGGCAAGGACCAGCAGGGCGGCTGGGTGCGCACCTCCGACGGCCTCGCCATGGCGAACCAGGCCGACGCCGCCCACCTCGTCTTCCCGTGCAACGACCACCCGTCCGACAAGGCGATGTTCACCTTCCGGATCACCGCCCCGAACGGCTACACCGCCGTCGCCAACGGCCTGCCCGCAGGCGCCGACCGAGTCGGCACCACCACCACCTGGACCTACCGCACCCAGCACCCCATGGCCACCGAACTCGCCCAGGTCTCGATCGGCCGCTCGGCCGTGCCGCACCGCGAGGGCCCCCACGGCCTGCCCGTGCGTGACGTCGTGCCCGCGAGCGACCGCAAGGCCCTCGAACCGTGGCTCGCGAAGACGCCCGACCAGATCGCCTGGATGGAGAGCAAGGTCGGCCGGTACCCGTTCGAGACCTACGGCCTGCTCATGGCCCAGGCCTCCACGGGCTTCGAACTGGAGACGCAGACCCTCTCGCTCTTCGAGAAGGGCCTGTTCACCGAGCCCGCCTACCCGAAGTGGTACGTCGAGTCGATCATGGTGCACGAGCTGTCCCACCAGTGGTTCGGGGACAGCGTCACCCCCCGCAGCTGGTCCGACGTCTGGCTGAATGAGGGCCACGCCACCTGGTACGAGGCGCTGTACGCCGAGGAGACGGCGCACCGGCCGATGGAGGACCGGATGAAGGCCGCCTACGGCGCCTCCGACCGCTGGCGCCAGGCCGGCGGCCCGCCCGCCCGGCCCAAGCCGCCCGTCCCGGGCCAGAAGATCAGCATCTTCCGGCCGAACATCTACGACGGCGCCGCCCTCGCGCTCTACGCCCTGCGGCAGGAGATCGGCCGGCCCGCCTTCGAGCGGCTGGAGCGGATCTGGGTCCGGGAGCACCAGGACGCCACCGCCACCACCGCCGACTTCGTCCAGCTGGCCTCGGCCATCGCCGGCCGCGACCTGAGCGGCTTCTTCAAGGCCTGGCTGTACGGCGAGAAGACCCCGCCGATGCCCGGCCACCCGGACTGGAAGCAGATGCCATCGGCCCAGCCCACCCCGCCCCGCACCCGGCGGTGACCCGGTGACGCCTGGCGATAAGCCCGTGACGAGACGTGCCGTACCGTGCGACCATCTAGGGGTGGGCGCGCACGGGACACGGGAATCTCCCGGGGTACTCGTGCGTTGGACACATCGAGCGGTGCGGGCGACCGCCCGCCGTGCGGAGGCCGTGACGCCGACGCCGTGACGGCACTCCCACCGACGTATCTCACCGACGTAAGGATCCAATGACCTCCTCTTCTTCCCCTTCCCAGGACACCAAGCGCCTCGCGCACGCCTATCCCGAGGGTCTTCGGGCCGATGCCCTGATGGAAGAGGACGTCGCCTGGAGCTACGAGATCGACGGCGATCGGGACGGCGACCAGTTCGACCGCTCCGAGCGCGCGGCCCTCCGCCGCGTGGTGGGCCTGTCCACCGAGCTGGAGGACGTCACCGAGGTCGAGTACCGCCAGCTCCGCCTGGAGCGGGTCGTGCTCGTCGGCGTGTGGACGACCGGCACGGCGCAGGACGCCGACAACTCCCTCGCGGAGCTGGCCGCCCTCGCGGAGACCGCGGGCGCGCTCGTGCTCGACGGCGTGATCCAGCGCCGTGACAAGCCGGACGCGGCCACCTACATCGGCTCCGGCAAGGCAGCCGAGTTGCGCGACATCGTCATCGAAACGGGCGTGGACACCGTCATCTGCGACGGTGAGCTGAGCCCCGGCCAGCTGATCCAGCTGGAGGACGTCGTCAAGGTCAAGGTCATCGACCGTACGGCCCTGATCCTGGACATCTTCGCCCAGCACGCCAAGTCCCGCGAGGGCAAGGCGCAGGTCGCACTCGCGCAGATGCAGTACATGCTGCCGCGGCTGCGCGGCTGGGGTCAGTCGCTGTCCCGGCAGATGGGTGGCGGTCGCGGCGGCCTCGCCACGCGTGGCCCCGGTGAGACCAAGATCGAGACGGACCGGCGCCGGATCCGCGAGAAGATGGCGAAGATGCGCCGGGAGATCGCGGAGATGAAGACCGGCCGCGAGATCAAGCGCCAGGAGCGCAGGCGGAACAAGGTGCCGTCCGTCGCCATCGCGGGCTACACCAACGCCGGCAAGTCCTCCCTGCTCAACCGCCTCACGGGTGCCGGCGTCCTGGTCGAGAACGCGCTGTTCGCGACCCTGGACCCGACCGTCCGCCGGGCCGAGACCCCGAGCGGCCGGCTCTACACCCTGGCGGACACCGTGGGCTTCGTCCGGCATCTGCCGCACCACCTGGTCGAGGCGTTCCGCTCCACCATGGAGGAGGTCGGCGACTCCGACCTGATCCTGCACGTGGTGGACGGCTCGCACCCGAACCCGGAGGAGCAGCTCGCCGCCGTACGCGAGGTGATCCGGGACGTCGGCGCCACGGACGTGCCCGAGATCGTCGTGGTCAACAAGGCGGACGCGGCCGACCCGCTGGTCCTCCAGCGGCTGCTGCGGGTCGAGAAGCGCTCGATCGCCGTATCGGCGCGCACCGGCCAGGGCATCGAGGAACTGCTCGGCCTGATCGACAACGAGCTGCCCCGCCCCTCGGTCGAGATCGAGGCGCTCGTGCCGTACACCCACGGCAAGCTGGTCGCCCGCGCCCACACCGAGGGCGAGGTGATCTCCGAGGAGCACACCGCGGAGGGCACCCTGCTCAAGGTCCGGGTGCACGAGGAGCTGGCGGCGGACCTCGCGCCGTACGTACCGGTCTCCGCGGGCTGACCGGCCCGGTCACAAGGGCCCGCCACCTCCTCGGGTGACGGGCCCTCGTCATGCCCACCGCCGGGTCACTGCCCGGCGAACTGCTTGCTCACCGACTCGTACACGCTCTTGGCCACCTCACCCAGCCGGGGACCGGCCAGCCAGCCGGAACGCACCGGGCCGATGGACGTGTTCGACACCAGCGCGGGCTTGCCGTCCGCACCCGTCTCCACCCAGCCGCCACCGGAGGAGCCACCGGTCATCGTGCACCCGATCCGGTACATGGTCGGGTCGGACTGCTCGATGGACAGCCGGCCCGGCTTGTCCTGGCACTGGTACAACAGCTGACCGTCGTACGGCGCCGCCGCCGGGTAGCCGGACGCCGTGATGCTCTCCACCTGGGGCACGGCCGGCGCGTCGAAGTTCACCGGCAGCGCCCCGCCAACGGTCTCCTCCAGCGACTTGCCGCCACTGCCCTGCTCGGGCGTCACATGGATGACGGCGAAGTCGTACGACGCGCCGTCACCGCCCGTCTCGCCCCCCTTGCTGATCCACTGCTGCGAGGTCTTCGCCGCGTCGGCCCACCACACGCCGTACGGCGCGATCTCGGACCGGCTGGCGTTCTCCAGCTCGGCCGCCGACTTGCCCTGGTCGTTGTACGACGGCACGAACGCGAGGTTGCGGTACCAGCCGCCCTTCTTGCCGGCGTGCACACAGTGACCCGCCGTCCAGACGAGGTTGGACTTGCCGGGGTGCGCCGGGTCCGTCACCACCGTCGCGGAGCAGACCATCGTGCCCTCGGGAGCGTCGAAGAGCAGCTTGCCCGAGGTGGCCGCACTGGTGTGGTACGGCGGGGTGACCGCACGTGCCTGCACCGGCTGCGGCGTCGGGTCCGTCACGCCCTGGTCACCGGAGATGTCGTTGTCGTCGACGCCCTGGTCCGGGTCGTCGGCGTCACGCATCCGGTCCGGGTCCCACAGGCCCTTGATGATCGGGTTGATGAAGTCGTTGGCCTCGCGCAGCCAGTCGTCCCGGTTCCAGTTCTTCCAGGCGCCGTGCTTCCACTTGTCGATGTCGATCCCGTGTTCCTTGAGCCTGTGCTTCAGGTCGTCCGGGATCGTGATCTTGCCGTCGCCGGTGCTCACCGCGGACGGCTTGCCGTCGGCGTTGTCGTCGCCGCCGCAGGCGGTGGCCGTCAGCGCCAGCACCGACACGAGGGCGACCGCCGTCAGCGAGGCGGAGGTCCGGCGACCTCCCCTCCCTCGCCGAGCGGTGAACGACGGCCGTATGGATCGCATGTTGTGACTCCCCCTGCTGTGAAGAGAATTCGGCGCTTCGGCCCCGACACCGGCCGCGAACTGATGGAAGGTTCATGCCGGTCTCACGACCTTCTGGGAACGGCATCACACACTATGCCGTCGCGGTGGGGGAGTTCTGACAGGAGGGCAACGGTTCCGTCACAGGCTGCCTGAACAGGGAACGAGCGCCGGCCGGTCCAGGAGCCACCTCGTCGACCGCGATGATCCGTGCCGGCTGATGACCTGTCACGCGAGGCCGCCCCGGGTCCGTCCACAGGTGGCTCTGCCCACTGGGGGCGGCACGGGCGGAGGCGCTGTCCGGCGGAGTACCGGAGGGGCTCGTCCGCGTGCCGCCCGGCCAAGGATCTCCACGCGAGCCCGTAACCGCCCGAACGGTCCGCTGTTGTAGCCGGTGGGGCCTGCCGCCAGTGTCCGGTCCCCGAGGATCAACTCGCCTTTGAGCAGCGGGGAGGACAGCACGCCGTGGCCGTTACGGAGTCGATGGCTGGAGGCACGTCCGGGGAAGCGCGGGCCGTGCACGAGGGAATCCTCAGACGCCAGTCGGCGCGTGAGTCCGCGGCACGCACCTATGCCCGGGCCTTGCCCATCGTGCCCGTCCGGGCGCGAGGACTCACCATCGAGGGCGCCGACGGCCGGCGTTACCTGGACTGCCTCTCCGGTGCCGGCACACTCGCCCTCGGCCACAATCACCCGGTCGTGCTGGAAGCCGTCCGCCGGGTCCTCGATTCCGGCGCCCCCCTCTCCGTCCTCGACCTGGCGACCCCCGTCAAGGACGCCTTCGTCACCGAGCTGTTCCGCACACTCCCACCCGGCCTGGCCGACCGCTCCCGCGTCCAGTTCTGCGGACCGGCCGGCACCGACGCCGTCGAGGCCGCCCTCAAACTGGTCAGGACCGCGACCGGCCGCACCGGCATCCTGGCCTTCACCGGCGCCTACCACGGCATGACCGCCGGCGCCCTGGCCGCCTCCGGCGGAGCCCCCGACGTCCAGGTCACTCGCCTGCCCTACCCGCAGGACTACCGCTGCCCCTTCGGCGTCGGCGGCCCGCACGGCGCCGAACTCGCCGCCCGCTGGACCGAGACCCTCCTCGACGACCCCAGATCCGGCGTCCCGCTCCCGGCCGGGATGATCCTCGAACCGGTCCAGGGCGAAGGCGGAGTGATTCCCGCGCCGGACGACTGGCTGCGCCGCATGCGCCGGCTCACGGCGGACCGGTCCATCCCGCTGATCGCCGACGAGATCCAGACCGGAGTCGGCCGCACGGGTGCCTTCTGGGCCGTCGACCACAGTGGCGTCACCCCCGACGTCATGGTCCTGTCTAAGGCCATCGGCGGCAGCCTTCCGCTGGCCGTGATCGTCTACCGCGACGATCTCGACGTCTGGCAACCCGGCGCCCACGCCGGCACCTTCCGCGGCAACCAGCTCGCGATGGCCGCGGGCACCGCCACCCTCGCCTACGTCCGCGAGAACGGCCTCGCCGAACGCGCCGCCGCCCTCGGCGCACGCATGCTGATCCAACTCGCGGAACTCACCCGTGCGTTCCCGTGCGTGGGAGACGTCCGAGGGCGCGGACTCATGATCGGGGTCGAGCTGGTGGACCCGGACGCCGACCACACGGCTTCTCGCCCGGCGTCCGTGGCCGATGAAGGCGGTGACATTCGTGAGCCAGGTGCTCCAGGCGACTTGGGTGACTCCCGTTACTTTGGTGACTGTGGTGACGCCCGTGCCGGTGGCACGGGTGGCCTCAGTGCCACGGCCGCCCGGCCGGAGCCCACCCGCACGCCGTGTCCGGCCGCCCCCGACCTCGCCGCCGCCGTGCAGCGGGAGTGCCTCCAGCGCGGACTAATCGTCGAACTCGGCGGCCGGCACGCGTCCGTGGTCCGGCTGCTCCCGCCCCTCACGATCAGCGACGAACAGGCGACGGCCGTACTCGACCGGCTGACCGACGCGGTGGCCGCGGCCGCCCGCCACCACCGATCCCACGGCCCGCACGAGCAACGCCAGCCCTGCCCGGCCCAGCGCGCGGGCTGAACACCACCCGAGCCCGACCCGGCCCCCGGCCCCGATCTTTGGGCGCACACCGCTCCGCATACCCGTTCCACCCCCTTCCCGGGTGTCCAGGCCGACGTCCACCGCCGACCACAACCTCATGGCCATCCCGCCCCATCGATCGCCGACCACGAAGGAACAGCGCCCTAGCGGACCACGGAACGGGCCCGCACGACCTCACTCCAGCCCCAGAGGAGCGTCATGAACGCCACCCCCGCCCCCGACGACCAGGGGCGCTCCGGCGCCCCGTCCTCTGCCGCACCGCTCATCGAGTCGGTCCCGCAGCAGAAGAAGCGGGAGACGGATCCCGTCCGGTGGACAGCTCCCGTCGCCGATCCGCTGGAGGACCCCGATCCCCGGACCGCCGCCCAGGCCGCCGCCGTCGAGAACCTCCTGCGGTGCTGGACCCGCGAGACCGGCCTCACCGCTCCCACGTCCGGCAGCCTCCGCATCCCCCTACCGGCCAGCGGCGCCACCCTGATCGCCCCGGTCCACCACTGGTCCCCGACGGGCTGGCACCGCTTCGGCCTCCCGCGCCTGGCCGACGCGCCCGACACGGCGCCACCCATCGACGCCGTCACTCTCGCGGCCCTCCTCGCGAGGGAATCCGTCCCCGAGCCGGCCGACACCGCGGCCCCCTCGCCTCACACCTCCCCGGGTTCCGGTGACGGCACCGGCTCCAACCGCACCGGCTCCGAAGGCACCGGCTCCAACGGCACCGGCTCCAACGGCACCGGCTCCCGTCCTGACACCGACGCCGGTCATCGAGCCGACGGCCCCGATCTCGTGGCCAGAGTCGCCGACTCCGTCCGCCGTACGGCCACCTTCATCGAGCACCGGCGGGAACACCCCACCGACACCCCCGACCGCTTCCTCAGCGCCGAACAAGCCCTCCTGCTCGGGCACCCGCTGCATCCGACCCCGAAGAGCCGGGAGGGCCTGACCGAAGCGGAAGCCGAGCGGTACTCACCGGAGTCGCGTGGCTCCTTCCCCCTGCACTGGCTGGCCGTCGCCCCCTCTCTCCTCGCGACCGACTCCGCCTGGACCGAGCGCGGCCGTCCCGTGCCCGCCGGCCACCTCGTCCGCCGCCTCGCCGGCACCGGACTGCCGCTGCCCGACGGCTACACCGCCCTGCCACTGCATCCGTGGCAGGCCCGCGAGGTCCGGCACCGCCCGCCCGTCGCCGCGCTGCTCGACTCAGGACTCCTCCGTGACCTCGGTCCTCTGGGTGCTGCCTGGTCTCCCACCTCCTCCGTACGCACCGTGCACCGGTCCGGCGCCCCCGCGATGCTCAAGCTCTCGCTGGCCCTGCGCATCACCAACTCCCGCCGGGAGAACCTCCGCAAGGAACTCCACCGCGGGGTCGAGGTGCACCGCCTCCTGCGCACCGGTCTCGCCCGCCGGTGGCACACCGCGCACCCCGGCTTCGACATCGTGCGCGACCCGGCCTGGCTCGCCGTCGACGGCCCGGACGGCCTGCCCGTGCCGGGCCTCGACGTGGTGATCCGGCACAATCCGTTCACCCCGGCCGACGACGTCGGCTGCGTGGCCGGGCTCCTCGCCCCGCGCGCGCTGCCCGAGCCGCCCGCCGGCACCGCGCCGCACCACCCCGCTCGGCCGATGCGGTCCCGGCTGGCCCACCTCGTCTCACGTCTCGCCGCCCACACCGGCCGCCCCGTCGGCGCCGTCGCCACGGAGTGGTTCCTGCGCTACCTGGAGCAGGTCGTCCGGCCCGTCCTCTGGCTGGACGGCGAGACCGGCATCGCCCTCGAAGCGCACCAGCAGAACACGCTGGTCCTGCTGGACCGCGAGGGCTGGCCCGCCGGCGGCCGCTACCGCGACAACCAGGGGTACTACTTCCGTGAGTCCCGGCGGGCCGAACTGACCGCCCGGCTGCCCGGCATCGGGGAGCACAGTGACACCTTCGTCCCCGACGAGGTCACCGACGAGCGCTTCGTCTACTACCTGGCCGTCAACAACGTTCTCGGTCTGATCGGTGCCCTCGGCTCACAGCGCCTCGCCGACGAGCGGCTGCTGCTCGCGGCCTTCCGCCGCTTCCTCACCGGCCTCGCCTCGGGACCCACCCCGCTGCGCACCTCCCTGCCCGGCCGCCTCCTCGACTCACCCGTCCTGCGCTGCAAGGCCAACCTGCTGACCCGGCTCCATGGTCTCGACGAACTCGTCGGTCCGGTCGACACCCAGTCCGTCTACGTCACCATCGCCAACCCCCTTCATCCATGAGCGAAGTACCTCCGCGCACCACCTGAGCGGACCGCCCTCAGCGAGCCGCACCGTCTCCCGTCCGAGGAACATGACCCACCACGTCTCCTGAGAGGAGCGCACCGTGCCTCCCACCGACGCGAGCGCCGACACCGGCCCCGTCCCCGCCCAACCGGACAGCGCCGCTCCCCGCGCGGCCACCGCGGGGCCCCGGAACTCTGCCTTCGGGCATTTCACCGTCGAGGACGACGACCCGGACAGCGAGGACACCCTGGAGCTGTGCCTGCCCGCCGAGTTCGTCGCCCTGCGCGCCGGGGCGACGACCGGCCTCCTCGGCCGACCCGCCACGTGGGGCCCGGTCGTGACCCCGGTCGGCTCCTTCCAGCTGATGCCCGTACGCCTTGATCAGGACCTCTCGCTCGTCCACCGCTGGATGAACGACCCCGCCGTCGCCGAGTTCTGGGAGCTGGCCGGGCCCCGGAACCGGACGGAGGAGCATCTGCGGGCGCAACTCCACGGCGACGGGCGCAGCGTGCCGTGCCTCGGCGTACTCGACGGCACCCCCATGAGCTACTGGGAGATCTACCGTGCGGACCTGGATCCGCTGGCCCGTCACTACCCGGTCCGCCCGCACGACACCGGGATCCACCTCCTCGTCGGTGACGCCGCGGACCGGGGGCGAGGGCTGGGATCCGTCCTGCTGCGAGCCGTGGCCGACCTGATCCTCGACCGGCGTCCCGCCTGCGCACGTGTCGTGGCGGAACCCGATCTTCGCAACACCCCCTCCATCGCCGCGTTCCTGAGCGCGGGTTTCCGGTTCGCGGCGGAGGCCGACCTGCCCGACAAGCGGGCCGCCCTCATGATCCGCGACCGTGTCCTGCGCGACGTTCTGTAGCACCCCGTGATCGGGGGCTCACTGATAGATACGAGTGGCGGATCCGCGGTGTTCCCGCGTCGAAGAAAAAGTTGCGGCGACCCGCGCCCCCGAGCCGGGGACGGTGCGCCCCGATGCTGACCACCAGCTCCCGTCCGCCCCAGCCCGACGCAGAATCCCCGAACCCGGCCGCATCCCACTTCCACCCCACCGCCACCCAGGAGCCCCGCTCGTGAGCCCTCCCCCTGCCCCCGTAACGACCCCCCGTTTGTCAGTGCAGGGTCGTAGGGTGGTCAGGCTATGACGAAGCCCTCCCTCCCCGAACTCCTGCATGCCGCCGTCGCCGCCGTCGGCGGCACGGAGCGCCCCGGCCAGGTGACCATGGCCGAAGCGGTCGCCGAGGCGATCGACGACGGATCCCACCTGCTGGTCCAGGCCGGCACCGGCACCGGCAAGTCGCTCGGCTACCTCGTGCCCGCGCTGGCGCACGGAGAACGGGTGGTCGTCGCTACGGCCACGCTCGCCCTGCAGCGCCAGCTCGTCGAGCGGGACCTGCCGCGCACGGTCGACGCCCTGCACCCGCTGCTGCGCCGCCGCCCGGAGTTCGCGATGCTCAAGGGCAGGTCGAACTACCTGTGCCTGCACCGCTTGCACGAGGGCATGCCGCAGGACGAGGAGGAGGGCCTCTTCGACCAGTTCGAGGCCGCGGCGCCCACCAGCAAGCTGGGCCAGGACCTGCTGAGGCTGCGGGACTGGGCCGACGAGACGGAGAGCGGCGACCGGGACGACCTCACCCCGGGCGTCTCGGACCGTGCCTGGGCTCAGGTCTCGGTGTCGTCGCGGGAGTGCCTGGGCGCGTCGAAGTGCGCGTACGGCGCGGAGTGCTTCGCGGAGATGGCCCGTGAGCGGGCCAAACTCGCCGAGGTCGTGGTCACGAATCACGCGCTGCTGGCCATCGACGCCATCGAGGGTGCCCCGGTGCTGCCCCAGCACGAGGTGCTGATCGTGGACGAGGCGCACGAGCTCGTCTCCCGTGTCACGGGGGTCGCCACCGGCGAACTCACACCCGGCCAGGTCAACCGCGCGGTGCGCCGTGCCGCCAAGCTGGTCAACGAGAAGGCCGCCGATCAGCTCCAGACCGCCGCCGAGGGCTTCGAGCGGCTCATGGAACTCGCGCTGCCGGGCCGCCTCGAAGAGATCCCGGAAGACCTCGGCTATGCCCTGATGGCGCTGCGGGACGCCGCCCGCACGGTGATCACCGCGATCGGCGCGACGCGCGACAAGTCCGTCCAGGACGAGGACGCGGTCCGCAAGCAGGCGCTGGCCTCGGTGGAGACGGTGCACGACGTGGCCGAGCGGGTCGTGAACGGCTCCGAGTGGGACGTCGTCTGGTACGAACGGCACGACCGCTTCGGCGCGTCCCTCCGTGTCGCCCCCATGTCGGTCTCCGGTCTGCTCAGGGAGAAGCTGTTCGCCGACCGGGCCGTGGTCCTCACCTCGGCGACGCTCAAGCTGGGCGGCGACTTCAACGGCGTCGGCGCTTCCCTGGGGCTCGGCCCGGAGGGCGCGGAGGGCGAGGACCTGCCGAAGTGGAAGGGCGTCGACGTCGGCTCACCCTTCGACTACCGCAAGCAGGGCATCCTGTACGTCGCCAAGCATCTGGCGCGGCCCGCGCGCGACGGCGAGCGCTCCGACATGCTGGACGAGTTGACCGAGCTGATCCAGGCGGCCGGCGGCCGCACCCTGGGCCTGTTCTCGTCCATGCGGGCCGCTCAGCTCGCCGCGGAGGAGCTGCGTTCCCGGATCCCCGAGTTCCCCATCCTGCTCCAGGGCGAGGAGACGCTCGGCGAACTGATCAAGAACTTCGCGGCCGATCCGAAGACGTGTCTCTTCGGCACGCTGTCGCTGTGGCAGGGCGTGGACGTCCCGGGCCCCAGCTGCCAGCTGGTCGTCATGGACAAGATCCCGTTCCCGCGCCCCGACGATCCGCTGATGAGCGCGCGCCAGAAGGCAGTGGAGGAGGCGGGGGGCAACGGCTTCATGGCGGTGGCCGCGACCCACGCGGCCCTGCTCATGGCGCAGGGCGCCGGCCGTCTCGTCCGGGCGTCCGGCGACCGGGGGGTGGTCGCCGTACTGGACCAGCGGCTGGCCACCGCGCGCTACGGCGGCTATCTGAAGGCGTCACTGCCGGACTTCTGGTACACCACGGACCGTAACCAGGTCCGCAAGTCGCTCGCCGCGATCGACGCGGTGGCGAAGCAGGCGGAGGCGCAGCCGGTGGCGGCCAAGTGATCGCGGGGTAGTCCGACCCCGACCGGCGCCGGTCGGGGTCGGACTACCCCGCGACCCGATACGGCCCCACGCCGCCCAGGACCCGCTGCACGACACACGCAGGGCCGGACAGGCGCATACACGCCGTCGGCGTACGCGGGGCCTCCGACGGACGCACGGCGTCGGACATACGCAGGGCCCCGGAACCGGCGCAGGGGTTCCGGGGCCCGGTCAGGGAGCGAGCCGGCCGGCCCGCCCGCCGCGGGTGTCACACGCGGCGCAGCACGGCGACGACCTTGCCCAGGATGGTGGCGTCGTCGCCGGGGATCGGCTCGTAGGCCGCGTTGTGCGGGAGGAGCCATACGTGGCCGTCCTCGCGCTTGAAGCGCTTGACGGTGGCTTCGCCGTCGAGCATGGCGGCGACGATGTCGCCGTTCTCGGCGACCGGCTGGCGGCGGACGGTGACCCAGTCACCGTCGCAGATCGCGGCCTCGATCATCGAGTCGCCGACGACCTTGAGGACGAACAGTTCGCCGTCACCGACGAGCTGGCGGGGAAGAGGGAAGACGTCCTCGACGGACTCCTCCGCGAGGATCGGACCACCGGCGGCGATGCGGCCGACCAGCGGGACGTACGACGCGGCGGGCTTGCCGGCGGTGTCCGTGGGCTGCACGGTGACGGCCTGGTCGGATCCGCGCACCTCGTACGCGCGCGGGCGGTGCGGGTCGCGGCGCAGGAAGCCCTTGCGCTCCAGCGCCATCAGCTGGTGGGCGACCGAGGACGTGCTGGAGAGGCCGACGGCCTGGCCGATCTCCCGCATCGACGGCGGGTAACCGCGCCGCTGTACGGAGTCCCTGATGACCTCGATCACCCGGCGCTGCCGGTCGGTGAGTCCGGAGCTGTCCGCCCGGATGCCTGGAGGTCGGCCCGGCAGGGAGCGCTTGTGTCCCTCGGGATTCGTGGCTTCGTTCATCGCGTGTACCGGCTCGACTCGGCCCAAGGAGCGGTCCTGGGCGGTGATGGTGGCACTGTCTGCGGTGGTGGTCACGTCGGCCCCTCTCGATGGTCTCCCTGCTGGACAACGGTAGTTGCTTTCGAAAGGTTGCGCCAAACACACGTTCGAGTGAAAAAGTGCGTTTCACCTGACGCGATCATGTGTCTGGGTGTATTGCTAACGCGACACTTGGCGGACAAAAGCGCCCATTGTTGTACTCTTCACCGCCGGGGCGTGTCGGCCTCGTGGGCCGCGCCCCAGTCTGCCATCCGGAATCCCGCAGTCCGGGATCCGGGGTCCTTTCTGCGCGGGAGTGCCACGCCTCCTCCCTGTGGCGCACACGGTATCCCCGCAAGCGTCGCGGCGACACTGCTCGGCCCCCGCGTGTCCCCGCCGACCGCCGACGGCGCCCGGGGCTGCCCTTCCGGTGCGACACGCGTATCTGCCTCGCTGTGTGAGCCAATCCCCACATCTAGTGGTTGGATGGCTACCGCAGCCCAGAAGTTGTGGTCCCCCGGGTCTGAGAAGCCTCGGCGATCCCCTATGCTTAGGGCTGCTTCGCGGGACCTGTGGGTCCTGTGAGGCTGACGAGTCTGCTGTGAGGAGGGTTGGAGAACATGCACTGCCCCTTCTGCAGGCACCCCGACAGCCGTGTGGTCGACAGTCGTACGACCGACGACGGCACGTCCATCCGCAGGCGCCGCCAGTGCCCTGACTGCTCCCGTCGTTTCACGACCGTGGAGACGTGCTCGCTCATGGTGGTCAAGCGGTCCGGCGTCACCGAGCCGTTCAGCCGCACCAAGATCATCAATGGTGTGCGCAAGGCCTGCCAGGGACGGCCTGTCACGGAGGACGCGCTCGCCCAGCTCGGCCAGCGGGTCGAGGAGGCGGTGCGTGCGACCGGAAGTGCCGAGCTGACCACCCACGACGTGGGTCTGGCCATACTCGGTCCGTTGCAGGAGCTCGACCTCGTCGCCTATCTGCGGTTCGCCTCCGTCTACCGGGCGTTCGACTCGCTCGACGACTTCGAGGCCGCCATCGCGGAGCTGAGGGAGGCGACGGGAGGCCCCGCCGCGAACGAGGAAGACGCGGGAACGGGGAGCCAGGAAGACGATCGCGGGCCCGGCGGGACCACTCAGGTCCCCGTGCCCGCCCGCGCCGCCGACTGACCGGAGGGCCGGAAACCGGCAGGAGACCCGGATTCCGGCCGGGAGGCGGCAACGAAGACCTGTTGCGGGCGGCAGCTGAGGGTGCCCGCAACGCACGACAGAAACACGTGCCCATGGGAACAAATGGGCACTTCAGGGCGTTTTTGCCCGTACAGGGAGGCGGCATGACAGAGACGGCGAGCGGTCCGGCACGAGGTTCCCGAGCCAAGGGCGCCAAGACCACCAAGGGACTGCGTGTCGAGCGCATCCACACCACCCCCGGAGTGCACCCGTACGACGAGGTGTCGTGGGAGCGCCGTGACGTCGTCATGACCAACTGGCGCGACGGCTCGGTCAACTTCGAGCAGCGTGGCGTCGAGTTCCCCGACTTCTGGTCGGTGAACGCGGTCAACATCGTCACCAGCAAGTACTTCCGGGGCGCCGTCGGCACCCCGCAGCGCGAGACCAGCCTCAAGCAGCTGATCGACCGCATCGTGAAGACGTACCGGAAGGCCGGTGAGGACTACAAGTACTTCGCCTCGCCCGCCGACGCCGAGATCTTCGAGCACGAGCTGGCCTACGCCCTCCTGCACCAGATCTTCAGCTTCAACAGCCCCGTCTGGTTCAACGTCGGCACCCCGCAGCCCCAGCAGGTCTCCGCCTGCTTCATCCTGTCCGTCGACGACTCCATGGAGTCGATCCTCGACTGGTACAAGGAAGAGGGCATGATCTTCAAGGGCGGCTCCGGCGCCGGCCTGAACCTCTCCCGCATCCGATCCTCCAAGGAGCTGCTGTCCTCCGGCGGCAACGCCTCCGGCCCGGTCTCCTTCATGCGCGGCGCCGACGCCTCCGCCGGCACCATCAAGTCCGGTGGTGCCACCCGCCGCGCCGCCAAGATGGTCGTGCTCGACGTCGACCACCCCGACATCGAGGACTTCATCGAGACCAAGGTCAAGGAAGAGGAGAAGATCCGCGTCCTGCGCGACGCGGGCTTCGACATGGACCTGGGCGGCGACGACATCACGTCCGTCCAGTACCAGAACGCCAACAACTCGGTCCGTGTGAACGACGAGTTCATGACGGCGGTCGAGAACGGCGGCAAGTTCGGCCTGCGCGCCCGCATGACCGGTGAGGTCATCGAAGAGGTCGAGGCCAAGGCTCTGTTCCGCAAGATCGCCGAGGCCGCCTGGGCCTGCGCCGACCCGGGCATCCAGTACGACGACACCATCAACAACTGGCACACCTGCCCCGAGTCCGGCCGGATCACCGCGTCGAACCCGTGCAGCGAGTACATGCACCTGGACAACACGTCCTGCAACCTGGCCTCGCTGAACCTGATGAAGTTCCTGAAGGACGACGGCAAGGGCAACCAGTCCTTCGAGACCGAGCGCTTCCAGAAGGTCGTCGAGCTGGTCATCACCGCGATGGACATCTCGATCTGCTTCGCGGACTTCCCGACCCAGAAGATCGGCGAGAACACGCGCGCGTTCCGCCAGCTCGGCATCGGCTACGCCAACCTCGGCGCCCTGCTGATGGCCACCGGCCACGCGTACGACTCCGACGGCGGCCGCGCCCTGGCCGGCGCCATCACCTCCCTGATGACGGGTACGGCCTACCGCCGCTCCGCCGAGCTGGCCGCTGTCGTCGGCACCTACGACGGCTACGCCCGCAACGCCGACGCCCACAACCGCGTCATGAAGCAGCATGCCGACGCCAACGGCACGGCCGTCCGCATGGACGACCTGGACACCCCGGTGTGGGCCGCCGCCACGGAGGCCTGGCAGGACGTCCTGCGTCTCGGCGAGAAGAACGGTTTCCGTAACTCCCAGGCCTCCGTCCTCGCGCCGACCGGCACCATCGGCCTCGCGATGTCCTGCGACACCACCGGTGTCGAGCCCGACCTGGCGCTGGTGAAGTTCAAGAAGCTGGTCGGCGGCGGCTCGATGCAGATCGTCAACGGCACCGTTCCGCAGGCCCTGCGCCGCCTGGGCTACCAGGAGGAGCAGATCGAGGCGATCGTCGCCCACATCGCCGAGCACGGCAACGTGATCGACGCCCCCGGTCTGAAGCACGAGCACTACGAGGTGTTCGACTGCGCCATGGGCGAGCGCGCCATCTCCCCGATGGGCCACGTCCGCATGATGGCCGCGATCCAGCCGTGGATCTCCGGCGCCATCTCCAAGACGGTCAACATGCCGGAGACGGCGACCGTCGAGGAGGTCGAGGAGATCTACTTCGAGGCCTGGAAGCTGGGCGTCAAGGCGCTCGCGATCTACCGCGACAACTGCAAGGTCGGCCAGCCGCTCTCCGCGAAGACCAAGGAGAAGGAGAAGGCCGAGGTCACCGAGAAGGCCGAGGAGACCATCCGGGCCGCGGTCGAGAAGGTCGTCGAGTACCGCCCGGTCCGCAAGCGCCTCCCGAAGGGACGTCCCGGCATTACCACGTCCTTCACCGTCGGCGGCGCCGAGGGTTACATGACCGCCAACTCCTACCCGGACGACGGTCTCGGCGAGGTCTTCCTGAAGATGTCCAAGCAGGGCTCCACCCTCGCGGGCATGATGGACGCCTTCTCCATCGCCGTCTCCGTCGGTCTGCAGTACGGCGTGCCGCTGGAGACGTACGTCTCCAAGTTCACCAACATGCGCTTCGAGCCGGCCGGTATGACGGACGACCCGGACGTCCGGATGGCGCAGTCGATCGTCGACTACATCTTCCGCCGTCTGGCGCTGGACTTCCTGCCCTTCGAGACCCGCTCCGCGCTCGGCATCCACTCCGCCGAGGAGCGTCAGCGGCACCTGGAGACCGGCTCCTACGAGCCGGCCGAGGACGAGGTCGATGTCGAGGGTCTGGCCCAGTCGGCCCCGCGCGCCCAGGAGCTGAAGGCGGTCGCCACGCCGAAGGCCGAGGCCGAGGCGGCCAAGCCCGCGCCGCGGCAGGCGCACACCAGCGCGGAGCTCGTGGAGATGCAGCTGGGCATCCAGGCGGACGCCCCGCTGTGCTTCTCCTGCGGTACGAAGATGCAGCGGGCCGGTTCCTGCTACATCTGCGAGGGCTGCGGCTCGACCAGCGGCTGCAGCTGATGACACGCCGTTCCTGAAGTAAGGGGCGCCGGCCCATGGCCGGCGCCCCTTACCGGTACGGGCCTCAGGACCCTCAGGACGGGTGTGCCCTGCCCATCACCCGGGTGAAGGTGGCCGGATCCTCGTCGAAGCCCCGCACACCGGGACGGAACGTCCATTCCTCCGAGTCCCGGACGAACTCGGCGATCGTGGCGGCCGTCGACCCGAGGACCGACGCGAAGCCGTCCTCGGCGAGCACGGTGTACCCCTCACGGATGCGTACGGCGGGATTCAGCACCTGGGCGAACGTCTTGTGCCCGGGCCGCTGTTGGATGACGACACCCACCACCACGCGCGCGTAGCGGTCGCTGAGGCGGTCCAGTTCGAGCGTCATGACCTCGTCCCAGCCGAAGCCCCTGCCGTCCGTGCTGTCGCGGTTGAGGAGGATCGTGCCGTCCGGCGAGCGGCTGTCGAAGTGCACCAGATAGGCCGGATCCCCGTACGGGTCGCCCGACAGGAACGTCCCGGCGACGATGTCGAGATCCGTCGGCGGCTGACCCGCCGGACTGGGGTCCCACTTGAGCGCGACCTCGACCTTGCGGATTCCCTTGCTGAAGCCGGTCACCAGGCCTTCCCTTCCCCCTGTGGCTCGCTCGACCCCAACTCCCCATCGGCCGGGGTTCCTTGCCGCCCATCGTCCCACGCGCGCGGGGGCGCGTGCGCGGGCGATCTCCGCCGGAGCGTGACCGACGCCACGCCCGGTGGCCTTACGATGGCGCGGTGCTGGTCAAGTGGATTCGCTGCACCGTGGTGGACCGCCGGGGGTTCGAGCGGGGACAGCGAAAATGGGCGGGGCTTCTGGGGGAGCCGGGTTTTCGGGGACAGGGCGGGGGCTGGAGCCGGCAGCGGGCGGGGGTGGCGCACATCTTCACCTTCTGGGAGAGCCGTGCCTTCTACGACTCCTTCATGGCCCGTTCCCACGACCGCCTGGCCGCCGCCCAGTCCGGCACGTTCAAGGACGCCCAGGTCAAGTTGTTCGAGTACCGCTTCGACGTGAAGACGGGCTTCGAGCCGCGGTTCACCGACGCCGATCTGATCCGCGTGGCCCTGTGCCGGGTCCATGAGGAGCGCGTGGAGCACTTCACACTCATGCAGGAGAAGGTCTGGAATCCCGCGATGGCGGGTTCGCCCGGCATGATCCGCGGCATGTTCGCGGAGGCTGTGGAGCAGGAGTTCCTGATCCTGTCGATGTGGCGGTCGGCGGCCGAGCACGGGAAGTACCGCACGGAGCGTGTCGAACGCCTCGCCCTGCGTGCCCAGACCGAGGCGGACATCGCGGCGCTCTCCGGCGACATCGTGGACCTGGAGCCCTCCTGGACGGTCTGACGTGCTGGTCCGACAAACCGACGCACTGCCCGAAACCGCGGGTACGACTGGTGCGGAAGCGGCCCCGGACGACGGCAGGCGTGTGACCTACGCCGTACAGGGGCCCCATGAGTGCTCGACTCTCCATGCTTCGAACTAGGGTTTTGGCATGGCACGACCACGGCGCATCGTCCTTGTCCGACACGGCGAGTCCACGGGCAACGCCGACGACTCCGTGTACGAGCGCGAGCCCGACCACGCCCTCGCGCTGACCGAGCGCGGCTGGCGGCAGGCCGAGGAGACCGGCAAGCGGCTCCGCGAGGTCTTCGGCCGGGAACGCGTGAGCGTGTACGTCTCCCCGTACCGCCGCACCCACGAGACGCTCCGCGCCTTCCACCTCGACCCCGATCTCATACGCGTCCGGGAGGAGCCCAGGCTGCGCGAGCAGGACTGGGGCAACTGGCAGGACCGCGACGACGTACGCCTGCAGAAGGCCTACCGCGACGCGTACGGCCACTTCTTCTTCCGGTTCCCGCAGGGTGAGTCCGGCGCCGACGTGTACGACCGGGTCGGCGGCTTCCTGGAGAGCCTGTTCCGCAGCTTCGAGGCCCCCGACCATCCGCCGAACGTCCTTCTGGTGACCCACGGGCTGGCGATGCGGCTGTTCTGCATGCGCTGGTTCCACTGGACGGTCGCGGAATTCGAGTCACTGTCCAACCCCGGGAACGCCGAGATGCGGATGCTCGTTCTGGGAGAGGACGGCAAGTACACACTCGACCGGCCCTTCGAGCGCTGGCGGGAACCGGTGCCGTACTGGGTGAACGGATAGAGTGGCAGGGCGATGACCGCTGACTCCTCTTCCCTGGTACGCCTGGAACGCGCCCTGGCGAGCCTGCGCGGACTGGCCGTGGGGGACGCGCTGGGCTCCCAGTTCTTCGTACCCGCGCACTACCCCCTGCTGAAGCGCCGCGAGCTGCCCGCAGGCCCCTGGCAGTGGACGGACGACACCGAGATGGCCTGCTCCGTGGTCGCCGTCCTCGCCACCCATCGCCGCATCGACCAGGACGCCCTCGCACGCTCCTTCGCCGAGCACCACGACTTCGACCGGGGCTACGGCCCCGCCGTCAACCGGCTGCTGCGCCTCGTCCGGGAAGGCGAGGACTGGCGCCGGCTGGCCGCCGGGCTCTTCAACGGCCAGGGGTCCTGGGGCAACGGCGCGGCGATGCGGATCGCGCCCCTGGGCGCCTGGTACGCGGACGACCCCGAGCAGGCGACCCATCAGGCGGAGATCTCGGCCTACACCACGCACCAGCACCGGGAGGCCGTGGTCGGGGCCATGGCCGTGGCCGCGGCGGCAGCCATGGTGGGCTCACCCGACGGGCCGCCCACCCCGGAGGCACTGCTCGACGGCGTCATCGCGCTCGTCCCGAAGAGCGCGGTCGGCCAGGGGCTGCGCCGCGCCCGCGACATGCTCGACTACGGCGACGCCGGCACCGTCGCCGCCGTCCTGGGCTGCGGGCGCCGTACTACGGCCCATGACACCGTTCCCTTCGCCCTCTGGTCCGCCGCGCGTTCTCTCGGTGACTACGCATCGGCGTTCTGGACCACCGCCCAGGTCGGCGGGGACCTCGACACGACCTGCGCGATCGTGGGAGGCGTGCTGGCCGCGGGCAAGGCCGGGGCGCCGCCCGCGGAGTGGGTGCGGCACACCGAGGCACTGCCGGACTGGGTGCCCACCGGGGGCTGACGGCTTCCCTCCGATGCCTTCCGCCTGACGGCTTTCGCCGGCTTGGCCCCAGCGATCAGGAACTCTCCGTGTCCGGTGGGAACTCAGCGTGACCGCCGTCCGTTCTTCCGATGTCCGCCGTCCACCTCGTTCGAGGTCGGGCGGGCAGGCGGAGCCGGTGACCGTGACGAGGAGGAACGGAGGGGCGGGAGATGACGTGCACCTTGCCGGGCGCGGGGTCGCTGCCGGTGCCGGAGCTGGTTCCGGCTCTGTTCTTCCTGATGCTCGGCTTGTCCAGAGCGCTGGTGGCCGTGGTGCGGCCGACCGGATCGCCGCGTGCGCCGTCGGTCCCCCGGCGACGATCCGGTCGGTCGCGGCATCGCGCGGCCCGGCCTGGATCAGCCGAGGTGCGGTCCCGCCGTGCCCGCCAGGGAGTCGAGGTCTCCCTTGCGGACCCTGAGCACCAGCCAAGCGGTGAGGAAGCCGAGCGCGGCCATCGCCGCGGCGGGTATGAAGGCCGTGGAGATGCCGTGGGCGAGTACCTCGTGGCCCCAGGGCGCGGGCAGCTGGTGCGTCTTGGCGAACTCCGCCTTCTGTTCCGGCGAGGCGTCGGCGAGGAACTTCGGCAGCTGCTTCTCCGCCTCGTGCGTGCTGGCCGATCCGAAGACGGTCGTCAGGATGGACAGCCCGAGCGAACCACCGACCTGCTGCATCGCGTTGAGGAGCCCGGAAGCCGCCCCCGCCTCGTGCGGGGCGACACCCGACACGGCGGTGACGGTGGCCGTCACGAAGTTCAGGCCCATGCCGAAGCCGAACACCAGCATGGGACCCAGCACCCCGCCCACGTAGGTGCTGTCGGGCCGGATGAAGGTCTGCCAGACCAGCCCGGTGACCACCAGCGCGGAACCGCCCATCATGAACGGCTTGGGGCCCAGTACCGGCAGGAGGCGCTGGGACAGGCCCGCCCCCACCGCGATGGCGGCGGTCACGGGAAGAAAGGCGAGACCGGCCCTGATGGCGCTGTAGCCGAGCACGTTCTGCACGAACAGCACGATGTAGAAGAACATGCCGAACATCGCCGCGGCCAGGCTCAGCATGATCACGTACGTGCCCCAGCGGTTGCGGTCGGCGAACATCCTGAGCGGGGTGATCGGCTCCTTCGCCCGCATCTCGGTGAAGACGAAGGCGAACAGGAGGACCACGGCCGCGCCGAAGGAGCCCAGGGTGAGGCCGTCCCGCCAGCCGTCCTCGGCGGCGCGTATGAACCCGTAGACCAGAGACGCCATGCCGACCGTGGAGGTCAGCGCACCGGTGAGGTCGAAGCGTCCGGGATGCCGCTCGGACTCGTTGATGTACAGCGGTGCGAGCGAGGCGATCAGGACCCCGATGGGCACGTTGACGAACAGCACCCACCGCCAGTCGAGCCAGTCGGTGAGCATGCCGCCCGCGAGCAGGCCGATGGCGCCACCGCCCGCGGAGACGGCGGCGAAGACTCCGAAGGCCCGGTTCCGTTCGGGACCTTCGGGGAACGTCGTGGTGATCAGCGCCAGCGACGTGGGCGATGCGATCGCGCCACCCACACCCTGCAGGGCCCGTGCGGCCAGCAGTTGCCAGGGTTCCTGGGCCAGACCGCCCAGCAACGACGCGAAGGTGAACAGCAGGATGCCGGCCATGAACACCCGGCGGCGGCCGAGGATGTCACCGGCCCGCGCACCGAGCAGCAGCAGACCACCGAAGGTGAGCGTGTACGCGCTGACCACCCAAGTCAGGTCGGTGGTGCTGAACTTGAGGGCCTCTTGAATGTGCGGGAGTGCGATATTCACAATCGTCGCGTCGAGTACCACCATGAGTTGGCAAGCCGCGATGACGGTGAGTGCGATGCCGGGATGCCCCTCCCGGCGGGCCATGCCCGGTTTCTGTTCGTCCTTGAGCAGCTGAGAGGTCGTCACTGTGGGTCCCCCATACAGGCTTTAGTGAACGCTCGCGTTCACTTCCGCGTCCACGGTAGTGAGTCCCCAACAGTGAACGCAAGCGTTCACTTAATCGTGCGCCCCGTTCCGCGTCCCCCTGTTGCTGCGGCGCGGCGCCACCCCCCGCATCCCCCCCGCTTCCGTCGCATGTTGGAGAAACACAGATGGTTACCTCGCGCTGGACGGCCGCCCCTGACCGGACGGCTTCCCCCCGTCGGCGCGGTGCTGTGCTGGAGCGTGCGATCCTGGACGCCGCTCTGGAGCAGCTCAGCACGGTCGGCTGGAAGGGCCTGACCATGGAGGGCGTCGCGGCCGGTGCCCAGACCGGCAAGGCCGCGGTCTACCGCCGCTGGCCCTCCAAGGAGGATCTGGTCGCCGACGCCCTGGTGTCCGGACTGCCCCGGGTGGAGAAGGCCCCGGACCTCGGAAGCGTGCGCGAGGACCTGCTCACCCTGTGCCGGCAGGTACGGCAGATCATGTACTCGCGGCCCGGGATCGCGCTGCGTTCAGTGATTCACGAGTGCGATCACGTGCAGGTGGAGCGCTTCGAAGGGGTGATCCTCGGGACCGTGGTGGAGCCGACCGTCAAGCTGCTGCGGGAGGTCATCACTCGTGGGATAGAGCGGGGAGAGGTCCGCTCGGACGCCGCCAACGGGTACGTCTTCGATGCCATCCCGGCCATGATGATGTACCGATCGAAGATGTGCGCGAGCGAATGGAGGGATCAGGATCTCGAAGAGATGATCGACCAGTTGATGCTCCCGCTGCTGCGGCCCTACGAGTTCTGATCCTCCGCGCCGGCACTTCCGGCCCCGGCCGGACGACCGGGGTGTCGCGAGGCGATCCCGGCGGCGTACGCTAAGGGCGCCATGCCGTACGAACCACCTACTCACACCGTCGAGCGCTCCCTGCGCGCCACGACCGGAGCGAAGGTCATTGCCGGTGTCGACGAGGTGGGGCGCGGTGCCTGGGCCGGTCCCGTCACCGTCTGCGCGGCGATCACCGGACTCCGCCGCCCACCCGAGGGGCTGACCGACTCCAAGCTGCTGACGATCAAGCGCCGTACGGAACTCGCTCTGATCCTGCAGTCATGGGTGACGGCCTACGCACTGGGGCATGCTTCCCCGGAGGAGATCGACGACCTGGGGATGACGGCCGCGCTGCGGCTCGCCGCGGTCCGCGCGCTGGACGCCCTGCCGATCCGCCCCGACGCCGTGATCCTCGACGGGAAGCACGACTACCTCGGCGACCCCTGGCAGGTGCGCACGGTGATCAAGGGTGATCGGTCGTGTGTGGCCGTCGCGGCGGCGTCGGTGATCGCCAAGGTCCAGCGCGACAAAATGATGGCCGAACTGGGTATCGACCATGCAGACTTCGGATTCGCGGACAACGCCGGGTATCCGTCGCCCGTGCACAAGGCCGCACTGGCGGAGTGGGGGCCCACCCCGCACCACCGACTGTCGTGGGCGTATCTTGATGCGTTGCCTCAGTGGCGGCACCTCAAGAAGGTCCGCAACTGGGCGGACGGAAGCGTTCCGGAAATCGAGGGTCAGCTCGTTCTCGATTTCTGACGGTTCCGCTCGCACTGATGTGCCACCCGGTCATCCGCGCCGCACCAACGTTTGATAAATATCAGCTCATGCCTCTCATTCCCGAGGAGCCTCAGATTCACGAGAGTGCCCAGGGTCCCCGCGCCACTCCGGCCAGCGGCCGTACCGCGCCGACCCCCCGCCCCGTACCCGGCCCCCGCCCCGCGGCTCCGTCCCGCCCCGGTCGTCCCGGCCCTCTGCGGCCCACGCCGCCGGTGCAGCGCACGCCGCGTGACGTGGCTCCGGCCAAGCCTGGCCCCTCCGGCCCGGCCGCTCCCGCCGCCACCGCGGCGACCCCGCAGATCCAGCTGATCCCGGCTTCGGCCGAGGGCGCGCTCGACGCCGCCGAGGAGGCCGTGGACCTGCTCCTGGACTCGGGCCGCGCCCCCGGCGACGTGCTCGTGATCACCACTGGTGCCCAGCACCCGTGGGCCGAGCACGAGTTGTCCTTCGGCGAGACGTCCTACTGGGCGCAGCATGACGCCGGCGACGACGTCTTCTACGCGGACGCCGCCGTCGCCTCCCGCGCAGCGTCCCGCCCGGTGGTCGTCGTGGCCGTCAACGGAGGACCCGCGTCCGCCGCTGCCACCGCCCTTCCCCTGGCCCACTCCCGGGCCGGTGCCCTGCTGATCGTCTGCGGCGACCCGCAGCAGATCAACTCGGTGCTGGGCGCCGGCGTCTGAGTCGCGTCCGGCGCCTCGGGTCACCGGGGTGCCGAGGGGCCGCTCCGGCGGAGTCCGCACGGTGCGGCTTTTGGCATGCCCGCACGCAGGCCGCGGCAGCGCGCTGACGGGGCGGCTCCCCGAGGGACCCGCTTGAGAGCGGGACCCGGAGGGCCCGGCACACCTGGTCCGTGTCGCCACAGCGGCGGACGCATGCCGGGCCGGACGGAGTGTTCCACCTGTGTGGCCGAGGCCGAGGCCGGGCGACCGCGCCGAGGCCGCTTCCCGAGTTGATCTGGCCGGAGTGGTCTCTCTCCGCTGGATCAACGCGTGAGCCGGTGTGTGTTCCCGGCGCCGCTCGCGACAGACGACGGCTCGGCTCGGGCACCGCACACCGGGCCGACTACTGGCCGGCCACCTGCTGTGTGCACCCCGGCCGGCCGTTGCGTGGGTGCGGCCCGGCTGGTTGTTGTGCTCGTCCGGCACGATCGGTCACGGCGATGGGGTGACCCGGCTGTCGTAGTTCGTACCGTTCACGGCGTTCACGGTGTTCGTACAGCGGGTCGGCCGCACGAACCGTCATACCGCCGGCGCAGCGCTACTCGGCGACCTCAGCGAGCCGCAGCCCGGCGCAGCACCTCTGAGACCGGGCCACCGGTGCGCGGTACGAGCGGCGGGGCATCCGCCGTGGCGAAGGGCTCGGGAGCCGAGTGCGCGCTGGGCCGGCGTCCGCCGCGCCCTTCGCCGAGCACCTGCCAGCCGTCATGCGTCAGCGTGATGTACGCCCCGCAGCGCAGCCCGTGCAGCGTGCAGGCATCGCGCAGTCCCCACATCCAGGCGCCGTCCTCCTCGGTCCAACGCGCGTCACCCTCTCGGCAGTAGAGCAGGACGGCCGTGCGCACGGGGGTGCGGCGGCGGAGGTCGTGCGGAATCACCCGGCGCAGCTGGGCCAACAGCGCGTTGCGGAACATCCAGCCGTCGGCGGCAGCCGGCCGGCGTGTGAACGAGGCGCTGGCCCGCAGCCGCTCGTCCGGGTCGAGAACCGCCACGATCGCCGTGAGCGGCTTCGGGCGATGCCGGGCGTGCAGCCCGCTGACGACCTCACGGGGGTTGCGCAGCAGAGGGATTCCGGCAGCGGCCCATTCGGCCGGCTCGAGCAGGCGACTGGCGGAGGCGGCGGACGTGGACGTCGACAACGAGGCCGCCGAGGACGAGGCGAATCCGAAGGTCACGTTCCTCCCTTCGGCTACGCGCCCACACTGCGGGCGAGGTCGGATTCGGGGGAGCGCGCACCGCAGCGGAGCCCAACCGGATCACGGACGAGCCGTGCGGGGAGCGGACCTCAATTCTTCCTGTCTAACTTGGCTGCGGCAACGAGCAATTGGCACCGCCGACTGTTATCTGGTGGTGCGGGGCTTATATCCCTACCCAAAGGTTCGGCTGATGACGCCTGGAGTGCTCGGTCGCCGCCCGCCGGGCCACCGTGAGTGACTGCGCGGTCGTTCCTGAGCTGTGGAGTCCGGCGGCGAACCGTCGCTCAGTGCGGGGGGCGAGAGCGTGCGGCGGCACGCCGGTCACTCCTGGAGATCGCCGCTGAGCTGGGCTCGGCGCTCGCGGTGGCGCCACCTCGCTCATCCGCGGACGACGGGAGGTGGGCGCGGCACGTCGGTCAACCCCGGACGGCGAGAAGTGGTCGCGACACGTCTGTCATCACTGAACGGCGAGAGGTGGTCCGTGGCTCGTCGGTTGCCTCTGAAGAGCGAGAGGTGGTCGGTGGTTCGTCGGTCTCCCCTGCACGGCGAGAGACTGTCCGCGACTCGCCGGTCTCCCCTGCACGGCGACTGGTCCGCGACAGGTCTGTCACCCCTGCACGGCGAGGACCAGCGGCAGCACTCCGCGCGCCCCGGACTTCCGAAGCAGGCGTGCCGCGACCGCGAGCGTCCAGCCCGTCTCCGTGAAGTCGTCGACCAGCAGCACCGGACCGTTCGCCTCGGCGAGGGCCGACGCCAGGTCGGGCGGCACCGTGAACGCGCCGTCGAGGGCCTTCAGCCGCTGCGCGCTGTTGCTGCGGGGCGAGCGGGGCGCGTCCCCGGCGTGCTCCACCGACCCGAGTAGGGGAAGCCTGCCGACTTCAGCGATCCGGGCGCCCAGCGACTGGATCAGCAGGGGCCGGCTGCGCGAGGCCAGGGTGACGACGCCCACCGGCCGGGGCGGGGCGTCGGACGCACCGGAGGCCCAGCCGCCGGGACCTCGGGCCCAGTCGGCCAGGACGTCCACCACAGCTCGCGCCACGTCGTCGGGCACCGTGGTGTCCGGTGTCTGGGGCGCGAGCAGCGGACGCAGGCGGTTTCCCCAGCCGATGTCCGACAGACGTCCCAGCGCCCGCCCGGGCGAGGCCTGTTCCCCCGCCGGGATGCGTCCCTTGAGGTCGATGCCGATGGCCGGCAGGCCGGTCGGCCACATGCGGCGGGGCTCCACTTCCACTCCGGCGCGGCCCAGGTCGCTGCGCGCGGCGTCGAGGGCCGCCGGGGTCAGACCCGAGGTGAAGCGCGGTCCGGCACAGTTGTCGCAGCGGCCACAGGGTTTGGCGCCCTCGTCGTCCAGTTGGCGCTGCAGGAACTCCATCCGGCACTCGGTGGTGGTCGCGTACTCGCGCATCGCCTGCTGTTCGGCCGCCCGCTGCCGGGCCACCCACGCATAGCGGTCGGCGTCGTAGGACCACGGCTGCCCGGTCGCGATCCAGCCGCCCTTGACGCGGCGCACCGCCCCGTCCACGTCGAGGACCTTGAGCATGGTCTCCAGGCGTGAGCGCCGCAGCTCGACCAGGGGTTCCAGGGCGGGCAGCGACAGGGGTCCGTCCGCCCGGGCCAGGACGTCCAGGGTGCGTCGGACCAGATCCTCGGAGGGGAAGGCCAGCGAGGCGAAGTACTGCCAGATCGCCTCGTCCTCCTTGCCCGGCAGCAGCAGTACCTCCGCGTGGTCGACACCACGGCCGGCCCTGCCGACCTGCTGGTAGTAGGCGATGGGGGAGGAGGGCGAGCCGAGATGGACCACGAAACCGAGATCCGGCTTGTCGAAGCCCATGCCGAGCGCGGAGGTGGCGACCAGGGCCTTGACGCGGTTGGCGAGCAGGTCGTCCTCGGCCTGTTGCCGTTCGGCGTTCTCCGTCTTGCCCGTGTACGAGGCCACGGCGTGCCCGCGCTGCCGCAGGAAGGCGGTGACCTCCTCGGCGGCGGCCACGGTGAGCGTGTAGACGATGCCGGAGCCCGGCAGGTCGTCCAGATGGTCGGCGAGCCACGCCATCCGGTGCGCGGCGTCCGGGAGCCGCAGCACGCCGAGGCTCAGACTCTCCCGGTCCAGCGGCCCGCGCAGGACCAAAGCGTCTGACGTGCCCCCCGTGCCGAGTTGCTCGGCGACGTCCGCGGTCACTCGCGCGTTGGCCGTGGCGGTGGTGGCCAGTACGGGGACCCCGGGCGGTAGGTCGGCGAGCATGGTGCGCAGCCGGCGGTAGTCGGGGCGGAAGTCGTGACCCCAGTCGGAGATGCAGTGGGCCTCGTCCACGACGAGCAGGCCGGTGGCCGCGGACAGCTTGGGCAGGACCTGATCACGGAAGTCCGGGTTGTTCAGTCGCTCCGGCGAGACCAGCAACACGTCCACGTCGCCCGCCGCGATCTCGGCCTGGACGGCCTCCCACTCCTCGGTGTTGGCGGAGTTGATGGTCCGGGCGTGGATACCGGCCCGGCCGGCGGCGTCCACCTGGTTCCGCATGAGCGCGAGCAGCGGCGAGACGATCACCGTGGGCCCGCTTCCTCTGGCCCGCAGTAGCGAGGTCGCCACGAAGTACACCGCGGACTTGCCCCATCCCGTGCGCTGTACGACCAGGGCCCGGCGCCGGTCCGCGACCAGTGCCTCGATCGCCCGCCACTGGTCCTCGCGCAGCCGGGCCGCGCCCGTGGCATCCCCGACGAGCCGGGCGAGGACGGCGTCCGCCTGCTCCCGGAGATCCGCGTTGCTCGTGTGCTCCATGCGTCCATACAACAGGACGGGACCGACAAACGGGCGGGCCCGAGCCGAGGCTGTGGACAACGCGGGACGGCTTGTCGTGTCCCTGATTCGACTTATCCACAGGCTCAACCGGAATCCCAAGATCCGCGAGATCGTCGGCGCATGACGAATCACAGCGAAACCACCGGACCCTTCGAAAGCGACGACATCTCGGGACACGAACCGGCGGCAGCACCCGCGGACCACGCCACGCAGGTCACGCTGCGCACCCCGGCCGAGCTGGCCGACGCCCTGCCCTACCTCCTCGGCTACCGCCCGGAGGACAGCATGGTGCTCGTCGCCCTTCACGACCACGCGGGCCGCCGGGGCAGGTTCGGCGGCCGGGCCCGGCTGGGCATCCCCGCGACCGAGGAGGACTGGGAGGCCGCCGCCCGGCAGCTGGCCCGCGGCCTGGTCACCGGCAGCGAGCGGCGCGGCGCCCGGCCCGAGCGGATGGTGGCCTACGTCTGTCAGGAACCGGGCCCGGGAGAGTCCGGCCGTGACGTCAAACGACGGCTGGAAAGGCTGGCCCACCTGATGCGGACCGAGTGCGGCAACCTCGACGTGCCGGTCATCGAAGCCCTGTGCATCTCCGACGGCCGCTTCTGGTCCTACTGCTGCCCGGTGCAGGGCTGCTGCCCCGAGGACGGCTCGCCGATGGGCCTTCCCGGCACGTCCGTGCTCGCCGCGGCGGCCACCTACGCCGGCATCCAGGTGCGCGGCACACTGCGGGAGCTGCGCGCCAGGTTGCAGCCGTGGGAGACCACCGCGGCGCTGCAACAGGAGATCGCCCTGGACGCGGCCGGCATGAGCCTGGTGCCCCGCCTCCTGGACGAGACGGCACGACAGGAGGTGGCGGCGGAGACCCTGGACCTGGCCGAGCGGATCATTCGCCGCTACGGCACCGCGGCTCCGGTCTCCGGCACGCATCCGGCGGACGTGCGCGACGACAATCTCCTCGCGGACGACGAGGCGGCCACGCTGATCCTCGGGCTCCAGGACCGTACGACCCGCGACAGGGCCGCCGCCTGGATGGAAGGAGACGAGGCCGGTCCGGCACTCCGGCTCTGGCGCGCCCTGGCCCGCCGCTGCGTCGGACCATACGGCGAGCACGCCGCCGCACCACTGACCCTCGCGGGCTGGGTCGCCTGGTCCATGGGGGATGAACTTGAGGCGAGGGAAGCACTGGCCATGGCCCTGGCCGCCGATCCCGACTACCTCTTCGCCCGCCTGTTGCACCAGGCCTGCAACGAAGGGCTCGACCCCGAGGCGGTCCGCCGCTGCCTGCGCACGGAGAGCGCACGGCGCACAACGCCGGGCTCCACGGAGCGAACGGACCCGGCACCGCGGACCGCACTCACCGAACCCGAGCAGACCCCGGCCCCGGCACCCGCACACGGCATCCAGGGAGACGACCCGAGCGCCGAGCCCGGCTCCCGGACGGGCAGGCAACGACGGCGCCGTTCGCGCAACGCCGACGGCGCCGACGGCCGTCAGACGGCTCGCGCGAAGGCAGGCCGACGCAGGCCCGCCGACACCCGCCCCGGGCGGTCCGCCACCGAGGCCTCCGGGCCCGTCACCCGCAGCCGTATCACCACGCGCACGCCTGCGGCGGGCCCAGACGACGCCACAACTGGTGGCGCCCGCCCGGACACAGGGCGTGCGCAGACCGAGGAGAACGGATGAGCGTCGGCCGGTGTGCGCCCGGGCAGGTGCCGGCCCGCGCGGGAACGGCAGCCCGTCCACCGGGCCCGAGCGGAGCCATCTCCGGGCACCCCGAGAGCACACTCCCGGCGAAGCGCCGAGGCCGATCGGCTCTGGGTGCCCTGGCGGGGCTCCGGGCTGGTCGTGTCCCCTCTGGGTGCCTTGGCCCCCCGGCAGACCGGTCGCGGTCGCACCGGGTGCCTTGGCGGCCCCCGCGGGCTGGTCGCGTCGCCACCGGGTGCCTTGGCGGCTCGCTGCGGGTCGGTCGTGTCACCACCGGGTGCCCTGGCGGCCCCTGCGGACCGGTCGCGTCACCGCCAGTTGCCCTGGCGCCCCAGCGGACCGGTCGCGTCACCACTAGTTGCCCTGACGGCCCCCTGCCGACCGGTCGGACCACCATTCGGTCGGCTTCGTCGGGCGAGCCGTGACCCGGACCAATCCCCTTCCGTTCACCTGAGTGGCGGAAAGCCCGGACCGGCCCAGCCGCCGCACCTCCCCTGTCCTCCGGGGCGACCCACCGGCCGCCCAGCACGTCCGAGGTACACCGAGCGCAGAAGAAGCCAGCCCATGCACCAGCAGCCGACTCCGCCCTCCACAGCCGGCGAACGTCCGCCCCGGAGCAGGCCTGTGCCGTTCCTGACGGACGGCACAGGCCCCCGCGCACCGAAGGCAGCCGACTTTCGACCGACCTCCTGCGCGGACGTCCGTCCCCTCGCCCCGTCCGTCCAGGGCAGCCCCTCGTCCGCCGCCACTTCCCGGCCCCACCGCCCCGCCGCGGCCGCGCCGCCCCGCACGCCTCCGGTCAGCCGCCCGGTGCCGGAAGTGCCACCCACACACACCGCGCTGATCTGTGTGGCCCTGCCCGGCCTCGCCATCTCCGGCGAGCCGGGGCAGTTGGCCGGCCGGGGACTGGACGGGTTCTACCGGGGCGGCAGGCGGCTGCTGTCCCGGTGCCAGCTCCGCGTGGCCGGCCGTGAACCGCTGCCGGTGCAGGCGCGGATGACCGGAGCCGACACCGCCCGCTTCGTGGGGACGCTGCGCACTTCAGCGGCCGCCGGCCCTGACCCCGACATCGTCGTCGAACGGACACGTCACGCCGACGGAACAGAAAGGATCACACTTCGCAGCGCGGCCCCACGTGCCCTGCGCCTCCCCGTCGAGGTCGCCCTCGCCACCGACCTGGCGGAGCTCGGCGCCATCGCCGCCGGGGCGGCAGGCCCCGAACTCCCGGCCAGCGTCCACGACTCGGGTCTGCGCTGGGCCAGGGCCGACGCCGCCGCCTGCGTCACCGCGGACCCGCCACCGTCCGACGCCCTGGCGTCCGCCGGGCTGCTGCGCTGGGAGCTGGAACTGCCACCGGGCGGGACGGCAGCCGTGGAACTGCGGGTACGGCCCGAGGGCGCCGGCCCCCTGAGGTCCGCGGGACACGCCGCCACCAGTCCTCTGGCCCCCGCCCGTGCGGCCGGCGACGACCCCCGGGTGGGCCCCCTGTTGCACTCGGCGGTCGCCGACCTCCAGGCACTGCTCCTGCGCGATCCCGCACACCCCTCCGACACCTACCTCGCGGCAGGCGCCCCCTGGCGCTGTGGAATGGCGCCGGCCGAGGCGCTCGCTGCCGCCCGCATGACGCTGCCCCTGGGCACACGTCTCGCCGCGGGCACCTTGCGCACCCTGGCCCGTACGCAGCTCCCGGGTCCGGGTCCCCGGGCCGGCATGATCCCCGGCCCCCGACGCGACGCCGGCCCGCATCTCCCGCCGAGTTGCACCGCGACAGAGGCCACACTGCTCTTCCCCGTCCTGCTCGCAGAGGCCCGCCGCTGGGGGCTGCCCGATCAGGAGACGCAGGAACTGCTCCCCGCGGCCGAGCGCTGCCTGACCTGGCTGCGGACCACCGTCCGCGACAGGACCTACCTCTCCGACCCACACCCCGCAGGACCGGCCCGCTGCGAGACCCAGGCCCACGCGCATCGCGCCGCCCTGCTCGGTGCCGAGCTTCTCGACGCCTACGGCAGACCGGGCGCCCCGGAACTGCGCCAGTGGGCCCTGGCCCTGCGGTCGGCCTTCCGGGCCGACTTCTGGGTGGAGGACCGCGCTGGTGGACGCCCGGCCATGGCCCTGACACAGGACGGCCGGCCCGTGCCCCACCTGGCCGCCACCACCGTCCACCTCCTCGACACCGGGCTGCTCGGCGCCGGCATGTTCGCCCCGGGCCTGCTCGACAAGGTGCACACCGCACACCTCGCCCGGCTGCTCGGCAGCCCCGCCATGGACGCGGGCTGGGGGCTGCGCGGCCTCGGTACCAACGAGGCGGGCCACAATCCGTTCGGCCACCGGACCGGAGCCGTGCGTGTCCAGGAGACGGCATTCGCGGTCGCCGGGCTGGCGGCGGCCGGGTACGAGAACGAAGCGGCCGGACTGCTGAACGGGCTGCTGGAAGCGGCGGAACACTTCGGTCACCGCCTGCCCGAGATGTTCGCCGGCGAACAGCGCTCCGCCGGCACCGCGCCCCTCCCGCACCCCGCCGCCTGCCGTCCGGCGGCCACCGCCGCGGCCTCCGTGGTCCTGCTGCTCACCGCCCTCGCAGGCATCCGTCCCGACGCCCCCGCCCGCACGGTCACCCTGCGCCCCGTCCGGAGCGCCCCGGTCGGCGAACTCGGACTCAGCGGCCTGCGCGTGGCGGGAGCCCCTTTCGCCGTACGGATCAACCGACTGGGACTGGCCATGGTGGAGGAGGCGGCGGACGGCCTGCAACTGGGAGCGTGACACCGCGGAACAGACGGTGACCTCGTGCGACAGCACTGGATCGACGAACGGGGAGCCGGTCCAGCGCCCCGTAACGGAGCGAAGCGGAATCACCACCGGTGCGACTGGCGAAGGGAGTGTTTATCGTCAGGGAGACGACTATGATCGCGACATGCCCTACGACCCGTCAGCCTTTCCGCCCTTCGCCGTCACCGTGGATCTGGTCGTGCTCACCGTGCGCCGCCATTCCCTCTGTGCGCTGGCGGTCCGCAGGGGCGAGCCGCCGTTCCAGGGGCGCTGGGCGCTGCCCGGGGGCTTCGTACGGGCCGACGAGGACCTGTCCCAGGCGGCAGCGCGCGAGCTGGCCGAGGAGACCGGGCTGTGCGCCCACGACCCCTCGGCCCCTGCCCAGGACAACGGAGCCCACCTGGAGCAGCTCGCCACCTACGGTGACCCCAAGCGGGACCCGCGCATGCGAGTGGTCAGCGTCGCGCATCTCGCGCTCGCGCCCGACCTGCCCGCGCCGCGCGCCGGCGGCGACGCCAGCAACGCGCGCTGGGCCCCGGTCGAGGAACTGCTCCAGCAGGGTGGCTATAGCCGCGACGGCGAACCCGTGGCACCACTCGCCTTCGACCACGCGCAGATCCTCGCCGACGGAGTGGAACGCGCCCGCTCCAAGATCGAGTACTCGTCGCTGGCCACCGCCTTCTGCCCGCCGGAGTTCACCGTCGGAGAGCTGCGCCGGGTGTACGAGGCGGTGTGGGGTGTGGCCCTCGACCCGCGCAACTTCCACCGCAAGGTCACCGGAACACCCGGCTTCCTCGTCCCCACAGGGGGTACGACCACGCGCCAGGGCGGCAGGCCGGCGCAACTCTTCCGGGCGGGCGGTGCCACCCTGCTCAACCCGCCGATGCTGCGCCCCGAGGTGTGAGACCGGGGCGGCAGGCCCGCCTGGACGACCGGCGCACCGGCTGCCCGTACTGAGCCCCGAGTCCATCGAACGGCGGACAAGATCGGGGCTAGACCACGCGGCATGTTTTCGCAAGTCGCCTTATGCCGGAAAAACCAGACATATAGCGCTATCTTGCTGCAGGTGATCCAGGCCTTCGGACTGACCAGCAACCCCCGCAAGGCGCATCCGCCCGCTGTCGACGACGTTTCCTTCGAAGCGCCCGCCGGGCATGTCACCGCGCTCCTCGGGGCCGCCGGTGCGGGCAAGACGACGGCGCTCAAACTCATGCTTGAACTCGAACCCGGGCGCGGCATCACCTACTTCAGAGGGCGGCCACTGCACCGGATCGCGCATCCGTCACGGGAAGTCGGCGTACTCCTCGGCGACGTACCGGGCCACCCGTCCCGCTCGGTCCGTGGCCATCTGCGCATGCTCTGCGCGGCGTCGGGAGTTCCCGCGCGGCGGGCCGACGAGGTCCTCGAAGTGGTCGGTCTCGTCAGCCTCCGCGAGGAGCGCCTCGGCACGCTGTCGCGCGGCATGGACCGCAGACTCGGCCTGGCCTGTGCCCTGCTGCCCGACCCGCACACGCTCGTCCTGGACGAACCCGCCGACGGCCTCTCCGCCCGTGAGGCCCAGTGGCTGCACAGCATGCTGAGGGCCCACGCCGTCCAGGGCGGCACGGTGCTCTTCACCACGGCCGACACCAAGGAGGCCGCGCGCACCGCCGACCGGGTCGTCACGCTCGACGCCGGCAGAGTCGTCGCGGACCAGGAAGCAAGGGTGTTCGCCCGCACCCGGCTACGCCCCCGTGTGGCCGTCCGCAGCCCCCACGCCGTACGCCTCGCGGCCCTGCTCACCAAAGACGCGCGCACCGCTCGCCGCTCCGTCGAGGTCGTACGCGAGGGCGGCAACCGCCTGTCGGTGTACGGCACCACGACCGCCGACGTCGGGGAGATCGCGTTCCGGCACGGCATCCTCGTCCATCAACTGGCCGACGAGGTCGGTGACATGGGGCCGGGAGCCGGTACCGAGAGGGACGCAGGGGTGAGCTCCACCGAGCCCCTCCCGGTTGTCCCGGACGCATCGCCGGCAGACCGGGAGACCCGGCAGCACCACAGCCCGGCGGAATCGGAAGCGTCGGCGTCCCACGGCCCGTACGAGGAGCCGCAGCAGGCATCGGCGGCCCCTTCCTGGGCGCGCCGCCGACGTACCGTGTCGGGCCGCTCGGCGCCGGAACCCGCCACGGGCTCCGCGCCGAACCCCGGCTCGACCGCGCTCCGCGACTCACCGGAGAACCCGAGCGAAACCGTGGACGAGTCGCCGACGGCGCCCGCAGACGCGAGGCCGGTGTCCGAGGAGACCGAGACGCTCGCCCTCCACGCGGCGGACGCGCGCGCCACGGAGCCACCGGTGGAGTCACGCGCCCCCGGGACCGGTGCCACAGCGGCCGAATCCCGCGCGACGCCCCCGGACCGATCCGCATCCGAGCCGGACACCACGGCGCCGTGGCGCTCGTCGGTCGGCATGACCATCACCGGGCAGCCTTCGGGGCAGCGGGAACACGCGCCGGACTCCTCGGCGCCGGAGCCTGAGCGGGCCGTGGGCGGCCCCTCCCCGGTCGGCGAAGACCGATTGGCTCCCGGGCTCGCGGCGCGGGAACGCGTATGGACCGCCGACGGCGAGCGGACCGCGCCCAGCCACGGTCTCGATCAAAGGAGCGTGGCAGAACGTCCACTCACCGTCTCCGGTGCCACGGCGCACGACGCGCCGTCGGCCGGTGCGGCCGAGGACGGTACCCATGGCCACGGGGGAGTCACCGCGTCCGGCGAGAAGAACACGGCCGGTGCGGACGCCGGTGATGCGCCCGCCAGGGCCACCGGCGGCCGGTCCACCGATCCGGCGACCACCCCGGACTCCGGCCTCGGCGGGGTCGCCACCGCTTCCGAACCGCAGGCCGGACGTGCCCGCACAGCCACAGCGATCGTCGCCGGCGCACGTACCCTCCTGCCCGGGGCGAGGAATCCGGCCGCCCGGCAGCAGCAGACCGGCCGCGCCGCCCGGCCCGACGGTGTCCGCACCTTCCCCGCCGCCTTCCCGCTCCCACCCCCCATCACCGTCCGCCCCGCCCGCAGTCCTCTCCGCCCCCTGCGCTACGAGATCCGGCGCGCCGGCGGAATCGGCACCGGTTTCCTCACCTGCGGCGCCGTACTGGTGGTGTCCGTGCTCACCGCCGTACTCCTGGCGCGACTCGGTCACACACCGCAGGCGCGGCTGTTCGCCGCATGGCCGCGGGAGCTGCCGCTGCCGCCCGCGGCGCTCGCGGCGGGACTGCTCGGTGCGCTGGCCTTCGGGGACGAGTTCCGCCACCCCGCCCTGGCGGCGGACCGCGGCACCGTCCCCCGCCGGCTGGGGCTGCTCACCGCGAAACTGCTCGTCTCCGGCGCCACCGCGGTGCTGCTCGCCTTCCTCACCGTGGGCTGCGACGCCGAAGTGCTCTACATCGTCTACGGACGGGAGCTGACGCAAGTTCCCGCGGACTGGCTCTCGCTGACCGCGAGTTGGTTCGGGCTGGTCGTCGGCTGCGCCTGGGCCGGCGTGCTGGCGGCCGGTGTGTTCCGGTCCACGACGGCCGGACTGGCCGCCGTCCTCGCCGTGCCCGTCCTCGTCGTGCCCCTCGTGGACAAGGCGCTGCGGGGTCCGGCCGTACGGATGGCGCCCGACTTCCCGGTGCGGATGCGGGAGGTCTTCCTGCTGCAGTGGCCCTTCGGAGGGGAGCGGTACCTGGTCGCGGCGGTGCGGGTCCTGGCTCAACCCGTCGGGGGCGCGTTGGCGTTGTCGCTGGCGGCACTGCTCTGCGCGTACCTGCTCACAGCACTGCGCACCCGGTTCCGATGACAACGCAGCGCACACTTCCGTACTCGCTGTGTGCACAACTCCCCGAAGAAAGCCCATTTCTTTTCGATAAGGCGTCAATTGCGACGCCGTGAGCGATCACCCTTTCGTGTGCTTTTCACCAAAGACCTCAAGGGAGTTGAAGACGGCGCCGACAAAGGATCCGTGAGTACCCTTGCGCACACCATGATGACCGCAGCCCGCTCCGCAGACTCAGGTCTGGCCGGCCCGGGCGAACTCGACCGCTACCCCTACGCCGAGACCCCGGTGACCGACCGCGTCGGCGCGCCCGCCTGGGACGGCGGGGAACCCGAGCTGGGCCGCGTCGGCAGGCGGGCCTCGGGCAGCCGTGGACGCGGACTGCACGGCCAACTCGTCCAGCAGCTGGGACAGATGATCGTCTCCGGTGACCTGGGCGCCGACCGCCCGCTGGTGCCGGAGGAGATCGGCCAGCGTTTCGAGGTCTCCCGCACCGTCGTCCGCGAGTCCCTCCGCGTCCTGGAGGCCAAGGGCCTGGTCAGCGCCCGCCCGAACGTCGGCACGCGCGTGCGTCCCGTCAGCGACTGGAACCTTCTCGACCCGGACATCATCGAGTGGCGGGCCTTCGGGCCGCAGCGCGACGACCAGCGCCGGGAGCTGAGCGAGCTGCGCTGGACGATCGAGCCGCTCGCCGCCCGTCTAGCCGCCGGGCACGGGCGCGAGGAGGTGCAGCAGCGCCTCTGCGACATGGTAGAGATCATGAGCCACGCGCTGGCCCAGGGTGACGCGCTCACCTACTCGCGCGCCGACACCGAGTTCCACGCGCTGCTGATCCAGATCGCGGGCAACCGCATGCTGGAGCACCTGTCCGGCATCGTCTCGGCGGCGCTGCAGGTGTCCGGCGGCCCGGTCACCGGCTGTGACCGGCCGAACGAGGCGTCCCTCGCGCAGCACGCGCGGATCGTCGACGCGCTCGGCACCGGCGACGGCGCCGCGGCGGAGACCGCCATGCGCCAGCTCCTCACCGTCCACCCCGAGGTGGAGCGCGTGGTCCCCGCCCCGCGCGAGCACTGACCTCGCGAGGAACGCGGTGCGGTCGCCGGTGTGCGGCGCTCTTGTGGTACTCGCGGCGGCACCAGGCCCGGGTACCGGCCGCCGCCGGACCCGGCCGGACCATCTGAGGTCCGGCCAGGTCCGGCGGTGACGGGAAACCCTGGTCGTGGGTGCGGCCGGTTCGAAGGTCCAGGGCGATCTCATTTGCACATGTCTGACCGCCTTTGATCGCTTACGGGGTGTGACTCGGGCCACGCAGATTGGGCGTAACGCTCGTGGAGACAGCGCGATGACCTAAGAGGTGACAGCCGCGGAGGGAATACGGACGCCGAACCAGGCGCTGTGCATCTTCCCGGCCCCCGCCCGCGCCGTCGGCCCATCCCCAGGCCGGTGGTCGGCTCCTGTCCGCAGTGGACGGTGCCGGAAGCCGTTTTCCAACGTTCCGAGAGGTTGTTCGTGTCGGCCAGCACATCCCGTACGCTCCCGCCGGAGATCGCCGAGTCCGTCTCTGTCATGGCTCTCATTGAGCGGGGAAAGGCTGAGGGGCAGATCGCCGGCGACGATGTGCGTCGGGCCTTCGAAGCTGACCAGATTCCGGCCACTCAGTGGAAGAACGTACTGCGCAGCCTCAACCAGATCCTTGAGGAAGAGGGTGTGACGCTGATGGTCAGTGCCGCAGAGCCCAAGCGCACCCGCAAGAGCGTCGCAGCGAAGAGCCCCGCCAAGCGCACCGCCACCAAGACGGTCGCGGCGAAGACGGTGACCACCCGCAAGGCGACCGCGACCACGGCCGCCCCCGCGGCGCCCGCCGCTCCGGCCGCAGCCGATTCCGCCGACGAAGCCGCACCCGCCAAGAAGGCCGTCGCCAAGAAGGTGACCGCCAAGAAGACCGTCGCGAAGAAGGCCGTCGCGAAGAAGACGGCCGCCAAGAAGACCACGGCCAAGAAGGACGACGTCGAGCTCCTCGAGGACGAGGTTCTTGAGGACACCAAGGTCGCCGACGAGCCCGAGGGTGCCGAGAGCGCCGGCTTCGTCCTGTCCGACGAGGACGAGGACGACGCGCCCGCGCAGCAGGTCGCCGCGGCCGGTGCCACCGCGGACCCGGTCAAGGACTACCTGAAGCAGATCGGCAAGGTCCCCCTGCTCAACGCCGAGCAGGAGGTCGAGCTGGCCAAGCGCATCGAGGCGGGTCTGTTCGCCGAGGACAAGCTGGCGAACTCCGACAAGCTCGCCCCGAAGCTCAAGCGCGAGCTCGAGATCATCGCCGAGGACGGCCGCCGCGCCAAGAACCACCTCCTGGAGGCCAACCTCCGTCTGGTGGTCTCCCTGGCCAAGCGCTACACCGGCCGCGGCATGCTCTTCCTGGACCTCATCCAGGAGGGCAACCTCGGTCTGATCCGCGCGGTCGAGAAGTTCGACTACACCAAGGGCTACAAGTTCTCCACGTACGCCACCTGGTGGATCCGTCAGGCGATCACCCGTGCCATGGCCGACCAGGCCCGCACCATCCGTATCCCGGTGCACATGGTCGAGGTCATCAACAAGCTCGCGCGCGTGCAGCGCCAGATGCTCCAGGACCTGGGCCGCGAGCCCACCCCGGAGGAGCTGGCCAAGGAGCTCGACATGACCCCGGAAAAGGTCATCGAGGTCCAGAAGTACGGCCGTGAGCCCATCTCGCTGCACACCCCGCTGGGCGAGGACGGCGACAGCGAGTTCGGTGACCTCATCGAGGACTCCGAGGCCGTCGTCCCGGCCGACGCGGTCAGCTTCACGCTGCTGCAGGAGCAGCTGCACTCCGTCCTCGACACCCTGTCCGAGCGCGAGGCGGGTGTCGTCTCCATGCGCTTCGGCCTCACCGACGGTCAGCCGAAGACCCTCGACGAGATCGGCAAGGTGTACGGCGTGACGCGCGAGCGCATCCGTCAGATCGAGTCCAAGACCATGTCGAAGCTGCGCCACCCGTCGCGTTCCCAGGTGCTGCGCGACTACCTCGACTAGATCGCGGTCGTACGACGGCGAAGGCCCGGTCCCCTCGCGGGAGCCGGGCCTTCGTGCTGCGCGCTTTCGTGGCGTGGATCACTCTGAGTGTCCCAGGAGGACCCAGAGTGAGGAGCATGCATGCGCCGTTCCGTTGTCCGGGCACTGATCCGGCCGCTGGCCCTGGCGGCCACCGTGACCGCGATACCCGTGGTGAGCGCGGCTCCCGCCGTCGCCGACAGCGTCGTCGTCGGAGGGTTCCCGATCGACGTCTCCCAGGCTCCGTGGACGGTGGCGCTGGCCAGCCGTGACCGGTTCGGAGGTATGCGGGCGGGCCAGTTCTGCGGCGCGGTGGCCGTCGGGCGGACCACCGTGGTCACCGCGGCCCACTGTCTGTCCGAGGAGGTACTCGGAGCACCGCCGAACCGTGTGCGCGACCTCAAGGTCATAGCTGGCCGCACCGACCTGCTGTCGGAGCAGGGCAATGAGATCGCCGTACGGGAGATCTGGCTCAATCCCGCGTACGACGTCACGACCCATTCAGGGGACTTCGCGGTCCTCGGGCTCGCCGGACCGCTGCCGCAGAGCGCGGTCGTCACCATGGCGGGCGCGGGCGATCCCGCGTACGCACCGGGCACGCAGGCCCTGGTGTCCGGGTGGGGGGACACGACCGGCGCAGGGTCCTACGCGCGGCGGCTCCATGCCGCACGCGTACGCGTACTGCCCGACGAGACGTGTGCCCGCGCCTTTCCGGGGGGCCCCGACGGCGCTTACCGGGCCGCCACCATGCTGTGCGCGGGTGAGGCCCGCGGAGGCCCCGACGCCTGCCAGGGGGACAGCGGCGGCCCTCTGGTGGCCGGGGGGCGGCTGATCGGCCTCGTGTCGTGGGGGAGCGGCTGCGGACGGCCGGGGCTCCCCGGGGTCTACACGCGCGTCTCCGAGATCGTACGAGCCCTGCGGCAGGCCGCCGCGGCCCAGCCTTCCGGGCACTCGTGAGCGCGCGGCTGCGGGCATGAGCACGGGCGGCCGCTCCTGGGAGGAGCGGCCGCCCGTTCACCGGCCTGTGCCGGGGCTGGCTCGTCGTGGTGCGAGATTCAGCGCTCTTCGTCGGAAGCGGTGTTCGGAACGGACGTCAGCCGCTCCGTCTCGTCCTGTATCTCAGCGGCGATCTTCTTGAGTTCCGGCTCGAACTTGCGACCGTGGTGGGCGCAGAAGAGCAGTTCTCCGCCGCTGAGCAGGACGACGCGCAGGTATGCCTGGGCGCCGCAGCGGTCGCAGCGATCGGCGGCCGTCAACGGGCTCGCGGGGGTCAGAACAGTAGTCACGTCGCCTCTTCTCTAGCTCGACGAGCTGTCGTACCAGGGTCAACATCCAACCAGCCCGAAAACGTTCCCGCTCGTGGCTTTTCCTCGAAAAAATCTTTCCGGGGCGGCTGTCTGCTGCCGGTTGGCGGCGAATGTGCCGTATTGCGTCTCTTGTATGCCTACGGGTTCGCGCTGTCTTGCTGTCTCGGTCCTCCCGGCCGGGTTGCCGGTTGTTCATGAGGACGTGCCCGGAGCCTAAATGGTTCATGCCTCGAAGGGAACGTGATGTGTGCTTCACTCCAACGAGGGATCGAACAGGCATGCGAGCCTGGACTAGTGTGAGTTGCCGACGAGGGTGGCGTTACACGGGCTCTACCAGGGCTCGGTACCCTCTGTGCGGCGACCGAAGCCGCCCCCTTACCCAGTAGGGGGCCACCTGAAATTCAGCGAGGAGCGAACCGCGTGACCGCCGACACGTCCGTGCCGTCCACAGCGCTGCTGGCAGGAGCAGACCGGGACGGTTCCAACTACACCGCGCGGCACCTGCTCGTCCTTGAGGGTCTTGAGGCCGTGCGCAAGCGCCCCGGTATGTACATCGGCTCGACCGACAGCCGCGGTCTGATGCACTGCCTGTGGGAGATCATCGACAACTCGGTGGACGAGGCCCTCGGCGGCTACTGCGACCACATCGAGGTGATCCTCCACGACGACGGCTCCGTGGAGGTGCGCGACAACGGCCGCGGCATCCCCGTGGACGTGGAACCGAAGACCGGCCTGTCCGGCGTCGAGGTCGTCATGACCAAGCTGCACGCCGGCGGCAAGTTCGGCGGCGGCTCCTACGCGGCCTCCGGCGGTCTGCACGGCGTCGGTGCCTCCGTGGTCAACGCCCTCTCCGCCCGCCTCGACGTCGAGGTGGACCGTGGCGGACACACCCACGCCATCAGCTTCCGGCGTGGCGTGCCCGGCGCCTTCGCCGCCGAGGGCGCGGACGCGAAGTTCGAGGCCAAGAGCGGTCTGCGCAAGGCCAAGAAGATCCCAAAGACGCGCACCGGCACGCGTGTGCGCTACTGGGCCGACCGGCAGATCTTCCTCAAGGACGCCAAGCTGTCCCTGGAGAACCTGCACCAGCGTGCCCGGCAGACCGCGTTCCTGGTGCCCGGCCTCACCATCGTCGTCCGTGACGAGTTCGGCCTCGGCGAGGGCGGCAGCAAGGGCGAGGAGTCGTTCCGCTTCGACGGCGGTATCAGCGAGTTCTGCGAGTACCTGGCGAACGACAAGGCGATCTGCGACGTCCTCCGCTTCTCGGGCAGGGGCACTTTCAAGGAGACCGTCCCGGTCCTGGACGAACACGGTCAGATGACCCCCACCGAGGTCACCCGCGAGCTGGGCGTCGACGTCGCGATGCGGTGGGGTACGGGCTACGACACGACCGTCAGGTCTTTCGTCAACATCATCGCCACCCCCAAGGGCGGCACCCACGTCACCGGCTTCGAGCAGGCCCTCACCCAGACGCTGAACGATGTGCTGCGGGCCAAGAAGCTGCTGCGCGTGGCCGAGGACAACATCGTCAAGGACGACGCCCTGGAGGGCCTCACCGCCGTCGTCACCGTCCGGCTGGCCGAGCCGCAGTTCGAGGGCCAGACCAAGGAGGTCCTCGGCACCTCGGCGGCCCGCCGGATCGTGAACAGCGTGATCAGCAAGGAGCTGAAGGCGTTCCTCACGGCGACCAAGCGCGACGCTGCCGCCCAGGCCCGGGTGGTCATGGAGAAGGTGGTCGCGGCCGCCCGCACCCGGGTCGCGGCCCGTCAGCACAAGGACGCCCAGCGCCGCAAGACGGCCCTGGAGTCCTCTTCCCTGCCGGCCAAGCTCGCCGACTGCCGCAGTGACGACGTCGACCGCAGCGAGCTGTTCATCGTGGAGGGCGACTCCGCGCTCGGCACGGCGAAGCTGGCACGGAACTCCGAGTTCCAGGCCCTGTTGCCGATCCGCGGCAAGATCCTCAACGTGCAGCGGTCGTCGGTCACCGACATGCTCAAGAACGCCGAGTGCGGCGCGATCATCCAGGTCATAGGAGCTGGCTCGGGCCGTACCTTCGACATCGACCAGGCCCGCTACGGCAAGATCATCATGATGACCGACGCCGATGTGGACGGCTCGCACATCCGCTGTCTGCTGCTCACGCTGTTCCAGCGCTACATGCGGCCCATGGTCGAGGCCGGCCGGGTCTTCGCCGCCGTGCCGCCGCTGCACCGTATCGAGCTGATCCAGCCGAAGAAGGGGCAGGAGAAGTACGTCTACACGTACTCCGACCGCGAGCTGCGCGACAAGCTCATGGAGTTCCAGAGCAAGGGCATCCGGTACAAGGACTCCATCCAGCGCTACAAGGGTCTGGGTGAGATGGACGCCGACCAGCTGGCCGAGACCACGATGGACCCGCGCCACCGCACCCTGCGCCGCATCAACCTCTCCGACCTGGAAGCCGCGGAACAGGTCTTCGACCTGCTGATGGGCAACGACGTGGCTCCCCGCAAGGAGTTCATCTCCAGCTCGGCGGCGACGCTGGACCGGTCACGCATCGACGCGTAGCCGCTGCGCTGGGCTTCGGCCGACGGGGCTTCTGCCGATGGGGGTGGTTGTCCGGGCTGAGGGCTGGCTCAGGGGCAGGCGCTCCGTGTGGGCGCCGGTTGTTGGGCGGGGTGGTGCGTACGGCGGGGCTCGCTTGGAAGCGGGTCCCGCCCGGCAGGCGGGCCGGGGCGGAGATCAGGGTGTGCCCGGAGGCAGCCGGGCGGACGCCTGCGCGGGCATGCGGGATGAGCCCGGGGCATCCGGGATGAGCCCGGGCCGAACGGTGTGTGTGGCTGGCGGGAGGCGGGTTGCCCGCTGTTACCAGCCGCCAGCCGCCAGCCGCCAGTCCGGCAGCTCGCAGCGCGTTCGCCAACGGCGGCTGGCCGTCCGTCGGCCGTCCCGCCGGCTCGCCAATCGTCCGCTGCCCGCTGCCCGCTGCCCGCTGCCCGCTGGCCGCTCCCCCCTGGCCGTCCGTCGCTCACCTCCTCCATCACCGTCACCACCCCCCTCCCACCCCTGACAGCGACCCCCTCCCACCCCCGGAGGTCTCTCCACCCCTGGGTGGAGGCGGGCCGGTTCAGGGTTCCACCCGTGATCCACCCCGACTCCGATCCCGTGGCCTGCGGACTTCCGTAACTTCGAAGGCGTCGGCAGCACTCGCTTCCGGCACCGCCCTCTCGCTCACGGAGGTCCAGATGCCCGGGCTCGTCAACGTGCTGGTGACCGTCGCCGTGGTCGCCATAGTGATAGCGCGACAGTTCCGCGCCCGGGCGATCGACACGGACCGGCGATGGTGGCTGCTGCCCGTGATCCTGGCCGTCGTCTCACTGCGCGAGCCCGGCATCCTCGACGCCCACCACCGCGCCGAATCCGCCGTGCTGCTCGTGGTGGAGCTGTTCATCGGCCTGGTCACCGGCGTCGGCTGGGGCTGGACCACCCGTATCTGGACCGCGCCGGACGGCGTCGTATGGACCAAGAGCAGCAAGGCGAGCGGCGCTGTATGGGGCGTGGGCATAGCCCTGCGGGTCGGCGTCTTCGCCCTCGGGTCCGCTCTCGGCGTGCATCAGGGCGGCTCCGCGCTGATGCTCGGCCTCGCCGGCACCTTGTTGGTCCGCGGTGGAATCCTGGCCTGGCGGGCCCAGTCCGTCGGCGCTCCGAGCCGCCCCGCCCAGAGCTGCCCCGCCCAGAGCTGCCCCGCCCCGAGCCGTCCCGCCCCGAGCCGTCCGGCCCCGAGCCGTCCGGCCCCGGCGTACGGTGACGACGAGCGGTCGGCGTGGAAGGAGCGCGTGTGACAGAGAACGCCTGGACGCGCTGGCCGTCGCGCGAAGCGCTCGGCCGCTCGGATACCACCCGTCCCCGGCGCATGCTCGTCTGGGCCGTCCGACTGCTCGTGCTGGCCATGCTCCTGTGGGGTGCCTTCAGCCAGAGGCACGTGGGTCTCTGGGAAGCACTCGCGGCAGCGGCGGCGATCCTCCTCGCCGCTCTCGTCTCCTGGGCCTTCTTCCGGACCACCTACGAGCACCGGCTGGTGCCCTCCCTCGCGCTCATGGGCGTGCTCCTGGGCATCGCGGTCGCCGCGGAGGCCACGGGATTCACAGGACCGGCCCTCGTGATCTGGTGCGGCTGTGGAGTCGGCGCGCTGGAGCGGCTGCCCCTAGGGGCCGCGGTCCCCGTCGCGTCGGTGGCGCTGGCCTCGTACTCCGCGTTCACCAACGACGTCTGGTTGACCACGGCCGCCACCGTGGCCGGTATGGCCCTCGCCGGGTACGTCCTGCGGCTGGACGCGGAAGCCCGGGGCAGTGCGCAGCGGCTGCTCGCCCAGGAGCGCGCCGCCCGCGCGGCCGAGGCGGAGTCCGCCGCACTGGCCGAGCGCGCCCGCATCGCGCGGGAGATCCACGACGTGCTGGCGCACAGCCTCTCGGCGCAGCTCGTGCACCTGGAGGCGGCCCGGCTGCTGATCGAGAACGGCGCGGATCGTCAGCGGATCCTGGAACGGGTGGTGGCCGCCCGGGGGATGGCCCGCGACGGACTCGCCGAGACCCGGCAGGCGCTGTCCGCGCTGCGGGGCGAGCTGACCCCCCTGGAGGACTTCCTCGCCGAACTCGTCAGCACGGCCGACGGCGCCGAGGTCACCGTCACAGGTGAACGCAGATCCCTGCCGGCCGAGGCGTCCCAGGCAGTGCGGCGCGTCGCCCAGGAGGCACTGACGAACGTCCGCAAGCACGCGCAGGGCGCCGAAGTGACCGTGCGGCTCGACTACGGCGAGCATGAAGTGACGCTGAACGTAAGGGATTCGGGCGGCGAAGCGGGCGAACTGAACGGATCCGGAGGCGGGTACGGTCTGCTGGGCATGCGTGAGCGCGCCGAACTGCTGGGCGGCTCGCTGGATGCGGGACCGGACGAGGAGGGGTTCGTGGTGACGCTGAAGGTGCCCGTATGACGGAGACGGAAGGGGAGAGGAAGCCCGCGCGGGTGGTGGTGGCCGACGATCAGACCGTGGTCCGTGAAGGCATCGTGATGTTGCTCGGGCTGTTGCCCGGCGTCGAGGTCGTCGGGGCCGCGGGAGATGGGGAGGAGGCGGTGCGGCTGGTCAGGGAACTCGCCCCGGACGTCGTGCTGATGGACCTCAGGATGCCCCGCTGCGACGGAGTCGAGGCCACCCAGCGGATCCGGGAGCGGTACCCACGCACACAGGTCGTGGTACTCACCACCTACGCGGACGACGATTCGCTGTTCCCCGCGCTCAGGGCCGGCGCCCGGGGTTACCTGACCAAGGACGCGGGCGGAGACGAGATCGTCCGTGCCGTGCACAGTGTGCTCTCGGGGGACGCGGGGCTGTCGCCGAGTGTCCAGCGGCGGTTGCTGGAGAGGCTGTCGCAGGCCGAGCCCGTGCCGGTGCCCGCGGCCGGTGAGGCACCCGACGGGCTGACCACGCGCGAGACCGAGGTCCTGGTGCTGATCGGCGAAGGCCTCACCAATCAGGAGATCGCCCGTCGGCTGCATGTGTCGACCGCGACCGTGAAGACTCACATCAACAATCTCTTCGCCAAGACGGGTCTGAAGGACCGGGCGCAGGCCGTGCGGTACGCCTACAGCAAGGGGCTGGTGCGGCCACCCACCGGGTGAATCACCTGATGGGGTGAAGAGCCCGAGGAAGAAGAGTCAGGGATCTTCCCGTTCTGTCCATCCTTGGGCATGCAGTCAAGCAACGGTCGTCCTCGTGGAGTCGGGGACGGTCCCGAGAGATCGGCCGGGAACCAGGAAGACGACGGCGCGTCCTCCCGTGACGCGACGTACGAGGACCCTTGGTACGACACGTTGGCCTCGGGCTGGGGCGAGCTGGACGGTGCGGGCATGCCGGCGCCGGCGGTGCCGCCCGCGCGCGCCGAGTCCGGCGCGGCGGCGGCACGCGCCCGCGATGTGTACGTCGAGGTGCAGCGGAGCGAGGCGTTCCAGGAGGTACGCGGAAGGTACCGGCGGTTCGTGGTGCCGGGGGTCACGGCCTTCCTGGTGTGGTACGTGGCCTATGTGGTCGCTGCGACGACCGCACCGGGACTGATGGCCCGGCCCGTGGTGGGGGCGGTGAACGTGGCCATGCTCGCGGGGCTCGGGCAGTTCCTCACCACGTTCCTCTTCACGTGGGCCTACGCCCGGCACGCGCGGCTGCGTCGGGACCGGGCCGCGCTGGAGCTGCGTTGGGACACCCAGGAGCTGGCTCGCGGAGCGCAGGGAGGGGCCCCGTGACCGGCGATCATCAGACACTGGCGCTGCTGCTGTTCAGCGGGTTCGTGGTGGTCACCCTCGCGATCACGACGTGGGTGAGCCGCAGGCGGCACGGTTCGGCGGAGGAGTTCTACGCGGGCGGGCGGCTGTTCTCCCCCATGGAGAATGGTTTTGCCATCGCGGGCGACTACATGTCGGCGGCCTCCTTCCTGGGGATCAGCGGGCTCATCGCGCTGTACGGGTACGACGGTCTGCTGTACGGGGTGGGGTTCCTCGTCGCGTGGCTGGTCGTGCTGTTCCTGGTGGCCGAACTGGTGCGCAACTGCGGGCGGTTCACGCTGGCCGACGTGGTGGCCGCCCGGATGAGCGAGCGGCCGGTGCGGATCGCCGCGGGAGCGTCCTCGGTCACGGTGTCCGTGCTGTACCTGGTGGCGCAGATGGTGGGCGCGGGGAGTCTGGTGGCGTTGCTGCTGGGGCGGACGAGCGGCGCGGCCCAGTCCTGGACGGTCATCGGTGTCGGTGCGCTCATGGTGATCTACGTGTCGTTGGGAGGGATGCGGGCCACCACGTGGATCCAGATCGTGAAGGCGGTCCTGCTGCTCAGCGGGACGGTCGTGCTGACCGTCCTGGTCCTGCTGCGCTTCCACGGCGATGTCGACCGGCTGCTGCTCACGGCGGCGGAGCGCAGCGGCCATGGCAGGGCGTTCCTCGCGCCGGGGCTGAAGTACGGCGGGGACTGGAACGCCCGGTTCGACTTCATCAGCCTGGGGCTCGCGCTGGTGCTGGGCACGGCCGGGCTGCCGCACATCCTGTCCCGTTTCTACACCGTGCCGACCGCGCGGGCCGCCCGCCGTTCCGTGGTGTGGTCCATCGGCCTGATCGGCGGCTTCTACCTGATGACGATCGTCCTCGGCTTCGGGGCGGCGGCGGTGGTGGGGCCGAGGACCGTACGCGGATCCAACGCGGCCGGGAACACGGCGGTGCCCCTCCTCGCCCTCGACCTCGGCGGCGGAGCGGGCTCGACCGGGGGGACCGTGCTGTTCGCGGTGGTCGCCGCCGTGGCCTTCGCCACGATCCTCGCGGTGGTCGCGGGCATCACGCTCGCCTCGTCGGCCTCGGTGGCCCACGACCTGTACGCGTCACTGCGCCGACGGCGCGGCAAGCCCCGCAGCGAGGTGGCCGTGGCCCGGTGCGCGGCGGTCGGCATCGGCGTCGTGGCGATCGGGCTCGGCCTGCTGGCCCGTGATCTCAATGTCGCCTTCCTCGTCGGTCTCGCCTTCGCGGTGGCCGCCTCGGCGAACCTGCCGGTCCTGCTCTACTCGCTGTTCTGGCGCGGCTTCACCACGCGGGGCGCGGTGTGGGCGGTGTACGGCGGGCTGCTCCCGGCGATCGGGCTCGTGCTGCTCTCCCCGGTGGTGTCCGGCAGCCCGGAATCCCTGTTCCCCGGCGTCGACTTCCAGTACTTCCCGCTGGAGAACCCGGGCATCGTCTCCATCCCGCTGGGCTTCCTCGCCGGCTGGCTGGGCACGGTGACCTCGGACGAGGTTCCGGACGAGGCCAAGTACGCCGAGACGGAGGTGCGCTCGCTGACCGGGGCCGGAGCCGTGTAGCCGGGCCGAGGCCCCGCTACGGCGCCACCCAGGCGTACCGGTGTTCCGGGCGGCCGGTGTCGCCGTACTTCAGGGAGAGTCGGAGACGGCCGGCCTGTTCGAGGTGGCGGAGATAGCGCTGGGCGGTGGAGCGGCTCAGGCCGGTGCGGGCGGCCACTTCGTGGGCCGAGAGCGGATGGTCGGCGCGGTGCAGGACGCCGCAGATGAGGTCGGTCGTGGGCTCGGAGTGGCCGGTCGGCAGGCCGGGCGCGGAAGGGGCGGGGGCGGTCCGCAGGGCGCCGAAGATCCGGTCGACCTGTTCCTGGCCCGTCAGGCCCCGGCCGCCCACCCGGTCGACCGTGCGGCGCAGGGCGGCGTAGGAGTCCAGGCGGGTGCGCAGCGCGGCGAAGGTGAACGGCTTGACCAGATAGTGCAGGGCGCCCAGGCGCATCGCCTGCTGGACGGTCGTCACATCGCTGGCCGCCGTGATCATGATGACGTCGGTTCCGTGACCCTGCTCGCGCATGCGGTGCACGAGTTCGAGGCCGGTGTGGTCCGGCAGGTAGTGGTCGAGCAGGACCAGGTCGATGGAGCCGCGTTCCACGGCGGCCAGGGCCTGGGCGGCGCTGTGCGCGCGGGCGGCCACCCGGAAGCCGGGAACCTTTCCCACGTACTTGGCGTTGATCTCAGCGACACGGAAGTCGTCGTCGACCACCAGGACGTCAATCATCAGGCCTCTCCTTACAAGGCCGGCGAGCGTTCAGCCCGTGTTTCGGCTCCGCAGTTGTAGCGCGAGCAAAACGAGCACAACAGGTTCTTGCGAGCAAAAGAACGGCTTGTGCTCACAAGACTCCTGCTGTGGCGGGGGCCACACCTACCGTCCCGGCCCATGAGCGCACACACCAGCCCCGCCATCGAGCTGCGGGGCGCGAGCAAGACCTTCAGAACCCCGTCCGGGGGACTGCACACGGCGGTGCGCGGCCTGGACCTCACCGTGGAGCGCGGCGAGTTCGTGGCCGTCGTAGGACCGACCGGATGCGGCAAGTCCACGACGCTGACCCTGGTCAGCGGCCTGGAGGAGCCCACCGAGGGCGAGGTGCTGGTGGCCGGGGAACCGGTCGACGGGGTCGGCGACAAGGTCGGCTTCGTCTTCCAGCAGGACGCCACGTTCCCCTGGCGGACCGTGCTGTCGAACGTCATGGCGGGTCCGCGTTTCCGGGGCGTGCCCAAGGCGGAGGCCAAGCAGAGGGCCCGCGACTGGCTGGCCCGGGTGGGGCTCGCCGCCTTCGAGGACCGCTATCCGCACCAGCTCTCCGGCGGCCAGCGCAAGCGGGTGGCCCTGGCGGCCACCTTCGTCAACGACCCCGAGATCCTGCTGATGGACGAGCCGTTCTCGGCGCTCGACGTGCAGACCCGCGCGCTGATGTCGGACGAGCTGCTGGAGCTGTGGGAGGGCACCGGCGCCTCCGTCGTCTTCGTGACCCACGACCTGGAGGAGTCCATCGCGCTGGCCGACAAGGTCGTCGTGATGACCGCCGGGCCCGCGACCGTGAAGCAGGTCTTCGACATCGACCTGCCCCGCCCCCGCAAGGTCGAGTCGGTGCGGCTGGAGCCGCGGTTCATCGAGATCTACCGCGAGATCTGGGAGTCCCTCGGCGAAGAGGTCCGCATCACCCGCGAGAGGGGTGCCGCCCATGTCGCCTGAGGTCCTCAGCACCCCGGTCGTGGACACCGTCAAGACACCCGATCGCGCGCAGACCCGCGCCCAGGCCGCACGCCGGCGCAAGCTCCTCGTCAACGTCGTGCGCATGGTGCTCCTGGTGGCCGTCCTCGGACTGTGGGAGATTCTGTCCCGCGCCAAGGTCATCGACCCGTTCAACTTCTCGATGCCCTCGAAGATCTGGGACCAGATCTGGACCTGGGTGACCCACGGGACAGCGCTCGGCTCCCTGGGCGAGCAGATCTGGTACACGCTGTACGAGGCCCTGCTCGGCTGGGTCATCGGCGTGGTCGCCGGTGTGCTGCTCGGCATTGCTCTCGGGCGGATCAGATTGCTCGCCGAGGTTCTTGGTCCATACATCAAGGTGCTCAACTCGATTCCCAGGATCGTGCTGGCGCCCATCTTCCTGATCTGGTTCGGTCTCGGACCGTCCTCCAAGGTGGCCTCCGCCGTGGTGCTCGTCTTCTTCCCGGTGTTCTTCAACGCCTTCCAGGGCGCCCGCGAAGTGGACCGCAACCTCGTGGCCAACGCCCGCATCCTGGGCGCGAGCGACCGCAGGGTGACCCTCCAGGTGGTCATCCCGTCGGCCACCTCCTGGATCTTCACCAGCCTCCACGTCAGCTTCGGCTTCGCGCTCATCGGCGCCATCGTCGGCGAGTACATCGGCGCGACCAAGGGCATCGGCCTGCTCGTCTCGCAGTCGCAGAACACCTTCAACGCCGCCGGCGTGTACGCCGCGATGGTCATCCTCGCCGTCGTCGCCCTCGTCGCCGAGGGGCTGCTGACCTTCGCCGAGCGACGCATCTTCCGCTGGAAGCCCACGGGTTCCGACAGCTGACCGGTCCCCTCGCCACCCCCCGCTCCTTCCCGTACAACCCTCTCACAAGGACGTGAACCCGCATGCGCAAGACCGCCAGATACGCCTCCCTGGCCGCCGCCGGACTGCTCGCCCTCTCCTCGCTCACCGCCTGTGCCAACGACGCGGCGAGCTCCACGGCCGACACCGGCAGCGGTGGGGGCGGCGGAAAGGGGGAGACCGTCAAGATCATGGTGGGTGGCCTGGACAAGGTCATCTACCTGCCCGCGATGCTCACCCAGCGCCTCGGCTACTTCCAGGCGGAGGGGCTGAACGTCGAGCTCCTCAGCGAGCCCGCCGGGGTCCAGGCCGAGACCGCGCTCGTCTCCGGCCAGGTGCAGGGAGCGGTCGGGTTCTACGACCACACGCTGGACCTCCAGGTGAAGGGCAAGTCGGTGGAGTCGGTCGTGCAGTTCTCGCACGCGCCCGGCGAGGTCGAGGTCGTCTCGAACAAGGCCGCGGGCGACCTCACCTCGCCCGAGGACTTCAAGGGCCGCAAGCTGGGCGTGACCGGCCTCGGTTCCTCGACCGACTTCCTCACCAAATACCTGGCGGTCAAGAACGGAGTGAAGATCAGCGACTTCACACCGGTCGCGGTGGGGGCCGGACCCACGTTCATCGCGGCGCTCCAGAAGGGCGCGATCGATGGCGGCATGACCACCGACCCGACCGTCGCGACGATCCTGGACAAGAAGGCCGGCAAGATCCTCATCGACATGCGCACCCCCGAGGGCTCGCAGGAGGCGCTGGGCGGACCGTATCCCTCGTCAAGTCTGTACATGCAGACGGAGTGGGTGAACGGACACAAGGAGACCGTCCAGAAGTTGGTCAACGCATTCGTCAAGACGCTCAAGTGGATGTCCACGCACAGCGCCGACGAGATCGCCGCCAAGATGCCCGCCGACTACTCCCAGGGCAACAAGGCGCTGTACGCGCAGGCCATCAAGAGCACCCTTCCGATGTTCACCGACGACGGCGTGATGCCCCAGGGCGGTCCCGAGACCGTCGAGAAGGTCCTCAAGGCGTTCAACCCCAACATCAAGAACGCGAAGGTCGACCTGAGCAAGACGTACACGACGGAGTTCGTCAAGGCGGTCAAGTGACCGCCGACGCCTCCATGTGAATCGCGCTCAGGCGCGGGTCGCCCACACGTAACGGTGTTCCGGGCGGCCCGCGTCGCCGTACTTCAGGGTCAGCCGGGCCCGGCCCGTGCGCTCCAGGAGCTTCAGATACCGCTGGGCGGTCTGCCGGCTCACCCCGGTCCGCTCCGCGATCTCCTGGGCGGACAGGGGGCGTTCGGCGTTCAGCAGCGCCTGGCGCACCAGCTCGGCCGTCGTGGGGGAGTGCCCCTTGGGCAGCCCGGGCTCCGAGGGGGCGGACAGGGCGCCGAAGATGCGGTCCACCTCCGCCTGCTCGGCCTCCCCGCCGCCGTCCAGGGTGCGCCGCAGCTCGGCGTACGCCTCCAGCTTCGCCCGCAGACCGGCGAAGGCGAACGGCTTCACCAGGTACTGCAACGCGCCCTGCCGCATGGCCGCCTGCACGGTCGACACGTCCCGCGCGGCCGTCACCATGATGACGTCGGTCTGATGACCGCGCCGGCGCATCTCCTGGACCACCGCGAGACCCGTGTCGTCGGGCAGGTAGTGGTCCATCAGAACGAGATCCAGCCGAGGCAGCACCTCGACCTGGCGCAGCGCCTCGGCCGCGTTGTGCGCCTCGCCGGCGACATGGAAGCCGGGCACCTTCTCCACGTAGGCGGCGTTGACCCGGGCGACGCGGGTGTCGTCGTCCACGACCAGAACCTCGATCATCGCGCTTCCTCCTCGGTGACGGCAGCGGTCTCGACGGATCCCCCGGGCACCGCCGGTTCCAGTTCCGGCTCGGTCAGCGCCTCGGGCAGGACCACGGTGAACTCCGCGCCACCGCCGGCCGCCGCGCCCACGGCCGCGCTCCCGCCCTGCCGTTCGGCGAGCCGGCGCACCAGGGAGAGCCCGATGCCCCGCTTGCCGTGCGCGGGCGGCTTCTTGGTGGACCATCCGTCCGTGAAGATCAGCTCCCGCTGGTCCTCGGGGATCCCGGGGCCCGTGTCACATACCCGCAGGACGACCGTACGGCCCTCCGCGCGCAACTCGACCTCCACGCGCGCGTGCGGAGTGCCCGCGACCGCATCGAGGGCGTTGTCCACGAGGTTGCCCACGACCGTGACCAGCCCCCGGGGATCGATCAGCCGGTCGGGGAGCCGGGTGCGCTCCGACACCCACAGGGCGACCCCACGCTCGGCCGCCACGGTCGCCTTGCCCACCAGCAGCGCGGCCAGCAGCGGGTCCTGGATCTTCTCCGTGACCTGCTCGGCGGTGGCCCGGTGGTCCCCGACCACCTCGCCGACGAACTCCACGGCGTCGTCGTACATCTCCAGCTCCAGCAGCCCCAGCAGTGTGTGCATGCGGTTGGCGTGTTCGTGGTCCTGGGCGCGCAGGGCGTCGATCAGCCCGCGCGTGGAGTCGAGTTCGCGTCCCAGCTGCTCCAGCTCGGTGCGGTCGCGCAGAGTCGCCACCGCGCCGCCGTCGCCGGTGGGCATGCGGTTGGCGACCAGGACGCGATGGCCGCGCACGGTGAGCAGATCGGTGCCGGCCACCCGGCCGGCCAGCACGTCCGTCGTACGGCCCGCGCCGAGCGCCTCGTCCGGGGTCCGTCCGACCGCCTCGTCGCCGATGCCCAGCAGTCGCCGTGCCTCGTCGTTGAGCAGGCGGACACGGCCGCCCCGGTCGAGGGCGACCACACCCTCCCGGATGCCGTGCAGCATCGCCTCGCGCTCCGCCAGCAGCGCCGAGATGTCGGAGAAGGCCAGGTCCCGGGTCTGCCGCTGGACGCGGCGCGAGATCAGCCAGGCGGCCAGCGCGCCCACCGCGAGCGCACCGCCGGCGTACGCGAACAGGCCCGGGATCGCGTTGATCAGCCGCGCCCGCACGCTGTCGTAGGCGATGCCGACGGAGACCGCGCCGACGATGCGGTGATCGGCGTCGTACAGCGGCACCTTGCCGCGCGCGGAGCGGCCCAGAGTGCCCCTGTCGATCTCCATGACCTCCTGGCCGGCCAGGGCGTCGGTGGGGTCGGTGGAGACGCGCCGGCCGATCTCCGAGGCCGTGGGGTGCGACCAGCGCACCCAGTTCCGGTCCAGCACCACGATGTACTCGGCGTGCGTGGCCCGCCGGATCCGCTCGGCCTCCTTCTGCACCGGACCGTTCCTGGTCGGCGGGGTGGTCAGGACGCCCTCGGCGATCTGTGGGTCCTGGGCCGTGGTCTCGGCGATGGCCAGCGCGCGGCGCATCGCCTCCTGGTCCAGCTGCTTGCTCAGCGGGGCGAGGAAGAGCCCGGTCGCGAGCACCGCGACCCCCGCGGCGATCGCCACCTGCATCAGCAGCACCTGGGAGAACATCCGCCGTGGCAGACCGAGGCGCAGCCGGCGGGCGGGGGGAGTGGGGCTCATACCCATGACGGTACGTGGGGCGGCTCGACGCACCCCAGCGGGTGTGGTGTGGATCTCTTGATCAATGCGTTGATCAGACGTTGACGGCCCCTCCACGGGACGGCACCGCCCCCAAGGCGGCGGCGCCCCGCCCGGCTAGCTCGCCAGCGCCGTCGGCCTCAGCTCGCGCACTTCGACCACGTCCATCCGCGCGGGCGTGCCGAGCACCGCCGCGCCGCAGCTCTCGGGGCGGGGCGGCAGTGACGTGCCCCGCGCCACGGTGACCCGCCACCGGCGGCCGTCGGCGTGCCGGACGGTGACCTGCCAGCCCGGGGCGGTGGTGTCGGTCCGTACGACGCTGAGCACACCCGCCCGGTACTCGCCCGCGGCCGACCGGACGGCCAGCTCGGCCGCCTGGCCGGGTCGTTCCCACGCGGAGCACCCCCGGCACCCCTCCACGACCACACGGCCCTCCTGGACGCCGTGCAGGGCCTCCTTGACGGTGTGCGCCTCGGCGCGGCCGTACGCGTAACCGTACGGTAGGACCAGCACCGTGGGCGCGAACCGATGTCCACCCAGATGGGTGACCTCCCAGACGCCGCGCACCCCCGAGGCGACCAGCTCCGTGGCGAGCGGGCGACCCAGGAGGGCACAGCAGCGGTCGCGCTTGCCGTTGGTGCACACGAGCGCCAGCGGGTCACCCCGGTGCGGCCGGCCGCCGAGCACCGCGCCGAAGGAACGGTGGTCGCCCGCTCCGAGGCCGGCGAAGTCGAGGTCGAGCAGCCGCCGCGGATCGCGCGTGGTGGCGCCGTGCAGCCACACGCGTCCGGGCACGGTGTGCGCGGCGTACACCTGCCGGACCGGGGGCGTGCCGGGGTCGGCGTGGCGCCCGGGACGCCGGATGAGGGCGATCCGCACACCGGTTCCGTCAGTGGCGGCCTCCAGCGCCCGCCCCAGCGCCGGGTCCAGGTGACTGGACGTGAGCGCCTTGGCGCCCCAGGGGCCGGGCTGCTCCAGCAGCAGCCACGTCGTCGCCGTCGCCGCCGTACCGGACACCGGCTCGTCGAGGCTCCGGGAGACGGTCGCACACCTACTCACAGAGGTGAGCCTAACCTGACTTTCACCGGGGCGACTTCCGGCCCGCCCCGTGTCCTACTCCGGGAGGGGCCGCGGCGGGCGCGGACCGACATAGTGACCGCTGGGGCGCATGCGCAGCGGGCGCTCGCCGTACTCCTCCAGGGCGTGGGCGATCCAGCCCGCGGTCCGCGCGACAGCGAAGATCGTCTCACCGGCCGTGGCCGGCATGCCGCTAGACGCGGTGAACACCGCCAGGGCCAGGTCGACATTGGCGTGCAGCGGGGTGTGCCGGGCGGTCGTCGCGACGATGTCACGGGCCGCGAGCAGCGCGGACTCCGCGCGCGGGACCTGCTCCAGGAGGCCGAACAGCACCCTCGCGCGGGGGTCCTCGCCGGCGTACAGCCGGTGGCCGAGACCGGGGACCCGGCGGCCCGCGCGCAGCTCGTCGGCGATCACCGGGACCGCCGTGCCCTGGTCGAGCACGTCCAGGAGCATCCGGTGGGCCAGGCCGCTGGCGGCGCCGTGCAGCGGGCCCTCCAGCACGCCGAGGCCGGCCGAGACGGCCGCGTACGCGTGCGCCCGGGCCGAGGCGGCGACCCGTACCGCGAGCGTGGACGCGGCCAGGTCGTGGTCGGCGAGCAGCGCGAGCGCGGTGTCCAGGACGTGCAGGGAGGCCTCGTCGGCCGGGTGGCCGGTCAGCCGTCCCCACAGCCGCTGCGCCAGCGGCCCGCCGTCCTTGTGGTCGGCACGGACCGGCGGGAGCGCGGTGACGAGGGTCGGGATGAGGGCGCGCGCCGTGTTCAGCACGGCGTCCTCGGACAGGTCGAAGCGCAGCGGGTCCTCGGCCGCCGCGGCGATCGCGGCGACCCGCAGCCGGTCGATTGGGGAGGCGTGTTCGGACAGGGCGTCCACCGCGCGGCGGGCGACAGCGACGGTGGACCCGGGCGCGGAGAACGTCACCCCGGGGGTCAGCCGGCCGGTCCACAGCCATTCCGCGACCTCCTCGTAGGACTGGCGGGTGGCCAGGTCGACGGCGTCCACGCCCCGGTAGAAGTACCGGTCCTGTTCGATGAGCGTGATCCGGGTGCGGACGGACAGGTCCCCGCCGGAGCCCGGAGTCCCGGCCGCGTCGCGCCGGTTGCGGCGGGCGAGGGCTTCGACCTCCTTCGCCTCGAAGGTGCTGGACCGGCCGCCGGGTTCGCGTCTGCTGCTGAGCAGGCCGCGGCTCACGTACGCGTAGACCGTCTCGGGCTTCACGCCGAGCAGTTCGGCGGTCTCCTTGGTGCTCAGCCGGCGCCCGGGACGGTGGGGAGCGGTGTCGTGATCGCGCATGGGGGTCACGGTAGCCGCCTCCGCACATGTTGATGGGCGTATATTGATTGGATCAATATTGACAAAAGATCAGTCAAGCATGGACAGTCGCATCAAGTACCGGGTGGAAACCAAGGAGGAGATCCATGGCCGTCAACACGCCCGCCACCCCGTTCATCGACGCCCCGCGCGGTCTCGCCGGCGTCGTGGTCGCCGAGACCGAGATCGGTGACGTCCGGGGCCGGGAGGGCTTCTACCACTACCGCCAGTACTCGGCCGTCGATCTCGCGCGCACCCGGAGCTTCGAGGACGTCTGGCACCTCCTGGTCCACGGCACCCTGCCGGACACCCGGCGCGGTGCCGCCTTCGCCGCCGAGACGGCCGCGCTGCGCAGCCTGCCCGAGGACGTCCGCGCGGCCCTGCCCGCCATCGCCGCGGCCGGGCGGCGCTCCGGACCGCTGGCCGGACTGCGCACGGCGCTGTCCCTGCTCGGTGCGGCCCAGGGCTTCCGGCCGGTGTACGACATCGACGCCGACCGGCGCCGCGCCGACACCCTGGCTGCCTGCGCGGCCGTACCCACCCTGCTCACCGCGCTGTACCGGCTGGGCAGCGGTCTCGATCCGGTCGAGCCGCGCGAGGACCTCTCGTACGCGGCCAACTACCTGTACATGTTGACGGGTTCGGAACCGGACCCGCGCCGGGCGCGTGCGATCGAGCAATACCTGATCTCTACCATTGATCACGGATTCAATGCGTCAACCTTCACCGCACGCGTCATCGCCTCCACGGGCGCGGACGTGGCGGCCTGCCTGACCGGTGCCGTCGGTGCCCTGTCCGGGCCGCTGCACGGGGGCGCGCCCAGCCGGGCCCTGGACACCCTGGACGCGATCGGCACGCCCGACCGGATCGACGCCTGGATCCGTGAGCGGGTGCTCGCCGGTGACCGGATCATGGGCTTCGGGCACGCCGTCTACCGCACGGAGGACCCGCGGTCCAGGATGCTGCGCGAGATCGCCCTCGGATTCGGCGGCCCGCGGGCGCACTTCGCGGTCGAGGTCGAGCGCCGCGTGGAGGAGATCCTCGCCGAGCTGAAGCCCGGCCGCGAACTCCACACGAACGTGGAGTTCTACGCCGGGGTGGTCATGGAACTGTGCGGCCTGCCCAGGGAGATGTTCACCCCCACCTTCGCGGCGGGACGGGTCGTGGGCTGGAGCGCCAACATCCTGGAGCAGGCCGCCGACTCGAAGATCATCCGCCCGGTGGCGCGGTACGTCGGCCCAGAGCCGAAGGCTGCGGTGCCCGCCGCCGAGTGAGCGAGGTGGGCCCACGTCCCGTGCCGCCTGCTGCGGCGCCGTGCCCCCGGCCGTGTCCCGCGCCCCCCGCCGTGCCCGGTTGCCGACCTCTGCGGCGCCATGCCGCCCGCCATGTCGTGAGCAGACCGCATGGCGCTCACGCCACCTGCCGTGTCCGCAAGCCGACCTCTGTGGCGTCTGTGTCCGTGAGCAGACCTCTTGGCGTCTCGCCGCCTGCCGTATCCGTGAGCCGGCCTCCGTGGCGTCATGCCGCCCTCCGTGCCCCGGCGTCGCCGTCCCGCTCGTATCCTTGACGCGCAGTCCATGCCCGTCCGCGCATCGGGACGCGAACCGGTGCGCCCTGGTACGTCAGAGAGGTCGCCCGTTGGGGAACAGCCTGGCACGCGGCGGCGGTCCGCAGCAGATCCCGGTCGTCGTGCTCGCCGGGTTCCTGGGCTCCGGGAAGACCACGCTCCTCAATCACCTGCTGCACCGCAGCGGAGGCAGCCGGATCGGGGCCATCGTCAACGACTTCGGGGCCATCGAGATCGACGCGATGGCCGTCGCCGGCGCCCTGGGCGACTCCACCGTGTCGCTCGGCAACGGCTGCCTGTGCTGTGCCGTCGACGCGAGCGAACTCGACCTCTACCTGGACCGGCTCGCCGCGCCCGGCGCCGGGATCGACGTGATCGTCATCGAGGCCAGCGGGCTGGCCGAGCCCCGGGAACTCGTGCGCATGGTGCTCGCCAGCGAGCACCCGGGCATCGTCTACGGCGGCCTCGTGGAGGTCGTCGACGCCGCCGAGTTCGACGACACGCGGGCGAGGCACCCCGAGATCGACCGGCATCTGGCGCTCGCCGACCTGGTCGTCGTCAACAAGCTCGACCGCACGGACGACGTCGAGCGGGTGCTGGGGGCCGTCCGTGCGCTCACCGACCGGGCCGCCGTCGTCCCCGCCACCTACGGCCGGATCGACCCCGAGTTCCTCTTCGACTGCCGGCCGAGCGAGGAGCGCCTCGGGCAGCTCTCCTTCGACGACCTGGACGACCACGACGCCGACGACCACGAGGCCGGCGCCCCCGACGCCGACGACCACGCCGGACATCTGCACACCGGCTACGACAGCCTGTCCTTCACCTCCGACGTGCCCCTGGAACCCCGTCGGCTCATGCGGTTCCTGGACAGTCGGCCCGAGGGGCTGTACCGGATCAAGGGGTACGTCGACTTCGGGCCGTACGACCCGCTCAACCGCTACGCCGTGCACGCCGTCGGCCGGTTCCTGCGCTTCTACCCGGAGCCCTGGCCGCCCGGCGAGGACCTCCTCACCCAGCTCGTGCTGATCGGCTCCGGCATCGACGCGGACACCCTCGGCAAGGAACTGGAGGCGTGCAGAAACGACGCCCCCCACGCCGACGAACACGGCATGTGGGGCGTCCTGCGCTACGTACAGGGCCCGGACGAAGCGGACGCCGACGTGGAGGATCCGCCCGCCTAGAGCCACCGGGCGAGCCTCAGGGGGCCCGCCCGCAGCCCCGTCTACAGCACCGGCCCCGCCACCACGGCCACCGTCTTCGCCAGCGACGTGCCCGAGCCGTCCCGGCGCGGGTCCGGCTCAGGCAGGTCTGCCGGGGTGCCGTTCTTCTGCGCCGCGAGCGCGGGCGTCGGGCCCGCCCAGGCCAGCGACAGGCAGTCCTCGCCCTTCAGGAACCGCTGGCAGCGCACGCCGCCCGTCGCCCGGCCCTTGCGCGGGTACTGGTCGAACGGGGTGAGCTTGGCCGTCGTCTGCACCGAGTCGTCCAGCGTGCCGCGCGAGCCCGCGACCGTGAACACCACCGCGTCGACGGCCGGGTCGACCGCCGTGAAGGAGATCACCTTCGCGCCCTCGGTCAGCTTGATGCCCGCCATGCCACCCGCCGGGCGGCCCTGCGGACGCACGATGGAAGCCTGGAAGCGCAGCAGCTGCGCGTCGTCCGTGATGAACACCAGGTCCTCCTCGCCGGTGCGCAGCTCCACCGCGCCGACGATCCGGTCGCCCTCCTTGAGCGTGATGACCTCCAACTCGTCCTTGTTGGACGGGTAGTCAGGCACCACGCGCTTGACGACGCCCTGCTCGGTGCCGAGCGCGAGACCGGGGGAGGACTCGTCCAGCGTGGTCAGGCAGACCACCGTCTCGTCGTCCTCCAGGGACACGAACTCCGCCAGCGGGGCCCCTCCGGAGAGGTTCGGCGCGGTCGCCGACTCGGGCAGCTGCGGCAGGTCGACCACGTTGATCCGCAGCAGCCGGCCCGCCGAGGTCACCGCCCCGATCACCCCGCGCGCGGTCGCCGGCACCGCCGAGACGATCACGTCGTGCTTGACGCGCTTGGCGCCCGCCGCCTCCGGGAACGGCTCGGCGGTCGCCGTACGAGCCAGCAGCCCCGTCGAGGACAGCAGCACCCGGCACGGGTCGTCGGCCACCTGGAGCGGGACGGCGGCCACCGGGGCGCCCGCGGACTCCAGCAGGACCGTGCGCCGGTCGGTGCCGAACTTCTTCGCCACGGCGGCCAGTTCGGCCGAGACCAGCTTGCGCAGCTCCGCGTCCGACTCCAGGATCCGGGTCAGCTCCTCGATCTCCGCGGTGAGCTTGTCCTTCTCCGCCTCCAGCTCGATCCGGTCGTACTTGGTGAGCCGGCGCAGCGGCGTGTCGAGGATGTACTGCGTCTGCACCTCGCTCAGCGAGAAGCGCTCGATCAGGCGCTCCTTGGCCTGCGCGGAGTTCTCGCTGGACCGGATGATCCGGATGACCTCGTCGATGTCGACAAGCGCGGTCAACAGGCCCTCGACCAGGTGCAGCCGGTCGCGCTTCTTGCCGCGGCGGAACTCGCTGCGGCGCCGGACCACGTCGAAGCGGTGGTCCAGATAGACCTCCAGCAGCTCCTTCAGGCCCAGGGTGAGCGGCTGGCCGTCGACCAGGGCGACGTTGTTGATGCCGAAGGACTCCTCCATCGGGGTCAGCTTGTAGAGCTGCTCCAGGATCGCCTCCGGCACGAAGCCGTTCTTGATCTCGATGACCAGGCGCAGGCCGTGCTCGCGGTCGGTGAGGTCCTTGACGTCGGCGATGCCCTGGACCTTCTTCGCGTTGACCAGGTCCTTGATCTTCGCGATGACCTTCTCGGGGCCGACCGTGAACGGCAGCTCGGTGACCACCAGGCCCTTGCGGCGGGCGGTGACCGTCTCGACCGAGACCGTCGCGCGCATCTTGAAGGTGCCGCGGCCGGTCGCGTACGCGTCCCGGATGCCGTCCAGGCCGACGATCCGGCCGCCGGTGGGCAGGTCCGGGCCCGGGACGTGCTTCATCAGCGCGTCCAGGTCCGCGTTCGGGTTCCGGATCAGGTGGCGGGCGGCGGCGATGACCTCGCGCAGGTTGTGCGGCGGCATGTTCGTCGCCATGCCGACCGCGATGCCCGAGGAGCCGTTGACCAGCAGGTTCGGGAAGGCGGCGGGCAGCGCCACCGGTTCCTGCTCCTGGCCGTCGTAGTTCGGCGCGAAGTCGACCGTGTCCTCGTCGATCGACTCGGTCATCAGGCTCGTGGCCTCGGCCATCCGGCACTCGGTGTACCGCATGGCGGCCGGCGGGTCGTCGTTGCCCAGCGAACCGAAGTTGCCGTGGCCGTCGACCAGCGGCACGCGCATGGAGAAGGGCTGCGCCATGCGCACCAGGGCGTCGTAGATCGACGCGTCACCGTGCGGGTGCAGCTTGCCCATGACCTCGCCGACGACGCGGGCGCACTTCACATAGCCCCGTTCGGGGCGCAGGCCCATCTCGTTCATCTGGTACACGATCCGGCGGTGGACCGGCTTCAGGCCGTCACGGGCGTCCGGCAGGGCGCGCGAGTAGATGACCGAGTACGCGTACTCCAGGTAGGAGCCACGCATCTCGTCCACGACGTCGATGTCGAGGATCCTCTCCTCGAACGAATCGTCGGGCGGCGGGGTCTTCGTGCTGCGGCGGGCCATCGCTGCCGGCTCCTTGCTGAAAGGATGGACGGAACTGACGCGGACCATTGTGGACCGACGCACTGACAACCTGTGCCGCGACCCGGTTCCGGAGGACCTGCCGGGACCGGGGGCCGCCTCCCGGCAGGGTGGCGATATCCGCTCTGGGCGTACGTCCCGCGGGAACTTCGCCGGGGCCCCGCACGCTTTGCATACAGTGGCAGGAACGGCAGGAAAACCGCGGTTTCCATCAACCGCCTCCGCTCGCGAAGGGACGTACATGCCCATGGGTCACACGACCACAGCCGAGGCAGGCTCCGGGGGCCTGACAGCGACCGAGCACCGCCTGGCCAACGGTCTGCGCGTGGTGCTCTCCGAGGACCACCTGACCCCGGTGGCGGCGGTCTGCCTCTGGTACGACGTCGGCTCCCGCCACGAAGTCAAGGGGCGTACCGGCCTGGCTCACCTTTTCGAGCACCTGATGTTCCAGGGCTCCGCGCAGGTCAAGGGCAACGGCCACTTCGAGCTGGTGCAGGGCGCCGGCGGCTCGCTGAACGGCACCACCAGCTTCGAGCGGACCAACTACTTCGAGACCATGCCCGCCCATCAGCTGGAGCTGGCGCTCTGGCTGGAGGCCGACCGCATGGGCTCGCTGCTGGCCGCCCTGGACGACGAGTCCATGGAGAACCAGCGGGACGTCGTCAAGAACGAGCGCCGCCAGCGCTACGACAACGTGCCGTACGGCACCGCCTTCGAGAAGCTGACCGCGCTCTCCTACCCGGAGGGCCACCCGTACCACCACACGCCGATCGGCTCGATGGCGGACCTGGACGCGGCCACCCTGGAGGACGCCCGCCAGTTCTTCCGCACCTACTACGCGCCGAACAACGCGGTGCTCTCCGTGGTCGGCGACATCGACCCCCGGCAGACCCTCGCCTGGATCGAGAAGTACTTCGGTTCCATCCCGTCCCACGACGGCAAGCCCGCCCCCCGCGACGGCTCCCTGCCGGACGTCATCGGCGAGCAGCTGCGCGAGGTCGTCGTGGAGGAGGTCCCGGCGCGCGCCCTGATGGCCGCCTACCGGCTCCCGCACGACGGCACGCGCGCGTGCGACGCGGCCGACGTCGCCCTGACCATCCTCGGCGGCGGCGAGTCCTCCCGCCTGTACAACCGGCTGGTGCGCCGGGACCGGACGGCCGTCGCGGCCGGCTTCGGCCTGCTGCGCCTGGCCGGCGCGCCGTCCATGGGCTGGCTGGACGTGAAGACCTCCGGTGACGTGGAGGTGCCGGTCATCGAGGCCGCCATCGACGAGGAGCTGGCCCGGTTCGCCGCGGAGGGCCCCACGCCCGAGGAGATGGAGCGCGCCCAGGCCCAGCTGGAGCGCGAGTGGCTGGACCGGCTCGGCACGGTCGCCGGCCGCGCCGACGAACTGTGCCGGTACGCGGTCCTCTTCGGCGACCCGCAGCTCGCCCTGACGGCCGTCAAGCGGGTCCTGGAGGTGACCCCACAGGAGGTCCAGGAGGTGGCCAAGGCACGCCTGCGGCCCGACAACCGCGCGGTCCTCGTCTACGAGCCGAAGTCCCCGGAGGTCGTCGCGGACGCCAAGGTCCCCGAGGACCCCGAGCAGGAAGCGACCGTGGACGCGGGCCGCGACGAGACCGAGAACGAGGAGACGGCCAAGTGACCGAGCTCGCCACCATGGACTTCCACCCCCAGCCGCAGCCCGGCGAGGCCAAGCCGTGGGCGTTCCCGGCGCCCGAGCGCGGCACCCTCGACAACGGCCTGACCGTGCTGCGCTGCCATCGCCCGGGGCAGCAGGTCGTCGCCGTCGAGGTGCTGCTGGACGCGCCGCTGGACGCCGAGCCGGCCGGTCTGGACGGCGTCGCCACGATCATGGCGCGGGCCTTCTCCGAGGGCACCGACAAGCACTCCGCCGAGGAGTACGCCGCCGAGCTGGAGCGCGCGGGCGCCACCCTCGACGCGCACGCGGACCATCCCGGCGTGCGGCTCAGCCTTGAGGTCCCGGCCTCCCGCCTGGCCAAGGGCCTCGGTCTGCTCGCCGACGCCCTGCGCGCGCCCGCCTTCGCCGCGAGCGAGGTCGAGCGGCTGGTCCGCAACCGCCTGGACGAGATCCCGCACGAGCTGGCCAACCCCTCCCGCCGGGCCGCCAAGGAGCTCTCCAAGGAGCTGTTCCCGGCGACCTCGCGCATGTCCCGTCCGCGGCAGGGCACCGAGGAGACGGTCGAGAAGATCGACGAGGCGGCCGTCCGCGCCTTCTACGAGCGCCATGTGCGGCCCGCCACGGCCACCGTGGTCGTCGTCGGCGACCTGACCGGTACCGACCTCGACGCGCTGCTGGGCGACACCCTGGGCGCCTGGACGGGCACCCCGGGCGAGCCCCGTCCGGTGCCGCCGGTGACCGCCGACGACACCGGGCGTGTGGTCATCGTGGACCGGCCCGGCGCGGTCCAGACGCAGCTGCTGATCGGCCGGATCGGTCCCGACCGGCACGACCGGGTGTGGCCCGCCCAGGTGCTCGGCACGTACTGCCTCGGCGGCACCCTCACCTCCCGCCTGGACCGCGTGCTGCGCGAGGAGAAGGGCTACACCTACGGCGTGCGGGCCTTCGGGCAGGTCCTCAGGTCCGCGCCGGACGGCACGGGGGCGGCGATGCTCGCCATCAGCGGCTCCGTGGACACCCCGAACACCGGCCCGGCGCTGGACGACCTGTGGAAGGTGCTGCGCACGGTCGCGGCGGACGGCCTGACCGACGCCGAGCGGGACGTCGCCGTGCAGAACCTGGTCGGTGTGGCGCCGCTGAAGTACGAGACCGCGGCGGCCGTCGCGAGCACGCTGGCGGACCAGGTCGAACAGCACCTGCCCGACGACTTCCAGGCGACGCTGTACCAGCAGTTGGCGGCCACGGGCACGGTGGAGGCCACCGCGGCCGTCGTGAACGCCTTCCCGGTGGACCGCCTGGTGACCGTCCTCGTCGGAGACGCGTCGCAGATCAAGGCGCCGGTGGAGGCGCTGGGCATCGGTGAAGTGACCGTGGTGGCGGCCGAGTAGACGCGACCGTGGTGGCGGCCGGATGACGGCACGCGCGCGTGGGGCCCCGGCGACCTACGGGTCGTCAGGGCCCCACGTTGTTCCACTCGTCGCTCAGATGCCCGTTTTGAGGCGGAGGTTGCCTGTCTGCCCTGTGGGATGCGCTACAAAAGCCGGGATGCGTTTGAGGATTGACAGCGCGCTTGCGTAGCTTCGTCCGGGCTGTTCGTCAGGCAGTGCGCCGCACCCGCGGCACCGGACAGTCATCGCCGAGTCCCCGTACGGCGCGAGCCAGGGGAGCCGGGGACCCACCGTCCCTGGGGTGAATCGGGCGCCCGCGCGATGCGCGAGGGGGCCCGTAGGAGACCTTCCTGCTCCGAACCCGTCAGCTAACCCGGTAGGCGAGAGGGAAGGAAAGGACCAGCCACTTCATGGCGTTCATGTGCGCCACCGGGAAGCACCGCAAGCCCGGCCGGGTCAAGCGGACCACCGTTCAGGCGGCCGGCGTCGCGGCCCTCACCACCACCGGTGTGATCGGCACCCTCGCCGCCTCCCCGGCGCTCGCCGCCGAGAACTCCGCGGAGCAGACCGGCCTCACCCCGGTCGTCGCCGTGTCCGAGGACGTCGCCGACGAGATCGGCGCGCAGGCCGCCGCACAGCAGGAGGCCGCCGAGCAGAAGGCGGCCGAGGAGGCCGCGGTGAAGGCGGCGGCCGAGCGGGCCCGGGAGATCCGCGCCGCCGAGGCCCGGGCCGCCCGCGAGGCGGAGCGCAAGCGGCTGAACGCCTTCGTCGCCCCGATCGTGCACTCGTACGTCTCCACCGCCTACCGGGCGAGCAGCTCCCTGTGGTCCTCCGGTTCGCACACCGGCATCGACTTCCACGCGGCCGGCGGCACGTCCGTCCACGCGGTGGGTTCCGGCACGGTCGTCTCCGCGGGCTGGGGCGGCGCGTACGGCAACCAGGTCGTGATCCGCATGGCCGACGGCATGTACACCCAGTACGGGCACCTGTCGTCCATCGGGGTCACGGTGGGCCAGAAGGTCGTCGCCGGCCAGCAGATCGGCCTGTCCGGCGCCACCGGCAACGTCACCGGCGCGCACCTCCACTTCGAGGCGCGCACGACCCCCGAGTACGGATCGGACGTCGACCCCGTCGCCTACCTCCGCAAGCACGGCGTGAACGTCTGACACCGACCGCACGTCTGTCCGAGGCCCCGGCTCACCGAGCCGGGGCTTTCGCCGTTTTCCGCGGTGTCCGCCGGCTCCGCTGTCCAAAAAATAGCCATGGATTAGGGCCCGCCGTCGGAAATTCCGGCTCATTGGAATAGAGTCACGGAACACACGTCCATCGTCGACGTTTCACGGGGATTAAGGCGGAGGTCGGTCATGCGTATTCCGGCGCACTCGGTGTGCACGGCCATCCGGGACGACATCGTCGCGGGTGTCTACGAGCGCGGCAGCCGCCTCACCGAGGAAGTCCTGGCCCGCCGCTACGGCGTCTCGCGCGTCCCCGTGCGCGAGGCCCTGCGCACCCTGGAGGCCGAGGGCTTCGTGGTGACGCGCCGGCACGCGGGCGCGTGCGTGGCCGAGCCGACCGAGCAGGAGGCCGCCGACCTGCTGGAGATGCGGACGCTGCTGGAGCCGCTGGGCGCCGCCAGGGCCGCCCAGCGGCGCACCGAGGCGCATCTGAAGGTGCTGCGCGGTCTGGTCCGGCTGGGCCAGGAGCGCGCCCGCAGGGGCAGCAACGAGGACCTGCGTTCGTTGGGCGGCTGGTTCCACGAGACGCTCGCCCAGGCCTCCGGCAGTACCTCGCTGACCTCGGTGCTCACCCAGTTGCGGCACAAGATCGCCTGGATGTACACGGTGGAGGCACCGATCGGACCGGTGGAGTCCTGGGCGGAGCACGGTGCCATCGTGGACGCGGTGGCGCGCGGCGACGCGGAGCGCGCGCGGGCGCTCACGGCCCTGCACGCCGAGCGTGCGACGGGCGCGCACCGGTTGCGGTTTTCTCCCGCCGCGGAGCGAGTGAGGACTTCGCAACATGCCGTAAACATGTCGGGCCCGCGGCATTAACAAGCGCACCGTATACAAAGAAGAGGTATTCCGGGCGGCGTATTTCCTGCTGCCCGGATTCACTCGTGCCGTAATTCCCCCGAGTTCGCCGGGAGCCGGTGCGCGGTAAATCGACGGCACACCGGCGGGCGGTAAATCGACGGCACACCGGGTCGTGCGCGTCCGCATACGGCGGAGCCGCGCCGCCCCGAAAGGCGAACGCGGCTCCGGCGCTCTGTGCGGTGGTCGCTCAGACGGTCTCGGGCAGCTCTTCCAGGCCCTCGGAGACCAGCTTGGCCAGACGGTCGAGGGCGGCGTCGGCGCCCTCGGCGTCGGAGGCGAGGACGATCTCCTCGCCTCCCTGGGCACCCAGGCCCAGGACGGCCAGCATGGAGGCCGCGTTGACGGGGTCGCCCCCGGCCTTGGCGATCGTCACCGGGACGCCTGCGGCCGTGGCGGCTCGGACGAAGATGGAGGCGGGGCGGGCGTGGAGGCCCTCGGCCCAGCCGACGTTGACGCGGCGCTCAGCCATGTGTTGCTGCCCTTCGGTGTTCAGGTTGTCTAGACCAGTTTCCCATATCGTGAAGCGTGTCCGGAGCGGACGTGCGTCCCCTCCGGTGTGGCACCGGACCGCGGCCTCGGTCCGGCTTCCCGTCCTCCACAGACTGCCTCGCGACGTTGTCCGACGCGAGCCGTACTCTGGGGCCCATGCAGACCTCGGCGGACCGGCAGGACCGGCACCAGTACCCCGCCCACTGGGAGGCGGACGTGGTGCTGCGCGACGGTGGCACCGCGCGCATCAGGCCCATCACCGTTGATGACGCCGACCGCCTGGTCAGTTTCTACGAGCAGGTCTCGGACGAGTCGAAGTACTACCGCTTCTTCGCGCCGTACCCACGGCTCTCCGCCAAGGACGTCCACCGCTTCACGCACCACGACTTTGTGGACCGGGTGGGACTCGCGGCCACCATCGGCGGCGAGTTCATCGCCACCGTACGCTATGACCGCATCGGCACCGACGGCATGCCCGCGACCGCGCCCGCCGACGAGGCAGAGGTCGCCTTCCTGGTGCAGGACGCCCACCAGGGCCGCGGGGTCGCCTCCGCCCTGCTGGAGCACATCGCGGCCGTCGCGCGCGAGCGGGGCATCCGCCGTTTCGCCGCCGAGGTGCTGCCCGCCAACACCAAGATGATCAAGGTGTTCACGGACGCGGGCTACACCCAGAAACGCAGCTTCGAGGACGGCGTCGTCCGCCTGGAGTTCGACCTCGAACCCACCGACCGCTCCCTCGCCGTGCAGCGCGCGCGGGAGCAGCGCGCCGAGGCCCGTTCCGTACGGAGGCTCCTCGCGCCCGGCTCCGTGGCGGTCGTCGGTGTCGGCCGCGCCCCCGGCGGCGTGGGCCGCGGCGTCCTGGGCAACCTCCGCGACGCCGGCTACCCCGGCCGCCTGTACGCCGTGAACAAGGCCTTCCCGGAAGACCTCAAGGAGATCGACGGGGTGCCCGCGCACCGCTCGGTGCGGGACATCGACGGGCATGTCGACCTGGCCGTCGTCGCCGTACCGGCCGCGCACGTGCCCGCTGTGGTCGCCGAGTGCGGGGAGCACGGCGTCCAGGGGCTGGTCGTGCTCTCCGCCGGCTACGCCGAGAGCGGGCCCGAGGGGCGCGATCGGCAGCGGGCCCTCGTCCGGGCCGCGCGCGCGTACGGCATGCGGATCATCGGCCCGAACGCCTTCGGGATCATCAACACCGCCCCGGACGTCCGGCTGAACGCCTCCCTCGCCCCGGAGATGCCCCGGCCCGGCCGCATCGGGATGTTCGCCCAGTCCGGCGCCATCGGCATCGCCCTGCTCTCCCGGCTGCACCGGCGCGGCGGTGGCGTCACCGGCGTCACCGGCGTCTCCACCTTCGTGTCCGCCGGCAACCGCGCCGACGTCTCCGGCAACGACGTCCTCCAGTACTGGTACGACGATCCCGAGACCGACGTCGTCCTCATGTACCTGGAGTCCATCGGCAACCCCCGCAAGTTCAACCGCCTGGCCCGGCGGACGGCGGCGGCGAAGCCGCTCGTCGTGGTGCAGGGGACCGGCACGGCACCGCAGGGGCACGCGGTACGGGCCACCCGGCTGCCGTACGAGACCGTCTCCGCGCTCCTCCGGCAGGCCGGTGTGATCCGGGTCGACACGATCACCGAGCTGGTCGACGCGGGCCTGCTCCTCGCGCGGCAGCCGCTGCCCGCCGGACCGCGCGTGGCCATCCTCGGCAACTCCGAGTCGCTGGGCGTGCTGACGTACGACCGGTGTCTCGCCGAGGGACTGCGGCCCGCGCGGCCGGTCGACCTGACGACCGGGGCGACGGCGGAGGACTTCCACCGGGCGCTCGCTGCCGCGCTGGCCGACGGCACGAACGACGCCGTCGTCGTCACGGCGATCCCCGCGATCGGGGAGAGCTCGCCGGGGGACGCCGAGCTGGCGGAGGCCCTGCGGTCGGCCGCGGCGGCGGTGCCGGGCAAGCCGGTGCTCGTGGTGCACGTGGAGCTCGGAGGACTGGCGGAAGCGTTGTCGGCGGCGGCGAGCACCGCACCGGGAGCCGTCGACAGGGCGCCCGGCACCGAGGGAGCCGTGGCCCCCGCCCCGCTGACCACCCCGCCCGAAGGCACCCACCTCATCCCCGCCTACCCCGCCGCCGAACGTGCCGTCCGCGCCCTCGCCGAAGCCGTGAAGTACGCGCAGTGGCGGCGGGAGGCGGCCGATCCGGGGAAGGTGCCGGAGTACGACGACATCGACGAGAAGGGGGCCGCCCGGCTCATCGGCGAGCTGCTCGCCCGCGGGCAAGGGCTCACCATCTCCGACGCGCAGACCTGCGAACTGCTCGCCAGGTACGGCATATCCGTGCGCCGCGCCCTGCCCGCCCTCACCCCGGACGCCGCCGTCGAGGCCGCCCGCGCGCTCGGTTACCCGGTCGCCCTCAAGGCCACGGCCCCGCACCTCAGGCACCGCGCCGACCTGGGCGGCGTCCGCCTCGACCTCGCGGACGAGGAGCAACTGCTGAGGGCGTACGCCGAACTGACCGAGCTGTTCGGGCAGCCGGAGGAACTGCGGCCGGTTGTGCAGGGCATGGCGCCGCGCGGGGTCGACACGGTCGTACGCGCGGTGATCGACCCGGCGGCCGGGGCCGTGCTGTCCTTCGGCCTGGCCGGAGCCGCCTCGCAGCTGCTCGGGGACATGGCCCACCGGCTGATCCCCGTCACCGACCGGGAGGCGACCTCGCTGGTGCGGTCCATCCGGACGGCACCGCTGCTGTTCGGCTGGCGCGGCTCCACCCCGGTGGACACCCCGGCCCTGGAGGAGCTGCTGCTGCGGGTCTCGCGGCTGGTCGACGACCACCCGGAGGTGGTCGCGGTCACCCTGGAACCGGTCGTCGTCGCCCCGCACGGAGCCAGCGTGCTCGGCGCCACCGTACGGCTCGCGCCGCCGCCCGCCCGTGACGACCTCGGCCCGCGCACCCTGCCGGCCTACTGAGCGGGACCGGGGGGCCGTATGGAGATCGCCGGACGGAAGCTGCCCGGGGGCGGCCGGTGGGACCGGGAGACCACCGCCCGCGACGCGGGGCGGCCGCGCCTGCCCGCCGGGTACTCCCTCACCCGTCACGAGGGCCCGGACGTGATCTTCCCCGGCCCGCTCCCCGTCCGCTGCCCGCCGAGCTCCTGTCCGGTCGCCGCCGAAGGGCCGGAGGTCCCGCCGGGGTTCGATACCGAGGCCCCGCGCGCGGGCGTACCGGCCGTCCCCGGTCCGCGCGACTGGCCCGGACCCCCCTTGCCCACGGATTAGGATGGACGCCATGGCCAAGACCAGTACGACGACCCAGGGGCTGCGCGCGGCGATCGAGCGCAGCGGCTACTACCCGGCCCTCGTGGCCGAGGCGGTGGAGGCCGCTGTGGGCGGCGAGCCCATCCGGTCGTACCTGGTCCACCAGGAGACCACGTTCGACCAGAACGAGGTGCGCCGGCACGTCACCGTGCTCGTCCTGACCGGCAACCGCTTCATCGTCAGCCACACCGACGAGCAGGCCGCCGACAGCACGTCCCCGACGCCGTACGCCACCACCTCCACCGAGTCCGTGAAACTCGACCGGATCTCCTCGGTCGTGGTGAGCCGGGTGGTCGCGAACCCCGAGCAGTACACGCCGGGCACACTGCCCCGCGAGGTCGTGCTGACCATCGGCTGGGGCGCGGTCAGCCGCATCGACCTGGAGCCTGCCGCCTGCGGCGACCCCAACTGCGACGCCGACCACGGCTACACGGGCAGCTCCACGGCGGACGACCTCAGCCTGCGCGTCAGCGAGGCTGGGGACGGCCCGGAGACGGTGCGCCAGGCGCTCGCCTTCGCGCAGGCCATCTCCGAGGCGACCGCGGACGTCACGCGCTGATGTCCCAGCTCTCCGCCTGGGACCACCCGGAACCCCTCGCCCTCGACACCGCGCCGCTGCCCGAGTACGGCAGCGGCTCCCTCGCCGACCTGCTGCCCACCCTGGCCGCAGGCATGGGCGTCCCCGGCCTGACCGCCACGATCGGGGAACTGACCCCCGCCGACCGGGTCTGCGTCTTCCTGATCGACGGCCTCGGCTGGGAGCAGCTGAAGGCCCACCCGGACGAGGCCCCGTTCCTGACCTCCCTGCTCGGCAGCTCCCGCGGCGGCACAGGCCGCCCGCTCACCGCCGGCTACCCGGCGACCACCGCCACCTCCCTCGCCTCCGTCGGCACCGGCCTGCCGCCCGGCGCCCACGGCCTGCCCGGCTACACCGTGCGCAACCCGGACACCGGCGCGCTGATGAACCAGCTCCGCTGGCAGCCGTACACCGAACCGCGGCCCTGGCAGCCGTACCCCACCGTCTTCCAGCTCGCCCACCAGGCCGGGGTGCACGCCGCCCAGGTGTCCTCGCCCGCCTTCGAGCACACGCCGCTCACCAAGGTGGCGCTCAGCGGCGGCAGTTTCCACGGACGGCTCACCGGCGAGGAGCGCATGGACCTCGCGGCCGAACAACTGGCCGCCGCGGACCGCGCCCTGGTGTACACGTACTACGCCGAACTGGACGGCTCCGGACACCGCTACGGCATCGCCTCCGACACCTGGCGCGGCCAGCTGATGTACGTCGACCGGCTCGTCCAGCGCCTCGCGGAGCAACTGCCGCCGCGCAGCGCCCTCTACGTCACCGCCGACCACGGCATGGTCGACATCCCGTTCGACGAGCGGCACCGCATCGACTTCGACGAGGACTGGGAACTGCGCGCCGGGGTCGCCCTGCTGGGCGGCGAGGGCCGGGCCCGGCACGTGTACGCGGTGCCGGGCGCCGAGAACGACGTGCTGACGGTGTGGCGCGAAGTGCTCGGGGAGCAGTTCTGGGTGGCCTCGCGGGACGAGGCGATCGCGGCCGGCTGGTTCGGGCGGCCCGGCGAATGCGACGAGCGCGTGTACCCGCGGATCGGGGACGTGGTCGCCGCCGCGCACGACGACGTCCTGATCATCGCCTCCGAGCGGGAGCCCAAGGAGTCGGCGCTGGTCGGCAACCACGGCTCGATGACCCCAGCCGAGCAGCTCGTCCCGCTGCTCGAAGTACGCTCCTGAACCGTCCGCCCTCCTCAGCGACTCGCCGAAAGGTGCTCAACTCCTCATGCCCGAGCTGGTGTTCTTCTCCGGAACGATGGACTGCGGGAAGTCGACGCTGGCTCTGCAGATCGAGCACAACCGCTCCGCGCGCGGCCTGGCCGGCATGATCTTCACCCGGGACGACCGGGCCGGCGAGGGCAAGCTGTCCTCCCGGCTGGGCCTGGTCACCGACGCGGTGGAGGTCGAGGACGGCCAGGACCTGTACGCCTATCTCGTGGACCACCTCTCGCGGGGCGGCCGGGCCGACTATGTGATCGCGGACGAGGCGCAGTTCCTCGCCCCCGAGCAGATCGACCAGCTCGCGCGCGTGGTGGACGATCTCGGCCTGGACGTGTTCGCCTTCGGCATCACCACCGACTTCCGCTCCAAGCTGTTCCCCGGCTCCCAGCGGCTGGTGGAACTGGCCGACCGGATCGAGGTGCTCCAGGTGGAGGCGCTGTGCTGGTGCGGCGCCCGCGCCACGCACAACGCCCGCACGATAGACGGCGAGATGGTGGTCGAGGGCGCCCAGGTGGTCGTCGGCGACGTCAACCAGGCCGGTGGCCAGGTCGGCTACGAGGTGCTGTGCCGGCGCCACCACCGGCGCCGGATGACCGCGGCGACGGCCCGCGCGGCAGCGCTGTCCCCGGACGTGCTGCCCGTGACCCCCTGAGCGCTCAGCGCGGATCCTGAACCACGGAGAACTCGGCGCCCTCCGGGTCCGCCACCGTCGCCAGCCGCCCGTGCGCGCTGTCGTGGGCCGGCTTGAGGATCCGGCCGCCCAGGCCGGTGACCTGCCGCAGCGCTTCGGCGAGGTCGGCGACCTCGAAGTACGTCCGCCAGTAGGGCCCCCGGTCCCGGGGCAGTCCGTGGCCGATGCCGTGCAGCCCGGCCACCGGACGGCCGTCGAGACGCAGGGTCAGATAGTCGAGGTCGGCGGAGACCACCGGCTCCTCCTCGTAACCGAACACGCTCTTGTAGAACTTGGCGACGCTCTCCGTCTCGTAGGTGACCAGTTCGTTCCAGACGGGCGTGCCGGGCACGCCGGTGATCGACGTGCCGAGGTACGCGGAGCCCTGCCAGATCCCGAACACCGCTCCGGAGGGGTCGGAGGCGATCGCCATGCGCCCGGCCTCGGCCGCGTCCAGCGGCCCGACGGCCGGCGTGCCGCCGCACAGCCGTACGGTGTCCACGGTCCGGTCCACGTCGTCCGAGGCGAAGTACGGCGTCCAGGCGACCGGCAGCCGGCGGTCCGGCGGCAGCTGGCCCATGCCGGCGACCTGCCGCCCGTCCAGCAGCGCCCGCACATAGGGCCCGAGCTGCTGCGGGCCCGGCAGGAACTCCCAGCCGAACAGCTCACCGTAGAACTCCTCGGTGGCGTCCAGCGCGTGCACCATCAGGCTCACCCAGCAGGGCGTGCCGGGCACGCGCCGCGCGTGCGGGCCTGCCGACTCCCGTTCCTCGGTCATCGATCACTCTCTCCCCGGCCCCTCGTGGTGGCCGTGTCGCTTCCGCTCCCAGGAAGGGTGTACCTCCGGGAGGATGCCCGATCTGCCGTCTTTCGCCGCTTCCTGGCGATGGCCGGCGGGTGTCCGTCGGCTGTACAGCGCGTGCTCGGTCACGTACGTCGGGTGATCGAGCGTGTCCGGCCGAGCAGAGTAGCGGGACCTGGACGCCGCGGCCACCCCTGGCGTATGGATGGACGCCATGACAGCCATCATCACCGCATCCGAACTCGCACACGAGCTGACCGGCGGCAACCCGCCGGTGCTGCTGGACGTTCGCTGGCAGCTGAGCACGGCGAAGGCGGCGGGCGCGCCCGCCTTCGACGGGCGGGCCGAGTACACGGCCGGCCACATCCCCGGCGCGGTCTTCGTCGACCTGGACCGGGAACTGGCCGCCGCGCCCGGCGCGCACGGCCGGCATCCGCTGCCCGACCTGGCGGAGTTCGGTGCCGCGATGCGCCGCGCGGGCGTGTCGGCGGGCCGGCCGGTCGTCGTGTACGACGGCGGGCAGGGCTGGGCCGCCGCGCGCGCGTGGTGGCTGCTGCGCTGGACGGGTCACCCGGACGTGCGGGTGCTCGACGGTGGGTTGCCGTCCTGGGAGGGCGAGCTGTCCACCGGGACACCGGCCCCGGCCGAGGGCGACTTCGTGCCGGCGCCGGGCGCGGCGGGGCTGCTGGACGCGGACGGGGCCGCGGCCCTCGCCCGCACGGGTGTGCTGCTGGACGCGCGCGCGGGGGAGCGGTACCGCGGGGAGGTGGAGCCGATCGACCGGGTCGGTGGGCACATCCCGGGCGCGGTGTCGGCGCCGACGGCGGAGAACGTGGGCCCGGACGGCCGTTTCCTGCCCGCGGCGGAGCTCAGGGACCGCTTCAAGGCGCTCGGGGTGTCGGAGGACGCCGAGGTGGGCGTGTACTGCGGTTCGGGCGTCTCCGCCGCCCACGAGGTGCTCGCGCTGGCGGTGGCGGGCATTCCGGCGGCCCTCTACGTCGGTTCCTGGTCCGAGTGGTCCGCGGACCCGTCCCGGCCGGTGGCGGTGGGAGCGGATCCGCAGTGACCGGGCAGCCGGAAGAGGGGGCACGCGCGCGTGCCCCCTCTTCGGCGGTAGGACCGTGCTACTCCTGCTTCTTGCGGCGCGTGCCGAACACGATCTCGTCCCAGCTCGGTACGGCGGCGCGGCGGCCGGGGCGGACGCCGTCGGCCTCGGCCTGGCGGTCGGTCGCGCCGATGAGCCGGTCGCGGTGGCTGCCCACGGAGCGCGGCATGAGGACGTCCGCGTAGGCGGAGCCGGCGGACGCGGCGGGTGCGGGCGGCTCCTCCGCGGCGGGCTCCTCCTCGGTGTCCTCGGAGGGTTCCGACGGGCGTTCCGGGACCACCAGGTCGCCCCGGAAGCTCGGCACGGCCTCCAGCAGGCTGGTCAGCGAGTCGCGTTCGCCCGTGCTCTCCTCGGCCGGCTCCGACGACTGCGCGGGCAGGCTGGGGCGCTCCCGGTCGCCCCGGTCGAGAGCGCGGTCCATGGAGCGCTCGCGCGGCAGCCGGGCGATCCTCGGGACGAACGGGAAACTCGGCTCCGGTACGGCGAGGTCGTCGGACTCGCCGATCAGCGAGCGCGCCTCGTCGTCGACGGCCTGGACGAGCCGCCGCGGCGGGTCGTACGTCCAGCTCGCCGAGTGCGGTTCGCCCGCGACCCGGTAGACGAGGAGCACCTCCCAGGTGCCGTCGTCGCGGCGCCAGGAGTCCCACTGCACGGTGTCCTTCTCGGCGCCGCGCAGCAGCAGCCGTTCCTGCACGGCCTCACCGAGCAGCGGGCCGGAGTTCTCGCCGGGGCGGCGGACCGGGGTCTTGCGGGCGCGCTCGGCCATGAAGGCGCGCTCGGCCAGTACCGGGCCCTCGAAGCGCCGTACCCGGTCGACGGGGATGCCGGCGAGCTGCGCGACCTCTTCCGCCGTGGCACCGGCTCGTATCCGCGCCTGGATGTCGCGCGGGCGCAGATGGCTCTCGACTTCGATCTCGATCTGGCCGAGGCGGGGCCGGTCGCCGCGGACGGCGGCGCGGAGCCGCTCGTCGATCGGAAGCGTGTACTCCGTAGAGTCGGCAGCCTTCAGCACCAGTCGTGTGCCGTCATTCGAGACGGCCACGACACGCAGTTCGGGCATGGGGACCTCCCGGGTGGTGCCTGCCGACGTCACGTGCGTCGCTGCTTCCGCTAGTCGAGTGTGGCCTGCCCGGGTGCAGCCTGCCACAACCTTGCCGAGTTGCCCGGCGTGTCGGGCACGGGCCCGGGACCGCCGTTATGGCACGGTTACCTGTTCGCAACGCTAAGTGACCAACTCCGTCACCCTGTGCAACTAGCCCCCTCCCGGCGATCCTGCAAGGCCGCGGGCACCCTGGTGGGAGACCGGACCCAGGGCTCGCAACAGTACTCCATTTGGACCACGTGCGTGGATTGGCGCGCCGCCCAACTTCTGGCAAGGGGTGCGACTTGGCCGTCCGCAACCGGTTTTGTGGATCATGAACGTGGCGAACTTCACGCAATCGCCAGAAACGGAACTAATGGTTTCGTCCGTACGTCCCTTTCTCGTGCAGTCGGCCGACCAATGTCGTCAACTGCGGCAAGTGCTCCATGAGGTGCGGGAAAGGCAGGCAAGTTCCGGGTATGCGTGAGACGCCCGATACGGGTCGGAAGCGGATCGACCTGAGCGTCCCCCAGGTCGCGGGCAGCGCCCTCGCGGCGGTGGTGGCGGCCAAACTGGCTTCGTACTTCGGGGTGTACGGCACGATCGTCGGCGCCGGCGTCGTCAGTGTCGTCGCCACCTGCGGCGGCTCGGTCTTCCAGCACTTCTTCAAGCGGACCGGGGAGCAGCTCCGGGAGAAGACCGCGGTGGCGGCCCGGCCGCCGCAGGAGCGGGGAGCGCGGCCACGGGGGCGGCAAGCGTTCCTGCCGCCGGGCGAGTTCACCGAGGGCACCGTCTACCGGGCGCGGGCCGGGAGCCGGCGCCGCCCGCTGGTCGCCGCCGCCCTGGTCTTCGGGGTGACGCTGGCCGGCATCACGGCGTACGAGCTGGTCTCCGGGAACAGCTTCAGCGGCGGTACGGGTACGACGGTCAGCGACGCCGTCACCGGCCGGGGCTCCTCCGGTGCCACGTCCGACCGGACACCCGCCCCTTCGGGCACCACGTCCCCGGAGCGCACGCCCTCCACCGGCGACGGCACGAGCCACAGTGCGCCCCCGGCGCCCGGCGGTTCACCGAGCGGCCGGCCGACCGGGCAGCCGGACTCCGGGCGGAGCGGGGAACCGAGCGGCGAGCCGGCCACCCCGGCCCCCACGCCCAGTGCCCCCAGCGCGTCCGCCACGACGCCTACGCCCCCAGAACCCTCCGCAGATAGTCGTTCTGGAACAGCCGGTCCGGGTCCAGACGGTCCCGCAGCGCCGTGAACTCGCCGAAGCGCGGGTACACCCGGGAGAAGTACTCCGCGTCCCGCGTGTGCACCTTGCCCCAGTGCGGACGCCCCTCGTGCGCGGTGAAGATCCGCTCTGCGGCCGTGAAGTACGCCTGGTACGGCGTGCCCCGGAACAGGTGCACGGCGATGTAGGCGCTGTCCCGGCCGGAGGCGGTGGACAGGGTGATGTCGTCGGCCGGGGCGGTGCGCACCTCGACCGGGAAGCCGACGCGCAGCCCGGAGCGGTCCACCATGGCCTTCAGCTCGCGCAGCGTCTCCCCCAGGGCCGCGCGCGGGACGGCGTACTCCATCTCCACGAAGCGCACCCGGCGCGGTGAGGTGAAGACCTTGTAAGGGATGTCCGTGTACGTCCGCGCGGACAGGGCCCTGCTGGAGACCTGCGCGATCGCCGGAACGGTCGCCGGGACAGCGCGGCCGACCCACTGGGCAACCTGAAAGACGCCGTTGGAGAGGAACTCGTCCTCGAACCAGCCCGCGAGCCGCCCCACCGGCTGCTCGGGGCCGGCGCTGCGGTTGTTCCGCTTGGTGTTGGTGTTGCCGGTGTGCGGGAACCAGTAGAACTCGAAGTGTTCGTTCTCGGCCCACAGCTGATCGAACTCGGCGAGGACCCGCTCGAAGGACATGGGTTCCTCGCGCGCGGTGAGCAGGAAGAGCGGCTCCACGGCGAAGGTGATCGCGGTGACGACGCCCAGGGCGCCGAGGCCGATGCGGGCCGCCGCGAAGACCTCCGGGTTCTCCTTCTCGGAACAGGTGAGCACCGAGCCGTCGGCCGTGACCAGCTCCAGCGCCTTGATCTGGGCGGCGATGGAGCCCGACGCGCGGCCGGTGCCGTGCGTGCCGGTGCTGGTGGCCCCGGACACGGTCTGCTCCATGATGTCGCCCATGTTGGTGAGCGAGAGGCCCTCGCGCGCGAGAGCGGCGTTGAGTCTCTTGAGCGGGGTCCCCGCCTCCACCGTGACCGTCATGGACGCCCGGTCGATGGTGCGTATACCGGTCAACAGTTGAGGGCGTATCAACACACCGTCGGTGGCGGCGATCGAGGTGAAGGAGTGCCCGGTGCCGACCGCCTTCACCTTCAGGCCGTCCTCCCGGGCCCGGCGCACCGCGCCGGCCAGCTCCTCCACGGAGGCCGGCGCGACCTGCCGGGCGGGCCGGGCGGAGACATTGCCGCCCCAGTTACGCCACGTGCCGTTCTTCCCGCTCGCTGTGCTGCCCAACGGTGCCTCCCCGACCCGCGGCCGGCCTGCGCAGCCGGCGGTACCCGAGGAAACCGACCGCGACCGCGACGGCCCCGGACACGGCCGGAACCCCGTACCCGGCCCGTGCCCCGGCCGCGTCGATCACCCAGCCGGCCACGGAGGAGCCGGCCGCGATGCCGACGGCGAGGCCGGTGCTCACCCAGGTCATGCCCTCGGTGAGCTGCGCGCGCGGTACGTGCTCTTCGATGAGGGACATCGTCGTGATCATCGTCGGCGCGATGGACAGCCCCGCAACGAACAGCGCCACGGCCAGAAGCGGCAAGTTTCCGACCAGTAGGAGGGGGATCATACTCACGGCCATCGCCGCCACGCCCAGCAACCAGCGACGTTCCGGCGCACCGCTGAGGCGCAGCAGTCCGAAGACCACGCCCGCGACGCACGAACCGGCCGCGTACAACGCGAGGACCAGGCTCGCGGCGCCCTTGTGGCCGCGCTCGTCGGCGAAGGCGACCGTGACCACGTCCACCGCCCCGAAGATCGCGCCGGTCGCCACGAAGGTCGCCACCAGCACCTGGAGCCCCGGCGCGCGCAGGGCGCTGCCGCCGCCCCGCCGCTCGCGCGGATGCGGTTCCGGCTCGGTGGCGCGCTGGGAGGTGAGCCACAGGACGCCGGCCAGCAGGAAGCAGGCGGCGAGCAGCGGGCCCGCCTCCGGGAACCAGGCCGTGGACAGGCCGATGGAGATGATCGGCCCGAAGATGAAGCACACCTCGTCCACGACCGACTCGAACGAGTAGGCGGTGTGCAGCTTCGGGGTGCCCCGGTACAGCGCGGCCCAGCGGGCCCGGATCATCGCGCCCAGACTCGGCACCGAGCCGATCCCGGCCGCACAGACGAACAGCACCCAGTCCGGCCACCGGAAGTGCGCGGCGAGCAGCAGCCCGGCCGCCGCGAGCAGGGCCACCAGGGTCGCGGGGCGCAGCACCCGGCGCTGCCCGTGCCGGTCCACCAGCCGGGAGATCTGCGGGCCGATCGCCGCGGCGGACAGCGCGATCGCGGCCGACAGGGCGCCCGCGAGGCCATAGCGCCCGGTGAGCTGGGAGACCATCGTGACGACGCCGATGCCCATCATCGACAGCGGCATCCGCCCGAGGAATCCCGCGGCGGAGAAGGCCTTGGTGCCGGGCTCGGCGAACAGGGCTCTGTAGGGGCTGGGCACGTGGTCTCCGAAGCGGCTCGGTAAGGCGCGAATGCGGCTGATACAGCTTACGAGTTAGGACACCCTAATCACACCCGGTATGACGCTGGGACAAACCACACTGAACCGACTGGAAGCCGACTCTTCACCCCGCTGTTTCCCCGCTGTCGGTGCCGGGTGGCAGGATCGACTCATGCCAGACGCGCTCGATCCCACCCCGTACGACGCCCTGCTCCTGCTCTCCTTCGGCGGCCCCGAAGGCCCGGACGACGTGGTCCCGTTCCTGGAGAACGTCACGCGCGGGCGAGGCATCCCCAAGGAACGCCTCAAGGAGGTCGGGCAGCACTACTTCCTGTTCGGCGGGGTCAGCCCCATCAACGCCCAGAACCGCGCCCTGCTGGACGCCCTGCGCAAGGACTTCGCCGACCACGGCCTGGAGCTGCCGGTCTACTGGGGCAACCGCAACTGGGCGCCGTACCTGACGGACACCCTGCGCGAGATGGTCGCCGACGGCCGCCGCCGCATCCTGGTCCTCGCCACCAGCGCCTACGCCTCCTACTCGGGCTGCCGCCAGTACCGGGAGAACCTCGCCGACGCGCTGGCGGCCCTGGAGGCCGAGGGCCTGGAGCTGCCGAGGATCGACAAGCTGCGGCACTACTTCAACCACCCCGGCTTCGTCGAACCCATGACCGACGGCGTGCTGCGCGCCCTCGCCGACCTCCCCGAGGACGTCCGCGCGGGCGCCCACATCGCCTTCACCACCCACTCCATCCCCACCTCCGCCGCCGACACATCCGGCCCCGTCGAGGCCCACGGCGAGGGCGGCGCCTACGTCGAGCAGCACCTGGACGTGGCCCAGCTGATCGCCGACGCCGTCCGCGAGCGCACCGGCGTCGACCACCCCTGGCGGCTCGTCTACCAGTCCCGCTCCGGCGCCCCGCACATCCCCTGGCTGGAGCCGGACATCTGCGACCACCTGGAGGAGCGGCACGCCGCCGGTGTCCCGGCCGTCGTCATGGCCCCCATCGGCTTCGTCTCCGACCACATGGAGGTCCTCTACGACCTCGACACCGAGGCGACGGCCAAGGCCGGGGAACTGGGCCTGCCGGTGCGCCGCTCGGCCACCGTGGGCGCCGACCCGCGGTTCGCCGCGGCCGTCCGCGAGCTGATCCTGGAGCGGGCCGCCGTGGAGCGCGGCCAGGGGGTCACCCCCTGCGCCCTGGGCGCGCTCGGCCCCAGCCACCACGTCTGCCCGGTCGGCTGCTGCCCGCCCCGCGCCCCGCGCCCCGCCGCCGCGGGCGCCGACAGCCCCTACGCGTGAGGAGACCCGTGACCGACGCCCTGCACCGGGACCTGCTCGAACTGGCCCAGGAGGCCGCCCGCCGCGCCGGCGAGCTGCTGCGCGACGGCCGCCCCGCCGACCTTGCCGTGGCGAAGACCAAGTCCAGCCCCATCGACGTCGTCACCGAGATGGACATCGCGGCGGAGAAGCTGATCACCGACCTGATCTCCGGGCAGCGCCCCGACGACGGCTTCCTCGGCGAGGAGGGAGCCTCCGTCGAGGGCACGAGCGGCATCCGCTGGGTGATCGACCCGCTGGACGGCACCGTCAACTACCTGTACGGCCTGCCGACCTGGGCGGTGTCCATCGCCGCCGAGCAGGACGGCGAGACAGTGGTCGGGGTCGTCGCGGCTCCGATGCGCGGTGAGACGTACCACGCGGTGCGCGGCGGCGGCGCGTGGGCCACGGGCGCGTGGCAGGGCGAGCGGGCGCTCGCCTGCCGGCCCGCGCCCCCGCTGGACCAGGCCCTGGTCTCCACCGGTTTCAACTACGTCACCGAGGTCCGCGCCCACCAGGCCGGGATCGCCGCCCGGCTGATCCCCGTCCTGCGGGACATCCGGCGCGGCGGTTCGGCGGCGATCGACCTGTGCGACGTGGCCTGCGGCCGGCTCGACGGGTACTACGAGCGGGGGCTCAACGCGTGGGACTTCGCGGCGGGGGACCTGATCGCCCGGGAGGCCGGTGCGCTGACCGGTGGACGGCCCGGGGAGCGGCCGTCACGGGATCTGACCGTGGCCGGGTCGCCGGGCGTCTTCGAGCCCCTCCAGCGGCTGCTGGAGGACTTCGGCGCCTGGCACGACTGACCCAGGGAGAGCGGGCACGCAAAGGGACCCCGGCGCTGGATTCGCCGGGGTCCCCTCTTGCGCTTCGGGCCGATCAGACGCGTGACGCGCCGACTTCCACACCGTGTTCGGCGGCGAGGCGTCGCAGGTCGTCGAGCTCTGCCTGCTCCACCTCGACGAGGAAGTCGTCGCCCTCGTCACGAGCCCGCGACAGGTCGGACTCGGTCGCCCTTATGCGCTGCAGAAGTCCTGCGGTGAAAGCGTCCATGCTGCGCCCCCTCGTCCAGGGTCGTGGGTCGGTGGCACGGGGGTGTGCCGTAGGGAAGGGGCGATCACGTCTCTCGCAGGTGCCCAGCGCTGCCCGGCCGGGCGGCGACGGTGCCGGACACCCACGCCCGCTCTGCCAAGCGGCGGCCGAAGTACCGCATGGTGCTGCGGCACATGCAGAGCGTGATCGCGGGGTGTAAAGCCGTCCTCCCCCAGCTCCCCTCCGCGGAAACCTCAACCGGAGCAGAAATTCTCGTATTCCCGCCCGCGGACCCCGGTCCCTGCGGTCCGGACACCGCCTTACAGCCGACTTATGGCCGAAAAGGGCAGGATGGGGGTCACATCCACGGACACCCCTGCCCGCACGCGCCCACGGCGCGTCCTCGCGGGTGGACACAGGAAGGACAAGCGACGTGCGCGTACTCGTCGTCGAGGACGAGCAGCTGCTCGCCGATGCGGTGGCCACCGGACTGCGCCGGGAGGCCATGGCCGTCGACGTCGTGTACGACGGTGCGGCCGCCCTGGAGCGCATCGGCGTCAACGACTACGACGTGGTCGTCCTCGACCGCGACCTCCCGCTCGTCCACGGCGACGACGTCTGCCGCAAGATCGTCGAGCTGGGCATGCCCACGCGCGTGCTCATGCTCACCGCCTCGGGTGACGTCAGCGACCGCGTCGAGGGCCTGGAGATCGGCGCCGACGACTATCTGCCCAAGCCGTTCGCGTTCAGCGAGCTGATCGCGCGCGTGCGCGCCCTCGGCCGCCGGACCAGCGTGCCGCTGCCGCCGGTCCTGGAGCGCGCCGGCATCAAGCTCGACCCCAACCGCCGCGAGGTCTTCCGTGACGGCAAGGAGGTCCAGCTCGCGCCCAAGGAGTTCGCGGTGCTGGAGGTCCTGATGCGCAGCGAGGGCGCGGTCGTCTCGGCGGAGCAGCTGCTGGAGAAGGCCTGGGACGAGAACACCGACCCGTTCACCAACGTGGTGCGCGTGACGGTGATGACCCTGCGCCGCAAGCTGGGCGAGCCGCCCGTCATCGTCACCGTCCCCGGCTCCGGCTACCGGATCTGATCCCCGTGGCCACGACACCCGCGCCGCCCCAGGCGCCCCCCAAGCCGACCTGGGACCCCAGGAGGCCGCAGCCGCCCTTCCCGTGGCTGCGCCCGACCATCCGCATACGGCTGACCCTGCTCTACGGCGGCATGTTCCTGATCGCCGGCATCCTGCTGCTGTCGATCATCTACCTGCTGGCCGCGCAGGCGATCAGCACCGGCAACCAGCCGCTGTTCAAGATCGTCAGCGGTTCGGCGATCAAGGTCACCAGCGACAACTGCCCCGCGGTCACCGCGATCAACTCCGGCCCGGTGCCGCTGTCGGACTTCAACGAGGCCATCGCCCACTGCGTGGACCAGCAGCGCCAGGCGGCCCTGGACAACCTGCTCAGCCGCTCCCTGCTGGCACTGCTGGGCCTCGCCGTGATCGCCTTCGCGTTCGGCTACGCGATGGCCGGCCGTGTGCTCTCCCCGCTCGGCCGCATCACCCGTACCGCCCGCCAGGTCGCCGGCTCGGACCTCTCCCGCCGGATCGAGCTGGACGGCCCGGACGACGAGCTGAAGGAGCTGGCCGACACCTTCGACGACATGCTGGAGCGGCTGGAGCGGGCCTTCACCGCCCAGCAGCGCTTCGTGGGCAACGCCTCGCACGAGCTGCGCACCCCGCTGGCGATCAACCGCACGCTCCTCGAAGTGCACCTGTCGGACCCGAACGCGCCGATGGAACTCCAGCAGCTCGGCAAGACCCTGCTCGCCACCAACGAGCGCAGCGAACAGCTGGTCGAAGGGCTGCTGCTGCTCGCCCGCAGTGACAACCAGATCGTCGAGCGCAAGCCGGTCGACCTGGCCGAGGTTGCCACGCAGGCCGTCGACCAGGTGCACGCCGAGGCCGACGCCAAGGGCGTGAAGATCCGCGGCGAGCGCAAGCCCGCCGTGGTGCAGGGCAACGGCGTGCTGCTGGAGCGGATCGCGCTGAACCTCGTCCAGAACGCCGTGCGGTACAACGTGCCGGAGGACGGCTGGGTCGAGGTGGACACCGAGATCCAGCACGGGCAGGCGGTGCTGACCGTCACGAACACCGGGCCTGTCGTGCCGGCGTACGAGATCGACAACCTCTTCGAGCCCTTCCGGCGGTTGCGCACCGAGCGGACGGGCAGTGACAAGGGGGTGGGCCTCGGTCTGTCCATCGTCCGGTCCGTGGCCCGCGCGCACGGCGGTCACATTCTGGCCCAGCCCCGGGAGGGTGGCGGACTGGTGATGCGCGTCACCCTGCCGTTGTGACCAGAGACCGACACACGCGGAGGATGTTCGCTTTGCGCGGAATTTTTGGGCCGCCGTACATGGTTCTTCCTGTGTGATCGATCACATGGGCGGATTTCCGGCCATGTACGCACGGTGATCATGACAGAAGGTGGAAAGCCGGGAAAGTCCGGGTTTTCAGGGCTCTTGATCACGGGAAGTACACGGTGAGGCGCCTTTGAGGTGCGGCATTCGAACCGTGTACGGTCCTCACCGCCATCCAAGCCGATCACTCTTGAGGGGTCGGGTTGGGTGTCGATTGAGTAACAGACCTTGATGTGAGGCAAAATCTCCGCCTCAGGTCGGGCACAAGTCCGGCCTCTCACGCGTTACGTGCGCTGGAGACACCGCAGACACCCAGAGGGGGAGAGCGATATGGCAACCGATTACGACACTCCACGCAAGACCGACGACGACGTCGACTCGGACAGCCTTGAAGAGCTGAAGGCCCGGCGGAACGACAAGTCCACCTCGTCGGTGGACGTCGACGAGTTCGAGGCCGCCGAGGGCCTCGAACTGCCCGGAGCCGACCTCTCGAACGAGGAGCTGGCCGTCCGGGTGCTGCCGAAGCAGCAGGACGAGTTCACCTGCATGAGCTGCTTCCTGGTGCACCACCGCAGCCAGCTGGCCAGGGAGAAGAACGGCCAGCCGATCTGCCGCGACTGCGACTGAGGACGGGTCGGCCGTGTCTGGCTCGACCCCTCCCCGGAAGCGCCGCTTCCCCCTGCGGAAAGCGGACCAAGGGCCGCTCGGCGGCCCGCACGGCGCGCGTGACGGCGAGCGGGGCTCACCGGTGACGGGAGCCCCGCTCGAACCGGCGGCCGGCCGGGAGAACCTGCCCGCGTCGGCGCAGAACCCCGCACCCGTCGCCCGGCGCCGGGCGGCGGTGATCCGTGAGAAGGCCCGGGATCTGGCCCGGGAAGGCGCCCGTAAGGGCGGCAGCCGGGCTCGCGCGGGGCTGGCGTACCTCGCGGACCGGATCATCGAGATCGCCCCGCGCATCCCCGTACGCGACCTCGCGACCCTGCGGGGCCAGTTCCCCGGCCTCGGACCGGAGGAGCTGGCCGACAAGCTGGTGGCGGGTGCGGCGGCCGGCACCTCGACGGTCGGAGCCGGGATCGGAGCGGCGGCCATGCTGCCGGTGCCGCCGGCCATGCCGACCGAACTGGCCGCGGAGATCACCGGGGTCGCCGCGATCGAGCTGAAGCTCATCGCCGAACTGCACGAGGTCTACGGCGTACGCCCGCCCGGGAACCTCAAGACCCGCTCCGCCGCGTATCTGTCCTCCTGGTCGGGGGAGCGCGGGATCGACGTGATGAAGCCGTCGACGTACGACACGGCCATGGGCGGCCACATGAAGCGCCACCTCCGTCAGCAGATCATGAAGCGGATGGTGCGCGACCTGCCCAACCTGATGCCGTTCATGGTCGGGGCCACGGTCGGGGCGGTCATGAACCGCCGGGACACCAAGAGACTCGCGGCCCGCATCCGGGCCGATCTGCGCAAGATCCAGGTGCCCTGGGACGAGCTGCCGGAGCTGCCGCCGCTGGAGAAGCCGGCGCAGCCGCTGAGACTGGGCGAGCTGCCCGACGAACTCTAGCTAGGCGTGCGCCTTGCGTGCCGCCTCGATCGCCGCGGCCAGCTTCTCCGGCTCCCGCGTCGACAGGTACAGGTACGGCGTCGGGTCCTGCGGGTCCGTGACCTCCACGCGCAGTGCCGTCGGGATGTAGGCGCGCAGCAGCAGGAACGCCCGGGTGTCGGCCTTGTACGTCCGCCAGGCGCGGGCCTCCTCCGCGTCCAGGATCTGCGCCTCGCCCAGCGCCGCCACGGGGATCTTCGCCTCGCCCGCGATCAGGGAGTCGCCCACGACCCGGATCCGCGGGGAGCCGTAGGCGCTGGCCACCACCGCCGCCGCGGCCGTACCGCCGACCAGGCCGCCGAGCAGCGGCAGGGTGCCGAAGGGCAGCAGTATCAGGGCGAACGAGACCCCCACCAGGAAGCTGATCAACCACCACGAGCGGGGGGCGGTGAGGCGTTCTTCGTACGGGGTGGCGGAGAGCTGCATGAAGCCAAGCTTGGCACGGGATCCGCACACCACCGGAGCCGGGGCGCTCGGCGCGAAGCGCTGTCGAGTGGGGCGGTGGTGGGTGGCGGGCGGGACGGGCTGTCGGCGCGTAGCGCTGTCGAGTGGGGCGGTGGTGGGCGACGGGCGGGCGGGTAAGGTCTGCGGCTGTGAGTGGTAGTTCCGCAGCTCTTCAGCCTTCCGCCGACGCGGGGAAACCGGTACGGCACCCCGACGCGCCCGCACCCGGGGAACTCCTCGGCGCCCACTACGAACACTGTTTCGGGTGCGGCCCCGGGCAGCCGCACGGACTGCACCTGGAGGCCCGCGCCGGCGAGGGCGTCTCGCTGACCGCCGAGTTCACCGTGCAGCCCGCCCACCAGGGCGCCCCGGGCCTCGCGCACGGCGGAGTGCTCGCCACGGCCCTGGACGAGACCCTCGGCTCGCTGAACTGGCTGCTGCGCACCATCGCCGTCACCGGACGGCTGGAGACCGACTTCGTGCGGCCCGTGCCCGTCGGCACCACGCTGTACCTGGAGGCCGAGGTCACCGCCGTCGCCGGGCGGAAGATCTACTCCACCGCCATCGGGCGCATCGGCAGCCCCGACGGGCCGGTGGCCGTCCGCGCCGACGCCCTCTTCATCGAGGTCACGGTGGACCACTTCATCGACCACGGCCGCCCGGCGGAGATCCGGGCCGCCATGGACGACCCGGACCAGATCCGGCGCACCCGCGCCTTCGAGGTGAACCCGTGAGCCGAGACCCGCTGAACGTCCTGATCCGGCGCGTCGACGCGGACGTACCGCTTCCGGCGTACGAGCATCCCGGGGACGCCGGAGCCGATCTGCGCACCACCGAGGCGTGCGAGCTGGCGCCCGGAGAACGGGCCGTCCTCCCCACGGGTGTGTCGATCGCCCTGCCCGAGGGGTACGCGGCCTTCGTGCATCCGCGTTCCGGCCTCGCCGCCCGCTGCGGTGTCGCCCTCGTGAATGCCCCGGGGACGGTTGATGCCGGGTACCGTGGGGAGATCAAGGTGATCGTGGTGAATCTCGACCCGCGCGAGAGCGTGCGGTTCGAGCGCTTCGACCGGATTGCCCAACTGGTCGTCCAGCAGGTCGAGAAGGTCCGCTTCCAGGAGGTCGCGGAACTTCCCGGCTCGGCGCGGGCCGAAGGGGGCTTCGGGTCCACCGGTGGCCACGCCGCGGTGGGCGGCGAGAGCGGCACAAGCGGTCAGGCCGCCGAGGGCGGTCCGACGGGTGGGAATCGATACGCTTCGGTCGTATCCGACCGGGAAGGACAGTGACGTGTTCGGACGTCGCAAGAAGAAGGGTGCCGCCGAGGACGCGGCCGGCGAGGCCGAGCAGGTCGTCGACAGCGTCGACACCGAGGCGGACGAGGAGGAGGCCGAGCGCGAGCGCGTCCGGCTGGAGCCCGGACCCCGGCCCGACGGGCCGTGGGACAGCAGCGAGGTGCGCGATCCGGCCGAGGGCCGTGTGGACCTCGGCGGTCTGTTCGTACCGGGCGTCGACGGCATGGAACTGCGGGTCGAGGTCGCCGGTGACGCCATCGTCGCCGCGACCGTCGTGCTGCGCGACAGTGCCATCCAGCTCCAGGCGTTCGCCGCGCCCAAGCGCGAGGGCATCTGGGGCGAGGTCCGTGAGGAGATCGCGTCCGGCATCACCCAGCAGGGTGGCATCGTCGACGAGGTCGAGGGCCCGCTGGGGTGGGAGTTGCGCGCGCAGGTGCCGGTGCAGCTGCCGGACGGCACCGGCGGCTTCCAGGTCGTCCGGTTCGTCGGCGTGGACGGCCCGCGGTGGTTCCTGCGCGGGGTGATCTCCGGCCAGGGCGCGGTGCAGCCGCAGGCCGCCGGGCTGCTGGAGCAGATCTTCCGGGACACCGTCGTGGTCCGCGGCGAGGGCCCGATGGCCCCGCGCGACCCGATCGTCCTCAAGCTTCCGAACGACGCGCAGATGGTCCCCGAGGGGGTCCAGCAGGAGGAGGGCTCGCGGTTCTCCGGTGGGATGGGGCAGTTGCAGCGGGGCCCGGAGATCACCGAGGTCCGCTAGGCGCTCCGCTGGGTTCAGCCGTTGTGTTCGGCGGGCCGTGCCTTCAGGGCGCGGCCCGCCTTTGTGCGAGGGCGCGCGGATGAGGATCCGCCGTTGCCGGGCGCGGGTCCGTCGTGGTCGCTCGCGCAGTTCCCCGCGCCCCTTACGGGGCGCTGTCCGACCGGTGATACTGGGGCTCCGTCCGACGGGGGAGGGACATGAGCCAGGTGGTCACCGAGACCATGGTGCGGGTCGAGGGCGTGCACAAGTCGTACGGCGTGGGGGCCGCCGCCGTGCACGCGTTGCGCGGGGTGTCCTTCGAGGTGCCCCGGGGGGAACTCGTGGCCCTGAAAGGGCGGTCGGGGTCCGGCAAGACCACCCTGCTGAACATCGTCGGCGGGCTGGACACCCCCGACCAGGGGCGGGTGGAGGTCGAGGGGCGGGATCTCGCCCGGCTCGGCGAGAGTGAGCTCCTCCGGCTGCGGCGGGACCGGGTCGGGTTTGTGTTCCAGTCCTTCGGGCTCATCCCGATCCTCAGCGCCGCCGAGAACGTCGGCGTACCGCTGCGGCTGCGCCGGGCCGACCCGCGCGAGCGCGAGAAGCGGGTCGAGCTGCTGCTCTCCCTCGTGGGGCTCGCCGGGCACGCGGCCCAGCGGCCCGGTGAGCTGTCCGGCGGCCAGCAGCAGCGGGTCGCCATCGCGCGGGCCCTCGCCAACCGGCCCGCCCTGCTCATCGCCGACGAGCCCACCGGCCAGCTCGACGCCGAGACCGGGCACGCCGTCATGGAGCTGCTGCGGGCCGTCGTCCACAGCGAACAGGTCACGGCGCTGGTCGCCACGCACGACGCGACCCTGCTGGACCTGGCCGACCGGGTGCTGGAGCTGCGCGACGGCGAGATCAGCGAGCACTGAGCCGGGCGGCCCGAGGTGGGCTCATCAGGGTTCCGTCAAAGTTGCCCCCTGCCCGCACTCCCCGTCCCGTTCGCCGTGATCGTGGGCCGTAAGGTCGACGCTGCGTAGGCGACAGGCACGGGAAGACAATGGGGCCATGGCACGCGGCAAGCTACGGATCTACCTCGGTGCGGCACCGGGCGTGGGCAAGACCTACGCCATGCTCTCCGAGGCGCACCGCCGGGTCGAGCGGGGCACCGACTGCGTGGTCGCGTTCGTGGAGTGCCATGGCCGGCCGCGCACCGAGGTGATGCTGCACGGTCTGGAGCAGGTGCCGCGCAAGGAGCTGGAGTACCGGTCCGCCGTCTTCGGCGAGATGGACGTCGAGGCCGTCCTGCGCCGGGCGCCCGCCGTCGCCCTCGTCGACGAGCTGGCCCACACCAACGTCCCCGGCTCCCGCAACGCCAAGCGCTGGCAGGACGTGGAGGAGCTGCTGGCCGCCGGCATCGACGTGGTCTCCACCGTCAACATCCAGCACCTGGAGTCACTCGGCGACGTGGTCGAGTCGATCACCGGGGTGCGGCAGCGGGAGACCGTCCCGGACGAGGTCGTGCGCCGGGCCGACGACATCGAGCTGGTCGACATGTCCCCGCAGGCCCTGCGCCGTCGCATGGCGCACGGCAACGTCTACCAACCGGACAAGGTCGACGCGGCCCTGTCGAACTACTTCCGTCCCGGCAACCTGACTGCCCTGCGCGAGCTGGCGCTGCTGTGGGTGGCCGACCGGGTCGACGCGTACCTGAACGCGTACCGCAGCGAGCACCGGGTCTCGACGATATGGGGTTCCCGGGAGCGGATCGTGGTGGGCCTGACCGGGGGCCCCGAGGGGCGCACCCTGATCCGCCGGGCCGCCCGGCTCGCCGAGAAGGGCGCCGGCGGTGAGGTCATGGCCGTCTACATCGCCCGCAGCGACGGGCTGTCCTCGGCCTCCCCGAAGGAGCTGGCTGTCCAGCGCACCCTGGTCGAGGACCTCGGCGGAACGTTCCACCATGTGGTCGGCGACGACGTCCCGGCCGCCCTGCTCGACTTCGCCCGCGGGGTGAACGCCACCCAGATCGTGCTCGGCTCCTCCCGCCGCAAGGCCTGGCAGTACGTCTTCGGTCCCGGCGTCGGCGCCACGGTCGCCCGGGACTCCGGCCCCGACCTGGACGTGCACATCGTCACCCACGAAGAGGTCGCCAAGGGCCGGGGACTGCCCGTGGCCCGGGGCGGCCGGCTCGGGCGGGCCCGGATCATCTGGGGCTGGGCGGTCGGTCTGGCCGGTCCCGCGATCCTCGCGGTGCTGCTGAACGCCGTCGACCTCGGCCTCGCCAACGACATGCTGCTGTTCCTGGCCGTCACCGTCGCGGCGGCCCTGCTCGGCGGCCTGCTGCCCGCCCTGGCCTCGGCGGCCTTCGGCTCCCTGCTGCTGAACTACTTCTACACCCCGCCGCTGCACCGGCTGACCGTCGCCGACCCCAAGAACATCGTCGCCATCGCGATCTTCTTCGGGGTGGGGATGGCGGTCGCCTCGGTGGTCGACCTCGCCGCCCGGCGCACCCACCAGGCCGCCCGGCTGCGCGCGGAGTCCGAGATCCTCTCCTTCCTCGCCGGGAACGTGCTGCGGGGCGAGACGAGCCTGGAGGAGCTGCTGGAGCGGGTCCGCGAGACCTTCGCGATGGAGTCGGCCGCCCTGCTGGAACGCGCGAGCGACGTGGCGCCCTGGACGTGCGCGGGCCGCGCCGGCTTCGGGCCGCCGCTGGAGCGCCCCGAGGACGCCGACGTCGACATGCCCGTCGGCGACCACATGGCGCTCGCGCTCACCGGCCGGGTGCTGCCCGCGGCGGATCGCCGGGTACTCGCCGCGTTCGCCGCCCAGGCCGCCGTCGTGCTCGACCGAAGGCGCCTGAAGGAGGAGGCCGACCGGGCCCGCACGCTCGCCGAGGGCAACCGCATCCGCACCGCCCTGCTGGCCGCCGTCAGCCACGACCTGCGCACCCCGCTGGCCGGCATCAAGGCCGCCGTGTCGTCCCTGCGCTCCGACGACGTCGCCTGGTCGGAGGAGGACCAGGCGGAGCTGCTGGAGGGCATCGAGGAGGGCGCCGACCGGCTCGACCACCTCGTGGGCAACCTCCTGGACATGTCCCGCCTCCAGACCGGCACGGTCACCCCGATGATCCGTGAGATCGACGTCGACGAGGTGGTACCGATGGCGCTGGGCGGCGTGCCCGAGGACAGCGTGGAACTCGACGTGCCCGAGACGCTGCCCATGGTCGCCGTCGACCCCGGGCTGCTGGAGCGGTCGGTGGCCAACCTGGTGGAGAACGCAGTCAAGTACAGCCCGCCCGGACGGCGCGTCCTGGTGGCCGCGAGCGCCATCGCCGACCGCGTGGAGGTGCGCGTGGTGGACCGCGGCCCGGGGGTCCCGGACGAGGCCAAGGACCGCATCTTCGAACCCTTCCAGCGGTACGGTGACGCTCCGCGCGGTGCCGGCGTGGGGCTCGGCCTCGCGGTCGCCCGGGGCTTCGCCGAGGCCATGGGCGGCACCCTCACCGCCGAGGACACGCCGGGCGGCGGGCTCACCATGGTGCTGAGCCTGCGCGCGGCAGGACCGCGTCCCGAGCCGCTCCCTGCCGGGGAGTCCCGTACCGAACCGGAAAGGCAGGCCACATGGTGAGCCCGGCTGGGGGGTCCCCCCAGACCCCCACGAGGGTGCTCGTGGTCGACGACGAGCCGCAGATCGTGCGCGCCCTCGTGATCAACCTCAAGGCGCGCAAGTACGAGGTCGACGCGGCCCCCGACGGCCGGACCGCGCTGGAACTCGCCGCCTCCCGCCACCCCGACGTGGTCGTCCTCGACCTGGGCCTGCCCGACATGGACGGCGTCGAGGTGATCAGGGGCCTGCGCGGCTGGACCCGGGTGCCGATCCTGGTGCTGTCCGCCCGCCACTCCTCCGACGAGAAGGTCGAGGCGCTGGACGCGGGCGCCGACGACTACGTGACCAAGCCGTTCGGCATGGACGAGCTGCTGGCCCGGCTGCGGGCCGCCGTGCGCCGGGCCGAGCCGGCCGGGCCGGGCGAGGACGACGTGACGACCGTGGAGACCGAGGGCTTCACCGTCGACCTCGCCGCCAAGAAGGTCAACCGGGGCGGCAAGGACGTCCGGCTCACCCCGACCGAGTGGCATCTGCTGGAGGTGCTGGTCCGCAACACCGGCCGGCTGGTCAGCCAGAAGCAGCTCCTCCAGGAGGTCTGGGGGCCGTCGTACGGCACCGAGAGCAACTACCTGCGGGTGTACATGGCCCAGCTGCGGCGGAAGCTGGAGTCGGACCCCTCGCACCCGAAGCACTTCATCACCGAGCCGGGGATGGGCTACCGGTTCGAGACATGAGCCGAGCCACGGGCATGGGCCGCGCCACGGGACGGGCCGGCACGGGAACGAGTCGCCACGGGGACGAGCCGCGCCGCGGAGAGGGGCGGGAGGCGGAAGTGAGCTGCGCTACGGCCCTGTCGGCGCACCCCGGTACGCTTCAGGTATGACTGCTGTTCCTCGTTCCGAAAAGCCGGCCGGCCGGTTCCGGCGCATGCTCGACCGGCTCTCCTCGTCGCAGGAGGACCTGGAGTCCGAGGAGCTGCGCGAGGACGCGGAGACGGCCGGGTGCACGAAGATCGGTGACTGTCACGACCGACAGATCGTCACCGTAACTGGTACCTTGCGCACGGTCACCCTGCGCCCGCGCGCCGGAGTCCCGGCCCTGGAGGCCGAGCTGTTCGACGGCTCCGCCGCGCTGGACGTGGTGTGGCTCGGCAGGCGCTCCATCGTGGGGATAGAACCGGGGCGCAAGCTGATCGCATCGGGCCGGATCTCGATGAGCCGGGGCCGCCGGGTGCTGTTCAACCCCAAATACGAACTGCGACCCCTCGGACGGGAGTAGCCGGTGACGTCCCTCGACAAGCCGACCCAAGACACCGACCAGACCCAGCCCGACGACGCCCGCGCGGTGACCGAGGCGGCGCTGTTCGAGGCCTTCGGCGGGGTCCGCGGCATGGTCGAGACGGTCCTGCCGGGCCTGCTCTTCGTCGCGATCTTCACGGTCAACAAGAACCTGCACATGGCGGCGATCGCCGCGCTGGCCCTGTCGCTGATCCTGGTCGTCGTCCGGCTGGCGATGAAGGACACCGTCAAGCACGCCTTCAGCGGTGTCTTCGGCGTGGCCTTCGGTGTCGTGTTCGCGATGTTCACGGGCAACGCCAAGGACTTCTACCTCCCCGGCATGCTCTACACGCTGGGCATGGCGCTGGCGTACATCATCACGACCCTGGCCGGTGTGCCCCTGATCGGTCTCATCCTCGGCCCGATCTTCAAGGAGAACCTCTCCTGGCGCACCCGTAACCCCGGCCGCAAGAAGGCGTACGCCAAGGCCAGTTGGGCCTGGGGCCTGATCCTGCTCGCCAAGTGCGCGATCCTGTTCCCGCTGTACTGGTGGGCCGACACCGCGCAGCTCGGCTGGGTCCTGGTCATCCTGAAGATCCCGCCGTTCCTGCTGGCGGTGTGGCTGACCTGGGTCTTCCTCGCCAAGGCGCCCGCGCCCATCGACGTGTTCGCGGAGATGGAGGCGGAGGAGAAGGCGGCCGAGGAGAGGAAGGCCGCCGCCGAGGCGGCCGGCGGCCGACACCGCCGGGAGGGCTGAGCCGCACCGCCGGGAGGACTGAACCCGCACCGCCGGGGGAGCCGCTCAGGCTCCGCCGGGGGATGCGGGAGGACTTACGACGACGAAGGGCGCCCTTGTCGCCAAGGGCGCCCTTCGTCGTGGCGCGGTCAGTCCTCCCGCCGCACCGACAGCAGGTCCTCCAGCTGCTCCTCCCGGGCCTGCGCGGCCACGAAGAGGAGTTCGTCGCCCGGCTCCAGGGAGTCCTCCTTGGAGGGCGTCAGCACGCGGGTGCCGCGGATGATCGTGACCAGGGAGGTGTCCTCCGGCCACTGCACGTCCCCCACCTGGGTGCCGGCCAGCGCCGACTCCTCCGGCAGGGTGAGCTCCACGAGGTTGGCGTCGCCGTGGCTGAAGCGGAGCAGCCGGACCAGGTCACCGACGCTCACCGCCTCCTCGACCAGGGCGGACATCAGGCGCGGGGTGGAGACGGCGACGTCGACGCCCCAGGCCTCGTTGAACAGCCACTCGTTCTTCGGGTTGTTCACCCGGGCCACGACGCGCGGGACGCCGTACTCCGTCTTGGCGAGCAGCGAGACGACCAGGTTCACCTTGTCGTCGCCGGTCGCGGCGATCACGACGTTGCAGCGCTGCAACGCCGCCTCGTCCAGGGAGGTGATCTCGCAGGCGTCGGCGAGCAGCCACTCCGCCTGCGGGACGCGCTCGACCGAGATGGCGGTCGGCGCCTTGTCGATCAGCAGGACCTCGTGGCCGTTCTCCAGCAGCTCGCCCGCGATCGAGCGGCCGACGGCGCCGGCCCCGGCAATGGCGACCCTCATCAGTGACCGCCCTCCTCTTCCGGGCCACCGGCGAACGCCGCCTCGACCTTGTCCACGTCGTCCGTCCGCATCATCACGTGCACGAGGTCGCCCTCCTGCAGCACCGTCTGCGAGGTGGGCAGGATCGCCTCGCCCAGGCGGGTCAGGAACGCCACCCGGACGCCCGTCTCCTCCTGGAGCTTGCTGATCTTGTGGCCGACCCACTTCGGGGAGGCGTGCACCTCGGCCAGCTGTACCCCGCCGGTGGGGTCGCGCCACAGCGGCTCGGCCCCGGAGGGCAGCAGCCGGCGCAGCATCTGGTCGGCGGTCCAGCGGACCGTGGCCACGGTGGGGATGCCCAGGCGCTGGTAGACCTCGGCACGGCGGGGGTCGTAGATTCGGGCCGCCACGTTCTCCACGCCGAACATCTCGCGTGCCACGCGCGCGGAGATGATGTTGGAGTTGTCGCCGCTGGAGACGGCGGCGAAGGCACCGGCCTCCTCGATGCCCGCCTCGCGCAGGGTGTCCTGGTCGAAGCCGACACCGGTGACCCGGCGGCCGCCGAATCCCGGGCCCAGCCGACGGAAGGCGGTGGGGTCCTGGTCGATCACGGCGACCGTGTGTCCCTGTTGCTCCAGGGTCTGGGCAAGAGCGGAACCCACTCTTCCGCAGCCCATGATGACGATGTGCACGACCGTCCTTCCGGTGTCCAAAAGCTACTGCTCAGCATCAGGGTCTCAGACCGACGCCCAAAGCTACACACGGGCGCCGCGCGGTGGGCACCCCTGTGCCACGGGCGGTGGCGGGAGCCGTCGGCGAGTGATGCTGCGCACGCTGCACAGAGTCAGGATTCCGAGGCCGCCGAGGGCCAGCAGCGCCCCGATCAGCTCCGCGGTCGCGGGCATGGAACCTCCGAAGTGCGATGACAGGCGGGGTTTGCCATCTAGGCACGGCGGGCACACGAAGCACGGATTCCGTAGTTCCGTGCGCCCCCGATTTCACTCGTGAGGCAGATCCAGCACGCCGGGTGGGCGGGTGCCAGTTCGAAGGCTTACGATCCTCTCTCGTGTCCAAACTGACCGACGTGCCCAAACGGATCCTGATCGGGCGCGCACTGCGCAGTGACCGGCTGGGTGAAACGCTCCTGCCGAAGCGCATCGCACTCCCCGTCTTCGCTTCCGACCCGCTGTCCTCCGTCGCCTACGCGCCGGGGGAGGTCCTGCTGGTCCTGTCCATCGCGGGCGTGTCGGCGTACCACTTCAGCCCCTGGATCGCGGTCGCGGTCGTCGTGCTGATGTTCACGGTGGTCGCCTCCTACCGGCAGAACGTGCACGCCTACCCGAGCGGCGGCGGCGACTACGAGGTCGCGACCACCAACCTCGGCCCCAAGGCCGGCCTCACCGTGGCCAGCGCGCTGCTCGTCGACTACGTCCTCACCGTCGCCGTCTCCATCTCCTCCGGCATCGAGAACCTCGGCTCCGCGATCCCCTTCGTGGTCGAGCACAAGGTGTTCTGCGCGGCCGCCGTGATCGTGCTGCTGACGCTCATGAACCTGCGGGGCGTGAAGGAGTCGGGCAAGCTCTTCGCCATCCCGACGTACGTGTTCGTCGGCGGCGTCTTCATCATGATCGCGTGGGGCGCCTTCCGCGGTCTGGTCCTCGGGGACACCATGCGGGCGCCGACGGCGGCCTACCACATCAAGGCCGAGCACCAGGGTCTCGCGGGCTTCGCGCTCGTCTTCCTGCTGCTGCGCGCCTTCTCCTCCGGCTGCGCCGCTCTCACCGGCGTCGAGGCCATCTCCAACGGCGTCCCGGCCTTCCGCAAGCCCAAGTCGAAGAACGCGGCCACCACGCTCGCCATGATGGGCCTGCTGGCCGTCACGATGTTCTGCGGCATCATCGCGCTCGCCATGACCACCAAGGTCCGCATGGCCGAGAAGCCGGCCACCGACCTGCTGCACAACGGCGTCCCGCTCGGCTCCGGCTACGTCCAGAACCCGGTGATCTCCCAGGTCGCCGAGGCGGTCTTCGGCAAGGGCAGCTTCCTGTTCGTGCTCCTCGCCGCCGCCACCGCGCTCGTCCTGTTCCTGGCCGCCAACACGGCGTACAACGGCTTCCCGCTGCTCGGCTCGATCCTCGCCCAGGACCGCTACCTGCCGCGCCAGCTCCACACCCGTGGCGACCGGCTCGCCTTCTCCAACGGCATCGTACTGCTCGCGGGCGCCGCGATGCTGCTGGTGTTCATCTACGGCGCCGACTCCACCCGCCTGATCCAGCTGTACATCGTCGGCGTCTTCGTGTCCTTCACGCTCAGCCAGACCGGCATGGTCCGGCACTGGAACCGCCACCTCCGGGTCGAGAAGGACCCCGCCAAGCGCAGCCACATGATCCGCTCCCGGGCGATCAACGCGTTCGGCGCCTTCTTCACCGGCCTGGTGCTCGTCGTCGTCCTGGTCACCAAGTTCACGCACGGCGCCTGGGTGGCCCTGCTGGGCATGTGCATCTTCTACGCGACGATGACCGCGATCCGGAAGCACTACGACCGGGTCGCCGAGGAGATCGCCGCGCCCGAGGGCCCGGCCGACGACATGGTCCGTCCGTCGCGGGTGCACTCGGTGGTGCTGATCTCCAAGATCCACCGTCCGACGCTGCGCGCCCTCGCCTACGCCAAGCTGATGCGCTCGGACACCCTGGAGGCGCTGACCGTAAACGTCGACCCGGCCGAGACCAAGGCGCTGCGCGAGGAGTGGGAGCGGCGCGGGATCGACGTACCGCTCAAGGTCCTGGACTCGCCATACCGCGAGATCACGCGGCCGATCATCGAGTACGTCAAGGGCCTGCGCAAGGAGTCCCCGCGCGACGCGGTCTCCGTGATCATCCCCGAGTACGTGGTCGGCCACTGGTACGAGCACCTGCTGCACAACCAGAGCGCGCTGCGCCTCAAGGGCCGTCTGCTGTTCACGCCGGGTGTCATGGTCACCTCGGTGCCGTACCAGCTGCAGTCCTCGGAGGCGGCCAAGCTGCGGGCCCGTAGGCGGCAGGAGTGGAACGCGCCGGGCGCGGTCCGGCGGGGCCCGGCCGTGGAGCGGCCGAAGGAGCCGTCGGCCAAGGACTGAGCCGCGGTGGAGAGGCCGTAGACTGGTGGGCTGTTGTCGGGCCCGCCGGTGCGGGCCGTCCCCTTTCCCCGATTTCCCGGTCTGGAGTCACCCCACCATGCAGGCAGAACCGACCAAGTCTCTGGTGGGCGAGGAGTACGAGGTCGAGATCGGCCCCGTCGCCCACGGCGGCCACTGCATCGCCCGTACCCCCGAGGGACAGGTGCTGTTCGTCCGGCACGCGCTGCCCGGCGAGCGGGTGGTGGCCAGGGTGACCGAAGGGGAGGAAGGCGCCCGCTTCCTGCGCGCGGACGCCGTACGGGTCCTGGAGGCCTCCAAGGACCGCATCGAGGCTCCCTGCCCCTTCGCCGGGCCCGGCCGCTGCGGGGGCTGCGACTGGCAGCACGCCAAGCCGGGCGCCCAGCGCCGGCTGAAGGCGGAGGTGATCGCCGAACAGCTCCAGCGGCTCGCCGGCCTCACCCCCGAGGAAGCGGGCTGGGACGGCACCGTGGTCCCGGCCGAGGGCGACAAGCTGCCCGCCGGCCAGGTCCCGCAGTGGCGCACCCGCGTCCAGTACGCCGTCGACGCCGAGGGCCACGCCGGTCTGCGCCGGCACCGCTCGCACGAGGTCGAGCGCATCGACCACTGCATGATCGCGGCGGCGGGCGTCAGCGAGCTGGGCATCGAGAAGCGGGACTGGACCGGCATGGAATCGGTCGAGGCCATCGCGGCGACGGGGTCCCAGGACCGCCAGGTGATCCTCACCCCGCGCCCGGGCGCCCGTCTCCCGCTGGTCGAGCTGGACCGGCCGGTGTCGGTCCTGCGGGTGGACGAGAAGTCCGGCGGGGTGCACCGCGTCCACGGCCGCCCCTTCGTCCGCGAACGCGCGGACGGCCGTACGCACCGGGTGGGCAACGGCGGCTTCTGGCAGGTCCACCCGAAGGCGGCGGACACGCTCGTCACCGCCGTCATGCAGGGCCTGCTGCCCCGCAAGGGCGAGACGGCCCTCGACCTCTACTGCGGCGTCGGCCTCTTCGCCGGCGCGCTCGCCGACCGCCTGGGCGAGAAGGGCGCGGTCCTCGGCATCGAGTCCGGCAAGCGGGCGGTGGAGGACGCGCGGCACAACCTGGCCGACTTCCCGCGGGTCCGCGTCGAGCAGGGCAAGGTCGAGTCGGTCCTGCCGCGCACCGGCATCACCGAGGTCGACCTGATCGTCCTCGACCCGCCCCGCGCCGGCGCCGGCCGCGACACGGTCGCCCACCTCGCCTCCCTCGGGGCCCGCCGCATCGCCTACGTCGCCTGCGATCCCGCTGCGCTGGCCCGGGATCTGGGGTACTTCCGGGAGGGCGGCTACCGGGTGCGGACGCTTCGGGCGTTCGATCTGTTTCCGATGACGCATCATGTGGAGTGCGTGGCGATTCTGGAGCCTGCTACAAAGGGCCTCTGACCTGCGACTTTCATAGCTGCTTCAGGTGCGACCGGGCGGACTCGACCTGTTTTCCCAAACGCATGACGTGCGGCAGGGAGCATGCCCGACCTACACCCCTGACCTGCGGTCTCGCTCGGTGACGAGGAGACGGACGTGTCATTCCGCCGGTCTTCGCGGTGTCCGTGTGGGGCAGTTCTGACGCTCATATGACGCTCGACCTGATGGAGCGTCAGGTCGGGTAAGTAGCCGGGGCAGCGCGACGAGCCAGGACCGTCGGTCACCTTGTCGACGTGGGCGTCCATTGCCGCACTCGGAGGTGGCCTGGCGGCGCGGAGGCGGCCCGATGTTGCCGCACTGAATGGCGGTCGCGCCTTCATCTGCTGCCGCAGGTCCACCTATTGAGGTGGTTTGTGAGCAGTACGCCGAAATCATGCCTGCCCCGGATCGCGAGGGTCCCCCTGGGAAACGCGGCCTGAGTCACTCGCAGTTCCTCTACCGGCATCCCATCGGATCCGTCCGGCCTCATCGTCGCTCATAGCACCCGCTACGAAAACGTCGGTCCCCAGGGCCACAACCGTGTCCTGGGGACCGACGTCACGCGAGCCTCGATTTGACCATAGGCGTCACCAGACGACCGACGGGGCGAAGTGGACGGTCGGCGCTACGCGTCGGGTCCGAGAGTGGTCAGGTCGAGTGCGTTGCTGATCGCGTGGTAGGCGTCGGCTGTGAGGTTGACGTGGTCGCCGGGGTCGTAGTCCGACGGTGCGGTGCCCGCGTTGAGCATCAGGGCCGGTGGGTCGGCCGTGCTGGTGGGGTCGGGGATGGCGACGGTCTGCTCGGCGTCGGTGTAGGTGACGGTCGGTGTGGTGTAGTCGGTCTGGTCGGTGATCCAGGTGTTGGCGTCCGCCCGGTCGGCGTCGTTGTCGGTGGTGCAGGGCGCATAGCCGTGGCATGGGGTGAGGGTGGTGTAGACGACCTTGATGCCCCAGGCTCTGAGCTGATCGCGCAGCAGCCCGTACGACTCTTCTAGGGTCGTGTCGTCGGTTCCGGCCAGGATGTCCTTGAGTCCCTCGTCGATGACCACGGTCGTGATGCCGGGAAGGTCCAGGATGTCGCGGTCGAGGCGGGTGAGGACGGCCGGGCCGCCCTGGCCGGTCTGGTCGGAGGAGAGCCGGTTGTTCTCGATGCCCGTGGCGACGACGCCGTAGTCGGGGATGCCCTGCTCGTTCATCCGCAGTGCGGTGGCGAGTTCGTCGGAGATCCTGTTGACGGGGGTGGTCGTGGTGTCGGCGGCGAAGGGGTCGATGAGGTTGTCGCCGAGGACGGCGACGGTCGGCCGGGCGTCACCGGTGGTGACGTCGATGCCGGTGAGGATGTCGGCGAACCAGCCGGAGTAGACGCCTGTGCCGGTGAAGGCGCCGGCGCTGGTGTCGCTGGTGTGGTCGCCGGATCCCACGGCGCTGACGTACTGGGTGGTTGCGGTTGCCCAGCTGTGCTGGACGAGGTACGGCACGTCGTTGACCAGATGAAGACTGATCATGACGCGGTGGCCGGGGTTCGCGGTGTAGGTGACGGGGTCGCTGTAGATCTCGCCCCCGACGGGGAGCGTGACCGACTTGCTGCCACCGTTGAAGGTCAGGTCCGTCGGGGTCGCGGTCGGGGCGGCGCCGGAGGACTGGGTGGCGAGGGTGGTGTGGTCGATGGTGAGAGGGCTGCGGCCGAGGGCGTTCGAGAGCCGGATACGGACGCTGGAGCCGGCCACGCTGGGGTCGGCGGCGATGCGGAAGGTCTGGTCTTTGTAGTCGGTTCCCTCGTAGTTGAAGGAGCCTTCGTTGGGGGCGCTCCAGGCGCTGGTCCAGGCGGCTCCGTTGGGTGCGCTGGTGGTGTCGCGGAGGGCCATGCCGAGGATGTGCAGTCCAGGGACGTACTGGCGGGCGGAGTCGCTGAGGTCGGGCAGGGTGATCGAGCTGATCGGTGTGCCTGGCTTGAGGGGGATGGAGAAGGCGTAGATGTCGGTGCTGCGGGTTTCCTGGGTGCCGTTGACGTGGTTGCGGTGGGGGAGGGTGACGGCGGCGAGGTTGTGCGAGCCGTAGACCCAGTCGGGCATGTTCAGGTGGTAGCTCTGTGATGTCGTGCCGTCGGCGTAGGTGATGGTGCCGTTGGGGCCGCCGGGCTGGCAGTCCTCGTACTGGCCGTTGCCGAGCGTGCACTCGCTCCCGCCGACGGCGGTGCCGTCGGGGACGACGGGGCTGCTGTAGTCGCTGTCGTCGCGCTGGGAGGCGATCATGCCGTAGGTGGAGAAGCCGAGGAAGACCAGTGCCCGGCCGGTGACTCCGTTCATCTGGATGGTCTGGTTGGCGGCCATGACGTTGTCGCCGGACGCCGCACCGAAGTCGGGGAGCGTGAAGCCGGCACCGTCCACGGTGATCCTGCCTCCGGGCTGCCAGCCCGCGGCCTTGAGGTCTTGCAGCGAGATGGTCGCTCCGACCCCGTCCGCGTCGCCGGCCGATTGGCTGGTGTCGCTGGTGACGGCGGTGTTGTTGAAGGCGTCCTGAAGGCTGGTGTAGGTCTGGCCGGCGTGACCGAGGGCGGTGAACTGGTACTGCTCCTGGCCGGAGGTGTTGCCGGCGGAGTCGACGGCGTAGACGTAGAGCGTGTGCGTGCCGGGGGCGGTGGGCGTGAGGGTGATCTTGGCCGTGTTGCCGGAGGCGGGGATGACCTCGGAGGCGGGGGTGTTGACGGTGGGTGGACTCACGTCCAGCCGGTAGAGGAACTTGGTCGCGCTGTCCGTGCTGAGAGTGAAGGTGCCGGGGGTACCGGCGGCTGTGATGCCGGCGGTGTCCTCGGGATAGTGCCCGTCCGCGCTTTTGACGGTGGGCGGGTCCGGTGCGGTGAGGTCGACGGTGAAGTGGCAGCTGGACGATGTGGGGCTGGTGTCCTCGCCGTCGCTGGAGTGCACGTTCCAGCCGACCACGTCTCCGGTCTTCAGCCCGCTCATGAACGTCGAGGAGAGCAGCTTGGGCGCGTTCTGCCCGCTGGCGACGGTCGCGCTGGTGGTCGTGGTGGCGGTACCGCCGTTCACCCAGTACTTGTAGGTGGCCGCGAGGGCGTCCTTGTCGCCGTCGCTGATCACCGCGTTGAGGCTCGGGGGAGTGGTGGCGATCGACTTGCCGACGACCGGGTAGGGGGTCGAGGTCCCGCAGCCGACGGAATGCGTCCCGAACTTGGCCGTCAGGCTGCTCGGCCTTGTAGGGATGTGGTTGTACTCGATGGACATGGACGGGTTGTTGGCGAACCGCTTGAAGTAGTTGCCGTCTGAGCTGCTTTCCTGGCTGTTGACCAGCGCGAAGGTCCAGCTGGAGTTCTTGGCGGCGGCCTTCTGGGCGATGGTGGACGTGACGGAGAAGCCTCCCGAGGGCTGGCTGGTGCAGGCGGGGCCGAAGCTCTTGGTGGCAAGGTACTTGGCGAGCGAGGGCTTGTTGTTCCAAGTGGTGCTGGAGCTGATGGACCCGGTCAGGTAGAGCTTGACGTCGGAGGAGAGGCTGCAGCTGGCGGAGTAGTTCTCCTTGACGTCGACTGTGGCGGACACGATGTGCGTGCCCCAGACGGCGGAGGGGATGGCGAGCTGGAAGTAGGAGCGTTCGACGCCGATGCAGCCCGACCAGCTGTTGTAGCCGACGCCCGGGTCTCCGTACTGGGTGGAGTCGTAGTTCTTCGCCGAGGGGCAGCCCTGCTGGGTCTCGATGTAGTGCTGTTTGCCGCCGGTGGCGTAGTGCGGGTTCCAGCTGGGATCGATGTAGACCGGGTACCGGGTGGCCGAGCCTGTGAGCAGGTCGCGGTCCGGTGTCAGGGAGAGGGTGGACCCGTGGACGTCGTCGCCGACGCGGGCGATGTGCGCGCCGGCGCCGGGCCCGTGGGCGTCGGAGGCCGCTGAGCGTGTGGCGGTGAGTGCCGAGCGTGCCTGTGTGGTGGTGCCACTGGTCGAGGAGTCCCACATCAGCGGCTGCGGCGCGCTGAACATGACCTGTCCGGCGGGGGTTGCGGCTTGCAGGTTGTCGTGACCGTCGTCGGAGACGGTGACGCCGGTGGTCTGGGTGGTGAGTTTCAGGGTGGCCAGTGCGGGATCGGCCGCCGCGGCGGCGGTCTTGACGACGATCACTTCGGAGAAGCCGCCGAGTGTGTCGGCGGTCAGCCGGAGGTCGACGTCCTTGAGTACGTCGGGGTAGGTGATGGTGGCACCGGCCACGGTGGGTGTGGGCAGTTCCTGCGGCCAGGAGAAGCTCAACCGTGTCTTGCCGCTGGTCATGGTCACCAGGGGACCTGAGCCGCCGCCGGAGAAGACGAGGAGTTCGGCTGCTGCCCTGGGGCTGTAGGTGCCGTCGGAGTTCGGCTGGAGTGTGGCATCGGCAGGCACCCAGGAACCGTGGTCGCGGATGCGCTGGGGGAACAGGCTCGTCGTCCAGGTCACGGTTCCGGACGGGTTGGCCCGGACCGTGGCGGTCTCGGTGGTCAAGGCATCCACTTGGACGGGTTCGCCCGTGTCCGCTGCCTGGGTCTGCGCCTGTGCCAGGGCCGACTGCTGGACTTCCGTCATGTCTGAGTCGTCCGGCGGACGGGTGGTCCCCAGGGGGCCGTCGGGCTGACTTTCCGGCAGTGGTGGCGCGGGGGTGGAAACCGGGGACGGACCGGTGTCGTCCGCCGCCGCGGCCTGCTGCGCGGCCACGACTCCCGCGGCGGACGACGGCAGCACAAGCGTCAGGGCGAGGGCAATGGTTCTCAGCCGGACACGTATTCGCCGGCCTCTTCGTGTTCGGCCGGGGGACTGTTCAGGCATGCGATTTCCTCAGAAAAGCGGGGGTTCTGACGGTGTCAATCAGCGCGGAAGGACGCTAACCGCGGATCTGTGGATTGGACAAGCGAGCCGGTCCGGAAGAATCGCGAGGGGGAGTCGGTGTACATAGCACACGGCATGCGACTCAGGGGAAACTTGAGAAATCATTGATCTTTAGTGACGTGATCATGGTCAAGAATTCATCCCGGGACAACCGTCCTACCGGCGGAGGTTGATTAGATTCCCTCCGCGTCTTGCCGAGGGGATGGGGAATTTTCGTGGGTGAGTGGGCGAGATCCGGACAATGGCTTGAAAAGCTGGTCCGGCGGAGATCTTCTACGCGGATCTGGCTTGTTCTGATTGCATTGCTGGCGCTGATCGCGCCTCTCGCCGTGGCCGATCCGGCTTTGGCGGCAGAGGCAAAACGGGCTGATCACCTCATCAAGGCTCAGAAGGAAAAGTCCGTTCCGGTCACCGCTGTCCGCGGTCGCTCGGTCAAGCACCCGCGTATGAGGTCTTGGAATGCGGGCGCCGCCAGGAAGACCTGGCCGGCGTCGGGCGAAGCCGACACGGCACTGCCCCCTGTCGCGAAGAACCCGCACGAGCGTGCCGCGGCTACGGTCCGGGCCGGTCACCTGCCGGTCTCCCTGGCGCCCGTGACGAACGGCCGCAACCCCGCCCCCGCCGGCACCAAGTTGCACGTGTCGCTGCCCGGCCAGGCCAAAGCCGGGAAACTGGGCGTGCACGGCGTCGTCTTCACCCTGCGGGCGGACGGCGCGACGCCCGGCGGCCGAGCGCACGTCGGCCTCGATTACACGGACTTCCGCGACGCCTACGGCGGCGACTGGGCCTCCCGCCTCCACCTGGTGCAACTGCCCGCATGCGCGCTGACCACCCCCACCGCCCCCCACTGCCGCAAACAGACCCCGCTCGGCTCCTCCAACGACGCCCGGACCGAGACGGTCTCCGCCGACGTCACCCTGCCCGCACAGCACTCGCAGCAGCCCCAGTCGATGGTGCTGGCTGCTGTGGCCGGCACCTCCGGCGGCGGTGGCAGCTACGCCGCCACGTCCCTGGCTTCCTCGGGGCAGTGGTCGGCCGGCAGTTCCAGTGGTGCGTTCAGCTACTCCTATCCCATCGCGCTGCCCGACGTCCCCGGCAGCCTCGCCCCGAGTGTGTCCCTGGACTACAGCTCGCAGAGCGTGGACGGACGGACGTCCTCCACGAACGCCCAGGCATCCTGGATCGGTGACGGCTGGGACTACGAACCGGGCTTCGTCGAGCGCAGCTATCCCGCCTGCTCCGACGACGCCGCGAACCAGACACCGAAGACCTCCGACCAGTGCTGGTCCGACGCGGCCGACACGCTGACGCTGTCGCTGAACGGCTCGTCCAACACCCTCGTCCACGACGACGCCACCGACACCTGGCACCCGCAGAGCGACAACGGCGAGAAGATCGAGATCAGGACCGACACGGTCAACGGCGACAACGACAACGAGTACTTCGTCGTCACCACCGCCGACGGCACCAAGTACTACTTCGGTCGCAACCGCCTGCCCGGCTGGGCCACCGGGAACGCGACCACCAACTCGGTGTTCAGCACACCGGTCTACGGCAACGACACCGGTGAGCCCTGCCACGCGGCCACTTTCGCCGACTCCTGGTGCCAGCAGGCATACCGCTGGAACCTCGACTACACCGTCGACCGGCACGGCAACGCCATCAGCTACTGGTACACGCCCGAGACCAACTACTACGGCCGGGACAACTCCACCACCCCCACGCCGTACACCCGCGGCGGCTACCTGTCGAAGATCCAGTACGGCCAGTCGGACGGCAAGGTCTACGACAGCACCGCACCGGCCATGGCCCAGGTCTTCTTCGACACCGCCGAGCGTTGTCTGCCCGACTCCTCCTTCGACTGCGCCGCGTCGAAGATGACCACCGCTAACGCCTCGCACTGGCCGGACGTCCCCGTCGACCAGGTCTGCTCGTCCTCCGGCAGCTGCGACAACCACGGCCCGGCCTTCTACACCACCCGGCGCCTGACGGGCATCCGCACCCAGGTCCTGGTCGGCACCGCCTACCAGGACGTGGACGCCTGGTCGCTGACCCACACTTTTCCGGCGACCGGGGACACCACCACACCGTCGCTGTGGCTGAGCCAGATCGTCCACACCGGCAAGGACGGCGGCAGTCTGGACCTGCCCCCGGTGCAGTTCGCCGGGCAGGCGCTCGCGAACCGGGTCGACGGCCTGGACGGCTACCAGCCCATCACCCGCTACCGGATGACCACCCTCACCACCGAGTCCGGCGAAGTCATCACGGTCAACTACAGCGCACCCCAGTGCCACCGCGCGGGCACCCAGGTGCTGCCCTCCAGCGAGGACGGCAACACCTACCGCTGCTATCCGCAGTACTGGACACCACCGGGGCAGACCACGCCCCAGCTGGACTGGTTCAACAAGTTCGTCGTCAACACAGTCACCGTCCAGGACCCCAAGGGGCACGGCCTTCCCGTCCAGACCTCCTACACCTACGTCGGCGACCCGGCCTGGCACTACAACGACGACCCGCTCACCCAGGCCAAGTACCGCACCTGGAACCAGTGGCGCGGCTACGGCACGGTCGAGACCCGCACCGGCACCGCACCGGAGAAGATCACCCTCTCCCGCGAGACCTTCTTCCGCGGCATGGACGGCGACAAAACCTCCTCCGGCACCCGCAGCGTCACCCTCAAGGACAGCACGGGCGACGACACGCAGAAGGACTCCGACTGGCTCGCCGGCCAGACCTTCGAAGCGCAGTCGTACAACGGCGACGGCGGAGCACTGCTGTCGGACGGCATCACCGACCCCTGGAACTCGGCCCCGACGGCGACCCAGTCGCGCACCAAGAGCGGCCTCGACCCGCTGATCGCCCGCCGCGCCAACACCCAGCGGGTCCGCACGATCACCACCAAGGCGGACGGAACCAAGCAGACCACGGAGATCGACTACACCCTGGACAACTCCACCGGTCTGCCGACCGCCGTGGAGGACAAGGGCGACGCCGACACACCGGGTGACGAGACCTGCACCCGCACCTGGTACGCCAAGGACTCCGACGGCGCCACGCTGCCCATGCCGCGCCGGGTCCAGGAGGTCTCAGTCGGCTGCTCGGCCACCCCGGCCTACCCACAGGACCTGGTCAGTGACGACCTGACCTTCTTCGACAACGCCACCGACAACACGGCGGTCCCCACCAAGGGCGACGTGACGATGGTGCAGAAGGCCGACTCTGTGGCGGCCGACGGCACCGTCCACTACATCACCGCCCTGAAGAACACCTACGACGCCTACGGCCGCGAGCTGACCGAGACCGACGGCGACAACCGCACCACGACCACCGCCTACAGCCCGGCCACCGGAGCGGCCCCGACCTCCGTCACGGTCACCAAGCCCAAGGTCACCGGGCAGACCACCGGCTTCACCACCACGACCACCCTGGACCCGGCCCGCGGCCTCGACCTGAAGACCACCGACGCGGCCGGCTACTCCACCACCAGCGCCTACGACCCGCTGGGCCGTCTCACCGCCGTCTGGAAACCGGGCTTCTCCACCTCCAACAACCCCAACACCAAATACAGCTACAACCTCACCCCCGACACCACGTCCTCGGTCACCACCCAGACCCTCGACGACGACAACACCTACCGCAGCTCCATCGCCATCTACGACTCGATGCTGCGGCCGAGGGAGACCCAGACCGCGACCGTCGACGGCGGCCGCACCATCACCGACACCGTCTACGACAGCCACGGATGGCCGGTCAGCACCTCCGACGCCTACTACAACTCCGGCGCCCCCTCCGCGACCCTGGTCGACGCACCCGACAACCAGACCCCCTCACAGACCGGCACCGTCTACGACGGCGCGGGACGCGTGGCCGCGTCGATCGCCTACCACTTCGCCTCCGAGACCTGGCGGACCACCACCGCCTACCCCGGCTCCGACCGCGTCGACGTCACCCCGCCGCAAGGCGCCACGCCCACCACGACCTTCACCGACGCACGCGGTCAGCTCGTCGAGCTGCTCCGCTACCACGGCACCACACCCACCGGTACGGCGGACACCGTCAGCTACACCTACGACGCGGCAGGCCACCAGACAGGCCAGGACGACCACCAGGGACACACCTGGAGCAGCGGCTACGACCTGCTCGGCCGCCGCACCTCCCAGACGGACCCCGACACCGGCACCTCGTCCTCCGCCTACGACAACGCCGGCCAACTGCTCAGCACCACCGACAACCGCGGCAAGACCATCGCGTACACCTACGACGAGATGGGCCGCAAGAAGGCCGAGTACGACATCACCGGCGGCGCCCAGCCGTCGACGGCCAACGAACTGGCGTCGTGGACCTACGACACGCTCAAGAAGGGCGAGCCGACCTCCTCCACCCGTTACGTAGGCGGCACCGGCGGCGCCGCCTACACGGACAAGATCCTCGGCTACGACAGCCACGGCTGGGTCCAGGCCACCCAACTCGTCGTCCCCTCCACCGAGGGCGCCCTGGCCGGGAACTACATCCACCAGAACCACTACAACCTGACGGGAACCGTCTCCAGCTACACCGACCAGGACCCGACCACCGTCAACCTCCCGCAGGAGACGGTCGCCTACACCTACGACGCCTTCGGCCGCCCCGTCGCCGTCGGCGGGGTCAACGGCTGGGAGTACGTCAACAAGCTCACCTACACCGAGTTCGACGAGCCCTACCAGTTCACCTACGGCACCACGGGCAACTTCGCCCAGCAGACCCTCACCTACGACGACCAGACCCACCGGCTCACCGGCTCCACCACCGTGACCCAGTCGGGCGCCGCGATCGCCGACCAGACCTCCTACGCGTACCAGCCGTCCGGGAACGTCACCAGGATCACGGACAAACTGGAGACCGGCCAGACCGACACCCAGTGCTTCGCCTACGACTGGGCGCAGCGCCTGCAGTCCGCCTGGACAGCCACCGACGCCTGCGCGGCCTCTCCCGCCCCCGCAGCCTCCTCCATGGTCGGCGGCCCGTCACCGTACTGGCAGTCCTGGACCTACGACGCCACCGGCGCCCGGGCCACCCAGGTCGACCACGACACCACCGGCGACACCAGCCACGACGCGACGTCGAGCTACACCCCGTTCGCCGCGGGCAAGGGCCCTGCCCACGCCGTGTCCCAGGTGGACAAGGTGGTACCGGGCGACTCGGCGTCCGACACCACCAACGCCTACACCTACGACGAGGACGGCAACGTCCACACCCGCACCACCCGCTCGGGCACCGACACCTTCACCTACAACGACGAGGGCCGGCTGTCCGACCTGTCCTCCACCGGCAGCGCGGGCGACACGACATACCTGTACGACGCCGACGGCAGCCTCCTGATCCGCCGTAGCCCCGACGCCACCACCCTCTATACCGGCGACGAGGAGATCACCCTCAAGAAGAACGCCACCAGCTGTGACGGCATCCGCTACATCTCCCTCGCCGGGCAGACGGTCGCAACCCACTCCTCCGACGGCCACGTCACCTATCTGATCCCCGACCGGCAGGGCACCAGCACCCTGGCCGTCGACTCCCAGAGCCAGGCGGTCACCCGCCGCCAGTACAAGCCCTTCGGCGAGTCACGTGACCAGTCCGGAACCTGGACAGCGGGACAGCGCGGTTACGTCGGCGGCACCCAGGACGACAACACCGGCCTGACCAACCTCGGCGCCCGCGAATACGACCCCGTCATCGGCCGCTTCCTCAGCCCCGACCCCCTGCTGGACCCCGGCTCACCACAGACCTGGAACGCCTACGACTACGCCGGCGACTCCCCGGTCACCGAGTCCGACCCCTCGGGTCTGTGCATGGCCGACCAGTGCGGCATCGGCTACCCCATCGGCGGCACCGGCACCAGCAAGAGCAACCCCAAGCGCTACGTCGACACCGGCCCCGTCGACCCCGGCGGCGCCGGCCACAACAGCGCCGTCTGCCACCACGGCCACTGCTCCGACGGCCACTCCATCGGCTACAGCGGCGGCAACATCAGCAAGAAGACCTACGACCCCCAGGCCGAGTCCCGCGCGGTCGCCCGCGCCAAAGCCACGGCCGACGCCACGGTCGCGGCGGCCAAGAAGCAGGCCGGCGGCCTCAAGCACCGCCTGCTGAACATGGTCGCCGACGTCATCGGCGTAACAGACGCCTACAACTGCTTCACCAAGGGCGACGTCATGGGCTGCATCAACACAGCCCTCACCGCGGTCCCGTGGGGCAAGGTCTTCAAAGCCATCAAGGTGGGCATCGAGGCCCTGGCGATCTGGCGCGCCCTCGACCGCGCCTACACCGCCGTCAAGGACGCCGAAGAAGCCGCACGACTCGCCGAGGACGCCCTCAAGGCCGAACACGCCATAGAAGAGGCCAGAGTCGCGGAAAGCGCCGGCACCGACGCCGCGGAAGGCGTGGCCTGCGCCGTCCACAGCTTCGTCGCCGCCACCGCGGTACGCCTCGCCGACGGCACCTCCAAACCCATCAGCGACATCAAACCCGGCGACACCGTCCTGGCCACCGACCCGCAGACCGGTGTCACGGCACCCGAGAAGGTCCAGCAGGTCATCGTCACCACGACCGACAAGGACTTCACCACCCTCACCCTCGACACGGCCCCCACCCGCGGCCCGCCCCACCACACCAAGCACCACACCGAAACCCTCACCACCACCTGGCACCACCCCTTCTGGGACGCCACCCACCACCGCTGGACCGACGCCCACAACCTCACCCCCGGCACGGAACTGCGCCAGCCCGACGGCACCACCGTGCTGGTCACCAAGGTCCACAACTTCCACCAGCACCACACCACCTACGACCTCACCGTCGGCACCCTGCACACGTACTATGTACTCGCCGGGGCCGCGCCGGTCCTCGTTCACAACTGCGGCACCGCGAACGGCGGAAAGTATGGGGATTTGCAACCTGCTGGAGCAGGAAATGAGATCAATCATATCCCTGCCAACGCATCCAGCCCTCTCAGTAAGTACAGCGGACCGTCGATTCGGATGGATTACGCCGACCATCGCGCGGTTTACAGCACTGGGTCATCACTCGCCTCGAAGGCTTGGCGCATGAGGCAGAAAGAACTGATAGACGCTGGCGATTTCCGAGGCGCCATACAAATGGACGTAGATGACATTCGCGCCCGCTTCGGCAACAAATACGATGAGGCGATCACGGAGATGTGGATGAGCCTCAGTCAGAATAAGGCCCTTCGAAAATGGGCCACAGATCGACAGAATCCCTAGATGTTGCAGAGAAAGAAGTGAGATTCGGGTGTCGTCGGACTGGAAAGTTGAGATCGTTGAGTGTGGTGACCTCGTGCAAGACGATGACGAGGTCACTCCTCCCGATGAGGCTGAGCGTCGGTGGAATCGTTATGTCGAGCTGGCTGATTCGGTGACCGGCGACGAAGGCCCAGCTGGTGTCGCTGCGATCGTTTCTTCCTTGAAGGCTGAGGAGGATTACGGGGCCTACCAGGCGGCGCATGCAGCTTTGGATCGCTTCCCTCGGGCGGATCTCGGTCAGGGAGTGGCCGATGCGGCCAAGGAACTTCTTTCCATCCCCCAGGATGGGAGTGGGAATGTTCTGCTAATCCTGGCCCAGGCTGGCCCTGTGGCGGTGAATGCCTTCAATGAAGCTATTCGGTCAATCGATCCAGGCGTTCGGGTCGCGATTCGCGAACTTGTAGAGTTTCACGAATCTGAGGAGTGGCTCTCTGAGGGCAGTGTCCAGAACGTTCTTCTGATGCCGCGGACGTAGCCTGGCAGTGTGAATTCGAAAGCCCCACGGGCAGTGGTGCCGGTGGGGCTTTCGGGCGTCTTGACGGCAACGCTGACGGCAACGTCAGCGGACGACGGCTGCGGTGGGTGGGTCATCGGGGGCACCGTCGCCCTGACCGAGGGCGTTGCCGAGGGTGTCGATGGCTTGGCGTTGGGGGCGGAGTCGGACGTGGGCGTAGACGCCGGCGGTGACGCCGATGTGGGCGTGGCCGAGGAGTTCCTTGATCACGACGAGCTCGACGCCCTGTTCCAGGAGCAGGGTGGCGGTCGAGTGCCGTAGGTCATGGAACCGGATGCGGCGAAGTCCTGCGCGGTTGAGGAGTCGGCTGAAGCTGCGGGTGAGGTTGGCGGGTTCGAGAGGGCTGCCGGTGGGGGTGGTGAACACGAGGCCGCTGTCCGTCCAGCCTGTGCCTGCGGCCCGGCGTGCTTCCTCCTGCTGTTCCCGGTGAGTCTTCAGCGAGTTGACGCATTCGGTGGGGAGGACAATGCGACGTTCGGAGGCGCGGGTCTTGGTGTGCATGACGGTCAGGCCGCCGGTGCGGGTGCGCTGGAGGGAACGGTGGATGGCGGCGGTTCCTGTGTTGAGGTCGAGGTCGTCCCAGTGCAGCCCGAGGATTTCGCCCTTGCTGAGCCCGGTGCGCAGGGCGAGTTCGTACAGGGCGTGGAGCCGGTCGCTGCTGGCTGCGTGGAGGAACTGCCGGGCCTCGCTCGCGGTGAACGGCTTGAAGCGCCGGGGGCGGGGCGCGGGGGTCTTGACATTTCGGGCGACGTTACGGGGAAGGTCGTCTTCGCGGACGGCGTGCTCCAGGGCGGACTTGAGGACCGAGTGGACGTAGGTCACGGTCAGCGGGGAGAGCCGCTTGTTGCAGCACTGGCCGATGGCGCAGCAGGTACGCCGGTCGGTGTCCCGCCCCTGGGTGCAGCACTGGCAGGTGACGCGGAGGCGGTCGAGGAAGGTGCGGACGTCGCGGGCGGTGAGCCGGGCAAGCTTCTTGGCGCCGAGGCCGGGGATGAGGTGGAGGCGGATGCAGGCGGCGTAGCGGGTGTGCGTGTTCTCGCGGACCTGGTGGACGGCGATGCCGTTCAGCCAGTACGTCAGGTACGTGCTGACGGTGCAGTCGGATGCCGCGACGGGCAAGCCAAGGTTGCTCGCGGCGATCTTCTCAGTGAGCTTGGCCAGGGCATTCTTGCGGGTGGTGCCGTAGACGCGGACGCGGCGGCGGGTGTTGCCGGGGGCGAGGACGTACCCGGCGGCTTCCCACCGGCCGTCCTTGCGCTGATATACGGTTCCGTCGCCGTTGGCGCGGGAGCGGGTGCGGCGGGATGAGGTGGGGCGCGACGTGGTCATCAGGCGGCTTCCTGTTCGAGGCGGGCACGGATGAAGTCGGTGAGTGCGCGGGCGGGAATGCGGCGGGCGCGGCCGAGGGTGATTGAGGCGAGTTGGCCGGAGCGGAGCAGGTCGTAGACGGCGGAGCGGCCGAGCTGGAGGCGGGCCATCACCTGGGTCACTGTGAGCAGATCCAGCACCGGTGCCGCCTCCGCGTGGAGGACGGCGGGCGGGGGCGAGGCCATCAACAACCCCCTTCGGCCGCGAACTGCCGTTCCAGTTCCTTGCGATGCCAGACGTCGGCCGCGAGGAGGGCCGCGCCGGGGCTGTAGCCCGAGCCGAGGTAGTCCCAGTGACCGACGACGAGCGTGGTCGTCGGGCCGGACTCGGGCAGGCTGGCGTGGGCGCGGGCGCGTTCGGTCCGCCAGGTGCGACGGGCGTCGCGCAGCGCGCCGAGAGTGACGGAGTAGCTGCGGGACTTGGTGGAGAAGTGGCCTCGGAAGTCGAGCATGTGTGCCCACTTCCAGAGCTTCAGGTCGGCGAACTCAGGCAGCTTGCCCAGCTCCCAGCAGGTGCGGATCATCTGCCGGACGTGCCGCGCAACGCCGAGGCGGGGCAGGGGCCGGGCCTGTCCGGTGCCGTCGCATGTGGTGCAGGGGAGCGGGGTGCCGTGGGGCAGGAGGGTGGCGCCGCGTCCCTGGCAGGGACGGCAGTACAGGGCGCGGTCGAGGGCGCCGGAGGCGTCGGCGGATTTGGTGGCGTATTTGGCCACGTAGGCGGCGACTGCCTGGTCGGTGAGTTCGCTGTCGGTGTCGAAGGCGGCGATCTCGCGTACGTCGAGCTGTTGGCCCCAGGTGAGTTCGCGTTCCCCGATCGCGTCCGAGGTGACGGAGATGCGGGCGCGGGGTGCGGCGGCGCGGATGGCGTCGGTGAGCACGGCGACGGTGGCGTACGACGGCGGGGGCTGCGTGCTGCCGTCCGGGCCGTCGAGGCGGATCACTGCGTGGACGTGGACCAGGCCGCGCTTCTGATACTCGGCGACCTTGGCGAAGGACACCCGCAGCACGGAGCGGGCGGCCTTCTGGGTCAGTCCAAGCCGGGTGGCGAGCTCCCGGCGCAGGTAGGTGGTGAAGCGTGCCCACAAGGCTCCGGCGTGGGCGTTGAAGAGGACGGCTCCCGTGTAGTCGTACGTCGCCGGGTTGAGCGGCGTGCCGAGCAGCGGGTCCGTGGGCTCGTGGCGGGTGCCGCAGCGGCAGGGCCGGGCGTCGGGGCGGTTGTGGAAGGGGCCGAAAGAGGGGGCGGTGAGGGTGGCGAAGACGCGGGGGTGGGTGCGGACGGCGTCGGGGACGGTCTTGCCTCCGGAGAGGCCGGCGCGGATGAGGTGGTAGGTGTCGGCGGCGTAGAGGCGGGAGCAGGCCGGGCAGCGGGAGGCGCGGCGGTTCCCGCACCCGGTGAGCAGGCTTCCCGTGGGCTCCTCGGAAGAGGCGTAGAAGCGCAGTACCTCACCGGTCGCGGTATCAACGGTGGTCGTCTGGCCGGTCAGGCGGACGGGTTCGGTGCAGCCGCCGAGTCGTTCGATCTGCTGCTGTGCGCGGTCGAAGTCGGGCTGGTTGACGAGGTGGAGCAGGTCCCGTACGGCGGGGCTTGCCACGTGGCGCAGGTCCAGGGTGACCATTCGGGGCGTGTCCCTTCTGTCGGGTGGGCGGCCCCGAGCAGCAACTAGCCAGGAGGGAAGGCGTGTTGGTGCTGCTCGGGGCATGACGAATCAGGCCCATCGGGTGGGCGTGGGGTCCAGGAGGGGATGCGGCCGGCGAGGGCCGGGGCTCAGATCTGAGAGAGTGCGGCGGTAGCCACCGGGAGGGCGATGCCCATGCGCGCGCCCAGGTGGGCGGCGGTGATCGGGGTCCCGTGCTCGGCACGGTGGGTGTCCGCGATGCGCCGGGCCGCGTCCAGCAGGGCGGCAGGCAGGGCCGGGCCGGAGGCGGGTCGGGCCGTCTGGGTGACGGCGGCGGGAGCCGGGGCGGTCGACGGTTCCTCGGTCGGCGAGGCGACAGAGACCGGAACGGGGGCCGGGGGTGCTGGTTCGGGTGCGGGTGCTTCGTCCGGCACCGGCACGGAGCTGGGAGTGGTGGCGTCCTCCAGATGCGGGGTGGGGGCGGCGGGGGTGTGGAACTGGGCTAGGAGGGCGGGGCCGACGTGGCCCCAGCCGAGGAGTAGGAGCGGGGCGACGGTGTCCAGGCAGGCCCGTCCGTAGCGTCCGGTCAGCAGGGGTTCGGCGGTGTTCAGGGCGAGGGTGAGCAGCCCGCACAGGTGCAGTAGCCGGGTACCGGCCCTCAACTCCGCCTTGGACATGCCGCGCAGGGCCAGGAAGCGCAGGGCGACCAGGAGGCCGACGACGGACAGGTCCACCATGGGGGCGATCAGCGGCGCGATCGGACGGGGGACGCCGAGCCGCAGGGCGAGATCCCAGACGTTACCGAAGGAGAAGACGAAGGCCAGGGCCGCGATGACCGCCATGACCACGGTCACGGTGCGCCGGGTGAACCGTTCCTCCGCCATGTTCTCAACCTCCTTTCTGACGTGGGCTTTTCGGGATCACTTGGTGAGTGAGGGCGCGGGCGTTGCCGTCCGGCCGGTCGAGCGGAGGAGGGTGTCCGGGCACAGGTCCGGGTCAGATGTCAGGTGGGAGGTGGCCTCCGCGACGCGGGCGGCGTCGGTGTCGGAGACGTAGGGGGTGCGGATGCGGGTGTAGCCGGGGCGGCCCTGCATCGCCATCACCGCGACGCCGACGTAGGCGGGGTCCTGCAAGGTGACCGGGCTGGCGTCGGGCCAGTTGCGGATGTCCTCACCCAGCGCAGCCACCGCTGCCTCCACCGTCTTCTGCGCGAAGGACAGCCCAATGGGGCACACGTCGCGGATGAAGGTGGGGATGGCGTCGCCGGTGGTCTTCTGGCTGATCAGGATCACCAGGATGCCGACGCTGCGGCCCTTCTTGACCAGGTCCTCCACCAGCCGGGCGTTCTCCGCCGTCAACGCGGCCAAGCGCTTCGTGGCGGCGTCGCTGCCCTTGTACTCGCGGAAGTACGTGTGCGCCTCATCGATGATCAGGACCGTGAGCGGCCACTCCGGAGAGGGGCCGACGTGCCACATGTTCTTCACGCCCAGTACCTCACGGATGGTTGCCGAGCGCCGCTTACGCAGATCCACCAGACGCTTGAACAGCGCGTTCGCCTCATCAAGGAACGCGAACATCCGCTTGACCAGGTCGGCGTAGTCGCCCTCCGAGGCCCGCGACACCTTGCCGTCCGCAGTCGCGATCTGCACGGCGGCCGACGGCGCAAAGTCGCAGACGAACTTGTTGACCCCCGAGGTCTTGCCCGCACCCGGGACGCCGGCCACCGTCACCCCGGGCACGTTCGCCAGGGACACCCACACCTTCGCGGCGTACTCGTCCACGCCCAGCTCCCAGCGCGTCAGGTTCGTGAGCGGTCTGCCGGTGGGCCGGTGGGTGGTCGGCGTGGTCAGCGGATCGGAGCGCACGCCCCGGATCACCACCTTGCCGGGGCCATCCGGCAGCACGGACACGCGCGTGCACCGCCAGGCGTCCGCCAGGAACCGGGCCGACTTCTGGTACTCCTCCACCCCGACCTGCGGCAGCGTCCTGGCCCGCACGATGACTCCGAACTGGTCCGGCTTCACCTTGATCTTCGGCGTCAGGACCCGGGGCGCGGGGGTGGCACCGTCCTTCTGCGCGGCGATCTGCGCGAGCAGGCCCGGGGTCTTGTCGGTGACCGTCAGTCCGGCCATCCGGGCGAGGCGCATCCAGCCCCAGCGGACCCGGACGGCCTGCCGCATGCTGGCCCGCGTGCCCCGGTCGGCGCGCACGTAGCGCACCACGACCAGGAGGAGCGTCACACCGGCCAGCACGGCCGCGAGCAGCAGTGCACCTTTCTTGCGGGTGGTGGGACGCGGGTAGTGTGGGGCCGGTTTCCCGGTTTGGACGGGCTGGATTGTGCTGGTAGAGGGCGTGGAAAGCGGGGTGAGCGGCGTGGTGGTGGGGCGGCGCGGGCGCAGGCCGGCGGGTGGCGGGGTACCGCTGACGTTCGAGGTCATCGCCGAGACCGTGCGCGAGCGGATCCGCTCCGGTGGGCTGCGGCCGGGTGACGCGCTGCCGACGCAGGCCGTGTTGATGCGGGAGTTCGGGGCGTCGAGCCTGACCGTGCAGAAGGCCATGGCCCTGCTGAAGCAGGACGGGTGGGCGGTCTCCCGCCCCGGCAAGGGCGCCTTCGTCGCCCACCGCGACTACCCCGATGGCCCCGACGGTCCGGAGGCGACCGCACCCGCCGGCGGGACGACGGCCCGCGTCGAGGCGCTGGAACGAGCGCTGGCCGAGGCTGCTCAGCAGATCGCCGACCTTCGTGGCCGCGTCGAGGCCTTGGAGTCGGACGTCAGCGAGCGGGGCCACTGATCCGCCGTGGCGCGTGGCCCGGGGTGGCCCGGGGCCTGCGTGCAGATTTTCTCTTCGAGGTTCAAGGCGGGCCCGCCCGCCGAGGCTGACCGCCGTCGCCGACAAACCCGCCGTTCAATCGGGAGGCCAGCTACGCCGCAGGTGGCGAGCCGCCCCGGCAGTCGGGGGTGGTCCTGGGCTGCCGGAGCGGCAATCTGCCTGGTCGCCGGGCTGACCGTAACTGGGCTCCTGGCGGAGCAAGTTGTCGCCCACGACCGTCCTACGGCCGGATCGCAGGCACAGGGCCGACCAGGGGGCCGACCCTCACGCCCGCCGCCGGACTTGCCGAGCGCGGTGGTCGGCATTGACTCCGGCGGGGGCGAAGCTCGGCCGCCCGTCGGGGGCCGACTCCTCCCGCCCCGGCCCCGCGCCGCCAGACTGGGCGACGCACCAGCCCGGCAGTACACTGCCTCTCCCGCTCGGGCCTGACCCTGCACCGCCTCGGCAGGTTGCCGCTGGTTTGCGGGCGGCGCCGTGGCATCAGGACGAGGAGGGGGAGTACGTGGGTGTGCGACGCTGGAGTGGCTGCGGTCGCGGCGACGGCACACGACCTGAACTATGTATTCGCGCTCTCGCACCCCGTGCCGTATATCATCGGCGATATGGACAGCGGGCGGTACTCGATCGAGATCGAGCCGGAGGTGCGGCTGTGGCTGGAGAACATTCCCGCCCATCACTACACGCAGGCCGAACGCGTCGCCGACCTGCTCGCCGAGCAGCCCACAACCCTCGACGAACCGCACTCCCGCCATTTGGGCGGCAAGCTCCGCGAGCTGCGCTTCCGCCTGGGCGATGCCCATCAGCGGATCACCTACTGGCTGGCGCCCGGCCGACGTGTGGTGCTGCTCACCGTGTTCCGCAAGACCAAGATGCGCGAGCAGGCCGAAGTGGACCGCGCCCACGCCGCACAGCGATTGTGCGAGGCAGAGCATGAAGCCGCTGCTGAGCACGACCTCTACAGCCGAAACCTCAAGGAGAACCGATGAACCACAGCGAATGGAGGACCCGCCGCCACCGCCAGCTGCTGGGCGAACACCTGGACGCTGACCCCGAGTACGACCGGGTCTACGAAGAGGCCGGCCTTGCCATGACGTTGGGTAAGGCCGTCTACGACCGGCGTAAACAGCTGGGCCTGAGCGAGGCCGACCTCGCCGAGCGCATGCACGTCGACGTCGATGACATCGAAGGCATCGAGACGGCCACCGAGCTGCCGCCCATCGCGGTCATCATGCGCCTGGCCCGCGCACTGGACCTCACGGTGGACGTGCACCTCGCCGGCGGAGACGAGCCCACCGTCACCATCGTCGCCCCAGCGGCCTGAGGCGGGGAGGAACCATGCAAGACCCGCCTTCCGCGCTCGCCCGTGAGCTCGGGCAACTCGTCCACGACCGGCGCATCGAGCTCGGGCTGTCCCAGGCCGAGCTGGCCAAGCGGTGCGGGATGAAACAGCCGCAGGTCTCCCGCTTCGAAGCCGGCGGGACCGTGCCCACGCTTCCCCTCCTGCGCCGCCTGGCTCAGGCTCTCGGCGCCGACCTGACCATCAGCCTCACCCCGCACGACAAAGCCGCTTGACACGCATTCGGAATTCCTGGAATTCCCCAGGCGGTGTCGACCACTGACGGCAGTAGTGACGGCAACACCGGCAGACTCCAGCGCACGAGCACGAACATCCGGCGACTGTTAAATCGCGCGCTGACCAGCAAACTTGCAGGTAGGAGCGGCCTGGTCTGCACACGTACTATGTGCTGGCGGGCGCCACGCCGGTGCTGGTTCACAACTGCAATGACGAGATTCCCGATGTCCTGCATCACTACACCAATGAAGCGGGTCATGATGGAATATTGGCGAGCCAGGAGCTTCGCCCGTCCACCCAAGCAGCGAACCCAAACGATGCCAAGTTTGGCGATGGTCAATATCTCACCGACATTGCTCCTGGAACGAAGAGGCCGGGGCAGCTATCCGCCGCCTTCTATCGAGTGCCCTGGCTGGGGAAAAAGGTCTCGCACTATATTTCGATCGACGTGCGTGGGCTGGATGTGCGACACGGTAGACCAGGAGTGTTCTATATACTCAACGATGAGCCTCTCGATCTTACTGGGCGCATCGTTGGGTCTGGAAGGAACTAGTGTGAGGTACGTCAGGGTGGCATGGAGTCACGATCTTGAGGATGAGCCGGTCCTCTACCTGAGTGAGCTTGGCGAAGACGGATACGAGACTCGGAAGATTCAATACTTCCGGGATGGCAAGGTCGAGTGGGCAGACGAATTGCATGAGACGGCAAGCGTCGGTCTTTCTGAAGTCGCTTTCCCGCTCGATCTTCGAGAAATCTCTGACCAGCCGGAGTTTGATGCTGTAGAGATAGCTCCGGAAGAGTTCGAGCGGGAGTGGATCAAGGCTCGTTCCGCGAGATGAATTAGCCAAGACTCGGCGCGTGCTGCGGAGTAGCCTCGCCGCCTCGTCACGGAAATCCATCACCGCTAGTGTTGGTAGCGAGACAAACGAGAAGCCTCGCCAGGAATACCCTAGCGGGGCTTCTCAGGTATCTGACGGCAGTAGTTGACGGCAACATCAGCGGACGAGGGCGGTGCTGGGCGGCGGCTCGTCGCCGTTGGCGCGGCCTGTCTCAGCGATCGTCGGGCCGTTGAGTGCGGTGCTGAAGGTGTTGACGGCGTTGTGTTAGAGGCGGAGTCGGACGTGGGCGTAGACGGTGGCGGTGACGCCGATGTGGGCGTGGCCGAGGAGCTCCTTGATGACGACGAGCTCGACGCCCTGTTCCAGGAGGAGGGTGGCGGTCGAGTGGCGGAGGTCGCGGAAGCGGATGCGGCGGAGGCCAGCCTTGCGGAGGAGCGTGGTGAAGGAGCGGGTCAGGTTGGTCGGGTCGATCGGTCGGTCCTGCGCGGTGGTGAACACGTTGCCCGTCGTGCCGCCACGTCGTGCCCGCGGCCTCACGCTCGCGCTGCTTGCTGCTCGTGGTGGAGCTTCAGCGACTGGACGCAGCGGGCGGGGAGGGCGATGCGGCGCTCGGAAGCCCGGGTCTTGGTGGGCAGCGTGGTGAGTTCGCCAGTGCTGGTGCGCTGGAGTGTGCGGCAGATGGCGGCGGTGCCCGCGTCGGGGATACGACCGTCTGCTGCCCGGTCGGGAAGCATCGATCATGGAGCGCCCCGAGTCATGGGCATACATCGACATGGTACATACGCTACTCTTGGTACATGTCGATGAAGCGCACCAACGTCTACGCTGACCCGGAAGATCTCGCGATCATCAAAGAGGCTGCGAAGCGGCGCGGTATCAGCGAGGCAGAGATCATCCGCCAGGGCATCCATCTCGCGGCCATGGCCAACCGCGTATGGGACGAGCCTCTTTTCTCCCGCACCTTCCGGGGAGCGGGACGCACTCCCGGCAAGCAGGACGTGCGTGACGCTGTTGCCGATGCGGTGCGCCGCGAGGCCGAGCCCGGGACTGCTGCGTGATCGTCGTCATCGCGGACACCTCCGGGCTGCTTGCGGCGCTCGACTCCGCCCACCCCGAGCACCAAGCGTCGAACGAAGCCATCATGGCTGCTGGGCTCCTGGTGATGTCCCCGCTGCTGCTCGCGGAGATCGACCACGTCGCCACGCGCGAGCTGGGCCGTGAAGCGGCGCTCAGCGCGGTCGACGACATCCGCCACTGGGTGCGACGAGGCCGTGTCGTTCTGCCCGAGATCACGGAGGACCATCTGGGTGTCGCCCAGTCGGTGCGTGCCCGCTATCGCGACTTGGACCTGGACCTCGCGGACGCGGTGAACGTGGCCCTTGCCGCTGAGTACGACACCGACGCTGTCCTCACGCTCGACCGGCGCGATTTCCGGGCTGTCCGCCCATTGGGCCGGCACAAGGTGTTCCGGGTGCTGCCCGACGACCTTCCGATCTGATGTCGGACGGCGCCTGGCTGTGTCTTCCGTTGGATTCCACCGGTCGTGACGCTCATATGACGCTCGCGACCTTCGCGGGCTCTCCTGGCGCGGTAGGGAACCCTATCTGACCTGCGGTTTCTCGGATGCGGTTCCGGCCGACACCTTTCCGATGACGCATCATGTGGAGTGCGTGGCGATTCTGGAGCCTGCCGGAAAGGGTCTATGACCTGCTGTTTTTCTGATTGCTGAGGCTCCGGCCGAGTCGGGCCGACCCGTTTTCACGGGCGCATGACGTGGCCTGATCTCCGAGGGGATGACTCCGAGGGGATGACACAGAGCAGTCCCGAGCTCACATGACGCTCGTCCTGACGGCTTGGCAGTCCGACCCGCCCGGCCAGACGAATGCAGGCGCGTCCAGGGGGCGGTTGTCGGCATCAGTGGGCCGCCGTGATGGCGTCCACGCGACGAGGAGCCTCGGTGCAGGTGGTGCTATCCCGGTTCGGGAACCGGTGATCTCGGAGCCGTGACGGTGCTCCCAGCGGTTGTCTGCGGGCAGGACGTGGTGGAGGTCGGCGAGGAGGCCGCGGTCGCTGTCCGCCCGATTCGGCTCGGCCCGGCGGAAAAGCTGATGGGTACGGTCGTGAGGCTCGTTCGACGCCAGGCGGGGCCGGATGTGCTCGATCTGTTTCCCGAAGTGCACGACGTGAAGCGCGACGTATGCCTCAAGAACGACGCTGACCTGGTGTTTCATGAGATCGTGCCGGGATGGTGTGTGAACGGCGGCCGTTTTGGCGCGGACGGCGGCGGGTCGTCTCGACGCTGAAATGGCGCTCCTTCTGAGGGGTGTCACCTTGCGGTCGGACGCGTTGAGTGATCTTCCGCCGCCCGGCCGTGCCGCCTCCGACCGGGCGGGGCCGGGCGCTCTGAAGCGGTCAGCGCGCACGATCGCAGAGCGCACCTATGAGTGCGGTGTCGGTCATGAGTGCACGGCGAGCGAACGGAGGAGGCTTCACCTGGCGGCTCGAGTCTGCCGTGGCCGAACTGCCGTTGCGCCAGCATGGCGTGTCTCGGCTGTCACGTTCGTACCGTCCCCTCCTCGAAGACGAAGAGTGGCTTGGTGCCATGTGCGGGTGCTTCGGCGAGCGCGACGGCCTCTGGGAAGGCTTCGAGCGGGAACGGCCGGCCCTGGCGGATGCTCAGCACCCCATCGGTGACGAGACCGCGCACCTGGGCCAGCGCGTGCAGCGCGTCCTCCGGTGAGGCGCTGCCGAACCAGCGGTTCAGCCAGAAGCCACGCACTGTCTTGGTCTCGTAGATGACCGAGCGGGCCTGGAGCGGAATGGTCAGCGCCGCCGGGTCGGTCTGCCGGTGGGTGGAGAGCGCGCCGTACACCACCAGGTCTCCACGCGGAGTCAGTGCCTGGGACACCTGGGCGCCGACGGGGCCCGCGACACAGTCGATGGCCTTCCGCACGCCGGCCGATCCCGCGATCTCAGCGACACGCTGTACCAGGTCCTCGTCCTCCGTACAGATGACCTCGTCGCCGCCGAGTGCTTTGATCTCCTCGACAGCAGCACGTCGGCGCACGACATTGATCGTACGAATCCCCAGATGCCGGGACAGCTGGATCACGAGCCGGCCGACGGTGGAGCCCGCGGCGGTCTGCAACAGCCATTCGCCCGGCCGTACGTCGAGTTCGCGCGTGACGAGGAGGAGCGCGGTCAATGGATTGACGGCGAGTTGGCAGGCGCTGGAGTCGCTCAGCTGGTCGGGGACCGGCAGCAGCCTGTGCGTATCGGCGACGCGGTATTCCTGCCAGGTGCCCGCCACCGGGGGCCCGGGTACGGCCGGGATCGCGGCGGCCACCACGCGCTCACCGACCTTCAGCCCCTCGGTTTGCGGGCCCAGGTCCGCGATACGGCCCACGCACTCCATGTTGCCCCCGACGGCGGGAAACTCCGGCGAGAAGCCGTAACGGCCGCGCAGCACGTGCAGATCACTCGCGTGAACCGGGGTCGCCGTCACACGGATCAACGCCTGACCGGCGTCCGGCGTGGGAACGGGCCGGGATTCCAGCCGCAGGACATCGGTTGGCTCGCCGGCCGCTACGGCTACGAGCGCGCGCATGGAACGAGGCATGAGTGGCCTTTCGTCTCTCGGTCCGCGAGGAACCCGGCTGAAAGTCCAGGCGGAGCGATGCCGGGGTCGGCGTCGGACCCTTCGACACCCTTGCCGGCTCACCGGACGTGATCATGCACGTGCCCTGGGCTCACAGGTCCGCCCAGCCCCCTGCCCCGGACCCGCTCACTCCAGCAAGAGTCCGGACGAACACCCGTCACTTCACGCTACGCCGGGCTCCGGGAAGGTTCTCGGCGGCGGACCATGCCCGGGGACAGAACACGCGCTGCACCGATTCGGGACTCGGCATCAGCCGCTCGTGTCGGCGTCGCCGTCATCAGGCGGATCCCCTTGTCTCCTGCCGCCCGGAGGGGAACCCTCCCCGTGTTCTTCCAGCAGTTCGAGGAGCGCGGCATCCGCTCTCTTCTGGTCTTCCTTCGTCAGCTCGACCGGTGCGTTGCTGTAAACGGTGTAGTGATCCGGATCGATGATGTTGGCGGCCCTCAAGATGAACGTCAGCAGGGGGCGCCATCCCTTGTGGTGGCCGACCCGCACCTGTATCTGCACCTTGTAGTCACGGGCCTCCGGGAGGAATCCGGAGAACGGTGCCTCGAACTCGAGGAAGAGCTGTTGCGCTTCTCTGCCAGGCACAACGAATCCGGCGGGCAGCTTCGCCTCCTGGTCCGGCCCCGGTTGGAGCCGGGACGGGGAGGACACCCACAGGAGGGGCAGATGAGAGGCGGGCTCATCGGGGAAGGTCAGGATGAGGTCCTGCACGACGATCGGTTTGGGACCGGTGTTGTGCAGGACGAGCGGCAGTCGTAGGCGTGCCGTGGAACCGTGGACGATCGCCGCGAAGGAATGGGGCTCCCACGCCTGCAGGCGGCCCTGTCGGGCGTTGAGCCACCAGAACGACGCGACGGTGAAGAGCAGTGCGCAGACTGATACCACACTGGCGCCGGTCAGCGATGAGGACGCGATCTGATCCGCCGCGACCATCAGCGGAACCACAGGGTCAGTCTGCCAGCCCCGCTGTGGGCTCGCTAACAGGACGAGTGGCCGCCGACAGTCTCCAGGAACGGGTCAGAGGCCGGCGAGGAGTACGAGGTACCAGGCGACCAGGGCCGTGCATGTCACCGCGGGGAGGAGCTTGGTCAGCCCGTCGCCCTTGCGTACGTGCGTGGTCACGGCACCGGCGAGCAGCATCAGCAGTCCGATGCCGGCCAGACCGCCGCACAGCGGTACGACCGGGCCGAGGGCCACGCCGATGGCGCTTGCCAGCTCCAGGCCGCCGATGACCCGGTAGGCCGCAGTGGTGAAGCCGGCGTGGGCGGCCAGCTCGGGCATCGGACCCAGGGCCAGGATCTTGGCCACGCCCAGCAGGGCGAAGACCAACGCGATGAGACAGGTCAGCGAGGCGGAGAGGATCACGAGACGCCTTCGGGGGTGTGCGGGCGGTGGGCCTGGCGGCGTTCGGCTCCCAGGCCGGCGAAGTAGGCGATCAGGTCGGGGTCGTCGACCGCGGAGGGGTTGAGGACCTGCTCGGCGGGCGCGCCTTGGAGGAGGCGCTTGACCGGGACCTCGAGTTTCTTGCCGGTCTTCGTGTGCGGGATGGCCGGTACGGCGAGGATCTCGTCGGGGACATGGCGGGGGGAGGTGCCGGTGCGGATCGCGTCGCGGATCTTCTCGCGCAGGGAGTCGTCCAGCTCGATCCCGTCGGCGAGGACCACGAAGAGCGGCATCCAGTAGCCGCCGTCGGGTTCCTCCGCGCCGATGACGAGGGCCTCGGCGATCTCGGGGAGGCGTTCGACGATGTCGTGGATGTCGGCGCTGCCCAGGCGTACGCCGTTGCGATTGAGGGTGGCGTCGGAGCGGCCGTGGACGATGACCGAGCCGTGGGAGGTGTGGGTGATCCAGTCGCCGTGCCGCCACACGTCCGGGTAGGCGCTGAAGTAGGCGTCGCGGTAGCGGCTGCCGTCGGGGTCGTTCCAGAAGTACAGCGGCATCGACGGCATGGGCCGGGTGACGACCAGTTCGCCGACCTGGTCGGTGACCGGCCGGCCCGCGCCGTCGTACGCCGCGAGCGCCACGCCGAGGTTGGGGGCCGACAGTTCACCCGCCCACACCGGGGTGGTGGGGGCGCTGCCGGCGAAGCCGGAGACGACGTCCGTGCCGCCGCTGGTGGAGGCCAGCTGGACGCCTGCGCCGACGTGGTCGCGGACCCAGGGGTAGGCGGAGGCGGGCAGGGCGGAGCCGGTGCAGCCGATGACGCGGATCGCCGACAGGTCGTGCACGGCGGGGTCGACGCCGAGCTTGGCCATGGCCAGCAGGTACTGGGGACTGGTGCCGAAGACGGTGACCTTGTGGCGGGCCGCCAGCTCCCACAGGACGTCCGGGCGCGCCACCGGCGCGGGGCTGCCGTCGTAGGTGCAGGTGGCGGCACCGGTCAGCAGGGTGGAGACGACCAGGTTCCACATCATCCAGTGGGTGGTGGTGTACCACAGCAGGCGGTCACCGACACCCAGGTCGCAGTGCAGGCCGAGGGTCTTGAGGTGTTCCAGCAGGACGCCTCCGTGACCGTGCACGATGCCTTTGGGCAGGCCGGTGGTGCCGGAGGAGAAGACGATCCACAGCGGGTGGTCGAAGGGAACCGGAGTGATCCCGAGGTACTCGGTGCGGCCGGCCGCGTCCTCCCAGGCAACCGTCGGCCTCGCGGCCCGGGTCGCGGGCCACGCGAGGCCCAGGTGATCCACGAGAACCGTGGCCTTGAGCGTGGGCAGGGCGTCGGCGAGGTCGAGGGAGGCGGCGCGGCGGTCGTGGCGGGTGCCGTCGAAGAGGTAGCCGTCCGCCGTGATGAGCACCGTGGGTTCGAGCTGGGCGAAGCGGTCGGCGGCGGCCTTGGGTGCGTAGTCCTGGCCGCACACGGACCACACCGCGCCCATGCCGGCGGTGGCGAGGAAGGCGATGACGGCGTGGGGGGTGTTGGGCAGGTAGCCGACCACCCGGTCGCCGGGTCCGACGCCCAGGTCGCGCAGGGTGGCCGCGACGGAGGCGACCTGGGCGCGCAGTTCCCGGCCGGTGATCTCGTAGGCGGCTCCGGTCTCGTCCAGTGCGGTGATCGCGGGGGCGTCCGGGTGCAGGTTGCGCAGTGCGTGGTGGGCGTAGTTGAGGGTGGCGCCGGGGAACCAGTCGGCGCCGGGCATGGTCTCCTCGGCGAGCACCCGCTCGTACGGAGTTGCGGCGTCGATGTCGAAGTACTCCCACACCGCCGCCCAGAACCCCTCCAGGTCGGTGACGGACCAGCGGTGCAGGGCGTGGTAGTCGGTCGGGTGCAAAATCCCTTCGGCGCCCTGGTGCCGGGTGGCCCAGTGGGCGAAGTCCGCGATGCGGCTGCCGGCGGCCGCTTGAGGGTCGGGTGGCAGGAAGGGCTCCGGACAGGGCGTGGCGTGCGGGGTGGTCATGGTGTGGTGTTCCTCGTCAGGGTACGGGCCGGGCTTCGGCGGGGCGGCGGGCACTGTGCAGCAGGGGAGCCCAGGCGGCGGTGTCGGTGAAGTCGCCGGTGCCGGTGGGGACGGTGTCCATCACGACGCGGTCGGGGCGCAGTAGGACGGCGTCCGCCCGGCCGCGTGACAGCCAGGCGGCCAGCGTGCCGTCGTCTTCCAGGTCGCCGACATGGATCACGGACGCGTCCAGGGCCGTGGCCACGCCCGTCATGCGCGGGGTGGGCGGCACAGCGGTCAGGAGGGCGAAGAAGTCCCCGAGCATGTCGTCGAGGCGCTCTCGCTTGCCGTCGTGCAGCACCCAGGGTTGCGGGCAGAAGGTGCCGGCCAGTGAACGGCCGGTCAGCCGGGGGCGGCGCCGTACCAGCGGATTGGCGGTCAGTGCGGGGCTGAGGTCGCGGCTCACCGCCGCGGTCACGCGGGGTATGCGGCATGCCGCGCCCACCACGGCCCGGCGGATGGCCGCACCGCGGTCCTGTCCGCCGGTCATGGCCCAGCCGACGGCGACCGCGACACGGATCACGTGGCGGGCGTGCGGCTTGCGCTCCTGCTGGTAGGTGTCCAACAGGCGGTCGTCCGCGCCCTGCTGAAGGACGCGGGCGAGTTTCCAGGTGAGGTTGCGGGCGTCGCGCAGGCCCGCGCACAGGCCCTGCCCGATGAAGGGCGGGGTGAGGTGGGCCGCATCGCCCAACAGGAAGACGCGTCCCCGGCGCCACCGGTCGGCGAGACGGGCCCGGAAGGTGTACCGCGCCTGCCGGATCACCTCGAAGTCGTCGCCCCCGTCGGCAGCGGACGGCAGGTCGACCCAGGGGGCCACCAGCTCGTGCAGCCGCTCCAGCCCTTCCGGGCCGTCCAAGGGCTCACCCTCGGCCAGCCGGAACTCCCAGCGGTAGCGGTCCTCGCCGACTCGCATGAAGGTGGCCGGGCGGGTGGGGCAGCAGATCTGCTCGGCGCCTTCCCAGGTGCGCACCGGGAGGCTGGTGCGCACGTCGATGACCCGCCAGCTCTCCTCGAAGTGCAGGTCCTCCCATGCGGCGCCGATGGCGTCGCGGGTGAGGCTGCCGGCGCCGTCGCAGCCGAGGACGGCATCGGCCCACACGTGCTCGTCCTCGTCGCTGCCGTCGTGGCGGAAGGTGACCCGGACGGGAGCCGTTCCGTCGGTGTCCTGGCTGACGGAAACGACCTCCACCCCGCCCCGCAGCTCGCACTCGGGGCGGCGGGCGAGGGCGTCGCGCAGCACCCGTTCCAGCTCGGGCTGGTCGAACATGCTGGTCTGCGGGAAGCCGTGGTGTCCGTGCAGGGACCGCCGGAACTCGGCGATCACGCGGCGCCGGGCGTCCAGCAGCCGCAAGCCGGGCGCCGGACGGGCGAGGGCGGCGAACTCCTCGTGGACACCGACGCTCTGCAGGATCCGCCGGACCTCGTCGTCCACGACGACAGCACGCGGCAGGGGGTAGACGTCCCGGTGACGTTCGAGGAGCAGGCTGCGCACGCCGTACTGGGCGAGCAGGAGCGCGGCCGTGACTCCGACGGGTCCCGCACCGATGATGACCACCGGCCTCCTGGCTGCGGCGTTCACCTCGCGTCCGCCACAGCGGTCCGCTGCTCGCCCAGGTCGATCCGTCCGTCGGGGGTGGCGATCGTGGCGGTGACGAGGTCACCGTCGTGCAGGTAGAGGGGATTCTTGGCCTGGCCCTTGAAGAACGCCTTCCACTTCAGTGCGGGCGGCAGCAGGGCGGCGATCTTCTCGACGGGCTTGGGCGGGGCCTTCAGGGCGGTGCCGCCGGGCGTGCCGGTGAGCAGCAGGTCGCCCGGGTCGAGGGTCTGGAAGCGGGCGAGCAGGGTGAGCGCCTGCGCCGGTCGTACGATCATGTCGGCAAGAGTGCGGTCCTGGCGCGGCACGCCGTTGACCGACAGCCGCAGCCGCAGGTTCAGCAGATGGGCGAAGTCCTCGGGCTCCAGCAGGGTCAGGTACGGCCCGGTCGGCGTGAAGGTCGGGTAGGACTTGCTCTCGTAGAACTGGGTCTTGGTCAGCTGGACGTCGCGGGCGCTGACGTCGTTGGTGAGGACGAGGCCGGCGACGTACGAAGGAAGGTCCTGCTCCTCCACAACGGTGCCCACCGGGAGCGTCGCGCCCATGACGAGGCCGAGTTCGACTTCGTAGTCGAGGAAGTTGACGTGTGCCGGGCGGACGATCGTGTCGTGCGGGCCGCTGACCGAGCCGGACGCCTTGCGGAAGAAGGTGGGCGGTATGTCACCCGTGAAGCCCGAGTCCTTGGCGTGGCTGCGGTAGTTGACCATCTGGGCGACCACTCGGCAGGGGGTGGTGACCGGGGGCAGCGCCACCAGGTCGGCGACAGGCGTGCCGCGCTCGCCGGAGGCGGCGGCCTCCCGGACGGCGGCCCGGTCGGCGAGCAGTTCCGCGGTGGTGACCGCCTTGGTCTCTATGCGGACGGCGCGTTCGCTTCGGACGGCCCACCAGCCGTCGGGGGTGCGCAGCACGTTGGTGCTCATGAGCTCATCGCTTTCATCAGGCCCAGCAGGCGTGCGGGGTCGAGTTCGTTGTCGTCGCGCAGGGCCGTCATGACCTCGCGGAGCTTGGCGGGGGAGGGGTTGGTGCCCAGGAAGTCGCGGGTGACGGGCGGCCCCCACTGGGCCAGGCCGCTCGCCGACATCGGTGCCCATCCGGGTTCGAGGTCGCAGGAGAACAGGTCGCCGTCGGCGAAGTGCTCCAGCATGAAGCGGTCGGGGTCGCGCCAGTAGTCGAAGAGCTGGCTGCCCTGGATGTGCCGGCCGATCCCCCAGCTGCGCCGGTAGCCGCGCTCGGCCAGGTACTCCCCGCCGGCGGCGATGGAGTCGAGGTCGGTGACCTGGTAGGCGGAGTGGACGTAACCGGTGCCCGGCCCGAGGTGCAGGGCGAGGGTGTGGTGGTCCACGGGCGTGCTGCCCTGGTCGCAGCGGATGAACGCCATGGTCGGCCCGCGCTGGCGCTGCCCGTCCAGGAACAGGAAGTCCGACACGATCATGCCGAGGGTTTCCAGGTACCAGTCCAGGGTGCGGATGAACGACCGGGTCTCCAGCACCACATGACCGAGGCGCTGGATGCGCGACGGCTCGCGCGGGGGGCGCTGAGTGGAGTTCGTGCGACGGTGGTCCGTGCCGAAGTTCAGGATCACAGGCTCCTGCTCGGGCAGCGCGGGCAGCGGTTCGGCGCAGTGCACCACCCGGACCGGGACTCCCGAGGGATCGAACAGGGCGACCGACCGACCACCGCCGGGGACGTCGATGTCCCGGACGGTGTGTCCGACGGCGGCGGCCAGCCGGTCCACATCGGCCCGCTCGGCCGCGCGGAACGCCGGCCCGAGGAAGCGGGACGCGCGCCCACGCCGGATGACCATGCAGGGAGAGCCCGCGAACGTGCCGCGCAGCCACAACTCGTGATCGGTGCGGGCGGCGATGGCGAAGCCGAAGTCACGGGCGAACACCTCGGCCCGGTCCAGGTCCGGCTTCTCGAACTCCAGCCAGGCAAGGTCCGCCACCTTGATCAGCGGATTCCGGGCTCGTCCGGGGTGTTCACCGCGCAGGGCGCCCTGCTCACTGTGGAGGTCCTGGTGGGGCGTCAGAGGACCGCCCTCGTCAACGGGGATGTGGGACATGGTGTCCTCCAAGCAACACTGCCGTAATGAGGAAATCATCAACTCTGCTGTTTCGCATCGTCAATAGGTACAGCCCAAATAATTGAGGATCTCATCAGTAATGGCAGTGTCATCGTGGCGGCGGTTACACTGGGCCGTATGCCGACGTCAGCCCCGCCCAGGAACCGCTTCGAGCGACGCCGTGCCGAGACCCGCCAGGCGCTCGTCCGCGCGGCCCGGCAGATCCTCGCGGAAACCGGGGACACGAGCGCCAGCATCCAGGCCATCGCCGAGCGCGCCGATGTCGGCTTCGGGTCCTTCTACAACCACTTCGAGTCGAAGACGGAGCTGTTCGACGCGGCGGTGACGGATGCCCTGGAAGAGTTCGGGCAGGTCATCGACGCGCGCGTGGAAGGCATCGACGACCCGGCCGAGCTGGTCGCGGTCGGCTTCCGGCTCACCGCCCGGATGGCCGACTCCCACCCGGAACTCATGCGCATCCTGCGCGACCGCGGCCTGGCCCACATCCACTCCGACAGCGGCCTCGCCCCCCGCGCTCTGCGCGACCTGGAGATCGGTATCGCCTCGGGCCGTTTCACCTGCGGCAACGCCACCACCGCGCTGTCCGCCCTGGGCGGCACCCTGCTGTCCCTGGTGGCGCTCCGGCTGGACCGCCCGGACCTCGACGGCGACGAGGCCGCCTCCGACCTGGCCGAGATGGTCCTGCGCATGCTCGGCCTCGCTGCGGGCGACGCCCGTGAGGTCACCCGTCGCCCCCTGCCCGGTCTCGCCTGACGAACCCCTGGACCTGAAGCGCGGCCCGCTGTGGTGCTACGCCGGCGGCGACGAGGAACGCCGTTGCCGCGGCCCCACCAGTGGGGTCCGCCCACGGGCGTGCGGCGTTCTTCTCGGCGAGGGCCAGCAGCAGTGCCTCCAGTGCTTGGGCGAGGACGGGGGCTGGAAGGTGGTCCGCGAAGACGCCTTCGCGCTGACCGCGCCGTAGGATTGCGACGGCTGCCGCGCGGGCCGGTGCCAGGACGGTGCGGATCTCGTCCTCTCCCGGATGGCGCCGTCCCAGGGCGATGAGCACGCGGTAGTGGTCGCCCACCGTCCATGCCGCCAGCACCATCCGTGTCATCGCCTCGGCCGGTTCGGCATCCGCGGCACGGGCCCTGGCGAACGCCTGCCGGAGCTCGTGGCTCGCTTCTCGCGCCAGGTCGGCGATCAGCGCATGCCGGCTGGGGAAGTGTCCGTAGAGGGTGCGCCGGGCGACGCCGGCCGCCCGGGAGATGCTGTCGAGACTCGCGTCCGGGTCCTCCAGCAGTTGCTGCCGGGCGGTCGCGAGGATGCGTCGGCGGTTGGAGTGCGCATCCTTGCGCTGGGGAGTACGGCCCGGGGTGTCGGTCGTCTGCATGGTTGTTTCTCTGCACGGTTGCCGGAAAGCCGTGGGCGCCGGTGTTCCCTCACGCACCGGCGCCCACTCACCCCTGCCCAGGGTGGCTTGTCGTCCTGCTGACGGGCGTCAGGGGACGAGGATGAGGCGGATCGGGTCGCCGATCTTGTTCTCCAGTCGGTGGACGGCGTCGGCGGCCTCGACGAGCGGGATGTGGTCGGTGATGGAGGGGGCCAGGTCGAGGCGGCCGGCCGCGGTCAGCTGCACCAGTTCGGAGACGGACTCGGGGGAGCCGCCGTAGTGGCCGCGGACCTGCTTCTGCAGGTAGTTGAAGGTCAGGCCCTCGGTGATGGTGAGCGGCCGGGGGGTGATGCCCACCAGGATCAGGGAGCCGCCGAGGCCGAGTACGGAGGCGGCCTGGTCGCGGACGGCGGGGACGCCGGCGCAGTCGAAGGCGAAGTCGAGGCCGCGTCCGCCGGTGGCTGCGCGGACCTGGTCGGCGAAGTCGGGGGCTGCCGGGTCGAGCGCGAGGTCCGCGCCGAAGGCCAGGGCGCGCTCGCGGGCGCCGGGCAGCGGGTCGACGGCGATGATCGGGGCGGCGCCGACCAGGCGGGCGAGGCGTACGTTGTGCGCGCCGACTCCGCCGACTCCCCAGACGCCGACGGACTGGGCGGGGCGGACGCCCGCGGTGGCGACGACGGCGGCGTAGGGGGTGGAGACCGCGTCGGGGATGATCGCGGCCTGGTCGAAGGGGAGGCTGTCGGGGATGGGGATGAGGGTGTCCTCGCGGGCGATCACGTACTCGGCCCAGCCGCCGTCGTAGTCGATGCCGGCGGTGAGCATCTGGGTGCAGGGGCGGTGGCGCACGCACCCGGCGCAT
>NZ_PQSU01000027.1 GCF_002920615.1 Streptomyces sp. Ru62
GTGTCGGTCGCGCCTCGCACTGCCCCACACGGCCCGCCGGGCCGAGATCCGGTGGGGCCGGACCCTCCCGGCCGGAAACCGGCGGATACGGCCCCTCCTCGGCGGCCGGCTGACCGGGCCCGGCATCCGGTGTCGGTCGCGCCTCGCACTACCCCACACGGCCCGCCGGGCCGAGATCCGGTGGGGCCGGACCCTCCCGGCCGGAAACCGGCGGATACGGCCCCTCCTCGGCGGCCGGCTGCCCCGGCCCCGCATCCAGCGTCGGCCGCACCCCGAACCGTCCCCGAGGGGGCGCACGGCCCCGCCGGGCCGGGGTCCGGTGGGGCCGTGTGAGGGGTGGGTGGGGTGGGTCAGCGGGGGCGGCCGGGGCGGAAGCGGCGGTACAGGATCGCGCCGGTGAGGAGGAGCGCGGCGCTGCCGGCGACGGCCGGGGCCGTCACGTCCGCTCCCGTGTGGGCCAGCGTGGAGGTCGCCGGGTGCGGAGCGGGGTGCGACCGGACGGGGGCCGGCGGCTTCGGGGCCCGGTGCGTCGGGGCCGGGGTCCGCGGGGGCCGGGTCGGCTCGTCGCCGGGGCCGTTGACCGACTGGTTGCCGTGGGCCGGGTTGCCGATGCCGACGACGTCGACGCTGTTCCCGCTGACGTTGACCGGCAGGTCGACGGGGAGCTGGACGCCGTTGCCCGAGAGCACTCCGGGCGAGTCCTCGGTGGCGCCGTGGGCGGACGCCCCGCCGGACGTGGCCGGTGCCCCGTCCTTCCCCGTGCCGCCGCTCTTCGCTCCGCCGGTGTTCGCGCAGGTGTTGCCCGCGGCCGGGTTGAGCAGCCCCACGACGTTCACCGTGTTGCCGCAGACGTTCACCGGCACATGCACCGGCAGCTGGATGCCGTTGCCGGAGATCAGCCCGGGCGAGTCGGCCGCCGAGCCGTGGGCGTCGGACCCGCCCGCCGCGAAGGCGGTGGACACCGGCAGCGCCACGGCCATCGCGCCGGACGCGGCGGCGACGGCGATCACACCGTTTCGGGTAGCCCGTCTCATAGGTTCCCTGCCTTCCAGACATCATCGCGAGCACTCACCCGCACCACCTAGAACGGAGTCGAACCAGTCGGAGTTATGGCTAATCGGTCTTTCACCCCATCGAGCGGCACGGTTATCGAACTGCATGTAAAGCCGCTGAAAGATCACCAACGGGGCACGGAGGGCGCGGCGGAGTACCCCGGCGGCAGCCGCCCCGCTCGCCCGGAGGCGGGCTGTCCGGTGCCCGCTTAACCTGATCCGAGGGCGCCGACCCCGGTCCGTGGCGGGCGCCCCGGGAGGCGAACGATGCTGGCCAAGCTGTCCACACGGTCCGCCGTCCGGCGTTGCGCGGGCGCCTCGGCCCTCGCCCTCGCGCTGCTAGGAGCCGGGCTGCCCGCGGCTGCCGCCGACCAGCCGCAGCCCGACCTGTCCCGTTTCTACCGGCAGAAGCTCACCTGGACGGCCTGCCGGGGGGCGGACATGCCGAAGGACCTCCAGTGCGCGAAGGTCACCGTCCCGCTCGACTACGCGCGACCACGCGCCGGCACGCTCGACGTGGCGCTGGCCCGCTACCGCGCCGACGGGACGCCCCAGGGCTCCCTGCTGCTGAACTTCGGTGGTCCGGGCGGTGCCGGCATCCCCGCCCTGGCCGCCGAGGGCAAGCAGTTCATGGACCTGACCAAGGGCTACGACCTGGTCACGTTCGACCCACGCGGGGTCGGCCGGTCCTCCCCCGTCAGCTGTGGCGAGGGCAGCGACGCGGCCTCGGCCGTGGCGGAGAAGGACACCGACATCGCCCGTCCCCAGACGCTGTTCAAGCGGTTGCGGCAGGCCGCCGACCAGTGCGCCCGGTCCTCCGGCCCGGTGCTGCCGCACATCGGCACCGTGAACGCCTCCCGCGACCTGGACGTCATCCGTCAGGCGCTCGGCGACGGCCGGCTCAACTACCTGGGCTTCTCCTACGGCAGCCGGCTCGGCGCGGTGTACGCGGCGCAGTTCCCCGGAAAGGTCGGCCGGGTCGTCCTGGACGGCGTGGACACGCTGACCGAGTCGCCGGCCGAGCAGGGAGTGGCGGGGGCCGAGGGGCAGCAGACGGCGCTGGACGACTTCCTGGACTGGTGTACGACGGATCTCGGCTGTCCGTTCGGGCAGGACCGGCGCAAGGCCGGAGCCGAGGTGATCCGGCTGGTGCGCTCGCTCGACGAGAACCCGGTGCCCACGGGCTCCGGTGGATCGTTCTCCGGCCAGGACCTGGTGGGGGCCATCGGACAGGCCCTGTACAGCAGGGAGCTGTGGCCCTCACTGGAGCGCGCGCTGGCCTCGCTGATCGACGACGGCGACACCCGGCGTGTCCTGGCGTTCACCACGGGCGGCATCGGCCTGCCCCACGAGCGGCACCGGTCGGACGGCGGACTGGTCGACGCCCAGGACATCCCGGCGGACAACCTGCCGGCCGCGCTGATGGCGATCAACTGCGCGGACGACCCCGACCGGCCCACCGCGGCACGGCTCACCGAGGACCTGAAGGACCTGCGGGCCGCCTACGACCGGGCCTCACCGGTCTTCGGCCGCTACCGGCTCACCCAGCTGCTGCTGTGCTACGGCCGCCCCAAGGGCACCGACTTCATCCGCGACCGGGTGAAGGACGTGCGCTCGGCGAAGATGCTGCTGGTCGGCACGCGCGGTGACCCGGCGACGCCGTACCGGTGGACCGTGGAGACGGCACACCGGCTCGGCCCGTCGGCGGTGGTGCTCGACAACAAGGGTGAGGGCCACACCGGGTACTCGTCCTCCGTGTGTGTGCACCGCAAGGTCAACGACTTCCTGCTGTACGGCTCGCTGCCCGCGAGCGGCAGCTCCTGCCCGGCCGACGCGACCCGCCCGAGTGTCACCCAGGACAGCACCGGCTGAGGGCCGCACGTCGTCGGCCGCCGGTCCACCCCGCGCCGGCCGGCACCGGACGTGACGCATCCGGGTGAATGCCGCGCACCGGGGCAACCTCCCGGCCGCGCCGGCCGTCCCACTCGACAAGGCGCGCCGAGGCCGCTGTATCCCGCCCCATCCGAACGTGACCGCGACAGGGAGCCCGTCATGCGCATGCGTGCCGTCATCGCCGTACCCGCCGCCTCGGCCGCCGTGGCGGCCCTGCTGCTGACCGCCCCGCAGAGTCAGGCCGCCGCCGGACAGGACCGGCCGGCCCGCTGCGCCGAGAAGGCGCTGACGATCCGGGCGAAGGCCGTGACCGGCCACCCGACCGTGCTGCGCACCAGCGTCACCAACCGCGGCACCCGCGCGTGTGTCGTCGACCGGGTGCCCACGGTGACCTTCGGGGACCTGGACGGGATCGCGCTGCCGGTGCCGGAGGGCGGCGCGGGCAGCTACCGGCTCGCGGCGGGCGGCACGGCCTGGGCCGACGTGCGGACCATCGCCGATCCGGCGGACCCGGAGGCCCGCCGGGTGGTGGGGGTCGGGGTGGCGGCGTCGGCCGCGCACTGGGGCCGCTCCTTCACCGCGGGACGGCTCGGCACCGGGCGCCGGGTGCTGGTATGGGAGCCGGTGACCACGTGGTGGCAGCGGTCGGCGGAGGCCGCGGACCGCGCCATCGGGCTCGGCTGACCGCTCAGTCGAGCACCAGCTCGGGCGAGTAAAGGTCCAGCCACCCCGCGAGGTCCAGGGTGCGTTCCAGGCCCCGCCGGGCCGCCTGGGTGCTGACCGGCGCCTCGCGTTCGGCGGCCTGCCGGACCCGGTCCCGGTCGACGAGGTCGAAGACGGGGTGGGAGGGCCGGGCGAGCAGGTCCTTGGTCTGCTCCTGGAGGGCGCGGGCGTACCGGGGGTCCTGCGTGGACGGGTACGGGCTCTTGACGCGCTCGTACACCGAGCGCGGCAGGACGTCCGCCGCCGCCTCCCGGAGCAGGCTCTTCTCCCGGCCGTCGAAGGACTTCAGGGCCCAGGGCGCGTTGTAGACGTACTCGACCAGCCGGTGGTCGCAGAACGGCACCCGGACCTCAAGTCCGACGGCCATGCTCATACGGTCCTTGCGGTCGAGCAGCATGCGCACGAAGCGGGTCAGGTGGAGGTGGCTGATCTGCCGCATCCGGTACTCGAAGTCGCTCTCGCCGTCCAGCCGGTCGACGCCGGCGACGGCGGTGCGGTAGCCGTCGGCGACATAGCTCTCCAGGTCCAGGGACTTGGCGAGGTCGGCGCGCACCACGCCGGCGTCCTCGCCGAAGTGGCGGCCCATGGTCGTCAGCCACGGGAAGGTGTCGGCGCGGCGCGCCTCCTCGTCGAAGAACTGGAGGTAGCCGCCGAAGACCTCGTCGGCGGACTCGCCGGACAGGGCCACCGTGGACTTCTCCCGGATGGCGCGGAAGAGCAGCAGCAGGGAGCTGTCCATGTCGCCGAGGCCGGACGGCACGTCGCGGGCCCGGATGACCTGGGCGCGGACGGCGGGGTCGGCGAGGGCGTCGGCGTCGAGCACGATGTCCTGGTGGTCGGTCCCGGCGAGCCGGGCCACGTCGTGCACGAAGGGCGTGTCGGGGGTGCCGCGCAGTTCGTCGGCGACGAAGTTGTCGGTCTGGCCGACGAAGTCGACGGCGAAACTGCGCACCTTCTCGCCGTGCGCGGCGAGTTGCCGGGCGGCCAGCGCGGTCATGGCGGAGGAGTCGAGCCCACCGGAGAGCAGGGTGCAGCGCGGCACGTCGGCGACCAGCTGGCGGCGCACGATGTCGTCGAGGAGCGAGCGCACGGTGGCGATGGTGGCGTCGCGGTCGTCGGTGTGCGGGCGGGTCTCCAGACGCCAGTACACGCGGGTGGACAGGCCGGAGCGGTCGACGGTGACGACCGTGCCGGGCTCCACCTCGCGCATGCCGTCCCAGAAGGCGTGGCCCGGCGTCTTGACCATGACGAACAGCTCGCGCAGGCCGTCCAGCGTGACGCGGGGCCGGACCAGCGGGTTGGCGAGGATCGCCTTGGGTTCGGAGCCGAAGAGGACGCCGTCGGCGGTGGGCTGGTAGTAGAACGGCTTGATGCCCATGCGGTCGCGGATCATGACCAGCTTGCCGACGCGGCCGTCCCACACGGCGAACGCGTACATGCCGTTGAGCCGTTCGGCGACGGCGTCGCCCCACTCCAGGTAGCCGTGCAGCACGACCTCGGTGTCGGAGTCGGTGGTGAACCGGTGGCCGCGGTCCGTGAGTTCCCGGCGCAGCTCGGTGAAGTTGTAGACCTCCCCGGAGTAGACGAGGGCGACGGTGCCCTCGGGGGTCGGCAGGGACATCGGCTGACGGCCGCCGGGGAGGTCGATGATGGCGAGCCGGCGGTGTCCCAGCGCGGCGGGACCCTCGGTCCAGGTGCCGCGGTCGTCCGGGCCCCGGCAGGCCATCGTCTCGGTCATCGCATGCAATGTGGTGGCCTCGGCCGTCAGGTCACGGTCGAAGGAGACCCATCCGGTGATGCCGCACATGCGCTACCTCCTGCCTCCGGCTGCCCGTCGGCCCGCGTTCACCTGCGCTTTCGCGGTCGCGGAGGACCGGCCGGCAAACCAGTTGTATCGAGCACCTATATGACGAGCGTCCGTCAGGCGGTCGGCCGAGTCAACGCGGCTGTAACACGGCGCGGGCGCCCGCCCCACGGTTTCGGCCGTGTTTTGCCTCAGCAAAATCCGCAGACCGGCCCGTCACCGAGCAGAGGACGACATGAACCGGCCACAGGCAAAAACTTCCCCAAGCAACCCGAGCGGTACGCCTCGCCACGGCTTCGCGGTCAGAAACGGGTCCGGCACCCCGGTCGGTTCGGCCGGCTCCTCCACCGGCAGTTCGCAGGCCGGCGTCCAGGACGCGGACGACCGCGTCGGGGTACGCCTTGGCGTGCCCTCGCGCGGGTGGCCCGGCGCGAAGGCCGCCGAGGGAGCTGACCGGCACCATCCGCTCCGGCCCCGGTCACTGGCGAGTCCGCAACCGGCCGCGGGGCCCGCGTCACCGCCGGGCGCCGGGAACGGCGGCGGTGGTCAGCACAGGTATCGATGACCGGATTACCCCGAATGCCGTAATGGTGAATCCGCCCTATCGTCGTGTCATGGAGCACGCACTGAGTCCCGTGACCCTTGCCGAACTGCGGCGCCCGCGCCCCTATCCGGCAGTCTCCGTACTGACCCCGACGCACCGCCGGGAACGCGGGAGCGGCCAGGATCCGGTCCGGCTGCGCAACGCGCTGACCGAGGCGCGCAGGCGTCTGGAGTCCGACCCCGCCGTCACCCGTGAGCGGCGCGCCGACGTCGTGGCGCAGCTCGACCGCGCCCTCGCGGAGGTCGACCTGACGCATGCCGAGGACGGTCTGGTGATCTTCGCCGCCCCGGGTGAGCACCAGGTGTGGTCCCTGGCCCGGACCGTCCCCGAGCGGGTGGTGCTGTCCGACACCTTCCTCACCCGCAACCTGGTCGCCGCACACACCGCCGAGCGCCCCTACTGGGTGCTGTCCGTCGCCGCGGACCGCGTCACCCTGTGGAGCGGCGGCGCGGACCGGGTCGTGGAGGAACGCTGGGGCGGCTTCCCGCTGGAGCGCAGACGCGAGAACTTCGACGCGGAGCGCCAGATGCGGATCGGCGATCTGCCGAGCACCTTCCGCGACGAGGGCACCCGCCAGTTCCTGCGCGAGGCGGACACCGCCATGGCCACGGTCCTGCGCGAACAGCCCCGTCCGCTCTACGTCATGGGCGAGCAGGCGGCGCTGTCACTGCTGGACGAGGTCGGCAGCGTCGCCAAGTCCGCCGTCCACGTCCCGCGCGGCGGTCTCGGGCACGCCGGCCCGGAAGCGGTCTGGCAGGCGCTGCGCCCGGTGCTGGCGGAGGAGTCCCGCAAGGACACCGAGGCCGTGGTCGACGAGCTGACCTCGGCGCGCGGGCACCGCACGTACGCGGCCGGGCTGGACGAGCTGTGGCAGAGCGCCCGGGAGGGCCGGGTCCGGCTGCTGGCCGTGGAGGAGGACTTCCGGGCCACCGTCCGCGATCTCGGCGAGCATCTGGTGCCGGCCGAACCCGGCGACCTGGACGCCCGCGACGACATCGTGGACGAGATCGTCGAGCAGTGCCTGGAGACGGGCGCCGAGGTGCGCTTCGTGCCCGACGGCGCGCTCGGCGACGCCCACGGCATCGCGGGAGTGCTGCGGTACTGACCCTGAGGGCCCGCCCTTGCGTCGGCGTACGCTACGGCGTGATCGTCGGCGTAAGGGAGCGCACACATGGGTGACCTGCTGGGTGTGGCGGTGCTGGGTGCCGGACACATGGGGGCCGATCACATACGACGGCTTGACCAGGTGGTCAGCGGAGCCAGCGTCGCGGCGGTGGCCGACCCCGATGCCGAGCGGGCCGCGTCAGCGGTGGCCGGACTCGACAGGGTCAGCGTGCACACCGACCCGGTGGCCGCTCTCGACGCGCCCGGTGTGGCGGCCGTCCTGATCGCCTCCCCCGGCCCCGCGCACGAGGAGGCGCTGCTCGCCGCCTTCGCCCGCCGGCTGCCGGTGCTGTGCGAGAAGCCCATGGTGCCGGACTCCGCCGGCGCCCTGCGGATCGTGGAGGCCGAGGCGGCGCTGGGCCGCCGGCTGGCCCAGATCGGCTTCATGCGCCGCTACGACGCCGAGTACCGGCGGCTGAAGGCCCTGCTGGACGGCGGCAGCCTGGGCCGGCCGCTGATGCTGCACTGCACGCACCGCAACGTCTCCTCCCCGGCCGGCTTCACCAGCGCCATGCTGATCAACAGTTCCGTCTCGCACGAGATCGACGCGGCCCGCTGGCTGCTCGGGCAGGAGCTGACGGCGGTCACCGTGCTGCGGCCCACGCCGTCCTCGGCCGCGCCCGAGGGCCTGCTCGACCCGCAGTTCGTGCTGTTCGAGACCGAGCGGGGCGCCCTGGTGGACGTGGAGGTCTTCGTGAACAGCCGCTTCGGCTACCAGGTGCGCTGCGAGGCCGTGTGCGAGGCGGGCAGCGCCCGGATCGGCGACGAGCACACCATGGTGGTCACCACCCGGGGCGGCGCCCGGGAAGAGGTGGCGCAGGACTACCTCGTCCGCTTCGCCGACGCCTACGACCGTGAGCTGCAGGCGTGGGTCGACGCGACCCGGCGCGGGGAGGTCACCGGGCCGGACGTGTGGGACGGCTACGCGGCGTCCGCCGTCGCCGAGGCGGGGGTCCGTGCACTGGAGACGGGAGGCCGGGTGGCCGTCGACCTGGCCCCGCGTCCGGACCTGTACGCCCCCGCGAGCCGCTGACCGGCGGAGTGGGCGGCCGGCGCCGTCCGGCCGGTCGACGACCGAACGGCCGCCGCTCCGGGTGTCCCCGCCTCACACCCCGCCGAACAGCGCGCTCAGCCCCCGCTCCACCACGTCGGCCACGTCCTCCTGCCCGCCCGCCACCACCTCGTACGTCCGCACCAGGAAGCGCCGCAGCGACGACGCCGGGAACAGCAGCAGGGCCATGCCGTGCGGCGAGTGGAACTCCATGACCGTCCGGGTACGGCCGTACGGCCATATCTGCACGTCCCCGTGGCCAGCCGGGGCCCGCAGCCCCTGGTCGAGCAGGGCGCGCGCGAAGGTCCAGGTGACCTCCTCGCCGTGCAGCGCGGCCTCGGCCGGGAAGTCCACGAACACGGCGAGGGGGTCGTCGGCGGTGTAGCGAAGAGTGGCGGACACCGGGACCTCCTGGTCCTGGGCGGTGACGAGCCGGGCCTCGGCGAGCTGTTCGACGGTGATGTCCATGCTCTTAAGGAGTCCGCGCGGCCCTGTCGCATGCCGTCAATTCCGGTCAGACTTCGGCAGGTACCGGCCGCTCCGCACCGTCATGGAACACACGGGCGTCGAACACACGCTTGAACACCGGGGCCGGACCGCACCAACTGGCTCAACTCGCGTATCGGTGCTACGACTTGGCCACCCCGGCGCGTACGTCGTTCGTACCCGTGGATCCCTCCGGGAAGACTCTGGCATATGCCGGAAGCACCACCGTATCGTGTGTTGCCAAATCCCTTACAGGGCGTCGCGGGCTGTGCGACAGTCGTAGCGGTCCCCCGTCGTCCCCGCCGTACCGTCCCGCATCGGAGTGCGTCATGCCGTCCCCAGTCTCCGCGGACCACCCAGCCGCCCAGCCGCCCGGGCGCGGCTCGGTCGAGTCGTTGATAACGCAGGCGCGGCGGCTCAAGGGTGACGTGGACGCCGTACGGCGGGACACCCGGAGCGACGGTGCGGACCCCGAGGAACGCTGGCAGCGCGCCCTGTACGACCTCGCCCTGCACCAACTCGACTATCTGGACGCCCACTTGGCCCAGCTGCGGGACGGCCCGCAGCCCGCCCCGGCCGAGCCCGCGGCGCCTCTCGCGGCACCGCCCGCGCCGGCCGCCGCCCCGAGCGGCTCGCTGCTCAGCCGCGTGGGCAGCGCCGAGTGGGATCTGCTGACCGACGAGGCGAGCTGGTCCGGCGAGCTGTACCAGATCCTCGGCGTCGACCCGGCCCGTCCGGCCCTCACCCTGGACGAGCTGCCCAGCCTGGTCCTGGACGAGGACCGGCCGAAACTCACCGCGATGGTCACGGACTGCCTGGTCGACGCCAAGCCGATCGACGGCGAGTTCCGTGTCGTACGGCCCGACGCCTCCGTGCGGACCGTGCACATGATGGGCGAGCCGGTGCTCGGCGCCGACGGCGGCACGACCTCCATGTGGGCCGTGCTGCGCGACGTCAGCGAACTGCGCCGCAGCCAGCGGACGGTGCGCGAGACCCGTGACTCGCTGCACCGTCACCGCCGGCGGGAGCAGACCGAGCACCGGATCGCGGCAGAGCTGCAGGAAGCCGTGCTGCCGCCATGGCGCGGCTCCCTGCGGCTCCCGCGCCAGGGGCCGGGCGCACTGGACCTGGCGGCCCACCGTCTCCCGGCCGCGACCCCCACGCTGCTCGGCGGCGACTGGTACGACGCCCTGGAACTGACCGACGGTCAGACGCTGCTCAGCGTCGGCGACCTCACCGGACAGGGCGTCGCCGTCGCCTCCGGTATGGCCACGCTGCTCGGTGCCGTACGCGGGATGGCGATGGCCGGCACGGAGCCCGGTCAACTGCTCACCCTGCTCAACCAGTTACTCGACACCACCGTGCAGCCCGCCCTCGGCAGCGCCGTCTGCTGCCGCTACCGGCCCGAGACCCGCACCCTGGTCTGGGCGCAGGCAGGACACCCCGCCCCGCTGCTGTACCGCGACGGGACGGGGCGCGTGCTGAACGCACCGGACGGCGTCCTGCTCGGCGCCTCCTCGGGCGCCGTCTACGGACAGTCCGTCGTCACCCTGCGACCGGGCGACCTGCTCCTCCTGCACACCGACGGGCTGCTGTCGGGCCACAGCAGGACGGCGGCTGTGGACCGGCTCGTCGGCCTCGCCCCACGGTTCGGCGCGGCGCGCACCGCGCAGGACTGTGTGCGAACGGTCGTCGAGGAGTTCGGTGGGGCCGGGCGCGAGGACGACGCGTGCGTGCTCGTCGTCAAGGTCACGACCTGACGCTCACCACATGACCGACCCTCCGGGCCGGACGGCGCACAGGACCCCTACGCCTGTGCGCTGTTGCCGTCCCCCTTGGCCCTCGGCTTGGGCAGGGCGAGCCTGATCTCCTCCCGCAACTCGTGGATCCTCGGATAGCCGGCGTACTCCGCGGTCAGCCGGTACATCTGCCGCAGCCGGTCCCAGGTGCGCCGGGAGGAGTTCGAGCCCATGGACATCAGGGCCAGCCGGGCGTAGCGGTCGGCCTGTTCGGGGTCGTCGGCGATGAAGCAGGCCGACGCCATGGACAGATGGTCGAAGATCTTCGACCGCTCCCGCCCGTCGACGCGGAGGGCGAGGGCCTTCTCCGCGTAGTACTGGGCGTGCGCGGCGGCACCCGGGTCGAACTCCGCCAGCGTGCGGTACGCGAGCGCCTGCATGCCGTACAGATCCTCGTCCTTGAAGGTCTGCATCCAGTCCGGCGGTTCCACGTCCTGCCGGTCGGAGACGAAGAGGTCCTCCGCCTGCCCGAGCGTGCGGCGCATCGCCTGGCCCTTGCCCATCGACGCCTGCGCCCAGGCCTCGATGGTGTGGAACATCGCCTTCGTCCGTGGCTGCAAGCGGTCCCCGGCGCCGGACTGGGCGAGCTTCATCAGGTCCAGGGCGTCGTCCGGCCGGCCGAGGTGCACCATCTGCCGGGCCGCCCGGGACAGCGCCTCACCCGCGCGCGGCCGGTCACCGCCCTCTCTGGCGGCGTGGGCGGCGATGACGAAGTACTTCTGCGCCGTGGGCTCCAGGCCGACGTCGTGCGACATCCAGCCCGCGAGGACGGCGAGGTTGGCCGCGACGCCCCACAGGCGCCGCTGGAGATGGGGTGGGTGGTGGTAGGCGAGCATGCCGCCCACCTCGTTGAGCTGGCCCACGACCGCCTTGCGCTGCAGCCCGCCGCCACGGGCCGCGTCCCAGGCGCGGAACACCTCGACCGAGCGCTCCAGCTCCTCGATCTCCTGGGACCCGATGGGGGCGGCCTCGTAGCGGTCGAACCCGGCGGGGTCGGCGTGCAGGAGGTCGTCGAGGACAGGGGCGTCGGCCTTCAGGGCCGGGTCGGTGTGCAGCCAGTCGCGCATGGCGCTGCTGAGTGTGGATCCCGCGGCGAGCGCGGCACCCGCGCCCACCAAGCCGCGTCGGTTGAGCATGAGGTCCATTCCCGTGAATTCGGTGAGGACCGCGGCGGTCCGTTCGGGCGCCCACGGCACACCGTCGGGATGTTCCTGTATCCCGTCGCTCTGCCGTTTCCCCGTACGCCCGTGCCGTACCAGACCTAGGTCCTCGATGGTCACGACACGGCCGAGACGCTCGGTGAACAGGGCCGCCAGCACCCGCGGCACCGGATCGCGCGGGATCTCTCCCATGTCGATCCACCGCCGCACCCGGGAGGTGTCGGTCGACAGTTGGGGGTGGCCCATGGCCGCCGCCTGCCGGTTGACCAGCCTCGCGAGTTCGCCCTTCGACCAGCCGGCCAGGCCGAACAGGTCCGCAAGGCGGGTGTTGGGTTGTCCGCTCACGTCAAGCCCCCAGGTTCTCGGCTGAGTTGACAGTAGCCCGGTGCAAGTTGCCGGGCGACTATTCGCCACGGTTCGCCAGGGTCCGCCAGATGGTGTGCCACCAGCCATCGGGTGTCAGGTAGGAACGCGCCACCCCGACCCGGTCGCCACCCGCATATGACGGCCGTATACGGCCGAGCACTGCGGGCGATGACGGGCACATTCCCCAGGGTGTACCCGGACGGCCGGGCCGGGTGGGCGCACGCTCCCGGAACCACGCTCACGGGGCACGCAACGTGAGCATGAGTTCGGGACGCGGACGTACAGGCAGGCACCGCAGGCACACGAAGGGATCTGTTTCTCCCATGTACGCAGCATCGTCCTCCGTGTCCGCCCCGCCCCGGCCGCTGCGCCCCCGCCCGGCGGGCGGCGGGCCCTACCTCGACCCGGCGCCGCGTCCGGGCGGTCCCGTGCCGGTCGCGGGCCGGGCCCGGCGGGTCCCGGGCCAGCCCGGCACCCAACCGCTCAGCGGGAGGCTGGACCTGTCCGGCCCCCAGGGCGCGCAGCTGCGCACCGCGCTCGCCTCGGTGCACCGGATCTGCCCGGAGTTCGCCCCGGTGCAGGTCCTGCGGCGCAGCGGACGGTCCGTCCTCCTCGTCGGGACGACAGGGCGCAGCACGGCCGTCGCGAAGTGTCTCCTGGACCACTCGCCGGCCTGGGCGGAGCGGAGCCGCCAGGAAATAGCCGCATACCGCTCGTTCGTCCGGCACCGGCCGCCGGTCCGGGTGCCGCGGCTGATCGCGGCGGACCCGGACAACTGCACGCTGGTGATCGAGCGCATGCCGGGCCGGACGGCGTCGTTCCAGCGGCATCCGGCGGAGGCGCCGCCGCGCGCGGACATCCGGGCCGCGCTCGGCGCGATCTGCCGGCTGAACGCCTGGCGGCCCCCGGCGGGCACCTTCGACATGCCGCTGGACTACGCGGCCCGGATCTCGCGCTACCACGAGCTGGGCCTGCTCACCGACCGGGACTTGGGTGACCTGCAGAAGCTGCTGCACGGCATCGCCCATGAGGTGGGCCGGCACGGCATGCTCCAGTTCTGTCACGGCGACGCCCTGCTGTCGAACATCCTGTTGTCACCGGCCGGTCCAGTGCTGGTGGACTGGGAGCACGCGGGCTGGTATCTGCCGGGGTACGACCTGGCGACGCTGTGGCTGGTCCTCGGGGACGCGCCGGTGGCCCGGCGGCAGATCAGCCAGATCGCCCAGTCGGCGGGCCCGGCCTCCCGGGACGCCTTCCTGGTGAACCTGATGCTCCTGCTGACCCGGGAGATCCGTAGGTACGAGACGGCCGTGCAGCGTTCGATGCACGAGGCGGCCCCGGCGGCACCGGTCGCGGCCCACCCCGGTGCCATGCCGACCGGCGAGGAACAGCGGCTGCTGCTCAGGCGGTTGCACGACGACTGCCAGATGGCCCGCAAGGCCGTCCGCGCGGCGGTGGGCACTCGCTGAGGGGGTGACGGCTCCGCGGTGCGCCCTGAGCGGCGGCGCACCGCGGACCTTCTCCGCACGCCCGGACTTCGAGATCCACTGGTGTATGCCAGTGACGCCCCGCAGGCCCGCGCGCCGCCGCCGCGAAACTCGCCGGAAACCCTCCGTGACATGGGAAATCGGCCTTCGAAAGGCATCATTGACGGATCGTCGGCAAGCCGGTACCACTGACCCAGCTCGGCCCCGCACGCCCCGCCACGCCCCGCCCGTCACAGGAGGCCGCATTGCGAGGATCCGCCACCGACCCCACGTCCACCCCCGGCCACAGACGGCTGCGGCGGACCGCCTTCCCGCTCGCCTCCGCGGCCCTGCTGCTGCCCCTGCTCGGCGCCGCCCCGGCCCCCACCGCCGCGGATTCCCCCACGGACCGGTTGCAGCACGCGTTCGCCACCGCGGCGGCCGACTACCACGTGCCGCAGAGCGTTCTGCTGGCCGTCTCCTACCTCCAGTCCCGCTGGGACGCGCACGGCGGCGCGCCGAGCGTGACCGGTGGCTACGGCCCGATGCACCTCACCGACGCCCGGACCGCGCTCGCCACCGCGGAGCACTTCGCCGAGGGAACGGAGGACGCCCGGGGCGACAGCGCTCGTGCCGCACGGCACCCCGTCGTCGCCGAGGTGCCGGCCGAGTCGGCGGTCCCGGCCCGTCTGAGGACGCTGCCGAGGGCGGCGGAACTGACCGGCATCCGCGCCGAGGAGCTGCGCACCGACCCGGCGGCGAACGTGGCGGGCGGTGCCGCCCTGCTCGCCGCCACGCAGAAGGAGCTGGGCGAGCCGCTGAGCGCCGACCCGGCCGACTGGTACGGCGCGGTGGCCCGGTTCTCCGGCGCCGACGACACGGCGACCGCCGCCGCGTACGCCGACGACGTGTACGACGTGCTGCGCACCGGCGAGGAGCGTGTCACGGACGACGGCCAGCGCGTGTCCCTGGCCGCCCAGCCGCGGCTGACCGCCGACACCGGCCGGCTGGGCCGGACGGGCCTGCGCACGCTGCCCACGGACGGCACCGAGTGCCCCACATCGGTGTCCTGTGTGTCGGTCCCGGCGCCGTACGAGGAGTTCGGGGACAACGACTACGGCAACCACGACCTCGGCGACCGCCCGGCGTCGCAGAGCGTCAAGTACATCGTCATCCATGACACGGAGGGCGCCTGGGACGGGGTCATGAACCTCATCAAGGACCCCACCTATGTGTCCTGGAACTACACGATCCGCTCCACCGACGGGTTGATCGCCCAGCACGTCAAGGGCAAGGACGTGGCCTGGCACGCCGGCAACTGGTACGTCAACGCCAAGTCGATCGGCATCGAGCACGAGGGCTTCCTCACCTCGCCGGACGCCTGGTACACGGAGGCGATGTACCGGTCCTCGGCGCGGCTGGTGCGGTACCTGGCCCGGACGTACGACGTCCCGCTGGACCGGCAGCACATCCTGGGCCACGACAACGTGCCCGGTCCGACCGCGTCCACCGTCCCGGGGATGCACACGGACCCCGGCCCGTACTGGGACTGGCGGCACTACTTCCGGCTGCTCGGCCACCCGTTCCGGCCCACGGCCGGCCGGCACGCCGAGGCGGTGACGATCCTGCCGGACTACACCTCGAACCGGCCCGTGTACACCGGCTGCACCACCAAGGGCGAGCCGTGCGCGGCGCACGGATCCAGCGAGGTGCGGCTGTACACCGACCATGACGAGAACGCCCCGCTGGTCAAGGACATCGGCCTGAAGACCGACCCGACCGACGGGGTGAACGATCTGTCCTCACGGGTGTCCACCGGTCAGCAGTACGCGGTGGCCGATCGCTGGGGCGACTGGACGGCCATCTGGTACCTGGGGCAGAAGGCCTGGTTCCGGAACCCGGTCAAGGACCCGACGGCCGTACCGGCGAAGGGCGTCCTGGTGCGGCCGAGGGACGGACTGGCGAGCATCCCGGTGTACGGCCGCGCCTACCCGGAGAAGGAGGCCTACCCGGCGGGCGTCCCCGCCCAGTCGGTAGTGCCGCTGCCCTACACGATCCCGGCCGGGCAGAAGTACGTGGCCGGTGACGAGGTGCCGGGCGAGTACTACTACGCGGTCACCTTCACCCCCGACTCGCACCGGGTCGTGGTGGGCCAGGACCTGTACTACGAGATCCAGTACGGCCACCGGGTCGGGTTCGTCCGGGCGGCGGACGTGACGGTCGAAGGGGCGGCGCGCTAGCCCGGTCTCTCAGCCCTGCTGGAAAAGCTCCGCCGGGAGCGGCTTCAGCAGGGCGTACAGGTCGTCGGTGATCGGGCGGTCCCAGGCGGCGATGGTGACGAGGACGCCGTCGCTGCGGTCGAACTGGACGCAGGAGATACGGCTCTCGGAGAGCTTGAGCCGCCGCACGATGAGGAGGTTGTCGCCCTGGAGCACCGGGGTGTCCTCGACACCGACGACGGTGACCTCCTCGTCGTTCTCCAGCGCCAGCAGCAGCTGCCCCACCTCGAAGGGGATCTCCCCCTCGGCGACGTCACGGGCCGGGGAGCCCTCGGGGAGGTTGCCGATGATCATGGCGGGGCCGCGTCCGCCGAACAGGTCGTAACGCAGGAAGACGCCCTGGCAGGTGCCGTCGGGGGCGGGCAGCAGACCCGCGCCGAGGTTGCCCGGCCAGTCGCCCGGGTCCATGGCCAGCACGTCGAAGTCGGGTCCGGCAGGGGTCGCGCTGCGGCGGCGGAGGAACGACATGCGGCCATGGTACGTGCCTGGGCTCCGGTGGGTGACCTGTGGGCGCCCGGGAGATCGGCTAGCGCACCCGGGAGATCGGCTGGCGCAGGGGGCAGCTGGTGAGCAGGGTGGCCGGGTCCGCGCCGGCCGGGCGGGCGACGGTGCGGTCGGCGGGCGGGCGGCCGGCTCCGTCGAGCCAGCGTTCCAGGGCGGTGAAGGCGGAACGGTGGCAGGGCACCATCGGGCGGAGCCGGTCGGGGAAGAGGTCGGCCAGCGAGTCGGTGTGGGTGCCGTCCTCGATACGGTAGTAGCGCAGCAGCGAGCCGCGGCCGGCCTGGTGGACCATGCGGGCGTAGACGTCGGAGTCCTGGCTGATCGGCAGCAGGACGTCGAGGGTGCCCTGGAGGGTGATCAAGGGCTTGCCGATGCGTCCGGTCAGGGCGATGCGGTCGACCGCCCGGTGGACGGCGGCGGGCCGGTCCGGGTAAGCGTAGTCGGCGTCGCAGGCGGGGGTGCCGGAGGCGCAGTACGGGGTGCCCGCCTCGGTGTCACCGTCGTAGCCCGGGTCGAGTTCCTCACGGTAGATCCGCTGGGTGAGGTCCCAGTAGACCTGGTGGTGGTACGGCCACAGGAACTCGGAGCCGGCCGGGAAGCCGGCCCGGTGCAGCGCCGCCCCGGCCTCGGCCGCCCCGGGGCCGCCCGCGGCGTAGGCGGGGTAGTGGCGCAGCGCGGCCGGCAGGAAGGTGAGCAGGTTGGGGCCGTCGGTGCGCCAGAGGGTGCCCTCCCAGTCGACTCCGCCGTCGTACAGCTCGGGGTGGTTCTCCAGCTGCCAGCGCACCAGGTAGCCGCCGTTGGACATGCCGGTGGCGAGGGTGCGGGCCGGGGGCCGCTGGTAGCGCTGGGTGACGACAGCGCGGGCGGCGCGGGTGAGCTGGGTGAGGCGGGTGTTCCATTCGGCGATGGCGTCACCGGGACGGCGGCCGTCGCGGTAGAAGGCCGTGCCGGTATTGCCCTTGTCGGTGGCGGCGTAGGCGTAGCCGCGGGCGAGCACCCAGTCGGCGATGGCCCGGTCGTTCGCGTACTGCTCGCGGTTGCCCGGGGTGCCGGCGACCACCAGGCCGCCGTTCCAGTGGTCGGGCAGCCGCACGACGAACTGGGAGTCGTGGTGCCAGCCGTGGTTGGTGTTGGTGGTCGAGGTGTCCGGGAAGTAGCCGTCGATCTGGATGCCGGGGACGCCGCTGGGCGTGGGCAGGTCCTTGGGGGTGAGTCCCGCGTAGTCGGCCGGGTCGGTGTGGCCGGTGGCCACGGTCCCGGCGGTGGTCAGCTCGTCCAGGCAGTCGGTCTGCTGGCGGGCGGCGCCGGGGACGTGCAGCCGGGCCTGTCCCGCGCAGTGGGCGTCCGCCGGATCCGGGCCGACGGGTGCCGCGGTGGCGGGGGTGACCAGGAGCGAGCAGGCGGCGGCGAGCGAGAGGGCGCCCAGGGCGGTGCGCCGGGCGGCCCGGGTGAGCCGTCCGGCGCGGCCGAGTGGTGGCGTGGGGTGGGGAAGCATGGGGTTCCTCCGGCGGGTTGGGGACGCGCTGGAGGCTAGGGCTGGTGTGGGGGTTCCGGACATGTGTGGGGCCGCCATGATGACGGCGCGTTCGGCGGCGCCGGGCACCATGGCGGCCCTTCCGGTCCCTGACCGGCTGTCAGGGGCAGCCGGTGTCGGCGAGGGTGAAGTAGCCCGGGGGTGACTCCTTCAGGGTGTGGGTGACGAACGTGTTGTAGAGGCCCATGTTCTGTTGCGATCCCTTGGCGTAGGTGTAGCCGCCGCTGGTGGTGGCCCGTCCCGCCTGTACATGGGCGTAGTTGCTCGCCGTCCAGCAGGCGGCGGTGCCGCCGCCCGGGTCCGGGTCCCCGCCGCCCGGGTCGCTGGTGTCCAGGCCGAAGAACCGGGCGATCCAGCGGCTGGAGCAGATCGAGTCGAGGAAGTACGGGGATGCGGTGCTTCCGCACTGTTCGTTGCCGGTGCCGGGGTCCACCGGGGTGCCGTGCCCGATGCCCGGGACCCGGTCGACCTCGACGGCGACCGTGCCGTCGGCCGCCAGGTACTGGTCCTGCCGGGTGGCGTCCGGCCCGATCGTCGTCGTGCGCGTGGGCGTCTGGGACAGGCCGTGCAGGGCCGTCCACTGGTCGCGCAGCTCGGTGGCGTTGCGCGGTACGACAGTGGTGTCCTGGTCGCCGTACCAGATGGCGGTGCGCGGCCACGGCCCGCCGTACGACGGGTAGGCGTCCCGCACCCGCTGCGCCCACGCGGCCGGACTCAGGTCGACGCCGGGGTTCATGCAGGTGTAGGGGCTGTTGTCCCTGGTGCAGTCGTAGGGCAGGCCGGCGACGACCGCGCCCGCCGAGAAGACGTCGGGGTAGGTGGCGAGCATGACCGCGGTCATCGCGCCGCCGGCGGAGAGGCCGGTGACATAGACGCGCTGCGGGTCGGCGCCGTAGGCGGTGACGGCCTGGCTCACCATCTGCCGGACGGACAGGGCCTCGCCCTGGCCGCGCTGGTTGTCGCCGGCCTGGAACCAGTTGAAGCACTTGCTCGCGTTGTTGGCGGTGCCGGTCTCGGCGAGTACGAGCAGGAAGCCGTCGCGGTCGGCGAGTTGCGGCAGCCCGGAGTTGTCGGCGTAGACCTGGGCGCTCTGCGTGCAGCCGTGCAGGGCCACGACCACCGGCGGGTGGGCCGGCAGGGTGGCGGGCCGGTACACGTACATGGTGAGGGCGCCCGGGTTGGAGCCGAAGCCGCTCACCCGGGTGAGCGTGACGGCGGCCTGGGTCCGGGCCTGGGCCTGGGGCGCGGGGCCGGCGAGCGCGGTGCCGAGGACGACGGCGAGGACGGCGAGAAGGCGGGGCAGGAGGCGGGGCAGCGGGCGGGCCCGTGGTGGCGCTCCGGGTGCCCTGCTGAACGGGGGCAGTGGCATGGCGGCTCCTTCGGTGGACACACGGTCCCGGCCGCTCCCCCACGGGGCGGCGCCTGGCGCGCCGAGCGCGGCGGAACCAGCCGGGAGTGCCGGAACCATAGGTTCGGGTGTGTCCGGGCACCATGGCGCGGCGCACCACAGCGGTGGGGTCGTCCGTCGGCACCGGACGGATTGCGGAGCGCGGTGGGGTCTGCTACGCCGATGTGACCCTGCATCACTTCGCGTGCGTCACGTCACTCCGCATGCGGCACTCCACCCGTGCCACTCGGCCCGCGCCACTCCGCCTGCATCGCTGAGCCGACCGCACTCCGCCGGCCTCGTTCCCCGACCGCACTCCGCCGACCGCACCCCCCTGTCGATGCTCCTCGGCCTCACTCCTGTGGTGGGGCAGGCGGCACCACCGCGATCGGGCTCGCCGCGTGCAGCAGTACGGCCTGGGTGACGGAACCCAGCATGCGGGCCGGGGCGAGCAGCCGCCGCCGGTGCCGGCCGACGACCACCAGGTCGGCGTCCTTCGAGGCGGCGACGAGGTGACCGGCCGCGTCGCCCGGCCGGGCCTCGGCGTCGGCGCGTACCTCGGGGTGCCGTTCGCGGTGGGGGGCGAGGAAGCCCTCGGCGAGGGTGCGGGTCTCGTTCGCCACGGCGTCCTGGTCGATCAGGGGCGGCACCAGTTGGCCGGGCGCCGACCAGGTCTGCACCGGCCACGGGTAGGCGGCGATCACCTGGAGCCGGGCATCGCGCAGGGCGGCCTCGGCGAACGCGAGGGCGAGGACGGACTCGTCGGGGCTGTCGACGTGCAGGCCGACGACGACCCGCGGCCCGGGCTCGGCCGGGCCCTCCCCGTGCACCTCCCGGCCCGGCCTGGGTACGACGACCACCGGGCACTCGGCGTCCCGGGCGGCGGCGAGGCCGTTGGAGCCGAGGAGCAGGTGGCGAAGCCGCCGCGGCCCCGCGAGCCGAGCACCAACAGCTGGGCGTCGCTGCCCAGTTCGGGCAGGACGGCCCCCGGTACGCCCTCCACCGCGAGGTACTCCACGGCCGGTGGCCCGGTGTGGTCCGCGAGCCGGCCGCGCACCTCGTCGAGCACCGGATCACCCTCCGCCTCGGGCGGCCCGGCGACCAGCACGTCGGCCTGGCCCCAGGCGGCGTACTGCCGTACGTGCACCACGCGCAGCGGTGCCGCGCGACGGCGGGCGGCGTCCAGGGCCCAGTCCAGGGCGCGCAGGCTGTCCTCGGAACCGTCGACCGCGGCGATGACCGGCGCAGCGTCCATCCTTGCCCCACCTCCGGAACACGACCTTCCCCTTGCTGGGGCCAGCCTGGCTCAGGTCCGGCCCCGACAGGGCCCTGCCGGTCGCGTGTCCGGAAATCCGGCCGGAACACCCCCGGTTCAGGTGAGGTCGAACTCGCCCTCCCGGGCGCCGGAGACGAAGGCGCCCCATTCCGCGGGGGTGAAGATCAGGGAGGGGCTCTCCGGCCGGCCGCTGTTGCGCATCGCGATGAAGCCCTCGACAAAGGCGATCTGGACATCGCCCAGACCGCGGCTGCTGGACTGCCACTCGGCCTTGCTCAGGTCCAGCTCCGGCTTGTCCCAGCCCGCCAGCGGCTGCTGCTGGATGGTGCTCTCGGCCACGTCCCTGCTCCTCCCGGTTCGTCGTCCGCGGGTCAGCCTAGCGACCGGTCGCTACGGCGGACAGGGCACGCGGGGAGAACCCTCCGGCAGGTCGGCCGGCCGCTCCGGCGGGACCGTCAGGAGTCGGGGGGCCCGGCGCCCACGAGCCACAGCGAGAAGAACGGGGAGCCGCCGCCGTACGGGTGCCCGAGCACCCTGCGGGCGCCGTCCACCGGGTGTTCCTGACCTCGTCGCCTCCGGCCGGGAACCCGTCACCGGTCGAGGAAGGCGTGCGTCCGGCCGACGAACCGCTCCGGGTCGTCCAGCCAGGGGTAGTGCCCGGCGCCGGGCTGGACGGCGCACTCGGCGTGCGGGAAGGCCTCGGCGGTGCGGCGGGCCACGGCGGGGCTCGGCCAGCCGTCGAGCGCGCCCGCGTACACGAGGACCGGCGCGGTCAGGGCGGCGAGGGCCTTCCGGGTCGCGTCCGGGGTGAAGGCGCCCTCGGAGAAGTAGTGCTCGCCGGCCTCCTCGTTGGTCTGGTGCAGTTCCGCGTCGGTGTGGGCGCGGGCGGTGTCGTCCCAGCGGCCGTAGAAGAACGGCAGGAACACGTCGTTGAAGTCCGCCTCGCCCACGAGCCAGGCGCGGAAGGCGGGGAAGGCCCGCCCGAACCACGGCTCGCCCGCACGCAGCCGGGCCGCGGCCAGCCGGTCCTCGGGCACGGCGCGCAGGCCCAGGGCGGACGGGTTGGGAGTGATCAGCAGCAGCCGCCGTATCCGATGCGGATGGCGGGCCGCGTAGAGCATCGCCAGGGCGGCGCCCGCGGAGTGGGCGAGCAGATCCATGTGCTCCAGGCCCATGTGTTCCCGCCATACCTCCAGGTCCTGGACCATCCGGTCGCAGCGGTACGTCGCCGGGTCCGCGGGCACCTCCGAGTCACCGGTCCCCCGCAGGTCGAGCAGGGCCAGGCGGCGGTGCGCGGTCAGCCCGCCCAGCTCCCCGAGGTACTCGGAGGCCCGCATGGGCCCCCCGGGCACCACGGCGAGCGGCTCCCCCTCCCCCCGCAGGTGGTAGGCGAGCCGTGTTCCGTCGGACGCGGTGAAGATCGGCATGTCGTCGATCATGGTGCGGTCCGCCGCTGAGCCGCAACGCGTTTGGGGCTCCCCGCGGAAATTCTCCGCCGCCCTCTTGCCTCAGGGTTCGTGACCTGCATTTACTGACCCGGAACACATCGACCGAATGATCGGTCGGTGGAACGAGGCTGCTGGTGAGGGAGACGTCGCGATGGCGGATGTGACGGACCTGCTCGACGCGGGCGAACGGCTCGGAGCCGAGGAGCTGCGGGCACTGCAGCTGGAGCGGCTGCGTACGTCGCTGCGGCACGCGTACGAGAACGTGCCGTTCTACCGTGAGTCCTTCGACAAGGCCGGCGTCCGCCCGGAGGACTGCCGCACCCTCGCCGACCTCGCGCACTTCCCCTTCACGACCAAGGCGGACCTCCGGGAGAACTACCCGTACGGCTTGTTCGCCGTGCCCCGGGAGAAGATCCGCCGGCTGCACGCCTCCAGCGGCACCACGGGACGCCCCACGGTCGTCGGCTACACGGACAACGACCTTTCCATGTGGGCCGACATGGTGGCGCGGTCGATCAGGGCGGCCGGCGGCCGGCCGGGCGATGTCGTCCATGTGGCGTACGGCTATGGGCTGTTCACCGGGGGGCTCGGTGCGCACTACGGCGCCGAGCGCCTGGGCTGTACGGTCGTCCCCGCGTCCGGCGGCATGACGGCCCGGCAGGTGCAGCTGATCCAGGATCTGGAGCCGTCCGTCATCATGGTGACCCCGTCCTACATGCTCACCCTGCTGGACGAGTTCGAACGGCAGGGCGTGGACCCGCGCACCACCTCGCTGCGGGTGGGCGTCTTCGGTGCCGAACCCTGGACCGAGCAGATGCGGCGGGAGATCGAGGAGCGGTTCGCGATCGACGCCGTCGACATCTACGGGCTGTCCGAGGTGATCGGCCCCGGTGTCGCCCAGGAGTGCGCGGAGACCAAGGACGGCCTCCATGTGTGGGAGGACCACTTCTACCCGGAAGTCGTGGATCCGATCACGGGTGAGGTACTGCCGGAGGGCGAGCGGGGCGAGCTGGTGTTCACCTCGCTGACCAAGGAGGCCATGCCGATCGTCCGGTACCGGACGCGGGACCTGACGCGGCTGCTGCCCGGCACGGCCCGGGTGTTCCGGCGGATGGAGAAGATCACCGGGCGCAGCGACGACATGGTGATCCTGCGCGGGGTCAATCTGTTCCCGACCCAGATCGAGGAGATCGTGCTGCGCACGCCCGGTGTGGCGCCGCACTTCCAGTTGCGCCTCACCCGTGAGGGCCGCATGGACGCGCTGACCGTGCGGGCAGAGGCCCGCCCCGACGCACCGCCGGAGGTGCGGGAGGCGGCGGCCCGCGCCATCGTCGCGGCGGTCAAGGACGGCATCGGGGTGTCGGTCGGCGTGGAGATCGTGGAACCCGAGTCGCTGGAGCGCTCGGTGGGCAAGATCCGCCGGATCGTGGACCTGCGGCCGCGCGACGCCGGGTAGGGGTCGGGCACACCGGGACGGCTCCGACCGCACGGGGCGGCTCCGACGGCCGGGGGCGACACCGGTCGCCGGGGACAGCCGCCCCGCGCGGTCGCATCGACGTACCTCGAAACGTCGAGCGCCGCTTATACTCCGGAGCCATGACGGACACCGCCCCCACCCCGGACCCGGACCTGGTCAACGCGCTGCGGGCGCTGTCCAACCCGATGCGCCTCCAGATGCTGCGATGGCTGCGCGAGCCCGAGCGGCACTTCCCGATGGAGGCGGCCATCGCCGACCCCGCCGAGGTGGGTGTGTGCGTGAGCCACATCCAGGCCAAGGCAGGGCTGGCCCAGTCCACCGTGTCGGCCTACATGGCGGAACTCCAGCGCGCCGGTCTGGTCCGGGCGACCCGGGTCGGCAAGTGGACCCACTACAAGCGGGACGAGCAGCGCATCGCCGACCTCGTCACCCGGCTGGGACAGACCCTCTAGACCCTTTCGTCTGGATCATCCCGGCGTCGCGGGGCCCACCCCCCCTTCCCGCTGGCCCGCCTCCCGCCTTCGGCGCTCCCCCTTGCGTGTCATATCGAGAATCTGCGATATTCCGAATCGACGAAGCATTGTCTGCGAGGGAGCACACCCATGGACCTGGGCACGTTCGGGATCTACACCTTCGACTTCGAGCACCAGCCGGCCGCGCGGATCCGGGACTCCGTCCAGCAGTTGGAGGACCTGGGCTGGCGGGCGCTGTGGATTCCCGAGGCGCTCGGCCGGGACGCGTTCACACACGCCGGCCTGCTGCTCTCCGCCACCCGGCGGCTGACCGTCGTCAACGGCATCGCCCGGATCTGGTCGCGCGAGGCCCGCTGGACGCACGGCGCCGCCCTGCTGCTGGCGGACGCCTACCCGGGCCGGCACGTGCTCGGCCTGGGCTTCGGCGGCGACCCCCGGCCGGGGGTGAAGCCGCTGGCCGCCATGTCCGCGTACCTGGACGAGCTGGACACCCTGGAGACGCCGAACCCCCGCCCGGAGACCCCGGTCCGGCGGCTGCTGGCCGCCTACGGGCCGAAGATGCTCCGGCTGGCCCGCGACCGCGCGGCCGGAGCCCACACCTACCATGTGAACACGGCCCACACCGCTCAGGCCCGGGAGATCCTCGGCCCGGACGCGTTCCTCGCCGTCGAGCACGCCGTGCTGTTCGAGACCGACCCGGTCCGGGCCCGCGGTCTCGCGCGCGAGCATCTGCGCGGCTATCTCCGGACGCCGTACAACCTCGCCAAGTTCCGCCGGCTGGGCTACACCGACGACGACCTGTCCGGCGGCGGCAGTGACCGCTTCGTGGACGACCTGGTGTTCTGGGGCGACCCGGACACCGTCGTACGCAAGCTGCGCGGGCACGTCGACGCGGGCGCCGACCATGTGGCGGTACAGGTGATCGGCGTGCGGCCGGGCGAGTCGGCGCTGCCGCACTGGCGGTCGCTGGCCGACGCCCTGCTCCCGGCGAAGGAATCGGCCGGCCGATGAGCGACCGGCCCGGTCGCGGTGCCGCGGGCCGAGCGTCGTACCACCGGTCCCGGGCACCGTACGCCCGGCCTGACACCGTACGCCCGGCCTGACACCGTACGCCCCGGCTAGCCGCCGAAGCGGTCGCGCAGCTCGCGCTTGAGGATCTTGCCGCTCGCGTTGCGCGGCAACTCCCCCGTGAACAGCACCCGTTTGGGCGCCTTGAACGGCGCGATCCTGGCCTTCACGTGCGCGATCAGCTCCTCCTCCGTCACCTCGCCGCGCGGGACGACGACCGCCGTGACGGCCTCGATCCACCGCTCGTCGGGCAGGCCGATCACGGCCGCCTCGGCGACCGCCTCGTGGGTGTAGAGGGCATCCTCTACCTGGCGCGAAGCCACCAGTACGCCACCGGAGTTGATGACGTCCTTCACCCGGTCCACGATGGTGAAGTACCCGTCGGCGTCCCGCACGGCGAGGTCCCCGGAGTGGAACCAGCCGTCGCGGAAGGCCTCGGCGGTCTCCTCGGGCTTGTCCCAGTAGCCCTCGCACAACTGCGGTGACCGGTAGACGATCTCGCCGGGCGTGCCCGCGGGGACGTCCTTGCCGTCCTCGTCGACCACGCGGGCGTCGACGAACAGGACGGGCCGGCCGCAGGAGTCCATCCGGCCCTGGTGTTCGTCGGGCGCGAGGACGGTGGCCAGCGGGCCGATCTCGCTCTGGCCGAAGCAGTTGTAGAAGCCGAGCTGCGGCAGCCGCTCGCGCAGGCGCTCCAGGACCGGCACCGGCATGACCGACGCGCCGTAGTAGGCCTTGCGCAGTCCGGACAGGTCGCGGGTCGCGAAGTCCGGGCGGCTCGCCAGGCCGATCCAGACCGTCGGCGGGGCGAACAGGCTGTCCACGCGCCCCGCTTCGACCAGGTCGAACAGCCGGTCCCCGTCGGGCGCGTCGAGGATCAGGTTGGTGGCGCCGACCGCGAGGTAGGGCAGCAGGAAGACGTGCAGCTGCGCGGAGTGGTACAGCGGCAGGGAGTGCGCGGGGCGGTCGCCGGCGCTGAGGTCGAGCGCGGTGATCGCGCTCAGGTACTCGTGGACCAGGGCGCGGTGCGTCATCATCGCGCCCTTGGGCAGGGCGGTGGTCCCGGAGGTGTAGAGGAGCTGCACCAGGTCCTCGGTGCGTGGCTCGGGGCCGTCGTACGGGGGTGTGGTCGCCAGGCGCGCCAGGAGGGAGTCGCCGGTGTCGCGCAGGGGCAGCGCGCGGACGCCGCCGGGGAGCCGGCCGGCGATACCGGGGTCGGTGAGCACCAGGGAGCTGCCGGACTGGCGGACGAGGTAGGCGAGGTCGTCGCCGGTGAGGTTGTGGTTGACCGGCACGTGCACCAGACCGGCGCGGGCGCAGGCCAGGAAGCCGATCAGGTACGCGTCCGAGTTGTGGCCGTAGGAGCCGACCCGGTCGCCGGGGGCGAGGCCCTGGCCGAGCAGGACCCCCGCCGCGCGGGAGACGGCCTCGTCGAGTTCCTCGTACGTCCAGGTACGGTCGGCGTACTCGACCGCGACCCGTGCCGGGGTGCGCCGGGCGCTGCGCCGCAGCACCCCGTCGACCGTGCTGCCCTGTCCCTGCGTCATGGCTCATGATCCTGGGTCCGGCGCCGGGAACGGGTCAAGCACCCGGACGGCGCGAACGCCGACCCGCATTGTTCCTGACACATCATCAGAGTCCTTGGAAGTCACGCGCCCCGTTGACACATCCCCTTCCTGACAGGAAAGTTTCACGGTGCATCGCAGGTGCCGAAAGATACTTTCACGCGGGAGGCCGCAGCATGACGGACGACGTGGCAGGCGGACGAGCGAGCGGGCCGACCCGCCGCCGGCTCGTCGCGGGCACCCTGGCCGCCGGCGGCGCACTCGCCCTCGGCACCCTCCCGGCGGGCCCGGCCGCCGCCGCACCCGCCTCCGGCCGCCACCCCACCCTGCGCCACGGCTCGCCGGAACGCGCCGGGCTGCTCCCCGCGCACCTGCGGCAACTCGTCACCGACGCCGAGGCGTTCCTCGCACCCTCCCCCCGGCACCCCTGGTACGCGGGCGCCGTGCTGCTCGCCGGGCGCGGCGCCACCGTGGCGCTGCACGAGCCGATCGGCATGGCGGTGCGCTACGCCCGTTACGACGAGAAGACCGACACCGGCGTCGAACTGCCGCCCGAACAGCAGCTCCCGATGACCCGGGACACCGTGTTCGACCTCGCCTCCGTCTCCAAGCTGTTCACGTCCCTCCTCGCCGTGCAGCAGATCGAGCGGGGCGCGCTGGCCCTGGAGGGGACGGTCGCCTCGTACCTCCCGGAGTTCGGACGCGCCGGGAAGCAGGCGGTGACCATCCGTCAGCTCCTCACGCACACCTCGGGCTTCCGCGCGTGGATCCCGCTGTACAACGCGCCGACGTACGAGGAGAAGCTCCAGCTCATCTGGGACGAGGCACCCCTCAACCCGCCGGGCACCGCCTACCTCTACTCGGACCTGAACCTCATCTCGCTCCAGCTCGTCCTGGAGAAGATCACCGGCCGCGCGCTGGACGTGCTGCTGCGTGACGAGATCACCGGACCGCTCGGCCTCGACAGCACCCGTTACAACCCGCCCGCCTCCTGGAAGCCGCGGATCGCGGCCACCGAGGACGCGCGCAAGCCTTGGTCAGGGCTGGACCGCGGGCTGGTGTGGGGCGAGGTGCACGACGAGAACGCGTACAGCCTGGGCGGCGTGGCCGGTCACGCGGGCGTGTTCGCGAACGCATGGGACCTCGCGGTCCTCGGCCGTACGCTGCTCGACGGCGGCCGCTACGGCCGGACCCGCATCCTGCGGCCCGAGTCGGTGGACCTGATGTTCACCGACTTCAACACGGCCTTCCCCGGCGACGAGCACGGCCTCGGCTTCGAGCTCTACCAGCACTGGTACATGGGGGCGATGGCCACCCCGCGCACGGCCGGCCACACCGGCTTCACCGGCACCTCGCTCGTGCTCGACCCCACGACCGACTCCTTCCTGGTCGTCCTCGGCAACTCCGTGCACCCCGTGCGTACCTGGCGGTCCGGTTCCGCCCCCCGGGTCGCCGCCGGCAACCACCTCGCCCGCGCGGTTCCGGTCCGTCCGGCGAACGGCCGTACGGCCTGGTTCTCGGGCATGGCGAACGCCACGGCCGCCACGCTCACCCTGCCGGCGCTGGACACCTCCTCCGGCGCGGCCCGGCTGCGCTGCGCCCTGTGGTGGGACACCGAACCGCGCTCCGACCTGGTGGCCCTGGAGTCCACCACGGACGGCGGCGCCACCTGGCACCCGGTCCCCTTCACCACCACCCGCCGCGGCGGGGACCCCGAGGACCACCCGGCGGGCACGGTCACCGGCTGGTCGGGCCGCGTCTGGCACCGGGTGGCCGCGGACCTGCCGGCCGACCCCCGGCTGGTCCTGCGTTGGCGGTACACCACGGACGCGCTCTACGTCGGCCGGGGCGCGTACGTCGACGCGCTGCGCGTCGAGTCGGGCGGGGCGGTGCTGTTCGACGGGGCGCGCCCGGCGGACGCGGCACGGATCGCGGCGGTGGGCTGGCAGGCCTCGGCCGACTGAGCCGGGGCCCCGCGGTCAGTTCCGCTCCAGCACCGCCATGGCCGCGTTGTGCCCCGGCACCCCGCTGACCCCGCCTCCGCGCACCGCGCCGGCCCCGCACAGCAGGACGTTGGAGTGCCGGGTCTCCACTCCCCAACGGCCGCTGTCCTCCTGGGCGTACGGCCACGACAGGGCCCGGTGGAAGATGTTGCCGCCGGGCAGCCGCAGGTCCCGTTCGAGGTCGAGCGGGGTCTTGGCCTCGATGCAGGGGCGGCCGTCGGCGTCGGTGGCGAGGCAGTCCGCGAGGGGTTCGGCGAGGTGGGCGTCGAGCTGGGCGAGGGTGGACTTCAGCAGTTCCTCGCGTACGGCGTCGTTGTCCCGGTCGAAGAGCCGGGCCGGGGCGTGCAGGCCGAAGAGGGTGAGGGTCTGGTAGCCGCGCCCGGCGAGGTCGGCGCCGAGGATGGTGGGGTCGGTCAGGGAGTGGCAGTAGATCTCCGAGGGCGGGGCGGCGGGGAGTTCGCCGGCGGCGGCCTGGGCGTGGGCGGTGGCCAGTTGCCGGTAGCCCTCGGCGATGTGGAAGGTGCCGGCGAACGCCTCGCGCGGGTCGGCCTCGGGGTCGCGCAGCCGGGGCAGCCGGGTGAGCAGCATGTTGACCTTGAGCTGGGCCCCCTCGACGGGTTCGGGCGCCGGGTCGCCGGTGAGGACGGCCAGTTCGTGCGGGGAGGCGTTCACCAGGACGTGGCGGGCGGTCGCGGTGCCCTCGCCGGTGGCGGTGCGGTAGACGACCTCGGCGGTCGTCCCGTCCGTGTCGATCCGGATCGCCTCGTGCCCGGTGGCGATGCGCGCGCCGGCCGCGCGCGCCGCGTCGGCCAGCGCGTCGGTCAGCGCCCCCATGCCGCCGACGGGCACGTCCCAGGCGCCGGTTCCGCCGCCGATGACGTGGTAGAGGAAGCAGCGGTTCTGCACGAGGGTGGGGTCGTGGGCGTCGGCGAAGGTCCCGATGAGCGCGTCGGTGAGGACGACGCCCCGGACCAGGTCGTCGGTGAAGGTCCGCTCGATGGCGACGCCGACCGGCTCCTCGAACAGGGCGCGCCAGGCGGCCTCGTCGTCGATGCGGCGGCGCAGTTCGTCGCGGGTGGGCAGCGGTTCGGTGAGCGTGGGGAAGACGCGCTGGGCGACGTGGCCGGTCATGCCGTAGAAGCGCTGCCAGGCCTCGTACTCGCGGTCGCCGCCGGTGAGCCGGGCGAACGCCTCCCGGGTGCGCTGCTCGCCGCCGCCGACGAGGAGACCGGTGGGCCGGCCCGCGCGCTCCGCCGGGGTGTACGACGAGATGGTGCGGGAGCGGACGCGGAAGTCCAGCCCGAGGTCGCGCACGATCTTCTCCGGCAGCAGGCTGACCAGGTAGGAGTAGCGCGACAGGCGGGCGTCGATCCCGGCGAACGGGCGGGTGGAGACGGCCGCGCCACCGGTGTGGTCCAGGCGTTCCAGCACCAGCACCGAGCGACCGGCCCGGGCCAGGTAGGCGGCGGCGACCAGGCCGTTGTGGCCTGCGCCGACGATGACGGCGTCGTACGCGCGGGTTCCCTCGTTCGCGGACATGGTTCTTCGTAGCACGCGGTGATCCACGACGGCCAGAGGCGGGCCGGGGCGGGATCAGGCCCTCACCTTGTGCGGTGCCGGACGCGCCTGCGGGCCGAGCCGCGCCATGGCCCGCAGGATGTGCTTCGGCGGGAGCTGCCAGCGCAGCCGTGCGGGGATCCGGCGGAGCACGGCCCCGGTGACGCGCAGCCGGCGGGTGACGACGGCGGGCGCGGGGGCGGGTCTGCCGTACAGCTCATGGGCGTACGGCGGCAGGGCCGCGTACGCCAGCAGTGCCACCCGCCGCCACAGCAGCTCGCGCGCCGGGACGAGCAGCGGGTGTGCCGGCGGCCGGAGGAGGAAGGCGTCCACGTCGTGGGCCTCGGGTCCGGCCGCCAGCTCCGGCCGGACCGCTTCGAAGTACGCGGCCAGCTCCGCCCGGCTCGCCGGCACGGTGTGCGGGTCGAGCCCCACCAGGCGGGCGCTGACGCGGTGTTCGGCTATGTACCGGTCGGCTTGGGCGTCGGTGAGCGGGAAGCCGGAGCGGCGCAGGACGTGCAGATAGGAGTCGATCTCCGCGCAGTGCACCCACAGCAGCAGCTCCGGCTCGTCGACGCCGTACCGCTCGCCGGTGTCCGGGTCGGTCGCGGTGAGCATGCTGTGGATCTTCCGCACCCGCGCCCCGGCCCGCTCTGCGGCCTCGCTCGTGCCGTAGGTCGTGGTCCCGACGAAATGCGCGGTCCGCATCAGCCGCCCCCAGGCGTCCCGCCGGAAGTCGGAGTTCTGCATGACGCCCCGGACCGCACGCGGATGCAAGGCCTGGAGGTACAGCGCACGGACCCCGGCGACCCACATCATGGGGTCACCGTGCATCTGCCAGGTCACGGAGGCAGGGGTGAACAGTCCGGGGTCGCCGTTGCCCGCGGATGTGCCCACAGCCACGTGACCTCACCCCTTGCCGCATCCCACCGGGCTTCTTGGGCGCAGCCTATTCGCCCACGTCCCGCGGCGGAATCGGAGCGTCGAAGACGTCGACGAGGAACTCCGAGGCCGACCGGGCCGCATCCGGTGACTGACGCGTGTGGCCGAGGTGCACGGCACCTCCGAAGTCACCCGAGCGTTTCCAGGAAGTCCGCGCAGGCGTCGGCGCAGGCCCGGCAGGCGGCCGCGGCGGACTCGGCACCGGGGTGCTCGTCGAAGGCGCGGGCGCACTCCAGACAGACCGAGCGGCACCAGTCCACCCGGACCCGGATCGCCTCCTCGTCCTGTCGGTTCTCCTCGCACAGCACGCGGCAGGTCGCGTCGCACACCTCGGCGCACATGATGCCCAGCCGGCGCGCCCGCTCCTGGTGCTCACTCCCGTCCGGGTCGACCAGGCTCGCGCGCACGGCACAGGCCCGGGCGCACTCCGTGCACGCCTGGGCACAGGTGAAACGGTCCTCCAGGAACCGGTAGAGCTGCTGCGAAGTCGGCGATGTCACACCGTGCGGGTAGCCGGGGCGGGCGGCCACAAACCACTGTCCCCCGGGACCGGATGGCGAGCACCGCCCGGCCGACCGCCGTAACCCACAGTGTCCGGGTTCGTCCGGTTCTGGCCGGGTATCCCTCTTCTATGAACACCGCATCGATGCAGCTGGCCGCGGCGAGCGGTCTGATGAGCCTCTTCCTGTTCATCGTGGCCGTGGCCGTTCTCGCGCTGCTGGCCGGCGGCTTCTGGATGACCTCGCGCGTCAGATACCGCGAGTCCCCGCGCCCCCGCCCCGAGGAACAGCCCAAGCTGCCGCCGGAGGGGCCGGTGCACGAGGTCCGGGAGAACCGGGAGTCCGCGGAGGTACCGCGGATCCCCAAGGGCGACCGCCCGCTCACCCCGTACGAGCTGACCAACATGGACACCCGGACCAACCCGTCGAAGGAGCGTCCGCGCTGGAGCAAGGGCTCCAGCGGCTCGTTCGGCGGCGGCGGACTCGGCGCCCACTGAGCTTCGGCCGCGCCGGTCCCGCCCCCCACCGATCCCCGGCAAGCCGGCCCGCGCCGGACCGCCGTGCGCCCCTAGGAGGACTTCCGGGCGGCGTCCAGGCGGCCGACGCGGGCCACGTTCTCCCGGTCCTCGGGATCCTGGCTGGGCTCGGCCGCGAACCAGGCGTCGAGGATCTCCTTCAGCACCGGTTCCGAGGTGAGCCTGAGGCTCAGCGCGAGGACGTTGGCGTCGTTCCAGCGCCGCGCCCCGTCCGCCGTGCCGGCGTCCACGCACAGCGCCGCGCGCACGCCCGGCACCTTGTTGGCCGCGATGGACGCGCCGGTACCGGTCCAGCAGCACACCACCGCCTGGTCGGCCGCGCCCTCGGCCACGTCCCGGGCGGCGGCCTGGGAACAGACCGCCCACTGCGCGTCGGCCCCGGGCCTCAGCGCGCCGTGTTCCCGCACCTCGTGGCCACGGCGTCGCAGCTCCGCGACCAGCAGACGGGCCACGGGTTCGTCCATGTCGGAGGAGACGGAGATCCGCATACCCCGGAGCGTAGCGCGTGGCGCCCGGACCCGGCCGGACATGCCGAACGGCCCCGCGGAGGGGCCGTCCGGCAGGCGTCGGGCAGGATGCGGGGGTCAGGGGTGGTCGGGCTGCTGTGCCGGAGGCACCCCGCCGCCCTCGCCCCCGCCCTTGCCGCCCTTGTCCGAGCCGTGCGGGCGGCCGCCCGCGTCCCGGCCGGCCGGCTGGCGGGCCTTCAGCTCGCCGCTGTCCTGCGGGGTGGCGCCACCCTTGTCACTGCGCCGCTGTTCGGGCTGCTGCGGATTGGACATGCGCCGGACTCCCTCCGGATGGTGCGTGATGGTGCGTGCTCCGTACGGAGCCCGGGTTCCCAGCGGGACGCGGGTGACGCACACCGGCGGTGGACCGGATTCACGGCGCCGGGTGGGTCAGCGTCCGGTGGAGGTGTTCGAGGGCGTCCAGGAGCACCGAGCGGTGGTACCAACTCAGCCAGGCCGACGTGTCCGCGGCGAGCAGGGCGAACGCCTCGGCCTGCGCGGCGGTCGTCCGGTGACCGGCGTCGGGCCAGTGCAGGGTGATCACGCCGGTGCACGAGCCGGCGGAGGAGAGCACCGGGACGCTGTGCACGGCCCGGGTGCCGGTGGCCAGCAGCACGCGCCGGCAGTCGTCGGAGAGCTGCGTGTCCGTCGCGACGTCGGGCACGCTCACCTGGCGGCCCCGGACCCGGGCCGCCGCGTCGGCCGTGCCGTCGCCCCGGCCGCGCACGAGCTGGTCCAGGAACGTCTCCGCACAGCCGTAGTGGGTCTCCAGCATCAGGGCGTTCACGGCCGGGTCCACGAACTGCACGTACCCGGCGGGTGCCTTCCCGATGGCCAGCGCCTCGTGCAGGACGGCGTCGATCATCTGCCGGCGGTAGCGCGGGTCCCGGCCGCCGCGGGCCAGCATCCGCAGCTGCGGCACCGGCAGTGAGCGGCGGCCCGGGAACCACACGTCGCCGTCCGGGGGCCGGGCCACCACCACGGCCGAGACCAGGACCCGCAGCGGCACGTTGAACCGCTGCGAGGCCTCGCGCAGCACCCGGAAGGCGCTGCCGGAGTCCGGCAGTCCGTAGCGGACCATGAGCGTGCCCTGCGCCATGCCGATCACCGGCGCGGTGCGCACCCGGGCGCGCAGCGCGCGGACCTCCTTGTGCAGGTCCTCGTACGAGGGCCGCAGCGGGTCCGCCATCTGCGACCGCCAGGCGGGCAGCTCCTCCACCCGGGAGGCGGCACGGGCCAGCTCGCGCAGCGCCTCGTCCAGGGTGGCGTACAGCCGCACGCCGTCCAGGCGGGCCAGGTGCACCGCCTCGCGGACCCCGGGGCGGGCGCGGACGATGATCAGGTCGGGGCGTCCGGTGCGTGCCCGGGTCGTCTCGCTGAGCGTGCGCAGCACGGCGGCGCCGCCGAGCTGGACGTGCGCCATGTCGAGCACGGGGCGCAGTCCGGCGCGGTCCGCCTGTTCCAGGTGACCGCGCAGCTCCTCCGACCAGGCCTGGGCGCCGTCGGCGTCGAGGCTGCCCGACATGCGCAGCAGGAGGGCGCCCTCGGCGGGCAGCCCCTCGACGACGGAGGACTCGATCACGAGGGGAGCCGGTGCCGCAGGTCGGCCGGAAGAAGGTTTCATCGCATCACCCAGACAGGACGTCCCAAAGAACTCGATCGGCCTCTTCCCGACCTGTGCGCCATTGCGCACGGTAGGCCCCGGGCCGTCGACCGCGCCATCCACCGCGCCGTGCGGCAGAGCGGCGGGCCGCGCGGTCGCTAGCCGAGGCCGCCGGGGTCCGGGCGGGCCGGTTCGCACGCCGGCTGGCACGCCCGTTCCCGTCCCGGTTCGCGGGACGTCAGGGCGTCCAGGGCCGACGCCAGGGTGGCGTGCACCCGGATGCCCGGCAGCCCGGCCGAGGTCAGGGCCTCCCGGACGTGCGGTCTGGGCTGTACGACGGACAGGGCGCGGCCGGTGTGCGCGAGGGCCCCGGTCGCCCGGTCCAGGGAGCGCACCGCGTCGGCACAGGCGAGATACGCCTCGCTCAGGTCCAGCAGGGGGTGTTCACCGGCCTGGCCGGCATGGGCCACGTGCTCGGCGAGGGCTTCGGAGAACAGCCGGGCGTTGGAGGCGTCGACCGTGCCACGGGTCTTCAGGACGCTGATGCCGCCGAGCCCCGGGCGGTGCTCGTGCACGGTCTGCAGGAGCAGCGGGGCGGGGCCGCCGGGGCGGACGCGGGCGGGTGACGGCTGACCGTCTTCCCTGGGTGATCGGGTTTCCACGGGGATCGGGCTTCCTGGAGGCGGGAGGAAGGATCAGCCGGCCGCGTCTTGACCGGGACATCACTGTGCCCGCGCGGTGCGGGGGATGCAACGACGTCCCCGGGCGTGTCGTACCGCCGTCAGGTCAGCCGACGTACCGCCGGGCGGGTGAGTCCCTGCGGGCTCTTTCGAGTGCGGCGAGCCGGCGTTCCAGGTCCGGCGGTACGGGGTCGCGCTGGCGCAGCACCCACGGCAGTCCGGCGGTGGCGTGGGCGAACGCGCGGGCGGAGGCGACGTCCCGGGGGACGGTCCGGATGAGGTGCCCGGTCCGGCGGAGCGCCGGCAGCAGCGGTCGGCGCAGCCAGGTGAACCACAGCGTGTTGCGCAGTCCGAGGACCCGCCGGGCCGTGCTGTCGCGCAGCCGGGAGGCGTGGTGGTGGACGGTGAGTTCCTCGGCGTAGGCGAGCCACCAGCCCTGGCGCAGCAGGTCACAGGCGAGCAGTTCCTCCTCGCCGCCGAGCCACAGGCCCGGGTGGAAGCCGCCGCCGGCGCGGAACGCCTCGGTGCGCAGCACGGTGGCGGCGGCGAGGAAGGAGCCGAGGGCGGGTCCGGGGAGCCAGTCGGGTCCGGACAGCGGGGACTCGCGCAGCTCGCGCACGACCGGGTCCTCGGTGCCCTCCGGTTCCACGAGGATCCGCGCGGTGACGCCCGCGAGCCGGGGACCGGCGTCCAGCAGGTCGGCGGCCCGGCGCAGACTGCCGGGCTCCCACCAGGTGTCGTCGTCGCAGAAGGCGACGTACGGCGTGCGCACCCGTTGCACGGCCAGGTTGCGGCCGATGGCGCCCAGGTTGCGGCCGGGACGCAGCAGGGTCATCTCCGGGAACTCCCGGGCGACCGCTTCGGCGGTGCCGTCGGTGGAGGCGTTGTCGGTGACGATCACGGGCGGCCGCTCGGGCAGCCGGCGCAGCAGGGTGAGGGTGCGCAGCAGTTCGTCACGGCGGTTGTGGGTGATCAGGACGACGGTCGTACGGCCGTCGGGGGCGGTCCTGGCAGAGGTCTCGGGGGCGGTACTGGTCATCGTCCGGCGCCTCCGGGTGGGGGGTGAGGGCGGGGTCGTCAGGGTCCGGCGCGTTGCGGTGGGGGTGAGGGCGGGTGGGGGGGCGTCAGCGTCCGGCGCGTTGCGGTGGGGGTGAGCGCGCCAAGTCGGTCCCGGGCACGGTTCTCGCGGCCGTCCCGGTCATTGCCCGGTGCCTCCGCGGTGGCGGCCGGCCGGCTCCCGGTCGAGCAGGCCCGCGGCGTGTTCGACGCGCGGGGGCAGGGGCCGGCGGCGGGCGAGGGCGGCCGGGAACCGGGCGACGGTCTCCTTCAGGGCGCGGCGCGCACCGGGGCGGCCGGCCGCGGCGGCCAGCGCCAGGTCGGCGCCGGCGCGCAGGACGACCGGCCAGGGGCGGCGCAGGCAGGTGGTCAGCACGTGGTTGCGCCGGACGAGGAAGGAGCGGCCGGTGCGGTCGTGGTCCTCGGGGTGGTGGCGGGCGCGCAGGGAGGGTTCGTAGGCGACGCCCCAGCCCGCGGCGGCCAGGTCGTAGGCGAGCAGGGTCTCCTCGCCGCCGAAGAAGAGCAACGGGTGGTAGCCGCCCGCGTTCAGGAACGCCTCGCGGCGGACCACGCAGGCGCAGCCGAGGAACCCGAGCACGGGGCGGCCGGGCAGGTCCGGTTCCAGTGGCAGCGGTGAGGCGGCGAGCACCGCGTTGAGGGGGTCCTCGGCGTCCTCGTCGCCGACCAGGGTGCGGGCGGCGAGCAGGCCGAGCCGGGGGTGCCCGTCGAGGAGGTCGGCGGCGCGGGCGAGGCTTCCCGGCTCCCACCAGGAGTCGTCGTCGCTGAAGGCGACGTAGGGGGTGTCGGCGTGCCGGACGGCCAGGTTGCGGCCGAGGGCACCGGTGTTGGCGGCGGGCCGCAGCAGGCGCGCGATCGCCGGGTGGCCGGCCACGGTGCGGCGGGTGGTGTCGTCGCGGGAGTTGTCCACGACGATGACCGGCGGCCGCTCGGGCAGCGCGGCCAACGCGTCCAGGGTGCGCAGCAGGCTGGCGGTGCGGTCGCGGGTGATGACGGCGACCGTGATGCGCGGGTCGCCCGGGGTCGTGGGCCGGTGCACGCGGCCCGGCGCCTGCTCAGTGGACATCCGCCACCTCCGGGCCCGTCCGCTCCTGCCGGCTGCGCACGTCCCGCAGGAGCGTCAGACAGGCCGCGGCGACCTCACCTGCGCGGATGCGCAGCAGACGGGCGTCGGGGGTGCGGCCGTGCGGGTCGCCGGGCGGGCCGGGTTTCCACAGGGCGAGGTGGTCCGGGCTCGGGGGCGGCCCCCACAGGCGCGGGGGGACCGGTCCGAACAGGGTGACGGAAGGGGTGCCGTGGGCCACCGCGAGATGGGCGAGGCCGGTGTCGCCGCTGAGCACCAGGGACGCCCCGGCGACCAGCGCGGACAGCTCCCCGAACGGCAGGCCGCCGGTCAGCACGTCGCAGCCCCGCCGGCCGCTGCGTTCGGCGACCGAGCGGACCAGGGCGTCCTCGCCGGGGCCGCCGGTGAGGACCACGTCATGGCCCGCGGCGCCCAGACACCGTACGACGGCGGCGAACCGCTCCCCCGGCCAGCGGCGGGAGCCCGAGGCCGCGCCGGGGTGCACGACGACCGCGCCCGGGGCGGGGGACGGTGTGGTGGGCCGGGGCAGCCGCAGGTCCAGGGGGTCGGCCGCGATGCCGTAGCCGTGCAGGAAGGCGCACCAGCGGTCCCGTTCGTTCGCCTGGGCCCGCCACGGCGGGCCGTCCGGGCACGCGTGTGCGAGCAGCCGGCGCGGGCGCAGGGCGACCAGGGCGTCGCGGCTCTCGGGACCGTTGCCGTGCAGGTCGATCGCCACGTCGGGGGGCGGCCGGGCCAGTGACCGAGGTCCGGCACCGCGCGGCCCGGCGCCTCGGCCGGGAACACGGCGTCGACCGCCCCGGTCGCCAGGGCGAGTTCGGTGAGCCCCGGCGGCTGGGCGAGGACGACCTGGTGGCCGGGGAAGGCCCGCCGGACGCCCCGCAGCGCGGGCACGCCGGCCAGCAGATCGCCGAGGCCCAGGGCGCGCAGGACCAGGACGGCCGGGGGGTCCGGGTGGGGATCGGGGTGCGGGTCACCGAGTGGGTCCTCCGTTGCGTGCGGAAGCCGGGGACGGGCGGCGGGCCGTGCTCCGTTCGCCGAGGCCGCCGATCCGAGCGGGCGGGACGCCTCGGTCGGGGGTGCGAGGCGCGGGCGGGATGTGCGCCGGGGCCGGGCCGGCGCACGTGCTCCGTTCGCCGAGGCCGCTCGCCCGAGGGGGCGGTACGCCTCGGTCGGGGGTGCGAGACGCGGGCGGGATGTGCGCCGGGGCCGGGCCGGCGGCCGGTTCCGGCTGGGGGCGCGCGGAGGCACGTCCCGCCCACCGACCCGCTTCCCCGGCCCAAGACCCGCACCGGACGCCCGGCACCAACGCCACACGCCGGCGCGACAGCCCGGCCCGAGGCGCGAGCCGACGCGACAGCCCGGCCGGAGGCGCGAGCGAGCCGTCCCTCGCTCAGCACCCCGCTTCCGCAGCCCGGAACCCCCGCCAGACGCCCGGCGGACGGCGGCCACCCCTTCTCCCGGGGCGGGGTGCGACGGGCCCGACCGGTCGGTGCCCGGTCTGCCGGAGCGTGGGGGCGGGGTCCGGCCAGGGGCCGTGCCGTGCTCACCTGGCGTCTCCTCCCGTGGGTGCCGGGGTCAGGGCCGCGCGGCGGGCGAGGCCGGTGGTGGAGCGGCCGTCGAGGTAGGGCAGCAGGAGGACCTGGCCGCCCCAGCTCTCCACGAGGGGCTGTTCGGGCAGCCGGGTCCGGGCGTAGTCGCCGCCCTTCGCCCAGATGTGCGGGCGGAGTTCGCCGAGGATGTGTTCGGGGGTGTCCTCGTCGAACACGGCCACGGCGTCCACGCACTCCAGGGCCCGCAGCACCCGCACCCGGTCGGCGGCCGGGACGAGCGGGCGGCCGTCACCCTTGCGGCGGCGGACCGAGTCGTCCGAGTTGACGCACACGACGAGGCAGTCACCGGCCCGGCGGGCGGCCTGGAGCAGGGCGACGTGCCCGGCGTGCAGCAGGTCGAAGCAGCCGCCCGCCGCGACCACGGTGCCGCCCGCGGCCCGTACCCGCGCGGCCGTACGTACGGCATCCGCGGTGGTGTCGCCGTCACCCGGCCCCTCCTCGGCCGTCTCCGGCTGGTCCGGGACGGCGACCGCGCGAGCGCCGCCCTCGGCGACGTACCGGGTGGCGGCGTGGACGGCGGCCTGTACGGCGGCCTCGGTGAGGGCGCCGTCGGCGAGCAGACCGGCCGCGGCAGCGGCGAACCGGTCGCCGGCCCCGCAGGGGTCGCCGGTGGCGGCGGCCGGGGTCGGCACGAGCAGCGGGGTCTCGCCGTGGGAGAGCAGGGCGCCGCGTTCGCCGAGGGTCACCGCGACGGCCTGCGCCCGCCAGGCCCGCACGAGGGCGCGGGCATCCCGGGCGGCGGTGCGCAGCCCTGCCGCGTCGCCGGGCTCGGCGTCGTCGAGCTGCCGGGCGAAGGCGCGGGCCTCCTGGGCCGAGGGCGTGGCCAGACGGACGCCGGGGACCGGGGGCCGGCCGCGCACGTGCGGGTCCCAGACGACGGGGGCCGCCGTGTGCGCGAGGGCGTCCCGGAGGACGTCGGCGGTACCACGGCCGTAGTCGGCGACGAGGACACCCCCGGCCGCCGCGATCGTGGACACCGCCTCCTGGGTCGCCTCGCGGGCCCGGCCCTCGCCGTCGTCGAGGCGGAGCAGTGGCCGGTCCCCGGCCAGGACGCGGGTCTTGCTGCTCAGGGTGCCCTCCAGCGGCACCTCGACCAGGCCGACGCGGCCGGACAGCAGCTCCCGCAGGGTGTCGCTGGCGGCGTCGGCGCCGAGGGCGGTGACCAGGGTGACGGGCCGCCCGTCGGCCGCCGCGAGGCAGGCGGCGAGCGCGGCGCCGCCCGGCCGGGAACTGCGCCGGGTGCCGTGGACGACGGGGACGGGCGCGTCCGGTGCCAGCCGCTCGGCCCGGCCGCACAGGTCGTGGTCGAGCAGGGCGTCGCCCACGACGACCAGGGGTGTCTGCGAGGCGGTCATGTGTGTCCCTTCCTGGGGGCTACGGGCGCGCCGGGCGCGGCCCGGCCGGCGCTGCGGGCACGGCCCACGAGCCGCCCCACGACACCGGGTTTGCCGTCGGCACCGGGCCGGCCATCGACACCCGGCCCACCGCCGGCACCCGGCCGACCATCGACACCCGGCCCACCGCCGGCACCCGGCCGACCATCGAGACCCCCTCGGCCATCGACAGCGCGCTTGCCTTCGGCGTGTCGCTCCCCTTCGGCGCGTCGCTCGCGCTCGCCGCCCGGACTGCCTCCCCGGCCGTGCCCGGCCGCGTCCGATCGGTCGTCGGCGCCGGGGTCCGCCGGCCCGTGGTCGGCCTCCCCCCGTTCGACGGCCTGGTCGAAGGCCTCGCAGAGCATGTGGACGGCGACCAGGTGCAGTTCCTGGACGGTGGCGCCGAGGGGGGCGTCGACGCACAGCGCGTCGTCCGCGCCGAGTTGCAGCGGGTTGGGGGCCCGTCCGGTCAGCGCCCACACCGTCAGGCCGAGCCGGTGCGCGCGGTCGGCGGCGGCCAGCAGGTTGGCGCTGGCGCCGCTGGTGGACAGCAGCAGGAGCACGTCGCCGGGGCGGCCGTGCGCGGCGGTCTGGCGGGCGAACACCTCCTGGACGCCGTAGTCGTTGGCGATCGCCGTGGTGGAGGAGGTGTCGGCGTGCAGGGCGACCGCGGAGAACGGCGGCCGGTCGTCGCGGTAGCGGCCGACCAGTTCGGCGGTGAGGTGCTGGGCCTGGGCGGCGCTGCCGCCGTTGCCCGCGACGAGCAGCCGTGCGCCCGCGCCCAGCCGCCGGGCGAGTTCGGTGCCCCAGCGCTCGATGAGCGGACCGTGGTCGCGGAACGCCTCCAGGGCCTTGGCCAGGTCGTCGCAGTGCGCAGTGGCGGTGCCGGGGCCGGTGTTCCCGTGCGCCGTGCCGGTGACGGTCTTCCCCGGACCCTTCGCCGTACCCTTCGTCGGACTCTTCATCGGACCACTCCCGAGAGCGAGCGGATGGAGGACACGGCGCCGTACACCCCGGCCACGCCGTCGGCCACCCGGTCCCAGGTGTAGTGGCCGAGCACCCGGGCGCGGCCGGCGGCCCCGTACCGGGCGAGCCGGTCGGGGTTGGCGAGGAGGGCGCGGACGACCGCGCCGAGGTCGTGGTCGTCGTCGGCCGGGACCAGGACGCCCGTGGTGCCGTCCACGACCGTGTCGAGCTGGCCGCCGACGGCGGTGGCGACGACCGGCGTGGCACAGGCCATGGCCTCCAGCGGGACGATCCCGAAGGGCTCGTACCGGGGCAGCGACAGCACCAGGTCGGCGCTGGACATCAGCCGGGGCATACGGGCCCGGCTGACCCCGCCGAGCAGGGTGACCCGGTCCTGGACGCCGTACTCGCCGGCGATGGCGTAGAGGCGGGCGGCCTCGGGTTCGGCACCGAGCAGGTCGGCCTCGGGGCCGCCGGCGATGAGGAGTTCGGCGTCGGGGACGTCGGCCAGGGCGCGGATGGCGCGGTCGAAGCCCTTGCGGGGCACGAGCCGGCCGACGGCCAGCAGCCGCCTGCGGGCGCCGGACGGGCGGGTGTGGGCGACGGGGGCGAACTGGTCGGGGTCGACCCCGCACGGCACGACGCTGATCCGGTCCTCCGGCAGCCCCATGGCCTTCAGTTCGGCCACCTCGTCGCTGCACGTGGCGATGATCCGGGCGCATTCGTGGCCGATGGCCTCCTCGACGGCGAGGCGCTGCGGCGGGCTGGTGTCGGCGGCACCCTGGTAGCGCTTCTTGACCGTGCCCAGCGCGTGGTAGGTCTGCACGACCGGGATCCCGAGGTCGCGGGCGCCCGCCAGGGCGGCCAGGCCCGACATCCAGAAGTGGGCGTGCACCACGTCGGGCGGGCTCAGGGCCCACTGCCGGGCCAGGAAGGTCCCGAACTCGGTCATGTGGGGCAGGAGTTCGTCCTTGGGGACGGGTGCGGGCGGTCCGGCGGGCACGTGCACCACCTGCACGCCGTCGATGAGGGTCACCCGGTCCGGAAGGCCCGCCGAGTCCCGCCGGGTGTACACCGTGACCCGGTATCCCTTTCTGGCGAGCTGCCGGGCGACCTGCGCCACGTACACGTTCTGGCCGCCCGCGTCCGGTCCGCCGAGCGCGGCCAGTGGGCTGGCGTGCTCGGAGACCATGGCGACGCGCCCGGCCGTGTGCGGAATGCGGCTCATCGGGTGACCTCCTTGATCAGGCGCTCCCAGTCGTCCAGGAAGCGCCGCTCTCCGTAGCGGTCCTGGGCCGCGGCCCGGGCCGCCGCGCCGGTGCGGCGCGCCAGTCCGGGATCGGCGAGGAAGGCCCGTACGGCGTCCTCCAGGACGTCGAGGCGGTTCGAGACCACCCCGGCGCCCTCGGGTATCGCCTCCCGGGCCTCCGTGGTGTCCAGGGCGACCACGGGCATGCCCAGGAACATGGCCTCCAGCAGGGACAGCCCGAGCGAGGTCCAGCGCACGGGGTGCAGGTAGACCCGGCACCGGGCCATCTCCCGGTGCAGCTCGTGCTGCGGCAGGTCCCGGGTGCGGCAGCGCTCGGGCGGCAGGCCGAGGTGCTCGGCGAGCCCCTCGGTGCGCATGCCGAAGACGTCCAGGGGCGCGGACCGGGCGAACCGGGGCAGCAGGTCGGTGCCGGTGGTACGGCCCCTGCGCACGGGCTCGTTGACCACGACGGCCGCGCGCCGCTCGGTGCCCGTCCAGAGCGCGCCGGGGTCGATGATGCCGTGCTCGACGACCTCGGTGGGGGCCTGGCCGTTGTCCCACATCAGCCGGTTGAAGTGGGTGACGTGCACGACGGGGATCGCGGACTGCCCGGCCAGCGGGTGGAGTTGGCGCTCGGGCGACTCGTCGGGGCTGTTGTGCTCGACGTACACGGCGGGCACGTCCACCCCGGGCCGGCGGCCGGTCCAGCGCAGGGCGAGGTCAAGTTCGTGCGGGCGTTGCAGGACCATGAGGTCGATGTCGCAGTCCCACAGTTCCTTCGGCGTGCGTTCCCGCACGCTCTCCGGCCAGTCCCAGGTCACGGCGCGGCCGAGGCCGTCGGGTCCGCGGTCGTCGGTGACCGGGACGAGGTAGGTGTGCGGGCCCTGCACGAAGGCGGTGAGCCAGGATCCGTGCACGTGCCAGACGAGGATGTTCATGACTGCCGCTCCTGGATGAGCTTGTGCACCGCGCGCACCACGTCCTGTCCGGTGACCTCGTCCAGACAGGGGTGGCCGGGCACCGGGCAGGTGAGGGCCCGGGTGTCCGCGCAGGGCGCCGACTGGTCGCCGAGCAGGATGACGGGGACGCCGTACGGCGCCCAGCGCTCGGCCGGTACGACGGGCGCGAACAGCGAGACGACCGGGGTGCCGACGGCGGCGGCGAGGTGGGCCGGGCCGGTGTTGGCGCTGATCACGACATCGGCCATGCGCAGCACGCCGGCGAGGGTGCGCGGGGAGGTCCGGCCGCCGAGGTCCACGGCCAGGTCCCCGCTGACCCGCCGGGTGAGGCCGGTCTCCTCGGGGCCGCCGGTGACGACCACGCGGTGCCCGGCGTCGGCGAGGAGCGTGACCGCCTCGGCGCAGCGGTGCGGGCTCCAGGCGCGCGCGGGGGCGCTGGCGCCGGGGTGCAGGACGACGTAGGGGCCGTAGCCGGTGAGGCTGCCGGTGTCCGGGGGCGGGAGGACGCGCAGCCGCCCGTCGTCCCCCGGCGGCGGCTGGAATCCCATGGCGGCGGCGGTGTCCAGCGCCGCCTCGGCCTCGTGCCGGCCCTCCAGCCTCCGGTGGCGTACGTCGAGGAGCCGGCCGGGGTGGTCCACGCTGTCGGCACCGATCCGGCCGACACCGGCGAGCCGGAGCAGCAGGGCGATGGGAAGCGGGCTCTGGTGGAAGGAGGTGAGGACGAGCGCGGTGTCGTAGGCCCCGGCGCGCAGCCGCCCCACCAGCCCGTCGATGTCCGCGGGGCTGACCGGGGGCGGGTCGAACCCCTCCCAGGGCGCCTCCCACACCAGCACCTCGTCCACCCCGGGCAGCAGCCGGGCGGCGTCCGCGCCGCGAGGGCCGCACAACAGGGTGACGTGCGAGGACCGGGCGGCGACGGCACGCACGGCGGGACCGGCGAGCAGCACATCACCGAAACTGTCGAGCCGGACGACGAGCGATTTCACGCCGACCACCTCCCGAGGGCCCGCGCCGTCGCCGACCGGGGCCGTTCGGGGGCGGACGGGTCGGGTGCGGACGGGCGGGGCCACTGCGGGGCCGCCGCTCCGGACGCGGGTGGCCGGCGTGTCCCGGCGGCCACCGCGGCACTCCGCCCGGACGGCCGTGGCCCCTCGGGTCCCTCCGCGTCCCGCCCGGAGGACCGCACCGACGACCACCGGCCCTCGGCGACCACCGCGGTGCCCTGGTGCGACCATCGCATCCCGTCGCCGGCCGGGGCCGTCCGCGCGGGTGGGGCGTGGGGGGGCCGGGGTCGCCTCGGCGGGGCGAGGCCCGCCTCCGTCAGGGCCGCGCGGACCGCGGTGAGGGGGTCGGGCGCACTCTCCGTGGCGAAACGTTCCACCTCCGCCGGCGCGGTGGCCGCGTTCGGGACCAGGACGCCCCGGGCACCGGCCGCGCGGGCGGCCAGGACGTCCGCGGCGATGTCGCCGATCACCAGGCACTCCGACGGCGGCACGCCCAGCCGGGCGGCGGCGGTGTGGATCAGGCCGGGGCGGGGCTTGCGGCAGGCGCAGCCGGCGTCGGGGGCGTGCGGGCAGAACACCCAGGTGTCCAGCCCGCCCAGCAGCTCGTCGGCGCGCTCGTTGACGCGGACCACCTGCTCCACGGTGAGCAGCCCGCGGCCGACGCCGGACTGGTTGCTGACCACCCCGGTCGGCAGCCCGGCGGACCGGGCCAGCGCCACGGCCGCGGCGGCGCCCGGCATCAGCCGCACCCGGCCGGGGTCGCCGTTGTACGGCACGTCCACGACGAGGGTGCCGTCACGGTCGAACAGGACGGCGGACAGCCTGCTCACTCGGCACCTCCCAGGGGCTCGGCGTGCCGGTGGCGGACGACTCCGCGCAGCCAGTGCCGGACGGCGAGCGGCGGGATGAGCACGCTGGTGCCGAGCATCCCGGCGATCTCGCGGGCGGTGCGCGGCCCGGGCAGGATGCGGGCGAGGGCGAACTCGGTGGTGCCGAGCGTCCACAGGGCGGCGCAGGCGGTCGCGGCCCGGCGCCGTCCGGCCAGCGCGCAGCCGGCCGCGGCGAGGGCGGCGCCGGTGACCACCAGGTGGCGGGGCAGCCGGCCGCGCGGCGCCTGCGCGCGGTCCCACCAGTCGCGGCCGTGCAGCCGGTTCATCAGGGCGTCGTCGGCGTTGCCGCGCTGCACGGGCAGCGAGGCCCACCAGTGGGCGGGGCGGACCGGGTGCCGGGTGACCCGGGTGCCCCGGGCCAGGGACCAGCCCGCCCGCTGGACGCGCAGGGCGAGGTCGGCGTCCTCGCGGAAGGCCCGCGGAAAGCGTTCGTCGAAACCACCGGTCCGCTTCAGCGCCTCGGTGCGGTAGGCCATGTCGGCGGTGGCCCAGGCGGCGTTCTCCAGGCCCTTGGTGGTGCGTTCCCAGTCGGTGGGCCGGCGGTCCAGGGGCAGGGGGACACGCAACCGCCCCTGGACACCGCCGACGTCGGGGCCGGCCTGCCGCAGGTCGTCGGCGAGCCGCCGGGACCAGTCCGGCAGCACCTGGACGTCGTCGTCCAGGAACACCGTCCACGGCGTGCGGACCGTCTGCCAGCCGGCGTTGCGGGCCGCGGCCGGCCCCCGGCCGCCGGTGCGCAGGGTGCGCACCCGGTCGAGCAGTTGTCCGGCCGGTTCCAGGGGCAGGTCGCCGTCGGGCGCGGGCCGGTCGTCCACGACGACCACCTCGTGCGGCGGATGGCCGTCGGCCGCGGCGAGCGCGCGCAGGCACTCGGCGAGGCAGGGGCGGCCGATCGTCGGGACGACGACGGTGTAGGCGGGGGCGTCGGTCATGCGAAGGCCTTCCCACGGCGGATCGCGAACGGGCCGAGCACCAGCAGGTCGACCGGGGCCGAGCCGAAGCACTCCAGGGCGTCCCGGGGGTCGTCGACCATGGGCCGCCCGGCGGTGTTGAGACTGGTGTTGACGACCACGGGCAGTCCGGTGCGCCGTTCGAAGCCCTCGATCATGCGGGCCACCAGGGGTTCCTGGGCGCGGTCCACGGTCTGGATGCGGGCCGTGCCGTCGACGTGCACCACGGCCGGGATGCGGGCCTTCCACTCGGCGGCCACGTCGTGCACGAAGAGCATGTGCGGGCTGGGCAGCGGCCCGTCGAAGATCTCGCCCGCGCGTTCGGCGAGCACCATGGGCGCGACGGGCCGGAACTCCTCGCGTCCCTTGACCGCGTTGAGCCGCTCCAGGTTCTCCGCCTTGCCGGGGTGGGCCAGCAGCGAGCGGTGTCCGAGCGCGCGCGGCCCGTACTCGCTGCGCCCCTGGAACCAGGCCACGATCCCGTCGTCGGCCAGCGCCTGGGCGGCGGTCTCGGCGATGTCGGCGGGTTCCTCGTACGGTACGGCCGCCCGCTCCAGCCACGCGCGCAGTTCCGCGTCGCTCCAGCCCCGGCCGAGCGCGGCGGTCGGCATTGGTTCCAGGGTGTCCTTCTGCCCGGCGACGTACGCCGCCGCGCCCAGGGCCGTACCGGCGTCACCGGCGGCGGGCTGCACCCACACGTGCCGGAAGCCGCTCTCCCGCCACAGCCGGGTGTTGGCGACACAGTTCAGGGCGACACCGCCGGCCATGGTGAGCGCGTCCTCGCCGGTGCGCTCGCGCAGCCACCGGGCGAGGGCCAGCATGGCCTCCTCCAGGCAGAGCTGGGCGCTCGCGGCGAGGTCGGCGTGGTCCTGGCTCCAGGCGCCGCCGGGCGGGCGGGGCGGGACGAACTCGGCCCAGGGCACCGGGCGGGCCCGGAAGCCGCCCTGGTCGTCGGCGTGGACGTACGCGCGCAGCCGGCCGGCGTGGCGCGGGGTGCCGTAGGAGGCGAGCGCCATGACCTTGAACTCGTCGCTGCTGCGCAGGAATCCGAGGTGCTGGGTGAGGTCCTCGTAGAACAGGCCGAGGGAGTCCGGCAGTCGCTGGGTGCCGAGGACGGTCAGTTCGCGGTCGGTGCAGCGGCCGGCCAGGTGGGAGCCGCATTCGCCGCGGCCGTCCAGGACCAGGACGGCGCAGTCCGGGTACGGCGAGACGGGCCCGGCGGAGGCCGCGTGCGCGACGTGGTGCGGGACGAACCGCACCTTGCCCGGATCGAGTCCGGGCAGTGCCTCGGCGAGGAAGTCCGGTGCCTCGCGGGCGTACTGCTGCCGCAGGTGGTCCCAGGGGTCGTGCAGCCCCATCTCGTCGGCGGGGCGGGCCAGCGCGGGGTCGTAGGAGTAGGCGACGGCGTCCAGCTCGGACGGGGTGAGGCCGGCCTGCTCCAGACACCAGCGGGCCGACTGTTCGGGCAGTTCCCAGGCCGAGAAGGGAACGGGCCGCTTGCCGTGCTTGCGGCGGGAGAACCGCTCCTCCTCCGCGGCCGCCACGACCCTGCCGTCGGTGATGAGGGCGGCGGCGGGGTCGTGGAAGAGTGCGTTGATACCGAGGACGTGCATGCGCTGTCTCCAGGGCCGGGGAAGGTGCGGGGTCAGGACCGCGGGGCCGGTTCCTCCGCGCGCGGGTCCGGATCCGGGGGCAGGGCCGCGAAGTAGGCGATGGTCTGCTTCAGGCCCTCCTCCCAGGGGACCTGCGGCGACCAGCCGAGCAGTTCGCGTGCGAGGGTCGTGTCGGGGCGGCGCCGGCCGGGATCGTCCACGGGCCGGTCTATGAACGCGATCGGGGAGCGGGAGCCGGTGAGGGCGACCACCCGGCGGGCCAGGTCCGCGACGGTGATCTCGTCGCTGCCGCCTATGTTGACCGGTCGTACGGACCTGCTCGCGGCGACCCGCAGGATGCCGTCGACGGTGTCGTCCACGTAGCACAGCGAGCGGGTCTGGCTGCCGTCGCCGGTGACCGTGAGCGGCTCGCCGGCCAGGGCCTGGCAGATGAAGGTGGGCACGGCGCGGCCGTCGTGGGCCCGCATCCGCGGCCCGTAGGTGTTGAACAGCCGGACGATCCCGGCGTTCGTCCCCCTGGTGCCGGCGTGTGCCGTGACCAGGGCCTCGGCGAACCGCTTCGACTCGTCGTAGACGCTGCGCGGTCCTACCGGGTTCACGTTGCCCCAGTAGCCCTCGTGCTGCGGGTGGACGAGCGGATCGCCGTAGACCTCGGAGGTGGAGGCGAGCAGGAAGCGCGCGCCGTCGCGTTCGGTGATGGCCAGCGCGTTGCGGGTGCCCAGACTGCCCACGTCCAGGGTCTCCAGGGGCATGCGCAGGTAGTCGGCGGGCGAGGCCGGGCAGGCGAAGTGCAGGACCAGGTCGTACGGCCCCGTCAGCCGCTCGGTGCAGTCGGGTGCGGAGACGTCGCATTGCGTGTACCGGAAACCGGGCCGGTCCTCCAGGTGCGCGATGTTCTCGCGTCGCCCGCAGGCCAGGTTGTCGGCACAGTCGACTTCGACACCTGAATCCAGCAGCCGCTCGCACAGGTGGGAGCCGAGGAAGCCGGCGCCGCCGGTCACGAGGGCGCGCCGCCAGGAGAACGGTGTGTCACCAGTCATGGGGCTGTTCCTTCGTCCACGCCGTGCGCGCCCGGGAACGCCTCTGCCTGGGCGTTCGGCGCGTACCGCGTCGCCGGGACCGACCTCGTCGGCCCGCAGGGAGGAAAGGGGCTCGGCCCGGGTCCCCGCTGATTCGGAGGACCGGCCTGGAAGGCCGCCGCTTGCTGGACGGCACTGGCAGCTGAGTTCCCCTGCCAGTTGGATTCACACGTTGGATTCTTATTCTCCGGTCTCAGGGGTACTCGCGCGACTCCTGCGCCCCTCTACCACGCTGGAGGCGCTGATGCACGACGACGTCGCGGAGGCGGTGCTGCGCTCCCTGCGCGGGCTCGCCCGGCCTCCGCAGCGGCTGCTGCTCACCGGCTGGTTCAGCTTCCGGGACGGGGAGGCGACGGCCGGGGACGTGCTCGCGCAGCAGCACATGTCGGCCTCGCTGACCAGGGCGGGCATCCGGCACGAGACGGCGTGGAGCCCCGGCTTCCGGCCCGGTGAACTCTCGCTGGAGACGGCCGACCCGCGGGCGTACGACACCCTGCTGTTCGTGTGCGGTCCCGTGCACGGTCCGCAAGTGGCCGCGCTGCATGAAAGGTTCGGGACGTGCAGACGACTGGCGGCCGGGGTGTCCGTGGTCGATCCGGCGGACCCGGCGGTCACCGGTTTCCATGCGATCGTCGCGCGGGACGGGACCGCCGTCCCGGCCCGGCGCGATCTCGCGGCCGACGCCCCGGCCGGCCCGCTGCCGCCCGTGGCCGGAGTGGTCCTCTCGCACGGCCAGGGCGAGTACGGGGCACGCCGCCGGCACACCGAGGTGACCGAGCGGATCACCGGCTGGCTGGCCGGCAAGGACTGCGCGCGGGTGCCGGCCGACTCCCGGCTGGCCGCCGACGACTGGCGGCTGTGCGCCACCGCCGAGCAGTTCCTCGCCCTCGTGGCCCGTCTCGACCTGGTCGTCACCACCCGGCTGCACGGCCTGGTGCTGGGCCTGCGCACCGGCACCCCGGTGATCGCGGTCGATCCGGTGGCGGGCGGCGCCAAGGTCAGCGCCCAGGCCCGCGCCCTTGACTGGCCGGCGCTGGTAGCGGCGGACGCGCTGACGCCGGACATCCTGGACCACTGGTGGGAGTGGGCGCTGTCCGGGGCGGGCCGGACGGCCGCCGCCCGCCACTCGATGCGCTGACCGGGCTCGGCGGGCCGTGTAGCGGGCACGGCCCGGGGCACTCGGCGCGGCGACGGCCGGCCGTTCACGGGCGGCCGCGTTCCACGCAGGAGGTAACGACCATGGGTCACGGCGGAAACGTCATCCAGGAGCTGACCACGGACCACCGCGAGGTCGAGGAGATCTTCGGCCGCATCGAGGCGCTGCCGCCCGGCTCCCAGGAACGCAAGGACCTCTGCGACCAGGCCACGATCGAACTGGTCCGCCACTCGGTCGCGGAGGAGGCCTACCTCTACCCGGCGGTGCGCCAGCACGTGACGGGCGGGGACGCCCTGGCGGACAAGGAGCTGGAGGACCACGCCAAGGCCGAGCAGATCATGAAGGACCTGGAGGGCTGCCAGGCGGACGACCCGCGGTTCGACTCGCTGATGGCACAGCTGATGAGCGAGATCCGGTCCCATGTGACGGACGAGGAGCAGAACCTCTTCCCGCAACTGGAGGCGGCCTGTCCCCCTGACGCGCTGATGGACCTCGGCGACAAGGTCCGACGGGCCAAGAAGATGGCACCCACCCGTCCGCACCCGTCGGCGCCGGACAAGCCCCCGGCCAACAAGCTGCTGGCACCGGGAGCCGGTCTGGTCGACCGGATGCGCGACGCGCTGACGGGACGGGGCAAGGAGAGCTAGGGCCGGGCAAGGAGAGCCAGGGCCGACGCAGAACGGCGCCGTCCGGGCCCGCGGGGGCTGGGCGGCGCCGGCCTGTTCTCACCCGTTCGGCCCACGCCGAGCGGCACCGGCCCGGACTCACCCGTTCGGCCCACGCCGAGCGTCCGGGCTCCGGCACCTCCCAACGCCCCGGACCAACGCCCCGGACCAACGCCCCGGACCAGCGCCCCTGGAGCAGCGCCCCGGAGCCGCGTGCTCACAGCCACGGTTCCGTGCCACGGGGCGTCCGGGCACCGGTGCGGGGACGCGCGCGGGTCGCCCGGCACAGCAGCCGGAACGCCTGGAAGAGGGTCAGCGGCCACAGGAGCGCGAAGCACCACAGCAAGGCCGGGTCCGAGGTGCGGATGCCCATGACGGCGACGAACACCGACGCGACCGTCAGCAGCAGCACCGCCACCGGCAGCCACACCTGGCGCGGGGTGGCGCCCATGCGGCGCGCGAACCGCCGGTCCCGTCGCAGGTCCGCCTCGATCCGCAACAGCGTCAGCCGCTCCCGCGGTGACAGCCGTACCTCGTCGCGCATCTCCCACATCTCCCAGTCGTCCACGGCAACGGCACCTCCTCCGCCGACCGGCGGCATTCCGGGCCCCGGGCGACCGAGTTCCCCTCTCCGCCCGGCCGATGCGGTGCCGCGGCGGGCAGGGCGGAGGAGGGAGTGAAGCCGCGGACGGAGACCCCGGGGTGGAGATAACTCCACCCCGGGTCCGGTGGACACCCTGACTGAAACGCGGCCCCGGCACGGTCCACGATGGAGCCGGTCCAGCCCCCGTGCGTCCGGCCCCCGCACGTCCGGCCCCCGTACGTCCGCCCGCCGTCCGCCGTCCGCCCCGCGAGGAGCCACCGTGTCCGAATCCACCGAAGTCCAGCCGCCGGTCCGGGCGGCGGTCCAGCCGGCCGAGGAACACGCGATGTGGCCCTGGGTGGTCGTCGCGGCCGTCGTGGCCGGCGTGGTCATCGTCCTCGTCAACGTGCTGATGACGGCCTGAGCCGGTGCGCCGGCCGGAGCGCCCGTGGTGCGGGAGCGGTCGGCGTACCGCATAGTGAACACAGCTCTCGCACCAGGTCGGCCGGGGAGGACCGGGGCTGCCCGCACCACGCCTTCGCCCCCGGGGCCGCCGCGACGACGCTGAGCGGCCGGCACGGGTAGGACCGGCCCCCCGGAAGCGACGCGCCCGGCGGCGCACAAAGGAGGCTGTATGTCGTCCCACGACCCGGCAGTGCTCGACTGCCCCTTCGACTTCGCCGACGCACTGGAGTACGACCCAGCGCTGGACGCGCTGGCACGGCGCGGCCCGGTCAGCCGGATCCGGTTGCCCTACGGCGAGGCGGAGGCGTGGCTGGTGACCAGCTTCGCCGGAGTGCGTCAGGTGACGTGCGATCCCCGGTTCAGCCGGGCGGCGATCGTCGGGCGCGACTATCCGAGGATGACGCCCGAGCCCATCGTGTCCCCCGAGTCGATCAACGTGACGGACCCGCCGCACGCCACCCGGTTGCGGCACGTGGCGGCCCAGGCGTTCACCCGGGAGCGGGTGGCGGCCATGCGGCCGGCGGTGGACCGGGTGGTGGCCGGGCTGCTGACGGCGATGGACGAGGCGGGGCCGCCCGCGGACCTGGTCACCCATCTGTCCGTACCGCTGCCCCACCTGACGATCTGCGAGCTGCTCGCCGTCCCCGAGGCCGACCGCGACGAGCTGCGCGCGCACACCATGCGGCTGCTGGCCACCTCGCCGGACGCGCGGCAGGACGCGGCCGACGCCAAGGCGTGCCTGCGGACGTACTTCGCCGAACTGATCCCGGCCCGGCGGAGCTCGCCGGGCGAGGACCTGCTCAGCACGCTGGCCACCGCCCCGGTGCCGGAGGGTGAGGAGCCGCTGAGCGACGACGAGCTGGCGGTCCTGGCGGTCACCCTCATCCTCAGCGGCAACGACACCGCGACCTGCCAGATCAGCGACATCGCCTATCTGCTGCTGACCCGGCCGGAGGAGATGGCCGCGCTCGCGCGCGACCCCGAGCGGTTCCCCGGCGCGCTGGAGGAGCTGCTGCGGTTCATCCCGTTCCGCAAGGGCGTGGGCATTCCGCGGATCGCGCTGGAGGACGCGGAGATCGAGGGCGTCCGGATCCGCGCGGGCGACTACGTGCACGTGTCCTACCTCGCGGCCAACCGGGACCCCGCCGTCTTCCCCGACCCGCACAAGCTCGACCTGGAACGGCCCGTGCGCCCGCACATGACCTTCGGCTGGGGCGGGCACCACTGCCTCGCGGCACCGCTCGCCCGCGCGGAGCTGGACAGCGCGGTCTCCGGCCTGCTGGCCCGCTTCCCCAAGCTGCGCCTCGACGTCCCCGCCGACGAGATCGAGTGGGACAACGGCACCATCCGCCGCTTCCCGCTGAGTCTGCCGGTCACCTGGTGAGGCCGGCCGGGCCACCGCGGCGACGCGGCCGGTGGCCCGGCCCCGGCGACGCTCCCGCCTCCACCGAGTGGGTGCCTTCCGGCCCGCCGGCCGGTGTCCTGCCGCCGCGGGCCGCGCCGGGCTTCTAGCCTCGGCGGCATGCTGGGGCTTCCTTCTCATGTCCGCGCCTGCCTGTTCGACCTCGACGGGGTACTCACCCAGACCGCGAAAGTGCACGCGGCGGCCTGGAAGGAGATGTTCGACGGCTACCTCCGCGAGCGCGCGACCCGTGAGGGGACCGCGTTCGTCCCCTTCGACGCGGTCGACGACTACGACGAATACGTGGACGGGCGGCCCCGTGAGGACGGGGTGCGCACGTTCCTCGCCTCGCGCGGGGTGCACCTGCCCGAGGGATCGCCGGACGACCCTCCGGAGGCGGAGACCGTGAACGGACTGGGCAACCGCAAGAACAACCTGGTCCTTCGGCGGATCCGTGAGGACGGGGTGGAGCCCTACGAGGGCTCGGTCCGTTTCGTGCACGCGGTGCGGGAGGCGGGACTGCGCTGCGCGGTGGTGTCGTCCAGCGCCAACTGCCGGGACGTCCTGGTCGCGGCCGGGATCGAGGACCTGTTCGACGAGCGGATCGACGGCGTGGTGACACGCGAGCGTCATCTGCGCGGCAAGCCCGCCCCGGACACCTACCTGGAGGCGGCCCGCGGGCTGGGCCTCCCACCGGAAGAGGCGGCCGTCTTCGAGGACGCCCTGGCCGGCGTCGAGGCGGGCCGGGCGGGACGGTTCGGCATCGTCGTGGGCGTCGACCGGGTGGGCCAGGCGCAGCAACTGCGCGAGCACGGGGCCGATGTGGTGGTCCGGGACCTGGCCGAGCTCCTGGAGTCGCGGTGATCACTCATCCCAGCTACACGGTCGAGCCGTGGTGCCTGCGCGAGACCGAGCTCAACCTCGATGTGCTCGCCCAGAGCGAATCGGTGTTCGCGCTGTCCAACGGGCACGTCGGATGGCGCGGCAACCTCGACGAGGGGGAGCCGCACGGACTGCCCGGGGCCTACCTCAACGGCGTCTACGAGCGGCACCCGCTGCCGTACGCGGAGGCGGGCTACGGATATCCCGAGTCCGGTGAGACGATGATCAACGTCACCGACGGCAAGGTCATCCGGCTGCTCGTGGACGACCACCCGTGCGATCTGCGCTACGGCCGGCTGCTGGCGCACGAGCGGGTCCTGGACTTCCGCTCCGGTGTGCTCAGCCGGACCGCGCGGTGGACGTCGCCCGGCGGCCGTACCGTCCGGATCACCTCCCACCGGCTCGTGTCCTTCACCCAGCGCGCGGTCGCCGCGGTCGTGTACGAGGTGGAGCCGGTCGACGGACCGACGACGGTCGCCGTGCAGTCCGAGCTGGTCGCCAACGAACAACTGCCCAGCATCCACGGCGATCCGCGCGTCGCGGCGGCGACCGAGTCCCCGCTGCTGCCGGAGGAGCACTTCGCGCAGCACACCCGGCTGCGGCTCGTGCACTGCACCGCCGGCAGCAGGCTGCGGGTCGGTACGGCGGCCGACCACCTCGTCGAGGGACCCGAGAGCACGAAGTGGACGGCACACAGCGAGCCCGACGTCAGCCGGCTGACGGTGACCGCGGACCTGGTGCCCGGTCAGCCGCTGCGGCTGGTCAAGTTCGTGGCCCACGGCTGGTCCGGCGAGCGTTCGCTGCCGGCCGTGCACGACCAGGTGGACGGGGCGGTGGCGGCCGCCGTCAGCACCGGCTGGGACGGGCTGGTCGCCGCCCAGCGGGCGTACCTGGACCGCTTCTGGGCGGGCGCGGACGTCGAGGTGGAGGGGGACGCGCAGATCCAGCAGGCGGTGCGGTTCGCTCTCTTCCATGTGCTCCAGGCGGCGGCCCGCGGCGAGAACCGGGCGATTCCCGCGAAGGGCCTGACCGGCACCGGCTACGACGGACACTCCTTCTGGGACACCGAGTCCTATGTGCTGCCCGTCCTGACCTTCACCGCGCCGGAGGCCGTCGCGTCGGCGCTGCGCTGGCGGCACCGGACGCTGCCGGCGGCGCGGGAGCGCGCGCGACAACTCGGGCTGTCCGGGGCGACGTTCCCCTGGCGGACCATCGACGGCGCCGAGTGCTCCGCCTACTGGCCCGCCGGTACGGCCGCCTTCCACGTCAACGCCGACATCGCCATGGCCGTCGTGCGGTACGTCATGGTGACCGGGGACGAGGAGTTCGAGCGCGCCGAGGGGCTCGACATCCTCGTGGACACCGCCCGGCTGTGGCGCTCCCTCGGTCACCACGACTCGGAGGGCGTCTTCCACATCGACGGGGTCACCGGTCCCGACGAGTACAGCGCCTTCGCCCGGGACAACCTGTACACGAACCTGATGGCCCGCCACAATCTCCTGGCCGCCGCGGACGCGGCGGTACGTCATCCGCACCGGGCCGCGGAACTCGGTGTCGACGACGAGGAGGCCGCGGTGTGGCGGGACGCGGCGGCCCGGATGGCGTTGCCGTACAACGAATCCCTCGGTGTCCACGAGCAGTCGGCCGGTTTCACGACGTTCCAGCGCTGGGACTTCGAGGCGACCCCGCCCGACAACTACCCGCTGCTGCTGCACTATCCCTACTTCGACCTGTACCGCAAACAGGTGGTGAAGCAGGCCGACCTGGTGCTGGCCATGATGGAGTGCCCGCACGCCTTCACCGAGGAGCAGAAGGCGCGCAACTTCGCCTACTACGAGGCGCTGACCGTCCGCGACTCCTCCCTCTCGGCGTCCTGCCAGGCAGTGCTCGCCGCCGAGACCGGTCATCTGCGGCTGGCCTACGCCTACCTCGGTGAGGCCGCGCTGATGGACCTGGAAGACCTGGAACACAACACCCGTGACGGGCTGCACATCGCCTCCCTCGCCGGAACCTGGATCGCCCTCGTCGCGGGCTTCGGGGGGATGCGCCGGTACCTCGGCGAGGACGGGAAGCCGGGGATGCTGTCGTTCACACCGCGCCTGCCGGAAGCGCTGTCCAGGGTGGCGTTCACCGTGCTGGTGCGCGGACGCAGGCTGAAGGTGGACATCGGCCGGAGCCGCGTGCGCTACCAGCTGGTGGAGGGTGGACCACTGGACGTACTCCACCACGGGGAGCTGACGCCCCTGACCACCGACGGGCCGGTCGACCGCCCGATGCCCCCCGCTCCCGAGCGCCCGGAACCCCAGCAGCCGCCGGGCCGCCGCCCGGTGGGCCTGCCTGTCGGGGAGGAGGACCGGGCCGGGACACTGGAGTAGCACGGCGAGCACAGCCCGGTGAGGGGGCGCGACGGATCACGACGGGCGGCGGCGCCGACCACCCCTGCGAGGAGACCTTCGGCACCCCTCCCCGCTCCTGGCCCAGGGGCAGGCCCTGCGGGTGCGCACCTTCGACGACGCCGTCAGGGCCTTCCTGCGGGAGCATCCGCGGGGCGACAACGGACGTGCGCACTGGCTCTGCGTCGAACTCCCGCAGACCGCGAGGGCACGGCGGGCGCTGCTGCCGGACGAGGAACGCCGCCGGACGACGGCGCAGTCGGCGCCGGACCTGTCCTGGCGGGACGAGGTGGATCCCGCACAGCGCGTGCTCGTCACCGCCCAGGGCCTGCTGATGTACCTGCGCCCGGCCGAGGTGCGGCGTCTGATCGCCGGCTGCGCCGAGGCGTTCCCCGGCGGAGCGCTGGTCTTCGACGCGGTGCCGCGGTGGTTCGGCGAACGCACCCGGCGCGGTCGGATGAAGACGGCGCAGGGCCATGTCGCTCCGCCCATGCCCTGGAGGCCCGACGCCGGTGAGCTACCGAAGATCCGCACGGCGCACCCGGCGGTCACCGAGGTGCGCGAACTGCCGCTGCCACGGGGTCGCGGCGCGTACTTCGGCGTGGTCTGGCCTGTGCTGCGGCGGCTGCCCGGGGCACGCAACATCCCGCCGGCCATGACCGTCCTGGCGCGGTTCGGCCCGACCGCCCGGATCGCACGGCGAGCACTGTCGGTCGAGAGGCCGCTACGCACCGTGAAGCGGCGCGGTCGCAGGTGACCTTCGCCGCCGCAAGGTCGATACTTCCAGTAGACGGGACGGGCGGCCTCCCCCCTCGGGCGGCCGTCGGCACCTGACGTCCTGTCGACGCCGGTCCTGGGCGAAAGCGCCGAGCTCACGAGGAGATACGCATGAAGATGCTGATCAACGTCCCGGAGACCGTCGTGGCGGACGCGCTGCGCGGTTTGGCTGCCGCGTACCCGGATCTGAACGTGGACGTGGAGCACCGGGTGATCGCCCGCCGGGACGCGCCCGTGGCCGGTCAGGTCGCGCTCGTGTCGGGCGGCGGCTCGGGGCACGAGCCGCTGCACGGCGGGTTCGTCGGCCCGGGCATGCTGTCCGCCGCCTGCCCCGGAGAGGTGTTCACCTCGCCGGTGCCCGACCAGATGGCGCGTGCCGCGGCGGCCGTGGACAGCGGCGCGGGTGTGCTGTTCGTGGTGAAGAACTACACCGGCGACGTGCTCAACTTCGACATGGCGGCCGAGCTGGCCGAGGACGAGGGCATCCAGGTCGCCAAGGTGCTCGTCGACGACGACGTGGCCGTCACCGACAGCCTCTACACGGCCGGCCGGCGCGGCACCGGCGCGACGCTCTTCGTGGAGAAGATCGCGGGCGCCGCCGCGGCCGAGGGGCAGCCTCTGGAGCGCGTGGAGGCCATCGGCCGCCAGGTCAACGAGAACTCCCGCAGCTTCGGCGTGGCCCTGAGCGCCTGCACGACCCCGGCGAAGGGCAGCCCGACCTTCGATCTGCCGGACGGCGAGCTGGAGTTGGGCATCGGCATCCACGGCGAGCCGGGCCGCGAGCGGCGGCCGATGATGACCTCCGGGGAGATCGCCGACTTCGCGGTCAACGCGATCCTGGAGGACATGCCGCCGCGCAGCCCGGTCCTGGTGCTGGTCAACGGCATGGGCGCGACGCCGCTGCTGGAGCTGTACGGCTTCAACGCGGAGGTGCAGCGGGTGCTCCGGGAACGCGGGGTCGCCGTGGCCCGCACCCTCGTCGGCAACTACGTCACCTCGCTGGACATGGCGGGCGCCTCGGTGACGCTGTGCCAGGCCGACGAGGAGCTGCTGCGGCTGTGGGACGCGCCGGTGAAGACCCCGGCGCTGCGCTGGGGAATGTGATACGGCGGAGCAGACGGCGACCGATCCCGGCCGAACGGCCGACAGCCCTACCACGCGAGGAGATCCAGTGCTCGACGCCGCATTCTTCCGCCGTTGGATGACGACGGCCGCCGCGTCCGTCAGTCGCGAGGCGGAACGGCTCACCGCCCTCGATTCGGCCATCGGGGACGCGGACCACGGCAGCAATCTGCAGCGCGGGTTCACGGCCGTGGCGGCCGCGTTGGAGAAGGAGGCGCCGGACACCCCGGGGGCCGTGCTGACGCTGGCCGGGCGGCAGTTGATCTCGACGGTCGGCGGTGCGTCCGGACCGCTGTACGGCACCCTGCTGCGCCGGACCGGCAAGGCGCTCGGGGACGCCGCCGAGGTCGGCGAGGAGGAACTGGCCGCGGCGCTGCGCGCGGGCGTGGACGGGGTCATGGCGCTCGGCGGGGCCGCACCGGGCGACAAGACCATGATCGACGCCCTGCTGCCGGCCGTGGACGCGCTCGGGGCCGGGTTCGGCGCCGCGCGGGCCGCCGCGGAGGAGGGCGCGCTGGCCACCACACCGTTGCAGGCGCGCAAGGGGCGCGCGAGCTATCTGGGCGAGCGCAGCATCGGCCACCAGGATCCGGGGGCGACCTCGTCGGCGCTGCTGATCGCCGCGCTGGCCGACACGGCGGAGGCGGAGCGGTGAGCGGGGAGAAGCTGGTCGGGATCGTGCTGGTGTCGCACAGCGCGGAGGTGGCCGCGTCTGTCGCCGAGCTGGCCAAGGGGCTGGCGGGCGGGGCGACGGCGGTACCGGTGGCGCCGGCGGGCGGCACCGAGGGCGGCGGGCTCGGCACCAGCGCCGAGCTGATCTCCGCCGCGGCGGCCTCGGTGGACCGGGGGGCCGGGGTGGCGGTCCTCACCGACCTGGGCAGCGCGGTGCTCACGGTGAAGGCGCTGCTCGCCGAGGGCGACGAACTGCCGGACGGCACGCGCCTGGTGGACGCGCCGTTCGTGGAGGGCGCGGTGGCCGCCGTGGTGACATCCGCCGCCGGGGCGGACCTGGACGCGGTGGAGGCCGCGGCAGCGGAGGCGTACAGCTACCGCAAGGTGTGACGCCGGGGGCCCCGGTCTGGTCCGTGACCCGACCGGGCTCCCCTGAGCGCGCCGACGACCAGCGGCGGCCGGCCCGGGCATCCCGCACCGGGCCGGTCCCTTGAGGCGCGACGCGCCCCGGCCGCCCCGGCCGCCCCGTCCGGGGCGGCCCGGGTGTGCCTGGGCCGGTCGGCCAGTGCCCCCAAGGGTTCCCCGACCGGGGCCGCCCCCGGGTCAGCGGGGTTCCCGGGGCCGCAGTGGTGGCGGCCGACGGGTCGCCCGGGCCGGGCGGTCAGTCGGTCGTGAGGAACTGTCTGGCCAGCCGCTCCCCTGTGGTCACCGCCTCCTCGTGGTCCTCGATGGGGGTGATCAGGGAGTTCCGGAAGAGGATGTACGTCACGTCGGAGGGTGCCCCGCCGGTGAGCGGGTCGGGGTCGATGCCCAGGCCCTGGGCGGTGGCGTAGGAGGCCTCGCCGATGAGGTCGCTCGGACCGGTGTCGCCGACGACCGCGTACTGCACCCGGTCACCGTGGACGACGGCCGCCACGGAGCCGCCCCGGATGCCGTGCGCGCGGTAGTCCCAGCGGGCGCTCGGGGCGGGGACCACGACGTAGGGCAGCTTCTCGGCGTTCAGGTGGAGGCCGTCGGACTGCTGGAAGGCCGTGGTGGGGGCGAAGACCGGGTCGGTGCTGGAGTTGCAGTGGATGGTGGGCCGGCCGTCGCAGTCGACGTCCAGGTCGGCCTTCCAGAAGACGGCGTCGTCGGTGCCGCAGACGGGGACGGTCGCGGGGCTGTCTGCGTCGGTGCGGTACCGGCCCCGGGAGAGCTCGGTGCACGTGTCGGTCCGGGCCAGCAGGTCGGCGGCGGTGACCCCGCCCTCGTCCCGGGCCGCGGGCCGCTCGCGGGGCGGGACGGCGGTGGCCGGGGCGGGCAGCGCCGCCGGGGCGATCAGGGCGGCGCCGGCCGCGGCCAGGATCAGCGACGGGACACGCACGATGGGGGACCCTCTCGTCGGGGACATGGCGGACATCCAGCACACTGTGGTGCGGCTCCGGGCGCAGGGCTACGGGGGCCGCCGCGAAGGGGCCGGATGGAGCACGCTTCTGACACCCCGTAAGGGGACAACCGGGCGAGCCTCGGGGCCCGGCGGAGACAACAGGGGCCGGGGATCCGGACCGGGTACCGGTCCGGATCCCCCGGCCACCCGCGCCGGCGCGGGATCGGCGACGACAGCGTGTCCGCGCCACAGGCATGAACTTCCCTGCCCTCTTGGGTAGTTCAGCCGTAGGGACACTCAGCATACGTAACATCCGGCGATGCTCACCAACGCGGCCCCCTTGCTGCGGCCGCACCGGCCGGGCATATTGGTCCGGACCTTTAGGGATGCCGAGGCCGTCCGGGGGAGGCAGAGCCGTGCGACGCGTTCCCGTTCCGCTCGTCCTGGTCTGCGGCTCGCTGCTGCTGGTCGCGTCCTGCGGCTGGAGCCGGTCCGACGACGGTGGCGGCGAGGGCCGGGTGCCCGGCGCCCCGGCCGGGGTCACCGCCGCGGCGGGCAGCGCCACGAGCGTCCATGTGATGTGGAACGCGGCACCGGAGGGCTCCGGGGTCCGCAGCTACGAGGTCTACCGCGGCCCCACCAAGGTGGCGGATGTACCGGGTTCGCAGCACATGGTGGACGTCACCAGGCTCAGGCCGTCCACCATGTATGCGTTCACCGTGCGAGCCCGGGACAGCGCGGGCCGGCTGGGCCCGCCGAGCCGGACGACACGCGCCCGGACGCCGGCGGCGACAGCGGCGGACCACTCGGCACCGACCCGGCCGACGAAGACCACCGGGCGGGCCGTGGGCAGCCGGGCGGTCCAGTTGTCCTGGGGCGCGTCGCGGGACGACCGGGGCGTGCTGTCGTACGACGTCTACCAGGGCGGAGTGAAGATCCACAGCGTCGGCGGGAACCAGACCGCCACCGTCGTCACCGGTCTGCGCCCCGGCAGCCGTTACGTCTTCACGGTCCGGGCCCGCGACGCCGCCGACAACCTCTCCCCCGCCGGCGCACCGGTCCGTCTGACCACACCGGGCACCGACGACGGCCGGAACACCGCGCCCACCGGGTTCAGCGCCGCGACCCACCGCGCCGGCGGGGCCCACTACATCGATCTGGCCTGGGACCCGCCGCGCACGGACGGGGTGATCACCGAGTACCAGATCGAGCTGGACCGCAGTGCGACCACCTCGCTGGTCTGGGGCGGCACACCGCCGCGCGGCCGGGCACGCCACAGCTTCTACGCCGGCACCGATGCCGGAGAGGAACACCGCGTGCGACTGCGGGCTCGCCTGCCGGACGGCACCTGGGGCGGCTGGTCGGCGGAGCGGACGGTGACCACGGGCGGCTGACCGGCGCACCCGCCAGGCGCGACCACGCACGGCCGACCGGCGCGGCCAGCCGACGTGTCCCGTCTGCGCCGGACGGCGGAACGCGTCACCCGACCGGGTCCGCCCCGCGTGCGGGCGGGTCGGGGGGCGCGTTGGCTGCGGTTGAGGCAGCACGGACGTTTCCCGACCCCCGGCGGCGCATGGGACGTACCGCCGACCGTGCCGCCGGAGGCCAGCCCATGCACACCTCGCGACTTCTGCTCCGACCCGGCCTGACCCTGGCGGCCGCCGCCCTCCCGGCCGTGCTCGCCGGGCCGTCCGCCGCGGTCTCGGGCATCTCGGTCAGCACCACCGGCACCACGGTCTCCGTGGTCACCAGCGCCTGCACCCTGATCAACGGCAGCTGGGGCACGGCGGCCCTGCTCACCAACCGGCAGGCGAACTTCGCCCAGGGCCGGCAGGTGGCCCTGTCCGGCACGTCCGTCAGCCAGTCCGCCGCCTGGACCGGGGTGAACCCGGGGACGTACACCGTGGTGGTGGTCTGCTCCAGCGGCCTCACGGCGGGCAGTCAGTCGGTGATCGTGTCGGCGTCCGCGCCCGTGTCCGCGAGACCGACGATCCCCGCGACGCGACCGACGGTCACCGCGACGCGACCGACGATCTCCTCGACGTCCAGCCCGGCACCGTCCCGGGGCGTGATGGGCGGGCTCGGCGGCGCCGCCCGCGACTACGGCACGTTGACCCTGGGCGTCGGCGCGGCCCTGGTCGGCGCCGGGGTCGTCGCCACGGGCTGGGTCCTGCGCCGCCGCTCGAAGCCGTACCGGCTCTGAGCGGCCCGCACGGCCGTACCCGCGGGCGAGCACCCTCAGTCGGCGTCCGGCAGCTCGGCGAACTCCGCCAGGGCGTGGGTCAGCCACTGGGTCCAGAAGGTTTCCAGGTCGATGCCCGCCCGAAGGACCAGGTGGCGCAGCCGGTCCTGCGGGGCGTCCCGGTCCGGCGGGAAGTCGCGCTGCTCGATCTGCCGGTACTCGGCCAGCTGCCGCCGGTGCAGCTCCAGATGGCGGCGCAGATCGTCCTCCAGCCCCGCGGTGCCGACCACGGCCGCCGCGCGCAGCCGCAGCAGCAGGGGATCCCGCAGGGTCTTCGGGTCCTGCGCGGCGGCGGTCCAGCGGGCCAGCTCGGCGCGGCCCGCGGGCAGGACCTCGTAACTCTTCTTCTGCCCGCGGGCCGGCTGCTCGGCCGGCAGGGTGCGGATGAGGCCCTCCGCCTCCAGCTTCCCCAGCTCGCGGTAGATCTGCTGGTGCGTCGCGGACCAGAAGTAGCCGATCGACTTGTCGAACCGGCGGGTCAGCTCCAGTCCCGACGACGGCTTTTCCAGCAGGGCGGTGAGGATGGCGTGCGGGAGTGACATGGGCTCATCCTAGGGAGGCGCGCGCGGGCCCCTACAGCGCCGCCGCCAGCTCCGTGCCCTGCTTGATCGCCCGCTTGGCGTCCAGCTCGGCCGCGACGTCCGCGCCGCCGATCAGGTGCGCGCTGCGCCCGGCGGCCACCAGCTCCTCGTACAGCTCCCGGCGCGGTTCCTGGCCGGTGCAGAGCACGACCGTGTCGACCTCCAGGACCGTGCTCTCGTCACCGACGGTGATGTGCAGCCCGGCGTCGTCGATGCGGTCGTAGCGCACGCCCGGCACCATGGTCACGCCCCGGTGCTTCAGCTCGGTGCGGTGGATCCAGCCGGTGGTCTTGCCGAGTCCGGCGCCGACCTTGCTGGTCTTGCGCTGGAGCAGGTGGACCTGGCGGGGCGGCGCGGGCCGCTCGGGGGCGGCGAGGCCGCCCGGCGCCCGGTAGGCCATGTCGACGCCCCAGTTCCGGAAGTACGTCTCCGGGTCCTCGCTCGCCTTGTCACCGCCGTCGGTGAGGAACTCGGCGACGTCGAAGCCGATGCCGCCGGCGCCGAGGAGGGCGACGCGGTCGCCGACGGGCGCGCCGTCGCGCAGCACGTCGAGGTAGCCGAGGACGCGGGGGTGGTCGACGCCGGGGATGTCCGGGGTGCGCGGGGTGACGCCGGTGGCGACGACGACCTCGTCGAAGCCCTCCAGGTCGCCGGCCTCCACCCAGGTCTCCAGGCGCACGTCGACGCCGTGGGCGCCGAGCTGGTGGCGGAAGTAGCGCAGCGTCTCGTCGAACTCCTGCTTGCCGGGCACCTTGCGGGCGACGTTGAGCTGTCCGCCGATGTCGCTCGCCGCGTCGAACAGGGTGACGGTGTGGCCCCGTTCGGCGGCGGAGACCGCGCAGGCGAGGCCGGCCGGTCCGGCGCCGACGACGGCGACGCGCTTCTTCAGCCGGGTCGGCGCGAGGACCAGCTCGGTCTCGTGGCAGGCGCGCGGGTTGACCAGGCAGGAGGTGATCTGCCCGCTGAAGGTGTGGTCGAGGCAGGCCTGGTTGCAGCCGATGCAGGTGTTGATGGCCTCCGGGGTGCCGGCGGCGGCCTTGGCGACGAAGTCGGGGTCGGCGAGCATCGGGCGGGCCAGGGAGACCATGTCCGCGCAGCCGTCGGCCAGCAGTCGCTCGGCGAGTTCCGGGGTGTTGATGCGGTTGGTGGTCACCAGGGGCACGGACACCTCGCCCATGAGCTTCTTGGTGACCCAGGTGTAGGCGCCGCGCGGCACGGAGGTGGCGATGGTGGGGATGCGGGCCTCGTGCCAGCCGATGCCGGTGTTGATGATCGTGGCCCCGGCGGACTCGACGGCCTTGCCGAGCGCGACCACCTCGTCCAGCGAGGAGCCGCCCGGGACCAGGTCCAGCATGGACAGCCGGTAGATGACGATGAAGTCCTCACCGACGGCCTCGCGCACCCGCCGGACGATCTCGACGGGGAACCGCATCCGGTTCTCGTAGGAGCCGCCCCAGCGGTCCGTGCGCCGGTTCGTCTGCGCGGCGATGAACTCGTTGATCAGATAGCCCTCGGAGCCCATGATCTCGACCCCGTCGTAGCCGGCCCGCCGGGCGAGGCGGGCGGCGCGGGCGTAGTCCTCGATGGTGCGCTCGACGTCGGCGTCGGTCAGCTCGCGGGGCACGTAGGGGCTGATGGGGGCCTGGAGCGGGCTCGGCGCGACAAGGTCCTGGTGGTAGGCGTAGCGGCCGAAGTGCAGGATCTGCATCGCGATCCGGCCGCCCTCGCGGTGCACGGCCTCGGTGACGGTCCGGTGCCGCTCGGCCTCCGCCTCGGTGGTGAGCATGGCTCCGCCCTCGTACGGCCGTCCCTCCTCGTTGGGAGCGATGCCGCCGGTGACGATGAGTCCCACTCCCCCACGCGCGCGGGCCGCGTAGAACGCCGCCATCCGCTCGAAGCCGCGCTCGGCCTCCTCCAGGCCGACGTGCATGGAGCCCATGAGCACGCGGTTGGGCAGCGTGGTGAAGCCCAGGTCGAGCGGGGTCATCAGATGCGGGTAACGGCTCATCGGGCCCTCCGTGCGCGGTGTCGTCTCCTCCTGTTGTAGAGGAAGCCCGAGCCTTTGTGCAACTAGTTGCACAACCGCCCGCGCGGGGGCACGGTCGCTCTGATGCAGTACGCCCCGGTCGGCGGGGAGCCGACCGGGGCGTTGCTCAGAACCCTGACGCGTTCAGCGGCTCTCCAGGCGCAGGTGCAGGTCCCGCTCCTGGTCGCCGGAGGCCGTGCAGGTCTCCTGCACGGTGAACATCGAGTCCAGGGTGTGACGGAACCGCTCCACCGCCCAGTAGCTGCCCTGCACGTCCGCCTGAACGGGCGAGTCGAGGTGGACCGGCGGGCAGCCCCCGCCGCGGGCGTCCGCCACGTCGTACGTGCCGAGCCATACCATCGGACGGGTCTCGTGGAGCTGCTGCGGTACCTCTTCCGGAGCCCGGTCGGAGGCGAAGCAGGCGCTGAGCGCTTCGAAGACGAGCCGGGCGTCGTCCTTGGAATAGCCGCTGATCTCCACCGAGACGGTTTCCGGATGCGACCGCTCCGTGTCTGCCATGATCGCTCCTTTCGTGGCCGCGCTGCGGTGGAACGGGGTACCCCGCCGAACCGCATTCATCCACAGCAAAGCACCACCGGCCGCCGGGCACACCTCAGCCGCGGGAGAACTTGTACGTCTTGCTGTCCGTCAGCACGCAGAAACCGGGCGAGACCACGATCACGCGCAGGGTGCCGCTCCGGCGGTCGTAGTCGATGCCCTCCGCCTCGAAGGTGCCCGAGCAGGAGCTGCGCAGCGGCAGCTGGCGCAGCGCCGTGACATGGCCGGAGACGTCCGCCGTGCCGTCGGGCGCGGCCGACAGGTCGATCTGGAACAGCGGCTTGGTGACTCCGAACAGGCTGCCCTCCGGGTCGTCGGAGGAGCACAGCAGGGTGGTCGGGCCGGAGAAGTCGCAGCCCTGGACGTCGCGGACGGCGTGGTCCAGGCGGACGGTGGAGGCCAGCGGGAGGTTCGCCGAGGGGGAGGTGGCCGGGTTGACGCCCGGGGTCGGGAAGACCAGCAGCCGGGTCATCGTGCCCCACTCACCGGACAGCATCCACTGGCCGTCGGGCGAGATCGCGGCCCAGGAGTTGTTCAGCGCCTCGCCCGCGCTCAGCGTGTGGACGTACTCCGACCAGGCGCCACCGGGCGCCTGCACCCGGAACATCTTGGAGTTGCCGGAGTCGCGCTGGTAGGGCTCGATGTAGTAGCCGTCGTACGAGGCGTCGGGGTCGCCGACGTGGTTCCAGCCGCGGCTGGAGACGCCGAGGGGGATGGTGCCGATGCCGGTGTAGCGGTTGGGGCTGTTCGCCGGGACCTCCACCGAGGTCAGGCCCTGGCTCTCGGTCAGCGGGTCGGCGCGGTCGGAGCCGGTCTCGGTCCAGGTGTCGGCCGCGCGGGCGGGCGCGGGTGCGGCGAGCGACACGACGGCGGCGGTGGCGAGGGTGACGAGTCCGGCGAGAACTGCGTGACAACGTTGCCGGGCGGACGCGGGCATGGCCGACTCCTCTGACGGGGGCACCCAGGGTGAGCGGGCGGGGACACTCGGTCGGCGGACAGTCTGGCGTGGCGCGGTAGTCATGTACAGACCAAGGAAGCAACATGAGCGTGAACTCTCACGGCCCGCGGGACCGCGCTGTACGGTCTCGGCAGGAGGTCCGTCACCGCGCGCACCGCCGTCGCGACGGCTTCGGCGGACGGCCGCGCCGTGGTGAGAGATGGTGGAGGTAGACGGCGAAGGCGTCGGAGAGTCGGGTGTGAGCGCGGTAGAACAAGGGGAGTCGGCACGGGGGACGGCGTACCGTGCGGACGGGCGAAGGCGGTGCGTGGCATGAGTGCACCCGGGGCTCCGGCGACGGAGAGCGGCGAGCCGGCGCGTGGGCCGGTGCCTCCGGGCGGCCTGCTCGACGTCCTCGGCGTGGCGTCGGTGGTGCTGGACACCGACGGCCGGATCGTCCTGTGGAGCCCGCAGGCGGAGGAGCTCTTCGGCTACACCGCGCAGGAGGCCCTCGGCCAGTACGCCGCCCGGCTGATGGTGCACGAACGGCACATCCAGCTCGTCGGCAAGCTCTTCGCCGACGTGATGCGCACCGGCCAGAGCTGGGCGGGCGGCTTCCCGGTCCGGCACAAGGACGGCAGCACCCGTCTGGTGGAGTTCCGCAACATGCGGCTGCTGGACGACCAGGGGGACGTGTACGCGCTCGGGCTCGCCGCCGACCAGTCGACCGTACGGCGGCTGGAGCAGGACGTGGCGCTGTCCGAGCGGATGGTGATGCAGTCACCGATCGGCTACGCCGTCCTGGACACCGGCCTGCGGTACGTCTCGGTCAACCCGGCCCTGGAGAAGATGAACGGGGTGCCGGCCGCCGGGCACGTGGGCCGGACGCTGCACGAGGTGCTGCCGCTGCTGGACACCGAGTCCCTGGAGGCCGCCGCCCGGCAGGTGCTGGAGACGGGAGTGCCGGTGATCGACGCCACGCTCGTCGGCCGCACGCCCGCCGACCCGGACGCGGACCACACCTGGTCGCACTCGCTGTACCGGCTGGAGGACGCCATGGGCAACGTGCTCGGGGTGGCGGTCTCGATGACCGACATCACCGAGCAGCACCGGGCGTCGGTGGAGCGGGAAGCCGCACGGCGCCGGCTCGCGGTCATCGCGGACGCCTCCGCCCGGATCGGTACGACGCTGGAGCTGGAGCGCACCGCCTGCGAGCTGGCCGAGGTCGCCGTGCCGGAACTGGCGGACGTGGCGGCCGTGGACCTGCTGGAGGCGGTGGTCGAGGGCCGGCGCAGCACCCTGGGTCCCACGGAGTCAGCGGTGATCCGGGCCCTGGCGGTCCGTCCGGCGGAGGGCTCGGAGGCGGTGCTGGCCGCCGACCCGCCCGGCCAGATCGCCCGGTACGCACCCGACCGCCTGGTCACCGAATGCGTACGCACCGGCGAGGCGGTCCTGGTGCCGCAGGTGAAGGACGAGGACCTGCCGCGCATCGCCCGCTCCCCCGAGGCGGCCGTGCTGCTGGGCCGGGCGGGCCTGCACTCGTATCTCGCGGTGCCGCTGATCGCGCGCGGCGAGGTGCTGGGCGCGCTCGACCTCAAACGCACCCGCAATCCGGCGCCCTTCGACGACGACGACGTCCTGCTGGCGCGCGAGCTGGCCGCCCGCGCGGCCGTGCAGATCGACAACGCGCGCTGGTACCAGAACGCCCGCAACACCGCGCTGACCCTGCAGCGCAGCCTGCTGCCCAGCCATCCGCCGGTCACCACCGGACTGGAGGTGGCGTCCCGGTACCAGCCGGCGGGCGCCACCAGCGAGGTCGGCGGGGACTGGTTCGACGTGATCCCGCTGGAGGGCGGCAAGACCGCGCTCGTCGTCGGTGATGTGATGGGCAGCGGCATCAGCGCGGCCGCCACGATGGGCCGGCTGCGCACCGCGACGACCACCCTGGCCGCCCTCGATCTCGATCCGGCGCGGCTCCTGGAGCATCTGGACAAGACGACCTCGGCCCTGAACCACTCGATCGCGACCTGCGTGTACGCCGTCCACGACCCGCATCTGCGGCAGTGCCGGATCGCCAACGCCGGCCATCTGCCGCCGGCACGGGTACGGCCCGGCCGCCCGGCGGAGCTGCTCGACCTGCCCACCGGGGTACCGCTGGGGGTGGGCGGGGTCGACTTCTCCACCGTCACGGTCGACTTCGACCCCGGCGACGAGCTGGTCTTCTACACCGACGGACTGGTGGAGACCCGCCGGCACTCGCTGGACGAGCGCCTGGCCTCCCTGCTGTCCCTGCTCGACGACCCGGCCCGCCCGCTGGAGGAGGCCTGCGACCTCCTGCTGCGCACGCTGCACCACCCGGACAACCACGACGACGTGGCCCTGCTCATCGCCCGGGCGCAGGAGCTGCCGTAGGGCCCCCGCGGCCTCCGGCGGCCGAGTGAGTCACGACGGTTCGAGGAACCGGCGGCCGTGGCCGACCGGAATCATCCTCCGGCCCGGGGCCGTACGCCGATCACCACATGTGCGTACAGGTCCTCGCTCACCGCCAGACGGGTCGTCAGGCCCGCGGTCTCGAAGGCCCGTACGGCGGCCGGTGCCTGGCGTTCGCTTGTCTCGGAAAGCAGGCAGCCGCCGGGGGCGAGCCACTCGGGTGCCCCGGCGGCCACCCGGCGCAGCACGTCGAGTCCGTCGGCTCCGCCGTCCAGCGCGGTCAACGGCTCGTGCTCGCGGGCCTCCGCCGGCAGCAGGGCCACCTCGTCGGTGGGTACGTAGGGCACATTGGCGGTCAGGACGCCCACCCGGCCGCGCAGGCCGGCGGGCAGGGCGTCGTACAGGTCGCCCTGGTGCGCCCGGCCGCCGTACGCGGCGAGATTGCGGCGGGCACAGCGCACGGCGGCCGGATCGATGTCGGCGGCGTGCACCTCCGCCCCGTCCAGGGCGGCGGCCAGCGCCGCGCCGAGCGCGCCGGAACCACAGCACAGGTCCACGACGACGGTCGCGTCCGGCGCAGCGGCCAGCGCCTGGCCGACCAGGAACTCGGTACGGCGGCGGGGGACGAACACCCCTGGTTCCAGGGTGACGCGCAGCCCGTGGAACTCGGCCCAGCCGAGGACCTGTTCGAGCGGCAGCCCGGCGGCGCGCCGGTCCACCATGCCGGCCGCCTCCTCGGGCGTGCGGGCGGTGGCGAGGATCAACTCGGCCTCGTCCTCGGCGAAGACGCACCCTGCGGCGCGCAGCGCGGAGACGACGGCGGACGGGGAGAACGGGACAGGAGCGGGCATGGAAGCCGAGAGCCTTTCGGGAGCGCGAAGCCTTCAGGGCGCTCCCGCGGTCACCGGCGCCGGCGTACCGCGCCGTCACGAGGAGGGAGCACCCCAGCCGACACAGCGGTAATGGGTCTCACCTCCTCGTCGTCGAAGCCGCGGACGCCGCGGCCAGGACGGCCACCTTACCCCACGGCCCCCGACGGGCCCTCGGGGACGCCGGGTTCAGACACCGACCGTCTCCTCGGTCTCCTCCTCGGCCTCCCGCGCGGCCTCCTCCTCGGTGGCCCGCCGGGCCGTCCGCTCGGGCTCGGACACGGCCGGCGCGGCCTCGGCCCCGGGGACGGTTGCTTCCTGACGGTCGGTGCGGGTGCGCTCGTACAGGGCCGCCACCACGGTCACCAGGACACCGGCGAGCAGCCAGGCCACCAGGGTCCACACGCTGCGGCCGAGGCCGTCGTCGCCGAAGTAGAGCAGGCTGCGGGCGCCCTCGACAAAGCCGGCGCCGTTCCAGAAGGCGTGCAGGGTGCCGAAGAAGCCGTTCTGGAGTTCGGGCTGGAACAGGCCGCCGGAGCTGGTGAAGTTCAGCATCACGAACAGCACCATCATGGTGAGCGTGGTCCACCGCTTGAGGAACGTGTGCAGACCGACGCCGATGAGGAGGATGCCCGCCGAGTACAGCGAGGCCATGCCCCAGACGCCCGCGAGGTCGTGGTGGGCGAGGTGGAAGACCGGCCCGGCGAGCAGCGCGCCGATGCCGCCGACCACGGCGGCGACGCCGAGCGCGAGCAGCGCCCGGACCCGCATCGCGAGGCCGGCGCCCGCGGCGCCGAGCGCGGCGACCGAGGCGTACGAGCCGATGCTGACCGCGATCAGCAGGAAGAACAGGCCCTGGCCGGTGGGGTCGTCGGCGACCGGGGCGGCCACGTCGGTGACCTTCAGCGGGACGCCCTCCTCGGCGGCGACCGGCGTGAAGACCTTCTCGACGGCCGTGGCCCCCATGTCGGACGCGGCGGTCGCCACCAGCAGCTCGGGCGCCTTGGCGCTCGGCACATAGGCGCCGGTCACATCGCGGGACTTGAGCAGGCCGACGGCGTCGGCCCGGGTGGCGACGGTGCGGACGTCGAGCTTGTCCCCCGCGGCGTCCTTGACGGTCTGCGCGAAGACCTTCGCCTTCGGGGCGGTGCCGACGACGGCGACCGGCAGGTGGTTCGGCTCCGGGGTGACGAACGCCCCCATGTACGCGAGCCCCATGCCGATGCACATCAGCAGCGGGGTGATCAGGTGCGTGAGCACATGGCGCAGTGCCGGTGACCTCATCGCGCGCGACCCTCCAAAGGTTGGCTTATACAACTCTCAGTTCAAGTTGTACTATACAACTAGACCGTCGGAGGAGGTATTCCCGTGAGCGCAGCGGAGTCGGCCGTCGAGACGATCCAGCGCGAGATGACCATCTTCGCCCGCCGGGCCCGTGCCTCGGCGGGCCGCATGCACCCCGAGCTGTCCCTGGTGTCGTACACCCTGCTCGGCCACCTGGAGGAGAGCGGCGGCTGCCGGGCGACGGACCTGGCGGCCCACTACGCCCTGGACAAGTCCACGGTCAGCCGCCAGGTGGCGGCCCTGGAACGGGCCGGGCTGATCGAGCGCCGGCTGGACCCGGAGGACCACCGGGTCCAGGTGCTGCATCTGACGGAGGCCGGCCAGGAGATCCTGGCCCAGGTCACCCGCAGCCGCCGGGCCGCGTTCCGGGAACGGCTCGCAAACTGGCCGGAGGAGGACCTGGTGCGCTTCGCCGCCTACCTGGAGCGGTACAACGCGGGCCCGGGCGGCGCGGACGCGGACTGAGGCGGTGGCCGGGCCGCGGGGGGCCGCGCCGGATCACGGCACCGGTACCGCCGCGCGGTCCTCCGCCGGCCGCTGCGGTGCCCTCGCCGCGAGGAACGCCGTACGGCGGCGCAGCCGGAAGCCGAGGGACTCGTACAGCCGGATGGCGTTCGTGTTCTCGGCACTCGTGTGCAGGAACGGAGTCTCCCCGCGCTCCCGGATGCCGTGCGCGACCGCGAGGATCAGGCGGGTGGCCAGGCCCTCCCCGCGGAACGCGGGGTCGGTGCAGACCGCGCTGATCTCGGTCCAGCCCGGGGGATGCAGCCGCTCCCCGGCCATGGCGATCAGCGCGCCGTCGCGGCGTATGCCCAGGTAGGTGCCGAGCTCGACGGTCCGGGGAAGGAACGGTCCCGGCTGGGTCCGCGCCACCAGGTCCAGCATCTCGGGTACGTCCGCCGGGCCGAGGCGCACCGCCTCCGGGTCGGGCGCCGCGGCGAGGCCGTCGTCCACGAACTGCACGCCCTCGACCCTGAAGGTGATCTCCCAGCCGTCCGGCACCTCACCGCGGAAGCCGGGCAGCGGGACCTCGGCGCCGGGGCCGGCCAGCGCGGCGAGGTCCGCCCAGTCCCGCGCGTCCGGCTCGTCGGGCAGGGCCAGCCACGGGGAGACGTCGACCGGATAGCGCAGCACCCGGCCGCGCCGCTCGGCGAAGTGGGCGTGCGGGCCGGTCAGGGAGGCGAGCGCCGGGTTGTCGAGGACGTGCGGGACACCGGCGGCGGCCGGACCGGGGACGCCCGGGCCGCTCACGGCGCTCATCCGGCCACCTCGGTCACGGTCCTGGAGACATGGGCCTGGAGCATCCTCGTTTCCTCACTTCTCTCGCGCTGTCACCGGCGCACCGGAGCCGGCACCGATCGCCAAGGAGCGGCGTCGGGCCGGTATTCCCGGCCCGGGACAGTGTTCATACGGCTGCAATGACGTGCGATGAGCCGCGGTACGGGGCGCCGCGGCGCCGTCAGTCGCGGCCCGCCGTACTGCCGCGGGGCCGCCGGCCGGGATCCGGGCATCCCGGCCGACCACGTACGGTTGAACCATGAACGTCACGCGAGGCTTCACGGGTCGCCCGCGCGTCCACAACCCGGGGCTGCCGCCCGGGCAGTACGACGCGCGCGACGACTGGCCCGTCCTGTCCGCCGAGGTCACCCCCGACCTCGCCCCCGCCGACTGGTCCTTCCGCATCGACGGCCTGGTCGAGCACCCGCACACCTGGGACTGGGACGCGGCACACGCACTGCCGGCGTCGGCGTACGACGGTGACATCCACTGTGTGACCGGCTGGTCGAAGTTCGGCGTGCGGTTCGGCGGCGTCTCGCTGGACGCCTTCCTCCATGTGGTGCGCCCCCATGGGTCCGCCACACATGCCGTCGCCCGCTCCCACACGGGCTACACCACCAACCTGCCGCTCGCCGACCTCACCGGCGGGCGGGCCTGGATCGTCTGGGAGTACGACGGCGCACCGCTGCCGCCCGAACACGGCGGACCGGCGCGGCTGCTGGTGCCCCACCTGTACTTCTGGAAGAGCGCCAAGTGGATCGCGGGCATCACGCTCCTCGACCACGACGAGCCGGGCTTCTGGGAGCGCAACGGCTACCACGCGCGCGGCAACCCGTGGGAGGAACAGCGGTACTCCGGTGACTGAGACGACGACTTCCGTGACCCGGTTCGCGGTGCCCGGGCGGATCGCCGTGAGCGAGCAGACGGCCTCGGTGTGGCAGACGGCCACCCTGACGGAGATCCGGCGCGAGACACCGCACGCGGCCACGTTCCGGCTGGCGGTGCCGGGCTGGGCGGGGCACCTGCCGGGCCAGCACCTGCTGCTGCGGCTGACCGCCGCCGACGGCTATGTGGCGCAGCGCCACTATTCGATCGCGTCGGCGCCGGACGGCTCCGGGCACATCGAGCTGACCCTCGACCGGGTGCCGGACGGCGAGGTCTCCGGCTGGTTCCACACCGTGGCCCGGCCGGGTGACACGGTCGAGGTGCGGGGCCCGCTCAGTGGTTTCTTCGCCTGGCCGGGCGACCGGCCCGCGCTGCTGATCGGGGCCGGTTCCGGGGTCGTACCGCTGATGTCGATGATCCGGCACCACCGGGCGCGCGGCCTCGCCGTCCCGCTGCGGATGCTGGTGTCGGCACGCAGCCCCGAGGAGCTGATCTACGCGTCCGAGCTGGGCGCGGAGACGACACCGGTGTTCACGCGCAGCGCTCCGCCCGGGGTTCCGGTGGGACGTATGACGACCGCACATGTGACGCCGCTCCTGGCCGAACAGCCCGTCGGTGGGTGGGAAGCCTATGTGTGCGGGTCCAACGGTTTCGCCGAACACGCTTCCCGACTGCTGGTGGCGGCGGGACAGCCGGTGGACCGCATCCGCATCGAGCGCTTCGGCTGACCGGTCGGGGCCGGCCGGGGGCGCGGTGCCCCCAGCACGTCGGCCGGGACCCGGCCGACCCGATGTCGGCCAGGGGCAAGCGGTGCGGTCGGGGCCTCGCGGGGCAGCGCCCGGGTCGCGCCGGGGAGCACCGCGCGCGATCGTGGGGCGCATGGTGTGTGCCGTGCGCCATATGGGCTGGAACTCGCGGTTCGCGGCGTGCGCGAGGTGCGCCCAACGGGGTACGAGACGAGTGTGGACGCTCGTGTCCGTGAGCGGCGGGGGCGGTGGACCGGCGACCGGCTCCTCCCGCTCTCCGGCTCCGGCGGTGGCGAGGAGGTGGACATGCGTGCCCGGGTGCGTGGCTGGCGCTGGCGGCGCAATCCGCTGCGGCGCCGGTCGGACGTCGTGGAGGCGTGGACGGTGCTGGTGGTCGCCGTCCTGATGTTCGTGGTCGCGCCCCTGGCCGGGGTGGCCGCGGGTTTGCACGCCCACGGCCAGGCCCGGGCGCTCGCCGCCGCCCAGCGGGCCGAACGCCATCAGGTACGTGCCGTGGTGGTCGGCGACACGCCCGAGCGGCTGACCGCGTCGCAGAGCGACCACCGGCAGCCCTACCGCGCCCAGGTCCGCTGGACCGAGCCGGGCAAGGGCGTCCGGACGGCGTGGGCCCGGGTGCCGGCGGGCACCCGCCCCGGAGAGCCGGTGCCGGTGTGGTTCGACTCCCGGGGCCGCAGTGTCGCGCCGCCCGCGGACGACGTCGCGGTGTGGCAGCACACGGTGACCGTGGGGCTGTGCGCGGCGGGCGGTGCGGCGACCGTCGTCTTCCTCGGGCACGCGATCGAGCGCCGGATCGCCCTGCGCCACCGGCTGGCCGAGTGGGAGCGGGAGTGGGCCCGGACCGGACCCCGGTGGACCCAGCCGCGCGCATGACCCCGGCCGCCGGGGGCGGCTGCCAGGGCGACCCGACGGCTCCCGGGTGACCCGACCACTGAGCGCGTCCCCCTGCACCCGCCCGGCCCCCTTGGAGCAAGCGCTTACTCACCTCCGGGCCAGCCATGACGCCACCCGTGAAGGGGCAACCGAACCCGGGCGGCGCCCCCTGCTGACCCTGGCGAGTCATCCGATCACCCACGTACGGTGAGGCGACGCAGTCTCCCTTCACGAAGGCGGTTGTTGATGGCCCTGTTCGATCTGCCCCTCGACGAACTCCGCGCGTACCGCAGCGAGTCCCCCGAGCCGGACGACTTCGACGCCTTCTGGGACAAGACGCTCCAGCAGGCTCGCGAGCACGAGCTGGACGCGCGCTTCGAGCCGGTGGAGACCGGACTGTCCACGGTCGAGGTGTACGACGTGACGTTCGCGGGGTTCGGCGGCCACCCGGTGAAGGGCTGGCTGCGGCTGCCGGCCGGGGCCGCACAACCGCTGCCGCTGGTCGTGGAGTTCATCGGCTACGGCGGCGGCCGCGGCCTGCCGCACGAGAACCTGCTGTGGGCGTCGACGGGCCGGGCCCACTTCGCGATGGACACCCGGGGGCAGGGCAGCGCCTGGGGCGGCGGTGGCGGCACGCCGGACCCGGTGGGCGCGGCGCCCGCGTACCCCGGGTTCATGACACGGGGCATCGACGCGCCGGAGAACTACTACTACCGCCGGGTGTTCACGGACGCCGTGCGCGCCGTCGAGGCCGCCCGTTCCCATCCGCTGGCCGACCCGGCGCGGACGGCGGTGACCGGCGGAAGCCAGGGTGGCGGCATCGCCCTGGCCGTCGGCGGCCTGGTCCCGGACCTGGTGGCGGTCGCCCCGGACGTGCCGTTCCTGTGCGACTTCCCGCGCGCGACGACCCTGACCGACCGTCACCCGTACCGGGAGATCGGCCTGTTCCTGAAGACCCACCGCGGGCGCTCGGCGGACGTGCTGCGCACGCTGTCCTACTTCGACGGCGTGCACTTCGCGGCCCGGGGCCGGGCACCGGCCCTGTTCTCGGCGGCCCTGGAGGACCAGACCTGCCCGCCGTCGACCGTGTTCGCGGCGTTCAACGCGTGGGCGCACGAGGACAAGGCGATCGAGGTGTACGACTTCAACGACCACGAGGGCGGGGGCCCCTTCCAGGAGGCCGAGAAGGTGCGCTGGCTGCGGTCGTACGCCTGAGGACCGGCGTCGGCGGCGCCGGTCTTTCCTCCGGTCCGACCAGTCGGTACGTTGGGAGCGCCCGGGCCGCACTGTCGCGGCCCGGGTTCCCGGCGACGACGGAGGCCACATGTCCGCGCACGAAGCCCAGGAGACACGGCAGACACCGGAGACGGACACACGGATCCACGGGCACTGCGATCCGCGGTTCGCCGCGGTACGGGAGGCGTTCGAGGAGAACTTCCGTGAACGCGGGGAACTCGGCGCGGCAGTGGCGGTGACCGTCGCCGGGCAGACGGTGGTGGACCTCTGGGGCGGCTGGGCCGACGCGGCCCGCACCCGGCCCTGGGCACGGGACACCCTGGTGAACGTGTGGTCGACCAGCAAGGGGCCCGTGGCCCTGTGCGCGCACGTCCTCGCCGACCGGGGGCTGCTCGACCTCGACGCGCCGGTGGCCACCTACTGGCCCGAATTCGCCGCCGAGGGCAAGGACAAGGTGCTCGTACGGCACCTGCTGTCACACCGCGCCGGGCTGTCCGGGCTGCGCGAGCCGCACACCCTGGAGGAGTTGTACGACTGGGAGCTGACCACCGCGCGGCTCGCGGCCATGGCGCCCTGGTGGGAGCCGGGCACCCGGTCCGGGTACCACGCGCTGACGTACGGTTTCCTGGTCGGCGAGGTCGTGCGGCGCGTCTCGGGACTGCGGCCGGGGGCCTTCCTGGAGCGGGAGGTGACCGGACCGCTCGGGCTGGACTTCACCGTGGGCCTGCCGGAGCGGGACGCCGGCAGGGCGGCGGAACTGGTGCATCCACCGGCCGCGTCGCGCGACCAACAGGCAGCCTTCTTCAGCCAGTTGGCGCCGGCCGCGCTGGCGGCCCTGACCAACCCCCTCGTCAGGGCGGCCGAGGCCAACAGCCCGGCCTGGCGGGCGGCGGAGATCCCGGCGGCCAACGGTCACGGCACCGCCCGGGCGGTCGCGGCGCTGTACGGCGTCTTCGCCGGGCGCGGCTCGTACGGCGGCCGGCGGATCCTGTCACCGAAGACGGCGGAGCGGGTGCGCGAGGGTCAGGGCCGCTGCCGTGATCTGGTGCTCGGCGCGGGTTTCGAGGGCGAGACCGAGGTGGGGCTCGGGCTGTGGCTGAGCGGGCCCGAGGGGTCGTACGGCCCGAACCCGCGAGCTTTCGGCCACGATGGATTCGGCGGTTCCTGCGGGCTCGCCGATCCGGACACGGGGGTGTCGCTGGGCTACGTCATGAACCGGATGGGGCCGCACATCGCCAATGATCCACGGAAGACAGCGCTGGTGGACGCCCTCTACAGCGCCCTGTGAGGGGTGCGGCTCGGTGCCTGGTGACCGCCGTGCGCGCGGGTGGATTTCGGTCGAACCGACCGACCGCTCTTCCGTTGTGGTTTAGACCAATGGTAGTCATGGTCGCGCACTGAACCCGCATGACTACCTTTTGTCACCGACAGGAGGCGCGGCATGGCCCGCACCACCCCGCACGATCCCCCGCCCGGCGACGACCGGCCCCTGTACGGGCGGATCGCGGCGCTGCTGCTCGACGAACTGCACGCCGGCACCGTTCCACCGGGCGAACGGCTGCCGGGCGAACGGCACTTGGCCGCGCACTACGGGGTCAGCCGGGAGACCGTCCGGCAGGCACTGGAAGTGCTGCGGCGCAGCGGCGCGGTCGCCACCGACCGGAGGGGCAGCCACGCTACGCTGCCCGGCCGGCCCGTCGAGACGGCGGAATCGCTCACCTTCCCGGTGGGCGCGCGGCCGGTGGACCCGTACGCGGTCGACCGGGCCACGGTGACCTGGGAGGAGCCGCCGCCGGAGCACGCACGGGCGCTGGGTCTGGCCCCGCACCGGCCCACGCTGGTGCACCGGTACCGGTCGGTGACGCCGGACGGCCGGTCGCTGCGCACGGCGGTGACGTCGTTCTCCGCGGTGGTGCTGGCCGAGGTGGCGGAGCTGGCCCGCTACCGGGACCGGGCCGACGGGGCCACGCCCGCGCAGCTGCGGCGGGCCTACGACTGGATGCGCAAGGCGGGCCTGACCCTGCACCACCGGGACGCCATCACCCAGGTCGGCGACGCCTCCTCGGTGCGGGTGACCCGGCGCGTGCACGACCAGTACGCGCGCCCGCTGGAGATCACCGACCTGGTGGTGAACGGCGAACGCGACGCCCTGGTCTACGAGTTCACGCTGCCTGCCGCGGGCTGACCACCGAGGGTCGCCGCGTCGGCTCGGCGGGCCACCACCAGCCGGGCGCGCGGGCTGCCGTCGGCTCGCCGGCCGAACCCGGGCAGGACGCCCAGCTCGACCGCCAGGCCCGCGCGCTCCAACTCCCGCAGCACGGTGCTCAGTCGGAAGGTCCCGTAGTACATGACGAACGGCGGTCGCCACAGCGCGTTGCGCACCCGCATCACCGCGTCGAAGCCGAGCAGCGTCCAGAAGGCGGGGTGTGCCGGGCCGGACGGCGCGAACACCGGGAAGGCGAAGCGGCCACCGGGCCGCAGCACCCCGCGGACCTGGGTGAAGAGGCCCGGCAGTTCGCGGGGCAGGAAGTGACCGAACGCCCCGAACGAGACGACGAGGTCGAAGGCGGCCGTGAACGGCAAGGCCCGGGCGTCGCCGCGGACCCAGGCGACCCCCGGCCCGTCGGCGGTCGGCACCCGCCGCCGGGCGACGTCGAGCATGCCGGCGCTGAAGTCGACCCCGGTGACGCTGCGCCGGCACAGTCCGGTCAGCAGGTGTGTTCCGGCGCCGGTGCCGCAGCACAGGTCCAGTCCGTCCGTGAAGGGGCCGAGCGGGGCGAGCGCCCTCGCCACGGAGTCCAGTACGGCGTCGGGCGTCCGGAAGGGGGTGTGATCGAACTTCGGCGCGAGCAGGTCGTAGCCGTGCTCGACGGACGACAGCGCCTGCACGGTCAGCTCGCGGAGCGTGGGGCCTTCGGGACCGAACATGACGTCAGCCTATGACGGTGGTGCCGCGGCGCGGGCGGAAGCGACAAGACCGACGACCGGGTTCCGCCGCGGGCTCGGGTCCGCCGCGGGCTCGGGTCCGCCGCGGGCTCGGCCGGCCCCGGTGCCGCGTTCAGCCGAAGGTGTCGTGGCACAGCCGCGCGATCTCCGGTGTGGTCACGCCGTCCGCCTGGCGGCACAGGTCACGCATCCGGACGGCGGCGGGCGGCCGGGAGGCGGGGCGGGGGCGCCGGACCGGGCCCCGTACCGGTGCCCGGCGCTCGGGGCGGGGGCGTCGCACCGGCGGGGCGGCCGGTACGACTGCCCGGGGAGGCGCCGCGGGCACCGGTTGACGGCCGGTCGCGGGGCGCCGGCGCGGTCCGGCCGACGAACGGGGCCCGGGGCCGGTGCGGACCAGCGCCGCGTGCCCGGACGGCACTTCGGCCGGCTCCTGGAGCACCGGGGGCCGCACCACCGTGTCCGGGGCGGGGGAGCGCCGGGGGCGGGCGGCGTCGGGCCCGGGAGCGGAGCTGACGGTGGTGCAGCCGGCGACGGTCACCAGCGCCGCCACCAGCAGCGGAAGAAGTCGGCGAGGCACCCGCCCACTGTGCCGCGCCGCCCGGGGTCACGACCCGTTCCGCAGGGGATCACCACCCTGATGAGCGATCCGCCGCGCTGACCCGGTGTCGGCACGGCGTCGCAGCACCGCGAGGACCCGCTCGCACCAGCGCATGTTCTCCTCCTCGAAGGCGATCCCGGCCAGGAGCGTGAGGTACGGCCCGACCCGGTCGGCGGTCCGGAGGAAGTCCTCCTCCGTACGCCCGTCGAGCAGGCGCTCGCGCACCCGGCGGTAGCGGTCGAGCTTGCCGCGCGCCCAGCCCATGCGCTCCTCGATCAGCGCCCGGGTGACCTCCGGCTCGCCGCCGTCCATGGCCTGGACCTTGATGAGGAGTTCGTCCCGGATCGCGGTGGGCCGCTTGGGCGGCTCGGCGGCGAACGCGCTCAGCTCGGCCCGGCCGGCCTCGGTGAGCGTGAACATCCGCTTGTTGGGGCGGCGTTCCTGCTGCACGGTGCGGGCCTGGACCAGCCCGTCCCCGGCGAGACGCTCCAGCTCCCGGTAGAGCTGCTGGGGGGTCGCGGGCCAGAAGTTCGCGAACGAGACGTCGAAGGCCTTCGACAGCTCGTAGCCCGAGGCCTCGCCCTCCAGCAGGGCGGCCAGGACGGCGTACTTGAGCGACATGTGGACAGGCTAGCAGTCAGTTGAGTAATCTCATTGGCACTTATTCAATTAGTTGAGTAGTGAGTGGGTGAGCCGATGCGCGCGTTCCGCGAGGCGGTGGAGGCCAGGGACCTGGACGCCATCGAGGCACTGCTGGCCGAGGACGTCGTCTTCACCAGCCCGGTCGCCTTCAAGCCCTACCCGGGCAAGGCGATCACCGCGGCGGTGCTGCGCGCGGTGGTCCAGGTCTTCGAGGACTTCCGGTACGTCCGGGAGATCGGCGACCCGGACGGCCGGGACCACGCGCTGGTCTTCCAGGCCCGGGTCGGGGACCGGGAGCTGACGGGCTGCGACTTCCTGCATGTGAACGAGGACGGCCTGATCGACGACCTCATGGTCATGGTCCGACCGCTGTCGGGGGCGCAGGCCCTCGGCGAGGCCATGGGCGCGCGGTTCGAGCAGATCGTCAAGGACGCCGGGGCGCGGTCGGCGTGAACCGCCGCGCTCACCGCGGCACGGCGGCGATCAGTCCTTCAGCTGCCGCAGCGTGGCCTTGGCGTCGGTCTTCAGCCAGTCGGTGACGTCGGTCAGCGCGGGTGGGTCCTTGTCCTCGTCGTACGAGGTGAGGTAGACGCTGTAGCTCATCGTGTACGTCACCCAGCCGTCGCGGACGGCGAGCGTGGCGTACCGGGAGCCGCTGGAGGAGGAGCCGTTCGTGGTGTCCTGGCTGACCAGGTAGGCCTCGTCGCCGATGCCCTCGACCGGGTCGACGTCGTAACCGGTGTGGCTGTCCCCGTAGTTCTTCCAGGTGGCGGTGAACTCGGGCGCGGGGTCGGTCTTCTTGTGCAGGTCCAGCTGCATGGTCAGATAGGCGTCCGCGTAGGAGGAGCCGGACTTCTTCAGGCCCAGGCTGCAGTAACTCTCGTCCAGCGCCTTGTCCTTGAGCGAGGTGCGGGTCGGCGAGGAGTCGTTCTCGGTGTACTCGTCCTTGAAGGAGGAGTAGTCGGCGCTGGAGCACATGTTGGAGGGCGCCGAGTAGCCGCGCAGGTCCGCGCTGTCGCTCCGGCCGCCGATGAGGAGGACACCCGCCGCCCACGCGGCGGAGGCGACGACCGCGCCGACGGCGGCCCACAGCACCGCCCGGCCGGCCCCACCGCCGCCGGCCGGACGGGCGGGCGGCACGGGACCGTACTGGGGTGCCTGCGCATACGGGTTGCCCGGCTGGGGCTGTCCCGGTGCGGGCTGGGCGGCCAGGGTGGGCTGCGCGTGGAACGTCCCCGGCGGGGGTGACTGCGGGTTCGGGTACGGGTAGGCCGTCGGCTGGGGCGGGACGGTCGGCTGCTGCGGGGGCCGCGGGGGCTGCTGTGCGGGCTGGTCGGCCGGCTGCGGGGGCTGCGGGGGCGTGGACATGTCGCGAAGATAGGGCACGGTTGACGGTCAAGTCCCCCGACGTCCGGGATCGTTACGGTCTGGGGACTTCTGTTCCCGGCCCTGACGTCAGCCGGTTCGCGCCCGGGGTGGGTCACCCCGCCGCGAGCCGCACCGGCAGACTCCGCACGCTGTTGCCGACGAAGCCCGCGTGCGGCACCAGGTCGGCTTCCGGCAGGGCGAGTCGCAGCGACGGGAAGCGGGTGAACAGCCGCTCCAGGGCGACCGTGGCCTCCAGCCGGGCGAGCGGCGCGCCCAGGCAGTAGTGGGCGCCGTGCCCGAGGGACAGGTGCCGTACGGCGCCGGGCCGGGCGGAGCGGGTGAGGTCGAAGCGGCCGGCGTCCGGGCCGTGCGCCGCCGGGTCGCGGCCGGCGGCGGAGTAACCGGCGAGCACGGGGGTGCCGGCGCGGACGAGCGTGCCGGCGACGGTCAGGTCCCGCACGGGATAGCGGAACGGGAAGTAGCTGACCGGCGCGTCCCAGCGCAGCGTCTCCTCCACCACGTCCGCCCAGCTCGCCCGGCCCGCGCGCACCAGGGCGAGCTGCTCGGGGTGGGCACACAGGGCGCGTACCGCGTTGGTGATCAGGTTGAGCGTGGTCTCGTGCCCGGCGATGATCATCAGCAGCAAGGTGCCGATCAGCTCCCGCTCGCTCAGCCGGTCGCCGCCCTCGTCGCGGGCGGCGAGGAGCGCGCTCGTGAGGTCGTCTCCGGGCCGCGCTGCCTTCGCCGCGGCGATCTCGCCCAGGACGGCGACGATGTCGCGGTTGGCCGCGACGGCCTCGGCCGGTGCGGTGCCGGTGGCCACGACCAGGCTGCCGAGCCGGTGCAGGCGGTCCCGGAACTCCACGTCCACGCCGAGGAGTTCACAGATCACGCCCATCGGCAGGGGCAGGGCGAAGTGCCGCCGCAGATCGGCGACCCCGTCGCCCGCGGCGGCTGCCTGGGCCAGCCCGTCCAGCAGTGACTCCGTCAACTCCTCGACGCGTGGCTGCAGTTCCGCCACCCGGCGGGGCGTGAAGGCACGCGCTGCCAGGGTCCGCAGGCGCCGGTGGTCGTCACCGTCGGCGGTGGTCATGCCCGGCACGGTGGCGAACGTCAGCAACGGCCAGCCCTCGCCGATCCTCCCCTCCCGCAGGGCGGTGAAGTGGCGTGCGTTCTTCGCGACCTGGGGGTGCTGCAGGAATTCCTTCAGCGCCTCGTGCCCGAGGACGGCCATGCCCTCGACTCCGCCGGGCAGCTCGACCGGAGCCACGGCCCCCTGGGCCAGCAGTCGCGCGTTGACGGCGTGCGGGCAGCCGCCGGCGGGGTCCAGGCGGTGCGGGGTGCGGGCGGCCGAGGTGTCCACCCGATGCTCCTGATGCTCCCCTGACAAGGTGGATCCTCCTGACGTCTCCCTGAGCGGACGCCCACCCCCGGGAACAGCCCCGTCCGGTGGTTTGTTGACGTCATCACGGACGTGGTACTCCCCCGAGTGGTACCGTTCCCTCAGCACTCGTGCACGGCCACGGTGGCCGCCGGTGCCAGTTTCTCTCCTTCACGCTGATCCGTCCGCCGTTTCCGGATGTCCGGCTCCCGGCGCGTCAGCTTCCCAGCACCACCTCGTCACGGGCCTTGCGCGCCGTATCCGAGGTGCCGTTCCCGCCGCCCGGAGGCAGTCACGGGCGCCTCCCCCTCGCGGCCTCTCGCCCCTCATCCCTGATCTTCTCCTCCCCGATCCGTCCGCGAAAGGACCCCTCCATGACCACCACACTCGACAACCCGCCCGCGGCCCGGCAGGCGCAGACCGCCCCGCTCGTCGCCGGTGTCCTCGACATCGACGCGCACGGGAAGGGGCACCTGAGGGCCGCGAGCCTCCTGCCCTCCCCCGCCGATCCGCAGGTCGCGCCGGCGCTGATCCGCCGCCATGGGCTGCGCAAGGGCGACCTGGTCGAAGGCGTCCGGGGTGCGCAGCGGGCCCTGACCGAGGTCGCGCGCGTCAACGGACGCGCTCCCGGAGAGCCGGCCTCCCGGCCGCACTTCCGCGACCTCACCCCGCTCCACCCGCACCGGCGCATCCGTCTGGAACACCCCGCCTCCGGCCTGGCCGGACGCGTCACCGATCTGCTCGCGCCGGTCGGCAAGGGCCAGCGGGGCCTCATCGTGGCCCCGCCGAAGACCGGCAAGACGGTGCTGCTCCAGCAGTTCGCCGCCGCCGTCGCCGGCAACCACCCCGAGTGCCGGCTGATGGTCCTCCTGCTGGACGAGCGGCCCGAGGAGGTCACCGAGATGCGCCGCTCCGTGCGGGGCGAGGTGTACGCCTCCACCTTCGACCGGCCGGCCAAGGAGCACATCGCCCTCGCCGACCTGGTCGTGGAGCGGGCCAAGCGCCTGGTCGAGGCCGGTGAGGACGTCGTCGTCCTGCTGGACTCGCTGACCCGGCTGTGCCGGGCCCACAACAACGCCTCCGCCGCCGGCGGCCGTACCCTGAGCGGCGGTGTGGACGCCGGTGCGCTGCTCGGCCCCAAGCGGTTCTTCGGCGCCGCGCGCCAGGCCGAGGAGGGCGGCTCCCTCACCATCCTCGCCACGGTCCTCGTGGACACCGGCTCGCGCGCCGACGGCTACTTCTTCGAGGAGCTGAAGAGCACGGGCAACATGGAACTGCGCCTGGACCGGGAACTCGCCGGCCGCCGCGTCTTCCCCGCCGTCCACATCGACGCCAGCGGCACCCGGCGCGAGGAACTCCTGCTCACCCCGGCCGAGTTGACGGCCGTACACGGTCTGCGCCGCGTCCTGCGCTCCCGGGACGGCGGACTCTCCGGACTGGAGACCCTGCTGGAGCGGCTGCGCGCCACACCCGGCAACGCCGCGTTCCTGCGGCAGGTCCGGCCCACCCTGCCGGGCGCCTGACGCGCGGCCGGGGGCGGCCGGGTGCGGCATCCGGGTTGCCCCGGCGACCCGAACGGCCCGGCGGCGTGGTGGATACACGCCGATTTCGTACTTTGATCATATGATGACCGGATTCTCTTATCGCGCGGCGGTGTCGGCCTGCTCCCTCTGTGTGGCGGGTCTGCTGGCGCTCACGCCGGCCGCTGCCGCCGCCGGGCCCCGCGCCGCGCAGCCCGCCGGGGAGCCCGCCCCGCCCCGCCCCAGGGCGGCGGTGCCGGGGCCGTCCCTGCTCTACCGCTCCGGCGTCCAGGTCCGGCCGCACCGGGACACACCCGGGCTGCCGGACGTCTCGGCGCTCTCCTGGCTCGTCGCCGACGCGGGCAGCGGCGAGGTGCTGGCCGCGCACGACGCCCACCGCGAGCTCCCGCCCGCCAGCACCCTGAAGACCCTCTTCGCGCTCACCGTGCTGCCGGTGCTGCCCAGCGGGCAGCAGCACACCGTGCGGTACGGCGAACTGGACGACGTCGGCGAGGGCAGCAGCCTGGTCGGTGTCGAGGAAGGGCACACCTACCAGGTGGCCGACCTGTGGCGCGGCGTCTTCCTCAGCTCCGGGAACGACGCCGTGCACGTGCTCGCCCGGATGGGCGGCGGCTGGGAGGCGACGGCCGCCCGCATGCAGGACAAGGCCCGCTCGCTCGGCGCCCTGGACACCCATGTGGTCTCCCCGGACGGCTACGACGCCCCCGGCCAGGTCTCCTCCGCCTACGACCTCGCGGTGTTCGGCCGGGCGGGCCTGCGCAACCCCGACTTCGCCCGGTACTGCGCCACCGCCGAGGCCCCCTTCCCCGGTGACGGGTCGCCGTACCCCATCGAGAACACCAACCGGCTGCTGACCGGCGAGGACGGCGTGGCGCCGTACCCCGGGCTCATCGGCATCAAGAACGGCTACACCAGCAACGCGGGCAACACCCTGGTGGCCGCGGCGCGCCGAGGCGGGCGCACCCTCCTGGTGACCGTGCTGAACCCTCAGGCCGACGGCGGGTTCACCGTGTACGAGGAGGCCCGCGCCCTGCTCGACTGGGGCTTCGCGGCGGCCGGGCGGGTCGACCCGGTCGGCTCGCTGGACGGGCTGCGACCGCACTCCTCCCGGCCGACGGCGTCCGCGACCCCGGTGGCGGCGGCCGTGGCACCGGACGACGACTCGGACTGGTCCGGCACCGCCGTCGTCGCGGGGCTGTCCGGGCTCGGCGCCGGGGCCGTGGCGCTGGTACTGCGGGCCAAGGGCAACCGGGGGGCCCGCGACTGACCCACCGGCAGACCGAGCAGCAGGCCCAGCGAGATCCACGTGTAGAGATTGCTGCCCAGGAACCCGTCGAGGCCCGAGGCGTCGTCGAACCACAGCCACACCACGCTGGTGCACGGCACCGTGTACAGGGCGGCCGCGATCCGCGGGTGCCCGGCGCGGACCAGCACCGCGAAGGAGGGCAGCAGCCACACCAGGTGGTGCACCCAGGTGATCGGGCTGACCAGGCAGGCCGCCGCACCGGTGAGCGCGAACGCCGCCGTCCAGTCGCCGGCCGCGACCGCCCGCCGGGCGCGCCACGCCCAGACGCAGAGGGTCAGCAGGACCGCCGCCGCCCACAGGGGCCGGCCGGTCTCACCGAGGCGGGCCAGCACCCCTTGCAGCGACTGGTTCGACACGTAGTCGAGGCGGCCCACCCGGCCGGTGTCCCAGAGCGCCTCGGTCCAGTAGAAGCGGGAGGCCGCCGGATCCGCCCAGGCGGCCAGCGCGGTCGCGGCCAGGGCGACGGCCGTCGCGATGCCGGCCGCCCGCCGTCGCCCGGCGAGCAGCAGCAGACCGATGAAGAGGGCGGGGGTGAGCTTCACGGCTGCGGCGAGCCCGGTCCCCGCGCCCGCCCAGCGGCCCCGGCCGGTCGCCAGCAGCCGGCAGTCACCGAGGACGAGGGCGAGCAGCACCAGGTTCACCTGGCCGAAGCTGACGGTGTCCCGCAGCGGCTCGAACAGGGCGAGCAGGCACAGGCACAGCGCCCACCGGTACCAGCCGTGGCGGCGCCGGCGCGGGCCGGCCAGGGTCCGCAGGACCACGGCGAGCGCGGCGAGGTTCACCAGCAGCGACAGCACGATCGCCGCGGTCCGGCCGAGCAGGGCCAGCGGCAGCATGGCGACGGCGGCGAACGGCGGATACGTGAAGCCGTAGGCGGTGCCCGGCACCTTGTAGTCGTAGACCCGGCCGCCGTGGTGCACCCAGGTGTGCACGGTGCCGTAGTACACCCGCAGGTCGAAGAAACCGCGCAGCAGCGGCACGGTGGCCGTGAACACGGTCACGGCCACCGCGAGGAGCACGACCAGCAGCAGCCGGCCCCGGTCCGTGCGCGGCCCCGCCTCGCCCAGCGGCCCGGGCAGCCCCAGCCGTCCCCACCGGCCCGTCATGCCACGGGTCCCGGAACCGGGGCCCGGGCCGTCCGGTGGGCCTGGCGGGCCTGGTGGGCCTGGTGGGCCTGCCACAGGACGACCACCCCGAGCGCCCCGCCGGAGACCGCGAGCACCAGCTGCCCGAGGTCGGCCGGGCCGCCGCTGGGCAGTACGGCGAGCGCGAGCACTCCCGCCAGGGCTGCCACCCGGTGCCGTACCGAGGTGCTGGGCGCGGCGGCGGCGATGAGGAACAGGCCCCACAGCACGTACCAGGGGCGGATCGCGGGGCCGAGGACGGCGACCGCGAGCAGGCTCAGGCCCAGCGCGTACACCGGCCGGGGCCGTAGCCGGAGCCATATCAGCAGGACGGCCACGGCGGTGGCGGCGAGGCCCAGCAGGTGCCAGGCCGGGAGGGCCAGCGGGGCCAGGCCGCTGCCGAGGTGTTCCAGCAGGGCGCCGGTGGCGCGGCCGAGCAGGCTGGTCAGCGCCCAGTTGTGCGGGGAGACCGGGGTGTCCAGAGCGCCGATCCAGCCGTAGCCGGTGCCGGCGACGGCCGTGGCGGCGACCGTCGTCGCGGCGGAGGCCGCAGCCGTAATCAGCACGGCCGGCAGCGGAGGGCGGCCGGAGCGGACCCGCAGCGCCACGACGGCAGGCAGGCCGAGTGCCGCCGGTGCCTTGACCAGGGCGGCGAGGGTGACGAGGACGGCGCCGACGGCCGGTCTGCCTCGCGCGGCGACCAGGCCGAGCCCGAGCAGGCCGAGCATCAGGGCGTCGTTGTGGGCGCCCGCGACCAGGTGCAGCAGCACGAGGGGGTTCAGGGCGCCCAGCCACAGGGCGGCGGCCGGGTCGGCGCCGCTGTGCCGGGCGAGGCGGGGCAGCGCCACCGCCATGAGGGCCACGCCGAACAGGGCGACCAGGCGCATGCCGAGCAGGCCGGCGGGCATCTCGCCGCGGGTCAGTTCTGACAGCGCCGAGGCGAGGCCCAGGAAGGCGGGGCCGTAGGGGGCGCCGGTGTGCCGCCACATCGGGGCGACCTCGTCGGCGAGCGGGCCGCCGAGCCGCGCCGGGCCGTGGGCGTAGACGTCCATGTGGGCGTCGACCATGGCGCCCTGCGCGAGATAGCTGTACACGTCCCGGCTGAACAGCGGCGGGGCCAGCAGCAGCGGGGCCGCCCACACGGCCAGGACGAGCAGCAGGGCGCGCGGGGTGGGCGGCTCGGGACCGCGGAGAAGCCGGCCGAGGAGCGCCCAGGCGGCGATGAGCAGGACGACCCCGAAGTAGACCCCGACCAGGCCGAGCGCCGCCTGTGCCGAGGCGGGCGCCAGGAGGTCCCGGGCGGGGAGGGCGCCGGCCGTCTCACCGCCGAGGGCGAGGAAGGCGGTGCCGGCCAGGCCCATCACCTGGCAGCGGCGGAGATCGACGGGGAACGCCATGGCCAACACCTGGTCAGCGTGTCGACGCCGGGTGGCCGGAAGGCGACGGCAGCCCTGCCGGGCGGGGGCCGGGGTATGACCGGCACGTGGTGTGTTCCGGCCGGATTCCCGGCGCCGGTCCGCCGTGGCTCGCCGCCTCCCCGAGGCTTCGCTCGAACCCGGTCCCCCTCGCGGGTCGGTTCCCTGTTCCCGGGTCGGAGGGTGGCGCGCCTCAGAACACCGACAGCCCGGTCAGGGTGGTGAAACGGTCCAGGGCGGCCACACCCGCCACCGAGTTGCCGCGTTCGTCCAGGCCCGGGCTCCATACGCAGAGCGTGCACCGGCCCGGTACGACGGCGATGATCCCGCCGCCGACCCCGCTCTTGCCGGGCAGGCCGACCCGGTAGGCGAAGTCGCCGGCCGCGTCGTACGTGCCGCAGGTCAGCATGACCGCGTTGACCTGCTTGGCCTGGCTGCGGCTGAGCAGCCGGCTGCCGTCGGCGCGGATGCCGTGCCGGGCGAGGAAGCCCGTGGCGAGGGCCAGGTCGGCGCAGGAGGCGGCGATGGAGCACTGCCGGAAGTACTGGTCGAGCAGGACCGGCACCTCGTTGTCGATGTTGCCGTAGGACGCCATGAAGTGGGCGAGGGCGGCGTTGCGGTCACCGTGGGCGGTCTCGGAGGCGGCGACCTCCTCGTCGAAGCCGAGATCGGGGTTGCCGCTCTCGGCACGCAGGAAGGACAGCAGCTCACCGGCCGCGTCCCCGGTACGGGTGTGCAGGCGGTCGGTGACGACGAGCGCGCCCGCGTTGATGAAGGGGTTGCGCGGGATGCCGTTCTCGTACTCCAGCTGGACCAGGGAGTTGAACGGGTTGCCGGAGGGCTCGCGGCCCACGTGCTCCCAGAGTTCGTCGCCCTCGCGGGCCAGGTCGAGGGCGAGCGTGAACACCTTGGTGATCGACTGCGTGGAGAACGGCTGCCGCCACTCCCCCACCCCGTACACCGTGCCGTCCAGTTCGGCGACGGCCATGCCGAAGCGGCGCGGGTCGCGGGCGGCGAGCGCCGGGATGTAGTCGGCGGACCGGCCGCGCCCGGGAGTGCGATCGATCTCCGCCATGATGCGATCGAGGACCGGTTGGAACTGCGAGGACATGATCGTCATCATGCCGCACCCCTGGTGCGGGGGCGCTCCAGGGGCGCCGGCGACTCCTTTCGCGGCGGTGTCGGGACCGACGGGGGGAATCCCCGGGGGTGACGGGCACCCGCGGGCCGGTCCGGCCGGCAAGACGGGCCAGGCGGCATGACGGTCCGGGCGGCAAGACGGGCCGGGCGGCAAGACGGGCCGGCCGGCACGCGGGTGCCGTCGGGTCAGATCGCCGGGGCGGTCCCGCTGCCCGCGAGCACTTCGGGCCGGAGGAGTCCCGTGAGCTGTTCGGCGGGCAGCAGGCCCTTCTCCAGGACGAGTTCGGCCACGCCACGGCCCGTCGCGAGGGCCTCCTTGGCGATGTCGGTGGCGGCGGTGTAGCCGATGTGCGGGTTGAGCGCGGTCACCAGACCGATGGAGTTCTCGACGGTGGCGCGCAGCCGCTCGGTGTTGGCGGTGATGCCGGACACGCAGCGCTCGGCCAGCGTCAGGCACGCCGTCCGCAGGTGCGTGACGGACTCCGACAGGGAGTGCAGGATGATCGGCTCGAAGGCGTTGAGCTGGAGCTGTCCGGCCTCGGCGGCCATGGTGATGGCGACGTCGTTGCCGATCACCTCGAAGGCGACCTGGTTGACCACCTCGGGGATGACCGGGTTCACCTTGCCCGGCATGATCGACGAACCGGCCTGCACGGGCGGCAGGTTGATCTCGCCGAGACCCGCGCGCGGACCGGAGGACAGCAGCCGCAGGTCGTTGCAGCTCTTGGACAGCTTGACCGCGATGCGCTTCAGAACGCCGGACATCTGGACGAAGGCGCCGCAGTCCTGTGTGGCCTCCACCAGGTTGGCCGCCGTCACCAGCGGCAGGCCGGTGATGGCCGACAGGTGCCGGCGGGCCGCCTCGGCATAGCCGGCGGGAGCGTTGAGGCCGGTACCGATGGCCGTGGCACCGAGGTTGATCTCATGGATCAGCTCGACGGCCTCGGCGAGACGGCTGCGGTCCTCCTCGATCATGACGGCGAACGCGGAGAACTCCTGACCGAGCGTCATCGGTACGGCGTCCTGCAACTGTGTACGGCCCATCTTGAGCACGTCACGGAACTCGACGGCCTTACGGGCGAACGCGTCCTGGAGTACGGACATCGCCTTCAGCAGTCCACGTACGGCGAAGATCGTCGCCACCTTGACGGCCGTCGGGTAGACGTCATTGGTGGACTGTCCGAGGTTGACGTCCTCGTTGGGGTGCAGATGCGTGTACTGCCCCTTGGCATGGCCGAGCAGTTCCAGCGCGCGGTTGGCCACGACCTCGTTGGCGTTCATGTTGGTGGACGTGCCCGCACCGCCCTGGATGACGTCCACGACGAACTGGTCGTGCAGCTCCCCGGCCCGGATCTCCCGGCAGGCGGCGACGATCGCGGCCGCCTTCTCGGGCGCCAGCAGCCCGAGTTCCTCGTTGGCCAGGGCGGCGGCCTCCTTCACCGCGGCCAGGGCGTCGATCAGGTGCGGGTAGGCGGAGATCGGCGTGCCGGTGATGGGGAAGTTCTCCGTCGCGCGCAGGGTGTGGACACCCCAGTACGCGTCGGCGGGCACATCACGGTCCCCGAGCAGATCGTGTTCGCTGCGGGTGGCGGCGGTCATGAGGGTACGGTCCTCTTCCTGAGGTACGGAGGTGGAAGCGCCCCCGGAAGGGGCGCGGGGAACTGCGCGACCGGCCATGACGGACCCGCGGGTCCGCGACGGCCGAGGCGGCGGAGCGTCACGCGCAGGCAGTGAGCGGAACCGGGTCCAGCGCACGCACGGCCCGCACACATCCCACCGGCTCCCCGCCCCCGAGCAGCGGCTCCCCCGCGAACTCGGTGAGCAGGGCGGGGTCGACGCCCGCGCGGGCGAGCGCCGCCGCGCCGACCGGGATCCGGGCCCGGTTCGCCCCGTCGGCGATCTTCACCGCGACGGCCCGGCCGTCCGGCAGCGCGGCGACCTGCACGCCCTCGAAGCCGTCCTTGGCCAGCAGCCCCGGCACGGCCCGCATCAGCGCGGCCACGTCCCGCCCCGAGCCGGAGGCCATCTCGGCGTGCTCGCGCATGGCGTCGGCGACCCGGGCCTCGGGTGTGCCGGGCGCTGCGGAGGTGATCCGGGCGAGGGCGCGGGCGAGTCCGTGCAGGGAGACGGAGAACAGGGGCGCGCCGCAGCCGTCGACGGTGACCCGGGCGACGCGCTGGCCGGTCAGCTCCTCGACGGTGGCGGCGACGGCCTGCTGGAGCGGGTGCTCCGGGGCGAGGTAGTCGTCCAGGGACCAGCCGTTGAGCTTGGCGGTCCACAGCATGGCGGCGTGCTTGCCGGAGCAGTTCTGGGCGAGCCGGGAGGGCAGCCGGCCCTGGCGGACCCAGGCGTCCCGCACGACCGGGTCGAACGGCATGTCGGGCACGTTGCGCAGGTCGCCCTCGGTGAGACCGGCGAGTTCGAGGATGCGGCGGGTGCCGGCGAGGTGGCGTTCCTCGCCGGAGTGGCTCGCGGCGGCCAGCGACAGCAGTTCGCCGTCGAGCGGCAGCCCGGCCCGCAGCATGGCCACGGCCTGGACGGGTTTGAGGGCCGAGCGCGGGTAGAAGGCCGCCTCGATGTCGCCGAGCTGGAACCGCACCTGGCCGTCGGCGCCGAGGACGACGACGGAGCCGTAGTGGACGCCCTCGACGACCCCGCCGCGGACGAGGTGGGCGACGGGGGCGTGGAGGGGTTCGCGGACGACGGGCGCGTCGGCGGGGGAACTGCTGTGCATCACTGCCTGCATCATGGGTAGGGTTCGGCCGGTACGCGGGTCACGCGCCGGCGCCGGTGGATGTGCGGGTCATACGGGCGCGGATGGCGTACCAGCCCGCGACCAGTGCGGCGACGATCAGCGGCAGACAGAGCACGGTGGTGCGTCCGGCGCCGCCGTCGGCGTACATGAGGACCAGGACGGAGGCGAGGAACGCCAGCGTCACGAGTTCGGTCCAGGGGGAGCCCGGCAGCCGGTACGACGGCCGGGTCAGCTCGCCGCTGCGGGTCTTCCGCCAGAACAGCAGGTGGCAGAGCATGATCATGCCCCAGGTGGCGAGGATGCCGATCGCCGCGAAGTTGAGGACGATCTCGAAGGCGTCGGAGGGGACCACGTAGTTCAGGCCCACGCCGAGGACACAGATTCCGCTGGTGAGCAGGATCCCGCCGTACGGCACCTGGCTCCGGCTCATCCGGCCGGTGAACTCCGGGGCGGAGCCGCTCATCGCCATGGAGCGCAGGATGCGGCCGGTGGAGTACAGGCCGGAGTTCAGCGACGACATGGCGGCGGTGAGGACGACCAGGTTCATCACACCGCCGGCCGCCGGGACGCCGATGTGGGACAGGACCGTCACGAAGGGGCTCTCACCGGCGGAGTACTTGTTCCACGGGAGCAGCATCGAGAGCAGGACGACCGAACCGACGTAGAACAGGCCGACGCGCCACATGATCGAGTTGATCGCCTTGGGCATGATCTTCTCGGGGTTCTCGGTCTCGCCGGCTGCGACGCCGACCAGCTCGACGGAGGCGTAGGCGAAGACGACGCCCTGGATGATCAGCAGCATGGGCAGCAGGCCGCTCGGGAAGACGCCGCCGTTGTCGGTGATCAGGGACGGGCCGGGGTGGTGCCCGTCGACCGGGTGCTGGGTGACCAGCAGGAAGATGCCGATGCACATGAACACGACGAGCGCGCCGACCTTGACGATCGCGAACCAGAACTCCAGTTCGCCGAAGATCTTGACCGAGATCAGATTGACGGTCAGCACGACCGCGAGGGCGATCAGTGCGATCAACCATTGCGGGACGTCCGAGAACATGCCCCAGTAGTGGGTGTACGTGGCGACCGCCGTGATGTCGGCGATACCGGTGGTCGCCCAGTTCAGGAAGTACATCCAGCCCGCGGTGTACGCGCCCTTCTCGCCCAGGAACTCCCGGGCGTACGACACGAAGGCGCCGGAGGACGGGCGGTACAGGACGAGTTCGCCGAGGGCCCGGACGACCAGGAAGGCGAAGACGCCGCAGACGGCGTACGCGATGAAGAGGGAGGGGCCGGCGTCGGCGAGCCGGCCGCCCGCGCCGAGGAAGAGGCCGGTGCCTATGGCACCGCCGATGGCGATCATGTTGACGTGCCGGTGCTTCAGACCTCTGCTGTAGCCGGCGTCTCCGGCGTCGACATGGCCGGACGAGGGGCGCGTCTCGTCTTTGAGGTGCTGCTCGCTCACGCCTCGGGTCCGCCTTCCGTAGGGGGGTCCGTCCGCTGGGGACGCACGATGTCGGTGAGGGTCGTCTCGACGCGGTCGAGGTGGTGGCTCATGGCCTCCACGGCGTCGTGCTCGGAACCGTCGGTCAGCGCCTCGACGATCGCCCGGTGCTCGCGGTTGGACTGCTCGCGGCGCCCGCCCAGCTCGTTGAGGAAGGCCGACTGGCGCGCCAGTGCGTCGCGGATCTCCTCGATGACCCGGCGGAAGACCGGGTTCTGGGCGGCCTCGGCCACGGCGAGGTGGAAGAGGGTGTCCATCGCGACCCAGGCGGTGGTGTCCGTCTCCCGCTCCATGCGGTCGAGCAGGTGGGCCAGGTGGTCCAGGTTCTCCGGGGTGCGGCGCACGGCCGCGTACCCGGCGACCGGGATCTCGATGTGGCGGCGTACTTCGAGCAGGTCGCTGGCGGCGTAGTCGCCGAAGGTCGGGTCCTCGACCGCGTTCGCGACGACGAAGGTGCCCTTGCCGGTCCGGGACACGGTGAGGCCCATCGTCTGCAGCGCGCGCAGCGCCTCGCGCAGCACGGGCCGGGACACCTCCAGGGTGCGGCACAGCTCGGCCTCGGAGGGGAGCTTGTCGCCGATGGCGTACCGGCCGCGCTCGATGGCGTCGCGGAGGTGGGCGAGCACCGCTTCCATGGCGCTCACGCGCCGCGGGGCCGGGCCACCTGTCTGGCTGTCTGACAGGTTCACGGGAGCGATCCTGCGGGTTGCGGGCAGGGACTGTCAAGGCATCCGGTAAGGAGACATTCACGGGGTGCGGCGCCTGAATGCAGGCATCCGCACCCCGTGGGTGATCAGCGGCGTTCTCCCGGCCGCTGGGCTCAGCTGCTGAGCGTGCCGGTGGCCAGCAGGCCGAGGAGGCCGACGCCGATGATGATCCGGTAGATCACGAAGGCGTTGAAGGAGTGCTTGGCGACGAACTTGAGCAGCCAGGCGATGGAGGCGTAGGCGACCACGAACGAGACGATCGTGCCGACGGCCAGCGGTGCGGCGCCGACCCCCGCGCCGAGGGCGTCCTTCAGCTCGTACAGGCCCGCGCCGGTCAGGGCCGGGATACCGAGGAAGAAGGAGAGCCGGGTGGCGGCGACGCGGTCCAGGTCCAGGATGAGCGCGGTGGACATGGTGGCGCCGGAGCGGGAGAAGCCGGGGAAGAGCAGGGCGAGGATCTGCGAGCAGCCGACCCACATCGCGTCCTTGAAGGACGTGTCGTCCTCACCGCGCTTGTGCCGGCCCATCTGGTCGGCGGCCCACATCACGCCCGAGCCGACGATCAGCGACCCGGCGACCACCCACAGCGAGGCGAGCGGACCGTCGATCAGCGGCTTCGCGGCCAGACCCACCAGCACGATCGGGATGGTCGCGGCGATCACCCACCAGGCGAACTTGTAGTCGTGGTGGTAGCGCTCCTCGCGGTGGGTCAGGCCGCGGAACCAGGCGGTGACGATCCGCTTGATGTCCTTGAAGAAGTACACGAGCACGGCGGCGATGGCGCCGACCTGGATGACGGCGGAGAACCCGACGACGGACTTGTCGTCGACGGGGATGTCCATGAGCCCCTCGGCGATCTTCAGGTGGCCGGTGGAGGACACGGGCAGGAACTCGGTCACCCCCTCGACTACTCCGAGGACGACGGCCTGACCGACGGAGATGGCGCTCATGGGATCCAGTTCTGAGGAGAGTTGGTCGACATTGCTGTAGACAGTACTTGCTGTGCCCGGCCGTGCGGCAAGCGCCCGGGCCCCCGGGGCGACGGCGGGTGAGGCCCTGGTGAAGGCCGCCGCGGGACCCGCCGGCACGCCACGCTTGCCACGACGTCCAGGGCAGCGTAGAGGCCCGGGCCGGCCCCGGTCAGCCGGGGCCTCGTGCGCCGACGAGGGCTCCGGCGACGACGAGCGGCCGGTTCACAACGACTTCTTACCTCCGCTGTCCGTTTTATCTGGTGCGAGCGGGTTCGGACCGCCGCCGCACGGGCCCCTGGGCCGCGGGATCGCCGGCTCCGGGAAGGTCATGCCGGTGGGTCCCCTGTCCGGCCCCGTCCCGACGGACGGTCAAGGCCGGGACCAGGCTACCGCCGCCTCAGCGTGCGGCGGGCCGGGCGCAGACCGCCACACCGGACTCCCAGAGGCTGCCGAGCACCAGGTGGTCGCCGACGGCGCACACGCTGGTGACCATGCGGAAACGGGAGTGCCGGCGGGTGAGGTGGTGGACGGTCCGGCCCGCGTCGTCGACGGCGACGACGCCGACGGTGCCGCTCGGGCGGTACGGCGCGTGGACGGCGGCCCGCGCGGCGGCGCGGCGGACGGCCGGCGGGGTGCGGTGCAGCAGGTCGAGCGGGGGGACGCGGGGGCCGGCCAGGGCGACCCAGACCGGCCCGTCGGAGCCCTCGCGCCAGAGGTTGTCCGGCATCCCGGGGAGGTCGGCGAAGGGCTCGGCGTGTCCGGCGCGGGGGCCGGTGAGCGGGCAGCGGGTGAGCCGGCAGGAGCCGGTCTCGGCGATCACCAGGAAGGAGCGGTCGGCGCTGAGGGCGAGCCCGTTGGCGAACTGCAGCCCGTCCAGCAGGACTTCGGGTTCCCGGTCGCCGGGGGCGAGCCGGAGCAGGCGGCCGGTGCCGGTGTGTTCGACGATGTCGCCGATCCACCGGTCCAGGGGGTGGCGGCGGCTGGAGACGGTGAAGTAGAGGGTGCCGTCGGGCAGGGCGACGGCGTTGCTGCAGAAGCGGAGCCGCTCCCCCGCCACCGCGTCCGCGAGGACGCGGACGGTTCCGTCGTGCGGGCTGACCCGCAGCAGGCCGCGTTCGGCGTCGCACACCACGACGTCCCCGTCCGGCAGGAGTTCGAGCCCGAGGGGACGGCCGCCTGTCTCGGCGAGCACCTCGGCGCGGGCCGTGAGCGGGTCGCCGAGGTGGTGGACCCGGAGGATGCGCCCGTCCGCCACTCCGGTCAGGACACGCCCGTGCGGGTCGGCGACGACGTCCTCGGGGCCGCGGGCGCGCAGGGAGACGTAGTGGAGCGGTACGAGTGCCGTCGATCGGTCCATGTGCGGTCCCTTCCGTCGGTGCCCCTGTCGGCAGCCGCCCCGTGGCCGTCCTCTCACCAGCCCTTTTCGAACATGCGGGCCACCTCGGCGATGCGGATCTCGTCGCGCCGGTAGTAGGTGCGGCCGTGGATCCGGCGGGTGCGCAGGACACCGAGGCGGGTGAGGAAGTCGAGGTGGGCGAGTGCGGTCCGGCGGGGCACGCCCAGCTTGGCGGCGACGGCCCGCGCGGTGACGCCGGTCTCGGCGGGGTCGCGGCGGCGCGACACGCGGAAGTGGGCCGGCGGGTCCTTGAGCAGGGTCAGGATGGTCTGCCGCATCCGGCCCGAGGGAGTCCCCGTCATCCGTCCGCCCTCCCGTCCCCGGCCTCCTCGTACGCAGTCTTCCCACTGTGGCGCGGGCGACGCCGTCACGTCCGGGACTCGGCGGCCGTTGTCCGGTACCGAACGGCCGTGCGTCCGGGGAGGGATCCGCCGCCCCGGAACACGGCGAGGGCCCGGCCGCCGCGCACGACCGGGCCCGGACACGGACGGCTCAGCGGTGACCGAACCACGTCATGGAGGACAGCGCCCTGTCGTCGTAGCCGAACAGGGCCTGGTTCTCCCAGCCGTTGCCGGACGTGGCGTCCGCCGGGTCCCAGCCGTTGCCGGTGACGGCGGTCCAGGTCGCCTCCCAGTAGAAGACGCCGAGACCGCGGCCGTTCGGGACGGCCTCCACGATGCTCGCCACGTCGTTCATCCACTTGGTCTGGCCGGCCACGGTCGCCGGGTAGCCGGAGACCAGTTCGCCGGTGGTGTCGATCTGGTTGGTGAGCGCGTCGTCGCTGTCCAGCCGGAACGGGTAGGCCGTCTCGGCGACGAACACCGGCTTGCCGTAGCGGGAGGCGGCGTCGTCCAGCGTGCTCTGGAAGTCGGAGAGCGGGCCGTGCCAGTAGCCGTAGTACGACAGGCCGATCGCGTCGAACCTGACGCCGTTCGCGACCGCGTTGTCGAACCACCACTCGGTGCCGGCCCTGTCCCCGCCCTTGGCCAGGTGCAGCGCGACCGTCGTGGAAGGGTTGACCGCCTTGACGGCGTCATAGCCGGAGTTGATCAACCCGGCGAGTCGGCTCCAGTTGTCCGTGGATCCCTCGGACCACAGCATGCCGCCATTGATCTCATTGCCCACCTGGACCATGTCGGCGGTGGTGCCTTGAGCCTTCAAGGCGTTCAACACGTCATACGTGTGGTTGTACACGTCCGTCTTGAGCCGGCTGTACGTGTGACCCGCCCACGCGGCCGGCTTGTTCTGCTGCCCCGGGTCCGCCCAGCTGTCCGAGTAGTGGAAGTCCACCAGCAGCTTCATGCCCTGCGCCTTGACGCGCTTGGCCGTGGCCAGGACGTGCGCCTTGTCGTTGAAGCCGTCGGCCGGGTTCACCCAGACCTTCAGGCGCGCGTAGTTCATGCCGGACGACTTGAGGATGGACAGCGCGTCCCCGGTCGTCCCGGAACCCGTCCTGTAGACGCCGCCCTTGGCCTCGCTCTTGGCGAGGGAGGAGATGTCGGCACCATGGATGGATGTACCGGTGGTGCCGGATGAGAAGGTGAGATCGTCAACATTGATCCAGTCACCGGCGTTCGCGTCACTGTTGACGCTGATGGTGCACTGGTTGTTGGTCACCTTGACCGACGTGACGATCCGTATCCACCCACTGGACGAGACCGGCAGATCGGTGCGCTGTTCCGCACTGCCGCAATTCTTGAGCGACATGTACGCGGCCTTCTGCCCGCCGCTGGACCGGACCCACGCCGTCAAGGTGTAGGTCCCGTTGGTCAGCCCGGACAGGTACTGGTACGTCTCCACCTTGTAGGCGGACGACGCGTAGTGGCTGAGGCGGTAGCTCCCGCCGTGGCCACCGGGCTCGGTGTACGAGGCGCCGGTGTCGCCGTACTCGGACCAGCCGGCGGGCGTGGCCGTGCCCGTGCCGTCGGACTCGAAGCCGCCGTTGGTGAGGGTGCTCGCGGCCTGGGCGGTCGGGGCGGGCAGGGCGGTGAGGGCGAGCCCGGCCGCGAGCGGCGGCAGCAGGGCCCTGATGGTGCGTCTGGGATGGAACTTCATCGTCCGTCGTCCCTTCGACGTAACTGGGGAGGTGTCCTCCGGTGCGACCGGAGGAGAACCCCTCCGCCCACGGCTCTCGTGGCACACGCGGGCGGAGGGGAGCCGGCTCAGCCGTCGAGTCGTACGACCCGGACGGCCCCCGCCGGGACCGCGAGGCGGCCCATGGCGTGTTCGCCCGTCAGCAGTTCGGTCCCGGGCGTGTCCAGCGGCACCTTGGTGTCGCCGGCGGTGTGGTTGATGACGAAGAGGTAGCTGCCCGAGTCGCCGCGGCGGCGCACGACCTCGACGTCGCGGGGCAGGTCGGCGCGCGGGGCGAGACGGGCGTCGTCGGCCGCCCAGCCGATGACCGCGTCCAGGCCCTGGGCGTCGAGGCGGGTGGAGACGTACCAGGCGGTGCCCCGGCCGAGCCGGTGCCGGGTGACGGCGGGACGGCCCGCGGTGAGCCCGTCGGCGTAGGTCCACACGGTCTCGGCACCGCGCGGTACCACGAACTCCGTCCACACGTCCCCGGTCAGCTCGGAGCCGTCCGGGCCGGTCAGGCGGACCCGCTCGTCCTTGAGCAGCGGCGAGAACTCCTCCACGGTGAGCCCGAGGACATCGCGCAGCGCGCCCGGGTAGGCACCCTCGTGGACGGCGTCGTGCTCGTCGACGATGCCGGAGAAGTACGACACCACGAGCGTGCCGCCGTTCTCGACGTACTCCCGGACGTTGTTCCCGGCGGCCTCCGTCATCAGGTACAGGGCCGGCACGACGACCATGGGGTACCTGGACAGGTCGGCCTCGGGGTGCGCGAAGTCGACCGTGAGGTGGCGGTCGTAGAGCGCCTCGTAGAAGGAGTCGGCGCGCTCGCGCGGGTCGTGGTCCTCGCTGGGGCGCCAGGCGAGGTTCTGCGCCCACCAGGACTGCCAGTCCCACAGCATGGCCGCGTCGGCCTCGGTGCGGGTGCCCCGGATCTCGCTCAACGCGCCCACGGAGGCGCCGAGTCCGACCACCTCGCGCCAGACGCGGGTGTCGGTGCCGCCGTGCGGCAGCATCGCCGAGTGGAACTTCTCGGCGCCGCGCCGGGACTGGCGCCACTGGAAGAACATCGCGCCCTCGGAGCCGCGCGCCACGTGCGCGAGGGAGTTGCGGGCCATCTGGCCGGGGGCCTTGGCGGGGTTGCGGGGCTGCCAGTTGACGCCCGAGGTGGAGTGCTCCAGCAGCAGCCAGGGCGCGCCGCCGGCGACGGAGCGGGTGAGGTCGGCGGCCATCGCGAGGTTGACGTGGGTGCGGCGGCCGTCGGTGATCAGGTAGTGGTCGTTGGTGACGAGGTCGACCTCGCGGCCCCACGCCCAGTAGTCCATGGAGTCGCACTGGCTGAGCGCGGTCATGAAGTTGGTGGTGACCGGGACGCCCGGTGAGAGGCGGTGCAGGATGTCCCGCTCGGCGCGGAAGTTCTCCCGGATGACGGCGTCGGCGAAGCGCTTGTAGTCGAGGGCCTGGCCCGGGTTGCCGACGGTCGGGGTGGCCCGGGGCGGGTTGATCTGCGCGAGGTCGGTGTAGCGCTGGCCCCAGAAGGCCGTGCCCCACGCCTCGTTGACGGCCTCGACACTGCCGTAGGTGTCCGCGAGCCAGCGGCGGAACCGGTCCGCGCAGGACTCGCAGTAGCAGGCCGAGACGGGGACGCCGTACTCGTTGTGGACGTGCCACAGGGCGAGCGCCGGGTGGTCGCCGTAGCGCTCGGCGAGGCGGGTGGTGATGTTCGCGGCGGCGGCGCGGTAGTCGGCGTTGCTGTGGCAGATCGCCCCGCGGGAGCCGAACTCGTAGCGCGTGCCCTCGGCGGTGACCGGCAGGGCCTCGGGGTGGGCCCGGTAGAACCAGGCGGGCGGCACCACGGTGGGCGTGCCGAGGTCGACGCGGATGCCGTTCTCGTGCAGCAGGGTGATGACCCGGTCGAGCCAGCCGAAGTCGTACTCCCCCGGTGCCGGCTCCAGCAGCGCCCAGGAGAAGATCCCGACGCTCACCATCGTGACGCCGGCCTCGCGCATCAGCCGGACGTCTTCCTGCCAGACGGATTCCGGCCACTGCTCGGGGTTGTAGTCCCCGCCGAAGGCGAGCCTGGTGAGGCCCCTGGGGCTGGTGTCCGGCATGGATCTCTCCCGGGAAATCGATCATTTGGGAACGTGCACACACATCGTCGGCGGTGCGAGCCCAACATAACCGCACAGCAACAACCATTGACAAGTGTCCGGGATGTTTCTCTACTGTGAACGCTCACAGAAGCATGGCAGGGGGCTCCCGAGCGACGAGCACCCGGGTCATGTGAACGTGCACATCTGCATGGCAGGTCCCCGCAGCGGGCGGGGACCCAGGTCAGGGGAGAAACCATGCCGCACACGAAGCGCCGTCGCCTCGTGACAACCGCCCTCGCCGTGTCCCTCGGCGCCACCGCCCTCGCCGCCTGCGGTTCCGGGGACGACACCAAGGCCGAGTCGGGTCCCGTCTCGCTCACGTACTGGACCTGGACACCCGGCATGGACAAGGTCGTGGACCTGTGGAACAAGGGGCCGGGGAAGAAGGACCGGATCACCGTGACAGTGAAGAAGCAGGCATCCGGCGACACGCTGGTCACCAAGATCCTCACCGCGCACAAGGCGAAGAAGGCCCCCGACCTGGTGCAGGCCGAGTACCAGGCGCTGCCGACGCTGGTCAGCAACGACGCCCTCGCCGACATCTCCGGGGAGGTCGGCGACGTCAAGGGCAAGTTCGCCGAGGGCGTCTGGCAGCAGACCACCCTCGGCACGGACGCGGTCTACGCGGTGCCGCAGGACATCGGCCCGATGATGTTCTACTACCGCGAGGACCTCTTCAAGCGTTACGGCCTCAAGGTCCCCACCACCTGGGAGCAGTTCGCCGAGACCGCCCGCCTGCTGAAGAAGAAGGCGCCGGACAAGGACCTGACCACCTTCTCCGCCAACGACTCCGGTCTCTTCGCCGGCCTCGCCCAGCAGGCCGGCGCCAAGTGGTGGACCACCTCCGGCGACAAGTGGAAGGTCGGCATCGACGACGCCGCCACCCGGAAGGTCGCGGAGTTCTGGGGCGGTCTGGTCAAGGAGGGCGTCATCGACAACCAGCCGATGTACACCCCGTCCTGGAACAAGGCGCTGAACACCGGCAAGCAGATCGCCTGGGTGAGTGCCGTGTGGGCGCCCGGCACCCTCACCACGGCGGCGCCGGACACCAAGGGCAAGTGGGCCATGGCCCCGCTCCCCCAGTGGTCGGCCGACCAGGACGTCACCGGCAGCTGGGGCGGCTCCTCGACGGCGGTCACCACCGACTCCGCGCACAAGGAGGCCGCCGCCGAGTTCGCGGCCTGGCTGAACACCGACCACGACGCCCTGAACGCGCTGGCGAAGGAGGGCGGCATCTACCCGGCCTCCACTTCGGCCCAGCTCAGCGGCGCCTTCTCCAACCCGCCGGCGTACTTCTCCAACCAAGCGGACTTCTACACCAGGGCCGCCGACATCGCGAAGACCACCGCGCCGTCCGCGTGGGGCCCGAACGTGAACGTCGCCTACACCTCCTTCAAGGACGCCTTCGGCGCCGCCGCCAAGAACAAGTCGGACTTCACCGCCGCCCTGAGGAAGATGCAGGACGACACGGTCGCCGACATGAAGAAGCAGGGCTTCGAGGTCGCTCGGTGAGCGGCTCCACCAGCCGGAGGTCGTACGGGGTCAAGGGGGCCCCGTACGGCTTCCTCCTCCCCGCCGCGATCCTGTTCGCCCTCTTCTTCGCGCTGCCCATCGGCTACGCCGTCTGGCTCAGCTTCCGCAAGGTGCGCGTCTCCGGCCTCGGCCTGGGGTCGGGCGCCCGGAAGGAGGTGTGGGCCGGCTTCGAGAACTACACCGGGGCCCTCCGGGACAGCGAACTGCTGGACGGCGCACTGCGCGTGCTCGGCTACGGCTGCATCGTCGTCCCGGTGATGCTCGGCCTCGCGCTGCTCTTCGCGCTGATGCTGGACTCCGACAAGGTGCGCCTCGCCCCGTTCACCCGGCTCGCGATCTTCCTGCCGTACGCCATCCCCGGCGTGGTGGCCGCGCTGCTGTGGGGCTTCCTGTACCTGCCGGACGTCAGCCCGTTCTACTTCGTGCTCGACAAGCTCGGCCTGCCGCAGCCGGACCTGCTGGACGGCGGTCCGCTGTATCTCGCCCTGTCGAACATCGCGGTCTGGGGCGGTACCGGCTTCAACATGATCGTCATCTACACCTCGCTGCGGTCCATCCCGGCCGAGGTCTACGAGGCGGCCAGGCTGGACGGCGCCACCCCGTTGCAGATCGCGGTGCGGATCAAGATCCCGATGGTGGCGCCCTCACTGGTGCTGACCTTCTTCTTCTCGATCATCGCGACCCTCCAGGTGTTCAACGAGCCGACCACCCTGAAGCCCCTCACCAACTCGGTCAACACGACCTGGAGCCCGCTGATGAAGGTGTACCAGGACGCCTTCGGCCGGAACGACGTCTACTCTGCGGCGGCCGAGGCCACGCTGATCGCCGTGGTCACGCTGCTGCTGTCGTTCGGCTTCCTGCGGGCCGCCAACCGCCGGAACAAGCAGGAGGCAGCGGGATGAGCACCCTCGCCGTCCGCAAGGCGGCCCCGGCCGCCGGCACCACCCCGGGTACCGCGCAGGGCCCCCCGCTGCGCCGCCGGATCGCGCTGATCCCGACGGTCACGCTGCTGCTCGGCGCGGTGTACACCCTTCTCCCGGTCGCCTGGGTGGTGATCGCGTCGACGAAGTCCGGGCACGAGCTGTTCTCCACGTTCACCTTCCTGCCCGGCACCGGCTTCGCCGACAACCTCAAGGACCTGAACGCCTACCGGGGCGGGATCTACTGGGAGTGGATGGGCAACTCCGCGCTGTACGCCGGTCTCGGCGCCCTGCTGTCCACCGCCGTGTCGGCGTTCAGCGGCTACGCGCTGGCGACCTACCGCTTCAAGGGCCGCGAGACGATGTTCAACGTCCTGCTCGCGGGCGTCCTGATGCCGCCGGTGATCCTCGCGATCCCGCAGTACCTGCTGCTGGCGAAGGCCGACCTCACGGACTCCTACCTGTCCGTGCTGCTGCCGCAGATCCTCTCCCCGTACGGCGTCTACCTGGCCCGGATCTACGCCTCCGCCGCCGTGCCTGCCGATGTGGTGGAGGCCGGGCGGATGGACGGGGCGAGCGAGTGGCGGATCTTCACCCGGGTCGCGCTGCCGATGATGGTCCCCGGCATGGTCACGGTGTTCCTGTTCCAGTTCGTGGCGATCTGGAACAACTTCCTGTTGCCGTTCATCATGCTGAGCGACGACGAGAAGTTCCCGCTCACGCTGGGTCTGTACACACTGCTGGAGCAGGGCTCCAACACGCCCGCGCTGTACACCCTGGTGATCACCGGGGCGTTCCTCGCGGTGCTCCCGCTGATCGCCCTCTTCCTGGTCGTCCAGCGCTTCTGGAGCCTCGATCTGCTGTCCGGGGCCGTAAAGTCATGACCATGAGCAATGCGGGGGGCCGGCGCAGACCGCCGACGATCCACGACGTGGCGCGCGAGGCAGGCGTCTCGCGCGGCACCGTCTCACGTGTGCTCAACGGCGGCCACTACGTCAGCCCCGCCGCCCAGGAGGCGGTCAACGCCGCCATCCGCAAGACCGGGTACGTCGTGAACCGGCACGCCCGTTCGCTGATCACGGGCCGCTCCGACTCGGTGGGCTTCCTGCTGACCGAGCCGCAGGAGCGGTTCTTCGAGGACCCCAACTTCAACGTCCTGCTGCGCGGTTGCACTCAGGCACTGGCCGCGCACGACGTCCCGCTGCTGCTGATGCTCGCGGGCACCGAGGACGAACGGCGGCGCATCACGCGGTACATCACCGCGGGGCACGTCGACGGGGTGCTGCTCGTCTCCAGCCACTCCGGCGATCCGGTCGCCGAGGAGCTGCGGAAGGCGGGCGTGCCGCTGGTGGCCTGCGGCAAGCCGATCGGGCTCGGCTCCAAGGTGAGTTACGTGGCCGCCGACGACCGGGACGGCGCCCGGGACATGGTCCGGCACCTGCTGTCCCTGGGGCGGCGGCGGATCGGGGTGGTCACCGGGCCGCTGGACACCCCAGGCGGTGTGGAGCGGCTCGCCGGGTACCGGGAGGTGCTCGCCGAGGCGGGCGTCGCGGCCGACGAGCGGCTCGTCGTCTCCGGCGACTACAGCCGGGCCAGCGGTGAGGCGGGCGCGGAGCGGCTGCTGGCGCAGGCGCCGGACATGGACGCCGTGTTCGTCGCCTCCGACCTGATGGCGCAGGGGGTGCTGGCGGCCCTGCACCGGGCCGGGAAGCGGGTGCCCGAGGACATCGCCGTCGGCGGCTTCGACGACTCGCCGGCGGCGACCGCCGCCACCCCGGCGCTCACCACCATCCGGCAGCCTTGGGACCGGATCAGCAACGAGATGGTGCGGGTGCTGCTCGCCCAGATCGGCGGTGAGGACCCGGCGGCGGTGATCCTGCCGACGGAGCTGGTCAAGCGCGACTCGACGTGACGTCGGGTGCGCTCCGGCGCACCTCCCGGCAGCTGACCCGCGGCGAGGCGCCGTACGGCACCACGGCGGTCTCGGTGCCGGTGACGGTGCCGTCCAGGCACAGGTGCGCGCCCATGATCCGCAGGTCGAGCGTGAAGCCCACACCGCCGGCGGACCGCCGGGGACCGTCCGTGCGTTCGTCGAGGTAGCCGAGGCCGCGCAGCGCTTCCTGGACCTGGTCCGGGGTGGGACCGGGCGTCTTCTCCAGGGCGTCGGTGATCCTGCGGGCGTGGGCGCGGGCCGCGCACTTCTCGACGCCGCTCGGCGCAACCTCCGCACGGGGGTTCACGGGGGAGCCGGTGGCGTCCGGGACGGGCGGGGCGCCGGGCAGCGTGGGCAAGGGCGTGGGCGGGCCGCCACGGACCGGCTGCCGGCGCCGTCCTTCCCCGCCTGCTCCCCGCCCTCTCGTTCGCTGCCGCACGCGGCGAGGACCAACGCGCACAGGGCGAGCGGCACCGCGCGGCCGGCGGCGCGGGTGAGCCTAACGGAGCGCGGCGCACGGGTGCGTGTGGTGAAGAGTGGCTTCATCCCGGCACTCTCGGATGCGTGCGGCTCCCCGGCATGAGTACGGCTGCTCAGGTACGGCTCCCAGGTGTGCGTGCGGCGTTGCGGCGGGGTGGCGCCCGTGCGGGCGAGAAGGCCCCGCCCGAAGCGGTCAGGATCGGAGAAGCCGCGGCGGGCTCCCCGGCCCTAGCGTGGGAGCACCGGCGGGGGACCGTCGGATCCCGCGTCTCGAAGGAGTGAGCACCATGACCGCCGGCCTGCAGACGATCATCTACCCGGTGAAGGACCTGGACCGCGCCAAGGCCCTGTTCGGCGCGCTGCTGGGTGTCGAGCCGTACGCGGACGAGCCGTACTACGTCGGTTTCAAGGCCGCCGGCCAGGACGTCGGCCTGGACCCGAACGGGCACGCCAAGGGCATGACCGGGCCGGTGCCGTACTGGCACGTGACGGATCTGCGGGAGCGGCTCGCGGCGCTGCTGGCGGCGGGCGCCGAGCTGCTGCAGGACGCGCAGGACGTCGGCGGCGGCCGGCTGATCGCCTCTGTGAAGGACGCCGACGGCAACCTCGTCGGGCTGCTCCAGGACGCGACGGCCTGACGTCACCACGCCCCCCGCGCCCAGTACTAGTTGCATACTCAACGATTGGCCGGATCGGTGCTACCGTGCGGGTATGGCAGGCACGACGGCCGAGACCCGGCTCGAAGAACGCTGGCGGGACATCCTCGCGGTGCACGCGCGCACGATGTGCGAGATCGACCGCGCCCTGCATCCGCACGGTCTGGGCGCCAGCGACTTCGAGGTGCTGGACATCCTGGCGACGGAGTCGCCCCGGCAGGGTGACCAGTGCCGGGTGCAGAACCTGGTCGGCCGGGTGCATCTCAGCCAGAGCGCGCTGTCCCGGCTCATCGGCCGGCTGGAGAAGGACGGCCTGGTGGAGCGCTCGGTGTGCGCGGAGGACCGGCGCGGGGTGTGGGTCGCGCTCACTTCCAAGGGCCGGGCGCTGCACGCCGAGGTACTGCCGGTGCAGCGGGCGGTCCTGCGGCGGATGCTGGCCCGGCAGCGCGGGACCCACCCCGGAGAACCGGCCGCCTAGAGCACCAGCTCCGTCCCGTCCGGCAGGATCTCGGCGCCGTATCCGGCCACGCGCGCGCGTGCGGGTGAGGCGGGGTCCAGGAGCGGGTTGGTGTTGTTGAGGTGGGTGTAGATCCGGCGCGCGCCGGGATACCGGGCCAGTGCGGCCAGCGAGCCCTGCGGACCGGTGACCGGCAGGTGGCCCATGGCGGCCTGACCGGCGCCGGGGCGCACCGCCGTGCCCATCTCGTCGGCGGCGAAGAAGGTGCCGTCCAGCAGCACGCAGCCGGCCTCGGCGCACAGCCCGTCCAGGACGGGGCTCCAGGCGCCGACGCAGGGCGCGTACACCAGCACTCCCCCGGTGGCCAGGTCCTCGACGCGGTACGCCGTCACCCACGGTCCCGGCTCCGTGGACGCCTGGTCCGGCACGTACTTCGGGACCTTCACCCCCACCGGATGGGCGGTCACCACGAGTCCGCCGGCCAGCACGAAACCGCCGTCGGCCAGGCTGTCGGCCCACTCCCAGGGGGCGTAGCGGTCCAGTGCGGCGCGGGCGGGGGCGAGAACGGCGCGCACCGGGGGCGCGGCGTAGATCTTCAGGCCCGCCGCCCCGCGCAGCTCGGTCAGGCCGGTCACGTGGTCGGCCTCGGCGTCGGTGAGCAGCACGCCGCGCAGCGGCGTGTCCCGGGGTCCGGGGCCGGGCCACAGGGCCCGGGTGGCGGCGAGCTGGATCCGCAGGTCCGGGGATGCGTTCAGCAGCCACCAGTCGCGGCCGTTGCCGGTGACGGCGGCGCACTCCTGTGTGCGGGAGGGCAGCCTGCCGTCCCGGGCGGCGGCGCACAGCGCGCAGGCGCAGTTCCACTGCGGGAAGCCGCCCCCGGCGGCGGTGCCCAGCAGGACGACCTTCACGACCATCGGCTCCTTCGCGCTCGCCCGATTCGTCTCCCGCTGGGATCTTCCCGCCGGAAGGGCCGGTGACCACCGGCGCCGGGGAGCACTTCCGGCCGTCCTGGACCGGGACACCTCGCTGTTCGCGCGCCGGTGCGCGCGGTGTGTGGGCGTGCGCCGGGCTTCGGCGTGGGGGCGTAGCCCTCAGCGTGCGGGCGTCCCCCGGCTCAGCGTGGGGACGTAGCCCGGCTTCAGCGTGGGGGCGTACGGCCGGGATTCAGCGTCCGCGTCCCTCAGGGACGGCGGATCACCGGGCCAGCAGGGTGCGTACCCCCTGGGAGGTGAGGGTCAGCCCGTGCGCGGAGCTGCCGTCGATGGCCAGGGAGAGGTCTCCCTCGGGCCACTGGGCGGCGAGCGCGCCGAGCGGGATCAGGCGGTAGCGCGAGACGAACGGCAGCAGCTCGGCCATCTCGCCCTCCGTGGTGAACACCGGGACGACCGGGTCGCCCCCGGGCTGTTCCAGGACGGGCAGCGCCACCGTCGAGGCGTCGGCGCCTTCTCCGTCCACCGCGTCGTCCGGTACGGGGACGAGCACGTCACTGTGGGCGAGGGTGTCCAGGGCGGCCTGGTCCTCGGCGTTCTCGGCCAGCGCGTCCAGTGCCTGCTGGGCCGGCGTCGGCTGGGCGTCGTGTGCGGGTGTCTCCATGGCTGGTCCCCAGGTAGCGGCGGTCGTACGGGCCGTCCGGGCGGGCTGGTGCCCGGACGGGCTCCCGCCTCGCGTACCCGGTGGGGTCCCCGGCATGCGTGGGGATCGGCGGCAGGTCCGGTGACGAGGCGGTGGACCCGGCGACGGCCGGGGAACGACCAGGTGAGCGCGGCACGACCAGTACCGCCGATCACCCCTCACGCGCGTGCGCCCCGATCGGCGGGCCGCACGACGTACCGGGCGTGACCTGGCTCGACGCGCCGACGCCGCAGGACGTGGACGAGTACGCCACGGTGCTCGCGTCGAGCTGGACGGGGAGCTCGGCCGCTACCGGGTACGGGGCGCACGCACCTGACGCGGAGGGCACCCGTCCCAGGTGCTCGCCGGGCGACCGCTCACCGCCGGTGGCCCGGGCGGGACACCGGTCACGGCCCGGCCTGCGCGAGCAGGTCGTCGATGGCGGTGACCCGGACCAGCGGCCGGTAGAGCTCCATGATCTGCAGGGCCTTGACGTGGGAGTCGTCGTCCACGCCGGCGCAGGCGTCCGCCACGACCAGCACCTCGGCGCCGGCGTCCGCGGCGGCGAGGGCGGTGGAGAGCACGCAGCACTCGGTGCTGACGCCGGCCAGTACCAGCCGGCCGTCCGGGCCGGTGCGGCCGGCGAGTTCGGGGGTCCACTTGCCGAAGGTGGCGGTGTCGATGACGTGGTCCGCGAGACCGGTGAACTCGTCGGTCAGCGCCCAGAGTCCGGCGTCGGGGGGCCGAAGGGCGAAGGGCCACTGGTCGTAGTAGGCACGCCAGGCGCCGGCCGGCCGCTCCGGGGCCAGGAAGCGTGTGAAGGTGACGCGGCCGGCGAAGGCCGGCAGCAGGGCCCGTACGCCGGCTGCCGCGTCGGCGTACCGGGGGGTGGCCCAGGGGCTCGCCGGGTCGGCGAACACGCGCTGCATGTCGATGACGGCGAGATGTCCGGGGCTCCTGCGGGGCACCCGGGCGCCGGGGTGCCCGGCGCTCATGGGTTCAGCACCCCTTCGTCGAGCGCCGGGCTCGGTTCCCGGGCCTCCTGGGAGCGGACCCGGGCCCGGCCCAGGAGCAGCGTGCCGACGAAGGTGAGGGCCAGGGCGACGAGGACGCCCAGGTTGGCGGAGGCCCAGGCACCGGTCCTGCCGCCGAGACCGAACGGCTCCAGCAGGTAGCCCTGCCAGGTCAGCCAGCGCGCGGCGCTGTTGGTGACCAGGCCCCAGCCGACCGCCGTGGCGGCGAGGGTGAGGACCAGCGGGCGGAGGGGGACGTCGCCGTAGCGGCCGTGCGGGCGGAACAGGTCGCCGTCGTCGTAGTCGCGGCGGCGCAGGGCCAGGTCGGCGAGCATGACGCCGGCCCACGCGGCGATGGGCACGCCGAGGGTGGTGAGGAAGCCCATGAACTGGACGAGGAAGGTGTCGGCGAAGAACACGATGTAGATCGCGCCGGCGATCATCAGCACGCCATCGAAGAGCGCGGCCAGATAGCGGGGCACCCGCAGGCCGGCGGAGAGCAGGGCCAGGCCGGAGGAGTAGATGTCGAGGACGGCGCCGCCGACCAGACCGAGGACGGCGACCAGGGCGAACGGCACCAGGAACCAGGTCGGCAGGAGTGTCGCCAGCGCCCCGATCGGATCGGCCGAGATGGCCTTGCTCAGCCCAGCGGAGGAACCGGCCAGCAGCAGGCCGAGCACCAGCAGGACGAGCGGGGCCAGGGAGCCGCCGAAGGCGGTCCAGCCGATCACGCCCCGGCTGGAGGAGTCGCGGGGCAGATAGCGGGAGTAGTCGGCGGCGGCGTTGACCCAGCCGAGGCCGAAGCCGGTCATCATGAACACCAGCGCGCCGATGAACTCCTGCGCCGAGCCCGCCGGGACGGCCTCGACCGTGCTCCAGTGGATGTGGTCGGCGACGAGGACGACGTAGACGATCGTGAGCGCGCCGGTGACCACGGTGATCCAGGTCTGCAACCGCATGATCAGGTCGAAGCCCATGACCCCGCCGACGACGGTCAGCGCGGCCACCACCATGAGGGCGACCGCCTTCGTCTCGGTGCCGCCGCCCCAGCCCAGGCTGTCGAAGACGGTCGCGGTGGCCAGCGTGGCGAGCGCGGTGAGGACGGTCTCCCAGCCGACGGTGAGCATCCAGGAGACGACGGACGGCAGCCGGTTGCCGCGCACGCCGTAGGCGGCCCGGCTGAGCACCATGGTGGGGGCCGAGCCGCGCTTCCCGGCGACCGCCACGAAGCCGCAGAGCAGGAACGAGACGGCGATGCCGAGCACGCCGGACAGGACGGCCTGCCAGAAGGAGATGCCGAAGCCGAACGCGAAGGCGCCGTAGCTGAGTCCGAGCACGGACACGTTGGCCCCGAACCAGGGCCAGAACAGGGAGCCCGGGGTGCCCCGGCGCTCCGAGTCCGCGATCACGTCGAGCCCGTGCGTCTCCAACTGGAGGGGACGGCCGGTGGCTCCGCCGTCGGCAGGACCGGTCGCTCCTCCGTCCAGAGGGCCGGTGGCTCCGCCGTCGAGAGGGTCGTGCGGGTGCGTCATCGCCGAGCCACCTGCCCTACCTGTCCGGACGTGTTCGATCACGCTAGGTCTGCCCTCGGGGGCACGGGAGCAAGCCCGGTTCAGCCGGTCAGCGGTCGAACTCCTCCTGGATCGGGGTCTTCGGCTCCTCCCGCAGATGCTGGGAGAGTCCCGGCTTGCCGCCCTGCCGTGCCTGTTCCGCCCGCTGGGTGGCGTTGGTGCCGAGGTCCGAGTCCGGGTCCACCCGGACCGACCTCGCCACGTCCGCGCGGTTGGTGTACTCCTCGGCGGGGATGCCGCGCAGGGCCTTCACGACCTCCTCGGAGGCTCCCGCCTCCCGCGCGGCCGAGACCAGCCGGTCCTTGTCCGCCGGGTAGGTCACGTCCTTCAGCGCGTCCAGCACCTCGGGAACGCTGGTGTGTGCCATGCCCATGACGCCTCCCTACGCGTCGCCGCTCTCGTCTGCGGTCTCTTCCGGCTGCTCGTCCGCGGGGTCCGCTCCTTCCGCCTGTGACGGAGTGGTGCGGGGCGGCTGATCGGCCTCGGGGGCACCCGGCTCCGGTTCGCCCTCGGCCTGGGAAGGGGTGTTCTCGCTCATCGGATGCTCTCCGTCCTCTCACGCGTGCGCGCTGTTCCGGAGCCCCGGGTACCCGGGCGACGCGGCACCCATCACCCGCGGAATCTCTGAATCCGCTTCCGCCGGATGGGTACCTGACCAGTCCGGCGCAGCATGCGGCGCCGGCCCGATGATCCTGAACCAACTCACCGCCTGGAGGAGCCATGGCGGGTATCACCCCACCTGACCTGCAGAAAGCCCTGTCGGGCGCGGATTACCCGGCCACTTCCGACCAGCTTCGGAAGGTCGCCGAGAACAACCACGCCCCCAAGGAGATCACCGAGCGGATCTCTCACCTCGGGAAGAAGAAGTTCGAGAACCCCGCCGAGGTCAGCAAGGCCGTCTTCCAGAACGAGTGACGGCACCGGACACGGGTGCGCGGCGGCCGGGGGCTTGCGCTCCGGCCGCCGCGCGGTGGTCAGCGGGGGCCGGGACCGTCGCCGGACCGCACGGTGGGCAGGGCGAGGGAGACCGGGCCGGGGGCACCCGTGCTGCTCTTGCAGGAGTCGTGGCAGTCCTGCTCCAGGCTGCAGCACAGTGAGCAGACCGCGCCCCGGTGGAAGGGGCAGGCGGCCATGTCCGGCCGTTCGAAGCCGGTCGCGCAGACGGAACAGGTCAGGACGGCGGCCGAGGGCAGCCCGTCCGCGCCGAGCGGCGGCTCGGACAGGTCGTCGGTGCGGGCGAGGTAGTAGCGGCCCCGGGTGAGCACCGCGAACAGCGGTGAGAGCACCATGGCCAGGAACAGCGCGATGAACGGCGAGAACGCCTTGCCGTACGCGCCGAATGCCTCGAAGTACGCGGCGATGGAGACCGCCGAGGCGATCAGCATCGAGCCGAAGCCGACCGGGTTGAAGTGGTACAGGTGCGCCCGCTTGAACTCGATGTACGACGGGCTCAGTCCGAGCGGCTTGTTGACGACCAGATCGGCGACGACCGCGCCGATCCAGGCGATGGCGACGTTGGAGTAGAAGCCGAGGACGGTGTTGAGGAAGCCGAAGACGCCACCCTCCATCAGCGCGAGCGCTATGCCGACGTTGAGGAAGATGTAGACGACGCGGCCCGGATGACGGTGTGTCAGCCGCGAGAAGAAGTTCGACCAGGACAGGGAACCGGAGTACGCGTTCGTCGAGTTGATCTTCACTTGGGAGAGGATGACGAAGAAGGTGGCCAGGCCCAGGGCGACCGGCGCGGCGAACGTCCCGAACCCGTGGACGTACTGCTGGATCGGCTCGTTCGCCTTGCCCAGTCCCACGCTGCCGGCGATGTAGAAGGCCAGGAAGGCGCCGCCGATCTGCTTCAGCGCCCCGAGGACCACCCAGCCGGGGCCGGCGCCGAGCACCGCGGCCCACCAACGCCTGCCGTTCTCCGGGGTCTTGTCGGGCATGAAGCGCAGATAGTCGACCTGCTCCCCGATCTGCGCGATGAGCGACAGCGCGACGCCCGCGCCCGCCCCGACACCGAGCATGCTGATCGTCGAGCCGGTGGGCGAGTCGCCCGCGAAGTGCGTGAACTCCGAGAACTTTCCGGGCTCCTGGATCGCGATGGACACGAACGGGGCCACCATCAGCACCAGCCAGACCGGCTGCGTCCACACCTGCATCTTCGACAGGGCGGTCATGCCGTGGACGACGAGCGGCAGGATGACGAGGGAACACAGGACGTAGCCGACGGCGAGCGGGATGTGCAGGCCCAGTTCCAGCGCCTGCGCCATGATGGAGCCTTCGAGGGCGAAGAAGATGAAGGTGAAGCTCGCGTAGATCACCGAGGTGAGGGTCGAGCCGAGGTACCCGAAGCCCGCGCCCCGGGTCAGCAGGTCCATGTCGATGGAGTACTTCGCCGAGTAGTACGAGATCGGGATGCCGGTGAGGAAGATGACCACCGCGGCGGTCAGGATCGCCACCAGGGCGCTGGTGAAGCCGTGCGAGACGGCGATCGAGCCGCCGATGGCGAAGTCCGCGAGGTAGGCGATACCGCCGAGGGCCGTGGTGGCGACGACGTACGGCGACCAGCGACGGAAGGACTTGGGCGCGTACCGCAGCGAGTAGTCCTCCAGCGTGTCGTTCTGCGTCCAGCCGTTGTACGTACGACCGCCGGGCGGGGCCGGTGGCGCTTGGGTGTCGACGATCTCCGTCACGGCACTCCCCTTTGCCTGCCTGCGCCCGGACGGCCCGGGGCAGTGCAGGAAGGTTCGTGCCGCGGTATTGCCCGGCTGTTTCGCGGCCTTTACAACACGGCGACCTGGCGAGAGGTGACATCCGTCACAGCGGAGTCGGCGACTAAGCGGGCCGGATAGTAGGTGCGGCTCCCACGACATATGGGATTTGTCCGGCTTGCCGTAGCCGTGCGCGGCGGCTCGAACGGTGGCACGCGTACCGCCCGGCACCTCGTCCCATCACCCGACCCGGGCGCGGATCTGACGGTCCGGCAGCGTTGCGCAAACGTCGCTGTCGCGAAGTCGGCATCTCTCGGCCCGTCTGACAAGGGTCGCGCGGCTCTACGGGGCGCGGTAGTAGAAGCACCCTTTGCACTCGGTGTGAAGCCGTCTTGAGAATGAGCCCTCCGCGATCACCGAGTGAGGTTGACGTATGGGCCAGCACCGCAAGACGAAGCACTACCGGCGAATAGTCGTCACCGCCGCCGCCATCGGCGCCGTGGGCGTGCCATCCGTCGCCCTGGCCTGTTCCGAGTGGCCGTACGGCACGGACGACCCGGCGCAGACCACCGCGACGAGCGCACCCGTGGGACAGTGGCAGTACACGCCCAGAGATCACGACAGCAACGCTTACGCCACCGGAGCGCCGCTGACCGTCGTGCCGGAGACCAGTGTGCCGCCCGCGCCCCGGGCCACGACGCGTCCGACGACCCGGCCGAGCGGCACGCCTTGGCACGCCGAGAAGAACGCGCCTTCCCACAGGAAGAAGGCCCTGGCCCACAAGGCCCGGCAGACCGCCGCTCCCAGCACCCCCCAGACCGCCGCCCCCGCCGCGCCGAGCAGCCCGGCGCCCGCCACTTCCGCGGCCCCCGCCGCGCCCAGCAGCCCGGCGCCCACCGCCACGGCGTCCGGGGTCACCGCCGACATCGTGCGGCTCGTGAACGCCGAGCGTGCCAAGGCCGGTTGCCAGCCCCTGACCCTCAACGCGACGCTGACCAAGGCCGCGCAGGCCCACAGCGACGACATGGCGGCGCACCAGAACATGTCGCACACCGGATCCGATGGCTCGTCCCCGGGCGACCGCATCACGCGGGCCGGCTACACCTGGAGCAGCTACGGCGAGAACGTCGCCTACGGCTACAGCACGGCGGACCAGGTCATGGCGGGCTGGATGTCCAGCCCCGGCCACCGGGCCAACATCCTCAACTGCGGCTTCAAGGAGATCGGCGTCGGCCTCGCGCAGCCCGGCAGCTACTGGACGCAGGACTTCGGCACGTCCCGCTGAGCGTCGGCCCGCGGAGTCGGCCCGCTGGGCGTCGGCGGGCGGCGCGTCGGCCCGGCCGGGGCCCACGGGTTCGTCAGTCCGCCGATGCCCGTGGCCGCGCCGAGGGTGATGCCGCCCGCGGTGCGACCGTGAGGGCGCCTGGTCCTGGCCGGGCGCCCTCGGGCACAGCCCGCCGGGCAGTTTCCCCCACCCCTGACCGGGTCAGAGCTTGGCGCCGAATGCCTGGGTCCACCAGGGGCCGCCCGAGCCGTCGTGGACGCCCACGCCGATGTTCTTGAACGCGCAGTTGAGGATGTTGGCGCGGTGGCCCGGGCTGTTCATCCAGGAGTCCATCACCGCCTGCGGGGTCTGCTGGCCCTTCGCGATGTTCTCGCCGTACGTGGACCAGCGGTAGCCCGCCGCGGTGATGCGCTCGCCGGGGCCGGCGCCGTCCGGGTCGATGTGGTCGAAGTAGCCGCGGGCGGCCATGTCGTCGGAGTGGCCCTGGGCGGCCTTGTCCAGTTGGGGGTCCTCGGTGACCGGGCCGCATCCGGCGGCCGCGCGCTCCTTGTTCACCAGCGCGACCACCTGGGCCACCGTGCCGGTGGGCGCCGGCTGCGCCTGCGGGGCACTGGAGACGCGCGGAGTGGTGGGCTCGGCCGGCTCGGCCCGGGGAGTGGTGCTCTCGCGCGCGGGGCGAGGGCTCTTGGAGGCGCTCGGCTTCTTCTTCGTGCGGGACGGGGACGGGGACGCCGAGAGCGACGAGGAGGTGGCGACGGCGCTGGGTTCCGCCAGGTCGACGACGGGGGCACCGGCGGTCCGCGCGGCGGTCGCCTCCCTGGTGTCCGCCGGCCGGGAGTCGGTGCCGGAGTACCAGAGACCGCCGCCGGCCACACAGGCCGCCACCACGGCGCCCCCGACGGCCCGGCGCCGGACCCGCCGCCGTCGCCGCCGCGCCTCGCCGCGCCCGCTCGTACGACGACGGGAGGCCGCCCGGACTCCGACGGGGGCGGGGTCGCTGCGGTCGACGCCTGGTCCGGTGCTGCCGGCGTCCGACCCGGCGGTGCCGTGACCCGGCCCGTCGGCAACCGTGTCGGGGCCCGGGGCCAGGTGGGTCAGCTGAGGGGCGGCGGCTTCGGTGGTCGCGGTCAGGGTGGCCGTCGCCGAGCGCGTCGTCGCGAGGAGCGCCGACGACACCGAGACCAGTGCCAGTCCGGCCAGCAGCCCCTCCGCCGGCAGCAGGCCGCTCCACAGGCCGCCGCAGCGCGGGCACTCGCGGGCGTGCCGGGCTATTCGCTTGCGCCACAGGGCGGAGGGCAGGCCGTCCCAGGAAGCCAGCACGGCCCGCAGCTCCTCGCAGGCGGGCCGCGTGTCCAGCGCCCGTACCACCACCCGGGCCGCCTCCAGCCGCGCCTTCATCCGCTGCACCCGTACCGCCGTGTGCTGCGGCGACACCCCGAGGGCCGCGGCGACCTCCGCCCGGGTCAGCTCGCCGGCGCACTCCAGCCACCACAGCGAGAGCACCTCCCGGTCGTCCGGCTCCAGCCAGCGCGTGGCGCGCGCGGTCTCCTGGCGCTGGCCGGAGAGCTGGAGCCGGACGATGGTCAGGTCGACGAAGTCGGCGCCGGGGTCGGCGACGTCGCCGCGCTCCTCCACGGCGTCCGGGGCGAGTCGGCGGTCCTGCCAGTGCGCCCGGACCCGGTTCATCGCGATGGCCACGAGCCAGGAGCGGAAGCTCTCCGGGGTCCGCAGGTCGCCGAGCGAGCCGAGGGCCCGGAGCATGGTCTCCTGGACCACGTCGTCGACGTCGACCGAACCGTTCAGGGCCCGCCCCACGATGTTGTACACCAGCGGGAGGTAGGCGCTGACCAGGGCGTCCTGGGCCGCCGGGTCTCCCGCTCTGGCGGCGTTCACCAGTGCCGCCGGATCCACCGTGTGCTGTGTCCTCATCAGAGCTTCCCTGTCCTCGACGCCGAACGATGCTGTCCGTTACCTGGGAGACCGCTCGGTGCGGTGCCGATAACAGTTCTTCGGAAAATCGTTCGACGGGAGACTCACAGGAGCGGCGCGGCGGCCGCAAGGGAGGAGATCACACGGCGGTGGACGCCCGGCCCGGTTCAGGCGTCCTGATCGCCGGTCAGCTCGTTCGCCCGGTCGACCTCGGCCATGTGCTCCTCGGCCCAGTTCCGGACGGCCGCGAGAACGGTTTCGAGGGACAGGCCGAGCTCGGTGAGGCGGTAGTGCACGGCGGGCGGCACGGTGGCTTCCACCCGGCGCGCGACCAGGCCGTCCCGCACCAGGTTCCGCAGGGTCACCGACAGCATCTTCTGGGAGACGCCGGGCATCCGGCGCAGCAGCTCGGCGAAGCGGACCTCCCCGGGGGCCGCCTCCGCCAGCACCTTCACCACCATCGAGGTCCATTTCGTACCGATCCGGTCGAGCAGCCGACGGGTCGGGCACGCGGGGTCGAACAGGTCGCCGCGCGGGGCGTTCACGCCCTTGGCCTGGGAGGTCACCTGAAGCTCACCATCTGACGGGAAAGTGCGGTCTGGTGGGACCCAGGCTAGTTACCTACCGTTCCCTTGTCACCATTCGTTACTCAAGGGGTCGTGCATGGCTGTCTCCCCCGTCCCCGGCGTGCGGCTGCGCCGGGTCACCGTCAACGGCGTCGGACTGAGCGTCGCCACGGCCGGTCAGGGGCCGGCCGTCCTGCTGCTGCACGGGTTCCCACACACCTGGCGGCTGTGGACCGAGGTGATCGGCCCCCTGGCCACCCGCTACCGGGTGATCGCGCCGGACCTGCGGGGTTTCGGCGACAGCGACCGGCCGACGGGCGGTTACGACGCCGGGAGCCTCGCCGCCGACGCCGCGGGCCTGTTGGAGGCACTCGACGCCGGTCCGGCCGCCGTGGTCGGCGTCGACCTGGGCACCCCGCCCGCCTTCCTGCTGGCCATGCGGCGGCCCGGACTGGTACGGCGGCTGGTGCTGATGGAGTCGGTGCTCGGCGACCTCCCGGGCGCCGAGGATTTCCTCGCCGGCGGCCCGCCGTGGTGGTTCGGCTTCCATGCGGAACCCGGCCTGGCGGAGACCGTGCTCGCCGGCCGCGAGGAGGCGTACATCGGCTGGTTCCTGGACCGCGGCACGCTCGGCCGGGGCGTGCGGCCGGACGTCCGCGCCGAGTTCGTCCGCGCGTACACCGGGACCGGGGCGCTGCGCTCCGCCTTCGGCGCGTACCGGGCCCTGCCCACGGGCGCGCGGCAGATCCGGGAGGCCGTGGCCGGTGCCCGCCTCACCGTGCCCGCGCTGACGATCGGCGCCCACCCGGTGGGCCGGGCACTGGAGCACCAACTGCGGCCGTACGCCGACCGGTTGACGGGACACGTGATTCCGGACTGCGGCCACATCATCCCGCTGGACCGCCCGGACGCGCTGCTGCGCCTGGTGGAACCGTTCCTCGACGCGGACGAAGGGCCGTGCGGCCGGCGAGCGGACGGCAGCGCACTCAGGACGGGCGCGTCGCCGACACCGCCGTCACCGTGACCTTGTTGTCGCACTCGGTGATCTCCCCTGCCAGCAGGGCGACTTGATGGATCCCCGCGCCGGGCAGGCCGACCACCAGGGTCGGGAACATGGAGGGCGTGGCGCCGGAGACGCAGTACCCGTCCGCCCCGCCGTGCACCTGGACGAAGGTCAGCTTCACCCATGCGCTGCCGCCCGGGGCGACCCGCACCGGGGCCGCCCTGCCCTCGCGGATCACTTTCAGCGGGAGGTTGCGCTCCGGGGAGCCGTTGCCGGCCACGGCCACCGTCGGGTGGCCCCGCACCACGCACGTGCGCGCGGAGACGTTGGTGAACTGGACGATCGCCGCCCCGGTGCCCGTGCCCCGGGGCCGGTGGGCGGCCTGGTACGCCGTCGCCTCCAGCGCCTCCGGTGTGCAGGCCCGCGCCCTGGAAGCGGGGGCCGTGCCGGCCGGGGCCGCCTCCGCCGAGGCGGCGCTCGCCGTCTGGGCGGCGGCCGGCGACATGGTCGCGGCGATGGCGGTCAGAGCCGCCGCGGTGACGCGGATGCTGTGTCGGTCGCGCATGGGATTCCCCCGGTAGTCCGCGGTACGTGGTCGGGGTGCCGGTACGTCGTCGGGGAGCCGGTACGTGGTCGGTGCGCCAGTACGTGGTCAAGGCGTTCGCCGCGGCAGCGGTGCCCATCGGCACGGACACGGCGCCGGTGCTCACCGGCAGGGACCGGGCGCCGCGACACCGGGTTCCCCGGCGCGTCCGCTGTGACACATGTGGCGCAGGTGCACGAAGGGGAGACGGTGTACGAGGAGTCAGGAAGATAGCCGAGAGACGGGGAGGTACAGGGAGAACGGACGAGGTACACGGAGGGGACCGGTGCCGGATGGCGTGGGCGGTCGCGCGACCGGCCGCGGCGGCGTGGCGTGCGCCGGCCGGCGCGGTCCGCGGCGAGGATGGCGCCCGGTACGAACCGGCTGGGAGGCGGTGTGCGGATATGACGGTGAACCGTGTCGGCCTGGTCGTGCACGGCGGGCGCGCCGAGGCGGCGACCGCCGCGCGGGCCGTACGCGCGTGGTGCGACGAGCACGCGGTGGGATGTGCGGACATCGACGTGTGGCAGGAGGGCGCGCGGCACAACGCCCGCGAGGAGGTCGAGAGCGCGGGTGATCCGGACCTGATCGTCACCCTGGGCGGCGACGGCACGTTCCTGCGCGGTGCGCGGCTCGCGGCCGAGAACGACGCCCTGGTGCTCGGTGTCGACCTCGGCCGGGTCGGCTTCCTCACGGAGGTCCCCGCCACGGCGGTGCGGGACGCGCTGGACGCCGTACGGGAGGAGCGGATCAACATCGAGAGCCGGATGCTCCTCACCATGCGGGCGTCGTGCCGGCTGGAGGTGCCCGCGCAGATGGAGACGCTGCTGCGGTACGGGCGGGGCCCGCTGCTGCCCCCGCCGCAGGTGCGCGGGGAGTGCGAGGCGGGCAACGACTGGGGTGTCGCCCTGAACGTCACCGCGCTGAACGACGTGGTCCTGGAGAAGCTGGCCCGGGACCGGCAGGTGTCGGTCGGGGTGTATCTGGCGGGCCGGCTGCTCGCCTCCTACTCGGCCGACGCCCTGCTGGTGGCGACGCCCACCGGGTCCACGGCGTACAGCTTCGCCGCGGGCGGTCCGGTGGTCTCGCCGCGCGCGGACGCCCTGGTGTTCACACCGGTCGCGCCGCACATGGTGTTCAACCGCTCGGTGGTCGCCGCACCGGACGAGCCCATCGCGCTGCGGGTGCTGGAACGCTCGGGCCAGGCCGCGGTCAGCATCGACGGCCAGTTGCGCGGGGTGCTGAGCCCCGGCGACTGGATCGGCGTGTACGCCGCCCCGCGCCGGCTCAAGGCGGTCCGGCTCGGTCCGACGGACTTCTACGGCCGGCTGCGCCAGCGCATGAACCTCACCGACGCGCCGGCCGCGCTCGCCGACGGGACGGCCGCTCCGCTGTGGCCGGTGACGAGTCCACGGCCGGGCGATCTGGCCCATCTGGCCCTGCCTCAGGCTCCCGCCGACGCTCCCCGGCTGTCGTGAGGACATGACCCGGACGGATGGCCGTTCGCACCACGAGGTGCTGCGGCGCGGCCCATGTGCCCCGTGGTCGTATATTCCGTAGCGTAGGCGTGGGCAAGCCCACCGGAATGAGGAGTCTTTGATGTCGACAGTCGAGCTGAACACCAACTTCGGCCGGATCGTGCTGGAACTGAACGACGCCGAGGCGCCCAAGACCGTCGAGAACTTCCTGTCGTATGTCCGCGGCGGCCATTACGACGGCACGATTTTCCACCGGGTGATCAACGGCTTTATGATTCAGGGCGGCGGTTTCACTCCGGACATGGATCAGAAGCCCACCCAGGCGCCTATTCAGAATGAGGCCGACAACGGGCTGAAGAACGACAACTACACCGTGGCGATGGCGCGGACGAACGACCCGCATTCCGCTACGGCCCAGTTCTTCATCAATGTTTCGGACAACGCCTTCCTCAACTACTCGGCGAAGAGCCCGACCGGCTGGGGCTACGCCGTGTTCGGCAAGGTCACCGAGGGCCGGGATGTCGTCGACTCCATCAAGGCCGTCAAGACGGGCAGCCGTCGTGGCCACCAGGACGTGCCCACCGAGTCCGTGGTCATCGAGTCCGCCCAGGTCATCGGCTGAGACACACACCCCCGCGGGGCGGCACCGATCCACCGGTGCCGCCCCGCGCTGCTCGGTGGGTACGGCCGCGGGCTCAGGCCACCGCTCCGGCGCCGGGGTCGAGTCGCCGCAGCGTCGCCTCGATCCGGGCCGCCACGTCCTGCTGCCGCGCCGTCAGGTAGAAGTGGCCGCCGGGGTAGACGTGCATCTCGAACGGGCCGTCGGTCTCCTCGTCCCACCTCCGGGCCTCCTCGGGCGTCACCCGGGGGTCGGCGTCGCCGGTCAGCACGACGAAGCGGCAGCTCAACCGCGGCCCCGGGGCGCGCCGGTAGGTCTCCACCGCGCGGTAGTCGGCCCGCAGCGCGGGCAGGATCATCTCCAGCAGTTCCTTGTCCTGGAACAGGGCGGCGTCGGTGCCGTCGAGCTTGACGACCTCCTCGATCAGCCGTGCGTCGCCGCCCTCGTGAACGGTCTCGGTCCGGTGGACGGACGGACCCCTGCGGCCGGAGAGGAAGACCACCGCGGGAGGCCGCCCGGCGGACTCCAGGAGCCGGGCCAGCTCGAAGCCGACCAGGGCGCCCATGCTGTGCCCGAACAGCGCGAGGGGTGTGCCGTCGTCCTCGTCCAGCGCGCGGAACACCCCTTGGGCGAGTTCCTGGACGGACTCCGCCGGGGTTTCGGCGAGGCGGTCCTGACGGCCGGGGTACTGCGCCGCGAGCACGTCGACCGCGGGTGACAGCGCCTTGGAGACGGGGAAGTAGAAGCTCGCGGAGCCGCCGGCGTGCGGCAGGCACAGCAGCCTGGGCGCACCCGGTGCCGCCTGGTGGAAGCTGCGCAGCCACAACCGGTGTGCCGCGCTGGACCGGTCGGTCATGTGTCTCCCTCGGTGGAACGGACGGCAGGTGCCGCCCTCGGCACCCTCATCCGATCACGACTGATCGCGGTTGACCCGGCACACCCCTCTCTTTAGACTCACAGTCCAGAGATGGACGGCAAATCTACGGGGGATGGCGTGGGCGAGGACAGCGCGGACGAGCATCTCGTCCGGGAGGCCGAGAAGATCGCTGTCGCGCTGGGCCGCATGTTCCCCGGTCTGTGCGAGGTGGTGCTGCACGACCTGCGGCATCCGGACCACGCGATCCGCACGATCGAGAACAACCTGTCAGGTCGTCAGGTGGGCGACTCCGCGACCGAGTTGGGCCTGGCCCGCATCGCCGATCCGCAGTACCCCAGCGTCATCCAGAACTATCCCAACCGGTTCCCCGACGGCCGCCCGGCGAAGAGCACCTCCATCGGCATCAAGAACGCCGCCGGCGAGTACATCGCGGCACTGTGCCTGAACCTGGACGTGTCCGTCCTGTCCCCGGTCACCCTGGCCCTGTCCAACCTCGTGGCCACGGACACCGAGCACCGTGACCGGCCCCTGGAGACGCTGCGTGACCGCACCGCGCGCGAGCTGCGCCAGGCGGTGGAGGCCCGGGCCGCCGAGCGTGCCGCCACCCCCCGCTCGCTGAGCCGGGAGGACAAGAAGGCCCTCGTACGGCAGCTGCAACGGGACGGCTACTTCGACTCGCGCGACGCCGCTCAGACCATCGCGGACCTGCTCGGCGTGTCGCGGGCCACGGTCTACAACTACGCGAAGTGAGAGGTCACCTGCCCATGACGACCGGGCCCGTCCCCGCTCCGTCCTCCCCCGCCGAGCCCTCCCCCGCCGCCACGAGCCTGGCGGACCCCGACACCCCGTTCGCCGTGGTCGACGTGCACCGGGTCCGGCGCAACGCCGCCCGCCTGCGGGCGCGGGCGGACCGCCTCGGGGTCACCCTGCGCCCCCATGTGAAGACGGCCAAGAGCGTGGACGCCGCCGCCCTCCTGCACGACGGCACCCCCGGGCCCGTCACCGTCTCCACGCTCGCCGAGGCCGAGGCGTTCGCCGCCGCGGGGTGTCGCGACATCACCTACGCCGTCGGCATCGAACCGCACAAACTCCCGCGCGTCATCGCCCTGTCGCGCCGCGGTGTCACCCTGCGCGTCCTGCTGGACAGCACCGAGCAGGCGACGTTCGTCGCCGCGGCCGCACGCGAGGCCGGCATCGCCCTTCCCGCCCAGATCGAGATCGACTGCGACGGCCACCGCGGCGGCCTCAAGCCCGACGCCCCCGGGCTCACCGGCATCGCCGGCATCCTGCACGACGCTGGCTGCCTGGACGGCGTACTGACCCACGCGGGCGAGTCGTACTTCTGCTACACCGCCGGGGAGCAGCGCAAGGCGGCGCGGAACGAACGCGATGCCGCGGTCGCCGCGGCCGAGCGCCTTCGCGCGGCCGGTCTGCCCGTGCCCACCGTCAGCGTGGGCTCCACCCCCACCGCCCACGCCGCCGAGGACCTGACCGGAGTCACCGAACTCCGCGCGGGCAACTACGTCTTCTTCGACCTGGTGATGGCCGGCCTCGGGGTCTGCCACGTGGACGACCTCGCCCTGTCGGTCGTGGTCACCGTCATCGGCCACCGTCCCGAGTACGGATGGATCGTCACCGACGGGGGCTGGATGGCCATGTCGCGCGACCGGGGCACCGCCGTCCAGCCGCAGGACCAGGGCTACGGCCTGGTCACCGACCTGTCCGGCGCGCTGATCCCGGGCCTGGTCATGACCGCCGCCAGCCAGGAACACGGCACCCTCACCGCTCGCGACGGCGTCGTTCTGCCCGACCTGCCCATCGGCACCCGCCTGCGTGTCCTGCCCAACCACGCCTGCGCCACCGCCGCCCAGCATCTGGGCTACCACGTCATCGACGGCTCCGGCGGCACGCGAGCGTCCACGCCCGGCATCGAGGCGTACTGGCCGCGCGTCACCGGCTGGTGACCCCGCCCGGCACCCGTCTCCCCCGCACGACTGCCCCACCCGTCTCCCCGCCCGTCAAGGACACTTCGAGGACGCCCATGGCCGCCGCCGCACCACCCGTCACGTTCGCCGATGTCCGCGAGGCCGCCGCCCGCCTCGAAGGCATCGCCCACCGCACCCCGGTCCTCACCTCCCGCACGCTGAACTCCCTGGTCGGAGCGGAGGTGTTCATCAAGGCGGAGAACTTCCAGCGGATCGGCGCCTTCAAGTTCCGCGGCGCCTACAACGCCGCGGCTCAACTGCCCCGGGAGCAGCTGGCGAAGGGCATCGCGGCCTACTCCTCCGGCAACCACGCCCAGGCCGTCGCACTGGCCGCCCGGGAACTGGGCACCAGTGCCGTCATCCTGATGCCCGAGGACGCCCCCCGCTCCAAGCGGGAGGCGACCGCCGGATACGGGGCGGAGGTCGTCACCTACGACCGCTACACCCAGGACCGCACCGCGCTCGGCCACGCCCTGGCCGAGGATCGCGGCCTCGCCCTGATCCCGCCCTACGACCACCCCCACGTCATCGCCGGCCAGGGCACCGCAGCACTGGAACTCCTGGAGGAGACCGGCCCGTTGGACGCCCTCCTCGTGCCCGTGGGCGGTGGCGGCCTCATCGCCGGCAGCGCCACCGCCGCCACGGCGCTGCACCCGGGCATCCGCGTCATCGGCGTCGAGCCGGAGGCCGGCGACGACACCAAACGCTCCCTGGAGGCCGGCACCCGGGTCACCGTCCCGGTCCCGCGCACCATCGCCGACGGACAGGCCCTGGCCACACCGGGCGAGATCACCTTCCCCCTCAACCAGCGCCTGGTCGACGCCATCGCGCTGGTCAGCGATGCCGAGATCGTCACCGCTATGCGCTTCGCCTTCGAACGCCTGAAGATCGTCCTGGAACCGAGCGGCGCGACGCCCCTCGCCGCCCTGCTGGCCGGACGCGTCGACGACCCACCCCGGCGGATCGGTGTCATCGCGTCCGGCGGCAACATCGACGTGGACCGCTTCACCGCGCTCACGGGACGGCCGGACCGAGGGTGACGCGGGTGTAGCACTCGGTGACGAGCAGGCGACCGCGGGTCTCCTCGGGAAGCCGGGAGAGCAGCGCGGGCAGCGCGCGCTCCCCCTCCGCCTGGCTGCGGTGCGCCAGGATCGCGGCCCACTTCGGGCCGCTCCACGGCCGGACGTCCACGATGTCGGTGACATGGGCGTCCGGCACGCTCAGCACGGACTTGCCGACACCGTCGAGGAGTTCACCCAGCGGACTCCACGCTCACACCTCCCCCCAGTCCCAGGTGTCGAAGTACTCGGCCACGCCCGTGCGGCGAGCCTTCGTCACGGCGTTCAGCCGGGCGAAGTCCTGGGCCGGCATCAGCGGTCGCCACGCCTCCAGCGGCAGCACGCGGAACTCGTCGTGCTCCTCCGGGTCGAGAGTGATGCCCTGGATCCGGGCGTCGTTCAGGCGGCCCCCGTCGAAGATCAGACCCATGGTGCTGTACGGCCATTCCTCGCCGGGCAGTCCGTAGACCGCGGCCAGCAGCCGTGGCGGGCCGGACACCGTGATGCCGGTCTCCTCACGGCACTCTCGTACAGCCGTCTCCCAGGGCCGCTCACCGGGCTCCATCGTGCCGCCGGGCAACTGCCACGGATGCGCGGGGCTGTACCGGGAGTGGAGCTGGACGGGCCGGTCCTGCTCGTCGGTGAAGTGGACGCAGGCGAATCCGGTCGCCTTCATCAGTTGCTCGGCGTACTGCTCGGGCGGGAGCCAGACACGGCTCACGGCGTCTCCTTTCCCCGGTCCCCAGGACGACTGGTCGTCGTGTGCCGCGGGCGGGGTGTTTCCCCGCCGGTGCGAAGGTTCGAGGTCACCGCGGTCCCCCTCGGCGGTCGTCCGGCCCGGTCGTCGGGTTCAACGACCGGACCGGGATATCAAACACATGTATTTCGGACGGACCGCGAAACGCCGGTTGGCCGAAACGCCGCTGTCGCGGGGAGCCGCCGGGTCCTCTGTGTCGTGGCCGTCCAGCCGGGTACCCGGCGCCCCGCTGGAAGCCGAGGAGGCAGCAAAGCGAGCGACAGAGTCGGAGGACCGGAACCATGCCTGCGCCGGCACGATCCGCGGCGGCGGATCCCCGGGAGCGCCGTCGTGCCGCCGCCCGCTCCGCACGTCCGCGGAGCAGGGTGCCGGAGACCGGGGACGAACCCGATCTGCTGGGCCAGTACCTGGCCCAGATCGCCGCGACACCACTGCTCACCGCCGAGGACGAGGTGCGGCTGGCCCGGCACATCGAGGCCGGTGTGCACGCCACCGGGGAACTGGAACGGGCCGAGGCCGGCGAGCACGGCCTCGCTCCGCACCGGCGCCGGGAGCTGGAGGCTGCCGCGCGGGAGGGCCTGCGCGCCAAGGACCACATGATCCGGGCCAACCTGCGGCTCGTGGTGTCGATCGCCAAGCGGCACGCGCACCGGGGCGTGCCCCTGCTCGACGTGATCCAGGAGGGCAACCTCGGGCTCATCCGGGCCGTGGAGAAGTTCGACCACACCAAGGGCTTCAAGTTCTCCACGTACGCCACCTGGTGGATCCGTCAGGCGATGGAACGGGGCCTGGCCCAGCACGCCCGTACCGTGCGGCTGCCCATGCACGTCGTGGAGGAGCTGCAGAAGCTCGCGAAGGCCGAACGGCGGTTGTACCTGCGCCTCGGCCACGAGCCGACGGACGAGGAAGTGGCCCGGGAGAGCGGATTCGGCGAGGGACGCGTCGCCTGGCTGCGCCGTGTCGGCCGGCAGACCCTCAGTCTCGACACGCCCGTGGACGACACCGGCGAGACCGTGGTCGGCGATCTCATCCCCGCCGCCGACGTGCTGCAGGCCCCGGAGGTGGCCGAGTACCGGGCGCTCGCCGAGGAGCTGAGGGACGCCCTGGGCACGCTGGCACCCCGGGAGGCGATGATCCTCAGCCTGCGGTACGGGTTGCACGACGGGCAGCCCCGTACGTTGCGGCAGGTGGCCGACCAGGTGGGACTCACCCGGGAGCGCGTCCGCCGGCTGGAGAAGGAGTCGCTCGGCCGGCTGCGGGCGCCGGAGGCCGGCGAGCGCCTGCTGGAGTGGGCGGGCTGAGGGCACGGGCACCTCGGCGGCGTGCGGGCCGATCGCATCGACGTACGCGGCGGGCCGATCCGTCGACGCACGCGCAGGGACCGGCCGTGACGGGACCTCATCGCCCTGTACCAGTGCCGAGACCCGACCGGCGGCGCACGGGCGCACGCGTCCCGCGCCCTGGGGGTTCAGCCCTCCGCGCGGGCCACGAGCAGGGCCACGTCGTCGTCGCCTCCCGGCGGCCGGAGCCTCTCCAGGACCCGGTCGCAGGTCTCTCCGAGATCCTGGCCGGCCGTCGCGGTCAGGGCGTCGAGAAGGGTGCCGAGACGGGCGTCGATCGGGTCGCAGCGGGTCTCGACCAGTCCATCGGTGTAGAGGACGAGTTGATCGCCGGGGCGGAAGTCGAACGCCGTCGTCTCGAAGGACGTGCCGCCGACGCCCAGCGGCACACCGGACGGAAGGTCGAGGAGCTGCGCCGGCCGGCCCGCCCGGACCAGGGCCGGGGGCAGATGACCGGCGAGGCTGATGCGGCACCGGCCACCCTCGGGGTCGTACCGGCAGTAGGCGCAGGTGGCGATGGTGTGCTCGACGTCCTCGGTGAGGCGGTCGAGCTGCCGGAGCACCTCTGCCGGGTCGAGGTCGAGCCCGGCGAACGCGCGGGTGGCGCTGCGCAGTTGCCCCATGCTGGCGGCGGCGTTGATGCCGCTGCCCATCACGTCCCCGACGACCAGCGCGGTCCTGTCCCCCTGGAGGTGCATGGCGTCGAACCAGTCACCGCCGATCTCGCTGACGGCTCCGGCCGGCAGATAGCGGCAGGCGATCGCCAGGCCGGGCAGGCGGGACGGCAGCTGCGGGAGCAGGCGGCGCTGGAGGGTGAGGGCGGTGTTGCGCGCGCTCTGGTACCAGCGCGCGTTGTCGATGCAGGTCGCGGCGCGGCCGGCCAGCTCGCAGGCGAGCAGCGTGTCGTCCTCGTCGAAGGGCGCGGGGGTCCCCACGCGCGCGAGGCTCAGTGCCCCGAGGACCTCCCCGCGGGCCAGGAGCGGCACGGCGAGGTAGGAGTGCACCCCGGTCTGCTCCAGGAGGGAGGCGGCCTCGCTGGTGCGGGCGATGTGCCGCAGGTCCTGGCGGGTGGTCTCGGCCACCCGTACGGGCCGGCGGGTGCGCACGCACCGGGTGAGCAGACGGTCGCTGTCGTAGGCGGCGACCCGTCCGGGCGGTTCGGCCGCGTGCGCGGCTTCGGAGGCGTGGGCCGCGGCGGTGGCCACGGTCCGGAAGCGGGCGGGACCGGTGACGGACGGAGCGCGCCCGCGCAGGACGCTGTCGAGGACGTGGACGGTGGCGATGTCGGCCAGGTCCGGTACGACGACCCCGGCGAGCTCGTGCGCCGTCTGCTCCACGTCGAGGGTCGTACCGATGGAGGCGGAGGCGTGCGCGATCAGGGCCAGCCGGTTCCGGGCACGGGTCGCGGCGATGGTCGCCTCGTGCCGCTCGGTGATGTCGATGACGGACGTGGCCACGCCGAGCACCCGGCCCGCGGCGTCCTCCAGCCGGTGGTACGACGCCGACCAGGCGTGCTCCCGGTGCGGATCGGCGCTGGGGCGGCCGACGACGTAGTGGTCGGTCACCGGCTCCCCGGTCTCCAGGACCTGGCGCAGACGGCTCTCGATGGCCTCGGCATCGAGGAAGGTCAGGACGTCGCGGACCCGCCGGCCGACCTGTTGGGCGGCGGAGAGGCCGTGCATGCGTTCGAGGGCGGGGTTCACGGTCAGGTAGCGCAGATCGGGGTCGAGGATGGCCAGGCCGATCGGGGACTGGGTGACCAGGCGTGCGGAGAGGGCGACGCCCCGCTCGACCCGTACCACGGTCGACTGGTCCACGGCCAGGCCCAGGGCGTAGGTGTCGCCGAGGTCGTCGAGCAGGCGCATGTTGCGGAACTCCACCAGGCGCGTGCTGCCGTCCTTGTGCCGGATCGGGAAGGCCCCGGCCCAGTCGGTGCCGGACTCCATGACCTCGGCGAACAGTGTGATCACCTCGTCCCAGTGCTCCTCGTGGACGAGCAGCCGAGCCGCGAACCGGCCCAGCGCCTCGTCCGCGGTGTAACCGAACAGCTCCTCCGCCTGGGGGCTCCAGAAGACCACGCGCCCGTTCGTGTCCAGCACCACCGCGGCGACGCTCAGCAGATCGAGCAGGCCGGTGGGCGACGCGCCGGCACCGGCCAGGGGCCGGCGCGGGACAGGCCGGGAAACGTCCGTTCCACCCATACGCCGCTTCTCCTCTGCCACTCGGTCGGAGCACGCGCCGTGGCCCGTGGGAGCCGCCGGGGACTAGGCGGCGGCCGCGCACCCGGTCGTCACACCGGGGAGCGGCCGGCCACGTCTCCCCCGGGGTCGTCCGCCAGCACCACGGACGCGGTGATCCGCTTGCCGACCGGTTCCCGGTGCACCTCGAAGCCCTGGCACACGGCCATCACGATCTCAAGCCCATGCTGCCCCACCCGGCCCGGATCGGCGGCCTTGGCCACGGGCAGCACCGGTGAGGTGTCCCAGACCGCGATCCCGACACTGTCACCGGACAGCTCCAGATCGACCAGGCACGGCCCCGGCGCGTGCTTGCAGGCGTTGGTGACCAGCTCGCTGACCACGAGCTGGACCACGCCCATCACCCGCTCGGACACCGGCAGGCCATGATCGGCCTGCACCCTCCTGAGGAACGCGCGCGCCAGCTCACGGGCCGCCGCGATGTCGGCGGGGCTGCCCTCGTACGCGGCCGAGGTCATGACGGGTCCGGCACGGTCCGTCCGCCGATCCCCGCTCCGGGCAACCTCGTCCATACCAACCGCCCTCTGCCTGAGCGCCTGATCCCTACCTCGCGTGTACCCAGAAACGGCCGATATCCGGCCTTGCCGGGGCGGCGAGGACATGAGCGACGCCGGCGGGGGCCCGCCCGGGTACCGGTTCGGCCGGAGACCGGGCCGTCAGCCGCGGCCATCGCGGCCATGGACGGCTCGGTGGTCAAGCGGTCCCCGGCCGGGCATCATGCGGGGACGACGGCGGGCCGGCAGGGCGCTCGTCCACCCCCGTGCACGCGTCGTTCCGGGCCGTCTTCGAGAGGGACCGGCAGGCCGCGCCGCGTGCGCTGTGCGACTGGCGTGGCCGGCGGTCACGGTCCGGTGCTCTCGGCGGTCGGTGCGCTCGTCACCGGGGGCGCGGGTGCCGCCGGACCGGCCGGCGCGGCTCGTGCTGGTGCCCTGCGGCCGGGGTGGGAAGGCGGCGGGCAGACGGCGGGCAGGGCGGCGGGCCGGCCGGCGCGAGGGTCCCGGGCGGAGCCGTCACCTGCCGCTCGTACGCCTCCGGGTCCGGCACCCGTGCCCGGAGCCAGAACAGGAGCCCCAGCACCGCGGCGCCGGGCGCGGCGAGCACACCGAGCGCGGGGCCGTAGGCGTCCCCGCTCAGGGCGAGCACCCCCGCCACGGTCAGCGGACCGACCAGCGCGCCCACCTGGTCCATCGCCTCGTGGACGGCGAAGCCACGGCCGCGTCCGGTCGCGGCCGTGGCGTGCGCGAGGAGGGTGTCCTTGGCCGGGGAGCGCACCGCCCTGCCCACCCGTTCGGCGATCACCAGGGCGCAGGCCGCCCACAGCACGCCGACCACGCCCAGCGGGGGCACGGAGAGCACGGTGAGGGCGTAGCCGCCGATCGACAGGCCCCAGAAGCGGCGCGTCCGGTCGGCCAGCGGCCCGGACACCAGGCGCAGCCCCAGCGCCGCCGCCTCACCGGCGCCGGTGACCACACCGACGACCAGGGCGGAGGCCCCGAGGGACGCCAGCAGCGGGCCGGTGACCGAGCGGGCCCCTTCGTACACGAAGTCGGCGAGCAGGCTGACCACACCGAACCACACGACGAACCGCCACGGCCCGATCCCGCCCGGCGGCACCGGGTCCGGCAGCCCGGCCCGCGCTGCCCGCACGCCCACACCACCTCCGCGACCGCCCAGCCCAGCATGCCTCGCGGCGCTGGGCCTCCGCATGGCCGACGCCCAGATCACGCTCGGTCTCACCGAGCGCACCCGTACCGCGCGACCGGCGCCCGGCCCCCGTACGCCATCCGACACCGGCCCCCGTACGCCCAGCGACACCGGCCCCCAAAACGCCCGGCCGACACCAGCCCCCGCACACCCACCGGGACCGGACCCCCGCGCGGCCCGGGTCTCAGGGATCCGCGCGCCGCCGGGGCGGTGTGAAGGCGTACAGGCCGAGGAGGTCCGGCAGCGGAGCCACGCCCGGGCCGCCCGCGCGCACCCAGGTGACGATGTCCTCGGTCGCGTCGGGATCGTTGACGAGCCCCAGCCAGACCGGCCGCGCGCCGGCGGCCCGGCCGGCGGCGGACGGCTGTACGACGACGACGTTGGCCTGGTCGCAGACGTCGAGGCAGTCGGAGACACGCAGGGG
>NZ_PQSU01000028.1 GCF_002920615.1 Streptomyces sp. Ru62
ACCGACGGTGAAGATACCGAACTGCATCCGTCCTCCCGCCTTCCAGAACGTTGACGTTTCAACTATGCCCGTCCAACACGGTCGCTCCCACCCGTATTCCGCTGCTCAACAGGGGTCGGCGGCGCTCCGCGCGGCGGTCGTCCCGTTTCCGCCGGAGCGCGGATGGTCAAGGGGTTCAACCGCGGGGGCGCCAACGGCCCGGAGGACGCGGCCCGGCCCGCGGGCGCCCCCGGCGGACCCGAACGCGGCCGGCCGGTGCTCGGCGCACGCACCACGGTCCCGGGCGGCCACCGGTCGCACGGTCCGCCCACCGGTCACGCCCGCTCACGTCCGCGTTCCGCTGGCCCCCTGCCCCCCCCTGGCCCCGGCCCGCACCGTTCACCCGCTCGGCTCACCCCGATGGCTGCCGTCCGGCCCACCCGCCAGGGTCGCAAGAGAGAGCCCGGTGTCGACGCCGAAGGGGCCTGTGATGCGCCGCTATCCGCCCATCGCCGATCATGGTCTCACCGCAGACCCGCAGACCCGCGCGCCGGTCCCCTCCGGGGTTGTGCCCGACCGCCCGTGCTCTCCCCGTTCCGGCTCGCCGAGCGTCTTCGCCGCCCACCGCACGGTCCCCCGCCGCGCGAGCGGACCGGCTGCCGTGGTCCCCACCCCCGATGCCCCGGGCGCACGAGGCTAGGCCCGGCGATGTCGTCGCCGCACGACAGCGAGGACCTGTCGGCCACCGTGCTGGAGGCGCTGTTCACCCAGGCGCCCATGGGGCTGTACGTGTTCGACGAACAGCTGCGGATCGTGCGCTACAACACCGCGCGGCGCGGAGTGCGCGGACTGCCCGGCGACGCGGTGCTCGGGCGGCGGCTCGACGAGGTGGCGGAGGGCTTCCACGATCCGGAACTGCTCTCGCTCGCCCGTCAGGTGCTCACGGGGGAGGCGCGGGTCCGAGGCCGTCTGATCCGCGGCCGGCCGCCGGGTGGCCCGGAGCAGGAGACGGTGCTCTCGGTGTCGGCCTTCCGGGTCCGTCCCGGTGGCGGACAGGTCCTGGGCGTCGCCGTCGTGGAGGACGTCTCCGCACGCCAGCACACGGCCGACCGGCTGGACATCCTGCACGACGCCCACCAGGCCATCGGCACCAGCCTGGACGTGCGGGACACGGCGGACGCGCTGGCCGCGGTGGTGGTGGGCCGGTTCGCGGACGCGGTGTCGGTGGACGTGCTGGACGAGGCGGTGCGCGGCGCCGCGCTGTCGGGAGGTCCGGTCGACGCGGACGTACCCCTGCGCCGGGTCGCCTTCCGTTCGGTGAGGGACCCCGGGCGGCAGGGGCCCTCGGGCACTCTGGACACCTTCCCCTTCCCCACGCCCTTCAGCCGGAGCCTCCAGGACGCCTCGCCCCGGCTCGTCACCCACCTGACGCCGGACGAACCGTGGCTGGCCACCGATCCCGAGCGGGCCAGGCTGCTGACCGACGCGGGTGTGCACTCGCTCCTGATCACCCCGCTGGTGGTGCGCCACACCGTCCTCGGGGTCGTCTGCTTCTACCGGCACCGTGACCCTCGGCCGTACGACGAGGACGATCTCTCCCTGGCCGAGCAGCTGGCCCAGCGTACGGCGCTCAGCATCGACAACGCCCGCAGCTACGCCCGCGAGCGCACCATCGCGACCGGCCTGCAACGCCATCTGCTGCCCCGCACCCCGCCGCGGCTGACCGCGGTCGACACCGCCGCCCTCCACCTGCCCGGCACCACGGGCGGCGGCGGGGACTGGTACGACGTCATCCCCCTCTCCGGCAGCCGGGTGGCCCTGACCGTCGGCGACGTCGCCGGCAGCGGCATCGAAGTGGCGGCCGCCATGGGGCAGTTACGCACCGCACTGACGACCCTCGCGGTCCGGGACCTGGCGCCGGAGGAGCTGCTCACCTGCCTCGACGACATCACCGTCTCGTTGACGCGGGACACGGGCGAGCCGGTCACGGCGTCCTGCCTGTACGCGGTGTTCGACCCGGTGACCCGCTCCTGTACGGCCGCCAGCGCGGGGCACGCGCCCCCGGTGGCCCTCGGCGCGCTCGGCGATCCCCTGGTCCTCGAACCGCCCGCCGGCCCGCTGCTCGGCGCGGGGCGCGGCGGGTACGAGGCGGTGCGCGTCGAGCTGCCGGACGGAAGCCTGCTGGCGCTGTACACCAACGGGCTCGTCCGCGCGGCGCCGGGCGCCCGGCAGACCCTGCTGCGCGTCCTGAGCCATCCCGACCGCCCCTTGCGCCGGCTCGCCGACGACGCGGTGTACGCCCTCCTGCCCAGCCAGGGCGAGGACGACGCCGTTCTGCTGCTCGCCCGCACCCGCGGCCTGGCGGAGGACCAGCTCGCCGAGTGGACGCTGCCCAAGGATCCGGCCGTCGTCGGCACCGCCCGCCGGCTCGCCGAACACCAGCTCGCGGCCTGGGGACTGGGGGACCTCGCCTTCACGACCGAACTGATCGTCAGCGAACTGGTCACCAACGCCATCCGGTACGGCAGTCCACCGATCCGGCTGCGCATGATCCGCGACCGGAGCCTCATGTGCGAGGTGTCCGACGGCAGCAGCACCTCACCCCACCTGCGCAACGCCCGCGCCATCGACGAGGGCGGCCGAGGCCTGGCGCTCGTCGCCCAGCTCGCCGCCCGCTGGGGCACCCGGTTCGGACGCCGGGGCAAGACGATCTGGTGCGAGCAGGAGCTGGACGCCGGCTGAACGCGGGGGCCGTTCCGAGCCACCGCGGCCGGTCGGTGCCGTACCGGCCCGGCGGTCCGGTGAACCGGGGGTTCCGGCAGGCGTACGGCATGCCCCAGCGGGAAAGACCCGAACAGCGCGCCCGGGTACGGGTGCGCACGGGGAGCGGACGGGGGAAGGAGCGGGCGCATGCGTGCGACCGTGCTGGATGTGGTGCGGGACGTCGTCGACCGACACGCCCCGGGCGAACGGCAGTTGGTGGATGACCTGGCCGGCCTGGACTACGGCGTGGTGGTACGGCGGATCCGGCGGGCGTCCTCCGGCGGACGGTCCGACCCGCTGGGCTTCGGTCTCGACACCGTCGCGGCCATGGTCACACCCCTGGTCCTGCTGGTGGTCGACGAGGCGTGCCGCGCCGCCGTCGCGGACGGCACCGGGCGGCTGATGAGCCGGGCCGCGACCGCCCTGGGACGGCTGCGCCCGTCCGCCCGCCGCCCGGTCACCCCGCCCGAGGTGCCCCGCCTCGACCGGGAGCAACTGGCGTCCGTACGGCGGCGGGTGCACGAGGAGGCGGTCCGGCGCGGCTTCGCCGACGCCGACGGCCTCGCGGACAGCGTGGTCGCACGGCTGGCCCTGGCCGGCACGGAAGACCCGCGCGACGACCAGCCCGGTGAGGGCGGGGGGCGTCAGGAGGACGGGGCGGCCCGGTGAGCGGAGCCACGGAGGCGGCCGTGCCCCGCCCGGCGCCGCCGGCGCCCGACCCGGGCGTGCTGCCCGCCGGTACGTCCTTACGCTTCCTCGTCCTCGTCGTCGCGATGGCGGCGGCCACGATCGAGATGCTGACCGGCCTCCTGCGGACGTACCCCGTCCAGAACGTCGAGTTCGTCTGCGAGTTCGCGGCGGGCTACGACCCGGGCGGCAACGTCATCGACAACGTGACACGGAGCAACGCGCACGCGGAGGCGATCAAGGAGTGCGCCAAAGGCGCACCCGTGACTCCGGAGTGGTACGGCCTGGCCGGCAGTGTCGTCGTCCTGCTCGTGGCCACGGCCGTGTACCTGCTGCTGCCGCGCCGGAGACGGCGGCGGCACGGCCTGGTGCCCCTGCACGGCCGGGACCCGCGGGGCGAGATCCGGGCCGAGGTCGCCCGGTTGGCCGGGCTCGCCGGAGTGCGCGCCCTGCCCGACCTGGTGGTCGACCTGACCGCCTTCGACGCCGGCGCGAGCGTCTTCGGCCGGGCGGGCAGGCGCACCCTCCGCCTCGGCAACGGCCTGCTGCACGTCCGCCGCTCCGACCCGGCCCGCTTCCAGGCCGTGGTGCTGCACGAACTGGCCCATCTGCGCCACCGGGACGTGGACATCGCGTACGCCGTGACGGCACTCTGGCGGGCCTTCCTCATCCTGGCCGCCGTCCCGTTCACTCTCGTGCTCGGCGGGAGCCTCGTCGCGGCGGAATTCGGCTGGTTCATGGGCGCCGACGCCGTCTTCTGGCCCGCCTCCCGGCCGTACATGGTCCGGGAGATCGCGACCGCCGCGTTCCTGTTCCTGCTGGTCGTCCTGGCGCGCGCCGACACCCTGCGCCACCGCGAGCTGTACGCCGACCGGGGAGCCGTGGCCCTGGGCGCCGATCCCGCTGTCTGGCGGGCGCGGGCCGAGCGAGCCGGGGCACGGGGCCGCCCGGCCCGGAGCGTGTCGGCGTTGTGGCGCAGTCACCCGTCCTGGGCGGAGCGGCGCCGGGCGCTGGAGGACCCGGCGGCCCTGTTCGCGCTGACGGACGTGCCGTTGTTCCTGCTCGGGGCGGTGACCCTGGTCACCGGCAACGCGCTGAGCGACCAGTGGGACGCACGCCCGGCCGCCTGGCTCGTCGGGGGCTTGGCGGCTGCCCTCCTGGCGGTCTCGGTCTGGCGCGCGGCCCTGTACGCCGCGCACCGGGGCGCCCCCGGCCCGTCGGGCGTGCGGGCCGGCTCGGCGCTCGGACTCGGCCTGGTCTGCGGGGAGTTGCTGTCCGGATCGAGCATCGGCCCGGACTGGTGGCCCGCACACCTGGAGCCCCTGCTCTTCCCGTTCCTCGGGGGCGTGGCCTACGTCTGCTGGCTGGCCGGGTGCGCCCGGCTGAGCGTGCGGGACACCTCGGGCACGCCGCGCGCCCTGCGCGCGGCGGTGCTGGTCGCGGCCGTCGCGGGCTGCGTCGTGGCGGCGGCCGGTCTGAGCTGGTGGATGGAAACGGGCAAGCTGTGGCTGGCCGGGAACCCGTACCAGGCGGGCGGACTGGAACAGGACATCCGCCGGATGTTCCCCGGCCCGTGGGGGACGCAGGAACAGTACGCGGCGGTGCTGCCCTGGATCGCCTCGGTGCTCACGAGCGTGAGCGTCGCGGGCTCGACCCCCGTGATCGCGGCGGCCGCGGTGGTGCTGTGGGTGTACCCGGCCGTCCTGCTGCTCGGACGGCCACGGGCGACGGGGCTGCGCTCCACGCTCCTGGCCGGCCTGGCCGGGGGTCTGCTCGCTGCGGCCGCCCTGGCGGCGGCGATGGCGTACGCCCACACCTGGCGCCCTCCGCTCGGCGAGCGGGGCACGGCCTTCGGCGTCGTCTACATGTGGTGGCGGACCGTCGCCCTGTGGACCGGCGTGGCCGTGACGGCGGCCGTCGTCGCCGTGACCACCCGCACCCACCGGCTGCCCCGCGCCCTGGCCGCCGCCGGCATCGCCCAGATCCTGGCGCTGGCGGGGCAGTTCCCGCTCCAGTCCGCCGACGGCTGCCTGGGCCCACTGCGGGTCATGGGCGACACCTGCCACTGGCTGCCCGACGCGTCCTGGTCGCTGACCGAGATCCTGGTGCCGACGGCCGTGCCGGCGATGTTCGGCGCCGCTCTGGTCGCCGCGCCCCTGGCCCGGCTGCCCCGCGCCCAACGGCCCCCGGTGCCCGCGGGGGCGCTACGGCGGTCCTGGCCGACCCGCGTCGCCGTGGGCGCCGTGGCGGTCCTGGCCGTGGCGTCGTCCGTGGTGGCTGTGCGTTCGGTGACGGGCGGCGGTGGTACGGCCCTGGCCGTACCCGACAGTCCACCGGCCGCCGGCACCGACGAACGGGTGCGCAGCTTCCAGTTGCTGGCCTGGTTCAAGACGAGCGGCCAGGCCGACATCACCGCCGTGGCGTCTCGCTACACCGCGTTCGCGCAGTGGTTCAAGGAGTCGACGGACGCCGAGACCGGTGCCGTCGACGGTGACACCCTGCGCCCCATCTGCGTCGGCCTCGCCCGCGACACGGCCACGGCCCGGCGCCATCTGGGCGTCCCCGACCCGGAACTGGGCCGCGCGTGGTCCAGGCTGCTGGCCAGGAGCCGGGACGCGGCCCGCGCGTGCACGTCCGTGCTCGACTCGGACACCGACGACGTGCGGCGCAACACCAAGATGCTGGAGGATCTCGTCGCCGCCTACGAACAGGCGACCCGGACCGTCCCGCCCCTGACGCAACGCGTCACGACCGCGCTGGAGCAGTGGCCGCAGTGGAAGAAGACCGGCTGATCGGCCCGGCATGACGCCGGCCCTCCGACCACGGCGGCCGATGCAACTCGTTGCACGGGAGGTTTCCCCCGCCGCGGTGCGACGCGGCTCCCGCGCGTGCGGTTGTCGTCCGTCGGCCGGCACGGGATGCTGAGTGAGCACGGAGGGAAGCGGTGCCATGGATCGTTTTCCGCATGCCGCCAACGTCGATTTCCACAGTCCGCTGGACCTCACCAAGGCCGCCGCCGCGGTACTGGACGCCGAAGGCCGCGTTTCCGGATGGGGATCCTCGGCCGAGCGCCTGCTCGGGCATTCCCCCGAGGACGTGCTCGGGAAGCCGGCTGCCCGGCTGCTCGCGGCGACCCCGGGGCAGCGGCTGCCCACCCTCTGCAAGCTCTGCCAGGGGCACAGGCCCCGCAGCACCGTCCTGGACCTGTGCTGCCGGGACGGACGGACCCTGCGCGCGGCAGTGACCTTCAGCCCGCTCGCGCACCGCGGCGCCGCCGCGACCGTCGTGGTCGCGGCCGACCTGGACACGCTGCGCGGCTGGGAGGCGCAGCTGGCGATGTTGCAGGGGCTGACGACCGAGTCCGCCGTGGGCCTGACGATCTTCGACACCGACATGCGGGTCGTCTGGGGGAACGTCTCCACCGATCTGGAGCTGGCGGGGATCGACCAGTACATCGGCCGCCCGGCCGCGGATCTCTTCCCGGAGGGCGAGTTCATCTCCCGCCACCACCCTCCGGACGAAGACCAGATCATGGAGCACGTGCTGACGACGGGGGAACCGATCATGGGCATGCACTACCGCGGGCGTGCCCCCGCCGACCCGGTGCGCGAGCACGTCTGGTCCTGCTCCTACCACCGGCTGGTGGACGCCCGGGGCGAACTGCTGGGGCTCTTCGAGGAGTCCCTGGACATCACCGACCGCTACCGCGCCCAGGAACGACTGTCCCTGCTCGTACGGGCGGGCAAGCGCATCGGTGCCTCGCTGGACGTGCGTCGCACGGCCGCGGAGCTCGCGGACGTGGCGGTACCCCAGCTGGCTGACGAGGTGCTGGTGGACCTGCCGCCGGCGGTCATCGAGGGGCGCCAGCCGCCCACGGGCTCGGCGCCGGGGCACAGCCTGCTGCGGATGCACGGCCGGACTCCGGAGGAGTTCCGGACCAGTCCGGTCTCCTACCCGCCCTCGTCACCGCAGGCGCAGAGCCTGGCCACCAGCCGCCCCGTCGTCGACGCCTCCCCGTCCGTGGCCCCGGGCGGGACGGGACCGGCCGCCTCGCACTCCTGCCTCTTCGTCCCGCTGCTCACCCGCAACGCGGTCCTGGGCCTCGCCACCTTCCGGCGCAGCAGCAACCCCGACCGCTTCGGGCCCGAGGAGCAGACGCTCGCGGTGGAACTGGCCGAGCGGGCCGCCGTGGGCATCGACAACGCCCGCCGCTACACCAGCCAGCACGCGGCGGCCCTGGTACTCCAGCGGAGCCTGCTGCCCCAGCACCTGCCCGAGCAGAGCGCGGTCGACGTGGCGTACCGCTACCTGCCCGCCGACAGCCGCGTGGGGGTGGGCGGCGACTGGTTCGACCTGATCCCGCTGTCCGGTGCCAGGGTGGGGCTGACCGTCGGCGACGTGGTGGGCCACGGGGTGCACGCGGCCGCGACCATGGGCCGGCTGCGCGCCACCGTACGGACCCTGGCCCTGCTGGACCTGGATCCGGCCGAGCTGCTCACCCGGCTGGACGGGCTGGTCGCGCAGGACTCGGAGCCCGATTCCGATGACGGGCTGGGTGACGAGACGCTCGGGGTGACCTGCCTGTACGCGATCTACGATCCGGTCAGCGGCCGGTGCGTCTGGGCGAGCGCGGGCCATCCCCCGCCGGTCGTGGCCGATGCGAACGGCTCGGTGGCCTTGTCCGCGCTGGCGCCGGGGCCACCTCTGGGGCTGGGCGGCCTGCCCTACGAGAACGTCGAGCTGAGTCTGTCCAGCGGCAGCGTCGTGGCGCTGTTCACCGACGGGGTGGTGGAGGACCGGCACACCGACATCGACAGCGGAATCGACCGCCTGGCCCATGTCCTCACCTGGCAGCGGTGCCCCCTGGAGGAACTGTGTGACCGCGCGCTGTCGGCCCGGCCGCCCGGCCCGCAGACGGACGATGCCACGCTGCTGCTCGTCCGCACCCGGCGGCTCGGCACCGACCGCGTGGCGGACCTGGAGCTGCCGCCGGACCCGGCCATGGTGGCGCACGCCCGCACGGACACCGAGCGGCAGTTGACGGACTGGGGCCTGTCCGAACTGTCGTTCAGTGCGGCTCTCGTGGTGAGCGAGCTGGTCACCAACAGCATCCGGTACGCCACCGGGCCCGTCATGCTGAGGCTGATCAGGGACCGCTGCCTGCTGTGCGAGGTGTCCGACAACGCGCACACCGCGCCCCATCTGCGGCGGGCGCGCCGGGACGACGAGGGTGGCCGCGGCCTCTTCCTCGTCGCCCAGATGTCCCAGCGCTGGGGGACGCGCTACACCGCGTCCGGGAAGACCATCTGGGCCGAGCTGGCCATTCCCTAGGAGCGCCGTGCCGCGGCGCAGCGGACGGCGACGGCGGCGATGTCGTCGTCCAGCCTTCCGCCGCTGTAGTGGAGCAGGTCCCGGTGGAGCCGGTCCAGCAGTTCCCGGGGTGCCGCCGGACCGAGTTGCCGCATCCACTCCGGTAGCGCGAAGAACGTGCCTGCACGGTCCCGGGTCTCCGTCACGCCGTCGGTGTAGAGCAGCATCTGGTCGCCCGAGGTGAAGGTGATGGTGTCGATGTTGTAGTCGTCTCCGAGGAGCGTCGCGAGGTTGAGGGGCGGCGAGGGAGCGGTGGGCTCAAGGACGCGGATTTCTCCGCTCCGCATCAGCAGGGGCGGGGGGTGCCCACAGTTGAGGATCCTCACCTGCCCGCCGCCGTACTGGATCTCGGCGATCAGAGCCGTGGCGAAGTGCTCGGGCTGATCGGGGTCGAGGATCGCGACACTGTAGCGGCCGATGCTGGTCTCCAGGCGATGGACGATGCTCCTCAGGTCGGGCTGGTCGTAGGCGTTCTCCCGGAAGCAGTTGATCACCGCCGAGGCGGCCCCCACCGCCGACAGTCCCTTGCCGCGCACGTCACCGATGAGCAGCCGGACTCCGTACGGGGTGTCGGCCACCTCGTAGAAGTCGCCTCCGATCCGGGCCTGCTCCTGGGCCGCCAGGTACAGCGACTCGATCTCGACGTCCTGGACCCGTCTCGGCAGCGGGCGCAGCAGCACCTGCTGCGCCGCGTCGGCGACGAGCCGGATCTGGAAGAGTGCCTCCTCGCGCTGGAGCCGCAGATGGCTCGTGTAGGCGGCCGCCGCAGTGACCGCGACGATCGCGGCCGCCGTGTAGGGCGTTCCGAGATCGGAGTAGACGAGGCCGAGTCCGGACATGACCAGCAGACAGAACGCCCCGAGCAGGATGGTCGGGACCACGGGCCACATCGCGGCGGCGAGGGCGGGGGCGGCGGGCAGGAGACGGCTGAAGGCGACCTCCCTGGGGGTGGCGAAGGCCAGGGCGGAGATCAGGACGGTCAGAACGACGGGCGGCAGCACCACGGCTCCGCGTCGCCCACCGTGGGGAGAGCGGTGACGCCGGGGCCGTCCTTTCCTGATCACTGAAGCATCTTATCGGGGCAAAACGGGCTTCGTTCCGGGACAAGGCATCCGCTCGATCGGCGTCGGCCGGTCCCCGGTGGTGCTATCAAGGGTGTATGGAGGTATTTTCCGGGCATCCTCGGGGCCCGGAACGTCATCCGCCCGTGGGACGCCAGCGTGAACGTCGCGCTTCCCTGCTGGACCTGCGCAGTGCGGCCGGTCAGGTGTTCCTTCTCCAGGTCGCCATCGTGGTCCTGCTCGTCCTGGCCACGGTGGTGGGCATGATCCTCCAGGCGGCGCGGGACGCTCTGCAGCAGGGGCGACGCGCGTCGGTCATCGCGGCCCAGTCCTTCGCGAGCGCCCCGGGCACGGCCGCGGCCCTGCGGAGCCGGGATCCGTCAGCGGTGCTCCAGCCACGGGCCGAGGCGGCGCGCAAACGCACAGGCATGGATTTCATCGTCGTCCTGAGCACGACCGGGATCCGGTACACGTACCCCTACCCGCGCGAGATCGGGAAGCAGTTCGTCGGCACCATCGAACCGGCGCTGAAGGGCCACACCGTCGTCGAGCAGGCCGGCGGGCCGCCCCTGCCCGCGGGCAGGGGGACCGACGTGCAGGCCGTGGTCCCGGTGACCGACCCGCGGGGCAAGGTGGTAGGGCTGGTCTCCGCCGGACTCACGGTCAGGAACGTCGCGGCCCTGTGGCTGCCGCAGCTGCCGATCATCCTGGGCAGTGGCGCGACCGCGCTGGCGCTGGCCACGGCGGGCACCACGCTGGTGTCCCGGCGGCTGCGGCGGCAGACGCACGGCCTGTCCCCGGTGGAGCTGGCGCAGTTGTACGAGCACCACGACGCGGTCCTGCACGCGGTGCGGGAGGGTGTGCTGATCATCGATGCCGACGGGCGACTGCTGCTGGCGAACGACGAGGCGACGCGGCTGCTCGGACTGCCGGAGGACCTACAGGGGCTACCGGTGCGGGAGCTGGGACTGCCGGAGCCGGTCATGCGCCTGCTGTCGTCGCCGGAGGCGGTCGACGATGAGGTGTATCGCGCGGGGAACCGGTTGCTGGCGGTGAACAAGCGGCCCACGTACCCGCGGGCCGCCCGGGGAGGCAGCGTGGTGACCCTGCGGGACACCACGGAACTGGCGGCGGTCTCGGGGCGGGCGGAGGTCGCACGGGAGCGGCTGGACCTGCTGTACGAGGCGGGCGTGGGGATCGGCACGACGCTGGACGTGGAGCGTACGGCCCAGGAGCTGGCCGAGGTGGCGGCGCCGCAGTTCGCCGACCTGGTGACGGTGGATCTGCTCGACGCGGTGCTGCGGGGGTGGGAGCCGACCGCCGAGGGCTGGCGGCAGCTGCGCCGGGCGGCGATCGGCGGCGCCCGGCGGAGGGTCCCGGTGTATCCGCTGGGCGAAGTGATCACCTTCTCGGCCCGGAGCCCGCAGATGCGGACGCTGCAGGAGGGACGGGGCGTGCTGGAGGCGGACCTGCGGCAGGCCCACGGCTGGCGGGAACAGGATCCGGAGCGCTCCCGAAGGGCCCTGGAGTGCGGGTTGCGGTCGCTGGTGACCGTGCCGCTGCGGGCGCGGAACGTGGCGCTGGGTGTGGTGAACTTCTACCGGACGGTGGAGTCCCCGGCGTTCGAGCCGGAGGATCTCGCCTTCGCGGAGGAACTGGCCGTGCGGGCGGCGGTGGCCATCGACAACGCGCGGAGGTTCACCCGGGAGCACGCCACGGCGGTGGCGCTCCAGCGCAGCCTGCTGCCGCGCGGGCAGCCGGACCAGGACGCCCTGGAGGTGGCCTGGCGGTATCTGCCGGCGGAGGCGGGGGTGGCGGGGACTGGTTCGACGTCATACCGCTCCCGGGTACCCGTGTGGCCCTGGTGATGGGCGACGTCGTCGGGCGCGGCCTGCACGCGGCGGCGACGATGGGCCGGCTGCGTACCGCGGTGCACAACTTCGCCGTCCTGGACCTGCCCGTGGACGAGGTGCTCGGGAACCTGGACGACCTGGTCGTCCGCATGGACGACGAGGAGCGCGCGGGTGATGCCGCGGGAGACCACGAGGGCGTGGGCGTGACCGGGGCGACCTGCCTCTACGCGGTCTACGACCCGGTGGCGGGGGCCTGCACCATGGCCCGCGCGGGGCATCCGGAACCGGTGGTGGTCCGCCCGGACGGGACGGTCACCTGTGCCGGGGTGCCGGCCTCGGCGCCCCTCGGTCTGGGCGGCTACCCCTTCGAGACCACCGAGCTGTCCCTGCCGGAGGGTTCCCAGCTGGTGTTGTACACCGACGGTCTGGTGGAGGACCGCGACCAGGACATCGACGTCGGGCTGGAGAGGCTGCGCCGGGCGTTGGACGGGTCCGGGAGCCGCACCCCGGACGAGACGTGCCAGACCGTGATCGACGCGCTCAAGCCGTCGCACTCCTCCGACGACATCGCGCTGCTCACGGCACGCACCCGGACGTTCCCGCCCTCCCGCGTGGCCGAGTGGGACGTGCCGTCGGATCCGGCGCTGGTTCCCTCGGTGCGGGCACGTTGCAGGGAGACGTTGCGCACGTGGGGGCTGGAGGAGACCGGATTCGCCACGGAGCTGATCGTCAGCGAGCTGGTCACGAACGCGATCCGGTACGGCTCACCGCCGGTGGGCGTGCGGCTGCTGCACGGGCGCTGTCTGATCTGCGAGGTCTCGGACGGCAGCGGCACCTCGCCCCGCCTGCGGCGGGCGGCTACCACGGACGAAGGCGGGCGGGGTCTGTTCCTGGTGGCACAGTTCGCTCAGCGATGGGGGACGCGGTACACCACCCGCGGCAAGGTCATCTGGGCCGAACAGGTTCTTCACGACGGCACGTCGGCCGCCCCGCGCCTCGCACCGGTCGACTTCCTCCTCGACCAGTTCGACCTCGACCAGTTCGACGATCCCGGCCTGTGAGCCGAGGTGACACCCCGGGCGCCGCCCTGCCCGGACATCACCCGGCGCGTCGGCGGCGGCGTCAGCGGCGGACCGCACCGACCATGGACGCACGCGACACGGAGCCCGTCGACCGAGGAGCTTGGAATGATCTTCATCACCGCGAAATTCCGGGTGCGGCCGGAGCACGCCGACCGATGGCCGGAGATCTCGGCCGCGTTCACCGAGGCGACACGCGCCGAACCGGGGTGCCTGTGGTTCGACTGGTCCCGCAGCGTCGACGATCCGACCGAGTACGTGCTCGTCGAGGCGTTCCGCGACGACGAGGCGGGCGCCGCGCACGTCCGATCGCAGCACTTCCGCGACGCGCAGCGGACGCTGCCGCCACACCTCGCCGAGACGCCGCGCATCGTCAACATGACGATTCCGCAGGAGGACTGGTCCCTGCTCGCGGAGATGGCGGGACAGGACGGGGACTGACCTGGCAGGGTGCCGCATCGTCGCCAAGATCGTGTGCGGACCGCCACTCCGACAGATGCGTGGCCTTCACCACAAATTGCCCATTTTTGGAGCTGGGTATGCCTATAAGTGATGGCATAGCTGGTTGCGCTCCTTCGGCGATCAGCGGAGGAATGCAAAGACCAGTGGCATGGAGAAGCGCTTGATCACGCTGTTCACACGTCGCACCGGGCTGGTGGCTACGACCGGCGTACTCGGCGGCGTACTCGCCCTCACGGCCCTAGGTGGTACGAGCAACGCCGCCACCGGCGACAACGACGCCGGGAACCAGCCGAAACCGCAGGCGCAGGCAAGCCAGGCGGCCACCCAGGAAGCCTCCGACGCCCGAATAAAGATCACGCCCGGGGAAGGCACCTACGGCGTCGGGATCGACGGCCCGGTCAGTGTGACCGTCAGCAAGGGCAAGCTCACCAAGGTGACCATGACCGCCGTCGCGACCGGTGCCGAGGTCCCGGGCACCCTGTCCGCGGACGGCACTTCCTGGAAGCCGGACGGACGGCTGGAGCGTGCCACCAGGTATCAGATCGCCGCCGAGGCCGAGGACGCCAAGGGCCGCTCCGCCACCGGCAACGCCACGATCACCACCGTCTCCCCGAACGACTTCATCGGGCACCTCTCCCCCCAGGACGGCTCGACCGTCGGCGTGGGCATGCCCGTGACGTTCACCTTCGGCAAGGCGATCGGCGACAAGGCCGCCGTGGAGTCGGAGATCCAGGTCAGCTCCAGCAGCGGCCAGCAGGTCGTCGGTCACTGGATGAACGACCACCGCCTGGACTTCCGCCCCGAGAAGTACTGGAAGTCCGGCTCCACCGTCACCGTCACGCTCAACCGAGACGGCGTCCGGAAGACGGTCAGGTTCAAGATCGGCCGGAGCCAGATCAGCACCGTCGACGCCAGGACCAAGCAGATGACCGTCGTACGGGACGGCAAGACGATCAAGACCATCCCGATCTCGTCCGGCAGCTCCGAGCACCCGACGTACAACGGCCAGATGGTGATCTCCGAGAAGTTCGGGCACGTCCACATGAACGGTGCGAGCGTCGGCCTGACGGAGAAGGACGGCAAGCCCTCGTACGACATCAAGGCCGTACCGCACGCCATGCGCCTGACCGACTCGGGCACGTTCATCCACGGCAACTACTGGGCCGCCGACTCGATCTTCGGCAAGGTGAACACCAGCCACGGCTGCGTGGGCCTGAAGGACGTCAGGGGCGGCGGCGACGGCAGGGAGCCCGCCGCGTGGTTCTTCGACCAGTCGATGATCGGTGACGTCGTGGTCGTCAAGAACTCCGACGACAAGACCAGCCTGGCCCCGGACAACGGCCTCAGCGACTGGAACATGCCGTGGAAGCAGTGGGTCGCGGGCAGCCCGACCGCCTGACACCACGACATGTATCAACAATGAGGTGCACAGGTTCAACAAGCCGGCGCCCCCGCAAAGATTCTCCGGAAATCGGTTCGCCAGGTTTATTTCGTGAACCGCCTGGGATATTCTTTTGAATTGTGGTGCATGCTGATGAAGGCGGAGTCGTTTCCGTCGACGCCGGTCGTCATCGGGCAGCCGTGTCGCCATGATCTGGGAAATAGTGGTCCTGGGTTTTGTACTCAGTCTCGACAATCTCCGAGTATCGATCGCGCTCGGCACGCTCCCATTCGGTTTGAAGCGCGCGGTGCAGGTCGCGCTGACCTTCGGGCTATGGGACGCGATCATGCCCCTGGTCGGGATGCTGATCGGTCACCAGATCGGGGAGTCCGTCGGGGACGTCGCCGATGTGGTGGGCGCGGCCGCGCTCGGCGGGTACGGCCTCTACCTCGTCATCTCGTCCCTCCGGAACCCCGAGCCGGACGAGCTGGACCACCCGTGGGCGTTGTTCGGCATCCCGTTGACACTGAGCCTGGACAACTTGCTCGCCGGGGCGAGCCTGGGGGTTCTCGGGCTCTCGCCGTGGTTCTCGGCCGCCGTCTTCGGCGGCATGACGGCCGTGTTGTCGCTGGTCGGGCTGCAACTCGGGCGGGCCGCGGCGCGCCTGATCCGGATCCGCTCGGACCTGATGAGCGGGGTCACCTTGATCATCGCCGCCGGGACGCTGCCGTTCTGGTTCGGCGACTGACCCGCTCCACCGGGAGGCAGGCCGGCCTGCGAACAGAGGAGCGGCGGAAGATCGCAGACCCGCGAGCCGGCAGGGGGCCTCGACCGCTCTGGCCGCCGGGTCGTCACCGGGCGACAGGTGGCAGACCCGGTCGGTGCGGGCGGGGCACCAGCGGAAGGTCGTCGTCCCGCGAGCCGGCGTTGGCGGCCTCGACCGCCCTGGCCACCAGGTCGTGGTCCGGCGACAGGTAACAGACCGGGTCGGTGCGGGCGGCGTCGCCGGTGAGCAGGAACGCCTGGCAGCGACACCCGCCGAAGTCCACCTCCCGCCGGGGGCAGCTCCGGCAGGGTTCCGGCATCCAGTCGGTCCCGCGGAACGCGGTCATCACGGGGGCCTCGGCCCAGATGCGCTCCAGCGGGTCCTCCCGCACACTCGCCCGCGGCAACGGCAGGGACTGGGCGGCCGGGCAGGGCAGGACGTCACCGTTCGGCGTCACGGTCAGCTGCCGGGAGGCCCAGCCGCCCATGCAGGGCTTCGGGTAGCGGCTGTAGTAGTCGGGGATGACGTAGACGATGTCCATACGGCCCCGCAACCGCTCGTCGGCGGCCCGTACGACGGCCTCGGCCGCTTCTAGCTGGGCCCGGCTCGGCAGCAGCGCGGCACGGTTCCGCCAGGCCCAGCCGTAGTACTGGGTGTTGGCGAGCTCCACCCGGTCCGCGCCCACCTCCTCGGCCAGGGCGAGCACGTCGGCGACGCGGTCGATGTTGTGCCGGTGCAGGACCACGTTCACCGTGAGCGGCCAGCCCAGCTCCTTGACCACACCCATCGCCTCGATCTTGCGCCGGAAGGACGGGATCCCGGCGATCCGGTCGGACACGGTCGGTTCGTCGGCCTGGATGCTGATCTGTACGTGATCCAGACCGGCGGCCCGCAACTGCTCGGCCCTCGGACGCGAGAACCCGAGGGCGCTGGTGATGAGGTTGGTGTAGAGGCCCAGGGCATGGGCGTGCGCGACGAGCCGCACCAGGTCGCGCCGCAGCAGAGGCTCCCCGCCGGACAGGTGGCACTGCAGGACTCCCAGGTCCTCGGCCTCGGTCAGCACCCGGAGCCACTCGTCAGTGGTCAGCTCGTCCTGGTAGTCGGCCAGGTTCAGCGGGTTGGAGCAGTAGGGGCAGGCCAGCGGGCAGCGGTAGGTCAGCTCGGCGAGCAGCCCGAGGGGGCTATCCATCGGTGAGCTCCACCCAGCGCCGGGCGACGAGCCGGCCCAGGAACTGCCTGACGTCGTCGTCGGGGACGGTCTCGTAGCGCGCGCCCAGTTCGCCCACGATCTCGGCCACGGTGTGCCGCCCGTCGCACAGTTCGAGGATGGCCGCGCCGCTGCCGTTCAGAACCACCACCGTCTCGGGGTGCAGCAGGACCTTGCACTGCCTGGTCCGGCAGAAGGTGAGCCGGACATGGGCCGCCAACCGGGGCCGGTCCGAGCCGGACACCCCGACGCCGGGCCGGGTCGTGCTGATGCTCCGGGTCGTGCCGGTATGGGTCGGGTCCATGGTGGTCACTCCACGTAGGCCTGGTCGATGGCGTCCATGAGGCTCCACAGGACATCGCACTTGAACGACAGCGCGTCGACGGCGCGCGCCTGGGCCTCGGCGGAGAGGCAGTGCGCGGTGACCACCTCCAGGGCGTGCTCACAGTCGCGGGGGGCCTGCTCCAGGCGGGCGCGGAAGTAGGCAAGGCCCTCGGGGGCGATCCACGGGTACCACCGCTCGAACGCGGCGAGCCGCGCCGCCATCAGGTCGGGCGCGAACAGTTCGGTGAGCGAGGACGCCACCGCCTCCACCCACGGGCTGGTCCGGGCGAAGGTCACGTAGGCGTCGACGGCGAACCGCACCCCCGGTACCAGGTGCCGGTGGTCCCGGACCTCCTCACGGGTCAGCCCGGCGGCCTCGGCGAGGCGCAGCCACGCCTCGATGCCGCCCTCGCCCGCGGCAGTGCCGTCGTGCTCGACGATCCGTCGGATCCAGCGACGACGGACCTCCACGTCGGGGCAGTTGGAAAGGATCGCGGCGTCCTTGCGGGGGATGTTCTCCTGGTAGTAGAAGCGGTTGGCCACCCAGCCCTGGATCTGCCGGCGGCTCAGCCGGCCGGCGTTCATCCGGACGTGGAACGGGTGCTGGTCGTGGTATCGCCGCGAGTGGGCCCGCAACGTCTCGACGAAGCCGTCGGCGCCGGTTGTGATGGTTGTTGTCGTCACGCCTCTACCCCTGGACCTCAACGCCGTCCATGGCCACCCGTGAACGAGCCGTCGGGAGGCACCGGGCCAGTCCGGCGCCTCCCCACATCCGCTAGTCCTCCAACCGAGCGAGGTACATGGTCACCTCTGCCGCGACTGTGATCTCGTCGAAGTCGGGCGTCTCCCACACAGCGAGCTGAGACTCCATGGATTCACCTCCTCTCTGCCGGACCCACGTCAGGCTCCGGTTCCGCGCTACGACGGTTCCGGAAGGGCGAACACGATCAGGGCGCTTCCGTGCCCCGCGCCGAGCATGCCGGGGAGGAATCCCTCGGCCCATCCGCCCCATCCGACGGGCACGGCCACGTACTGCCTGCCGTCGACCATGTAGGTGGTCGGGCTGCTGTGGTGGCCGCTTCCGCACTGGAACTGCCACAGCAACTCCCCGGTGCGGGCGTCGAGTGCGTTGAACTCCCCGGAGGGTTCACCGGCGAACACCAGGTCACCGCCGGTGGCCAGCGTCGAGGCGCACATCGGGAGGTCGTTGCGCCAGCGCCACTTCTCCTCGCCGGCGCTGTCGAAGGCGCTGATGGACCCCGCCATGTCCTCGATGTCCACCTGGACGCCCGCACCCCAGTACGGAATGCTCTCCTTGAACTCCCGCCGCCGCCGGGTGGCCGTGGCACCGGTGTCCTGGACCGGGACGTAGAAGAGCCCGGTCCTCGGACTGTAGGACGCGTGGGTCCATTCCTTGGCACCGGCCGGACCCGGGTAGAAGTGGACCGGTTCTCCCTCCTTGTCCGGGTACACCTTGGCCGTCACCTGGCCGTCCCTCGTGATCGCCCCCCATGTGATGCGGTCGACGAAGGGAGTGATCCCGACCTTCTCGCCGTTCGTGCGGTCGAGGACGAAGAAGTAGCCGTTCTTGTCGAAGTGCCCCAGCAGTTTGCGTCCGTCCTCCTCGAACAGAATGCACTCGCCGATGCTGTCGTAGTCCCACACGTCGTGCGGGGTGCACTGGTAGTGCCAGCGGATCTGACCGCTGTCCACGTCCACGGCGATGATGCTGTCGGTGAACAGGTTGTCGCCCTCGCGGACCTCGCCGTCGAAGTCGGGCGCCGGGTTGCCGGTGCCCACGTACAGCAGGTTCGTCTCCGGGTCGAAGGTGCCGGTGATCCAGCAGTTCGCCCCGCCCCGTGCCCAGGCCTCGCCGTCGGCGGGCCAGGTCTCCGAGCCGGGCTCCCCGGGCTTGGGCACCGTGTAGCAGCGCCACTGGTGCTCGCCGGTTTCGAGAGCGAACGCGTCGAGGTGGCCTCGTACGCCGAACTCGCCACCGGAACTTCCGACGATGACCATGTTCTTCACGACCAGAGGGGCGAGCGTGGCGCTCTCCCCGGCCCGGACGTCCCCGTAGGTCTTGTCCCAGACCCGCTTGCCGGTGGTGGCGTCGAGCGCGAGCACACGGGCGTTCGCCGTGACGAAGAAGACCTTCCCCTGGGCCACGGCGACCCCGCGGTTCACGTTCCCGCAGCACAGGGACACGTCGAAGGGGACCGCGTGCTTGTACCGCCAGATCTCCACACCCGTCTTGGCGTCGAGGGCCCAGACCCAGCCGTCCCAGCCGGAGAGGAACATGACCCCGTCGACGACGATCGGGGCGGCCTCGAACGAGTAGGTCGACGCGCCCGCGATCAGTCCGGTCGTGCCGGCCTGGAAGACCCAGGCGGGGACCATGCGCTTGACGTTGTCCGTGTTGATCTGGTCCAGCGGGCTGTAGCGTTGCCCGTTGTAGGCGCCGTAGTAGGTCAGCCAGTTCTGGGGCTCCTGGCGGGCGTTGAGTATGCGCTCGTAGTCGACACCGGCCACTACCGGCGGCGCGACGTCTCCACCGGGGGTCTTGTAGTTCAGGGTTCCCTGGTCGACAGCCTCACCCGCGTCGACGTAGTCGGCGTAGTCGACGGTCATTTCCTCCACCTCCTGCTTCTGCCTACGGCCGCGGCTGTTCGGGACGGTCGAGGCGAGCCTCCGGCGGAGCGTCTCCCAGGACCACTATGGATCCGGTCAGCCCCCGGCCCTCGTCATTGCCCGTGGGCGAGCCGAACCAGTAGTAGCCCGGACCGTCGAGGTTGAGGTGCGCATGCCCGTGCGAATGGTTCACCAGCCAGATGAACTTCCTGTCGCCATTGCTCGGCAGAAGTGCGCAGTGCGTGTTCTTGTCGTCATTGACGAGCTCCAGCTCGATATCGCCTCCGTGGGGCATGACAAGAATAGAAGGATCCCAGCTCAGCTCGTCCGGGTGGATGCGAATTGTGGCCTTCATGCGGCCGTCCGGTTCCTCGGTGGCTTGCCCGATGGTCCCGGTTCCCAGCACTTGACCCAGCGCTGCTTTGTTCTGTGTGGCCAACCCCAGCTTGTCGAGCAGGTCGGCTCGCTCGTGCGCGGTCGTCGTCATCGGGGCTTCTCTCCCCTCATCCGATTCCCTGTATTTCCCTCTTAGCGTCGCGTGCTGCCCGGCGGGAATCGGTACGCAAGGAGCGCGCAACGCTGAATGAATAACAGCGGAAAGGATGTGAAGTCTGTACTCAGGAAAGACGCTACGCCGGACGGATCACACCGACAAGGTGCGTCCTGGTTCGGGCCGACTCGTGCCGTTCGTCCGCGACCATCTGCCGTTCGTCACCGATCTGCCCCCGTTCGGAGCAGCCGGGCCGCACGGCGACGCGTCGATCAAGCGAGGTCGTACCGATCGAGGTTCATGACCTTGGTCCATGCGGCGACGAAGTCCTGCACGAACTTCTCCCGTGCGTCGTCGCCGGCGTAGACCTCCGCGACGGCGCGCAGCTCGGGGTTCGAGCCGAAGACGAGGTCGACGCGGCTACCGGTCCACCTGACCTCGCCGGTGGCGCGGTCGCGCCCCTCGAAGGTTTCCGCATCCGCGGATGTCGGCGTCCATTCCGTGCCCGTGTCGAGCAGATTCACGAAGAAGTCGTTGGTCAGCGACCCGGGCGCCGAGGTGAGGACACCCAGTGGCGACTGCTGGTGGTTGGCGCCCAGCACCCGCAGGCCACCCACGAGGACGGTCATCTCGGGCACGCTCAGGTCCAGCAGGTTCGCGCGGTCGACCAGCAGGTGCTCCGACGGCAGCCGGCTGCCCTTGCCTCGGTAGTTGCGGAACCCGTCCGCGGCCGGTTCGAGCGCGGAGAAGGACTCCACATCGGTCCACTCCCGCGTCGCGTCCGTGCGTCCCGGGCTGAAGGGGACCTGGACGTCGTGGCCGGCGGTCTTGGCGGCCTGCTCGACGGCGGCGGCTCCGCCGAGCACGATGAGGTCGGCCAGCGAGATCTTCTTGTTCTCGGTCTGGAGACTGTTGAAGGACTCCTGGATCGCCTCCAGTGTGCGCAGCACTCGTGCCAGGGTTTCGGGGTCGTTGACCTCCCAGCCCCGCTGTGGCTCAAGGCGGATGCGCGCGCCGTTGGCTCCACCCCGCTTGTCGCTGACGCGGAACGTCGAGGCCGACGCCCACGCGGTCGAGACGAGCTGGGAGACGGACAGCCCGGATGCGAGGACCTGGCTCTTGAGCGCGGCGATGTCCGCGTCCCCGACGAGCACGTGGTCCACGGCCGGGACCGGGTCCTGCCAGAGCAGCGTCTGCCGGGGAACCAGCGGTCCGAGGTAGCGCTGGATCGGGCCCATGTCGAGGTGAGTCAGCTTGAACCAGACCCGGGCGAACGCGTCCGCGAGCTGGTCCGGGTTCTCCAGGAAGCGTCGAGAGATCGACTCGTAGACGGGGTCCGACCGAAGCGCGAGGTCCGTCGTCAGGATCGTCGGGGCGTGTGTCGTCGACGGATCGTGGGCGTCCGGCACGGTGCCGGCCCCGCCGCCGTCCCTCGGGATCCACTGCCACAGACCGGCGGGGCTCAGCTCCAGGTCCCACTCATAGCCGAACAGGGTCTCGAAGAAGCTGTTGTCCCATCTCGTCGGGGTGGGGGTCCACGTACCCTCAAGCCCGCTGGAGACGGCGTCCCTGCCCTTCCCGGTGCCGTGACTGCTCCTCCACCCCAATCCCTGCTCCTCAAGGGGGGCGCCCTCGGGTTCGGGGCCGAGGCAGGCGACCGGGTCGGCCGCGCCGTGGGTTTTGCCGAACGTGTGACCGCCGGCGATGAGCGCGACGGTCTCCTCGTCGTTCATTCCCATGCGCCGGAACGTCTGGCGAATGTCCCGGGCCGCGGTGACCGGGTCCGGGACGGTGTTCGGGCCCTCCGGGTTGACGTAGATGAGGCCCATCTGGTCGGCGGCCAGAGGGTGCTCCAGCTCCCGGACACCGTCGTGACGTTCGTCGCCGAGCCAGGCGTGCTCGGGGCCCCAGTAGACGTCCTCGCCGGGCGCGAAGACGTCCGCCCGGCCGCCGGCGAAGCCGAAGGTCGTGAGGCCCATCGTCTCCAGGGCACGGTTGCCCGCGAAGATCATCAGGTCGGCCCAGGAGATCTTGCGGCCGTACTTCTTCTTCACCGGCCAGAGCAGCCGGCGCGCCTTGTCGAGATTGCGATTGTCCGGCCAGCTGTTCACCGGCGCGAAACGCTGCAGGCCGGCGCCGGCGCCACCACGGCCGTCATGGGTGCGGTACGTACCTGCGCTGTGCCACACCATCCGGATCATGAGCGGCCCGTAGTGGCCGAAGTCGGCCGGCCACCACTCCTGGGACGTCGTGAGCACCTCGTCGACGTCCCGCGCCAGAGCGTCGAGGTCGAGCGTCCGGAACTCCGCGGCATAGTCGAAGTCCTCGCCCATGGGATCGGCCAGTGCGGGGTGTTTCCGGAGAATCGCCAGGTCGAGCCGGTCCGGCCACCTGGCGCGGTTGCTCGGGCCCCCCATCGCGTGACTGCGGGGCCCTGTAGGAGCGGAGAGGCCGAGGCCGCCCCCGCCCCCGACGTTCATCCCGCCGTCAACGGCATCAGGACTGTCAGACACGGGACTCTTCCTTCCGGGAACAGAGGTCGTGAGGGGGAAACTCAGATGCCCAGCGCGCGACGCAGGACCGGCGCGTGCCGCCGGGAAACCGGCACCATGGCGTTCGCCCGGTCGTCCATGACCAAAGACAGCTCGCCCTTGAGCCCGCGCTCTATCTCGCTGACACGGCTGAGGTTGACCACGTACCGGCGGTGAACCCGCAGGAAGCCGGCATCCGCCAGCTCGTCTTCGAGTTTGTCCAGACTCAGCGAGGTGACGCGCAATCGCCCCTGGTCGGTGGAGAGCCAGACGTCGTTCCCCTGCGATTCGGCGAAGGAGACTTCCGGCAGCCGCAGCAGCACCATCCGGTTGTCCCGCACCGCGACGAGTCGGCGCGGCTGCGTCGGAAGGTGCACGACCCGCTCCGCCTGGGGCAACTGCGCCCCGTCGGTGGCACCGAAGGAGACCAGGTTCCCGATCAGGCGTCCGGATGAGAAGACGGGTCGGATGCTGATCGATGTCGGTTCGTCGGCGAGGTGGGCGAAGATCTGCGTCGAGCCGACCCAGTCAGGATTGTCGACCGCCTGCCCAGCGGCATACCGGGCAGCAGTGATCAATTCTGGCACCCCGGGGTTCCATCGCAGCGTGGGGTCGACCGCCGGGGTGCATGCCGGGACGCCCAGGAGCACGCTTGCCATGTCGTCGGCGATCACCACCTTGCCCGCGGTGTCGACCGCGGCGAGTGCCGCACCGGACTGTGCTCTGGTCCGGGTGTAGGCCGCGACCAACTCGGCACCGCTGTCCCGGGCGCGCCTCCTCAGGGGGCACTGGGTCATGGCGGCCGCGTTCGCCAGCCAGCTTTCCGTCGACGCGGGGAGTCGGCTGCGCCAGCGGCAGACATTCAGGACCGCGATCGGTTCTCTGGTCACCACGTCGCGCACCGCGATGCCCGCGCCGACCCAGTCGTGGAGCACCTCGCACCAGTGCTCCGCACCCCCGATCGTCACCGGGCCGTGCGCCTCAAGCGCCGTGCCCATGCCGTTCGTGCCGACCGCGCACTCGGACCAGCAGAACCAGGGCGCCAGATTCGGGTCGCCGGCTCTGGCGAGCGTGGCTTGGTCACCCCACTCGGCCAGGATCCGGCCGGTGGCATCGGTGACGGTGACGACGCCACCGAGATTGCCCACTTCGTGTGCCAGGGAGGCAGCACGGAACCCCAGCTCAGCGAAGACGACATCGCGCTCCGGCGTATGGTCGAGCTCCGCGACGGCCACCGGAGCCTCCGTGAGGTGAGGATCGACCCGGTATTGCTCTCGGCAGCGATGCCAGGAGATCGCCACCAGGGGCCGGACACCGGGGACCTCGTCCTGGCCCTGCACGAACCGTTCCCACGCCGCGAGCACGGTGCCCTCGTCCAGGTTGGCCGAGCTGCGCTCAAGCCGATGTACATCGCTCATGGTTCAGAACCACCCTGGTCCATCCCCGACACTCGACGGCATACGCACCATGCGCGCCGGTCGCCACTCGTCGCGTCCGGGCCTGCGGCGGACCGGACCCTGCGTCGCGCGTCTTCCTGCCTCGTCACTCGTTTCCAGGCTGTGTCACCGCACTCCCCACCCTAGATACCGTTGTCGGCCTGCGCATTCCCCTCTCCAGGCCGGCGCACGAAAATGCCGCTTCCTGTTGCGGCCGGGGTGAGCGCGGTGATCTTTCGGGTGCCGGGTGGCAACGGCTGCGGTCCTTCCCAGCCGCCCTTCCGTAAGCCGTCATGGTGGTTGGACGCATAGCCGACCCCATAACTATGTTGCCCCGCCACATGTGCGGCTGACCTGCGTGTTTCTACGGTGTGCCGACACGTACCCGTCCCCACCGCACACGAGGAAGTGGCGCACATGGCCTCCGGAACCACCGCTCCCCCACCCCCCGCCAGCCTCCCCAGGATCGTCGCCGCGAGCCTCATCGGGACCACCATCGAGTGGTACGACTTCTTCCTCTACGGCTCCGCCGCCGCGCTGGTGTTCAACAAGCTGTTCTTCCCGGGCTCCGACCCGCTCGTCGGCACGCTGCTGTCGTTCCTGACGTACGCCGTGGGCTTCGCCGCCCGGCCGCTGGGCGCGCTCGTCTTCGGGCACTACGGTGACCGGCTGGGACGGAAGAAGCTGCTGGTGCTCAGCCTGCTGCTGATGGGCGGGGCCACGTTCGCCATCGGCCTGCTGCCCACGCACGCCACCGTCGGCACCGCCGCGCCCGTGCTGCTCACCGTGCTGCGGCTGGTGCAGGGCTTCGCGCTCGGCGGCGAGTGGGGCGGTGCCGTCCTGCTGGTGTCGGAGCACGGCGACGCGCGGCGGCGCGGCTTCTGGGCCTCCTGGCCGCAGACCGGCGCGCCGGCCGGGCAGTTGCTCGCGACCGGTGTGCTGTCGCTGCTCACCGCCGTACTGTCCGACGACGCCTTCGGCACCTGGGGATGGCGGATCCCCTTCCTGCTCTCCGGGGTGCTCGTGCTCGTCGGTTTGTGGATTCGTCTGTCTGTCGATGAATCGCCCGTCTTCAAGGAGGCGCTGGAGCGGGCCGAGGCGCGGCGGGACGGCGCGCAGGAGAAGCTGCCGCTCGTCTCCGTGCTGCGGCACCACTGGCGGGACGTCCTCGTGGCGATGGGCGCCCGCATGGCGGAGAACATCAGCTACTACGTCATCACCGCCTTCATCCTCGTCTACGCCACCACCGCGGCCGGCGTCTCCAAGCAGACCGCCCTCAACGCCGTACTCATCGGCTCGGCCGTGCACTTCGCCGTCATCCCGGCCTGGGGCGCGCTGTCCGACCGGGTCGGCCGGCGCCCCGTGTACCTGCTCGGCGCGGCCGGTATCGGGCTGTGGATGTTCCCCTTCTTCGCGCTCGTGGACACGGGCTCGTTCGGGTACCTGATCCTCGCCGTCACCGTCGGGCTCGTGCTGCACGGCGCCATGTACGCGCCCCAGGCAGCCTTCTTCGCCGAGATGTTCGCGACGCGGATGCGGTACTCGGGCGCGTCCATCGGCGCCCAGTTCGCCTCCGTGGCGGCCGGCGCGCCCGCCCCGCTCATCGCCACCGCGCTGCTCGCGGACTACGACAGCTCCACCCCGATCGCGCTGTACGTGATCGCCGCCGCCGTGCTGACCTTGATCGCGGTGGGTCTCGGGCGGGAGACGCGCCACCGCGACCTGGCCCGGATCGAGGATGAGGGCGGGGAGTCCTCCGCGGTGAGTCCGGCCACCGAGGCGCACACCGTCTGAGCGGCGCCGTCGCCCGCGTCCGTGCCGACCGGCCCCGCCGGCACCGTACCGACGTTCTGACCGGCCCCCGCGCGGGGCCGGTCAGTGGCGTCCCGGGGCCGCCAGCCGGTGCAGTCGCAGCGCCAGTTGGATCTCCAGGGCCCGCGCGGGCGTCTGCCAGTCCTCGCCCAGCAGGCGGCCCACGCGCTCCAGCCGCTGCGCCACCGTGTTCACATGGACGTGCAACGCGTCCTTGGTGCGCGCCGGGCTCATCCCGCCCTCGAAGTAGGCGTCCAGGGTCCGCAGCAGTTCCGTGCCGCGCCGCTCGTCGTACGACACCACCGGGCCGATGGTCCGCTCGACGAACCCGGCGATGTCCCGTTCGCCCGCGAGGAGCAGGCCGAGGAAGCCGAAGTCCTCGGCCGCCGCGCCGTCCCCGGCCCGGCCCAGCAGGTGCAGCGCGTCCAGGCAGCGGCGGCCCTCGGCATAGGCGGCGGCCACGGTCTCGGGATGCGCGGCGAGGTCGGTGACGGGCGCGGAGGCGCCGACCGTGACCGGCTGGTGGACGGCCGTGCCCAGATGGCGGGCGGTGCGGCGGGCCACGTCCGTGGCGGTGTCGCCGGCGCGGAGCGGCAGCAGCAGGACCGTGCCGCCGTCGCGGGCCGCGGCGAGGCCCTGCCGGGTGGCCGCGAGGTGGGACGCGGCGGACCAGAGCCGGCGGCGGGCCGCGGCCTCCTCGTCGGCGTCGGCCGCCGGGCCGTCGAGGCGGGCGGCGAGGACGACATGGGTGGCGTCCAGGTCCGCCTGGAGGCGGCTGGCGCGCTCGCGCACCAGCCGAGGGTCCCGGTCGCGCGCGTCCAGCAGGTCGTCCAGCAGCTCGCCGCGCACGCGCTGTTCGGCCTCGGCGGCGGAGCGGCGGGCGAGCAGCAGCAGGGAGGTGACCATCGCCGCGCGCTCCAGGGTGCGCTGGTCGACCGGGTCGAGGCCGGGGTGGCCGCGCAGGACCAGCGCGCCGAGGAGTTCGCCGCCGGCGGCGACCGCGGCGATCCAGTCGGTGCCGTGCCGTACCGCGTGTCCCTCGGCGCGGGACGCCTCCAGCGCCTCGGGCGGTGCCGACGTGGCCTCCGTGAACTCGACGGTTCCGGCCAGGACCTGGGAGACGGCGGCGGCCACGTCGTGGACTCCGCCGCCGCGCAGGACGAGTTCGGCGAGCCGGTCGTGGACGTCGGACGCGCGCTCGATGACGGCGCTGCGGTCGCGGATGATCTCGTTGGCGTGCTCCAGGCCGGCCAGGGCGGCGCGGGTCTCGGTGAGCAGGTTGGCGGTGTCGATGGCCGCCGCGGCGAGCGCCGCGAAGGAGCCGAGCAGGGCGATCTGCCCGCGTTCGAAGACCCTCGCGCGCCGGTCCGCCGCGAACAGGACGCCGATCACGTGCGGGCCGAGCATCAGGGGGACGCCGAGGATGGCGACCAGCCCTTCGTCGCGGACGCCGGCGTCGATGGTGAGGGTGTGCTGGAGGCGGCCGTCCTGGAAGTAGTCGTCGGTGACGTACGGCCGCGCGGTCTGCGCGACGAGTCCGCCGAGCCCCTCTCCCATGCCGAGGCGCAGTTGCTGGAAGCGGGCGGAGACGGAGCCCTCCGTGACCCGCATGTAGGTGTCGCCGCGGGCCGGGTCGTTGAGGCTGAGGTAGGCGACGTCCGTGCCCAGCAGGGAGCGGGCGCGCTGCACGATCGCCTGGAGGACGGCGTCCAGATCGCGCAGTCCGGCCAGGTCGTGGGCGGTCTCGAAGAGCGCCGACAGCTCCGCCTCGCGCCGTCGGCGGCCCTCCAGCTCCGCGCGTACGCGCAGGGCGAGCAGTCTGGCCTCTTCCAGCGCGGCGATGCGGTCGGCCGGCTCGCCCTCGGCTCGGGCGCGCAGCAGGGGCTGCTCGTAGGCCTCGACGGAGGCGTCGCGGGCCAGCAGGTCGAGGTACGGGGCCTCGGCGCTGCCGCTGGGTGCCGACTGCAGGTGATCGCGGGACATGGTCACAGGATTCCGTATGGGCCACCCGGCCCGGCAGCCCTGTGGAAAACTCCCGGAGCCGGTGCCGCCGGGCCGGTCAGTGGGCCGTCCACCCGCCGTCCAGGACGAGCGAGGTGCCGGTGACGAAGGACGCCTGTGGGCTGCACAGGTAGGCCACGGCCTCGGCGACCTCCTCGGGTTCGATGAGTCGCCGCACGGCGCTGTCCTTCAGCAGGACCTCGGAGAGCACGCGGTCCTCGGGGATGCCGTGCGCCTGTGCCTGGTCGGCGATCTGCTTCTCGACCAGTGGGGTGCGCACATAGGCCGGGTTCACACAGTTTGAGGTCACTCCATGGGCGGCGCCTTCCAGGGCGGCCGTCTTGGACAGCCCTTCGAGGCCATGTTTGGCGGCCACATAGGCGGACTTGAAGGCCGAGGCACGCAGACCATGGACGGAGGACACATTGACGATCCGGCCCCAGCCCTGTGCGTACATGTGCGGGAGGGCGCCGCGGATGAGGCGGAAGGGTGCCTCCAGCATCACCGTGAGCACCGTGTGGAACACCTCGGGCGGGAACTCCTCGATGGGCCGCACGAGTTGCAGGCCGGCGTTGTTGACCAGCACATCGGTGCCGGCGGCGGCGCGTTCGGCGGCGTCCAGGTCGGTGAGGTCCACGGCCACGGGTACGACGGTGCCCGCGAGGTCGCCGGTCCGCTCCGCCTGCTGGGCCAGCTCGGCCAGGCCGGCCGCGTCCCGGTCGACGGCGCGCACCTCGGCCCCCGCGGCGGCGAGCCGCAGCGCGCAGGCGCGGCCGATGCCGCTGGCGGCACCGGTGACGAGGGCGGTGCGGCCGCCGAGGTCGAGGCTGAGGGGCTGGGGTCGGGGGCCGGGCCCCGGAAGGGGGGTGGGCGAGGTCATGTGCCGACCCTAAGCGGAGCCCCACGGTCACCACATATGGCGACCACCCATACTTCAGCCCGCAGTCATAGGGTCAAACCATGTGGGTGCATCCGACATGGCTTGCTTGATCCGGAAGAGCCCGAACTCATGCAGTTCGGGCAGCGCGTCGACCGTGAACCAGCCGACCTCCAGCGACTCGTCGTCGTTGACGCGGGCCTCGCCGCCCACGGCCCGGCAGCGGATGGTGATGTCCATGTACTGGCACGTGTCGCCGTTGGGATAGGTCACCGGCTCCAGCGCCTGCACCAGGACGACCCGCTCGGCGACGCAGTGCACCGCCGTCTCCTCGAAGACCTCCCGCACCGCACAGGCAGCGGGCTGCTCGCCCGGCTCCGGGATACCGCCGATCACCGACCACTTGCGCGTGTCGGACCGCCGGCCGAGCAGCACCCTGCCCTCGTCGTCGAAGACGATCGCGGTGACCCCGGGGAGCCACAGCAGCTGTTGACCGGCGGTTGCCCTGAGCGTGCGGATGAAATCGGGAGTAGCCATGATCCCGACCCTAGCGGGCCGGTGCACCACGTCAGGGCCGGTTCAGGGGTCGTATGACGGTCATACGGCGGTCGTACGGCACGCGTACGACATGCGTACGGCTACGCGTCACCGGCGCGCCGGGCGCGCAGTCCGGACGCGATCGCCCAGCCGATCCCGCCCGCGGCGACCAGCACCAGGGCGATCTCCGGGAGGATGCCCAGCTCGGTGGCGGGGGTCGTGGACGTGCGCAGCGGCACCTTCTGGACGAGATAGGCGGGCACGAACATGCCGGTCTTCTGGGTGATCCGCCCGTCCGGCATGATGACCGCGCTGACCCCGCTGGTCACCGGCACGGTCACGGTGCGGCTGTGCTCGACGGCGCGGATGCGGGACATGGCGAGCTGCTGGTAGGTCATCTCGCTGCGGTCGAAGGTGGCGTTGTTGCTCGGCACGGAGATCATCTCCGCGCCGTGCGTCACCGTGTCCCGCACGGCCCAGTCGAAGGCGGCCTCGTAGCAGGTGGCCAGGCCCACCTTGACGCCGTCGATGTCGAACACGCCCGGCTTCGCGCCCCGGCTGAAGTCCTGGTGGACCATCTCGGTCCAGCTCTTGTTGATCGCGCCGACCAGCGAGCGCAGCGGAAGGTACTCGCCGAACGGCTGGATCTGCCGCTTGTCGTAGGTCTGCGTCGGTCCCTTGACCGGGTCCCACAGGATCTGTTCGTTGAGCAGCTTCCCGTCCCGCTCGACCACGCTGCCGACGGAGATGGGCACGCCGATGTCCTTGGCCGCCTGGTCGATGACGGCGGCGGCGTCCGGGTACGCGAAGGGGTCGATGTCGGAGGAGTTCTCCGGCCACAGGACGTAGTCCGGCTTGGCGGCCTTGCCCGCCCTGACGTCGGCGGCGAGCTTGTGCGTCTCGCGCGCGTGGTAGTCGAGCACGGCGCGCCGCTGGGCGTTGAACTCCAGCCCGGCGCGCGGCACATTGCCCTGGATGAGCGCCACGGTCGCGGTGCCGTCCTCCGCGGAGTCGCTCACCAGCGCACGCGCGGCGACCGCGCCCACCACCGGTACCGCCACGCTCAGCAGCGCGGCGGTCGCGGCGGCGCGGCGCACGACCCGGCTCCGGCGCCGCTCGGCGATCAGCCGGCCGGCCTCGTACAGGCCGAAGCCGCACAGGACGACCGCGAAGCCGAGCACGGGGGTGCCGCCCAGCGCGGCCAGCGGCAGGAAGACGCCGTCCGCCTGGCCGAACGCGACCTTGCCCCACGGGAAGCCCTGGAAGGGCACGCGCGCGCGTGCCGCCTCGCCCGCCGTCCACACGGCCGCGGCCCACACCGGCCAGGCGGGCAGCCGGGAGACGGCGGCGACGCCCACGCCGACCAGCGCGATGAAGACCGCCTCGATGGCGACGAGCGCCAGCCAGGGCAGGGGGCCGACCTCCACACTGGTCCACACCAGCAGCGGCAGCAGGAAGCCCAGCCCGAAGAGGTAGCCGAGGCCCAGTGCGGCCTTCCAGCTCCGGCCGCGCAGCACCCAGCCGAATCCGGCGAAGGCGGGCAGGGCCAGCCACCACAGGGTGCGTGGCGGGAAGCTGACGTAGAGCAGCACTCCGCAGAGCGCGGAGGCGGCGGCCGGGACCAGGCGCAGCAGCCGGCCGCCGCGCGCGCCGGAGGTGCGGCGGGGCTGGAGCTGGTCCGACTGGTCCACGGAAGTTGCGGTGACGGTCACCCGGGTGAGTGTACGGCGGGTGACGTCACCGCCGACAGCGCGGTCGGGGCCCCCGTACACCGGTGTTCGCCGCTGGTCGGCGCCTGTTCCCGGGGTGGCGGGGTGGTCCTCGCGACGCCGCGGAATCGCGGTGTTGCTCCGCACACGTCCCCAAACCGGTCATGAGCCGTTACGGTGTGCCCAGCTTCGGCGGCGCGGCCGGACCCGGCGCGCGGCCGTGGCCTGCCACAGGTCGGGGGACCGGGTACGAGGGGCGGCGGGGTGGGGTCGACGGGGACGGGGTCCGCGACCGGTGCGTACGGTGCGGATGCCCACAGCACGCGAAGAAACGTTTCCGACGGGACGGGCATGCTCCTGTTGGCGGCCTGCGCCGGGTGGTCGCTGATCACCGCGGCGGCCCACGACGGGCGGCCCGAGGGCATGCTCCTCGCGGTGCTCGCCGTGGCCGCCGGGTATGCCGCGGGCCGGGTCTCCGGCGCGCTGTTGCCGGTCGCCGCGCCCTGCGCCGGTGCCGGCGCGGGACTCGCCCTCGCCGTGACGCTGCCCTCGCTCTCCCCCGGTCCCTGGTACGCCGCCCCGCTCGGGCACGCCGGTGCCACGGCCGCCCTGCTGGCGCTGGCCACCGGGGCCGCGTGCTGTGCCGCCTGGGCGACGGCCGTACCGGTGCTCCGGCTGGCGCTGCGGGCGCTCGCCTGCGCCGTCGTGGCGGCCGGGGCGGTACTGGGGTCGACGGCGGGCTGTGTGGCCAGCGCCGTGGTCCTGCTGTGCTCGCTCGCCGCCGGTTCGGCGCGCAGCCGGGGCGCGTGGCTGGCGGGGACGGCCGGGGCTGCGGGCCTGGTGGCGGCGACGATCTGGGCGGTCGCGGGGGAAGCGCTGCCCGGCCACCTCACCGGGGCGATCGAAGGGCGGTTCAGCGCGCACCGGGTCCGGCTGTGGCGGGACGCCCTGGGGCTCGCGGGCCGCAACAGCGGTCTCGGGATCGGCCCCGGCCGGTTCGGTGACCTGAACTCCGGGGCACCGCGGACCCTGCTGTCCGACGGCAGACCGCACTCGGCTCCCCTGCAACAGGCGGCCGAGCAGGGCCTGGTCGGGGTGTTCCTGCTGGTCGCCGTGTTCTGCTGGGTCCTCTACGCACTGTGGCGCACCCCGCGCCCCACGCCCGTCGCCCTCACCGCTGCCGCGGCCCTGACGGCGCTGGCCGTCCTCGCCTCGGTCAGCAACGCCCTGAGCTTCACGGCGGTGACGTCAGGCGCGGCCCTCCTGGCCGGCTGGGCCACGTCCCGCCCGTGGACGGGCGGGACGGCGACACCGGGACTCTGAGCGAGGGCCGGTGAGCGCCATGGGTGCCGACTGCCGGCGCGGGCGTCCCGGCGCGACGGGTCAGGCCGCCGTCCCCGGTCTGATCGTCCGCAGGCGGTCCCGGATGACCCGTACCGCCGTTTCCGCGTTGTCCACGGTGATCGTGAACGTGTGGCCGTCCCACAGGCGCAGCACGATGCCCTCGCCGCGGCGTACGACGACCGCGGTCCCCTTCTCGGGGCGCCAGCGGTAGCCCCAGCCGCCCCAGTGCCGGGGGGTGACGAGGGCGGTGAAGTCGGCGCCGGCCACGTGGGAGAGCGGGATGCGGCGGCGTGGCAGACCCATGTGCCCGCAGCGCACTTCGACGCACTCCTTGTCGAGCTTGAGGTCGACGTGCACGAAGGCGAGCGTGCCGAAGAGGACCAGCAGGCCGGCCGCGATGCAGCCGACGACCGACATCACGAGCGGGGCGGTGCCGGAGCTCCAGGCCGAGTCGACGGCCAGCTCGATGCCGAGCGCCATGCAGGCGGCACCGACCAGCGCGAGCAGCCACTGGACCCGGTTGGTGGCGCGTCCCGTCCAGACGTCCGGGCGCGGGGTGTCGTCGGCGTCGGGGTGCTCCCTCATGTCTACGAGGTTACTCAGGTTTCGCAGCGCGGGTAGGGAGTGGCACAGGGTGACTGGCCCGGCCGGGGCACGGCGGACCGCGCCGCCGGGCCGGTTCCGCGCCGGTCAGCGCACGGGGCTGACGGCCTGGAGGAAGCGGCCTTCGTCGTAGGACAGCGCCGTGTCCGGGAGGGTCGCCTCGCGGCCGCTCAGCAGCACCGTGAGCGTGGTGTCGGCGACGGCGGTCGGGACCGACTCCGCTCCGATCCGGCGCAGGGCCTGGGCGGCCACCGCCCCGGCGGTGCCGTGCAGGATGAGCGGCGGGCGGCCGGGCCGCTGGACGGCCGCCCGGATGCGCTCGGCGACCAGCTCGTAGTTGGTGCAGCCGAGGACGAGCGTGGTGACGTCGTCGGGGGTGCGGGCGGCGGCCGAGGCGATGGCGGCGTCGATCGCCGCGTCGTCCGCGTGGTGCACGGCGTCCGCGAGGCCGGGGCAGGCCACCTCGGTCACGGCCACGCCCGCCGCGAACTCCTCGATCAGACCGCGCTGGTAGGCGCTTCCCGTGGTGGCCGGGGTCGCCCAGATCGCGACGGGCCCGCCGCCCGCGGCGGCCGGCTTGATCGCCGGTACGGTACCGATGATCGGCAGGTCCGGCTCGAAGCGGGCCCGCATCGCCGGCAGGGAGTGCACCGACGCCGTGTTGCAGGCGACGATCAGGACATCGGGGTCGTGTGCGGCGGCGGCCGCGGCGACGGCGATGGCCCGTTCCGTGATGTCCTCCGGGGTGCGCGGTCCCCAGGGCATGCCGTCCGGGTCCCAGGACAGTACGAGATCCGCGTCGGGTCGCAGTCGACGTACCGCGGCGGCGGCGGGCAGCAGGCCGATTCCGGAGTCCATGAGCGCGATCTTCACCCGGCCACGATAGACGATGCGTGCTCGTGAGCCGGTCGGGTGGGGCAGACTGCGGCCGTGAGCGCCTTCCTGTGGATCACCGTCGTATCACTGGCCGCCTGGTGCTGGCTGCTGCTGGGCCAGGGCTTCTTCTGGCGTACGGACGTCCGGCTGCCGGGGCGCCGGGACCCGGACGCGTGGCCGTCGGTCTGTGTGGTCGTACCGGCCCGTGACGAGGCCGCCGTGCTGCCCGCCGGCCTGCCGTCGCTGCTGACACAGGACTATCCGGGGCGGGCGGAGGTCTTCCTGGTGGACGACGGCAGCACGGACGGTACCGGGGACCTGGCCCGCGAGCTGTCCCGGCGGCACGGCGGGCTGCCGCTCACGGTGGGATCGCCGGGGGAGCCGCCGGCGGGCTGGACGGGCAAGCTGTGGGCGGTGCGGTACGGCATCGGGCTGGCACGCGCGCGTGACCCCGAATACCTGCTGCTGACGGACGCCGACATCGCACACGCGCCGGACAGCCTGCGCGAGCTGGTGGCGGCGGCCGAGACGGGCGGCTTCGACGTCGTGTCACAGATGGCGCGGCTGCGGGTGGCGAGCCTGTGGGAGCGGCTCGTGGTGCCGGCGTTCGTGTACTTCTTCGCGCAGTTGTATCCCTTCCGGTGGATCGGCCGGCCGGGTTCGCGCACCGCCGCGGCGGCGGGCGGTTGCGTCCTGCTGCGCGCGGACACGGCCGAGACGGCGCGCATCCCGGAGGCCATCCGGCACGCCGTCATCGACGACGTGGCGCTCGCGCGCGCGGTGAAGGGCTCGGGCGGTCGCGTCTGGCTGGGGCTGGCCGACCGGGTGGACAGCGTGCGCCCCTATCCCCGGTTGCGCGACCTGTGGCGGATGGTGTCGCGCAGCGCCTACGCGCAGTTGCGGCACAGTCCGCCGCTGCTCCTCGGTACGGTCGCCGGGCTCGCGCTGGTGTACCTGGTGCCGCCGGCCGCCGTGGCCGTGGGCGCGGCGGGCGGCACCGGGGCGGTCACGCTCGCCGGGGCCGCGGCGTGGGCGGTGATGGCGGGGACGTACGTGCCGATGCTGCGCTACTACCGGCAGCCGCTGTGGCTCGCCCCGCTGCTGCCGTTCACCGCGTTCCTCTATCTGCTGATGACGGTCGACTCGGCGGTGCAGCACTACCGCGGGCGCGGGGCGGCGTGGAAGGGCCGCACCTACGCCCGCCCGGACGCCGTGGCCGACGAGGGCTGAGCCCGGTCACTTGCGGCCCGGCGTCCAGTTCATGCCCCAGCCGTAGGCGCGGTCTATGGTCCGCTGCGGGCTCGATCCGCGTTCCGGCACCAGATACCGCGCCTCGCGCTGGACGAGCAGGTCGCCGCCGGTGTTGGTGATCAGCGCGAGCGCGCACACCGGGGAGTCGACGGTGCACTCGTCCAGCGAGAACTCGATGGGTGCGCCGTGCTGCGGCTGGAGGGTGACGGTGGCGTGCAGGTCGGCGAAGGAACGGGCGCCCTCGTAGATGGTGACGAAGACGAGGATGCGCCGGAAGTCCTGCTTGTGGTCGAGGTTGACGGTGAGGTTCTCGCCGGCCGCCACGGCTCCGGTGCGGTCGTCGCCGTCGAGGTGGATGTACGGCGGCCGGTGAAGCGAGCCGAAGGCGTTCCCGAGGGCCTGTACGACTCCCTTGCGGCCGTCGGTGAGTTCGTACAGCGCGCACAGGTCGAGGTCGATGTCGCCACCGCCGCCCCAGCGGCCCCAGCCCGTGGGGTGTTTGCGTGTCTGCCAGTTGAGGTTCACCCGCATCGCCCCGGAGGTGCCGCCCTGCTTGGCCAGCGAGACGGAGGGGGCCGCCTTGGTGAGGGTGACCTTGGAGAGGCGGACGGGCTGCGCCGGGGGCGGCGGGGTGGGGGCCGTGGCGGGGCGCGGCGGCGTGGTGACCGGGGCCGGCGCGGTGGGCGGTGCGGTGTGCTGCGGTTCGTCGACGGTGATACCGAAGTCCGTCGCCAGGCCTTCGAGTCCGCTGCTGTAGCCCTGGCCGACGGCACGGAACTTCCAGGCGCCCTGGCGGCGGTAGAACTCGCCGAGCACGAAGGCCGTCTCGACGGTCGCGCCGGGGCTGTCGAAGCGGGCGACCACCTGGCCGGAGGCGGCGTCGGTCACCTCGATGGAGAGGTCCGGGACCTGCCCGAAGGTTCCGCCGTCGGCGGAGGCGGCGAGGACGATCCGTTCCACGGCGCCCTCCACGCGCGCGAGGTCGGCCCACAGGGTGTCGGTGACCCGTCCGCCGGTGGTCCGCTTGCCCTCGTGGCGCACCGCGCCGGAGGAGTGGGCGGGCTGGTTGTAGAAGACGAAGTCCCCGTCGGAGCGCACCTTTCCGGCGACGAGCAGCAGCGCCGAGGCGTCGGCGTCCGGAATCCCGGGGCCGGAGCGCCAGCCCACTTCGACGCGCAGCGCCGTGGTGGGCACCGGTGTGTTGGATCCTTTCGGCATTGACATGTCCGCCCCCATCAGGTGTCGGCTCCGGGGTCTCGCCCCGCGTCCGTCTCATCCCTACCCGCACAACCTATTGCCGGGTGCGTCGCCCGCCCATGAGCGGCACAGGAAGATCGCCGGTCAACCGCCGGTAACCCGGGACGAACGCGGCCTTTACACGATCCAAACGTGGATCGGCGTCCCTTTTTGCCAAGTTCGCTCGTATTGGGGATCCCAGGCTCCTGCCGACACGGAAAACAACCCTCTTATCGGTCTCCCCAACCAGCACATCGTGGGCTTAACTTATGTGCCATGACCTCCCCCCGCTCCACTTATGGTGGCGGCTACTACTCCGCCTCCTTCCCGGACACCCCGATCTACGACTCGCTCGTCGCCGAGCGGGGCACCCCGCAGATCGCCCCGATCCGGGTCCCCGCCGCCTACGACACGGGCAGCAGCCTGCCCGCCCTGCCGTCGGCCCTCCCCGCCCTCCCGGCGGCACCGGTCCAGCAGCAGCCCCCCGCCTACGGCTACCCGCAGTCGCAGCAGCCCGCACCGCTGCAGCAGGCGCCCACGGCGTACATCCCGCAGCAGGCCAGCGCCCCGCGCGGCTACCCCGGTCCGCAGGCCCCGCAGCAGCAGCGGCCGATGGCACCGGGCAACGGGTACGAGGCCATGCGCCCGGCCGCGCCGCGGCCCGCGCCGGCTCCCTACCAGGACCCGTACAACAACCAGCAGTACCGCGGTTACTGACCGCTCGCGCCCCGGCTGTCCGTGCCGCCTGGCACGATGGACGGCATGGGACACGCCGAAGTGGAGTCGATCCACGTCCACCCGGTCAAGGCGTTCCGGGGCGTCTCGCCCCGGGAGGCCGTCGTGGAGCCCTGGGGCCTGGCCGGCGACCGGCGCTGGGCGCTGATCGACCACGGGGGGAAGGTCGTCACGCAGCGCGAGCAGCCGCGTCTCGCCCTGGCCGCCGCCGAGCCTCTGACCGGCGGCGGCCTTCGTCTGTCCGCGCCCGGCCGGCCGCCGCTGACGGTCGAGGTGCCGGAGCCGGCGGCGACCGTGCCGGTGAACGTGTTCGGCACGAAGGTGGAGGGGGTCCCGGCCGGCCCGGCCGCACACGCCTGGTGCAGCGCCTATCTGGGGTCCGAGGTCCGCCTGGTCCACATGGACGACCCGGCCACCCGTCGCCCGGTCGACCCCGAGTACGCCCTGCCCGGCGAGACGGTGAGCTTCGCCGACGGCTACCCCCTGCTGGTCACGACGGTGGCCTCGCTGGACGCCCTGAACTCCCTGATCGCGCAGGGGCCGAACGCCCACGAGGGCCCGCTGCCCATGAACCGGTTCCGGCCGAACGTCGTCGTCGCGGGCACCGAGCCGTGGGCCGAGGACCACTGGACGCGGATCGCCGTCGGCGAGGTCGTCTTCCGGGCCCCGAAGCCGAGTGGACGGTGTGTGGTGACCACCACCGACCAGGCCACGGCCGTACGGGGCCGCGAACCGCTACGCACCCTGGCGCGCCACCGCAGGATCGGCGGCAGGCTGCTGTTCGGCCAGAACCTGGTGCCCCTCTCCCCCGGCACGGTCAGGGTCGGTGACCCGGTGCGGGTGCTGGGGTAGGGACCGGCCCCCGCACTGCCGTCGGTGTGATCCGACGGACCGGGAACCAGGGGGCGGGTGCCGGGCGTTGAGCAGCGTGAGAAATTCGTGAGGGGCCGCGTGCGTCAGGTACCGCGGCGGACGTGCATCGCTCGCACCGGGTCCGGTCCGGGGGCGAGCGCGGACGCCGGGGATCGTGGCGGACCGGAGGGGGTGGGGACATGCGAGCACTCAGCGGGCTGTGGCGCTGGCGGCGCAATCCGCTGTGCCGCGCGACCGATCTGGCCGAGGCGTGGGTGGCCCTGGTGGCGCTGCTGCTCATCGTGGTGGCCGTACCCGTGACCGGCTGCCTGGTCGGTGCCGCCGCCCAGGACTCGCTCCAGCGGTCCGTACGGCTGCAGCAGCACACGCGCCATCCGGTCGAGGCCACCGTGGTGCGGGAGCTGGGCGGGGCCCTGCCGGAGGCCGACCCCGACACCACTTCCGCGCGCGAGACCGGCAGCCGGGTGCTCGCCGACTGGACCGCGCCGGACGGCACCCCGCAGCACGGCCCGGTCCTGGCGGACCTCAAGTCCCCGCACCGTGGGGACCACTTCCGGCTGTGGACCGATCCGCACGGCCGAATAACGACCCGCCCGCTGGACTCCGCGACGGCCACGACGCACGCCGTGCTCGCGGGAGTCGGCGCGGCGCTGCTGGCCGCGGCCCTGATCGAGGGCGGGCGCCGTCTGACCGTCTGGCGCCTGGTCCGCCGGCGGTACGCGCGCTGGGACCAGGCCTGGGACCGGGCGGGTCCGGACTGGGGCAAGGCGGGCACCGGGAGCTGACGGCCTTCCGGCTCTGGTCAACTCGGCATCCACGCACGCGCTACGGTGGACCGGCCGAAGCGTATTCGGCGACAACCCGCGGGTGCGTGAACCCCGGGGCGCACAGGTCTCCAGGGGCGCGGACGCACTGACGCCCCGGGGGCCGAGCACGGTCCCGGTCCGGGCACCGGCGGCAGCGCCCCGCGGGCCGCGAGCCATCAGTACGACGAGGTGGGGGCACAGCAACGCCATGGCACAGGGCACGGTCCAGGTGACGCACACCGGTACTTCGCGGTGGCGGCGCCGCACGGGTGAGTACGCTTCGCTCGCCGCCGCCCTGGAGGCCGCCGCCGACGGCGACGTCCTCACCATCGCCCCCGGCACCTACCGGGAGAACCTCGTCGTCCAGCGGGCGGTGACACTCCGCGGGCCCGAGGGCTCGTCCGGCTCGGTGCGGATCGCGCCGGTGGACGGCGTTCCGCTCACCGTGCGGGCCTCGGCCGTCGTGCAGGACCTGCACATCGAGGGGCAGGACGCGGCGGCGCCCGCGCTGCTGGTCGAGGAGGGCACACCCGAGCTGTTGGACGTGCGGATCGTCACGCGGTCCGCCGCCGGCATCGAGGTGCGCGGCGACGCCCGCCCGACCGTTCGCCGGTGCACCGTCGACAACCCGGCCGGCATCGGCATCTCCGTACTCGACGGCGGGGGCGGGGTGTTCGAGGAGTGCGAGGTCGTCGCGGCCGGACAGGCGGGCGTGGCGGTGCGCGGCGGGGCGCATCCCCGGCTGGAGCGCTGCCGGGTGCACCACGCCTCCGGTACCGGGCTGACCGCGACCGGCGAGAACACCTCGGTGGAGGCGGTGGGCTGCGAGATCTACGAGGTGCGCGGCTCCGGGGTGCAGGTCACCCAGCGGGCCACCGCGCACCTGACCGACTGCGAGGTGCACCGCACCACCGCCGACGGCATCACCCTGGACACCGACGCGGTGCTCACGCTCGCCGACTGCCACCTCCACGACATCCCGGAGAACGCGGTCGACCTGCGCTCGCGCTCGGTGCTCACGCTGACCCGTACGACGGTCCGCCGGTTCGGGCGCAACGGCCTGTCGGTGTGGGACCCGGGGACCCGGGTGGACGCCAACCAGTGCGAGATCTTCGACAGCACCGGCGACTACCCGGCGGTGTGGGTGAGCGACGGGGCCACCGCCGTACTGGAATCCTGCCGGGTGCACGACGTGCCGGACGCGCTGTTCGTCCTGGACCGCGGCTCCCGCGCGGACGTCGTCGACAGCGATCTGTCGCAGGTGCGCAACACGGCCGTGTCGGTGAGCGACGGGGCGACCGCGCAGCTGGACGACTGCCGGATCAGGGACGCGGCCACCGGTGCCTGGTTCCGCGACCACGGCAGCGGCGGCACGCTCAACAACTGCGGCCTGGACGGCACCCAGACCGGTGTGATCGTCACCAAGGGCGCCGACCCGACCATCGAGCGGTGCACGGTCGACTCCCCCTCGGAGGCCGGTTTCTACGTCTCCGCGGGCGGCCGGGGCAGCTTCCTGAACTGCCGGGTCACCGGCAGCGGCGGCTACGGCTTCCATGTGATCGACGGCTGCCGTACAACGCTGCGCAGATGCCGGACGGAGCGGTGCGCGCGCGGCGGCTACGAGTTCGCCGACGCGGGCCCGGACGCGGGTCCCGGGACCGGACCGGTCGTGGAGGACTGCACCAGCGACGAGAGCGGCGGTGTCCGGGCGCCCGCGGTCCGGGAGGCGGCCGTGGAGACGGCGGCACAGTCCGCGGGCCTGCTCGGCGCGCTCCCCGGGCAGCGGGCCGCGGAGCAGGCTCCGCCCGTCTCCGTGGCGGAGCCGGAGAAGCCCCAGCGCACGTCGAAGGACGTGCTCGGGGAACTCGACGCGCTGGTCGGCCTGGAGAGCGTCAAACGCGAGGTCCGGGCGCTGACCGACATGATCGAGGTGGGCCGGCGCCGGCAGCGGGCGGGGCTGAAGGCGGCCTCCGTCAAGCGGCATCTGGTCTTCACCGGCTCGCCCGGCACCGGCAAGACCACGGTCGCCCGGCTCTACGGCGAGATCCTCGCCTCGCTGGACGTGCTGGAGAAGGGCCATCTGGTGGAAGTGTCCCGGGTCGACCTGGTCGGTGAGCACATCGGCTCCACGGCGATCCGCACCCAGGAGGCCTTCGAGCGGGCGCGCGGTGGTGTGCTGTTCATCGACGAGGCGTACGCGCTGTCCCCGGAGGACGCCGGGCGGGACTTCGGCAAGGAGGCCATCGACACGCTGGTGAAGCTGATGGAGGACCACCGGGACGCGGTGGTGGTGATCGTCGCCGGGTACACCGCGGAGATGGAGCGCTTCCTGTCCGTCAACCCGGGCGTGGCCTCCCGCTTCTCCCGCACCATCACCTTCGGCGACTACGGTCCCGAGGAACTGCTGCGGATCGTGGAACAGCAGGCGGACGAGCACGAGTACCGGCTGGCGCCGGGCGCGTCCGAGGCGCTGCTGAAGTACTTCACGGCGATCCCGAAGGGCCCGGCGTTCGGCAACGGCCGCACCGCCCGGCAGACCTTCGAGGCGATGGTGGAGCGCCACGCGAGCCGCGTCGCCCAGCTGCCCGACCCGACCACCGACGACCTGACCCTGCTCTACGCGGAGGACCTGCCGGATCTGCCCTGAGCCGTCCCGTGGGCCGGTCGGGGCAGGCCCGTCGACCACGTCACACCGAGGGTCCGGCGGTCCCGGTCCGAGGCCCCGGCTCGGGGCGCTGGCCCGGCAGCTCCGGGTGCAGACGGGTCAGCAGGCGGGCCCGTTCGCGGGTGAAGGCGGGGTCCGTCTGGTAGTCGGAGTGGCCGAGGATCGGGGCCGGCAGCGGGTGGTCCGGGGTGCGGCCGTAGGCGAGGGGGTCCCGCAGGGGCTCGTGGTCCACGTCCGGGGAGGTGTCGTCGGGGACGCGGACGGGGCCGCCGATGGGATCGGTGCGCCGGTAGAGGTTGCGCCAGCAGTCGATCTCGTGGTGCAGGGCGGCCAGGGACGGCGGGCCGAAGTGGGCCGGGAACCAGCGGCCGTACAGGCGCTCCAGTGGTGAGCCGTAGGTGAGCAGGGCGACCCGCCCGCGTACGGAGGGCGGTGACTGCCAGGCCGCCGCGGCGGCGAGGACGCTGCCCTGGGAGTGGCCGGACAGCACCAGCCGGCCTCCGCTGCGCCGGGTCCAGGTGGCCATGCGCCAGGTCAGGTCGGGCACCGCGCGCTCGGCGTAGCAGGGCGGTGCGAAGGGGTGGGCGGCGCGCGGCCAGAAGGTGCCGACGTCCCAGAGGATGCCGATGGTGCGCCGGGCCGAGGCGTCCTTGTAGGCCCGCCTGCCCCAGGTCACGAACAGCAGGAAGCCGAGGCCGACCAGCCAGGAACCCAGCGCCTGCGAGGTCTCGGCCACGGCCTGGACGAGGTGGTGGGTGCGGTGGGCAGCCCCGTCGGGCGTCTTCCTCGTGGCCAGGGCCCCGGCCAGCGCCACGGAGCCCAGGACCAGGGTGGTGGCGGTGAGTACGGCGACGACGAGCGGCGCCCGGTCGGTGAGGGTGGCCATGGCCCGCGCGTGGGCGATGGCGCGGGTGCGGGCCGGGTCCTCGGGCTCGCCGGGGTGCTCGCGGCGGACCCGCTCCCGTTCGGCTCGGGCGAGCCGGGCGGTGTGCAGGGCGAGCCCGGCGACCAGGAGCAGCAGGACCGCGAGGAGCGGCGGGATGACGGACGCCTGCCAGGTCAGCAGGACGGGCGGGCCGGTGAGCAGGGCGCGGGTGCCGTCCAGCCAGTCGGCGACGCGCTGGGCGACCCCGCCGGAGATCACGCCGCCCAGCGCGCAGGCGAGCAGGGCGACCGCGGGACCGCCGAGGCCGCGCATCGCGGCGCGCGGGTCGGGGCGGCGCCGGTGCAGGTACCCGGCCACGGCGGCGAGGGCGACGACGAGCAGGCCCTGGGCCAGCATGAGGGCGCCGAAGGAGGGGTCACCGGGCAGCCGGCCGGTGGACCGCCAGCCGGGCCGGGACCAGCCGGCGTACACCAGCCCGAGCAGCAGCAGGGCAAGCGCGGCGAGCGGCAGGCAGCGTACGAGGTGCCGGTCGAGCCGCTGGTCGAGCCGTCTCTCGCTGCGGCCCCGGCGGCAGACCACCACGACCACCGCCGCCCCGCAGACGACCAGCGCGGCCGCCAGCCCCAGGCCGAGGACGTCCAGGACCACGGGGCCGCCGGGTCGGTGGTCGAAGCGGGCCGCCGGGGTGGTGACGGCGGCGGCCACCGTGAGCAGACCGGCCGCGGTGTGCGCCGCGCGCAGCCGGGCGACCAGACGGCGCCCGTACCAGAACCCGGGCCGGGCCAGCGCACTGCCGTGGGCGGCGGGCTCGACGCCATCACTGTCCGACTCCGGCCGGCCCCTGCCCGGCACGGGCCCACCGCCGGCCGGCTCCCGTCGGCCCCGGCCCGGCTCCGATTCCCCGCCGGTCGAGACCGGCCCACCACTGCCGGACTCCGCACTGCCGCCGGCCGGCTCCGGTCCGCCCCCGTCGGGCTGCGATCCCCCGCCGGCCAGGGCCGGCCCACCACTGCCCGACTCGGCTCCGCCGCTTCCCTGCACCGGTCCACCGTTGGCCAAGGCGGGTTCCTCGCCGGGCGGCCAAGACCCGCCGCCGGCCGACTCCTGGTCGTCACCGGTCGGGCCCGGGGTGGAGGACAGCGGTCGGTGGGACTCGTAGGCGCGCCAGGTGCGGCGGGAGAGGTACCACAGCAGGCCGGTCAGCATGACCGGCAGTGTCGCCGCGAGGGCCAGTCGGCGGCCGGGGGCGCTCCACCAACCGCCGACGGCGGGTGACAGGAAGCCCAGCCAGGAGTGGCGCCGGACGCAGGACTGCACGCCCGCGCACTGCCAGGCGACCAGGTCGAGCGCCACCTCGCAGGCGGCTGCCACCAGCAGCACGGTCAGGGTGAGGGCCGACAGACGCACCAGGAGGCCGTAGAGCCGGACGACACGTGGTCGGCCGGGTGCGGCGGGGCGCATCCAGTGGGCGAGGTTCACCACCATGAACGGCAGCAGCAACAGCCACAGGGCGCGGCTGCCGTCGCCGGAGGTCAGGTTGCACCAGACGTACGCCTCCCGGACCGGTCCGCTCCGGGGCTCCCGCCCGCGCCCTCTCCCCGCCCCTGCCCCGGCGCCCCCGCCGTCCGGGGCGGCCTCGGTGTCCTCGGCGCGCCGGAAGACGGCGGCCGTGTCGTCGCCGGTGACCCGGACCGTGCGCGGGTCGCCGAGCATCTTCTCCGGCGTGGTCCCGCCGACCCCGTGCACCAGCAGTTCCAGCTCGGTCTCCGGTGGCTCCCCGGGCCGGCCCACGTACGTCCCGGCGGGACGCTGCTCCCGCTGTCCCGCCCGGCGCTCCTGCGCGCTTCCCACTGTTCTGACACTTCCCCCGTGACGCCTGACGCCTGTGTCGTGCGCGCTTCAGGATCGCCGGTCCGGCGGTCGCGTACACCTCTCGTCACGGAATCTCCCCGAACCGTGTGACGGCGGACGGGTCGCGACGCGGTGGCGCAACCGGTGCCGACCCGTGAAAAGATGGGACGCCCGCGCACTGCCGGACAGAGGGAACTTCCTGGTCGGAGCCGGTGCACCGGGCGTGTCGGACGGATGGCGGCGAAAGGACCGGAGCGTACGTGAGCGAGAATCAGAACCTCCTCGCGGAGCAGCGCCGCGCCCTGATCGTGGACGAGGTCCGGCGCCGGGGCGGGGTACGGGTCAACGAACTGACCCGCAAGCTCGGTGTCTCGGACATGACCGTGCGCCGCGATCTGGACGCGCTCGCCCGCCAGGGCGTGCTGGAGAAGGTGCACGGCGGCGCGGTGCCGGTGGTCGAGGCGAGCACGCACGAGCCGGGGTTCGAGGCGAAGTCGGGGCTGGAGCTGACCGCCAAGGAGGACATCGCGCGCGCCGCGGCCCGCCTGGTCAGCCCGGGGGCGGCGATCGCGCTGTCCGGTGGTACGACGACGTACGCGCTCGCGCAGCATCTGCTGGAGGTGCCCGACCTGACCGTGGTGACGAACTCGGTGCGGGTCGCGGACGTCTTCCACTCGGCGCAGCGGACCTCGGGGCAGCGGCAGGGGGCGGCGACGGTGGTGCTGACCGGCGGGGTGCGCACCCCGTCGGACTCGCTGGTGGGGCCGGTGGCCGACCAGGCGATCGCCGCGCTCCACTTCGATCTGCTCTTCCTCGGGGTGCACGGCATATCGGTGGAGGCCGGCCTGTCCACGCCGAACCTCGCGGAGGCCGAGACCAACCGGCGGCTGGTGCATTCCGCACGCCGGGTCGTGGTGGTCGCCGACCACACCAAGTGGGGTGTGGTGGGCCTGAGTTCGTTCGCCGCGCTGGAGCAGGTGGACACGCTGGTGACCGACGCCGGTCTGCCCGCCGAGGCGCGCGCGGAGATCTCCGAGCATCTGCGGGTGCTGGTGGCGGGCGAGCCCGGCGACGAGGACGGCACTGACATCTGATAGCCCGTCAGCTAGGGTGACGATGCTCGGTTGACGATGTGCGTCAACCGTCTGCGGGAGTGTCACGAGGGGGTTTCGTCCATGGCTCGTCGTCTGCGCCCGGTGGATCCCGGCTTCATCGGGACCGCGCCCGTACGCCTGGTCTTCGCACGGAACATCTCCGCCTCGCCCGAGCGGGTCTACCGTGCGCTCGCCGAGGACGTGCCCGGCTGGGCCGAGTGGTTCTCGGCGGTGACGCTCGCCCGGGCCACCGACGGCGGCTCCGGGCGGGAGATCCGGCTGTGGGGCGGGGGGCGGTTCGCGGAGACGGTGCTCGTCGCGAAGGCGCCCGAGGTGTACGCCTACCGCGTGGACCGCACCAACGCGCCCGGGGCCCGCGCCCTGGCCGAGGAGTGGCGCCTCACGCCTCGGGGCAGCGGGACGCGTGTGCAGTGGACCTTCGCCGCCGATGGGACGGCGCCGTTCCGGTTCGTCCTCACGCTGGCCCGCGCGGGCCTGGGGCGCGCCTTCCGTGACGCGGTGACGTCCCTGGACGGGTACGTGTCCCGGCGATGATCAGCCGCCGTGGGCGTGGTGCGCCTCGGACACGACCGCTGCCATCAGTTCCGCGTCCAGCGCCGATACGTCGGCCAGACGGGAGGCGGCCGAAAGGGAGTTGAGCAGGGTCTTGGTGACGCGCAGCGCGGCCGGGGGGCGGCGCACGACGGGCCGGGCCCAGGCGTCGACGGCCGCGTCCAGCTCGTGAGCCGGGACCACCTTCTGCAGGATGGACAGGGAGTGGGCTTCCGCCGCGGTGAACGCCCGGCCGGTGAGGACGAGTTCGCGGACGCGGGCGGCGCCGACCTCGTTGATCAGGCGGGGCAGCAGGCCGCCCCAGGCGGTGGGGAGTCCGAGGGCGAGTTCGGGCAGCCGGAAGCTCGCGTCCTCGGAGCCGACCCGCAGGTCGCAGGCGAGCGCCAGGGCCATGCCCGCCCCGATGGCCTTGCCGTGGACGCGGGCGATGGTGACGGCCGGGTTGCCGGTCAGGGCGTCGCAGACGCGCCGCGCCTTGGTGCCCGACACGCGGATGCCGCCGGCGGTGGGGTCGGCGGCGAGGTGCCGGGCGAACTCGCCGCGGTCCCCGCCGAGGCTGAAGTCGGCGCCGCTCCCGGTGAGGACGAGCACGCGGACCGCCGGGTCCTGGTCCTGGAGAACGGCCAGGAGGTCGTCCAGCAGGGCGTCGGTGACGGTGTTGCCGTGCTCGGGGGTGTTCAGCTCGATGGTGAGGACCGGGCCCTCCCGGTGGGTCCGCAGGGTCTGCCGTACGGGGCCGGCCGGGAGAGCCGTGAGGGGGAGGGCGGTCATGTCGTCGCTTTCGGGGGAGTCATGTCGTCGCTTCGGGGCGAGTCGGGTGGTCGCTTTCGGGCAGGTCGTCTCGTCAGGTGCGGACAGGCCGCCTCCAGGGGGTCACGTCGTCACCGTGAGGGAGGTGACGCGCCGGAAGACCATCCGGCTCGCGTATGTCGGGCCGGCGGTCGGCCGCAGGGTGGGGAATCGTTCCAGCAGTTCGCTGAGCAGCAGGCGGGCCTCCAGCCGGGCCAGGGCCATGCCGAGGCAGTAGTGGGCCCCGCCGCCGAAGGTGAGGTGGGCGCCCTTGCGGCGGACGTCGAACACGTGCGGGTTCTCGTTGCGCCGCGGGTCGTGGTTGGCGGCGCCGTAGAGGACGTGGACGGTGGTGTCCCTGGCGACGGGTACGCCGGCGAGGACGGTGTCGTCGGCGGCGTACCGGGAGTTGAGATGGATGGGCGGGTCGTAGCGCAGCACCTCGTCGATCGCGTCGTCGAGGTGTTCGGGGTGCCGACGCAGCCAGTCGGCCCGGGCCGGGTCCCGGGTGAGGAACCACACGGCGTTGGTCAGCAGGGTGGCGGTGGTCTCCAGCGACGCGATGGTGATGAACATCGTCAGGTCGTAGAGCGTCTGGTCCGCCGCCGCGCGGTCGTCGGGGTACTGGGCGTCCCAGTAGCGGATCCAGTCGGAGAGGACATCGTTGCCAAGGCGGCGGCGCCGGTGGGCGATCAGGCGGGTGAAGAAGTCCCGCATCTCCAGGGTGGCCTGGGCGGAGACGGCCAGTTCGCTCTTTGTGGGCAGGAGTTCCTGGGCGTGGACCTGGCGGTGGGTGAAGTCCAGGATCCGCGGGTAGTGCTCGGCCGGGATGGCGAGCCACTGGCCGACGGTGTGGATCGGGAGCCGGTCGCCGACCGTGTCGACGAAGTCGGCCTCGCCGTGGGCGCGCAGCTGTAAGTCGAGGCGGTCCAGGAGCCGGGTGACGTGACCCGCGATCCGGGGTCGCATGGTCTCCAGGGTGCCGCGGTCGAAGAGGTTGCCCAGGGCACGCCGCTGGAAGGTGTGCACGGGCGGATTGAGGCGGGAGAGGGTCCGTGTCATCTCCCGCGTCGCCGGCTCGCGCCAGCGCGTCGGGTCGGGCTGGCGCTCCTGCCAGTCGAAGTCGGGGACGAGCCAGTTCCTGCCGCGCAGGACCTGGCTGCACGCGTCGAATCCGGTCACGAAGTACCCGCCCCAGGGCGCGGGCACCACATCGCCCAGTGCGCGCAGTTCTTCCCAGACGGGGAGGGGGTCGGCCAGTCCCTCGCCGGACCTCAGGCGGCGAAGGAGAGGGATGACGACTCGGCGGTCGGGGGTGGTACCGCGTATGACGCCAACGGCGGTCACGCAGAGCTCCTCTGTGGCTGGGCGCTACCGTTACCGCCGGAACCTACCCTTCCCCTCTCCTCCGTCATGCGCCTGACAGTGTTGCTCCTGTCACATGCCGCACATCAGACCCGGAAAATGTCCAGGAAACTGCTCCAGAATCCCTTCTTCCTGGCCGGCTCCTGACGGCCGGCGGAAGCGGCGGAGGCCGCAACCGTGGGCAGCGGCTGCTCCGCCGCGGCGGGGCCGGTCCGGTTCTGGAGGGCGGAGACCATGCGGGTGGCCGGGGTCGGGCTGAAGGCCACGGGCAGCGCGACCAGGGCCCGGTGGAACGGCCCCGGGCGCCATTCCAGCTCCTTCTCGGGAACGGCCAGCGTGAGGTCGGGCAGGGCGTTGAGGATCTTCTCGATCGCGGTGACGGCGATGACCTGCGCCGGGTCCTTGGCCGGGCACGCGTGCGGACCGGCTCCCCAGGCCAGGTGGGCGCCCTTGCTGTGCTTGTGGCGGGCCTCGGCGAGCGCCGGATCGCTGTTGGCCGCGGCGAAGCTGATGACGACCGGAGTGTTGGCCTCGGCCACCACTCCCCCGAGGTCCACGTCCTGCACCGGGTAGTGGGTGGCGTAGTTGGCGATGGGCGTCTGGTTCCACAGCACGTCGTCGATCGCCTCCTCCACCAGCAGCCCGGAGTCGCGCCCGCTCGTGTCGGGCGACAGCAGCAGGAGCAGGGCATTGCCGATGAGGTTGCGCTCGGGTTCCACGCCGGCGCCCATCAGCATGACGAGCTGGTCCTTGAGTTCCTCGTCGGTGAGCCCGGCGGGGTGCTGGATCAGCCAGGAGGTGACGTCGTCGCCGGGCCGGCGGCGCTTGAGGGCGATCAGCTCCATCAGGCAGGTGGTGAGTTCCTCGTTGGCGCGCAGGGCGTCCTTGCCGTCGAAGATCGCCGACATGGCGCTGGTGAGGGTGTCACCGATGTCCGCCGGGCAGCCGAAGAGCTTGTTGAACAGCAGCAGCGGCAGCAGCTTGGCGTAGTCGTTGAGGAGGTCGGCCCGGCCCCGCTCGCTGAACTGGTCGATGAGGTAGTCGGCGATGGGCTCGACGTCACGGCGGATGCGGGTGATGTTGAGCCGGGCCAGGCTGTCCGTGACGGCCTTGCGCAGCCGCAGGTGCACGGCACCGTCGGTGAACAGGCAGTTGGGCCGGTAGGCCATCATCGGCAGCACCGGGCTGTCCAGCCCGATACGCCCTTCGTTGAGGGCCTTCCACCGGCGGGCGTCCCGGGCGAAGAGCGTGGAGTTCTGCAGCACGCGCAGCGCCATCTCGTGGCCGACGACCAGGGTCGCGTCGACGCCGGGGGCGAGTTCGACCGGTCCGGCCGGACCGTGGGCGCGCAGCCGGTCGTAGACCTGGTGCGGGTCGGCGGCGAACGCGGCGTCGTGCATGGGGCATCTGGCGCCGGCGGGGGCGGGGGCTGACTGTCGGTCCATGAGGTTCCTTCTGCTGGCTCCGGGCCGAGGGTCCGGGCGGATGGTTCCGGGCCGGGGCCGGGGAGGTCGGGGCCGGGCGCCGGGGGACGGTGCCGGGCCGGGGTCCGGCGCAGGGTCCGGGCCCGGGGCCCGGGCGGGGGGTCCGGGCCGGGGGTCGGGGGGATGGAAGGGTCAGGCGGCTGCGGACGGTCGGGTCAGGCGGCTCGGGCGAGCAGGTGACGCACGAGCGCGATCAGCGCGTGGGCGGAGGACTGCCGGTCGCGCGCGTCGCAGTAGACGACGGGGGTGTCGGGCAACAGATCCAGGGCCTCGCGCACCTCCGCCTCCTCGTACACCGTGCCCGTCTCGAAGCTGTTGACCGCGATGGCGTACTCCAGGCCGTACCGCTCGACGAGGTCGATGACGGGGAACGTCTCCTCCAGCCGGGCCGGGTCGACCAGGAGCAGCGCCCCCAGCGCGCCGCGGGCCATGTCCTCCCACAGCTGCATGAAGCGCTGCTGTCCGGGGGTGCCGAACAGGTACAGCACGAGGTCGTCGCTGAGCGTGAGCCGGCCGAAGTCCAGGGCCACGGTGGTGGTGGTCTTGTCGGCCACGCCCCTGAGGTCGTCCACGTGCAGCGACGCCTGCGTCATCTTCTCCTCGGTGCGCAGCGGGGTGATCTCCGACAGGGAGCCGATGAAGGTCGTCTTGCCCACGGCGAAATGCCCGACGACCAGGATCTTGGCAGCGTTGGTCACCGCGCTGGAGACATAGATGGAGCCGGGGGCCGTCTCAGCCGATGAGGGATTGGAGTCCATTCAGAACCTTTTCCAGGGTCGCTCTGTCAACGTTCTGAGCCCGGGGCGGCTCGGCGCGGCGCAGGAGGTGTCCCTGCTCGAATAAATCGGTCAGCAGCAGCCGGGCCACCCCCACCGGCAGTCCCAGGTGGCCGGCCACTTCGGCGACCGACAGGTAGCCGCCCGCGCACAGCTTCCAGATCGCCATCACCTCGGGACCGGCTCCCAGCGGGGGTGTCCGGTCGGGAGCCAGGGTGACCAGGGTGTGCAGCGCCAGGTCGTCCGAGTCCGGCAGCGTCCGGCCGCCGGTGATGACGTAGGAGCGGACGAAGTCGCTGGTGACGGAGGCTTCCTCGTCGGGGGTCGTCATGCGCCGGCACCGTTGTCCGAGCGGGGCGCCACACTCATCGCCTTGCTCAGGCCCGTGACGGTCTTCTGCATGCGGAACGACATGGCCTCCATGTCGACGTCCAGCGCGGCGGAGACGGCGAGGTAGGAGCCCTGGCCGGCGGCGATCAGGAAGATCCAGCCGCCGTCGTACTCCAGCAGCGTCTGCTTCCAGATCCCGTGTCCCGCTCCCACGAACCCCGCGACGGCCCGGCTCAGCGACTGCATGGAGCTCATCGCGGCGGCGTTCGTCTCGGCGTCGTCCCGCCCGATGTCGTCCGAGCGCTGCAGCAGCAGGCCGTCGCCCGAGACGAGGATCGCGTGCCGGGCTCCGCGTACCTCAAGCACGTCGTTCAGCACCCAGGACAGGTCGATGTTCACTTGTTGTCAGGTCCTTCCGTGGTGTTCGTGGTGCGCCCGAGCTGTGTTCCGCGCGCGAACGCCCCGAGCCGTGACGCCGTCACCTCGCTGGCGGGTTCGGGCGCGCCCTCCTGACCGGTGGTGGCGTCGAGTGCCGGGACCACCGTGACGGGGCCGCCGCGTCGCCGGCGTTTGGGCAGACCTCCCGAGGTCGTCCCCACCACGTGGGTGGGGCCCACGACCGGGACCGGCGCCAGCCGCTGGGGGGCCGCCTCCGGGCCCGTGGCGTCCTGGGCGTCGGCCGCGGGGGCGGGCGCGTCGGCCGCGAGGAGACTTTCGGGCACACGAATCACTGCACGCACTCCGCCGTAGGGGGACACGGAACCGACGGAGACGGCGAAGCCGTAGCGGGCGGCGAGCATGCCGCACACGGCGAAGCCGAACCGCGGCGGATCGCCGAGACCGGTGATGTCGACCGGACCGTCGACCGACAGCAGGGCCGCCGCCCGGTCCTTGGTCTCCTGGTCCATGCCGAGTCCGGCGTCGTCGACGATGAAGCACACACCGGTCGGCACGGTCTGGATGTTGACCTCGACCGGAGTGCCGGGCGCGCTGTAGTTCGTCGCATTGTCCAGCAGCTCGGCCAGCACGACGGCCACCGGCTCGACCGCCTTGCCGACGAGGGAGACGTTCACCTGCGAGTGGACGCTGACCCGGTTGAAGTCCTTGATCCGGCCCTGGGCGCTGCGCGCGACGTCGTAGACCGTGGCGGCGCCCTCCCGCCGGCCCAGCCAGCCGCCGCACAGCACGGAGATGCCCTTGGCGCGGCGGCCGAACTGGCTGCCGGTGTGGTCGACCGTCATCAGGTCGGCCAGGACCTCGGTGGTGTCGCCGTACTTCTTGAGCAGGCCGTCGAGGAGTACCTGCTGCTCCTCGGCGAGCGACTGGAGCGTTCCCATCGCGGACTTGAGCACCGCCTTGGTCCCCGCCTCCGCGTCCGCCCGGACGTCCGCGAGGTCGCGCTGGTGCTGGGCGGTCAGCGTGGCGATGTGCGCGTGGAGCTCTCCGACATCGCCGCGGGCCTCGCCGAGTCCCGCTTCCAGTTCCTTCTTCGTTCTTCGGAGCGCCATGTTGGTTCTCCGGGCCCGCATCACTGCGACGACCGCAGCGATGAGCACCACCAGCAAGATCCACAACAGTGGATCCTGAGTCAATGACGTCATGAGACTCTCTTCAAGTCGCATCGCGCCGGGAGCGTGAACAGCGCGACGGTGCCTTCGAGACTGTCCCCCAGACGCGTTCATGACACGCCGTCAGTCCACTGAAAAGTGGGATGATCTTATCAGCCGCTTAGGCGCAACCGGCTTGCTGAGGGCCTCAATTGAGACGTCACCAAACCCACACAACCCCGCAACCCGCCTGTCGCGCGGGAGCTGCCCGAGCAGGGGGACGGGCTCAGTCCGGCCACACGCCGGTGGCCAGGAACGTGTCGACCGCGGCGGTGTACGGCGTGATGTCCAGCCCCTGCTGTGCGAGCCACGCGTCCGAGTAGTACTTGTCCAGGTACCGGTCGCCCGGGTCGCACAGCAGCGTGACGACGCTGCCCGTACGCCCCTCGGCCACCATCTCGGCGACGATCTTCAGCGCACTCCACAGACCGGTGCCCGTGGAGCCGCCCGCCTTCCGGCCGATGGCCGCTTCCAGGGCCCGTACGGCGGCGACACTGGCCGCGTCCGGGACCTTCATCATCCGGTCGATCGCGCCGGGCACGAAGCTCGGCTCCATGCGCGGCCGGCCGATGCCCTCGATCCGGGAGCCGCAGTCGCAGGTGACGTCCGGGTCGCCGGCCGTCCAGCCCTCGAAGAAGCAGGAGTTGTCCGGGTCGGCGACGCAGATACGGGTGTCGTACTGCATGTAGTGGACGTAGCGCGCGAGGGTCGCGGAGGTGCCGCCGGTGCCCGCCGTGGCGACGATCCAGGCGGGCTCCGGGAACCGCTCCCACTGCAACTGCCGGAAGATCGACTCGGCGATGTTGTTGTTGCCGCGCCAGTCCGTCGCGCGTTCGGCGTAGGTGAACTGGTCCATGTAGTGGCCGCCGGTCTCCACCGCGAGGCGGGCCGACTCCTCGTACATCTTCCGGGAGTCGTCCACGAAGTGGCACCGTCCGCCGTGGAACTCGATCAGGCGGATCTTCTCCGCGCTCGTCGTGCGCGGCATGACCGCGATGAAGGGCACGCCGATCAGCTTCGCGAAGTAGGCCTCGGAGACCGCGGTCGAGCCGCTCGACGCCTCGATCACCGGGCGGTCCGGGCGGATCCAGCCGTTGCAGAGGCCGTAGAGGAACAGGGAACGGGCGAGCCGGTGCTTGAGACTGCCGGTGGGATGGGTGGATTCGTCCTTGAGGTAGAGGTCGATACCCCACCGCTCGGGCAGCGGGAAGCGCAGCAGGTGCGTGTCCGCCGATCGGTTCGCGTCGGCCTGAACCTTGCGGACGGCCTCTTTCAGCCAGCCGCGGTAGGCGGGATCACTGCGGTCGACGTCGAGGGTGGCGCCGGTGCTGATCTGGGGAGGGGTGCTCACGGCGGGGCTCCTTACGCTGCTCGCCGACGGCGCCTCGCGCGGGCCGGCAGATCGAGCATAGGCACCTTTCCCACCGCTTCCCACCTGCATAAACGCATCTTTGAGCCACCCAAAGGCGCGCTGGGGCACGGACGTGCGAGCCGATGGGGGGCGCACGGACGCCAGTGCTTCGGGCGACTGTCGCACGCGCCCCGCGCGCACTGGTGCTCCACGCCGAGCCGGGGCAGACTGCACGCGACGGGACGACCGTCCCGGACGGAAGCGCACCAGGGAACCACGGGAACACCGCGAGGGGGCGGCCAGACATGGCGGAACCGGAGTTCACGGCCACAGGCGTGCGCATCGGCAAACGCCTGCGTTCGCTCACCCGGGCCGGCCAGGTCCGGATCAGCGACGGCAGGCTGCAGTTGCTCACCAGTTACGGCAGCGAGATAGACAGCGCGCCGGTGCAGGCGGTGCGCGCGTCCAAGCCGTGGTTCGTACCGGACGACCGGGCGCTCGCCGACGTCAACGGCACGCGGTACCTGCTGACGATGGGCGCGCGCGATCCCGCGCCGGGCCGGCCGGGGCCGCCCGCGGCACGGCGGTTCGTCGAGGCGGTCCGCCGGGCGGCGGGGCGCGGCGGCTGAGGAGGCGCCGGCCGCGGACGCCGGCCGGCGGTCGGTGGCGCGCCCTGAGCAGCGGTCGGCCGCACACGCTGACCGGCGGTCGGTCATCCATGCTGAACGGCGGTCGGTCACACACGCCGAGCGGCGGTCGGTCGCGGCGAGTTGCGGGAGCGCATCCGCTGCGCCACGCTGGTCTCACGTCACTCTGGGTTTACCGGCGATAACGCTGCGAACCAGCCCGCCGGCCACGACAGCAGGCGGACGTTTGGACGCAAGCACCCTGCTGGATCCGTTGTTCTCCGTGTTCTTCCGGTTCCTCCGGACCTCACATCGGGGAGTCGCAGCCGTGATCAGTCACCCAAGCAGGCACTGCACGGTGGAGCTCCAAGCCCTGCCGTCGCGGATCGGCCAGGTCCGCAGAATCGTATCTGCGCAGTTGCGCTACTGGCATATGGACCCGTTGATAGACCGGGCCGCACTCGGTGTGACGGAGTTGCTGAGCAACGTCCACCGGCACGCCCGGCCCGACAAGTCGTGCACCGTCGAGCTGGAACTGCTGCCGGACCGGCTCACGGTCTCGGTGCGCGACCACGATCCGCGTCTTCCGGTGCCGGCCGACGCCACGGAGGCGACGGGCACCACTCCGCTGGCCACCTGTGGGCGAGGCCTGGCCATGGTGGCCGCGGTCAGCGAGAGCTGGGGCGCCCGGCCGGACGGCGAGGACGGCAAGGTCGTCTGGTTCACCCTCCCGGCCCCGGCAACGGCCCGCAGCCATCCGTCGGGGTCGCCGCGGAGGGCGGTATGGGCCGCGCCGACACCGGCTGTCCCCACGAGGGCGGTCGCACCGACACAGGCGGCTGTCCCGGGGGAGGCGGTTCTCCCGACCGAGGCGCCTGTCCCGGCGGGGGCGGTTCTCCCGGCGGGGCCGACCGGCTCGGGGCCGTGCGTGGCTCCGGCAGCCCCGGTACCGGCGAGCGCCACGCCCCTGACAAGTCCCGCGCCCCCGCCCCTCCGCCGTACCGCACCCGCCGGAAGCGCGGCGCCCGTCGCCGCCACGGCCACGGCGCCGGTCGGGGCGCCCCCACCCGCCGCCGGGTCCGCCCCCACCCCGACCGAAACGGCCCCACCCGCCCGGTCAGCCGTGCCTTCCTGACCCGCTGAGGTTCCCTTCCGGCCACTGCGTCGCCCAGCCCACGGGTAGCCTCCCGGCCCACCACACCTCCGGCCGCGGCCGGGAGCACCGGACCGTCAGGAGTCCGCCACCCCACCCCTCGGGGGACACGGCACCAGTGCGGGCCGCCCCTGAAGAGGCGGCCCGCTTCGGTGCCCCCGCGACCGCGATGCCCTCCCCCGCGCCATGGCCGGACAGGCCGAGCCGGCACCCGAGGACAACGCGGCGCCTCGGCCCTGGCAGAGAGCCCCTCGACAAGGAACGGGGAGCCCAGGGCCTCCTCGCCGTCCTCCGCCGCGCCCGTGGTCGAGGAGCCCGGCCCTGTCGGCCCCCGGGGGGAACCGGGCCCGGCCGACGAACGCGGGCCCGCCGGGGAAACCAGGCCCGACCGAAGAGCGCGACCCCGCTCAAAGCCGGGTCCGGCCGAGGAACGCGGTCCCTCCAGGCACCCAGTCTCGGCCACGGCCCGTGCCGCGGTGGCCGTGCTCAGACCGCGCCGCCCTTTCCTGTGCCGCCGAACTGCTCCTCCAGGACGGACAGACGGCGCCAGTACTCGTCCTCGTCGATCTCGCCGGAGGCGAAGCGGCGGCCGAGGACCGCGAGCGGTGAGTCGCCCGCCGGGCGTCCCGCGTCCACCGGCCGCCAGGGGCCGCCGCGCCCGCGCCGGGCGGTGCGGCGCAGCACGGTGACGGCGCCGGTCACGACGGCCGCCCAGATCAGCGGGACGAACAGGATCCACGGGCCGGGTCCGCCGCCGTCCCAGTGCGCCAAGGTCTGCATCTCGGGTCTCTCCCTCGTCGGTCCGGGTCTTCGGTGATGTCCGAAGGCTCCCTCCGGCAGGGGGCCGGGGTCGTCGTGCGGCCGACGGCAGTGCGCGTACCTCGCGGGGAGTACGGCCGTGGCGCCGCGCTGCTCCCGGAGCGGGTGGCGGACTGTAACTACTAGTATGTACAGTGAGCGTGTGAACACCTCGGAACGACTGATCGAGTCCACCCGCGAGCTGCTGTGGGAGCGCGGGTACGTGGGCACCAGCCCCAAGGCGATCCTGGAGCGCGCCGGGGCCGGCCAGGGCAGCATGTACCACCACTTCAAGGGCAAGCCGGACCTCGCCCTGGCGGCCATCCGCCGCACCGCCGACGAACTGCGGGCCACCGCCGAGGCCGTGCTGGGCGGGCCGGGCACGCCGTACGAGCGCATCGAGGCGTATCTGCTGCGCGAGCGTGATGTGCTGCGGGGCTGTCCGGTCGGCCGGCTGACCATGGACCCGGACGTGATCGCGAGCGAGGAGCTGCGCGCGCCGGTCGACGCGACGATCGCCGCCATCCGGGAGCGGATCGCCGGGATCGTCGAAGAGGGCAAACAGCAGGGGCAGTTCGCGCCCGGCCTGGACGGCGGGGAGATCGCCGCGGCCGTCCTGGCGACCGTGCAGGGCGGCTACGTCCTCGCCCGCGCGTCCGGCTCGCCGGCCGCCTTCGACGCGGGCGTGCGCGGTCTGCTCTCCCTGCTGGCACCTCCGACTCCCGGACCGGGGAACTGAGTCACGTGCACATCACCGGACGACGTCCCGACACCCGGCGGGGCCCGGCGGAGAACGTCACCGGCACGGTCTGGCCGGCCGAGACGGCCGCCCCGCCGGCCCCGTCCCGGCTGCGCGTGCACCACGTCCGCTTCCCGCCCGGCGCGCAACCGGCCTGGCACCGGCATCCGCACGGACAGGTGCTGCCGTCCTGGAGGTCGAGGGGCCGGCGCGGCACAGGGGCGGCGAGGTGCAGGAACCGGGCGACACGGTGGGGATCGAGCCGGACGAACGGCACTGGCACGGTGCCGGGCCCCGCACCTTCATGACCCACCTGGCGGTGGTGGCCGCCGCGGACGGCACGACGACCGGGCACGCGCACGTGACCGACCACCCCGCCCGAGCAGTGGCCGACTCCCCCGCCTGAGAAGGGAATTCCGAGATGCACGCCATGCAGTACGAGTTCACCCTGCCCGCCGACTACGACATGGGCATCATCCGCTCCCGGGTCGCCCGCGTCGGCCATCTGCTGGACGACTGGGACGGCCTCGGCGTCAAGACGTACGTGATGCGCGAACGCGGTGTGAACGGCTCGCCGGTGAACCAGTACGGTCCGTTCTACCTCTGGAACACCCTGGAGGGCATGAACAGCTTCCTGTGGGGCGGCGCCTTCCAGGGGCCCGTCGACGACTTCGGACGGCCCGCGGTGCGGCAGTGGACCGGTCTGGCCTTCGAGGAGGGCACCGCCGCCGCGCCGGCGTTCGCCGTGCGCCGGCGCCAACCGGTGCCGGACGGTGTGCGCTTGGCGCCCTTCATGGCGGACGCGGCGGCCGAGACCGAGCGGCTGGCGACGCGGGACGGCGCGGTGCTCGCGGCGGCGGCCGTGGACACCCACGCCTGGGAGCTGGTGCACTTCTCCCTCTGGGAGCACGAGGCGCCCGAGGCCGAGGGGGACGTCTTCGAGGTGCTGCACCTGTCCGCACCCGGCCGGGACCGGCTCCCGCGCGGACGGCAGTGGTGACCCGCGTCCGTACGGTCCTCGGTGACATCCCGCCCGAGGAGCTGGGCGTGTGCGACGCGCACGACCATCTCTTCCTGCGCAGCCCGCGGTTGCCGGGTCAGGAGCTGGACGACCTCTGCGCCGCGCGGTCCGAGCTGACGGCCTTCCGCGCGGCGGGCGGGGCGGCCGTCGCGCAGTGGACGCCGTACGGCATGGGACGGCGGGCGGCGGACCTGCCGGAGCTGTCCCGCGCGACCGGGGTGCGGATCGTCTGCGCCACCGGACTGCACCAAGCGGCGCACTACGACCCCGAGTCGCTCGCCCGGCTGCGCGGCGGCCGGCTCGCCGACCTGTTCGTCTCCGAACTGACCGAGGGGATCGGCACGACCGGTGTGCGGGCCGGTTTCATCAAGGTGGCGGGCGGTTTCCACGGGCTCGACGCGCATGCCCGCCGCACCATGGCGGCGGCGGCCGAGGCGCACCACGCCACCGGCGCCACCATCGCCGTACACCTGGAGCTGGGCACCGGCGCCCTGGACGTGCTGGACCTGCTGTGCGGGGAGTGGGACGTGCCGGGTGATCGGGTGATCCTGGGGCACCTGAACCGGTCGCCCGACCCGGTGACGCACCGGCAGGCCGCCGCGTCGGGCTGCTGGCTGGCCTTCGACGGCCCGTCCCGCGCCCACCACGCCACCGACTGGCGGATGCCGGAGGCCGTACGGGCCCTGGCGGAGGCCGGGTTCGGGAACCGGCTGCTGCTCGGCGGCGACACGGTGACCGCCGGGGCCCGCTCGGTCGACGGCGGGCCGGGGATGCCGTACCTGCTGCGCCGGGTACGGCAGCGGCTGGTCCAGGCGGTGGGGGCGGAGCTGGTGGACCGCGTCCTCACGGAGCACCCGGGGCGAGCGTTCGGGGTTGACTGGACCTGAGCGGGCCGTGGCCCGATCCCGTGGATCCCTGTCCCTCCGGACGGTTTCGCCGCCGGCCGTGGCCGGGAGGATGGGAGCCGACGGAGCACGAGAGTCACCGATCACCGACCACCGACCGCTGTCCGAAGGGACGGGAGAGCATGGGCCTGGAGATGCGCGCCCGCTGCGAGCGCTGTGAGACCACCGCGCTGCCACCGGACGGTCCGGCCCGTATCTGCTCGTACGAGTGCACGTTCTGCGAGGCGTGCGGAGCGGCCCTGGGTCAGGTCTGCCCCAACTGTGGCGGCGAACTCGTGCCGAGGCCGCGCCGCGCGCCCGCGGCCACGGCCGCCGTGGCACGCGCCGGCGCCATCGGGGTGGGCGAGACCGGCCGGGCCCTCGTGCACGGCCTGAGCGACGGTGCCGGTGAGCGCGCTGACGGACACGCCGACCACCCATGACCTCCGCGGCCTCCTCCAGAGGGTCGGACACGCGCCGGACGACGGCACGCACCCGCACGGCTCTGCCGGCCCGACCCCACCCCGACGGCCGTCGCGCCGGCGGAGCCGGAGGCGGGGCCCGTTGTCAGTGCCGTGTCCTACGCTGCCCGTGATCGGTGAACGTGGGGCGGGAGGCGTGTGATGGGTGGCAACGCATGGTGTCACGTGGGGCGGTATCAGCCCGATCTGGCGGCGGCGTTCCGGCAGGAGCAGGAGGCGGAGCTGGCGCGGGACGACCACGGCTTCCCGGGACGTAGCGTCGAGGAGCTGTGGGGGGACACGGAGTGGATGGAGTACGTCTACACCGGTGGTACGGCCTCGGTCCTCGACCAGGCGGTCATGGTGGAGCCCACGGACACCGAAGGCGGGCCCTTCATGCGGCCGTTGACCGACGCCGAGGTCAGAGCCTGGGCACCTGACGGCCGGCCGACGCACGCCGCATGGCTCGACGCGCTGGACTCGGACCGGCTGTCCTTCCCCGACCGCGCCTGCGGGAACTGCACGGTGCTGTACGACGAGAACGGCCCGGCGGGGATCGCGTACTGGGGCGTCACCGCGGACTAGTCGCTCCCGGCCAGCGCCTCCAGTGGATCGTCCAGCACCGGCTGCCAGGCCAGTTCCGCCGCGCCGACCAGACTGTTGTGGTCCAGGGTGCACGGCAGGATGGGGACGCCCCCGCTCTGGCCCCACAGGCTGCGGTCGGCGACCACCGCGCGCAGCCGGCCGGGGTCCGCGGCCAGCAGGGTGCGGTGCAGACCGCCGAGGATGATGCGGTCCGGGTTGAGGATGTTGACCAGGCCGGCCAGGCCGAGGCCGAGACGGTCGATGAGGACCTCTGCGGCCCTGCGCACGGCCGGGTCGTCGTACTGGGTGCGCAGCAGGTCGCCTGCCTGCTGGACGAGTGACACCTCGGGGCCGGGCTCCCGGCCCGCCTCCACGAGCAGGGCCAGCGGGTCCGCCTCGACGTCCAGGCAGCCCCGGCTGCCGCAGTGGCAGGGGCGGCCCTCGGGGTTGACGGTGAGGTGGCCGACCTCCAGCGCGAGCCCCGAACTGCCCGTGTGCAGACGACCGTCCAGGACGAGCGCGCCACCGACGCCCCGGTGCCCGGTGGCCACGCACAGCAGATCCCGCGCGCCCCGGCCGGCGCCGTGCCGGTGTTCGGCGAGGGCGGCGAGGTTGACGTCGTTGCCCGCGAACGCGGGTCCGCCGATGCCCGCGGCCCGCACGCGCTCCGCGAAGATCTCCCGGACGGGGGCGCCCGCGGGCCAGGCCAGGTGCAGTGGGTTGAGGGCCAGACCGGCGGGTTCGGCGACGGCGGACGGCACCGCGAGCCCGGCGCCCACACAGCGCCTCCCGGTGCTGCGCAGCAGCTCCGCGCCCGCCTCGACCACGGAGCCGAGCACCTTCGCGGGGTCGGCGTCGACGGTCTCGCAGCCGGGCGCGGTCGCCACGATCCGTCCGCCGAGGCCGACCAGCGCGGCCCGGAAGCCGTCGGCGTGGATCTGCGCCGCGAGCGCGACCGGCCCGTCCTCGGCGACCTCCAGCCGGTGCGAGGGGCGCCCCTGGGAGCCGGCCGCCGAACCGGGCCGGGCGTCCACGCGGATCAGGCCCAGCGCCTCCAGCTCGGCGGCGACCGCGCCGGCCGTCGCCCGGGTGACGCCGAGTTCGGCGGTGAGCACGGCGCGGGTCGGCGCCCGTCCGGTGTGCACCAGCTCCAGCGCCGGCCCGAGCGCCCCGCGCCCGCGGTCCAGCCGCGCCCTTGACGTGGTCCTCTCCCCCGCTGCCCGGGGATCCGCCTTGCCGCTCATGAGGGCGAGTCTCCCATGATCCGCACCCCGGGTGGCCTGCGCCGCCGGCTACAGGCCGCTCACCCGCAGGGTGATGTTCAGCCGTCCGGCGAGACCCAGCCAGGCAGGGGCCGTGCCCGGGCGGACGCGCGGCACTCCGTGGTAGGCGAACCGCGACGGGCCGCCGAAGACGAACAGGTCGCCGCTGCGCAGTTCCACGTCGGTGTAGGGCTTCGCGCGCGTCACGGTGTTGCCGAAGCGGAACACGCAGGTGTCCCCGAGGCTCAGCGAGACCACCGGCGCGTCGGTCTTCTCGTCGCCGTCGCGGTGCATGCCCATGCGGGCGTCACCGTCGTAGAAGTTGATCAGCGCGATGTCGTACGGAGCGGCCGGTACGGCGTCCGGGCCGAGTGCGTCGGCCACCGCGCGGCGGCCCAGCGCGTCGAGCCAGTCCGGGAACGGCTTCACGGGGCTGCCGTCGCCGTCGACGACGGTGCGGGCGTAGGCGTACGGGTACCAGTGCCAGCCCAGGCAGACCTGGCGCGCGGTCATCGTGCCGCCGCCCGGCGTGCGGACCGTGCGCAGCCCGGCGGGTGGCCGGGCCCAGTCCCGGCAGGCGGCGAGCAGGGCGCGCTGCCGCTCGGCGTCCAGCCAGTCCACGACGTGCACGGCGCCCGGCGCGACCTCCGCACGCTCCCGGGGGAACAGCTCGTCCTCCATGCCCCCATCCTGCCCCACGCCCTCTGATCTGCGGCTCCGCTAGCCTGGACGCACGATGAGCGACCGTATGACGACACCGTGGGGCGAGGTCGAACTGACCCGCTTCCCCGAGGACCCCCGCGACCGGCTGCGCGCCTGGGACGCCTCCGACGCGTACCTGCTGCGCCACCTCGCGGAGGAGAAGGTGCCGCTCACGGGCACGGTCGTGGTGGTCGGGGACCGCTGGGGCGCGCTGGTGACCGCGCTGGCGGAGCACCGGCCGACGCAGATCACCGACTCCTTCCTCGGCCAGGAGGCGACCCGGGCGAACCTGGCGCGGGCGGGCGTGGAGCCGGGTGCCGTGCGGCTGCTCACCACGCAGGATCCGCCGCCGGAGCGGGTGGACGTGCTGCTGGTGCGGGTGCCGAAGAGCCTGGCACTGCTGGAGGACCAGCTGCTGCGGCTGGCGCCCGCCGTGCACGCGGAGACGGTCGTGGTCGGCACCGGCATGGTGAAGGAGATCCACAGCTCGACGCTCCGGTTGTTCGAGCGGATCCTCGGCCCGACCCGGACCTCCCTGGCCCGGCAGAAGGCCCGGCTGATCTTCTGCACCCCGGACCCGGCGCTGGAGCGGCCCGCGAACCCGTGGCCGTACAGCTACGCCCTGCCGGACGGCGTCGGCGCGGTGTCGGGGCGCACGGTGGTCAACCACGCGGGCGTGTTCTGCGCCGAGCGGCTGGACATCGGCACCCGTTTCTTCCTCCGGCACCTGCCCGGCCCCGGCGCCGGGCGCGTGGTGGACCTCGGCTGCGGCAACGGCGTGGTCGGTACGGCGGTGGCGCTGGCCGATCCGGCGGCCGAGGTGCTGTTCGTGGACGAGTCGTACCAGGCGGTGGCCTCGGCGGAGGCGACGTACAAGGCGAACGGGGTGCCGGGGCACGCCGAGTTCCGGGTCGGGGACGGGCTGGCCGGGGTGGCGCCCGGCAGTGTGGACCTGGTCCTGAACAACCCGCCGTTCCACTCCCACCAGGCGACCACGGACGCGGTGGCGTGGCGGATGTTCGCGGGGGCGCTGCGCTCGCTGCGGCCGGGGGGTGAGCTGTGGGTGATCGGGAACCGGCACCTGGGGTACCACGTGAAGTTGAGGCGGTTGTTCGGCAACAGTGAACTGGTCGCCTCCGACCCGAAGTTCGTGGTGCTGAGGGCGGTCAAGAGGGGTTAGGCGCTCTGCCGGAAGCCGGGCTGGTCAGCCCCCGGCCCGGGAGAGGACCCCGATGATCCGCCGTACCTCGCAGGCCATCGCCTCCCGCCCCGCACCGAGGTAGCTGCGCGAGTCGACGGCCGCGGGGCGGGCGTCGAGGAATTCCCTGATCGCCCCGGTCATGGCCGCGTTGAGCGCGGTCCCGACGTTGACCTTGGCGATGCCCCCGCCGACCGCCGCGACCAGACCGTCGTCCGGCACCCCGGAGGAGCCGTGCAGGACGAGCGGCACGGTCAGCGCGGTCGACAGCCGCCCCAGCAGTCCGAGGTCGAGGACGGCGGTGCGGGTGGTCATGGCGTGCGTGCTGCCGATGGCGACGGCCAGGGCGTCGACGCCGGTGTCGGCGACGAAGTCCCGCGCCCGGCCGGGGTCGGTGCGGGCGCCGGGGGCGTGCGCGTCCAGCGGTGGCCGGCCGTCCTTGCCCCCGATCTGCCCCAACTCGGCCTCGATCCAGAGGCCTTGGGCGTGCGCCCAGTCGACGGCGGCCCGGGTCGCGGCCAGATTGCCGGTGTACGGGAGGTGGGCCGCGTCGTACATCACCGAGCTGAACCCGGCGCCGGGCGCCTGGCGCAGCAGGTCGTCGCTCTGCACGTGGTCCAGGTGCAGAGCGACGGGTACGGCGGCCCGTTCGGCGGCGGCGACGGCGGCGCGGGCCAGCGGCAGCAGCCGTCCGTGGCGGAACTTGACGGCGTTCTCGCTGACCTGGAGGACCACGGGTGCGCCGGCGGCCTCGGCGCCGGCGATGACGGCCTCGATGTGTTCCAGGGTGATGACGTTGAACGCGGCGACGGCGGAGCGGGCGGCGGCGGCCCGGGTGATCAGCTCGCCGGTGGACGCGAGGGGCACGTGAGGTGTCCTTCCGGGAGGGCCGACGGGTTCAGGGGGCGAGGATCACCGAGCGGGTCAGGTGCCGCGGCCGGTCGGGGTCGAGGCCCCGGGCGGTGGCGACGGCGACCGCGAGCCGCTGGACCTTGACGAGTTCGGCGAGCGGGTCGAGCCCGCCCTCGATCCACAGGCCGCCGGTGGCGCGGACCTGTTCGGCGAGTCCGTCCGGCGCCGGGCCGAGCATCCAGGTGGCCGTCCCCTCGGTGGTGACGCTGATCGGGCCGTGCCGGTACTCCATCGCCGGGTAGGACTCGCTCCAGGAGAGGGAGGCCTCGCGCATCTTCAGCCCGGCCTCGTGGGCGAGTCCGACGGTCCAGCCGCGCCCGAGGAAGGTGAACTGCGCGCACTCCACGAGCCCTTCGGGCAAGGGAGCGGCGAGGGCGGTGCGCGCGTCGGCGACGACGGCGTCGGTGTGCAGGCCGAGGTGGGCGCGCAGGAGCGTGAGCGCGGTGGTCGCGAACCGGGTCTGGACGACGGAGCGTTCGTCGGCGAAGTCCAGCACGACGAGGTCGTCGGCGGCCGACACGACCGGGGTGTCCGGGTCGGCGGTCACGGCGGTGGTGCGGGTCCGCCCCGCCGACTCGGCCAGCAGTTCCAGTACTTCGGTGGTGGTGCCGGACCGGGTCAGGGCGAGGACCCGGTCGTACCGCCGCCCGTGCGGGAACTCGGAGGCGGGGAACGCGTCGGTCTCGCCCTGTCCGGCGCCCTCGCGCAGGGCGGCCACGGCCTGGGCCATGAAGTACGAGGTCCCGCACCCGACGACGGCGACCCGCTCGCCCGGCTCCGGCAGGGCGCCGCGGTGCCGCCCCGCCTGCTCGGCCGCCCGTATCCAGCACTCGGGCTGGCTGTTCAGCTCGTTCTCGGCATGCGTCATGCCCAGACCCTCCCCTGGCTGATCGTTCTTGCAAGATATAGCGAGCTTTCGAACACAATCAAGCATTCGGACGCCGGACCGGGTGCGTTAGGGTCGCCGGGAGATCGAACGGAAGGAGGCGTCGGATGTCCCGGGACGCCCGCTGGCAGGCGCTGCTGGAACTGCTCGTGGAGCGCGGCCGGCTGGAGGTCGAGGAGGCGGCGGCCGAGCTGGCGGTGTCGGCGGCGACGATCCGCCGGGACTTCGACCAGCTCGCCGAACAGCAGATGCTGGTCCGCACCCGGGGCGGAGCCGTGGTGCACGGGGTGTCCTACGAACTCCCGCTGCGCTACAAGACGGCCCGGCGCGCCTCGGAGAAGCAGCGTATCGCCAAGGCGGTGGCCGAACTCCTCGCTCCGGGCGAAGCGGTGGGACTGACCGGCGGTACGACCACCACGGAGGTGGCCCGGGCGCTGGCCGTGCGCGGCGACCTCGCCACCGGCTCACCGGCGCTCACCGTGGTCACCAACGCGCTCAACATCGCCAACGAGCTCGCCGTACGCCCTCAGTTCAAGATCGTGGTGACGGGCGGGGTGGCGCGCGCGCAGTCGTACGAGCTCGTCGGCCCGCTCGCGGACGGGGTGCTGGGCCGGATCACGCTCGACGTGGCGGTGCTCGGTGTCGTCGGCTTCGACGTGACGCACGGGGCGGCGGCGCACGACGAGGAGGAGGCGGCGATCAACCGGCTGCTGTGCGAGCGCGCCGAGCGGGTGGTGGTCGCCGCCGACTCCAGCAAGCTGGGCCGCCGGGCCTTCGCCCGTATCTGCGGGACGGAGCTGGTGGACACGCTGGTGACGGACACGGCGGCGGAGCGGGAGACGGTACGGCGGTTCGAGGAGGCGGGCGTCCGGGTGCTGACGGTCTGAGACGGCGCCGGCCGGTGCCTCCGGCTCCGGCCGCCGCCTCAGAGACCGCCGAGGTCGGCCTTCACGAACCCCGCGCCGCGCTGGTCGTTGCAGTCAGCGACCGCCCGGTCCGCCGGATCGGGCCACGTCTGCTGGGCCTGGAGCGCCACGCTGACCAGCGTCAACAGCAGGTCGACGTCGCTCGCGGCGTCCAGGCGCAGGGTCACCCACTGCGAGCCGGGCACGACCCTGATGGCGTCCGAGCCCCTGAGGTCCTTGGCGAACCGCCGGACCGCCCGGTCGGTGAGCCGCAGGTCGACATCGCGCTCGGAGTGGAAGTGCGCGATCTCCCCCTGGGCCGACCTCACGGCCTGTCCCAGGCCGCAGCTCGGGACGGACCGTCTCAGGTCCGGCCAGGTCGCCAGTTGCGCGAGCGCGCGCGAGGCCAACGTCATGGGCCCATCATGGCGCGCTCACCCGCCCGCAACCAGCTCGTGAGCAAGCATTAACCGACCTGTATCCGCCGCCCGTTCAGGAACCCGCACGGAAATCCGCCCACCGAACAGGCCGACACGCAGCAGGTGACCGGGCTTCGACACTCCGTTGACTCCGGCCGAACCGCCGTGCGACGGTGAGGGCGCGCCCCCCTCACCATCCCTGGGAACTGGAGGCAGACCGCTGTGACCTTCGGAAACGATGACTCCCGCCGGCCCATGGAGCGCGGTCTGACACCGGACCAGCTGGAGTTGTTCGAGAAGGAGTTCACCGCGCGCCCGGTGAACCGGCTGATGCAGAACGCGGTCACCCAGACTCCCGTGGACGATGTGGCCCTCGACCGGCGGATCCTCACCGGCATCGACCATTCGGTCTCCCACCACCTGGACGACTGGAAGGTCACCGACCAGAAGCAGAGCGGGCGTTGCTGGATGTTCGCCGGGCTCAACCTGCTGCGGGTCGGCGCCGCGCGGAAGCTGGGCGTGAAGGACTTCGAGTTCTCCCAGAACTACCTGCTGTGGTGGGACAAGTTCGAGCGGGCGAACCACTTCCTGGAGGCCGTCATCGAGACGTCCGGCCGTGACGTGGACGACCGCACGGTGGCGCACCTGCTGGCGGATCCGATCGGTGACGGCGGCCAGTGGAACATGTTCGTCGCCCTGGTCGCCAAGCACGGCCTGGTCCCGAAGTCGGCCATGCCGGAGACCGACAGCTCCTCCTCGACCCGGGCGATGAACCGGGCCCTGGAGACCCTGCTCCGCCAGGGCGCCCGCGATCTGCGCCGGCCGGCCGCCGAGGGGGTCGAGGCCCAGCGGGCACACAAGCGGGAGGTGCTGGCCGCCGTGCACCGGGTGCTCAGCATCCATCTCGGCACGCCTCCGCAGCGGTTCCTGTGGCAGTGGGAGGACAGCAACAAGGAGTTCCACCGCGACGGCTGGCTCACCCCGGCGGAGTTCGCCGCCGCCTATGTCGAGCTCCCGCTGGACGAGTACGTCTGCCTGGTGCACGATCCGCGGGAGTCGAGCCCGGTCGGCCGCACGTTCACCGTCGAGTACCTGGGCAATGTCGTGGACGCCCCGCCGGTGGTCTATCTCAACGCGCCGATCGAGCTGCTGAAGCGGCTGGCCATGGAGGCGATCGTCGGCGGCGAGCCGGTGTGGTTCGGCTGCGACGTGGCCAAGATGATGCGGGCGGACGCCGGCGTCTGGGACGCCGCGCTGTTCGACTACGCGGCCGTCTACGACGCCCCGTTCACCCTGGACAAGGCCGACCGGCTGCTGCACCACGACACGCAGATGACCCACGCGATGCTGTTCACCGGCGTCGACGTGGTGGACGGGAGCCCGCGCCGCTGGCGGGTGGAGAACAGCTGGGGTGAGGAGAGAGCCGACAAGGGCTTCTGGACCATGAACGACTCGTGGTTCGGCGAGCACGTCTTCGAGATCGCCGTGCGTCGCTCCGCGCTGCCGCCGGAGCTGTCCGCCGCCCTCGACCAGCCGCCGATCGTCCTCCCCGCCTGGGACCCCATGGGCGCCCTCGCGGACTGAGCCCGGCGGTGAGGGCCGCCGCCTCACCCCTGTCGGTGACGTCAGTGCTGGAGACAGACCCGCTGGAACGCCTGGCGGATCTCGTGCGGCGCGATCGCCGTACTGCCGTCGTCGTCGCGGTCGGCGATCTGCGTGAAGTGCCTCCCGGCCGCTTCCAGGTCGCCCCCGCGGCGGGCCAGGCCGCCCGCGACGCGGTTGCCGTCCAGCCGCCCCGGACACTCCCCGAGGACCGCGGCGACGACCGGCGCACCGCCGCCGTCCCGGTCGGCGGCGGGTGCGGTACCACCGCTCGGCCTCCGCGAAGTCCCAGCGGACCCGGTGGACGATGGCGGGGGTACGGGCGCCTGCGCGTCCCCCTCCTCGGCGGCCTTCTCCCACCAGGGCAGGGCCCGGTCCAGCCGCCCCCGCCCGGTGAGCGACTCCGCGCGCTCCCGGGCCGCGCCCGGCGTCCCGGCCTGTGCGGGAGCCGACTCGCCGCTGTCCTCGGGCATGCCGGCACACGTCTGCTCGTGCATCCGTAGGGGGTGGCGGACGGCCGCCGTGCGTCGTCCCGGTACGTCGGCCCCGGCCGAGGACTCGTGCCGTGCCCGCTTCCCGCTGGAGCCCGCTCCATCCGGCACACTCAGCGCATGGAGACTGCCGAGTTCCTTGAGATCCTGGACCGCGAGGGCCGATTGCTCGCGGCGGCCGCCGCCGCGGCGGGGGCCGAGGCCAAGGTGCCGACGTGCCCGGAGTGGCAGGTGCGGGACCTGGTACGGCACACCGGCACGGTGCACCGGTGGGCCGCCGCCCTGGTCGCGGAGGGACGCAGCGCGCCCCGTCCCCTCGACGAGCCACCGGCGCTGGACGGGGCCGAGCTGGTGGCCTGGTACCGGGACGCGCACCGTCTGCTGGTGGAGACGCTGGCCGCCGCGCCCGCCGACCTGGAGTGCTGGACCTTCCATCCCGCGCCCAGCCCCTCGCCGCTGGCCTTCTGGACCCGGCGGCAGGCGCACGAGACGACCGTGCACCGCTACGACGCCGAGGCGGCGCGCGGCGGTACGCCGTCCCCGATCGCGCCGGACTTCGCGGTGGACGGCATCGACGAACTGCTGCGCGGCTTCCACGCCCGTCCGCGCAGCCGCGTGCGCACCGAGGAGCCGCGTACGCTCCGGGTGCGCGCGGTGGACGCGGGGCCGGACGCGGTGTGGACCGTACGGCTCGGTGACGGGCCGCCGGTGACGGTGCGGGCGGAGGAGAGGCCGGCCGAGGCCGAACTCTCCGGACCGGCCGACCAGTTGTACCTGGCGCTGTGGAACCGGACGGCGGTGCCACGCGTGACCGGCGACCCGTCACTCGCCGCGCTGTGGCGGGAGCGGTCCCGCATCTGACGACCGTCCACAGTTGCCCGTCCCGGGCACCGGCGGTCCAGGCGGCCCGGGGTCGGTCCGACGACCCCGACGGCTCCTCCCCCGGCGCCGGCCGGCACCGGGAGCCGTCAGTCCGCCTCGGTCAGCATCCTGGCCAGCACCGCGCGCTGCACCGGCCGTACCTCACCGTGCAGCGCGCGTCCCTTCGCCGTGAGGACCACCCGCACCCCGCGCCGGTCCTCCGGACACATGGCCCGCTCGACCAGGCCGTCCTTCTCCAGGCGGCCGATGAGCCGGGACAGCGCGCTCTGACTGAGGTGGACCCGGTCGGAGATCTCCTGCACCCGGTAGGCGCAGCCGCCGTCCGCCGCCGAGCCCTCGGCCAGCAGGTCGAGAACCTCGAAGTCACTCGCGCACAGTCCGTGCCCGTGCAGCGCCCGGTCCACTTCACACTGGGTGCGCGCATGCAGGGCCAGGATGTCCCGCCACTGCTCCACGAGCGCCTGCTCGGCCTGCTTCTTCGCCGCCATGAACGCACGGTAGCAGAAAGACGCATTTATTGCACCGTCATTAAATGCACTTGCATCTCATGCATGTGCATGCAAGTGTACGCGGCATGACCTCTCCGCTCACCACCTCCACGGCCCCGTCCCCGGCGGTCCGCTGGACGCCCAGACTGTGGGGCACCCTGCTGGTGCTGTGCGCCGCGATGTTCCTGGACGCACTGGACGTGTCGATGGTCGGCGTCGCGCTGCCCTCCATCGGTGCCGATCTGGGCCTGTCCACGTCGACCCTGCAATGGGTCGTCAGCGGCTACATCCTGGGCTACGGCGGCCTGCTCCTCCTCGGCGGCCGGACCGCCGACCTGCTCGGCCGGCGCCAGGTGTTCCTGGTGGCGCTCGGCGTCTTCGCGCTGGCCTCGCTGCTCGGCGGACTCGTGGACTCCGGCCCGCTGCTGATCGCCAGCCGCTTCATCAAGGGCCTGAGCGCGGCCTTCACGGCACCGGCGGGCCTGTCGATCATCACCACGACGTTCCCGGAGGGTCCGCTGCGCAACCGGGCCCTGTCGATCTACACCACCTGCGCCGCCGCCGGCTACTCCATGGGCCTCGTCTTCTCCGGGCTGCTCACCGAGGCCAGCTGGCGGTTCACCATGCTGCTGCCCGCCCCCGTCGCCCTGCTCGCCCTGCTCGTGGGCACGAGGCTGCTGCCGCGCAGCGAGCGCGAACGTGACCACGGCGGCTACGACGTCCCGGGTGCCGTCCTCGGCACCGCCTCGATGCTGCTGCTGGTGTTCACCGTCGTCGAGGCGCCCGGGGCCGGCTGGGCCTCGGTCCGGACGCTGCTGTCCTTCGTCGCCGTGGCCCTCATGCTGGTCGCCTTCGTGGTCGTCGAACTGCGCAGCCCGAGCCCGCTGGTCCGGCTCGGGGTGCTGCGCTCCGGACCGCAGGTCCGGGCCCAGCTCGGCGCGTTGACGTTCGTCGGCAGCTACACGGGCTTCCAGTTCCTGGTCACGCTCTACATGCAGCAGGTGCTGGGCTGGTCGGCCCTGCACACGGCACTGGCGTTCCTGCCGGCGGGCGCGCTGGTGGCGCTCTCCGCGACCAAGGTCGGGGCCGTCATCGACCGGTTCGGGACCGCGCGGCTGATCGTGGTCGGCTTCGTCCTGCTGGCGGTCGGGTACGCGCTGTTCCTGCGCGTCGACCTGCACCCGGTGTACGCGGCCGTGATCCTGCCGACGATGCTGCTGGTCGGCTCGGGCTTCGCGCTGACGTTCCCGTCCCTCAACGTCCAGGCCACCAACGGTGTGGACGAGCACGAGCAGGGCATGGTCTCCGGTCTGCTGAACACCTCCGTGCAGGTGGGCGGCGCGCTGTTCCTGGCCGTCGTGACGGCGGTGGTGACCGCGCACGCTCCCGCGCAGGCCACCCCGCGGGCCGTCCTGGACAGCTACCGGCCCGGTCTGGTCGTGGTCGCGGTCATCGCCGTCGTGGGGCTGCTGCTGTCGCTCAGCGGGCTGCGCCGGCCCCGGCGGGGACGGTCGGTCGTGGTCGCCAGGTCCACCCTGAAGGAGGCGGACGCGGACCGCGTACCGGTCCGCGACTAGGAAAGAGGGGGACGCCTCCACACGTGCGCCCGGCGGGGATCGCTTGCCCCGCCGGGCGCACGCCTGTGAAACTCACGGAATGGACGCTTACGGGGGCCGCCGCAACAAGGCGGAGCGGGACGCGGCGACGGTCGAGACCGGCTACGCGCTCGTCAGCGCCGCGTTCGCGGCGGCGGTGCTGCTCGGGACCGTGGCCGGGCCCGCGCTCCTCTTCGACCTGCCCGGCCTGCTGTCGAAGGTCCTGCTGCGGCTCGGCATGACGGTCGCGCCGGTCGTGTTCGTGGCCCGGGTGGTCAGCGTGCTCGTGCGCTTCCGGCGGACCGCTCAGCCCAGCCAGCCGGGCCGTACCAGCCCCGACTCGTAGGCGAGGACGACGAGTTGGGCGCGATCCCGGGCGCCCAGCTTCACCATGGTCCGGCTCACATGCGTCTTGGCCGTGAGCGGGCTGACCACCAGCCGGCGGGCGATCTCCTCGTTGGACAGGCCGATGCCGACCAGCGCCATCACCTCCCGCTCCCGTTCAGTGAGCCGGGCGAGCGCGTCCGCGGCCGCGGGTTGCTTGGACCGTGCCGCGAACTCGGCGATCAGCCGGCGCGTGACGCCCGGCGACAGCAGCGCGTCCCCCTGGACCACCGCCCGTACGGCACGCAGGAGTTCCTCCGGCTCGGTGTCCTTCACCAGGAAGCCGGAGGCGCCCGCGCGGATCGCCTCGAAGACGTACTCGTCCAGTTCGAAGGTGGTGAGCATGACCACCTTCACGTCCACCAGCGCCGGGTCGGACGTGATGCGCCGGGTCGCGGCCAGGCCGTCCAGCAGCGGCATGCGGATGTCCATGAGGACGACGTCCGGCCGCAGTTCGCGCACCCGGCGCAGCGCCTCCTCGCCGTCGGCCGCCTCCCCGGTCACCTCGATGTCCGGCTGGGCGTCGAGCAGCGCCCGGAAACCGGCGCGCACCAGCGACTGGTCGTCGGCGAGCAGTACCCGGATCACCGGTCCTCCCTGAGCTGTGACGGCAGGACGGCGAGCACCCGGAAGCCGCCGTCGGGGCGCGGGCCCGCCTCGATGGTGCCACCCAGCGCGGCGGCCCGCTCCCGCATGCCGGCCAGCCCGTTGCCGCTGCCCCCGGCGTCCGCGCCCGTCGCCGGTCCGTCGTCGTCGATCCGCAGCCGCAGAACGCCGTCGGCGTACGCGAAGCACACGCGCGCGTGCCGTGAACCGGAGTGGCGTACGACGTTGGTGAGGGCCTCCTGCACGATGCGGAAGGCGGCCAGGTCGGCGCCCGGCGGCAGCCGGGGCGGCTCGCCCTCGGTCTCGACGGTCAGGCCGGCCGCCGCGGCCTGCTCCACCAGTTCCGGCAGCCGGTCCAGACCGGGCGCGGGGGCGCGCGGCGCGGCGCCCGGGGCGCGCAGGGTGCCGAGGACCTGGCGCACCTCGCCCAGCGCCTCCTTGCTGGCGGCCTTGATCGTGGTGAGCGCGGCCCGCGCCTGCTCGGGGTCGTTGTCCAGCAGCGCGAGTCCCATGCTCGCCTGGACGTTGATGACGGAGATGCTGTGGGCGAGGACGTCGTGCAGTTCGCGGGCGATCCGCAGCCGCTCCTCGTCCGCGCGCCGTCGCGCCGCCTCCACGCGGTCCGCGCGCTCCCGTGCCCACTGTTCGCGCCGCACCCGGGCCAGCTCGGCGAGGGCGACGACGGCCAGCACCCAGGTGGCGACGACGATCTCCTGGCCGATGCCCGCGCCGCGGTCCCCGGCGGGCGGGAGCCAGCGGTACAGCCAGAGCGCGACCAGCACATGTCCCGCCCACAGCAGCGCGACGGCCGCCCAGGCCGCCCGCCGGTGCCCGGCGACGACCGCGCCGAAACAGCCGACCGCCACGGCGAGGAAGACCGGTCCGTAGGGGTGACCGAGGGCCAGATAGGCCAGGGTCGCGGCGGCCGCGCCGAACGCCACGGCCACCGGGTGGCGGTGCCGCCACAGCAACAGGGCCGAGGCGACGAGCAGCAGCACGCGCGCATAGCCGTCGAGCGGCACCCGGTCCGGCTGGCTGTGCGCGGCGAAGTGGCTGCCGACCAGGACGAACGCGGTGATCAGCACGGTGGAACGCCACGGCAGCCCGGCGCGGTGCGCCTCGCCGTCGTCCGGGCGGTTCCACCCGGGCGGCCCGTACCGCCACCCGTGCCAGGGACCGCCGCCGTGCTGCTCGTCCATGCGGGCCACGCTAGACGCCGTCGCACCGGGACGACGTCAGCCGGGCGAGGTGATCAGGCGTACTCCCGGGGGAGTACACGGCTCGGGACGCCCTGACGCCCGGCCGGCCACGGCCGTGGCCGGCCCGGCAGGGGTCCGCCACCGCACCACCCCGAAGGGGGCGACGCCTCACTCAGCCCCGCCCCAGCCCCACGCCTTCCGCCAGTCGGCCGGCCGCGTGACGGAAGAACGCCTCGCGATCCTCCACCACCCGGTTGAACTGCCCGAACAGTTCGAATCCGATCAGTCCGAACAGCTGGGCCCAGGCCGCCACCAGCGCCACCGCAGCCTCCGGCGGTACGTCGGGGGCGAAGTCGGCGACCATGCGCGCGCCCTCGGGGCGCAGGCCGGCCGGGAGGGAGAGCGCGGACAGGCCCTGACCCTCGTGGGCGTCCCGCACGATGCCGATGAAGACCATGCCGACGCGGGCCGCGGCCGGGACGGTGGTCTCGGGAGCGGAGTAGCCGGGCACGGGCGAGCCGTAGATCAGGGCGTACTCGTGCGGATGGGCGAGCGCCCAGTCGCGTACCGCCTCGCACACGGCGATCCAGCGGTCCGGCGGCGGGGCGTCGGCCACGGCGTCCCGGGCCCGCTCGGCCGCCTCGCCGACGGAGTCGTAGGCGTCGATGATCAGGGCGGTCAGCAGGTCGTCCCGGCTGGGGAAGTAGCGGTACAGGGCCGACGAGACCATGCCCAGCTCGCGGGCCACGGCCCGCAGGGAGAGCTTGGCCGCGCCCTCCGCCGCCAGCTGTCTGCGTGCCGCCTCCTTGATGGCCGCGGTGACTTCCTGTCTGGCCCGGGCGCGGGCACCCTGTGCGGTGGTCATGCCAGCAGTGTGCCACGCGGAGAGAGCAGTGCACACGGACGAGAGCGGCAGACGCAGTCGAGAACAGTGACTACAAAAGAGAGCACTGCTCTTGCTACGGAGCACCCGTCTCCCTCACACTGGAGTCGCACGAGAGCACCGCTCTCTCAATCCGTGGGGGTCACCATGTCGACACACGTCGTCCAGCCGGGCTGGTTCACCGTCAACGTCCTCAACCGGGCCGTCTCCTGGCTCACCCGGCGCGGCATCAGCATCTGGGGCTCCCGGGTCCTCGCGGTGCGGGGGCGCAAGAGCGGGCAGTGGCGCACCACGCCGGTCAACCTGCTGACGGTGGACGGGCAGCAGTACCTGGTCGCCCCGCGCGGCCACGTCCAGTGGACCCGGAACATGCGGGCGGCCGGCGGCGGCGAACTGCGGCTCGGGAAGAACGTGGACGTCTTCACCGCGACCGAGGTCGCCGACGACGACAAGGTCCCGCTGCTGCGGGCCTACCTCAAGCGCTGGAAGGCGGAGGTCGGGGTCTTCTTCAACGGCGTCGGCCCCGACTCCCCGGACGCGGAGCTGCGCCGGATCGCCCCCGACCACCCGGTCTTCCGCATCACCGTCACGAACTGACGGGCTCCTCCGCCGGGGCGGCCTGGCCCCGGTCGAACGCGGTCAGCGCGCGCTGGGCGATCGGGTGGGAGCGGACGAGCTCGCCCAGCGAGGTCGAGCCCTGGGTGATGTCCCGGAACGCCCGCCAGGCGGGGCGGAACCCGGTGAGGGCCGCGTGGAAGAGACCGGGGCGCTTCTCGAACACGGCCAGCATCCGCTTGCCCACGCTCATCTCGACGCCGAGCCCCGCCTTGATCGCGAACGCGTAGTTCAGGGCCTGGCGGCGGGCGTCGACGGCGTCGTGCGCCTCGGCGATCCGGACCGCCCACTCCCCCGCCAGCCGGCCCGACCGCAGCGCGAACGAGATGCCCTCGCGGGTCCACGGCTCCAGCAGGCCGGCCGCGTCCCCGCAGACCAGCACCCGGCCCCGGGACAGCGGCGAGTCGTCGGCCCGGCAGCGGGTCAGGTGCCCGGAGGAGAGGGCAGGCTCGAAGCCGGCGAGGCCCAGCCGCGCGATGAAGTCCTCCAGGTAACGCTTGGTGGCGGCGCCCTCACCGCGCGCCGAGATCACGCCGACCGTCAGCGTGTCGCCCTTCGGGAAGACCCAGCCGTAACTGCCCGGCATCGGACCCCAGTCGATCAGGACCCGGCCCTTCCAGTCCTCGGCGACCGTCTCCGGCACCGGGATCTCCGCCTCCAGGCCGAGGTCGACCTGGTCGAGCTTCACGCCGACGTGGGCTCCTATCCGGCTGGCGCTGCCGTCGGCGCCGACGACCGCGCGGGCCAGCACCGTCTCCCCGCCCTGGAGGACGACGGCGACCGTGCGCCGGTCCGGCACCGCCGAGCCGTGCTGCTCGACCCGCTGCACCGTGACGCCCGTACGCAGCTCGGCGCCCGCTTTCTGGGCGTGCTCGACCAGTTGCTGGTCGAACTCGGGGCGGTTGATCAGCCCGAACAGCATCTGCTTGGAACGGCGGGTGCGGGTGAAGCGGCCGTTGTTGGAGAAGGTCACCGCGTGCACCCGGTCCCGGAAGGGCAGCTCGAAGCCGGGCGGCAGCGCGTCGCGCGAGGGGCCGATGATGCCGCCGCCGCACGTCTTGTAGCGGGGCAACTCGGCCTTCTCCAGCAACAGCACGCGCCGTCCCGCGACCGCCGCCGCGTAGGCCGCCGAGGCGCCCGCCGGGCCCGCGCCCACCACGACGACGTCCCAGACCCGCTGCACGTCGTCCGCCGAAGAGTTCTCGCCGCTCACGATGGTCTACCGCTCCGATCAAGCCGTTGCCGAGTGTCCTGTCGCATCCTACGGCGGCCGTCCGCGCAGGCCACTGTGGGAGGATCGGTCCCACCCCGTACAACGTCGCACCTACGAGGAGCGTGCCCATGCCGTCGAATCCGGTCGCCGAGACCGTCGCCTCGCTGCTGCCCCGGGCGAAGGCGGAGCTGACCGAACTGGTCGCCTTCAAGTCGGTGGCGGACTTCACGCAGTTCCCGAAGAGCGAGAGCGACGCCGCCGCGGGCTGGATAGCCGACGCGCTGCGCGCCGAGGGTTTCACGGACGTGGCCCTGCTGGACACCCCGGACGGCACGCGGTCCGTGTACGGCCACCTGCCGGGCCCGGAGGGTGCGAAAACGGTTCTCCTGTACGCGCACTACGACGTGCAGCCCCCGCTGGACGAGTCCGGCTGGGCCACCCCGCCGTTCGAGCTGACCGAGCGGGACGGCCGCTGGTACGGCCGCGGGACCGCCGACTGCAAGGGCGGCTTCATCATGCACCTCCTCGCGCTGCGCGCCCTCAAGGCGAACGGCGGCGTCCCGGTGCACGTGAAGGTGATCGTGGAGGGCTCGGAGGAGCAGGGCACGGGCGGCCTGGAGCGGTACGCCGAGCAGCACCCCGAGCTGCTGGAGGCGGACACCATCGTCATCGGCGACGCGGGCAACTTCCGGGTCGGCCTGCCGACGGTGACCACCACGCTGCGCGGTATGACCATGGTCCGGGTCCGGATCGACACCCTGGCCGGCAACCTGCACTCGGGCCAGTTCGGCGGCGCCGCCCCGGACGCGCTGGCCGCGCTCATCCGGGTGCTGGACTCGCTGCGCGCCGAGGACGGCTCCACCACGGTCGACGGCCTGGACGCCACGGCCCGGTGGGACGGCCTGGAGTACGCCGAGGAGCAGTTCCGCACGGACGCCAAGGTGCTGGAGGGCGTCGAGCTGATCGGTGACGGTTCGGTCGCCGACCGCATCTGGGCCCGCCCGGCCGTCACCGTCCTCGGCATCGACTGCCCCCCGGTCGTGGGCGCCACCCCGTCGGTGCAGTCGAGCGCCCGCGCCCTGGTCAGCCTGCGGGTGCCGCCGGGCGTGGACGCGGCGGAAGCCACCAAGCTGCTCCAGGCACACTTCGAGGCGCACACCCCGTGGGGCGCCCGGGTCAGCACCGAGCAGATCGGCCAGGGCCAGCCGTTCCGCGCCGACACCTCCAGCCCGGCCTACCAGGCGATGGCCGACGCGATGGCGGTGGCCTACCCGGGCGAGACCATGCAGTACGCGGGCCAGGGCGGCTCCATCCCGCTGTGCAACACGCTCGCCGGTCTCTACCCGCAGGCGGAGATCCTGCTCATCGGGCTGAGCGAGCCGGAGGCGCAGATCCACGCGGTCAACGAGAGCGTGTCCCCCGAGGAGCTGGAGCGGCTGTCGGTCGCGGAGGCGCTGTTCCTGCGCAACTACGCCGCGGGCTGAACCGTTCTGCCCAGGGCAGAGGGCCCTCGCCCCCTGGCGGGGGCCCTCCCTACGGTCGGCGCATGGACGTCATCGAACTGCTGCCCGCACTGCATCTGTTGCGCTTCCCGGTCGGCCAGGCCCACCTCTGGCGCGACGGCGACGAACTGACGCTGGTCGACGCGGGTCCGATCGGCTCCGGCCGGACGATCGCCGACGCGATCACCGCTCTGGGGCGCGCCCCGCAGGACGTACGACGCGTCGTCCTGACCCACTTCCACGAGGACCACGCGGGCGGGGCGGGCGAGTTCGCCGCGCTGAGCGGGGCCGAGGTGCTGGCGCACCCTCTGGACGCGCCGTTCGTGCGGGGTGAACGGCCGGGTCCGCCGCCGCGGTTCGAGGAGTGGGAGCTGCCGATCCACGCGAAGGCGGCCCGCCACCTACCCGAGGGCCCCGCGGTGCCCCCGCCCGCCCTCACCGAGGTGACGGACGGGGACGTCCTCGGCTTCGGCGGCGGGGCCCGGGTGGTGCACGTCCCGGGGCACACGGACGGCAGCATCGCGCTGTTCCTGCCCGCGCACGGTGTGCTCTTCACCGGGGACACGGTGGCGGCGGCACCGGACGACGGGACGCCGATGGCGGGGGTGTTCAACCTGGACCGGGCCCAACTGCTCGCCTCGATCGGGCGGTTGGCGGACCTCGGGGCGGAGGTGGCCTGCTTCGGCCACGGGGATCCGGTGCTGAGCGGCGCCACCACCGCACTCCGCGCGATCGTCGCGGCGCCGGGTCAGCCGACCGGCACGCCCGCCTCCAGGTAGAGCGCGCTGCCCCGCTCCCGGGCGCGCAGCGCCCAGCGCAGCCGCTCGTAGCGGACGGGTGGCAGCATCGCGGCGGCCTCCTGCTCCGTGGCGAACCGCCAGGCGCGCAGTTCCGGGCCGGGCAGCAGCACCCGCGACGCCTCCCCCGACCCCAGCCGGCCCCCGTCGAACAGCAGCCGCAGTCCGCCGAACCCGGGCGGGACGGGCCGCTCCCAGTCGACGACGAGCAGCCGGGGCACCTCGCGCAGGTGTATCCCGGTCTCCTCGGCGACCTCGCGCATCCCGGCGCGGGCCGGGGCCTCGCCCCGCTCCACCACGCCACCGGGGAACTCCCAGCCGGGCTTGTAGGTGGGGTCGACCAGCAGCACCCGGTCGTGCTCGTCGAAGAGCAGCACGCCGGCGGCGAGCGTCTCGGCGGTCGGCTCGGGGGTCTGCACGATGTCGCAGGCGGGCACGGCCCCGCTGCCGACGGCGTCGGCGATGCGGACGGCGGTCTCGTACGGGGTGAGGTCGCTGGTGTCGACCGGGTGGGCGTCGGCGGTGAGCCAGGAGGCGAGGGCGGCGCGGTAGGGCTCGATGTGGTCGTACGACCACTGCCGTACGCGCATCGCGCCGTCGGGCAGCTCGGGCGGGATCTCCCGCCCGGCTATCCGCTCGCGCAGGATCGTTTCGGCCGGGGTGAGCAGCAGATGGTGCACGGTGATCCGGCGGGCGGCGAGACCGCCGAAGATCTCGTCCCGGTACTCCTGGCGGAGCAGGGTCATGGGCACCACGAGGGTGCCGCCCAGCTCGGCGAGCATCGCGGCGGCGGTGTCGACCACCAGCCGGCGCCAGATCGGCAGGTCCTGGAAGTCGCCGGCCTCGGCCAGGCGCTTGGGCGGCAGCAGGTGCGTGAGCGCCCCGCCGATGACCTCGGGGTCGAAGAGCGCGCTGTTCGGGATCAGTTCGATCAGTTCGCGTGCCGTGGTGGTCTTCCCCGCACCGAACGCGCCGTTGATCCAGACGACGGTCACGGACTCCCCCTCCTGTGTCGGCCCCCTGAGGCTTGCCCGCTCCACCCTGCCACGGAAACCCCCTCCCGTTGAGGGCGCCTGTCCGCGCGCGCACGGGAGTGCCGGCGCCCCCCGCGGCGGGGGCACCGGCACGCACGCCGTACGCCGTCGGGGGTTACTCGTGTCCGAGGGCGCCGTGGTCGACGTCCAGGCTGTCCTGGGCGACGAGGTGGCCGGCCGAGTCGACGGTGTCCGAGACGTTGAGGTCGCCGAGGGGTGCCTCGTCCGCCGCGTGGGACGGGGTGACGGCGGCCACGACGAATCCGGCGGCGAGGGTGGCGATGGCGAGCATGCTGCGCTTCTTCATGCGCTGATCAACTGCGCGGGGGGCCGGGGGGTCACGCTGCCGCTCGCGCGCACCAGGACGTGGATCCGCGGCAAGCAAACACACCCGAACACCCGACAGCCCTCTTCCAACACAGTCAGACACGTCCTACCGTAAACGCGCACCGATGACGCGTACATGCAGTCATCCCGGTATCGCGAGTCGGAGGAACGTCAACGATGCGTCACCCTCACACCCGCACGACCCGCACCATGCGCGGAAGAGCGGCCGGAGCGCTCACCGCCGCCCTGCTGTGCGCGGCGGGCCTCGCCGCCCCCGCCCTGGCGGCCCCCGCCGAGACCCCCGCCGCGCCCGCCCTCGCCGACGGGCTCGCCCTCACCCCGCCGATGGGCTTCAACAACTGGAACTCCACCCACTGCCGCGCCGACTTCAACGCGTCCATGGTCAAGGGCATCGCGGACCTCTTCGTGGAGAAGGGCCTGAAGGACGCGGGCTACCAGTACGTCAACCTGGACGACTGCTGGGCCCTGCCGGACCGTGACGCGAACGGCAAGCTGGTGCCCGACCCCGCCCGGTTCCCGGACGGGATCAAGGCGGTCGCGGACTACGTCCACGCAAAGGGGCTCAAGCTCGGCATCTACACCAGCGCCGGCACCAAGACCTGCGACAGCACGGGTTTCCCGGGCGCCCTGGGCCACGAGTACAGCGACGCGCGGCAGTTCGCCGACTGGGGCGTGGACTACCTGAAGTACGACAACTGCAACAACCAGGGCGTGGACGCCCAGCAGCGCTACCGGACCATGCGTGACGCGCTGAAGGCGACCGGGCGGCCCATCGTCTACAGCATCTGCGAGTGGGGGCAGAACAAGCCCTGGGAGTGGGCCTCGGACGTCGGCCACCTGTGGCGGACCACCGGTGACATCAGCGACAACTGGAGCTCGATGCTGTCGATCCTGAAGCAGAACCTCCCGCTCGCGCCGTACGCCGGACCCGGTCACTGGAACGACCCCGACATGCTGGAGGTCGGCAACGGCGGCATGACCGACACCGAGTACCGCTCGCACTTCTCGCTCTGGTCGGTCATGGCCGCACCCCTGCTCATCGGCACCGACCTGCGCAAGGCCTCCCCGGCGACCTACGACATCCTGGGCAACAAGGAGGTCATCGCGGTCGACCAGGACCCGCTCGGCAAGCAGGGCACCGTCGTCTCCTCCGGGGGCGGGCGCTGGGTCGTCGCCAAGGAGATGAAGGACGGCAGCCGCGCGGTGGCCCTGTTCAACGAGTCCGGCACGGCCCAGCGGATCGCCACCAGCGCCGGCGCCGTCGGCCTGCCGGACGCCGACGCCTACGCCCTGCGCGACCTGTGGCAGCACCGCACGTACAACACCGCCGGAACCATCGCCGCCACCGTCCCGGCCCACGGCACGGTCCTGCTGCGCGTCTCGGCCGACACCCGCTGGGCCGACCATCCGCCGGCCGTGGAACTGGGCCTGGACGGCAGCACGCTGCTGGAGGCGGCCGGCCCGGCCACGCTCACCAGCACCGTCACCGACCTCGGCCGGACACCCGCCCGACGGGTCTCCGTGTCGCTGACCGGTCCCGCCGGCTGGACGGTACGGCCCACCTCGGCGACCTCCGCCTCCGCTCTCGCCCCCGGTGCGACGCTGCGCACCGGCTGGCGGGTGACCGTGCCGTCCGGCACCCCGGCCGGCTCCTACGGCCTCACGCTCACGGCGAACTACCGCTCGCCGTCCGGCACACCGGTCACCAGCACCCTTCCACTGAACGCGTCCGTCGTCGTGCCGCCGCCCGCCGGGACGTCGTACCTCGGCGACCTGCCGTGGCTGTCGGCGACCAGCGGCTGGGGGCCGGTGGAGCGGAACACCAGCAACGGGGAGAACGCCGCCGGTGACGGGAATCCGCTCACCATCGGCGGGACGGTGTACGCCAAGGGGCTCGGCGTCCACGCGCTCAGCGACATCTCCTTCTACACCGGCAGGGCCTGCGAGAAGGTCACCGCGGAGGTCGGCGTGGACGACGAGAAGGGCACGAAGGGCTCCGTCGCCTTCGAGATCTGGGCGGACGGCACGAAGGCCGCGTCCACCGGCGTCCTCACCAACGCGATGCCCGCCCAGCCGCTCACCGCCGACGTCACCGGCGCCCAGGTGGTCCGGCTGGTCGTCACCGACGGCGGCGACGGCGTCGACTCGGACCACGCGGACTGGGCGAACGCCCAACTCACCTGCTGACCCACCGAAGCTCCACCCGACCCCCGCTCCGGGCTCCGAGCCCGGCTCCGCTTTCGGCCTCCGCCTCGGGTCCCGCCCGGGGCTGGGGCCGGGGGCTCCGCCAGGAGCTGGGGCCGGGGTTCCGCCCAGGAGTTGGCCCGGGATTCCGCGCGGAGCTGGGTCAGGGGCTCCGCCGGCGGCTGGTTCCGGCACCCCGCCCGGGACTCCGCCAGGAGCCGGGGCCGGAATTGCGCCCGGAGCCGGACCCAGCGCTTCGCCGGGAGCCGGGCCCGGAAGTTCGCTGCGGTCGCCCACCCGGTCCAGCGGTCCCCGGCTCGCCTCGCCGCCGGAACCGGCGAACCCTAGCGGCTCGCCGCCGTCGCGTCCGGGGTGCGGGTCAGGGCTGCCGCGGCCGCGCCGACCAGACCCGCGTCGGTGCCCATCTGCGCGGGCACGACGGTGAGGTGCCGCACGAAGGACAGGGTCGCGTAGTCGGTGAGGGCCTTGCGCAGGGGCGTGAACAGGACGTCGCCCGCCTTCCCGACACCCCCGCCGATCACCGCGATGTCGATCTCGACCAGCGTCGCGGTGGCCGCGATGCCGGCGGCGAGCGCCTGCGCCGCCCGCTCGAAGGAGGCCACGGCCACCGGGTCGCCCGCACGGGCGGCGGCGGCCACCGCGGCGGCCGAGGTGTCACCGTCGGGCCCGGGGCGCCAGCCGTGCTCCAGGGCCCGGCGGGCGATGTTCGGACCGCTGGCGATCCGCTCCACGCAGCCACGCGAGCCGCACGGGCAGAGATCGCCGTCCAGGTCGACGCTGATGTGGCCGATGTGCCCGGCGTTGCCGGTCGGACCGGGATGCAGGCGTCCGCCCAGCACCAGGCCCCCGCCGACACCCGTCGAGACGACCATGCACAGCGCGTTGTCATGGCCGCGCGCGGCGCCCTGCCAGTGCTCGGCCGCGGTGATCGCGACACCGTCGCCGATCAGCTCCACCGGCAGGCCCCCGGTGACCGTGCGCACCCGGTCCACCAGCGGGAAGTCGCGCCAGCCCGGCACGTTCACCGGGCTCACGGTGCCCGCGGAGGCGTCGACCGGCCCGGCACTGCCGATGCCGACCGAGGCCGCGCGCCCCCACAGGGGCGACACGGCGAGGTCGCCGAGCACGTCCGTCACGGCGCGCATGACCGTTTCGCCGTCCTGCTGGGCGGGCGTGGCGCGCTGCGCTCGGGCCAGGATCCGGCCGCCGCCGTCCACCAGCGCGCCGGCGATCTTGGTGCCGCCGATGTCCAGGGCCGCCACGAGGTCGGTGTGCATAAGAGTCAGATCTCCCCGTTCAAGCTTGAAAACCAAAGAGAGGCAGGCCGGTCAGGCGGTGGGGGCGCAGGCCGGAGACAGCGGTGGACAGTCTCTCGCGCATCTGACAACGTTGTCCAGGCTCTATGCTCGACGCCACATCCTCATACAAGCCCACGGTTCGCGCACCACCCCCGTGGACGAGTCGGACGAGAGACAGGACAGACGCATCGTGCCCGAGACCACCCGCCGCGCAGACCGCCTTCCCGGAAACCGGTACGGCAACCGCCCGACGATGAAGGACGTGGCGGCGCGCGCCGGGGTCGGACTGAAGACGGTCTCCCGGGTGGTCAACGGTGAGCCCGGGGTCACCCCGGACACCGAGCGCCGGGTGCAGGAGGCGATCGAGGCGCTCGGCTTCCGCCGCAACGACAGCGCCCGGGTGCTGCGCAAGGGCCGGACGGCGAGCATCGGCCTGGTGCTGGAGGATCTCGCGGACCCGTTCTACGGCCCGCTCAGCCGCGCCGTCGAGGAGGTGGCCCGCGCACACGGCGCCCTTCTGATCAACGGCTCCAGCGCCGAGGACCCCGAGCGCGAGCAGGAGCTGGCGCTGGCGCTGTGCGCGCGCCGGGTGGACGGTCTGGTGGTGATCCCGGCCGGTGACGACCACCGCTATCTGGAGCCGGAGATCAGGGCGGGTGTCGCGACCGTGTTCGTGGACCGTCCGGCCGGGCGGATCGACGCGGACGTCGTGCTGTCGGACAACTACGGCGGCGCCCGCGACGGTGTCGCCCACCTCATCGCGCACGGCCACCGCCGGATCGGGTTCATCGGCGACATGCCCCGCATCCACACCGCGGCGGAGCGGCTGCGCGGCTACCGGGCGGCCATGGAGGACGCGGGCATAGCCGTCGAGGAGGGCTGGATGTCCCTCGGCGCGACGAACCCGGAGCGGGTGCGCCGGGCGGCGGAGGAGATGCTGTCCGGCACCGACCCGGTCACCGCGGTCTTCGCCGGCAACAACCGCGTGACGGTCACCGTGATCCGGGTGCTCGCCGAGCAGTCCCGCCCGGTCGCGCTCGTCGGCTTCGACGACATCGAGCTCGCCGACCTGCTCCAGCCCGGCGTCACGGTCGTCGCCCAGGACGCGGCGGCCCTCGGCCGCACCGCCGCCGAACGCCTCTTCCGCCAGCTCGACGGCACCCTCCTCGCCCCCGAACGCATCGAACTGCCGACCCGCCTGATCACCCGCGGCTCGGGCGAGCTGCCGCCGGCGGTCTGAGGGGGTACCGGCGGCGGGCTCCGCGGCCGTACGCCCGGGTCGGGCCCCGCACGCGGGCGACGCGGACGGTGCCGCCCTCGCCACCCCGGAGCCGGCGGTCATGAGCCGCCGCCTCCGCCGTCGCCCGGGAGGAGCAGCCCGGTCACCGCAGGCCCTCCTCCCCCCGAATGGCCGCGCCCTCGTTACTGCGCGGACGCCGTCAGGCCGCCGCGGCGGGGGGACGCGAAGCCCTCCAGATCGGTGCGGGTCAGGCCGGTGAGGCCGGCGACCTCGGCGAGGTCGAGGGCGCCGCAGTCCAGGCCGCGGAGCAGGTAGCCGCTGAGGGCCTTGGCGGTGGCGGGCTCGTCCATGACGTCGCCGCCGGCCCGGTTGGCGTACCGGGCGAGGCGGGCCGCCGCCTGCTCGAACCCCTCGCGGTAGAAGGCGAAGACGGCCGCGTAGCGGGTGGGCAGGTGACCGGGGTGCATGTCCCAGCCCTGGTAGTAGGCGCGGGCGAGGGCGCGGCGGGTGAGGCCGTAGTGCAGGCGCCAGGCGTCGTGGACCTTGGCGGTCGGGCCGACGGGGAGCACGTTGGTGGAGCCGTCGGACACCCGGACTCCGGTACCGGCCGCCGCGACCTGCATGACCGCCTTGGCGTGGTCGGCGGCCGGGTGGTCGCCGGCCTGGTGGGCGGCGGAGACGCCGAGGCAGGCGCTGTAGTCGAAGGTGCCGTAGTGCAGCCCGGTGGCGCGGCCCTCGGCGGCCTGGATCATGCGGGCGACGGTGGCGGTGCCGTCGGCGGCGAGGATGGCCTGGCTGGTCTCGATCTGGATCTCGAAGCCCAGGCGTCCGGCGTCCAGGCCGTGCGCCTTCTCGAAGGCCTCCAGGAGCCGGACGAAGGCGCCGACCTGCTCGGGGTACGTGACCTTGGGAAGGGTGAGGACCAGGCCCTCGGGCAGGCCGCCGGCCTCCATCAGGCCGGTGAGGAAGACGTCGAGGGTGCGGATGCCCCGGTCGCGTACGGCGGCCTCCATGCACTTCATGCGGATGCCCATGTACGGCGCCGCCGTGCCGTTCGCGTACGCCTCGGCGATCAGACGGGCCGCTCGGGCGGCCGTCTCGTCCTCCTCGGCGTCGGGTCGGGGGCCGTAGCCGTCCTCGAAGTCGACGCGCAGGTCCTCGACGGGCTCGCGCTCCAGCTTGGCGCGGACGCGGGAGTGGACCGGCTCGGCCAGTTCGTCGGACAGGCCGAGGACCGCCGCGAAGGAGGCGGCGTCGGGGGCGTGTTCGTCGAGCAGGGCGAGCGCCTGGTCGCCCCAGGAGCGAAGGGTGCCGGCGGCGAAGGCGTCCCCGGGGACGTACACGGTGTGGACGGGCTGCCGGGTGCCGGGGTCCCCGGGGTAGCGGCGCTCCAGCTCCGCGTCGACCGGTGCGAGGGAGGCGCTGATCTCCTCGCTGACGGCACCCGCGAGGCTCGTCGCCACCTTCTCCTGCTGACCCATCCCACACCCTCCAAGTTTCCGCTCTACGGAATCAACAATCCGTAGAATGAAGTTATCCGGCGGATACTGCCTGGTCAACACCCCGTCCGGACCCTGGCCACCGCATCCGCCCGCCCGGCACCAGGATGCACCGAGGCCCCGGTGACCGGATCGGTCACCGGGGCCTCGGGCGTGCCCTGGGGAGACTCAGCCCTTGCGGGTCTTGATCTCCTCGGTGAGCTGCGGGACGACGTCGAACAGGTCGCCGACCACACCGAAGTCGACCAGCTCGAAGATCGGGGCCTCGGCGTCCTTGTTGACGGCCACGATGGTCTTCGAGGTCTGCATACCGGCGCGGTGCTGGATCGCACCGGAGATGCCGTTGGCGATGTAGAGCTGCGGCGAGACCGACTTGCCGGTCTGGCCCACCTGGTTGGTGTGCGGGTACCAGCCGGCGTCGACGGCGGCACGCGAGGCACCGACGGCCGCGCCGAGCTGGTCGGCGAGGGCCTCGATGATCGAGAAGTTCTCGGCGCCGTTCACACCCCGGCCACCGGAGACCACGATCGCGGCCTCGGTCAGCTCCGGGCGGCCCGTCGACTCGCGCGGCGTACGGCCGGTGATCTTCGTGCCGGTCGCCTTGTCCGAGAAGGTGACGGACAGGGCCTCGACCGCGCCCGCGGCCGGGGCGGCCTCGACGGCGGCCGAGTTCGGCTTCACCGTGATGACCGGCGTGCCCTTGATGACGCGGGACTTGGTGGTGAAGGACGCGGCGAACACCGACTGGGTGGCCACCGGGCCCTCGTCGCCGGCCTCCAGGTCGACGGCGTCGGTGATGATGCCGGAGCCGATGCGCAGCGCCAGGCGGGCGGCGATCTCCTTGCCCTCGGCGGAGGACGGGACCAGCACGGCGGCCGGGGAGACGGCCTCGTGGGCGGCCTGCAGGGCGTCCACCTTCGGCACGACCAGGTACTCGGCGTACTCGGACGCGTCGTGGGTGAGCACCTTCACCGCGCCGTGCTCGGCGAGGGTGGCGGCGGTGTCGGCGGCGCCGTTGCCCAGCGCGACGGCGACGGGCTCGCCGAGGCGGCGGGCCAGGGTCAGCAGCTCCAGGGTGGGCTTGCGGACGGCACCGTCCACGTGGTCGACGTAGACGAGGACTTCAGCCATGGGATTGCTCTCCTGCGAAACGAAGTTGAGGGGCGGTCAGCGGGGGCGAGCCTCAGATGAACTTCTGGCTCGCGAGGAACTCAGCGAGCTGCTTGCCGCCCTCGCCCTCGTCCTTGACGATGGTGCCGGCCGTGCGCGCCGGACGCTCGGTCGCGGTCTCGACCTTGGTGAACGCGCCGTCCAGCCCGACCTCCTCGGCCTCGATGTCGAGGTCGGACAGGTCCCAGGACTCCACCGGCTTCTTCTTGGCCGCCATGATGCCCTTGAAGGACGGGTAGCGGGCCTCGCCGGACTGGTCGGTCACGGAGACGACCGCCGGGAGGGAGGCCTCCAGCTGCTCCGAGGCGGCGTCGCCGTCGCGGCGGCCCTTGACCGTGCCGTCCTCGACGGAGACCTCGGACAGCAGGGTGACCTGCGGGACGCCGAGGCGCTCGGCGACCAGCGCCGGGACGACACCCATGGTGCCGTCGGTGGAGGCCATGCCGGAGATGACCAGGTCGTAGCCGGCCTTCTCGATGGCCTTGGCCAGGACCAGGGAGGTGCCGATGGCGTCGGTGCCGTGCAGGTCGTCGTCCTCGACGTGGATGGCCTTGTCGGCACCCATCGAGAGGGCCTTGCGGAGCGCGTCCTTGGCGTCCTCGGGGCCGACCGTCAGGACGGTGACCTCGGCGTCGTCCGCGTTCTCCGCGATCTGGAGGGCCTGCTCGACCGCGTACTCGTCCAGCTCGGAGAGCAGACCGTCCACGTCGTCGCGGTCGACGGTCAGGTCATCGGCGAAGTGCCGGTCGCCAGTGGCGTCGGGCACGTACTTCACAGTGACAACGATCCTCAAGCTCACGCCGGCTCTCCTACTGCATCGTCATTTCGGGCTGCCTCTTGCAGGCAGCATAGGCGCCTCAAGCGGCCGATCCCGGTCGGGGCGTCCGCGCGCTCCGAACGAAATATTACTCGCCAGTACACCTAGTGAATGCCCGCTAAGCAAGCGCTTTGAACTGTGACCTTCGCAACGCAGCGTAACCGGAACTCGACGGCTCCGCAGGAGGGGGCGGGGCGATCAGAAGGTGATCAATCCCGCAGGCCGCTGAAGCGGCCCTGGTGGTAGAGGAGCGGGCGGCCGGCGCCCGAGGGGTCGCCGAGAACCACCTCGGCGAGCACGATCCGGTGATCACCGGCCGGGACCCGCCCGACGATCCGGCACACCAGCCAGGCGAGCACGTCGTCCAGCACGGGTACGCCTTCCGGGCCCTCCCGCCAGACGGTGGGCGCGCCGAAGCGGTCGGCGCCGCTGCGGGCGAAGGTTGCGGCCAGCTCGCTCTGGTGCTCGCCGAGTATGTGCACGCCGACGTGGTCGGCCTCGGCGACCGCGGGCCAGCTGGAGGCGCCGGTGCCGATGCCGAAGGAGACCAGGGGCGGGTCGGCGGAGACGGAGGTGAGGGAGGTGGCGGTGAAGCCGACCGGGCCGGAGGCGCCACGTGCGGTGATCACCGCCACGCCGGCGGCGTGCCGGCGGAAGGTGGAGCGCAGCAGGTCGGGGGAGGCGAGCTGGGCGGTGCCGAGGTCGGGCGTGGCCGTCATGGGGCTGTCCTTCTGCGAGAGTCGGGGCGTGGGTCCGTGGCAGCTCAACGGCCCGGACAGCGCGCGCTCGCGGTGCGGGCCAGGTCGACGTGGACCCGGCCGTGGAGAAGGAGTTCGGTCGGCATACGGTCAGGCTGACGATAGGTGGCGTGTGCAGTCAAGCTGGTTCCGGGGTGTGGAAGATGTCCCGCCGTTCCCTGACACCGGCTCATAGGGCCTCCCCGAGCGCGGCGATGACGTCGGCCTTGCGTGGCTGTCCGGTGGCGCGCCGCACCACCCGTCCACCGGCGTCGAGGACCAGGACGGTGGGCGTCTTGAGAATCTCCAGTTCGCGTACGAGGTCCAGGTGGGCCTCGGCGTCGACCTCGACGTGGGTCACACCCGGGACCATTCCGGCGACCTCGGCGAGGACGCGCCGGGTGGCCCGGCAGGGCGCGCAGAATGCGCTGGAGAACTGCACGAGCGTGGCCCGCTCCCCCAGTTCACCGCCGAGTTCCGCCGCGCCGAGCCGCCTGCCGTCGTCGTGCCCGCGCACCCGCGTTCTCCCCTTCCGCCGCTCGTGCGGCTCTTTCCGGGCGCCCGCCGACGCGGGCACCGCCCGGCACACCACCGGTCAATCACCTATAAGCGTTCCCGCGACCGCGAAGATTCCCGGACCGTGCCGGAGGCGGCGGCCGCCGTCACCGTCCGGCATGTTCCCGCCTCCCCGGGGAACGAGGACACGAGTGGAGTAAAGGGATATGAGCATCCACGGTGGGATGTAGGCCGACGTGACGAGGATCTCGCCGCCGCGGGGCACCAGGACTGGCTCCCCGTCCGTTCTTCGGGCACGATCTGCGAGACGCCGTAAACCTACGGCTGCGTAACTTTCCCGCCGGGAGCCCCTTTCCCGAGCAGAGCAGAAAGGGTCCACCCCGCCCATGGCAGAGCTGGTCTACCGTCCCGTCATCGGTTTCGCCAAGACGATGTTCAAGGTCTGGGATCTGAAGATCGACTGCCAGGGGTCGGAGAACATCCCGCGCACGGGCGGCGCGGTTCTGGTGAGCAATCACATCAGCTACCTGGACTTCATCTTCAACGGACTGGCCGCACTGCCGCAGAAGCGTCTGGTGCGGTTCATGGCGAAGGAGTCGGTCTTCCGGCACAAGGTCTCCGGGCCGCTGATGCGGAGCATGAAGCACATCCCGGTGGACCGCGCGCAGGGCGAGGCGGCGTACGAGCACGCGCTGGACTCGCTGCGCTCCGGTGAGGTCATCGGGGTGTTCCCGGAGGCGACCATCTCGCAGTCCTTCACGCTCAAGAGCTTCAAGTCGGGCGCGGCCAGGCTGGCCCAGGAGGCGGGCGTCCCGCTGGTCCCGATGGCGGTGTGGGGCACGCAGCGGCTGTGGACGAAGGGCCACCCCCGCAACTTCAAGCGCAACCACCTGCCCGTCACCATCCGCGTCGGCGACCCGGTGGAGGCACCGCGCGACCAGTACGCCGGCGCGATCACCCGCCGTCTGCGCGAACGCGTCCAGGAACTCCTGGACGCCGCCCAGCGCGCGTACCCGGGCCGCCCCAAGGGCCCGGAGGACACCTGGTGGCTCCCCACCCACCTGGGCGGCACGGCACCGACGACCGAGGAACTGCGCACGGTCCAGGCACACTGAGGCCTCCGGCGCCGGCTGAGGAAACGGGGCCCGGCCAACGCAACGCTCAGCCCGGCCGTCGGTTCACGGCGCGCCGCGCCTGCCCGTGGAGCATGGACCGCCACACCTGTTCGAGGAACTCCTGGATGGATACCGCGGCGACCTCGAACGCGCCGGACCAGGAAGCCGTGGCCGACCTCCAGACTCGTCCACTGCCCGCCACCGCGAACAGATGGCCGCCACCATCGCCGGCGAACACGAGAGCAGGTGGCTCGTCGTCGGCCCGGACAGATCCGTACTCGACACGTTCATCCTCCTCGGCATACCTCACCACCGTTCCGCCTCAGAGGGCGCTGGGGAGCGTCTTCCACAGGTACGGCCGGTCGGGTGCGGCCCGCAGGACGGTGAGGACGACCGGGTGCGGCGCGGCGTACAGGACCGGGTAGTCCATCTCGTCGGACGAGGGGTCGGGGGTCCAGGCCAGCCGCTCGCCGTCCAGGGAGAACCGGGCGTCGACGCCCGGTTTGTTGCCGCGAGGGTCCTGCCGGTGCCAGGCACCGCGGAAGCGGACGGCGACCAGGCCGTGGACCACATGCCCGCCCTCGCCGTCCGCCAGCCGCTGGTAGCACAGGGCGGCCGGGATGTCCTCGGCCCGCAACAGGGCGGCCAGGGCGTGGGACTTGGCGTAACAGATGCCCGTACCGAGGGCCAGCACGTCGGAGGCGCGCCAGGTGACGCGGAGGTCACCGGAGTCCTGGGAGTGCGGGATGGCGTCCCGGACGTATTCATAGGCGACCCGTGCATAGTCATACGAGTCGGCGACGTCCGCCGCCAGGCGGGCGGCGGTCTCCCGGACCACCGGATGATGGTGGTCGATGGCGTCGTCGGCGGCCAAGTAGGCGGACAGATCAGCGGTGTCCTGGATGAGCTCCATGCCCGCAGAGCATAGGAATGCGATCACCCGAGCGTCAATTATTTTTCGAGTGATCGCATACCTATGCAGAGTCGGGGGCCGGAAGTCGGCCGCTAGCGCGCCATCTCCTCCTTCAGCGCCGCCACGAACGTGTCGACGTCGTCCTCTGTGGTGTCGAAGGAGCACATCCAGCGCACCACCCCGGCGCCCTCGTCCCAGAAGTAGAACCGGAACCGCTTCTGGAGCCGCTCGCTCACGTCGCGCGGCAGCCTGGCGAAGACACCGTTGGCCTGCACCGGGTAGAGGATCTCCACGCCGTGCACCGCGCGGACGCCCTCGGCGAGCCGCTGGGCCATCTCGTTGGCGTGCCGGGCGTTGCGCAGCCAGAGGTCCTTGGCGAGGAGTGCCTCCAACTGCACGGAGACGAAGCGCATCTTGGAGGCCAGCTGCATCGACATCTTCCGCAGGTGCTTCATCTGCCGCACCGCGTCCTGGTTGAGGACGACGACCGCCTCGCCGAACAGGGCGCCGTTCTTCGTCCCACCCAGGGAGAGGATGTCGACGCCGACCGCGTTGGTGAACGTCCGCATGGGCACGTTCAGGGAGGCGGCGGCGTTGGCTATCCGGGAGCCGTCCAGGTGCACCTTCATGCCGCGGGCGTGGGCGTGCTCGCAGATCGCGCGGATCTCCTCGGGCGTGTAGAGGGTGCCCAGCTCGGTGCTCTGGGTGATCGACACGACCTGGGGCATCGCCCGGTGCTCGTCCTCCCAGCCCCAGGCCTGCCGGTCGATCAGCTCGGGCGTGAGCTTGCCGTCCGGCGTGGGCACGGTGAGCAGCTTGAGCCCGCCCATGCGCTCGGGCGCACCGCCCTCGTCCACGTTGATGTGCGCGCTCTCGGCGCAGACCACCGCGCCCCAGCGGTCGGTGACCGCCTGGAGCGCGACGACGTTCGCGCCGGTGCCGTTGAAGACCGGGAAGGCCTCCGCGGTGGCCCCGAAGTGGCTCCGGATGATCCGCTGGAGGTTCTCGGTGTAGTCGTCCTCACCGTACGCCACCTGGTGGCCGCCGTTGGCCAGGGCCAGGGCGGCCAGCACCTCCGGGTGGGCGCCCGCGTAGTTGTCACTGGCGAAACCGCGGACCTGCGGGTCGTGGTGGCGACGCGCGTCGGTCTTCGGAGGGTTCACGGCTTCTCGGTCAGCCACAGACGGGTTCCGTTCACTTCCGCGGCGGGCTTGTTCCAGACGTCTGCGATGGCCTCGGCCAGATCCTTGACGTCCGTGAAGCCCGCGAACTTCGCGTTGGGGCGGTCGGCGCGCATCGCGTCGTGCACCAGCGCCTTCACCACCAGGATGGTAGCCGCGGACGTCGGCCCCTCGGCGCCGCCGGCCTTGCGGAAGTAGTCGGCCAGGGCCAGCGTCCACGCCTCGGCCGCGGCCTTGGCCGCGGAGTACGCGGCGTTGCCGGCGGTCGGCTTCGACGCGCCGGCCGCGCTGATCAGCACGTACCGGCCGCGCTCGCTGCGCTGCAGCGCCTCGTGGAAGGCGAGGGAGGTGTGCTGCACGGTCTTGACGAGCAGCAGCTCCAGCAAGTCCCAGTCGTCCAGGCTCGTCTTGGTGAACGTCTCGCTGCCGCGCCAGCCGCCGACCAGGTGCACGAGCCCGTCGACCCGGCCGAAGTCCTTCTCGATGTGCGCCGCCCAGTCCCGGGTGGACTGCAGGTCGAGCAGGTCCACCGTGTCACCGGTGACGGTCGCGCCACCGGAGGCGTACCGGGCCGCGTCGACGGCCTCCGAGAGCCGCTGCGGGTCGTTGTCCGCCCCGACGACGGTCGCCCCGGCCTCGGCCAGGCGCAGCAGGGCCGCGCGGCCGGCGGGTCCGCCCGCACCGGCCACCGCGATCACCGCACCGCTGAGAGGCCCGTTCGCGCCGTTCCTCATGTTCTTCCCCTCTGAAGCAGTGTCCTGGACGCGGTCGCTCACGCGGCGATCCGCTCGGCGGTGTCCGCCGTGATGCCCTTGGTGGAGGCGATCACATTCTTCAGCTTCTTGGACAGCGCCTCATAGAACATGCTCAGCGGAAACTCGTCCGGAAGCACGTCGTCCACGAGCTTGCGCGGGGGCTGGGTCAGGTCCAGGGCGTCCGGACCCTTGGCCCACTTGGAGCCGGGGTGCGGGGCGAGGTAGGTGGAGACCAGCTCGTAGCCGGCGAACCAGTGCACCAGCTTCGGGCGGTCGATGCCGTCCCGGTAGAGCTTCTCTATCTCGGCGCACAGCTGGTTGGTCACCTGCGGGGCGCGCTCCCAGTCGATGGAGAGCTTGTTGTCGGTCCAGCGGACGACGTCGTGCTTGTGCAGGTAGGCGAAGAGCAGCTGACCGCCGAGGCCGTCGTAGTTGCGGTTGCGGTCACCGGTGACCGGGAAGCGGAACATCCGGTCGAAGAGGACCGCGTACTGCACGTCACGGGCCTGCGGGACGCCGTCGGCCTGGAGCTTCACGGCCTCCTTGAAGGCGGTGAGGTCGCAGCGCAGCTCCTCCAGGCCGTACATCCAGAACGGCTGGCGCTGCTTGATCATGAAGGGGTCGAACGGCAGGTCGCCGTGGCTGTGGGTGCGGTCGTGGACCATGTCCCAGAGCACGAAGGCCTCTTCGCAGCGCTTCTGGTCGTGGACCATGGCGGCGATGTCCTCGGGCAGCTCCAGGCCCAGGAGGTCGACGGCGGCCTCGGTCACGCGGCGGAAGCGGGCGGCCTCGCGGTCGCAGAAGATGCCACCCCAGGAGAAACGTTCCGGCGCCTCGCGTACGGCGATTGTCTCCGGGAAGAGGACGGCGGAGTTGGTGTCGTAGCCCGAGGTGAAGTCCTCGAACGTGATGCCGCAGAAGAGCGGGTTGTCGTACCGGGTGCGCTCCAGCTCGGCCAGCCAGTCCGGCCAGACCATGCGCAGCACGACCGCCTCCAGGTTGCGGTCCGGGTTGCCGTTCTGGGTGTACATCGGGAAGACGACCAGGTGCTGCAGGCCGTCCGCGCGGTTCGCGGCCGGGTTGAAGGCCAGCAGGGAGTCCAGGAAGTCCGGCACCTGGAAGCCGCCCTCGGCCCAGCGGCGGAGGTCCTTCACCAGCGCCTGGTGGTACGCGGCGTCATGCGGCAGGAGCGGGGAGAGCCGCTCGACCGCACCGGCGACACGCCCGACGGCCGCCACGGCGTCGGCCCGCTCCGGGGCGCCCTCGGCGTCGAAGTCGATCGATCCGTCCTTCGACTGCCATGGCCGGATCTGCTCCACGGCATCCTTGAGCACGGGCCAGGCCGGGTGCTCCACCACCCTGGTCAGCGGAGAAACCCGATCCTCCGCGCCCGACTGCACAAGAATTTCCGTCATGTCCCATCCTCCACAGGAGAACCTCGCGTATGGACACCGTATGCATACCCGGTTTCTCTCAGCAAGAGCTGGATCGGGAAATTATTCTGTCCGCCCCCTTGGTCACCGATGTTTTTCCTGTCGTAAACCGTGACGACGCTCACTTCGGCGACAACATGCGAGCCGGGGGCGGTCATGATCCGATGGGTACCGGCCAGCGGGCGGCCGTCCGGGTGCCGGATGCCCGGCGCAGCCACGGGTTCAACGCGCGGCCCGGCCATTAGGCTGCGAGCCTGCCGCGTGGACGACGACGTCCGGTACGGGGGCCGTCGGTCCGCGCGTCGCCGAGCCGCCGTCGACGGAAGCGAGTTGAACCTTGAACTTCCTTACCATCGGACACCGCGGTGTCATGGGCGTCGAGCCCGAGAACACCCTTCGTTCCTTCGTCGCCGCGCAGCAGGCCGGCCTGGACCTGATCGAACTCGATCTGCATCTCAGCAAGGACGGCGCCCTGGTCGTCATGCATGACGCGGAAGTGGACCGTACGACCGACGGCTCGGGACCGATCGCCGAGAAGACCCTCGCGGAGCTGCGCGCCCTGGACGCGGGCCGCGGCGAGCGGGTGCCGGTGTTCGAGGAGGTCCTGGAGGCGGTGGACGCGCCGTTGCAGGCCGAGATCAAGGATGTCGCGGCGGCGCGGGCACTGGCCGAGGTGATGCGGGCGCGTGACCTGACCGCGCGGATCGAGGTGTCCTCGTTCCACGACGAGGCGGTCGCCGAGATCGCGCGGCTGGTGCCGGGCGTGCGCACCGCGCTCGTCGCGAGCCGGTACGGCACCGACGTGGTGGACCGCGCCGTAGCCGTGGGTGCCGCCACGGTGTGTCTGAACATCCGCCGGCTCACCCTGGAGATCGTCGAGCACGCGCGCGCGTCCGGGCTACGGATCATCGGCTGGGTGGTCAACACGCAGGACCAGCTACGGCTGGTCCGCGCCCTGGAGCTGGACGGGGCGACGACCGACTATCCGGAGATCAAGCGCACGGGCCGCTTCACCGCCTGACCCGGGCGTCCGGGCACGGGCCCGGACGCCCGCCGTGACGTCACACCAGCGGCTTGACCAGCAGCTCGAACCGCAGGTCGGCGCGCCGCGGCACCCCGAAACGCTCGTCGCCGTACGGGAACGGCTGCGTCCGGCCCGTACGGCGGTAGCCGCGGCGCTCGTACCAGGCGATCAGGTCCTCGCGCTGGGCGATCACCGTCATCTGCATCTCGGTGACGCCCCAGGTCTCCCGGGCCAGGCGCTCCGCCTCCGCCATGACGGTCCTGCCGAGGCCGGCGCCCTGGAGAGCGGGGCTGACCGCGAACATGCCGAAGTAGGCGTGGTCGCCACGGTGTTCCAGCTGGCAGCAGGCGACGACACGGCCGTCCCGCTCGACGGTCAGCAGCCGGCTCCCGGGCGCCTTGATCACCTCCAGCACGCCCTGCGGATCGGTCCGCTGCCCATCGAGGAGGTCCGCCTCGGTGGTCCACCCGGCCCGGCTGCTGTCCCCGCGGTACGCCGACTCGATCAGCGCGACGAGGGCGTCGACGTCGGCGTCGGTGGCATCCCGGAAGGTGAGTCCGGTGGCGAGGGTGTCCATGGTGCGGTCTCCGATCTCGGGCGTGGCTGAGCCACGGATGAGGGTAACCCTGCCGCTAGGCTCCCCCCGCATGGTGCATGTACTCAGCAGCCGGATCCTGCTCCGGCCCACCGACCCCGAGCGCTCCCGTGCCTTCTACGGCGAGCAGCTGGGGCTGTCCGTCTACCGCGAGTTCGGTACCGGCCCCGAGCGCGGCACGGTCTATTTCCTCGGCGGCGGGTTCCTGGAGGTGTCCGGCCGGTCGGAGGGCCCGCCCTCGCCCGCGGTGCGGCTGTGGTTGCAGGTCGAGGACGTGAAGGCCGCGGCCGAGGATCTGCGGGCGCGGGGCGTCGAGATCGTCCGGCCTCCTGTGCGGGAGCCGTGGGGCCTGGTCGAGATGTGGATCGCCGACCCGGACGGCACCCCGATCGTCCTGGTGGAGGTCCCGTCGGACCATCCACTGCGGTACCGGCCGGGGATCTAGGGCGGCCGACGGTACGGGGCGGGTCCGGTCAGCGCGGGTGGTGTTCCCAGCCGCGGTCCGTTCGGGTCAGTTCGTGGAAGCCCGCGTCGAGGAGGCGTTCGATCGCGGCCGTGTCCTCGGCGGGCTCGTAGGCCAGCACCCGGTCCGTTCCGCACAGCCGCAGCCAGTCGGCGGCGTGGCCCAGCAGCCGGTGCTCCCAGCCCCGCCCCCGGTGGGCGGGTTCGACGTGCAGGTTGCCGATGTCGGCCAGGCCGGCCCCGCGCGCGTGCCGTTCGGGGCGGACCAGGGAGGTGTCGGTCTCGACGAAGCCGACGATGCCCGCCTCCGTGCGGGCGGTGAAACGGGTGCCGCACTCCCCCACCGTGCGCTCCACCGTGACCCCGGGGCACGACTCTGCCCCGGGCAGGTCGGCGGTGCGGGCGAGGAGGATCACCTCGGTGACCCCGGTGTGGCGGAATCCGGCGCGTTCGTAGAGGGCCCGGACGTGCGGCCAGGGCCGGGGCAGGCCGTACACGGCCGGGGCGGGCAGGTCTCCGCAGGCGCGCCGGACCCGGACCCGCCAGCGGGACAGGCAGGCCAGACAGGCGCTCATCAGCAGGTCGGCCGCCTGCTCGGTGCCCGGCCGGAAGGAGGCGGGCGGATGCCAGAGGAACCAGTCGATCTCGCCGGCGTCCCGGTGGTGCGGGCCGACCTCCTCGTCGGCGCGGTACCGCTTCAGGTGGGCCGCCGCGACGACGTGCCCGCGCTCCTCGGCGACGAGCGTGATCCGCTCGCCCACCCACGGATCGGTCACGAACTCCTCGGACTCCCGTTCCAGCGAGCTGAGCACGGTGTTCACGGAGACGGAGACGCCTGGCACGACGGCGGCCACGTGGGCGTTCACCAGGTCGGTGAGCTGGTCGCGGTCGTCGCGGCGGAAGGGACGTACCTCGGGCATGGTTGACCTCCGGTCTCGGAAGGGATCGGGAGGGCCGCCGTGCGATGCGGTACGCCGCAGATGCTACGCCGGTGCGGGCGGGACGGACCGGCGATTTCCGCCTCGTGCGCCGCACGGTGCGCCCGGCGGGGGCCACCGGACAGAGCTGCCGAAGCCCGAGCGCCGGAATCGCCGGGCCCCGCCGCGCGCGGGTCGGGCTCGTCATGCGGCCGATGGGCTGGATATGACATATATGGCATGTGGGGGAAAATGGTGTATGTGGCATCTGGTGCTGGCGGGTTCATCGGAACCCTCGGCTGGAAGGGCTCAGACCGGCGAGAGGAGCGCATCATGATCGCCAAGCTGCTCGGCAAGCTGTCCTTCACCCGCCGCTACGGCGCGTACGGCGCCCACGAGTGGGACGCGTACGCCGGCGACTGACGGGACTCCCGGCGGGCGCACCGGGCGCCCGCCGGCTCTGAGTCGCGCCGGAGACGACATCGGCCTGGACAGGTTCGAAGGTCGGGGACGATCTCATGGGCCGGATGAACGAGCCCCCGCGGCTGCCCGGAGCCGGCTTCGCAGCCTGGAGCCGTGACCGGCTGGCCGTGGCACGCCGAGGCGCCGAGGAGTGCGGGGACGTCTGGCAGCTTGAGCCGGGTGTCTACGTGGCCGCCACGGCCGCACCGTGCGAAGCGGTTCTGCGCCGCGCGGAGGACTTCCCCAAGGCACCCTCGCCCCTCTTCCCGCCGTTGAAGGGGTCGAACCGAGCACCGACGGCTGAGGAGCGTGCGCACGCCCACGCCGCCCGGATGCGCGGACTGCGCGCGCAGGCGGTCGCGGCCCGGGTCGGTGAGATCGCGCCCGGAGCCGCACTCCTCGCCGACCGGTGGCCCACCGGCCGGGACGTCGAGGTCCTGCCCGTGGCCCGGCACACCCTCGCAGAGATCGGCGTCCGCTACCTCTTCTCCGAGGACGCTCCCACCCTGCTGCCCTTCGCCGCACAGCTCTTCCTGGCCCGGGAGGTGCTCGCCCGCCCCTCCCGCTGGGAATGGCCGCGGTGGGTCCCCACACCGGCACGTCGGTTCCGCACGCGGCAGCAGGCCGCCTTCACCGAGGCTTTGCGGCCCATCGTCCGCCGGCGCCGTTCATCGGGCCGGCTCGGCGACGACGTGCTCGGGCAGATGCTCCAGCCGTCCGCGCGCTACGGCCCACTGCCGGACGAGGCCGTTCTCGACACCCTCCCCGGAATCACCGTCGCCACCTTCGAGGCACCCACCCGTGCGGCCGGATGGATCCTGCTCCACCTGGCCCGGCACCCACGGGCGGCGGACCGCGTCGCGGCCGAAGCGGCCTCGCTGCCGGCGGACCCGGCCGCGACGACCAGCGCCCACCTCGACGATCTGCGATACACCCAGGCACTGGTACGCGAGGTGCTCCGGCTGCACCCCCCGAGCTGGCTGCTGACCCGGCAGACCGCTCGGCAGACCCAGCTCGCCGACTACACCATCGACGCCGGGTCCACCGTCCTCGTCTGCCCCTACACCGCGCACCGGGACGCACGGGAACACCCCGAGCCGGACGCGTTCCGGCCCGAGCGCTGGCTCGACGAACCGGGCTCGCCGGCGGATCCCGGGGCCTTCCTCTCCTTCGGCACCGGGCCGCACGGCTGCGAGGGAGCCGCGCTGGCGATGGCGATGCTGACGCTCCTGACCGCACACACGGCCCGCTGCCACCGCTTGAGCGAGCCGTCCGGACCTGAACCCGGCTACCAGGTCACCACCTTCGAAGGTCTCGCGACCGCCGGCCTGCGCCTGCGTGCCACCCCGCGAGATCCGGGACGGCCCCGTCCCCGGTGACCGTCACGGTTGGCTCGTGGTGTGCCGCTGGTCGAACTCGCCCGCGAGCAGGCCCATCATGACGAGGTCGTGGTGCCGGCCGGCGAAGAAGACGTGTTGCCGCAGGCGTCCCTCCTCGGTGAAGCCGAGCCGGCGTGTGAGTGCCAGCGACGCCTCGTTGTGGGCGAAGATCGCTCCCAGGCACTTGTGGTAGCGACGCTCGGCGAACATGAAGCGCAGCAGCAGCGTCAGGGCTTCCGCCGCGTAGCCCCTGCGCCGGTGCTCGGCGCCGATCATGACATCGAATTCGAACCAGCCTGAGTGACGGCCGGTGCGCTGCGAGGCGACCGTGCCGACCAGCTCCTCCCCGGCCGTCGTCTCGACTGCCAGCCGGAAGCGGTCGCCCTCGTCCTCGGCGACGGCTTGTTCCCTGGCCCATGCACGGTAGCTCTCGGCGGACCGGGGCAGCTCCAGCCGGCCCCCGTGCCGCCCGTCGTCGGCGAAGCGCGCGAACGCTGTCCAGTCGTCGGGCTCGACGGCACGCAGGCGTACCCGTTCACCGGTCCAGGACGATGCCATGCCCGATTGGAACACGCCGCGGTGCGCGGGGGGCCCAGAGGCACGCCGGGACAGGCGCGGCCCACCGTTCCCGGTCCCACCGCCGGTGGTCTCCGGCCCCGGCCCGCCGTCCGCGGTGCCGCCGACGTACTAGCCGGGTGTACTGACCCGCAGGCCGCTCATCCGGCCCTCCAGGCGGCTGAGCAACTCCGCGAGGAGGGCCGCGAGTTCGCCCTGGTCCGCCGGGGCGAGGACGGACAGTACGGCCGTCTCGTAGGCGAGTTGCTCGGGGAGGATGCCGTCGACCAGGTCGCGGCCGGTGTCGGTGAGGCGGACGTGGGCCACGCGGCGGTCGCGGGTGTCGCCGCGCCGTTCGACCAGGCCGCGCTCGGTGAGCTGCTTGATCCGCTTGGTGACGGCGGCTCCGGAGGAGAAGGTCTCCCGGGCCAGCTCACCCGGGGTCAGCTCGTGTCCCGTGCGGCGGAGCGCGCCGAGCAGGTCGAACTCGGCACGGCTCAGGCCGGCCCGGCGCAGCGGGGCGTCCTCGGCCTGCTGGAGCAGGGCGGCGCAGCGGTTGATCCGGCCGATGATCTCCATGGGACCGGTGTCCAGCTCGGGGTGGACGGACCGCCACTGGCGGACGACGGCGGAGACGGTGTCGCCGCGCGCGGGGTCGGTGCCGGCCCCGGACCGGGTACCGGGCGCGTCGCTTCCGGGCGTCGGTCCGCCGTTCGTCGCCGTCATGGCCGTATGTCCTCCGTCGTCCTGCCCGGGTCCTGGACCCGGTCCCGTTCCTGGTCACGGCCCGGGGCCTGGTGGCTGTCCCGGTCCTGCGGTACGAGGCCCTGACGCCGTACCGTCGCCGCGAGCGTACGGTGTCCGGCCTGTTCGGTGAGCACGACCCGTTCCTCGGGCAGGGCGCGCTGCCACCACTCGCCGGCGGCGGCGTCGGCCGTGGCGCGCAGATCGACCAGGGCGGCGGCGAGGCCGCGGCGGGCGGACTCCAGCGCGCGGGGCTCGGGGCGCGGCTCGGCGAGCAGGCGGGCGGCGTGCTCGCGGGCTCGCTCCGCCGTGCTCAGCGCGTGCTCCAGGCGGTCGCCCGCACGGCGGTTGGTGACGGCGACGGCGGCGACGAAGCCGACCAGGGCGCCGACGAGGGTGTCCGCGATCCGGTCGGTGATCAGTTCGGCCGCGTCCTGGGTGCGGGCGAACTCGGTGATGAGCAGGGCCATCGGGGTGACGCAGACGCTGCCCAGCCAGTAGTTGCGGCCGATCAGCGCCTCGGCGCCGAAGTTCAGGGCGAGGCAGCACAGCACCAGGACGGCGGGGTGCAGATGGGTGAGCGGGGCGAGCGCGGCGAAGAGGAGGACGCCGAGGAGGTTGCCGACGACCCGCTGGACGCCCCGGTTCCAGGTGAGGGTGACGTTGGCCTGGTAGAGCGAGGCCGCGGTGACCAGTGCCCAGTAGGGGCGGCCGACGCCGAGGGCCAGGGCGGCGTATCCGGCCAGGGCGCAGCCGAGCGCGGTGCGCACGGCGAGCGGGGCGAGGGGGGCCAGGCGGTGCCACGGCGAGCGGGGCGGCAGGGCCTGTTCGGCGGCCAGGCCGAGGAGTTCGTCGGCGGACTCGCGCGGCGCCTCGACACGCGGGACACGGCCGGTGCCGCGCAGGTCGCGGGCCCAGGCGCGCAGCCGGGCGGGGTCGGTGTCGGCGGGCGCGGCCAGGGCGACCTCGGCGCGGACGAGGAGCTGTTCGAGGGCGCGCCGGGTGCGGTCGGGGCGGGCGCCGGCGGCGAGCAGTGACTGCCAGGCGGCGTGGATCGCGGCGGCGGTCGCGGCGCGGGCCCGGGCGTGTCCGTCGGCGGTGCCGCGCGTGTCGGCGTACGCGGCGGCGGCGTTCAGGGCCTGGGCGGTGGCGCGGCGCTCGGGGCCGTGCGGGCGGAGCAGCCCGGGCGCCATGCCGACCAGCCAGGCCCAGGCACCGGCGGCCAGGGCCAGCCCGAGGTGGCCGGGGACCTGGCCGGGTGTCTGCGGCGCGAACAGCGAGGCGGAGCTGATGAAGGTGAGGACCACGTTGCCGGGCGGTCCGATCCGGGTGGCGTCGCACACGGTCTTCTGGACCGCCGCGAGGGCGGCGCCGACGGTGACGAGGACGACGGCGTTCGTGGTGAGCGCCGCCGCGAGCAGGGAGACGGCGAGGCCGCCGACCATGCCGAGCACGACCCAGGCGAGGGCACGGGCCCGGGCGGCGTACGGCCGGTTGTGGCCGTAGAGCGCGCACAGCGAGCCGGCCATCGTGTACATCGCGAGGTCGAGGCGGCCGAGGGCGAGCAGGGTGAGGTTGGGCGGGGCGACCGCGGCCACAACGCTCAGCGCGGGCTTGAACCAGATGTCGGAGGGGCGCCCGAGGCGGAGGGTTGTGACGAGGGGAAGACGGTGGGGGGTCGCACTGCTCATAGCATTAAATTAGCATGTGTTTTATCAGTAAAACAATTGCGGTGAGGGCCTGGTCACCGACCGTGCTCCCCCACATGCTCCCCGTGTACATCCTTGCGCTTGCGTGCGCTCCGCCGACGGTGGGCATCGCACCCTCGACCGACCGTCGAGCGTGGAGGTGCGCGTGCACGGACCGGTGTCGATCGCCTGGCTGCTGGTCGCGCTGTGCGCGCTGACCGGGGCCTACTGCCTGCTGCGGATGCGCAGCGCCGTCGAGGAGCAGCGCCGGGCCGCGGGCGGCGAGGCGCTGATGGGCTTCGGCATGGCCGCGATGGCCGTCCCCGCGGCGGTGTTCACGCCGCCGAGATGGGCGTGGCCGGTGTACGCGGCCGTGTTCGGCGCGGCGGCCCTGCGCGCGCTGTGGGCCGCGCGCGGCGCCCCGCACCATCTGCACCACCTGGTGGGCAGCGCCGCGATGGTCTACATGGCCGTGGTGATGGCCGCGTCACCGCCCGCCGCCCACCACGGGCACGGCGGCGCCGGAGTGCCGCTGCTGACCGGCGCCCTGCTGCTGTACTTCACGGGCTACGTGCTGCTCTCGGGCGCCCGACTGGTGCCCGCCCCCGCCCCTGCGGGCGGCACCGGCCCGGCGGGCGGGGGCGGGCCGGCGGGCGGGGGCGGGCCGGCGGGCGGGGGCGGCCCGGCCCACTGGGGCGACCGTCCCGAGCTGGCCCGGGCGTGCCGGCTGTCGATGGGGATCGGCATGGTGGCGATGCTGCTGGCGATGTGACGGCCGGACTCGGGTGCCGACGATGACGGTCCCCGTGGGCCTGTGGACGCGGCCGGGGGTGCCCCTCGGGCGGCGCATTGCCCGGGCCGCGGGTGCTGGGCCGATGCCGTTCGCCCGAGCGGGCTCACCCACTGGCACCGTGGCCATGGCAGCCTGTCGCACCGGGGCTGGCCACGGCGTCTCGCTTCCACAAGGATCACGGCATGCACCATCGACCCTCCGCTCCCCCCTCGCCCCCCGTACCCGAGCCACCGGCGACGCTCCGCAGAGCCGCCCGCGTGGCCGCCGCTCTCGGCGCCTGCTTCGTGGTGCTGCTGGTCCTCGTCGCCCTGCGCTGGCATCCCCTGGTCACGGTGGACGGCGACATCTCCCGGACCACCCACCGCTGGGCGGTTCGCGACCACGAGGTGACGCATGTCTTCCGGGTGCTGACGGACTGGGTGTGGGACCCGACCACCATGCGCCTGGTCTGCACGGCGGCGGCGGTGTGGCTCGTCTGGCGGCGGGCGGCCTGGTGGACGGCGCTGTGGCTGGGGATCACCTGCGCGGTGGCCACGCTCGTGCAGCAGACCGTGAAGGCCGTCGTCGGCCGGTCCCGCCCGGTCTGGCCGGACCCGGTCGACTCGGCGCACTACGCGGCCTTCCCGTCCGGTCACGCGCTGACCGCCACGGTCGTCTGCGGCCTGCTGCTGTGGCTGCTGCACCGCCACGGCCCACGCCCCGCCCTGTGGCGTACGGCGGTGACGGCGGCGCTCGTCTCGGTGGTGGGCGTGGGCGTCACCCGGGTGTGGCTGGGTGTCCACTGGCCGTCGGACGTGCTCGGCGGGTGGCTGGCCGGCGCGGCACTGGTCGCGGCGGCGGTGACGGTTCACGAGTGGCCGCGCGACGGCCGGGTGCGGCCGCCGCGCGGCCGGTAGAGTCCGGCGCATGACCGCCGTGCTGTTCGACTTCTCGGGGACGCTGTTCCGCGCCGAGTCCGCCGAGTCATGGTTGCGTGCGGTGCTGGACGAGACCGGTCACACCCTGTCCGGGCCCGAACTGGCCGGCTGCGCCCGGGCTCTGGAGGCGGCCGGTGCGCCGCCGGGCGGTGCGGAGCCGGTGGAACCGCCGACGGACCTCGCGGCACTGTGAGCGGTGCGGGACGAGAGCGCGGAGCTGCACCGGGCCGCCTGCACGGGCCTGTCGCGCCGGGTGCAGCTGCCGGATCCCGGGCTGCACGACGCCCTGTACGAACGGCACATGTCCCCCGCGGCCTGGACCCCGTACCCCGACGCCGAGAAGGTGCGCGCACCCTGCGCGGGCGCGTGGTCGGCGTCGGCGTGGTCAGCAACATCGGCTGGGATCCGCGCCCGGACAACCGGGCGGCGGACGGCGGCGCCACGGCGCTCGGCTGCCGGGTGCACTTCGTGGACCACCTGCCGGCGTCCCTGCGCCCGGACGCGCTGCTGCCCGTGCTGGATCTCGTGGGTTGAGCGCCAGCCGCGGACGGGCATGCCGCACCGTCCGTCTGAGACGATCCCCCGCGTCGCCCCAGACGGACGGCTGTTCCCGGGCGGGCCCAGGCATGGGGGCGCCCGCTGCGTTGAGTATAGTTGGCTGGCAGCCAGTCAACGCAGGAGTTACAGAATGTCCCCGCGCAGCGCCTCGGTCAATGAAGAATTGCGGCGGCGTTCCCGGGAGCGGCTGCTGCAGGCCGCCGTGGAGCTGGTCGGCGAGCGCGGGTTCGAGGCCACGACGCTGGGCGACATCGCGGACCGGGCCGGTTCGGCGCGCGGCCTGGTGTCGTACTACTTCCCCGGCAAACGCCAGTTGGTGCAGTCCGCCGTGCACCGGCTGATGCACCGGACGCTGGAGGAGGCGCTGGAGCGGGAGCCGCGCACCGAGGACGGCCGGGAGCGGCTGGCCCGGGCCATCGACGCGATCCTGGGCCTCGCCCGGGACCGGCCCGTGCTGATGCGCCAGCACATGGCGGGCCTGCTCCAGGCCGAGGGCTTCGTGCAGTGCCCGGAGCAGCGCCGGCTGGCGGAGCTGCTCGGCGACACCGTCGCCCGGTACGGCGCGCAGAACGTCCCGGCCGACTACCCGATGCTGCGGGCCCTGTTGATGGGCGCGGTGTTCGCGGCGCTGGTGCCGGGCGTGCCGATGCCCGTGCCGGTGCTGCGGGCGGAGCTGTTCCAGCGGTACGGGCTCGACTGGGAGTCGGGCGTGCCTCCGGAGAGCGATGCGGAGCCGGGGGCGGGGCAGGAGGACCTGTCCCGGTTCTTCGCCACGGAGGAGCGGCCGGGCACCCCCTGACGGGGCCCGGCCGCTGGTCAGCGCCGGGCGTGACGGGGGGCCAGAAGACCCGCGTCCCGCGCCTGGGCGATCAGCCGCAGGGCGCGCCGGCGACCGCGTCCGGTCGCGTTCATCACGGCGAGCACCGGGTCGGCGCCCTCGTCCTGCGCCGCGCGGTACTCCCGCGCGACCAGCCGGCGGCCCTCGGTCCCACGCGGCCAGGGCGGCCGGGCACGGCGCGCCACGGGGTGGCCGACGTCCGGCCCGGGTTCCCCTGCCCGCGGGCATTCGGCGTCCGGGGTCGCGTCGTAAGCGCCCAGGGTCGCGCCGTCACCCGCCCCGGCCGTGTCCGCGCCGCACTCCGGGTCAGCCTCGGCGACGACACCGCACGCCTCGGACAGCGGTCCCTCGATCCAGGCGGCGAGCGCCGTCAGGTCGGCGAGGGACAGGGCTGGCTCGGCCTGGACGTCCTCGATGGAGACACGCCCCGCGCTCACCACGGCCAGGGCGTCGACCCGGGCCCCGTCGGGGAAGGCCAGCCGGACCTGGAACCAGGACGTGACGCCGTCGTGCTCCCGCACCTGCCACGCGGGCCACACGGAGACCGCGCCATCCTCCGCGTTCCGATCAGGAAGATCAAGAAAGGATGCTTCTGGCACACACGCAACGTAACGTCGTGACCACACCCATACGTATGGACACGCACCCGGGTCACCCCACCGGCCCCTGCCACCGGGGTCCCCGCGGTGCCATGCTGGAGGCGTCGCCACCCCCTCCTTCGGGCGAGGAGTACCGCAGTGCTGCGTGTCGCCGTCGTCGGTTCCGGGCCGAGTGGGTGTTACACCGCCCAGAGCCTCGTTCAGCGTGATCCGGAGGTCCGGGTGGACGTCCTGGACCGGCTGCCGTGCCCCTACGGCCTGGTCCGCTACGGCGTCGCTCCGGACCACGAGAAGATCAAGTCCCTCCAGGGCAGCCTGCGGACGGTGCTGGAGCACGAGCGGGTGCGGTTCCTCGGCGGGGTCCGGGTCGGCGGCCCCGGCGGGCTGCCGGCACAGCGGCTGAGGGAGCTCTACCACGCGGTGGTGTACTGCGTGGGCGCGGCCACCGACCGCCGGCTGGGGATCCCCGGCGAGGACCTGCCGGGCAGCTGGTCGGCGACCGAGTTCGTGTCCTGGTACAGCGCGCATCCGGACGCGGCCGACGCGGGCTTCCTTCGCGGGGTGCGCTCGGCGGTCGTCGTCGGAGTGGGCAACGTCGCGGTGGACGTCACCCGGATGCTGGTCCGGGGTGCGGCGGAGCTGCGGCCCACGGACATCCCGCAGGCCGCGCTGGACACGCTGGCGGCGAGCGGACTCACCGAGGTGCAGATGGTGGGCCGGCGCGGCCCCGCACAGGCCCGTTTCACCACCAAGGAGCTACGCGAACTGGGCGGGCTGCCGGGCACCGATGTGATCGTGGACAAGGCCGAACTGGCGCTCGATCCGGCCGATCCCGGAGCGCTGCCGGCGGGGCAGCGCCGCAATGTGGAGGTGCTGCGCGACTGGGCGGCACGGCCTCCCGCGGTGGCCGCCGCGCGGCGGATCCGGCTGCGGTTCTTCCTGCGGCCGGTGGAGCTGCTCGCCGACGGCGGCCGGGTGGGTGCCGTGCGCTTCGAACGGACGGCGCCGGACGGCACGGGCGGCGTGACGGGCACGGGCCGGTACGAGGACGTGCCCGCCCAGTTGGTGCTGCGCTCGGTGGGCTATCGCGGAGTGCCGCTGGAAGGCCTGCCGTTCGACCCGGCGAGCGGCACCGTCCCGCACCAGGAGGGCCGGGTGCTGCGCGACGGCGTCCCCTGCCCCGGCGAGTACGTCGCCGGGTGGATCAAGCGGGGTCCGACCGGGGTCATCGGCACCAACCGGCCCTGCGCCAAGGAGACGGTGACCTCGCTGCTCGCGGACGCGTCCGCTCTCGCCCGCGCGGACGTGCCGGAGGACCCGGTCGCGGCCCTGCGGGCGGCGGGCGTCGAGCCCGTGCCCTGGGCGGGCTGGCTGGCGATCGAGCAGGCCGAGGCCGAGCTGGGGGCTCGGCTGGGGCGGGGCGTGGTCAAACTCTCCGACTGGGATGCGCTCCTCGGAGCGGCGCGGGTGCTGTCGTAGCGCGGCTGTCCCGGGGCGGGCAGGACACACACCGGCAACAGACCGGAAATCAACAAACTGTTCAAGGCGCCTACGGTCTCGTCCTGTCCGCATGCCACCCCCACCCGCCGCTGAGGGAGCTCCCATGGCCACGACCGCAGACGTGCACCCCGTCGACGAGATACCGCCGGTACGCCGGCTCGCCGCCTTCGGGTTGCAGCACGTGCTCGCGATGTACGCGGGCGCCGTCGCCGTGCCGTTGATCGTGGGCGGCGCGCTGAAGCTGTCGCCCGCCGACCTGGCGTATCTGATCACCGCGGACCTGCTGGTGTGCGGCATCGCCACGCTGATCCAGTGCGTCGGCTTCTGGCGGTTCGGGGTCCGGCTGCCGATCATGCAGGGGTGCACGTTCGCCGCCGTGTCACCGATGGTGCTCATCGGGACGACGGGGGGCGGGCTGCCCGCGATCTACGGCTCGGTGATCGTCGCCGGGCTGGCCATCATGCTGCTCGCGCCGCTCTTCGGCCGGCTGCTGCGCTTCTTCCCGCCGCTGGTCACCGGCACGGTGATCCTGATCATCGGGGTCTCGCTGCTGCCGGTCGCGGGCAACTGGGCGGCGGGCGGCGCCGGGGCTGAGGACTTCGGGGAGCCGAAGAACCTGGCACTGGCGGGCTTCGTGCTGGCCGTGGTGCTCGGAGTCCAGCGGTTCGCGCCCGCCTTCCTCTCCCGGATCGCCGTGCTCCTCGGCATCGCGGTCGGTCTGGCGGTCGCCGTGCCGTTCGGGTTCACCGACTTCGGCGGGGTCGGGGACGCCGACTGGCTGGGCGTCAGCACGCCGTTCCACTTCGGGGCGCCGGAGTTCCGCGTGTCCGCGATCGTGTCCATGCTGGTCGTCGCCCTGGTCACCATGACCGAGACGACGGGTGACCTGATCGCCGTCGGCGAGCTGACCGGCCGGCAGGTCGAGCCGCGCCCCCTCGCCGACGGGCTGCGCGCGGACGGCCTGTCGACCGTGCTGGGCGGGGTGTTCAACACCTTCCCGTACACGGCGTACGCGCAGAACGTGGGGCTGGTCGGCATGACCCGGGTGCGCAGCCGCTGGGTGGTGGCGGCGGCCGGCGGGATGCTGGTGCTGCTCGGTCTGCTGCCCAAGCTGGGCGCGGTGGTCGCGGCGATCCCGGCACCGGTGCTCGGCGGGGCCGGCCTGGTGATGTTCGGGACGGTCGCGGCGAGCGGGCTGCGGACGCTGGCCCGGGTCGGCTTCCAGGACAACGACAACCTGACCGTGGTGGCCGTCTCGGTGGCGGTCGGCATGCTGCCGGTGGGCGTGCCCACGGTGTACGCGAAGTTCCCGGACTGGTTCCAGACGGTGATGAACAGCGGCATCAGCGCGGGCTGTCTGTCCGCGGTCGTGCTGAACCTGCTCTTCAACCACCTTCCGGGAAAGCGCGGTTCAGCCGCCGGCGCGAAGTCGGCCGGACTGCCGGTCGGCGGCGGTGAGGAGGCTGTCGAGCAGCCCCGGGAAGAGGCCGTCTAGATCGTCCCGGCGCAGGCCGTTCATCTTGGCCGTGCCCCGGTAGACCTGCCGGATGACCCCGCTCTCCCGCAGCACCCGGAAGTGGTGCGTGCTGGTGGACTTGGTGACCGGCAGGTCGAACTGCGAGCAGGTCAGCTCGGCTTGCTTCGCGGCGAGTTCGCGCACGATCTGGAGCCGCATCGGGTCGGAGAGCGCGTGCAGCACGGACTCCAGCCGGATCTGCTCCCGTACCGGATGCGGCAGCGCGCGGCCGGCGGTGGCGGTGTCGGTCACGGCGACCGCCCCTTCCTGACAGGTGGCTCGACTGACTGCATTGTACGAGAGCCATCGTAGTTTGACACCTGTCGTAGTACGAGGAGTACCGTACGAGCACCGATCAGCGGTCCGTGACGAATGGAGTCCGTCGTGAGTGCGCTCTTCGAGCCGATCACCCTGCGCGAAGTGACCATCCCGAACCGGGTGTGGATGCCCCCGATGTGCCAGTACTCGGCCGACCCGGAGGGGCCGCTCGCCGGTGCTCCGAACGACTGGCACTTCGCGCACTACGCGGCGCGGGCCGCCGGCGGCACCGGTCTGATCGTGGTGGAGGCCACCGCGGTCTCGCCCGAGGGCCGGATCTCCCCGTACGACCTCGGGCTGTGGAACGACACCCAGGTGGAGGCCTTCCGCCGGATCACCCGCTTCCTCACCGCCCAGGGCACCGTGCCGGCGGTCCAGATCGGCCACAGCGGCCGCAAGGCGTCCACCGACCGGCCGTGGAAGGGCGGTGCGCCCGTCGGGCCGGAGGCGCACGGCTGGCAGCCGCTCGCCCCGAGCGCGCTGCCGTTCGACGAACGCCACCCGGTTCCGACCGAGCTGACGGTGGATCAGATCACGGAGATCGTCGGGCAGTTCGCCGCCGCCGCGCGCCGGGCGCTCGCCGCCGGGTTCCAGGCCGTCGAGATCCACGGTGCCCACGGCTATCTGATCAACGAGTTCCTCTCCCCGCACTCCAACCACCGCACCGACGCCTACGGCGGCTCGTACGAGAACCGCACCCGGTTCGCCCTGGAGGTCGTCGACGCCGTACGGGAGGTGTGGCCCGCCGACAAGCCGGTGTTCTTCCGCATCTCGGCCACCGACTGGCTCCAGGACGGCGGCTGGACCCCCGAGGACACCGTCCGCTTCGCCCGCGACCTGCACACCCACGGTGTCGACCTGCTCGACGTCTCCACCGGCGGGAACGCCTCCGGCGTCACCATCCCGACCGGGCCGGGCTACCAGGTCCCGTTCGCCGCCCGGGTGAAGGACGAGACTCCGATGCCCGTCGCCGCCGTGGGTCTGATCACCGAGCCCGAGCAGGCCGAGAAGATCGTGGCGAACGGCGAGGCGGACGCGGTCCTGCTCGGCCGGGAGCTCCTGCGCAACCCGTCCTGGGCACGCCAGGCGGCACGCGAACTCAAGGCACAGGTCCGGGTCCCGGACCAGTACCACCGCTCCGTCTGAGCGAGGGCCGCCGGTCCGGTTCCCCGGTCGGCGGCACGGGTCAGGTCGGCAGCAGCCGCCCGACGGTCCGCTCCAGCCGGGGCAGTGTGCGCTGGCCCGCCAGGGCGAGGGCGATCGCGGCCACGACACCCGCCCAGGCGACCGGGCCGAGCGGGGTGCAGCCGAAGACGCGGCTGATGCCGGGGGTCTGGACCACGGCCACCAGGGCCAGCGCGGAACCCAGCGAGGTGATCTGCACCAGGCGGCTGTCGCGCCGGTCGAGCAGGGTCTGCACGAGCTGGGTGCCGACCACCCCGCACAGCGCCATGGTGCTGGAGCGGCGGGCGGTGCCCGGCGTGAAGCGGCCGATCAGCCAGGCCGTGAGCGCGCCCAGGCAGGTGGTCAGGGCCCGGTGCCGGATCTGCCGCAGCAGGGGGTCGCCCAGCACTCCGGCAGCCTCCTCCACATGGCCCAGGTCCGCCTCGCCCTCCTTCTCGGTCACCGCCACCGCCATCGACGGGAACAGGTCGGTGAAGAGGTTCACCATGAGCATCTGCCGGGTGGACAGCGGCGCCCGGCCGGACAGCAGTGTGCCGAGGATGCCGAACCCGACCTCGCCCGCGTTGCCGCCGATCAGGATGGCGATCGCGTCGGCCACGCTGTGCCACAGCGCGCGTCCCTCGCCCACCGCGTCGATCAGCACCGTCAGATCGTCGTCGGTCAGCACGATGTCCGCGGCGTTGCGCGCGGCGGCGGACCCGCGCGCGTTGATGCCGACGCCGATGTCGGCCGCGCGGATGGCCGCGGCGTCGTTGGCGCCGTCGCCGACCATGCCGACCACCCGGCCCGCGTCCCGCAGCGCCTCCACGACCTGGAGTTTCTGCTCGGGCGCCACCCGGGCCACCACACCCGCGTCGCGCAGCATCCGGGCCCGGGACGCGCGGTCGGCAGCGGCCAGCTCGTCGCCGGTCACCACCACGGTGTCCTCCGGCCAGCCCAGGTCGGCGGCGATGGCCCGCGCGGTCTGCGGATGGTCGCCGGTGAGCATGACCGGTCGTACACCCGCCCCGTTCAGCCCGTTCACCAGTGCCGTGGAGGTCTCGCGCGGTACGTCGGACAGCGCGAGCAGACCGATGAACTCCAGGTCCCGCAGCGGCTCTTCGAGGACGTCCGACTCCCGCTCCCCCGCGCCGAGCCGGCGTTCGGCCACCGCCAGGACCCGCAGACCGGCCCCGGCCAGGGCGTGGGCGGACTCGGAGGCGTGCGCGGGCAGTCCGGTGCAGGCGGGCAGCACGGTCTCCGGGGCGCCCTTGACCACCAGGGCGGCCGGGCCGTTCCCGCTCCGGCCGACAGCGGCGGCGTACCCGCGCGCGGCCTCGAACGGCAGGTCGGCGAGCTGGGTCCACTCGGGGTCGGGCGGCGCGGCGGCCAGCACGGCCTCGTCGGTGGCGTGCACCGGCCGGTCGGAGCCGCCGTTCAGCCGCGGGCAGGCCCGCGCGGCGGCCCGGATCGTCCCCTCGGAGCCGGCGTCGTCCACCGCGCGGACCGTGCCCTCGGCGTCGGAGGTGCGCACCAGCCGCAGCCGGTTCTCGGTGAGCGTGCCGGTCTTGTCGAAGCAGATGGTGTCCATGCGGCCCAGCGCCTCCAGGGTGCGCGGGGTGCGCACCAGGACACCGCCCCGGCTCAGCCGCCGGGCGGCCGCGAGCTGCGCGACCGTCGCCACCAGCGGAAGCCCTTCCGGTACGGCCGCCACGGCCACCGCCACCCCGCCGCTGACCGCCTCGCGGATCGGGGTGCCGCGCAGCAGCGCCAGCCCCGTCACCGCGGCGCCGCCCGCCAGGGTCAGCGGCAGCGCCTTGCGGGTGAGTTCCTGGAGCCTGGCCTGGACGCCGGCGGCCGGGGGCGTACGGGCGGCGAGGTGGACGGCACGGGCGGCCTCGGTGCGGTCGCCGGTGTCGACCACGATGGCCCGGGCATCACCCGCCACCACGGTCGTGCCCTCGAAGAGCATGCACCGCCGGTCGGCCACCGGGGCGTGCGGGGTGGGGTCCGTCTGCTTCTCCACCGGCAGCGACTCGCCCGTCAGGGCCGACTCGTCCACCTCCAGGCCCTCCTGCCACAGCAGCCTGGCGTCGGCGGGGACCACGTCGTCCGTCTTGAGCTGGATCACGTCGCCCGGTCGCAGCTTGCCCGCCTCCACGGTGCGGGTGCCGCCGACCGGGGCCTCGGTCTCCGGCGGTACCAGGCGCGCCCGCTGCTTCTGCTCCGCGACCAGCCCGGACAGCGCCCGCTCGGCCCGCAGCCGCTGAATACCGCCGACCAGGGCGTTCAGGTCGAGGGCGCCGACGACGAGCAGCGCGTCCATGACGGAGCCGAGGATCGCCGACGCGGCCGAGCCGACGGCCAGGACCGGGGTCAGCGGGTCCTGGAGTTCGCCGCGGACGGCGCGGCCGAGCCGGTAGGACCAGCGGGCGGGCGCGGCGAGCGGATGCCGGCCGGCGCCCTCGGCCGCCTTGCGCATCTTGGCCGTCAGCGTCTCGAACGGGCCGGTGTCGGCCGCCGGTTCGTGGGCCAGCCGGTCACGGGCCTGCTCCGGGTCCAGTTCGTGCCAGTGCACCCGAGGGCGCGGGTGCGGGGTGCGGGCCGCCGCCACGCCGAGTGCCGACCGCATCCCGGACAGCAGGGCCATGGCGGCGCCGGCGTCGACGGGTGCGTGCCGGAGCCCCGGCAGTACGGACCGGCGGCCGCGTCCGCCGCCGGACTCGCCGACGGCGACGAGCAGCCCGGACAGCGCGGCACCGGAGCGGGCCAGGGTCTGGGCCCGGTGACCGACCCTGCGGGCGGCCGGGACCGCGGTCAGCACCCGCCACACGTCGGGCAGGCCGTGCAGGGCGAGGATGTCCGCGCCCCAGACCACCGCTCCGTCCCGGTCGGTGAGGGCGAGCGCGACATCGGCGGCCCGCAGGGCGCCCAGCACGTCGTGCTCGTCGGCCGTGCGGACCCGGGCGACCACCAGGACGGCGCCCTCGTCTCCGCGCGCCTCGTACACGACGTCGTCCAGCGGCCTGCGGGCGTCGACGACCTGGTCGGCAAGGCCGGTGAAGTCCTCCAGGGCCGGGTCGTCCACGAGGACCACCCGGAGCCCGGCCCGGCGGGCCGCGTCCAGCACCGGTTCGGCCCACGGGTCGGCCTCGCCGTCCTCGGTGCGCAGCGCGCTCGGGTGCAGGACGACCGTGCCCGCCATCTCCAGCTGGCGCAGCCGCTGCGGATCGCGGACCAGCACGCCGGTGCGGGCCAGGGCGGCGCTGAGCACTGCGTGGAAGGCGGCGGGACCGTAGCGGGCGGCTTTCGGGGAACCGGCCAGCACCGCTTCGGCCGCCTCGGCGCCGTCGTGCTTGACCAGGAGGGTGGCCGCCGCGCCCAGGAGGCTGCCGGCGGAGGCGTGGGCCGCGTACTCCTGGGCCGGGGAGATGCGCAACGGCGGGCGCGGCGGGCCCTGCGCGGCGAGGCTGACGCGGTCGGGGGCGCACAACCGGTCGTGCACGGCGTCGAAGGCGGCCGAGCGGGCCACCGTCTCGGCCACCTGGCAGGCCCGCAGGGCGCCGTCGAGCACCAGGGAGGTGGGGGTCTGGCCGGTGCCGTGCACGGCGGCGTTCGCGCAGGCCAGCAGGAGGTCCATCGTGGAGTCGCCGAGCCGGGCGCGCAGCCATGCGCGGAACCGCGGGTTCTCCCGCAGCAGGGTCACGGCCGCGGTCACCATCCGGGGCGAGGGCGGGAGCCGCAGCGCGTACGCGGTCAGCGCCACCGCGATGCCGGCGCCGTCGGCGGCGAGCGTGGCCACCGCGACCCGTACCCCGGCCGGGTCGGCCGGATGTGTGGTCTCCTCCACGTCTGCGCCCGCCAGGACGAGCCCGTGCCGCTCGGCGAGGCCGGCCGCGTGGTCCAGGACCCGGTCGGCGGCCTCCTCCCCGGTCGCGGTCACCACCAGGCGGGCGAGTCCCTGGTCCCAGTAGGCGACGAGTACGTCGGGGTGGTCCGCCAGCGCCTCGGCCAGCCGGCGCGCCAGGTGTTCCGTGCCGCCCGCGCGCCGCGCCTGCTCCTGTTCCAGGGGCCGTACCGCCAGGTGGGTGCGGGCGCCGGACCGCCAGTGGTCACCGGAGCCGGGCAGCGCGTTGCGCGCCACCCGCGCGACGCGCGTGGCGGCGTCCAGGCCCCGCACGCCGGCGCGCGCGGTTCCCGCGGCGGCACCGGCGGCCAGTCCGACCGCCGGTGCCGCCGCCCGCGCGAGCAGGCGTGGCGCCGCCGGCAGCCGGCGGGCGGCGGACGACGGCGCTGTCAGCAGACCGGGCACATGACCTCCTCAGAGCGTGGTGCGATCGGGTCGCGCGGTGGGTCCGAGAGGACCGGAGGACGTCTTGCCCGCCGACGCCCGGACACCGTGGGAGGTTTCGGACGGGCCGGCCGCCGATGTGTGTCCGGGGTCCTTGGCCGGCCCCGGCGCCGTACCGACCGGCGTCTGGGTGCCCGCGGGGGTCCCGGTCCCGGCCGTCGGCGCGGGCCCGTCGTCCTCGCTGCCGGACCTGAGGGCCGCGGTGCCCAGGTCATGGGCCGGTTCGGAGGGTGCGGCCGGCTCCGCGGCGCCCGCCGGCTGTGCGGGCCGGGGCTGGGTGAGCCAGGCCACCGCCGCACCGGTGAGAGCCACGGGCCACTCCACCACGCCCGCGGCGCCGAGCACCCCTGCGCCCGCGTAGACCGCCATGCGCCGACCACGGGGCGAGACCGCGCCGACCTTGTCCAGTGTTTCCTCGGCGGCCCTCGTCACCGTTCCGGCGCCGGGCACCCTGCGCAGTACCGAGGCCGCGCCGCGCAGGGGCGCCGTGAGGGCCGACGACTTCTGCTCAGCCATGACTCTCCTCGGGTGAGATCGTCTTGCGTGCCCCACCGAGTGCCCGCGACCGTACTGGTCATCCCCTCCTTGCGCGGGGAAACCACCATTTCCAAGGAAATGCCACGAATCCCCTCGACGCCACCCGCCCCACCCGTCAGGAGGTGTGCCGGAACAGCCCCGCCGGCACGGCCGCCGCGAGCACGCCGTACCCCTCCGGGTCGAGGTGCAGCCAGTCCCCCGCGTGCAGCGCGGGCCGGAGCCGGTCCGGGGCCTCGGGGTCCCGTACCGCCCGGTCGAAGTCGAGCACCGCGTCGAAGTGGCCGGGGGTGCGGATCCAGGCGTTGACGCGCTGCCGGGCGGCCTCCCGCTCACCCGCCGGATCGTCGTACAGGGTGCTGCCGCCGAACGGGGTGAGGGTCGCGCCGTAGACCCGGATGCCCTGGGCGTGGGCGCGGACGACGATCTGCCGGTACCCGGCGATCAGGTCCTCGGTGACCGCGCGCTGCGCCTCGGGGGTGGCGTCGGCGGTGCCGATGTCGTTGACGCCCTCGAAGAGGATCAGCCAGGCCACTCCGCTGCGGGACAGGACGTCCCGGTCCAGGCGGGCGAGCACGTTGGGGCCGAGCCCGTCGTCGAGGACGCGGTTGCCGCCGGCCGCCTGGTTGAGGACGGCGATGTCCGAGGTGGCCGCGTCGCCGTGCAGGCGGTCGTAGAACTGGTCGGGCCAGCGGTCGTTGCCGTTGGTGGTGGAGCCGCGTCCGTCGGTGAGGGAGTCGCCGACCAGGGCCACCGCCTCGGTACGGCGTGCGGCCAGCACCTCGACGTCGCTGAGCAGGTACCAGTGGTCGACGGCGGTCGCGCCGGGGAGGTCCTGGTCGCGCGTGTGGTCGCCGTGCGTGAGGTACGAGGTGGTGCGCGAGCCGGGATGGGAGGTGAGCGCGAGCGACGCCTGGCCGCGCGCGGTGTACGCCGTCACCGTCAGCTCGGACCCGGCGCGCAGCTGGAAGTCGAGGGGGTCGGAGACCATCTGCGCGCCCACCGGGACGGTCGTGGAGTCCCGGCCGGCGAAGGTGACCCGGCGCAGGGTCCCGGGTTCGACCGCGCTGACCCCGGCCCTGCCGTCGCGGGGCAGGGCCACGGTGACGGCGGTCAGCGGCAGCGGGGTGTCGCCGTACGCGTTGGAGAACCGCAGCCGGATGCGGGGGCCGCCGGCGGTGACGCGCACCGTCTGCCGCAGGGTGGTGTCGACGAGCACCGCCCTCTCACCGGTGTACGGCGCGGGCGGCAGGTTGGCGGGCTCGGTCAGCTGGGGCATGCCGGTCCAGGTGTTCACCCAGCGCCGGCCGGGGCCGGCCGCGGCGGTGGCCGGAGCCGCCCTCCCGGCAAGCGCCGTGAGCGCCGAGGCCGTCACGGCGAGGGCGAGGACGAGGACGCAGGTGCTGAGGACGGTGGCGAGCGGCGTTCTGCTGGGCGGCTTCACGGAGACCTTTCGGGGGTGCGGGCGACGACGGGTGCGGGATGTGGAGGTGACAGGGGGCTGTCCGAAGCTCCGGTGCGGTGGGGCGCGCGCCGACGGTTCATGCCGCTGCGGCGCGCACCCCCGGGTCATCGACCGACCGTGCACGCACTGCCGTTGAGGCTGTACGCGGCCGGTGCCGCGCTGTTGCCGGTGTGTGTGGCCTGGTAGCCGATGGTCACGCTCGCGCCGGGGGCGAGGGCGGCGTTGTACGGGGCGTCGGTGGCCGTCACAGCGCCGGAGCCCGGGCTGAAGGTGGCGTTCCAGCCGTTGGTGAGGGTCTGGCCGGCCGGGAGGGTGAAGCCGAGCCTCCAGCCGTTCAGCGCGGTCGTACCGGTGTTGGTGACGGTCACGGAGGCGGTCAGACCGGTGCTCCAGGCGCTGACGTCGGCCGCGACCGCGCAGGCGCCGGTGGGCGGTTGCGGGGTGGTGCCGCCGCCGTCGAGACCGAAGAAGGTGAGTGCCCGGGAGGCCATGCCCGGGCCGTAGAGGTTGTGTCCGACGCCCTGGAGGCTGATCGCCTCGACGGGAGCCCGGTCACCGGTGGCGCCGTAGCGGGTGCGGGTCCAGCCGGAGACAGGGGTGTCGGTCGCGGCCGGAGTCCGGCTCACGCCGAGCACGTTCGTCCACTGCTTGATCTCCTCTGTGAAGTCGGGGTAGCGCAGGGTGTCGTCCGCGGTGCCGTGCCACAGCTGCATCCGCGGGCGCGGACCGGTGTAGCCCGGGTAGGCGGCGCGCACCAGGTCGCCCCACTCCTGCGGGGTGTGGCTGACGGTGCCGCCGGAGCAGGCGCTGTTCCACTCGGAGCCGTCGGTGGTGGCGAAGCAGCCGAACGGGACCCCGGAGAAGGCGGCGCCCGCGGCGAACACGTCGGGGTAGTCGCCGAGCAGGACGTTGGTCATCATCGCGCCGGAGGAGACGCCGGTGACGAAGACCCTGCCGGTGTCGGCGGCGTAGGTGCGGGTCGCCCAGTCGACCATGGACCGGATGCCGACGGGGTCGCTGCCGCCGCCGCGGCGGAGCGCCTGCGGGGAGGAGACGTCGAAGCACTTGCTGCTCCGGGTCACCGACGGGTACACGACGACGAACCCGTACCGGTCGGCCAGCGAGGCCCATTCGGTGCCGGAGTACATCGCGGAGGCGGAGCCGCCGCACCAGTGCACGGCCACCACGACCGCCGGGTGCGCGGTGACGCCGCCCGGCACGTAGACGTACATCTGGAGGTTGCTGGGGTTGGCGCCGAAGCCGGTGACCTCCGTGAGCGTGGCCGCGGGGACGGCCCGCTCCCGGGCCGTGGCCGGCGGCGCGGCCAGGGCCAGTGCCGCGAGGAGCGGCAGGAGGGCACCCAGGAGGGTGACAAGTGCCTTGCGAGGGCCGGTCCTTGAACGGTGCGGTGTGGGGGGCACGTCCCTTGTCCCTTCGGTTCGCGGCTCGTGCGAGGGCGCGCTGCGGTGCGCGTCGTGCGAGGAACACCCGGCATGGTGGCATGGACACGCAATTCATGAAAGCGCTCCCACGGGACTTCCCGGCGAGCGGAACCGTGCTGCGCGGCCTGTTGACTAGAAAGCGCTTGCACTCTACGGTCCGTTCATCAGCCTGACCAACGGGCGCCCCAGCGAGCCCTGTTGGCCACTGAACCCTCCGTCCGCGTTCCACATTGCGTACGTGATTCACGTACGTAACCGATGCGGAGGACGCGGGCTACCCGAACCCCACACTGACCTCGATCTGACCTCACTCGGAAGAAGGTATTCGGGACATGACCTCATCAGGACGCGCGCGCGGTCTGCTGGGCGGCCTGGCCACCCTCGGCCTGACACTTGGCTTGATCATGACCTCCGGAGCGCCGGCGGGCGCGGCCACCTGGCCCAGCGCCAACGGCAGCCAGGCGGTCTCCGCCACCATCTCCCTGTCCGGCACCAAGGACTACGGGATGAAGCGGCTGTACGGCACCGGCGACCTCGGCAGCGACAGCCAGGACGAGGACCAGGGGCCCCTGCTGGAACTCGCCCCCGGCACCGTCCTCCAGAACGTCATCATCGGCTCCCCCGCCGCGGACGGCATCCACTGCCTCGGCAGCTGCACGCTCCAGAACGTCTGGTGGGAGGACGTCGGCGAGGACGCGGCCACCTTCCTCGGCTCCTCGTCGTCCAACGTCTACACCGTCAGCGGCGGCGGGGCGAAGGAGGCCGGCGACAAGGTGTTCCAGTTCAACGGCGCCGGCACCCTGAACGTCTCCGGCTTCGCGGTGAAGAACTTCGGCACGTTCGCCCGCTCCTGCGGCAACTGCAAGACGCAGTACAAGCGGACGATCAACCTCAGCGGCATCGAGGCGACCTACAAGGGCAGCAAGCTCGTCGGCATCAACACCAACTACGGCGACAGCGCCACCCTGCGGAACATCACCATCGTCGGGGACACCAGCAAGAAGATCATTCCGTGCCAGAAGTACATCGGCAACAACACCGGCAAGGAGCCGACCACGAACGGCTCGGGCCCGGACGGCACGTACTGCAAGTACTCCAGCTCGGACATCACCTACAAGTGATCGCCGGCCGAGTGCCCGGGGGTGCCACCGCCGCCCCCGGGCACTCGCGCGACCCGGACACCGCGCGACCCGGACACCGCGCGAGCGGGACACCTGAGCGGCCCGGACACCGCGGCGAGCGGGACGCCTGCGCCGGCCGGCATCCATGGGGCCGTCCCGCGCGGGGACCGCTGTCCACGCGCGGGAGGGAGCCGTAGGAGGCTGCGTTCCACCGGGGTTCGACCGGGCCATCACCCGGCCGTTGTCCTCGCGCGCGGGAAGGAGCCCTGGGCGGCCGCGTGCCACCGGGCCGCCACCGGCGCTGCCCACGCGCCCGGAGGGAGCCCCGCCTGGGCCGTCGCGGCGGGCTGATCCACCTCCGGTGCCCCTGGCGGGCCGTGCGGTCAGCGTTCGCCTTCCGGTTCCGGCGCGCCCAGGGTCGTGGCCAGTTCCCGCCGGTAGTCGGCGTAGGCCGTCCGCAGGTCCTCCCCCGGCCAGTCGGGGGGCAGCAGCGCGGACGGCAGGACCGGGTCGGTGAGCAGGTGACGGACGGCCGCCGCGTAGGCGGTGAGCCGGACGGCCGGATGGCCGGCCGCGGTCGCGTGGACGAGCAGGGAGCGCGCGGTGGCCGCCCAGTCGGCCAGCGGCCAGAGCCGGGCGGCGAGGGCCCGCGGGGGCTCGTCGGGGCACGCGGTGTACGTCAGCGCCACCTGGCGCAGATCGCCCGGCAGCGGACGGTCGAGGTTGGCCGGGCGCAGCCAGACGCCCTCGCGGAGTTCGGCCAGCCGCAGGGCGGTCAGCCGGGCACGCAGGTCGGCGCGTTCGGCGGGGCCGCGACCCGTCGCCGTGATCACCACCATCTCCCAGTCGCCGCCCCACGCGCGCGTGCGCGGACGCACGGCGTCGTCCTGGCGGCGCTGCCGGGCCAGCAGCCGGTCACTGAGCCGGTAGACGGCGTCGCTGCGGCGGAGGTCGCCGGCGGCCACCATCCGGCTCAGCGCGGCCCGCAGCGTGGAGCCGCCGACCCCGAACGGCTCCACCAGCCGGACCAGGTCCTTCACCGGAAGCTGGGGCGGATGCACGCCGAGGAGCAGGCTCAGCACGACCGACCGGGCGGACAGCGGTCGCAGGCCGGCCGCATCCGTGTCCGGTTCCGCGGAGACGTTCATGCGCATGGCCCCGTACTGTACGTCGCCCCCCGTGTTGCATCATTGCTACAACCGCAGGAAGAGTGCAACATGCTGTCATGGTCTCGATTTCCGGGCAGTCGAAGCTGCCGTCGCCGTCCCAGCCGTCGTACGCCACGCACGACGTGACCAACCAGCCCCCGCCGCTCGCCCCCTACGACGCCTCCGACGACCCGGCCCTGCTGGAGGGGCTGCGCCGGGAGGGCGCGGGGTGGGCCGAGGAGGGCGTCCGGCGGCTGGGGGCGCGTGCCGGCAGCGCGGAGGCGCAGGAGTGGGGCGAGCTGGCGAACCGGTACGAGCCGGTGCTGCGCACCCACGACCGCTACGGCCACCGTGTCGACGAGGTGGAGTTCCACCCCAGCTGGCACCACTTGATGCGGACGGCGGTCGCCGCGGGCCTGGCCGGTGCCCCGTGGGCCGACGACCGGCCGGGCGCGCACGTCGCCCGGACCGCGGGCGGCCTGGTGTGGGGGCACACGGAGGCGGGACACGGCTGCCCCACGTCGATGACGTACGCCGCCGTGCCCGCCCTGCGCGCACAGCCGGATCTCGCCAAGGTGTACGAGCCGCTGCTCACCAGCCGGGAGTACGACCCCCGGCTGCGCGTTCCCACCGAGAAGCCCGGGCTGCTCGCCGGGATGGGCATGACCGAGAAGCAGGGCGGCTCCGACGTCCGGACGAACACCACCACGGCCACGCCCACCGGGGAGGCGGGCGTCTACACGCTGCGCGGGCACAAGTGGTTCACGTCGGCGCCGATGTGCGACGTCTTCCTGGTGCTCGCGCAGGCCCCGGGCGGGCTGTCGTGCTTCCTGGTGCCGCGCGTCCTGCCGGACGGCAGCCGCAACCCCTTCCACATCCAGCGCCTGAAGGACAAGCTCGGCAACCGGTCCAACGCCTCCTCGGAGCCGGAGTTCGACCACACCGTGGCCTGGCTGGTGGGGCCGGAGGGGCGGGGCGTGAAGACCATCATCGAGATGGTCAACTGCACCCGCCTGGACTGCGTGATGTCCTCGGCGACCCTGATGCGCAAGACGCTGGTCGAGGCGGGACACCACGCCCGGTACCGCAGCGCGTTCGGCGCCCGGCTGATCGACCAGCCGCTGATGCGCAACGTCCTGGCCGATCTCGCGCTGGAGTCGGAGGCGGCGACGACGCTCACGCTGCGGCTGGCCGGCGCGGCCGACCGCGCGGTGCGCGGGGACGCCGGGGAGCGGGCCTTCCGGCGCATCGCCACCGCCGTCGGCAAGTACTGGGTCACCAAGCGCGGTCCGGCCTTCACCGCGGAGGCCCTGGAGTGCCTGGGCGGGAACGGGTACGTGGAGGACTCCGGCATGCCCCGGCACTACCGGGAGGCTCCGCTGCTGTCGATCTGGGAGGGCTCCGGCAACGTCAACGCGCTCGACGTGCTGCGCGCCCTCGGCCGCGAACCGGACACCGCCGAGGCGCTGTTCGCCGAACTCGCCCTCGCGCGCGGGGCGGACACCCGGCTCGACACGGCCGTGGCCGCGCTCAGGCACGACGTGGCCGGAACCGATCAGGCGGGCGCTCGCCGGCTGGTCGAGCGGATGGCGCTCGCGCTCCAGGCCTCCCTGCTCGTCCGGCACGCTCCGCACCCGGTCGCGGACGCCTTCTGCGCGAGCCGGCTGGGCGGCGACTGGGGCCACTCGTTCGGCACCCTGCCCCCGGGAACCGACCTCGACACCGTCCTGGAGCGCGCCCTGCCCGACCGGAACTGACCCCTTCACGCGCGCGTGCCGGGCGGTCGCGCCGGGTGGCCGGTCACCGCCGACGGATCGCACACAGTCAGCGTGCGGTTCCGGACCGTTGTCAGTGCCGTGGTGCACACTCCCGATCAGGTGCCACTCGTGCGGGGCGGACAGGGAGGACGACGTGTTCACGGGGATCGACGAGGTCGACTGGGCCTCGCTGCGGCACGCACACGGCAGCGCCGAGGACGTGCCCGGGTGGTTACGGGCCCTGGCGTCCCCGGACACCGTCGAGCGGGCGACCGCGCTCGACGGGCTGTACGACGCGCTGCACCACGAGGGGAGGGTGTACGAGGCGACGCCGGCCTGTGTGCCCTTCCTGTTCGCGCTGGCGGTCCGCGAGGAGGTACCGGACCGGGGCTGCATCGTGGAGCTGCTGGTCGGCATCGGTGGGGACGGCGCCGAGAGCGCGGGCGCGGGGGGTGCGGCGAACGCGGCGTGGGAGGCGGTGTGCGCCGGTGCCGACGCCTTCGTCACGCTCGCCGGGGATCCGGATCCTGTGGTGCGCCGGGCGGCGGCCGGCGCCCTGGTGCGCTTCCTGGACGACCCCGCGCGGGTCCTGGGGGTGCTGCGGCGCCGACTGCGGGCCGAACGGGACGACCATGTCCTGCCGGCCCTGACGGAGGCACTCGCCCTGTTCGCGCACCGGCATCCAGCCCTTGCCGACGGCGCGCTGGACCTCCTGGCCGAGCAGAGCGCGGCGCCCTACGCGCCCGGCCCGCGGCTCGCGGCACTCGGCCAACTCGCGCTCCACGCTCCCGTCCGGCTCCCCGCCGACCTGGTGCCCACGGCGGTCCGGCTGCTGCACGAGCGGTCCGCGCAGCGCCGGCCGCCCGCGGAGCGCGCCGGCACGGACACCCTGGTGCGCCGGATACGGCGACTGCGCCCCTCGGACGAACAGGGCGCCGTCCTGCTGCGCACCCTGCACAGCGCGCTCGGAGACCGGGTGCACGACCGGATCGCCCTGCTCACCGGGCAGTTGACCAGCCCGGACCCGGTCGACCGGTGCAATGCCGTCTGGATGTCGGCGGGCCTGTTCCGCGGCTGGCGCGGCGACTACGGCGCGCCCGTCCGGCTGCTGGGTGCCCAGCTGAACACCGATCAGGACCGCTTGCAGGACGCGGCGGTCTCGGTCCTGGCTGAGCTGTACGCGCTGGCGGCGCCCGCCGCGGACGACCTGCACGCGCTGGTGAGCACCCGGCCCGACCTGTGGACGCACCGCTGGGAGCGCGGCTCCCCCACGCTGGGCGGCCCGCTCAAGGCGCTCGCCAGGACCGGCGACCCCCGCGCGGTCCCGGCGCTGGCCCTGTTGCTGGCCGGTCCGGCGGCGCCCGTCGGACTGGGCCGCGAAGCCGCGCACCTTGGCCGCGCCGCGGCACCGCTGGCCCCCACGTTGAGGCTCCGCCTCGGTCGCGTCCCGCTCGACTCCCCCACCGCCGCCCGGCTCGCCGCCCCGCTGCTGACGGCGATCAGGGCCATCGGCGACAAGGAGTCCGTCCCCGAACTGGTACGGCTGCTCTCGGGCGCCCCCGACGGCCTGGGAGCGCGGGACGCGGTCGCCGGCCAGGTGATCGAAACGCTGGCGGACCTGGGCGCCGCCGCGCAGACGGCACCGCTGCTGCGCCGGCTGCTCCACACCCGGCACGCGGCCACCGCGGCGGGCGCGCTGTGGTCGGCGGACGGGGACGCCACCGATGTACTCCCCGTCCTGCTCCGGGAGTTGGGGCGGGACGATCCGGACGCCCGGCGCGCCGCCGCCCGGCAGCTCGGCAGGCTGGGCCCGGCCGCGCGCCCCGCGCTGCCGCAGCTGCGCGGCCTGGCCCGGTGGGGACCGGCGCGGGAGCGGATACCGGCCGCGTGCGCGCTGTGGCGCATCACCGGGGACCCCGGACCGGTGCGGCCCGTCTTCCGGTCCGTCTGGACGGCGGACGCCCGCGCGCGCGGCCCGATCGCCCGGTGCCTGGCGTCGATGGGCCCGGCCGCAGGGCCGCTGCGCGACCTGGTCACCGCCGAACTGACCCACCCTCGCCGGCACACGGCGCTCCAGGGCGCGTACGCCAGCCGTGACATCCCGGACGACGAGGAGCTGCTGACGAGGTGCCGGGAGGTACTGGAGGGGCTTTAGGGCCCGTCGGACGCTTCCGGTCCGCCGTGCGAGGACGATGGGCCCCGCGGCGACGCTGCGACCGCGCCCGCTTCCCCACGCCGTGCAGCGGGCCTCCGACGGCGTCCGGAACCCCGTCCGCGCCGGACTGGCTATCCGGGCCGGGTCAGACCATTCGGCCCCACTGCGGGCCCAGACGGGCCCATTCCGTGTCCCATGCCTCCATGCGCCGGTGTTCCAGACGACTCCTTACGGCGAGTCCGGCGACGAAGGGGACGGCGGCGGTGCTCGCGCCGACCAGGAGGCCTATCAGGGTGGACCGGAACGCGGCCTCGGAAGCGGTGGTGGGGCGGGAGACCAGGTGGCCCTGCGGGTCGGTCCAGACGGTGACCGGCGTACCGGGCTTGCTGCCGGGCTCCACCCGGATCCGGCCGGTGCGGGCGGAGCCGTCGGCGACCGTCCAGCGGACCGCGGCCCAGATCCGTTCCCCGGCGGAGGCATGGCCGCTGTGCGCCGGGGGCTTCCCCGGGACCTGCGCGACGACCCGGGCCACGGTGGGCCGCCAGGTGGTCCGCTCCCGGGCGAGTCCGTGCTCCACCGAGCCGGCCGCCGCGAGGCCGGCGAGGACGCCGGCCAGGACGGTCAGCAGACAGGCGCCGAGCACCACCCATGCCTCCACGACGTCGGCCCGGCGTTTGAGCGGGTTGCGCCGCCAGCGCCACAGCCACACCTTCGGACCACGGAACGCCTTCAAAGGCATCCTCCTCACGAGCGCACCGACCGGCCGGACCGCCCTCCCATACGCGGGAGATCGCTCCGTTGCTCACGACGAGCCGTCTCCCCGACGGTCGCACGAGACACCCCTTTCGCGCAGGCGCATGCCGGAACGGAACCGGCCGATCCTCGGCGCGCCCCGGCGACACAGGCGGTGAGCTGGGCGAACCCGTACTCCGGGGGAGAGTGTCAGTGGCGGGGTGCACACTGACCGATATCTGACGGCTATCGGGACAACGGCGTCCCGGAGGTGATCGGCATGACCGAGGTACTGCTCGCGGTGGGCACCCGCAAAGGCCTGTTCATCGCGCGGCGGAGGGGCGACGGCCCCTGGGAGTTCGACGAGAGTCCGTATTTCAACGCGCAGGCGGTCTATTCGGTGGCGATCGACACCCGCGGCGCCCGGCCCCGGCTGCTGGCGGGCGGTGACAGCGCGCACTGGGGCCCGTCGGTGTTCCACTCGGACGACCTCGGCCGCACCTGGACCGAACCGGCCCGGCCCGCCGTCAGGTTCCCGAAGGAGACCGGCGCTTCCCTGGAGCGCGTCTGGCAGCTCCACCCGTCCGCCGCCGAGCCCGATGTGGTGTACGCGGGCACGGAACCGGCCGCGCTCTACCGCTCGGAGGACCGCGGCGAGACGTTCGAGCTGGTCCGGCCGCTCTGGGAGCACCCGTCCCGCTCGCAGTGGGTGCCGGGCGCGGGCGGCCAGTGCCTGCACACGGTGCTCACCGACGCGCGCGACCCCAGGGTCGTGACGGTGGCCGTCTCCGCGGCGGGCGTGTTCCGCACGACGGACGGCGGCACGAGCTGGTCGCCGTCCAACTCCGGTGTGTCGGCGGTGTTCCTGCCGGATCCCCACCCGGAGTTCGGCCAGTGCGTACACAAGATCACCAGGGACCCGGCCGACCCGGACCGGCTGTATCTCCAGAACCACTGGGGGGTGTACCGCAGCGATGACGCGGGCGCGCACTGGACCGACATCGGCGAGGGCCTGCCGTCGACGTTCGGCTTCGCGGCGGCGGCGCATCCGCGCCGGGGCGACACGGCGTACGTCTTCCCGATCAACGCGGACGCGGACCGGGTGCCCGCCGGGCGCCGCTGCCGGGTCTTCCGGACGGCCGACGCGGGCCGCAACTGGGAGCCGCTGTCCAAGGGGCTGCCGGAGGAGGACCATTACGGGACGGTCCTGCGGGACGCCCTGTGCACGGACGACTCCGACCCCGCCGGGGTGTACTTCGGCAACCGCAACGGCGAGGTGTACGCCTCGGCCGACGACGGTGACAGCTGGCAACTGCTGGCCGCGCACCTGCCGGACGTGCTCTGCGTGCGGGCGGCGGTGATCGGCTGACCCCTCATCGCCTCATCGCCCGGCCTCTCGTGGAGACGGGCGACGAGGCGCCGCCCGCTGTCGTGCTCCGGCCATCGGTTGATCACCGACGGGTGTACGGCAGTAGGGTGACGCCCGTGGCACCACGACCCTTGCATGAAATCGTCGAACCGGGCTGGGCGAAGGCCCTGGAACCCGTCGCCGGACGGATCGCCGCGATGGGCGACTTCCTGCGCGCGGAGATCGCCGCGGGGCGCACGTACCTCCCGGCCGGACCGAACGTCCTGCGGGCCTTCCAGCAACCCTTCGACGAGGTACGGGTCCTGATCGTGGGTCAGGACCCGTATCCCACGCCGGGGCACGCGGTGGGCCTGTCGTTCTCCGTGGCACCCGACGTGCGCCCGCTGCCGCCCAGCCTGATCAACATCTTCCGCGAGCTGACCGGCGACCTGGGTCTGCCCCAGCCGTCCACCGGGGACCTCACGCCGTGGACCGAGCAGGGCGTGCTGCTGCTCAACAGGGCGCTCACCACCGCGCCGCGCAGCCCGGGCGCGCATCGTGGCAAGGGCTGGGAAGAGGTCACCGAGCAGGCGATCCGGGCCCTGGCGGCACGCGGCAAGCCGCTGGTGTCCGTCCTGTGGGGCCGTGACGCCCGCAATCTGCGCCCGCTGCTGGGCCGTCTGCCGGCGGTGGAGTCCGCGCACCCCTCGCCGATGTCGGCGGACCGCGGCTTCTTCGGCTCGCGCCCCTTCAGCCGCGCGAACGACCTGCTGATCGAGCAGGGCGGACAGCCGGTGGACTGGCGTCTGCCGTGACCGCGTCGGCCCGCGCGGGCGGACGGCGAAGCGGAACTCAGCGGCGGCCTCTTCGAGGTGGCTGAGGGAGCCCCGCAGGCTCCCGGCGCGGCTTCGCACCGCCTCGAACCAGCGGTTCCGTTTCCGGTTCCTCCACGGCGCCCGGCACATGCGCGGGGCATGTGCCGGCCGCACGCGTCTTCCGGGCGTAACTCATCAGACAAAACAGGACGGATACCGCTCACCTGCACCCTCCCCGAACGGCGGAGGGCAGGAAGCCAGTAACATGCGGCGCCATGAGCTCCCCCACTGGACCCGCGTCCGGCCTGCCCGTACGAATGCCGCGACCCCGCCAGCCCGGACGACACCGCCGCCCGGAACCGCTGGTGGCTCCCGAGGGCGCGCCCGCGCTCGTCCTCGCGGTGCCCGGTGTGCCCAGCACCACCACGCGCAGCCTCGCCGAGGAGGTCGTGAGCATCGCCCGCTCCGAGCTGCCCGGCCTCGACGCCCGGATCGGGTACCTGGACGGGGACGACTCCGAGTTCCCCTCGCTGCGTTCCGTGCTGGCGCGCGCCGCCGAGGAGCGGACCGCCCGGTACGAGCAGGCCGTCGCCGCCGGGGTCGAGGGGATCAAGGAGCCCGACGGCCCGGTCGCCGTCGTCGTCCCGCTGCTGGCCGGTCCGGACAGCGCGCTGCTGCGGCAGATCCGTCAGGCCGTGATGGACAGCCGGGTCGCCGCCGAGCTGACCGATGTCCTCGGCCCGCACCCGCTGCTAGCGGAGGCGCTGCACGTGCGGCTGTCGGAGGCGGGCCTGGCCCGCGCCGACCGCGCCCGGCTGTTCACCGTGGCCACCGCCGCGGACGGCATCATCCTGGCCTCCGTGGGCGGCGAGGAGGCCGTCCAGGCCGCCGGGATCACCGGCATGCTGCTCGCCGCGCGTCTGGCCGTGCCGGTGATGGCGGCGGCCCTGGACCAGGAGGGTTCCATCGCCTCGGTGGCCGAGCAGCTGCGTTCCTCGGGCTCGCAGCAGCTCGCCCTGGCGCCGTACCTGA